>SHND01000024.1 GCA_004295045.1 Chloroflexota bacterium | reverse complement strand
TGCGCGAACGCTTGCAGCGCGGCGTCAATCGGCTCATGTACGGCGAACGCGATGACCCATATCGCGTGCTGACGCGTCTCGGCGCGCAGCTCGAAAACGCGATCGAGCCAGCTTCCGCATTGACGCAGACGGTGGAAACTGTAGCCGCCGCGTTGAAACTGCCGTATGTGGCGATTGCGCTGGAACAAGATGGAAATTTGCAAACGGTTGCGGCGCATGGCACAGCTCCGAAAACGGTGAATCGCTTTCCGCTCATTCACGCGGGCGAACCGATTGGGGAATTGATTGCGGCGCCGCGCGCGCCGGGCGAAACGCTCAGCGCGGCGGATGAAAGATTGTTACGCGACCTCGCGCGTCAAATCAGTATCGTCGCGCGCACGGCGGCGTTGACGAATGATTTGGAACAAGCGCGTTTACGCATTGTCACAGAACGAGGTGAGGCGCGGCGCCAACTGGGGAGTGACTTGCATGATGGCGTGGGACATCAACTCGTCGCGTTGACGCGGCAAATCGAAAACGCGACGCCCAAGCCGCCCGAAGCTTTCGCGCAAATTTCGGGCGAGTTTCTTGCCAACCTCAAACAACAACTCGTCGCCATAACAACGCAGGTGCGTAATCTCTCGCACCAACTTTATCCGCCCGAGTTGGAGGTTTTGGGATTGAGCGACGCATTGCGCGAACGCGCGCACGGCTATCCCAGCTTGCGAATTTTGGTGGACGCGCCCGAAACGCTGCCGCCGCTGCCCGCCGAGATTGAAACGGCGGCGTACTATATCGCGCTGGAAGCCATAACCAACGTGGACAAACATGCGCGGGCAAAGGTCTGCCACATTCGTTTGCGCGTAGCGCCAACGGATTCAAGCTCAAACAAGCGTATTTTGGAATTGGAGATTGTGGATGATGGACGCGGAATTGCGCCAACGGCGGCGCATGGATTGGGGCTGCTTTCAATGCGGGCGCGCGCCGCCGAAGTCGGAGGCGCGTGTCATATTCTGCAAAATCGCGGCGGCGGAACGGCGGTGCGCGCGCAAATTCCGTTCACTCTCCAAGTGGAATAAATTTTATGGACTCGATACGTATTCTCATTGCCGATGACCAGACCATCACGCGCAGCGGCTTGCAAACGATGCTGGCAGAGCATCAAGATATGCAGGTTATCGGCGAAGCACGCGATGGCGCAGAAGTCGTCGAGTTGGCGGCGTCGCTGCAACCGGACGTGATTTTGATGGACGTGCGTATGCCGGGCATCAACGGCATTGAAGCGACGCGTCGCATCCATCGCACCAGTCCTCACATTCGCATTTTGGTCCTCACCGTCTTTGATGATGATACGTTAGTGTTCCCGGTGATTCGCGCCGGCGCGAGCGGGTATCTGCTCAAAAATACAGAGCAAGATGAATTGCTGCGGGCGATTCGCACGGTCGCAAACGGCGGCGCCATCTTTAGCCCGGGCATCGCGCAAAAAGTGTTGGGCTATCTCAATGCGCCGCAGCCGAACGCGCCGAAAGAAAGCTTTGACGAGCTCACCGCGCGTGAACGCGAAATTTTAGAACTCATCGCGCAGGGCAAAACGAACGCCGAAATTGCGACGACGTTGAACCTCAGCAGCAAGACGGTGAGCAATTACATTTCGAATGTGCTGCTCAAACTCCATGCCACTGACCGCGCCAAGTTGATGTTGATGGCGCTGGAGGCGGGGATGGGACGCGCAGACACAAGATGAAAATCAAATTCCCATTTCGTTTGCGGTAGCATCGCGCGGCATCCAGCCGCAACCAAAATCTATCGGACGCTTGGTGACGCGGAGGAACGCGAATGTTTTTTTCGCGAGAATCCGCGTTTTCTAAATCCTCTCAGCATCAAGCCCCCGAATGCGGCATCAATCCGGGCTGCGATTCTTACCTGCAAGGATTTGTTGGAAAAGGTGATAAAATCTTAAAAAGGAATGTATGCAAGCATCACCACATCATCAATAGGAATATCCCCAAAATGAATGATTCTACAAAACAGATTCAAGCACAATTCGGCGCGCATGCCGACAAGTACGCGACCAGCGCAGTTCACGCGCAAGGTGAAAGTCTCGCGCGCCTCGTTGAACTCACACATCCACAACCAACCTGGAACATGCTCGATGTTTCGACCGGTGCGGGACACACCGCCTTGAAATTCGCGCCGCTCGTCGCGCACGTTGTCGCCGTTGACCTCACGCCGCAAATGCTCGAAACCGCGCGCCGTCTTGCGAATGAGCGCGGCATCACCAATATCGAATTCGAACCCGCCGACGCGCACGCGCTGCCGTTCGAGGATAACACATTTGATTTGGTGACGAATCGCATCGCGCTGCATCACTATACCGATGCGCGCCAAGCCATTGTCGAAATGGTGCGTGTTTGCAAACCCGGCGGCTTGATCGGTTTCACGGACAATATCGTTCCGCCCGACAAGGTAACCGCCGGTCACATTAACCACTGGGAGCAGCTGCGCGACCCCTCACATCATTGGGAATTTCCCACCGCACGCTTAAAGGGAATGTTCGCTGACGCGGGGGTTACAGTGGAACACACTGAAGAATTGGAAAAGGAAATGGAATTCGACCCGTGGGCAGACCGCATGGGCGCGAGTGACGAACTGAAAACAAAACTGCGGCAATGGATGGCGAATGTGCCAGAACCCGTCGCCGCGTGGCTCAAGCCGCGCAGCGAGGGTGAAAAACTTTATTTCACGTTGCACGAAGTTGTCATCGTGAGCAGGAAAAAAACCGCAGGTTCTTGAGATCCGCCGGATTTCATTCTCAATCGAAAATAGCAAATTGATGTTTTCGATTCGCGCAATCATCCTCATTGCGCGCAAAACACAAGCGTAATTATCTCGACAATTGAGGCAATACGCTTTTTTCCGTTATGAATCAAACTGCCATAGATTTTCTCTTTCTCGGAGTCGCCGCGCTTCTGATTTTAGCGAATGCTTTTTTCGTTGCCGCCGAATTCGCGCTGGTGAGCGTTCGCAGAACGCGCATCGAAGAATTGGTCGCGCAGGGGAACGCCAGCGCGCACACCGTCAAGCATGTGATTCACGACCCCGACCGTTTTATCGCAGCGACACAGTTGGGGATCACGATTGCGTCGCTGGCGCTCGGTTGGATTGGCGAGCCGGCGATCGCGCATTTGATCGAGCCGCTCTTTGGGCTGCTGCCCGAATCATTTGTATCGCACGCCACGTCGGCGATCATTTCCACCATCATCGCCTTTTCCATTATCACGTTTCTGCATGTTGTCATCGGCGAACTCGCGCCGAAATCTGTCGCGTTGGGGTATCCCGAACAATCCGCGCTCGTTGTCGCGCGCCCGATGATTGTATTTGAAAATATCTTTCGTCCGGCGATTTGGGCATTGAATGGCGCGGGCAACGGGTTGCTCAAGTTGGTGGGGCTGAATCGTCCGACGGGACATCAACTGGTCCATTCGGTCGAAGAATTAAAAATGCTCGTCAGCGCGAGTACCGCCAGCGGCGAATTGGAACCGGTGGAACGCGAATTCGCGGAACGCGCGTTTGAATTCGCAGATACGCAGGTGGGTGAAGTGATGGTTCCGCGTACTGCGATGCGCGCGGTCGAAGACACCGCGACGGTTCAAGATTTTCTCGATCTCTTTTCCGAAGTGAGTCACAGCCGTTTCCCGGTCTATCATGCGAATTTAGACAATGTTGTCGGCTTTGTCTGGGTTAAGGATATTTTGCGCGTCATGGCAAAAAACCGCGCGGCGCGCGAAATTCCAATCAAAGACCTAATGCGCACGCCGCTCTACGTGCCCGAATCCAAAGCGATTGGCGAACTCTTTAACGAAATGCAGCGCGCCAAAGCGCAGATGGCGATTGTGTTGGACGAGTACGGCGGCACGGCTGGCATGGTGACGATCGAAGAACTAATCGAGGAAGTGGTCGGCAGTGTCAGCGACGAACTCGCGGCGAATACAGCGGCGCTGCGCCGCACGGAGGATGGACGGATCGAGGCGGATGCGATGATGAGCGTGGATGAGGTGAACGCGCAGCTGGGGATCGAACTGCCCGAATCGGATGATTATGAAACGCTGGCGGGACTCATCTTGACGCGGATGGGACGCGTGCCGAAAGAAGGCGATTCCACTCACATCGGAAATCTCAAGCTCACTGTCGCCAAGATGCAAGGACCGAAAATAAAAAAGGTTTTGCTCGCGCGCCCGGGAGACAAAAAGGGATGACGCGTTAAAAATTGGCGGCGCGCAATTTTTCCCATTCCATCCGTTCCGCCAGCCAGAGGTGCGGTGCGGCGCGGAAGCGTCCCCATTCTCGCCAGATGCCCGGCAGACTCGCCAAATGCAGCGCCACAGCGCGCAGCTCTGGTTGATCGGCATCGCGAAAGCCCGAAATCAATTCGTCGAGGTCTGTCGGTTTGGGTTTGCGCGTAAATTCTTGCGTTTGAATAATAAACGAGGGATAGACGTACTGCTCGTCATCCACCCAAAACACATTCTCCAGTAGACCAAGCAGATACAGGGCTTTGGGCTTGAAACCAATTTCTTCGTACACTTCGCGTTTTGCCGCATCTATCACATTCTCGCCGCGATGAATCCCGCCGGTTGGCAAGCGATACACCTCTTCAGGATAATGCGGCTTGGTGTGAAGCAGCACGCGTCCCTCACCGCGCGGCACGACCAGCACGATTTCGCCGCGCCGCCGCGTCAACTTTTTTATCCATTCACCAAAGCCCGGCGACAAATCTTTGTATTCCAACGTGCGGCGTTCAAAATTTCCAAAACGCTTGATCAGTTTTTCAATTTCTTTGTGGTTTGCCATCGAGTCTCTGGGTTAAAGTTTTCGCAAATGCTTTGAAATCCACCCGCGCGGTCAAGTCGTAGGTCAACGGTGTGACGGAAACAACTTGGTCTACGCGCACCGCGTAAATATCTGAATCTTTTTCTAACGATGCATCATTGATCACAACATCATAGCCGACGAATTTCCCATTTGCGACAAGCGACTGGAAATAGGCTTGCTGCGACGCGCGCGTCAAACGCCACGCCGTTCCCTTTGTCGCCGTACTCGGCACATTCATGTTCATCAAGGAGGCGGGCGTGGGAAGGCCGTGCGCAAGAATCCGCTCCGCCATCCAGCGCGTCCAATACGCGGCGATGGAAAAATCAATTGCGTCGCTGTGTGTGGTGTGAAATTCTTTTGCGGTTTCGAGTGATACGGCGATGGCGGGAACCCCGTCGGCGGCGGCTTCCAATGCGGCGCCGACCGTGCCGCTGATTGTCAAGCCGCTGCCCAAATTTTCGCCATAGTTGATGCCGCTGACCACGAGGGCTGGTTTGCGCGGCACACCGAGCAGTAACGCGTAACGCATGACTACAGCCGGCGACGCATCGACCGCGATGGTACGAATTTGCTGGCGTCCGATGCGCACTACCGATTTCAACGCGGGGCGTTTGCCCCCATAAAACGCGCGTCCCGAAGATGATTGCTGCGCGCGCGGAGCGACGACGATGAGTTCGCCCAGCCCGCGCAGCGCGTGAGCGGCGGCGAGCAGTCCCGGCGATTTCACGCCGTCGTCATTCGTTATCACGATCAGAGGTTTTGCCATATGTGCTTTGGATTGTAATTTAATCACAGTATTGGCGCAACAACGCTGCGATCTCTTACAGAACGATTACGGGAAAAATTTTTAAGGATGGGCGAGACAGCAACAATGCTATAATCCTTACAGAACAACTGTTCTGATTTTTCTTTTTTTGATGCCTTGACGGTTAGGATGACACGATGAGCAAAGATGGACGCACGCCAAGCCGCCGTAACTTTTTCACCATCCAATTCCATCCATCCATGATGAATCCTATGGGCGACGCAAAAAGTTTGTGGCGGAAACTCACCGCACGCGAACAACAGATCGCGCGTCTTGCCGCACAGCGGCTGAGCGATGCTGAAATTGCTGCCAGACTCGTCCTCTCCGAGAAAACAGTCCGCAATCATCTCTCGCGCGTATATTCCAAACTTGGCATCAGCTCGCGACATGAAATCAAATATGTATTGAAAGATGTTGAGGATGGGAAATAGGCGTACCCTCAATCGAGCCGGGACAATTACCTAGTACAAAGCTCCATTTTTGCAGCGCAGGGTAAAAGATGGGACATTGACCCATTTAATTTATAGAACAGACGTGCTATAAGATTGCTGTGTCTGTTCCGATTACTCTTACAAAATCCCTCGCGCACCCCGACCCCGCGCACATTCCGCTTTCCCAAAAAATCATCGCGCTGTGCGGTGACAGCAAGTCAACCCACTCGCTCATTCTGCAATCCCTGTGCATCCGCGCCGCACGCGGCGAACACTTGGCGCTGGTCATCGGCGACAATCATTTCGACGCGTATCGTTTGGCGCGTCTCGCGCGCGCGCATGGCTTTGACCCCGCCGCGCTCTTGTCCTGCATTGAACTGTCGCGCCCGCTGACCTGCTACCAATTACAGCACCGCGTTTTGTCCCTCTACGCGCAGAATCAAGACGCGTACGATGCGCTCTATGTGATTGGTTTGCTCGAAACGTTCTACGATGAAGATGTAAAAGAGAGCGAAGCCATCCGCCTTTTGATACAAATTTTAACGCATCTCAAAATCGTTGCTGCGGACGGATTACCGATTTTGCTTTCAATGGCATTGCCGAAATTGGGCGGACGCGCCCACTTGATGGAACTCGTCAAACATGCCGTCCACGCGTATTGGCAGCCCTCGCCCATCGTCTTCGATCAAGTCAACGCGCAGCAACTTGCTTTTACGGAGATGTTCTGATGGGACACACGTTACCCTCCGCGACCCAAGTCATTCTCAACGAACAAGCCGCACTCGCCCAGTTTCGACGCGCCTTGCGTCAACCCGATCAAGCCGCGTTGGATGATTTATTCCGCGCCGCGCGGTTTCATGTTGCCGCGTTGGCGAATGCCTCTCACTTGCTACCCTTTGAAGCAATGCTGCTCGCCATGCTGATGGAAGAACACAAGCGCGTTCGACATCTCGAAATTTTATTGGAACGTCTTTTGGAGCAAATTCCACATGACAATACTGAACGGATGGCTATTCGACGTGTATCCCTCGCCGCAGGGGATGACGGTTTGGATGATTGACGCGGATTCGTGCGCGCACTGTTTCACCGATACGCTGGCTATCTCGTTTTACATTCACGGCGCCGCGCGCGAACTGCACAATGTTTGCGCGTTTATCGCATCCGCGCGTTTGCCTGTCACCATGCAGCGCGCCTCACGTTATGATTTATTTCAACGCCGCGAAATCGAATTGCTTCAAGTGGTTGTGTCTGCTCCTGCGCGTTTTCCAAGCCTCGTGCAAACCATCAAGCGGCATTTTCCGAACCTCACCTACTACAACGCGGACGTTGCGCCCGCGCAAATTTATTATTACGAACACAATCTCTTTCCTTTGGCGCGCGTGCAAGTGGAAACCGATGCAAACAATCGCATTGCAAGCAACCGCATTGCAGAAATCGAGAATCACGATTCGCAGTGGGCGGTAGATTACGCGTTACCGCCGCTCAAACTGATGACCATCAGATTAGAGGGTGAAGGCGAATCGTTTGCCGATTCGATAAACCCAAATCACGACGCCCGCCCGCGTCCGCTTGAAATCAGCGTCGAGGATACGACTCGCGTTTTGATTGCCGACGACCCGCGCGAAATGTTGATTCGATTTCGAGAATTGCTTTTGCAGTACGACCCCGATGTGCTTGTGAGTGCGTGGGGCGATTCGTTCATCCTGCCGCGTCTCTTGGAAATGTCACAGCGTTACGGCGTGCCGCTGCCATTGAATCGTGACGCCGAGCGCGCGATTGAATTTCGCCCCGCGCGTTCCTATTTTTCCTATGGGCGCATCGTGTACAAAACCGCGTCGCATCTTTTGTTTGGACGCTGGCACATTGATTGTGACAACGCGTTTTTGATGGACGACTATTCGCTGGATGGGATTTTTGAATTGGCGCGCGTCAGTCAATTGCCCGTGCAGCGCGTCGCGCGTGTGAGTACGGGAACGTGCGTTTCCGCGATGGAAGTCGCCACTGCCTACCGCGACCAAATTTTGATTCCGCTCGTGAAAAGCGAATCCGAAGAATGGCAGACTGCCGACCATTTCATCACTGCCGACAAAGGTGGTTTGATTTATCAACCCCTCATCGGTCTGCATGAAGGCGTCGCCGAACTCGATTTTACATCCATGTTCCCGACCATCATGGACAAATTCAACCTCTCCGCCGAAACGTTGAATTGCGCGTGTTGTAGGGAATCGCATGGCGCTTCCAAAAATCATGTTCCCGAACTTGCATTTTGGGCGTGTCAAAAACAGCGCGGTCTTATTCCGAAAACGATTGCGCCCCTTGTCGCCAAACGTTCGCAATACAAACGACTTGCCAAGGCGACGACTGACCGCGCGCAAAAAGAAATCTACAAACGCCGCGTCTCGTGTTTGAAATGGGCGTTGGTCACAGTGTTTGGTTATACGGGCTACAAAAACGCGCGTTTTGGAAAAATCGAGGCGCACGAAGCGATCAACGCGTATGGACGCGATGCGTTACTCGCCGCCAAAGAACTCGCCGAAGCGCGCGGCTTTAAACTGATTCACGCGATTGTGGACGCGCTCTACATCCAAAAGAAAAACGTGCGTGAGGAGGAATACACTGAACTCACACACGCCATTTTCGAGACAACGAATCTGCCGATTGAGTTAGAAGGAGTCTATCACTGGATTTGTTTTCCGCCTTCGCGCCAAGACGCGGGTTTGGGCGTGGCAAATCGTTATTTTGGCGTGTTCACCGATGGGGAAATCAAAACGCGCGGCATCGAAGCGCGGTGTCACGATACGCCATTGTTCATCAAGCACGCCCAAACGGAAATGCTCAACCTGCTCGCGCAAGCAAAAAACCGCGCCGAATTTCGCACACAGCTAAAAGAGGTTTTGAATCTCGCGATGGATTATCTCGATGCACTTTACGCGGGGCAAGTGCCATTCGACCAACTCGCTATTTCACAGCGTCTATCGCGCGACCCGCGCGAATACAAAACGAATCACCTGAACGCGATTGTGGCGCGACAGCATTTGGAAAGCGGCGTCGAACTCGCGGCAGGAGAAAATATAAAGTACGTGATTTTGGACAATACCGCGCGCGTTCCCTCTGACCGCGCGCGCCCGATGGAATATCTTGATGGGTCGTGCGGTTATGACACAAAGCGCTATGCAGAATTTTTCGCGCAAAGCGTCGCCACGCTCCTCTCGAGTGTGGGCATCACAACGTCGCTGCTCGAAAAGCATTTCGCGGAACGCCGCGCGCTGCCGAAATCCGCACGCGCACAATTGCCCATGCCGCGCAATGAGTTGCCGCTGTTCGCGTGGGCAAAACAGCATCAAGCAGCGGCTCAACGCGCCAGCACAAAAGAAAGCACGACAAGCGCAAGTCCTGTGGCGATAAACAGGGCGGGTCCGGTGAATGAAAAAATGCGACTTTCGCGTTCGATCCAAAACGCGCTGACTGCCGCCAACAGCGCAACGAGGAGGAGCAAAATGCCCAACATCTGAAAGTTGAGATATGCTGCTGCACCCCACACGCCGGCGCCGAACCACAACATCAACGCGGCGCTCTCATTGTTCGGATTCTGCGCGCGAAACATCAATCCGATGGAAAGCGCCATCAACAACACCAGTACGAGGTTGATGGGCTGGGCGATGCCAGCCCCCGACGTGATTGTGAGATAAAGGATGAGCGTGAAAATTGCCAGCGCGACAATCAGCGTGATTAGCGGTAGGCGTGAGAGGAATGACATGCGGCGATGATAATTGGGATTGCACCGCGTGTCAACGAAAAAATGCCTATTGAGCGTTCCGGTTGAAAGAAATATACTGCGGACGCTCTTTTTTTTGTAATTATCTTGGCATTTACGCGCACGTTGATTCCGAGTATAATTTTTGGACATGGCAAATTTGCGCGTACTGGTGGCAGAAAGCGACCCTCTCGTTCGCGTGGCGGCGCAAAGCGCGTTGACGCAGCAAGGTTATTTCGTCGTTCCCGCAGCCGATGGCAGCGAAGCGCTGGCGCACATGCAAAACAATTCGCTTGACGTGGTTGTCGCGCAAGTCGAGTTGCCCAAGCACGACGCGCTGGAACTCGTACGGGCGGCTCAAGAACGAGTCCACCCGATTCCGGTGATCCTTCTCGCGGATGCCAATTCGATTGCTGCTGCCGCGAATGGCGTCCGTGAAGGCGCGTTCGATTATCTCGTCAAGCCGCTGGACGACCTGAACCGACTGGCAATCCTCATTGATCGCGCGGCAGGAAAACTGCCCCCGCTGCATCGTGAGGAAGCGCGCGTTGCGCCACCTGCCGCCACACTCGTCGAAGCCAAATCGACGCCGTTGCTCGAAAGCATTACCAACGCGACCGAACTCAACGGACTGTTGAATCAATTCGTGATCGAACTCGCGCGTGCCACGCGCGCCGCGCACACCTTTGTGTTGCTTTCACACGCCGATGGGCAGCTGCATCTTACGGCTTCGCACGGCTTTACCGCGCGGACGGAGGCAGGGCGCGTTTACGCGAACGAGATTGACGAAAATTTCGCGCTGCGCGTGGCATCCGCAAAAACGCTGCGTTGGGCTGGCGAAAGCGCGAATTCGCCGCGCCAAAATACGCTCGGCGTGCCGCTGTTGTTCCAAGATCAGGTGCTTGGCATTGCGATCGCGCACGAGACCGCGCCGCCAGAAACGTTCACAAACGCGATGCTGGACAGTGTTACGGCGTTGTCCCAACAAGCTGCAATTGGTATTGAACTGGCGCGTCTCGCGGCGCGCGTCAAACGCCTCGAACCACTTGATCCGGTCACAGGACTGATCACGCGCGAGCAATTTTTTGAACTCGCCGATCGCGATTTTCGGCGCGCGTGGCGCTTTGAACACACCCTATGCGCGGTGGTGATGGATGTTGATGATTTTGGTACGATGCATTTGCAGCTCGGTCCGCAAGAGACAGATCAAGTCATGCGGCGCGTGGCGCACACCGTCCGTCAGCACGTGCGACGCGTAGATTTGGTGGGGCGTCTGAGTCCGCACACGTTGGGACTTGTGTTGTGGATGGCGAAAAAAGAGCAGGGCATCGCGGTTGCAGAGCGTTTGCGTATGTTGGTGGCGGAGATTCAAGTGCAGACCGAAGAGGATGTGTGGCAAGTGACTGCCAGTTTTGGCGTTGCCGTTTATCGCAGTACAGTCGCTTCGGTATTTGATTTGTTTGGCATCGCGGATCAAGCTTTGCGCGCGGCGAAACGCGCCGGGCGCAATCGCGTCGAAGGAGTATAAAGTTGAGCAGCAATTGGGATGACCCCAACGAAATGCTCTTGCGCGGGCAAACGGCGCGCAAGCAAGGCGACATGGAACTCGCCTATCAGATGTTTGCGCGCGCAAGTGAACTCAATCCTCAGGACGCGCAGGCATGGCAGGGACGCGCGGAAACGGCAACCTCCGCAGATGAAGCGCTGGTGAGCTATGGCTACGCGTACGCGCTCGACGAAAAAAATCAACCTTTGGCGCGTACGCTCGACGCGACGATTGCGCGGCGCACGGCGGGCGCGCTGCAAGAGGATGTGGGATTGCTTGTGGCGATGGGGCAAGAGCTTGCCGAAGTAGGTTTGACGGACCGGGCGCAGACATTATTTCAACGCGCGGCAGAACTCGATTCATCCTCCACCGACGCGTGGGTGTGGCTCGCGGGGACGAGTACAGATTCCGCAACTCAAGTCGAATATCTCAACCGCGCATTGGAAACGAATCCGCGCGATTCGCGCGCGCGCGCAGGATTGGTTGCTCTGAAACCTCCGACGGTTCCTGATTCAACCGCGCCAACTGTTGCTGCGCCGTCTGAAACTCAATTTTCCAATCCGCCGCCGCCAGCTACAAGCACCGCACCGACAGACGATTTGAACGCGTTGTTGGCGCAAGCTTCTTTGACACAAGACCCGCAAACAAAGATAGAACTGTATCAACGCGCCCTGCAACTCGATCCCGACAATGTTCAAGCGCGGGATGGCTTGTTCGCGGCACGCGCGAGTCAACTGGACAATTCTGCGCGCACACCCGATTCCGCGTCCACCGCGCAAACATTGCGCCAAGCTCCTGCTGCCGCGCCATCCGACAATCGAATGCGAACGATTTTCATCATCCTCGTTGCGCTGGTTGTAATTTTGGCGCTGGCGGGTATCTTGCTCCTCCTGACGCAATAAAAAAGTGGCAACGAGTGAGTTGCAAAGAAATAGCAAACGGCTGCCGCATTACTTGCGACAGCCGTTTCTCTTTTGTAGAAAAAGGACAGGCGCGGTATTCACCGCGCCTGCAATAATTTGTCTTGCGACCAACGGAAAGGATTATGCCACTTTGGTGACATTCTCAGCCTGTGGTCCTTTGGCGCCATCGACGATTGTGAATTCGACTTTGTCGCCCTCATTGAGCGAGCGATAGCCGTCCATCGTGATGGCAGAATAGTGGACGAAAACGTCCTTTTGATCGCCGTTATCGTGTGCGATGAATCCGTAGCCCTTGGCGGCGTTGAACCACTTGACTGTGCCAGTGATGCGGTTGTCCATGAATTGTATCACCTCCTTTCAATTGGATTTAGGAGACCGGAGCGAGGTCTATAATGGGTGAGATGCAATGAAAGTTTGCGGCGCACGCGCCGCAAAAGCAAAAACGCCATGCAACCTACCGCTCGCAAATCGCGGGCAGGTGCTATGGCGTTGTATTGATCAACGAACGTCGTGCCACTGCTGAACGAAAAACAAAGAATTGCATCCGTGCTGATACCACCAAACGTGCGCAAGAATACTTGAAATCCGCGCGCGTGTCAAGTGGGGGTTAAAATGAAATGAAAACGCGGTGAGAAGAATTTATGTGCTACAATCCGCGTGTGGCGAACACAACCTATATTTTTCCTGTGACCGTTCGGCTGTACGAAGTGGATGCGCGCGAGGAGGTGTCGTGCGCCAACCTTTTTCGCTATTTCGAAGAGACGGCGATACGCGGCTCGGCGCATTTTGGCTTTACTTTTGAATGGTACCGGGAGCGCGGACAGTTTTGGGTGATTCGGACGATGCAGCTGGAGCGGCTCTGCGCGCCGCGTTATCTCGACGCGCTGGAAATTCGCACGTGGGTTTCGTCAATGGCGCGCGTGCGTTCCGACCGAAATTATGAGGTGCGTCGCGTCCGCGATGGCAGACTTTTGGCGCGCGGGATTGCGAATTGGGTGTACGTGGATGCCGCGACTATGACGCCTGCGCGAATCCCTCCCGAAATCGTTACCATGTTCGAACAGCATGACCCACCGACGCTCCCCCCGCTGACCAAGCTTACCGTAGATTCTGCGGACCCGCCACTTTTTGAACATGCCATTACGCGCCGCGCTTTTTTCTACGAAACCGATTCGGCGCAGCATACCAACAACGCGGTGTATGTAGATTGGCTTGAAGAAGCCGTCCGCGACGCGTTGTGTGCGCTTGGCTATCGAATTTCTTTCGAGGGCGCTGCGCCGCTGCCATGGTTCTATCGCCATACGCTCGAGTACGCGCGTCCCGCGCGACAGGGAGATAAAATTGAAATCCGCACGCGCTGGATGCGGCAGGGGAACTGTTTCGGCGAATGGGACGTAGAGATGTTACATGCCGCATCGCGCGAGATTTTGCTGCGCGCGCGGACGACAATGGTCTGGGTCAACGCAGAGAATCAATTGATCCCGTGGCGGAAGATTGAGCGTACGCGTCATTGAATTTTAAGATGGCTTTCATGTCGCGACGATAGAATTATCGGAACATTGTGCGCCAAAGCCGCACGGAGGATTTATGGTTCGACGATCCCTCATCATTTTTTTACTCGCGTTGATCGGATGTGCGACGCCCGCCGCGTCTCTGCCCACAGTCACGCCCCAACCCACGCCGCTTGTTTTGCCCGCGCTGCCGCCGGTGGGTCCGACCATCCTTCCGTCTGATTACAACACGCGCCCTGCTCCTCGCGCAACGCAAGCCGCCAACGCGCAACCTTTGCCCGTCGTGCCCGGAACCACCCCGTCTGTCAATTTCGATTCCACCTTGCGCCCGCAATTCGCGCAAGATTTGAACATTGTCAATAACGAGACAATCTACACAATGGCGTGGAATTTTAACGATGATCTCTCGGAGATTCAGGGCAGTCAGCGCGTCATTTTTGCAAATCGCACGGATCATCCGCTTGACGAAATTTATTTTCGCCTCTTTGCAAATTATCCGGACGGCGGTGGAAATATCAAAGTCCAAAATGTCCGCAGCGGCGAAAATAATTTAGAGACAAGTCTGGAACAATCCGATACCACGCTACGTGTCCAACTCCGCCATCCCCTTCCGGTTGGAAGTGTTGCCGTCTTGCGAATGGATTACGTGATTCAAGTGCCGCGTGACGCCCAAGCGCGCTATGCCGATTTCACGCGCACGGATTGGATTACTACGCTTCCCACCATTTATCCAATCATTCCCGCATACGACGCGCAAGGATGGCACACCGAACTTCCGCCCTCTTTTGGCGATCTCGTTTATTCGGACAGCAGTATTTATGATGTGACCATCACCGCGCCGTCACAATACAATGTGATCGCTTCGGGCGAGATGATTCAGGAAACAAAGAATGGCGACCGCACGACGCGGCGCTTTGTCGCCGCGCCGATGCGCGATTTTGACGTGAATCTGACAGACCGCATGAAGCGAACCTCCGCGCGGCTGGATGATATAACTGTAAATTCTTGGTATCGCGAAGAGAATGCGGAAGCGGGTGTGCGTGCGTTAAATTGGGCGGTGGATGCAGTGCGCGTCTTTCAAGAAAAGTTTGGACCCTATCCCTTTAAAGAATTGGATCTAGTAGAAACGCCGACTACTGCGGGCGGCATTGAATATCCCGGAGTCGTAACGGTTGCGAGCGATTTGTACCAAGACCCCGCGCAACTGAACGCGTTTGAATTTGCGACCGCGCATGAAGTGGCGCATCAATGGTTTTATTCTGTCGTCGGCAATGATCAAGTAAATCGTCCGTGGCTGGACGAGGCATTGGTGCAGTATGCGACGCTGGTCTACTTTGAAACGCAATATGGCAAAGACGTTGCGCGCACGCTGCAACAAAATTATTTTGACGCGCAATATGAAGCCGCGCGCAAGCGCTATGGCGACATGTCTGCCGGTTTGCCATCGAGCGCCTACATCGAAGAAAGTTATGGCGCGTTCGTGTACGCCAAAGGTCCGAAATTTTTCCAGGCGGTGCGCGACAAAATCGGCGATGAAGCATTTTTCAAAGCGCTGCGCGGATATTACGAGGCGTACAAATATCGCATCGCAGAACCAAAGGATTTGATCGAGATGTTTCAAAAGGCAAGTGGGCAAGACATTACGCCGTTATATGTTCGATGGATTGGCGGATAGAACAACAAGCCCGTCGCTGTGCAGCGACGGGCTTGTTTATTTGTATCCTGAAAAGCGTTCCACGCGAATCTTTTCGTCGGGAACATGCATGGTGTAAAGTAACTCCTCCATCGCTTGCACCATCGGGGGCGGACCGCAGGTATAAAAGATTGAATTGGGAATATCGGCGACGAATTTTTCGATTTTCGCCGCATCAATGCGTCCCGTTTCGCCCGTCCACTCGCCATGCCCATCCGTGACCGTGAGGATTATCTCTACATTTGGATTTTCTTGCGGCAGCAATTCGAATTCGCGGCGAAACACGATCTCGGTCGGCGCACGCGCAGAGTAGAGCATCGTTATTTTGTGTGGCAGATTTTCGTCGCTTGCATAGCGCAGCATCGAGCGAAACGGCGTCACGCCAATCCCCCCTCCTAAAAACACAATCGGCTGTGCCGCGCTTTCGGGAAGCGTAAAGCGCCCGCGCGCTTCTTCGAGCGTGAGTTCCAAGCCCAACGGCGCGGTACGCAGAGTTTCTTTCATGCCGGAACCGCGCAATTTTGTGGTAAATTGGACAATGTCATGTTCAGTCGGGGAAGAGGAGAGAGTGAAATGACGACGCTTGCCGCGCGGATCGGCTAGTTCAAGTTGATCGAGTTCGAAAAAGGCAAATTGACCTGCGATGTACGGAAAGCGCTGTCCTGCCAGATCAAATACAAAAGTGTAAATGTCGAAAGTTTCTTGGCGTCGTTCTTTGAGTCGTATGCGCATCGTGTTCCTCACAACGTGACAAAAATTATAACATGGCGCAGCGCGGCTGCGTGTGAATTTCTATGACAATTGATTATTGCATTATCGGTGGCGGAATTGTTGGGCTGGCGACGGCGCGCGCGCTCCTGACACATGTGCCAAATGCGCGCGTCACGATTCTGGAAAAAGAAGGCGCGCTGGCATCGCATCAAACCGGACACAACAGCGGTGTGATTCATCAAGGCATTTACTATAAACCGAATTCGCTCAAAGCAGAGTTATGCGTTCGCGGCGCGCGGCAGATGGTGGAATTTTGCGAACAACACGCGATTCCGTTTCAGCGCGTAGGCAAGGTGATCGTCGCCACGGATGAGACGGAACTACCGCGCCTTGAACTCTTGTACGAACGCGCGTGCGCAAACGAGGTGCCGTTTGTCCAAAAAATAGAACGGGCGGAATTGAATGAAATTGAGCCGCACGCCGCAGGGCTTGCCGCCATTTACTCACCCAACACGGCGATTGTGGATTACACGCGTGTCGCGGAGGAACTGCGCGCGGAAATTAGCGCACTGGGCGGCTGTGTCGAAACGGATGCGCGCGTGATGACGATTGAGACGCGCGGCGCTGAAACGATTCTCACTACGCCGCGCAGCGAATATCACGCGCGCTTTGTGGTGAACTGCGCGGGTTTGTATGCAGACCAAATTGCGCGTTTGTGCGGCGCGCAGCCCGATGTGCAAATCATTCCATTTCGCGGTGAATATTATCTTTTCAAGCCTACAGCCCATGAACTTGTGCGCGGGCTCATTTATCCTGTCACCGATCCGCAGCTGCCTTTTCTGGGCGTCCATTTCACGCGGACGATTCATGGATTGGTGGAAGCGGGACCCAACGCAGTGTTCGCTCTCGCGCGTGAAGGATATGGCTGGTCGCGGGTGAGCGCGCGTGAAACGCTGCATACTTTTACCTTTGCAGGATTTTGGAAGATGGCGCAGCGCTGGTGGAAGACCGGCGCGTTCGAGTTTTATCGTTCCTTTTCAAAATCGGCGTTCGTCCATTCTTTGCAAAAACTTGTGCCCGAAATTCGCGCGGAACATTTGGAACGCGGCGGCGCGGGCGTGCGCGCCCAAGCGGTGAATGGGCGCGGCGAACTTTTGGATGATTTCTGTTTTGTGGAATCGGAACGCGCGCTGCATGTTCTCAATGCGCCTTCGCCCGCCGCAACCGCTTCGCTGGCAATCGGTGAATACATCACGCGCCGCGCGCTCGAAACGCTAAAATGAAAAAAGGTGCGTTTCCGAACCGGAACGCACCTTTTTGTTATTCACTCACGTTACGCGCGGATGTCATTTCGAGCCGTTTTGCGAGAAATCTCGCGCTGAAAAATCGAGATTTTGCCGACGAACTGCATCGGACATTACATTCGAAATGACATGCGCAAGATGGGTTATTCACTCAACGCTTGTTCAATTGCCGCTTTGAATTCGTCAGGCGAGGTCAAGCCCACGAGCGGTTTGCCGTTGATGAAAAAGGTCGGTGTGCTGCTGACGCCAAATTTTTGCGCTTCTTGGGTGTCGGCTTGCACACGCGCGATGGTTTCATCGCTTTGGACACATTTTTCAAATCGCGCGGCATCCAGATTTATCGCTTTGCCGAATTCGATCAGCTTGTCTTTGTTGAATGCGCCTTGATTTTCGCCATTCTGATGTTCAAACAAGTAATCGTGATATTCCCAAAATTTTCCCTGATCGGCAGCACATTCCGCCGCCACCGCCGCAAAAACCGATTCTTGTCCGAGAAACGCGAGATGTTTGTAGACAAAATTCGCTTTGCCTGTTTTCACATATTCATTCAGAATCGTTGGCTCGACCAGTTCATGATGTCGTCCGCAGTAGGGACACTGAAAATCGGCGAATTCTACGATTGAGACTTGAGCGTCTTTGTTTCCCATTACGTTTGCGTCTCGCACGACGAACGCGTTCTTGTCCACCGCCTTGGGCGCTTGCGATTGATTGCCCGAATTTTGCGCTTGCAGTTGCTGGATTGCTTCGATCAAACCTTCGCGCGCCGCGTTTTTGATGGTTGCCTCATCAATTGTTTGTGGAGCGACGGGCGCAATCGGTTTGGCGGTGAATTGTTGATATCCTGCAAACGCGATCAGCCCGACGAGAATGCCAAATAAAAACCACGCGGGCGCAACAAACATTCGCCATTTGGATTTCGTTTCGGGATTGTTTTGCGCGGGCGCAGAAGGTTGCGGGGCGGGAGAGTCAATAATAGGTTGTGTCTCGTTCGACAGAGTTGGTTCAAGTTCTGGGGTGGGAGTAGGTTCTTCCGACATAAAAAACTCGATTCTTGCGGAGCATATGCATGAAAAACCTTCGAGCGCGAGGATCGCACATCGAAGGTAGAGTTCCGTTCAACGGCTGCCATTTTACCATCAAACGTACAAAAACATTCAATATAGGGGGATTGACAAATATCCTTTTTTGTGGATGCTATTGAATGAAATAGCCATTCTACATCCTCATACATAGAGACATCCGAATTTTCTCAATAGGAGTGACATGGATTCAACTGCAATGTCGCTGACCGAGCGAGAAGATGTCCTCACGCGATACCTCGAAAAATACCTGAAGCGTGGGTATATTGTCATTTCACGCTCACCAACCAGCGCCGAATTAAATCGTCCGGCGCGCTTTCCTGCACGGCTCTTTCCGGAAAAGATCCGTTTCATTGAAATTGATGATTTTGGAGAAATCCATGTTCACTCTGGCTCATGGCGAAGATAACCCTTTCCATAAAAGCCATCCAGCAAGTTCATTTCCTATTCGTTAAGATATTCAAGCAAAACAAAGACCCGCAAGACGTTCGAAACATCTTGCGGGTTTTACAATTTGTGCAGATTGTCAGTCACGTGCGAGAGAGATGGGGCTGGGGGGACTCGAACCCTCACGGAGGGCTGCTCCAACGGATTTTAAGTCCGTCGCGGCTGCCAATTTCGCCACAGCCCCATTTCGCAAACTATTGTACCGGGCTTGATTTTTTTGTCAATGTGCTTGACCCTGTACGCGCTTTGGCTATAATGAATTCACAATTCAATACGAAAACTTTGACGCGGAAGAGTACGCAAATTGTTGTGCCAGCAAAGAATGGTCATCCTACGTGATGGCTGAGAACCATTCTCACAACCAAATGCCGAATGTCACCGCCGAGTTCAGTTCGCGAAATCTGTTACCGTCTTTCTTGCAGAGAATAGTGAATTGCGGGTAAGCCCGTTATAGCGATGGAGAAGTAAAAAGTAAAAAGCGAAAAGCTAAAAGTTTCGATTTGTTACTTTTGGCTTTTAACTTTTCACTTTTGACTTGAACAAGGTGGTACCGCGAATCCCTTTCGCCCTTGAGGTGGAGGGGTTTTTTGTTTGGGATTTATGATTTTTGATTTTTGAATTTCAATTTTCGATTTTCGATTGTAATACGCGTGTCTCTAGTCTCTAGTCTCCCGTCTCCCGTCTCCATGTCCACACTGAATCTTTTCTGGAACATTCTCTGGCGCGCGACGGTATGCGGCATCGCCATTGCCTTGACGGTGCAGGCGATTTTTGGCGCGCTGCTCGCAGTGTTTGGAGTGGCGGCGGCGATGGCGAATCGCGGTACCGAATTGTTTTCGCCCGGTAATGCGCTGGCAGCGCTCGGAGGCATTTTCATTTTGTGGCTCATCGGCGCGGTGGCGGGCGGCTTGTTCAGCATTCCCGCCGGAATTTTTGTCGGCGTGACGGGCGGCATTTTGATGAGCATCCTCACGCGCATCTTTTTTTATCCGCTGAAAAATGCGCGACGCTATCGTGTAACGATTGGAATTCTGATGGGCGTATACGCCCTCGTCGTGAGTTGGTTCTGTTTCATGGCAGTCTATTTGTTGTTTGCGCGCGACAATACGATTCAATCGCCGTTGGTGCCATGGCTCGCGTTGATTCCCGCGTTGATTGCAGGCGCGTTGGGATATTTTGTGAGCGGATGGATTGCGCGATGGTATGAACGGTCTGCCAACGGATTGCAAAGCGGATAAACGGATCCAACGCGCGCGCGATGGAACTATCGCACTATCGCACTATCGCACTATCACACTATCGCACCATCGCACGATTGCACTCTTTCATAAATCATAAATTCACGGAGGCATCATGCCTAACGAAATGCCCAAAGCATACGACCCGCGTGAAACCGAACAACGCCTTTACGATTGGTGGGAATCGAAAGGTTATTTCACGCCGAACATTGACCCAAACAAAAAGCCATTCGTCATTGTCATTCCGCCGCCGAACGTAACGGGCGAATTGCATCACGGGCACGCGATGTTTGTGACGTTTGAAGATTTGCTCGTTCGTTGGCATCGCATGATGGGCGAGCCGACGCTGTGGCTGCCCGGCACCGACCACGCGGGGATTGCGACACAGAACGTTGTCGAAAAAGCATTGCTCAAACAAGGCACCTCACGCAAAGAACTTGGACGCGAAGAATTTGTAGAACGCGTGTGGGATTGGAAAGCCGAATACGGCAGCATCATCACGCGCCAAATTCGCCGCATGGGCGCGTCGGTGGATTGGACGCGCGAACGGTTCACGATGGACGAACAACTTTCGCGCGCAGTGCGCGAAGCGTTCGTTCGCATGTACGAAAAAGGTCTCATCTATCGAGGTCCGCGGCTTGTGAATTGGTGCCCCAAAGATGAATCCGCCATCAGCGATTTAGAAGTGGAACACGAAGAGCGTCAAGGTAATTTGTGGTACGTGAAATATCCGATTGAAAATTCGCCGAATGAATTTATCACGGTGGCAACGACGCGTCCCGAAACGATGCTCGGCGATACGGCGGTGGCGGTGCATCCCGACGACGAACGCTACAAACAGCTCATCGGCAAAAACGCGCTCCTGCCCGAATTAAATCGCCGCATTCCCATCATCGCGGATGAAAGCATTGACCGCGCATTTGGCACGGGCGCGGTCAAGGTGACGCCCGCGCATGACCCGAACGATTACGAACTCGGCATGAAACACAATTTGCCGTTTATCAATGTGATGAACACCGACGCGACGATAAACGAAAACGGCGGACCCTACGCGGGACTCGACCGCTACGACGCGCGGAAAAAAATTGTCGCGGATTTGGAACGCGATGGACTCTTAGCCAAGGTGGAAAATCACACCTTGAGCGTGGGAACGTGCCAACGCTGTCACACCGTCATCGAGCCGTTGATTTCGACGCAATGGTTCGTGAAAACAAAACCGCTCGCCGAGCCGTCCATCGAAGCGGTGCGTTCAGGCAAAATCAAAATCGTGCCGCAGCGTTTTGAAAAAATTTATTATCAATGGATGGAAAACATTCGCGATTGGTGCATCTCGCGCCAACTGTGGTGGGGGCATCGCATCCCCGTTTGGTACGCGTCCGATGGCTCGATGTTTTGCGCGCGCGATGCGGCGGACGCGCAGCAGCAAGCGCGCGAAAAATTTGGCGCAGACGTAAAACTCGTACAAGACCCCGACGTGTTGGATACGTGGTTCTCGTCAGGACTGTGGCCCTTTTCGACGCTCGGCTGGCCCGATGACACGGAGGATTTGAGATATTTTTATCCGGGTTCGGTCCTCGAAACCGGCTACGACATTTTGTTTTTCTGGGTGGCACGGATGGTTATGCTCGGCATCGAGTTGATGGACGAGATTCCCTTCGACACGGTGTACTTGCACGGCATCATGCGTCACACCGACGGAACAAAAATGTCCAAGAGCGATTTTCGCGCGGGCGACAATCCGCTCGATGTCATTGCCGATTATTCCGCCGACGCGCTGCGTTTTTTCATTGTCACCAGCGCGTCGCCCGGCAACGATGTCCGCATCAATTTGGAAAAAATCGCGGACGCGCGCAATTTCGGCAATAAAATTTGGAACGCCGCGCGCTTTGTGATTTCGAACTTGGGCGACAATCTCGAACAATATGCGACATGGCACAAACCCGACGCGCACGAATTGTCGCTTGCGGACCGTTGGATTCTTTCGCGCGAACACAATCTAATCAATAAAGTAAATGATTTATTCCGCGAATATCGTTTCAACGAAGCCGCGCAAGATATTTATCATTTCTTGTGGGATGAATACTGCGATTGGTACATCGAGGCGTCGAAAGTGATTTTGAATGGCGGCGATGAACGCGCCAAACACAATACGCGCGCGGTGTTGGTGCATGTGTTGGAACACGCATTGCGTTTGCTTCATCCGATGATGCCGTTCGTCACCGAAGAGATTTGGCAGCATCTGCCGCACAAGGGAGAGGCGTTGATTGTGGCGAAATGGATTGAAGGCGACAAACAGACCGACGCGGAATCCGAAGCCGCGTTCGCGCGCATCATGGACGCGGTGCGCGCGATTCGCAACGCGCGTTCGGAATTTAACGTCGAACCCGCGAAACGCATCGCCGCCATCATCGCCGCGCACGAACACGCCGCGACGTTTGAAACACAACGCGCCGTTCTCGCCGCGCTCGCGCGTTTGGACGCGGCGCAGTTGCAAATCGTTTCACAACTCGACACGAAACCCGAAAACGCGTATGCTGCGATTCTCGATTCGGGCATCCAAATTTATCTGCCCCTCGCGGGGATGCTCGATTTGGAAAAGGAAAAGAAACGCATCGCCGCGGAATTGGATAAAGCGCGCGCAGACGCCGAACGTACGCAGGCAAAACTCGACAGCGATTTTTCCACCAAAGCGCCTGAAGCAGTGGTGAATAAAGAACGCGAACGTTTGAACGCGACGCGGGAACGAATTGCGAAATTGCAAGAACAACTGAATGGCATGAATTAGAGATTAGAGACTGGAGACCGAACTACTTTTCTCCAATCTCTAATCTCTAGTCTCTCCTCTCCACTCTCTATGCGCGTCATTTCCGGCACCGCCAAAGGCAGAATTCTAAAATCGCCGCCCGATTCTACCCGTCCCATCATGGACCGCGTCAAAGAGAATTTGTTCAATATTCTCGGCACGGATGTGATTGACGCGAATGTGTTGGATTTGTACGCGGGCGCGGGCAGCGTGGGCATCGAGGCATTGTCGCGCGGCGCCAAGGGCGCGACGTTTGTAGAATTGAACGACGACGCGTTGAAAACGATTCGCGAAAATTTGAAATTGACCAAACTCGCGCCGCGCGCCACCGTCGTTCGAGAAAACGTTTATCGCTTTTTGAAAAAGCCGCCGTCAGTTCCATTCGACATCATTTACGTCGCGCCGCCGCAGTACAAAAAAATGTGGCAGGAAACAATGAAATTGCTCGACGCGCGTCCGCAGTGGTTGAGCGATGAAGGAACACTCGTTGTCCAGATTCATCCGGTCGAGTTTGATGAATTGGAATGGCAGTCGTTTGTGTTGCAAGATAAACGCAAGTATGGCAGCACGTTGTTGTGTTTTTACGAAAGGACGACGAACGACGGACGACGGACGACGGAATAATTGTCCATTGTTCATCGTGCATTGTTCATTGTGCATTGAATATGAGTATCGTCTTTGACCGCGCCGTTGAATATTACGACCAAACGCGCGCGATGCCGCCCGAACGACATCGTGCGATGATTGATGCGTTGGTGCGCGAAACGGGTCTCAACGAAAATTCGCGCGTGCTGGAAGTTGGCATCGGCACGGGACGAATTGGCATGTCCGTTGCCGAACATCTACGGCGATTGTTCGGAATAGATTTGTCGCTGGAAATGATGGGCGTGCTGCGCCGCAAACTCGCGGAGACCAATTTGAATATCCGCATCGCGCAAGCCGACGCGGGAAAATTGCCTTTCGCCGCTGAAACGTTCGACGTGGTGTATGCGGTGCATGTGTATCATCTCGTCGCGGGTTGGCAGAACGCGATGCGCGACGCGCGCCGCATCATCCAACGCGGCGGCTATTTCGTCATCAGTTTTCACAAACGCGCGGACGATTCGCCAAATGCGCGCCTTCGCGATCAATTACATGTGTTGGTCAATGCGCGCGGCATCCAGACCAAGCGACCCGGCGCAACTTCCGAGGATGAAATTCTGGATGAAATTCAAGCGTGGGGTGACGAGTCGCGCATCGTCGTGTGCAGCGCGTGGGCAGAGGATGAAGTCCCTGAAAAAATTCTGGAAGAATTGGACCGCCAAATTTTTTCCGAGACGTGGGTGATTCCGCGCGCGGTGATGGATGAGGTCATGCCGCAGTTACGCGAGTGGGCAGAGAAAACGTTTGGAGATTTAAGCAAGCCAATTGCGGCAGCGAGCGAAACGCGGTGGTTGGTGACGAAAAAATTGTAGGGGCGAACCCTTGTGGCCGCCTGATGTGGGCAAGCACAAGGCATTGCCCCTACACGTTTCAAAATAATTGCGCCGCCGCTTGTTTCTTTTCAATCGCATCCTGCACACGCGCGGCAGAAGGTTTGCCGAGATAAATGTCCGTGTCAGATAAAGTATCGTGTAATTTCAGCAGCGGCGTTTCATCATGGTTCCAATGTTTGTACCGCTCGCGGAACGCGTCACGCGAGACAATGTATTGATAACGCCCGGTCAATTCATCGCTCGGTTCTGATAACGCTTCCACTTCAGACGTACGCACCAATGTCGTCAAATCTTGATTTGAATAGAGTGTGATCGTATCGTCCATTTCGCATTCCTTTCACCAAATATAATCCTTGACAAACAGCCATCCTTTGGTTTGACCATTGTCAGGTCCAGAAAACGCAACTCCTCTCTCAAGTAACAGTTGAAAGAGGAGTTGTATTCTTCTGAGCGTCCTCGGGGAGGTTTGAACTCCCAGCCTCCGCCTCCGCAGGGCGACGCGCTATCCAATTGCGCTACGAGGACAGACGAGATTTATGATTTTAGATTTATGATTGCTGATTTGAATTGCCGAGCAATCATACATCAGCAATCTACAATCTTCAATTGTAAGGCGGAGGGGGCGGGATTTGAACCCGCGCTAGAGGAATAACCCCCTAGAGCCGCTTAGCAGGCGGCCGCACTAGACCTGGCTATGCGACCCCTCCAGATTCCGGCGGAGCAGGAAGGATTCGAACCTCCGTGCCTTTCGACCATCCGCTTTCAAGGCGGCGCCGTTTGTCCACTCCGGCACTGCTCCGTCCAATTGGGCGACGGGCATAATAGCAGAGAGGCGCAGAAGCGTCAAATAATTTCAGGTAGCAGGTAACACATAGCATGGAAATCGCAATTCTTTACTACTTGCTACCTGTTACCAATCACGGATAAATCCCGCGCAGCCGCGTTGCTTCTGCCACACGTCCAATCGCAATCATCAAGCCTGCGGTGCGTAAATCCGTTTTGTGTTGTTGAGCCATTGCTTCCACGTCAACGAAAGCGTCGGTTACCACACGCCGCAAACGCGCGCGCGTTTCTTCTTCGGTCCAAAAGAACGACTGCAAATCTTGAACCCACTCAAAGTACGAAAGCATGAGACTCGCCGCGTTCGCCAACAAATCGGGAATGAGCAAAACGCCGCGTTCGCGCAAAATATCATCGGCTTCGGGACTGGTCGGCAGATTCGCCGCTTCGGCGATCACTTTCGCTTGAATGCGCGGCGCGTTCGTGGCGTTAATTTGGTTTTCCAAACCCGCGAGCACCAAAATATCGCAGGGCAGTTCGAGCAGTTCCGTTTCGATGAGACGCTCGCTGTTTGGAAAATCGTGCAGCGTTCCATTCACCAGGCGATGGCGTTCCACCTCGAGTGGATCCAGCCCCGCATCCGAAACAATCGCGCCGGTCACATCACTCACCGCAATAATTTTGGCTCCAAGCTCGTGTAAAAGAACCGCCGCGTTGCTGCCGGTGTTGCCGAACCCTTGAATTACGACGCGCGCCCCTTCGAGATTCATCCCCAGCATACGCGCGGCGGGTTCGATGACAAGTTCCACGCCTAGCCCGCCCGCTTCGTCGCGCAGCGCGCTGCCGCCAATGGCGAGAGGTTTTCCGGTGACGACGCTCGTGACCATTTGCCCGTGATGCATTGAATACGTGTCCATGATCCACGCAACGATTTCGGGCGTGATGTTCACTTCGGGGACGAGAATGTCGGCTTGCGGTCCGATGATGAAATCAATTTCGGTAGTAAAGCGGCGCGTTAAATTTTCCAACTCGCGGTTAGTCATGGCGCGCCCTGTTCGCTGACCGCGCGGATCGCACACGACGCCGCCGCTGGCGCCGCCGAACGGCACATTCACCATCGCCGCGCGCCATGTATTCAGCATCGCAAAGGCGCGCACTTGATCGGCGTTCACGTCGGGATGATAGCGAATGCCGCCGCGCGCGGGACCCATGTTGACGTTGTGATGCGCGCGATAGCCGGTGAAAACTTGCGTACGTCCATTCGACATGCGGACGGGAAAGTTGACGGCAAGCTCGCGTTTTACATTTCCCAAAATGACGCGCAGTTTATCTTCCAAATTCAGCGCGTCCGCCGCGCGATTAAATTGGATGGATGCGACATCCCACAAAGTCGGCGTGGTGGTCATTTCCATTTTCATGTCTTGAACCATCATGGGTTCGGTCTCCTCTTTGAGTGTGTAACAACGTAAACAAGGATATAGGGAAACAGGTAAGCAGGTGGCATTCTTCCTGTCTACCTGTCTACTTGTCTATTTGCTGCCTATGGATAAATTCCGCGCAGCCGCGTCGCTTCTGCTACGCGTTCGATTGCCAAAATATTGGCGGCGAGCCGCAATGGAATTTTGTGCGCTTGCGCGCGTTCGTTCACCGCTTGGAAGGACGCGTCCATGACAAGTTTGAGGCGATGATTGATTTCGGATTCATCCCAAAAGAACGATTGCAGATCTTGCACCCATTCGAAATACGAAACCGTCACGCCGCCCGCGTTGCACAAAATATCGGGAATGACAAACACATTGTTCTCGAACAAAATTTTGTCGGCTTCCGGGGTGGTCGGACCGTTGGCGCCTTCGGCGAGAATTTTGGGACGAATGCGCGGCGCATTCTCGGCGGTGATTTGCTCTTCCAACGCGGCGGGAACAAGCACATCGCATTTGATTTCCAACAAATCTTCATTCGGCACGGGTTCGCAGCCGGGATAATCCATGACCGTGCGCGTCTTTTTCATGTGTTGGACAAGCGCGTGCGGGTCAATGCCTTTGGGATTGTAAATGCTGCCGTACACATCGCCGACGGCGATAATTTTGCAACCGAGATCGTGCAGCATCCGCGCGCTTACGGAACCGACATTGCCGAAACCTTGCACCACCGTCGGCGCGTCCTTTAAATCCATGTCCAAAAATTTTGCGGCTTGTGCGACGCAAAAACTAACGCCGCGTCCGGTCGCGTCGCTGCGTCCGAGCGAACCGCCGAGCCCAAGCGGTTTGCCGGTGGTGATGGCGCTTTCGAGATGACCGCTGTGCATCGAAATCGTGTCCATGAGCCACGCCATGATTTGCGCGTTCGTATTCACATCGGGCGCGGGAATGTCGCCGTCGTGTCCAATCAGCGGCGAAATTTCAGTGGCGAAACGCCGCGTGAGATTTTCCAATTCGCGCAGTGACAATTTGGTGGGGTCAACCACCACCCCCCCCTTGGCGCCGCCGAACGGAATGTTTACCACCGCGCATTTCCACGTCATCCACATCGCGAGCGCGCGCACTTCGTCGAGCGAAACGTCTTGATGATATCGGATGCCGCCTTTGCCCGGGCCGCGTGTGACATTGTGCTGCACACGATAACCGGTGAATGCTTGCACGCTGCCGTCGTCCATACGGACGGGAAAATTCACCGTGAGTTCGCGTTTGGGGACGCGCAGAATACAGCGGAGGTCATCCTCCAGCGCCATGAACTCGGCGGCGAGATCAAACTGCTCCTGCGCAATTAGGTAGGGAGATTTTTTTCCTGCTTTTGACATTTTTGTTTGTCCCACGAATTACACCAATTACGGCAAGAATGGCATTCCGAACAACGTAAGGAATCTCATTCGTGTTATTCGTGTTATTCGCGGATTCTGAGGGCGTCGAGTTTTTCAGTCATAATTTCCCGCGCCATTGCGGGATTGGCTTGCCCTCGAGTTGCTTTCATCAACTGACCGACGAGAAAATTCAATACGGCATCTTTGCCATTCAAATAGGAATGAACTTCTTTGGGATTGTTTTCAATCACCTGCTGCGCGGCAAATTCAATCGGCGCGCGGTCGCTCACTTGCGCGAGATTTTTTTCTCGAATCACCGCATCCGCGTCCTTGCCCGTCGCCATCATTTCTATCAACGCGGCTTTCGCTTGCATACTGTTGATTGTATTGTCATTCACGCGCGAAATCAATGCCACCATTTGCGCGGGCGAAATCTTCAAAGTCGAAATATCGCCTTCGAGCCGCGCGAAAATTTCACCGGTGAGCCAGTTGGCAATCGCTTTGGGCGAAACATTTTTTTCTTTGCCTGCGTTCACCGCCGCATCAAAATAATCCGCCACAATCCGTTCCGCGCTCAACACGCCCGCGTCGTAGGCGCTCAAACTCAATTCGTTCATGTAACGCGCGCGTTTCGCGTTCGGCAGTTCCGGCAGACGCGCTTGAATTTCGCTCACCCATTCGCGCGTCACATGCAAACGCGGCAAGTCGGGTTCGGGAAAATAGCGATAATCGTGCGCTTCTTCTTTACTGCGCTGTGGAACGGTGACACCGCGCGCTTCGTCCCAGCCCATCGTCTCTTGCGCCACGCGCCCGCCCGCGCGCAAAATTTTTTCCTGCCGCGCGATTTCGTATTCAACCGCGTGGAACATCGCACTGATGGAATTGAGATTTTTGATTTCGGTGCGCGTTTCGGAGAGTTCCGTCGTGCCGCGCGGACGCAGTGAAATGTTCGGCTCGATGCGGAGCGCGCCTTTTTCCATATCGCCCGAACAGACGCCAATGTAACGCAAAATTTGGCGCAGCGCGGTGGCGTATTGTTTCACATCTTCGGCGGAAAAGAGTTCGGGCTGACTGACAATTTCCATCAACGCCACGCCTGCGCGATTCACATCAATCAACGATGAACCGCCCATGTCGGAAACGTGAAATAATTTTGCGGTGTCTTCTTCGAGATGCACGCGGCGAATCCCAATTTTTTTTGTGACGCCTTCGCTTTCGATTTCGAGCCAGCCGTTGCGCGATAGGGGCAAATCGTACTGCGAAATTTGATACCCCTTCATCAAATCGGGATACATGTAATTCTTGCGGTCAAATTTCGCGTAATCGGGAATCGAACAGTTGAGCGCGAGCGCGGTGAGAATCGTCGCTTCGACGGCGGCTTGATTGATGACAGGCAGCGCGCCGGGCATACCCAAGCAGATGGGACAGACATGCGTATTCGGCGGCGCGCCAAACGCTTCCGCCGAACAGCCACAAAACATTTTCGATTTGGTCAAAACTTGGGCGTGAACTTCGAGACCTATGACAGGTTCGTATGCGCTAGCGGATGATTCCATAACTCGCGGAGAAGGGGCGGGAGAAATTTCGTGAACGGCGGTGTTCATCGAGAGACATTATAGCATAATGGCACGCGGATTGTGGGGATGATTCGCAATGACAATGTGACAGCTTGATTTACAATTCATTTGCTGCTTTCAAGATTCCAAGCATAACTTGTTCAGAGATCCGAAAATCGAATTTTTGCATCTCTTCAAGTGGTGGACGAATGGAAGCAATGATTTTTTAGTTCTTTCGCTCGCAGTAGGGTGTCCGCGCTGCCAATGACCTTGATCCCCAATCCTTGCGCCAAACGACGCGCAGGCAGATCGTCCACGATGAGCAGCGACGCGTTGATTTCCAATGCCAACGCGATTGCTTCGCGCTCCCCTGCACCTAAACGCGCGCTTGCAATTTGCGAGGCGATGGGTTGTTTCAGCGGTCGTTCTTGAATCCATTCGGGTGACTCTTGATTGCGAAACACTTCGTGGAGAACTGCCGTTGGAATCACAATGGATCCGAACACAGCGCGAAGCAAATCAAGTTGTTCGATCCGCTGATAAATGATAAGGGGGCTTGAATCGGCGACAACGTGCTCGGTCATTGAATGCTCCGCGCGCTTTCGATCTCTGTCGCCAGCTCACGTTCATCCATATCGAGATAAGGAATGCCCAGACGCGAAGCGTAGCGGACAAACTCGAAACGCTCCATACCGAGAAGCTCTGCTGCTTTACCACTTGAGACTTCATGGCGGCGATAAAGTTCTATAATCAGATACTCTCTCAGCAGCTCTTCTGGGCGTACTTGCAATGGATGAAATAGATTCATCAATTCCTCATCTATTTCAACAGTAACCATACTCATATTTGACCCCTTTCACCTAACACCGCTTCAATCTGTTCCACCACCCACCTTTGTTTTGTCCCATCCCCCGGCTCGCGTTCGCGCGCAATCTTCTCCGCTTCCAACAACGCGATATTTTCAGGAATGGGCGAAATCGTATCAGGGCGCCGCTACATGCTAAATCGGCACGTGTACGGTCTTGCCTTCAATAATGTCCTCTTGCACATCAGCAAGGACTTGCTGTAGATTTTTCATCTCGCGGTCAAGTTCCCAAATGCCGAGGTTCTGATTCCAACGCCGATGCCATTCTACAAAAGTATCAAGCGTTGGGTTGTCCGCTGGAGGCGGCGTTGGATTGTGATAGAGCCGCGCAATTGCATCCTTTTTGTGGTCGGGAAATTTCGGAAATTGGACGTGGTGAAAATATCCAATTGCCAGACTTCCACCTGAACCACCAGCCCCAATTGCGTCTACGATGCCGATATTTCGCAAGTACCCGAGAAAGCAACCAAGGAAAATTCCCTCGATAATTTCACCATGTTTGTGGTGAAAAGTAATGCCATGAATGTTCGAGATTGTTCCCTGCACCTCATCCGCTAGAATCACGACTCGCCCTTTGCCGAATCCCTCAGCACCGAACACCACGTCACCTTGTTTCAGCACATCCAGATTCTTCTTGTTCCCCAAATATCGAAACTGCCTGACTGTGCGGTATTCTGATATGTCCGTTGGAGCCATCAGACGATAGAAATTCGATTTAGGTACTTGGGAATAAATACTCTTGCCGATATTCGAGAGTTGAAGATTTTGCCCTCTGCCGATCTCAAAACCCAACTCCTCATAAGTAGCATAACCATGCTGATAGTTTGTGATGATGAATTGCTTTCGCTTGAAATCTTCCGAGTACATCCCTGTATCGAGGCGACCGACTGCTCGAACCTCTTGGATGTTAGGAAAAGAATGAATAAATGCGCCGTTGCATTGGTGTTGGGTCAACTCTTGTTCGATTGCCGAATCAATCGCTTTGTTTTTCTCCCGAATCGCCTTTTCCTTTTCCACAAGCGCTTGAGCCAGAACGGAAACATATTGCACCACACGATTGGCATCACTTTGATTTGGAAATGGAATAAGGCAGTCGAGTAATGTATCTTTGGTGAAGTTGTCGAGTGCCGCAATCGCTCCCTTTATGTTCGGCTGTTGCTGAAGCTTGCAAATTGGATGTTTCATGAAGGCGAAACTATACCAATAGTCAGAACGAAAGACAATTTTCATAACGTGACCGCTGATTGTCGCGTTTCCGCAACCATCTGCGATTGCCACCTCACCCACACTTCCCCCACGAGCATATAAAATATCTCCATCAGCAATCGCGCGGAGGGGATAACGCGATGTTGCGCCCAAATATGCCCTGGGCGTAATGTAGATAACAGCATCTCCTTTAAACTGGGTCAAATACCCAAAGTCTTGAAGTGCTTTCGTGCGAATAAATCTGTATTGGCTTGATTTGACGTACGAGAGAGAACCGACAGATACACCATTCTCAAATTCTTTGATTAGGTCGCCTACCCTTTTAACTTGGCTTGTTGGGATGATCACGCGACGATACATACCAGCCGAGAGAGAAGACCCCTTGGCGCGGATTTCATCGAGCGTAATCTCGTTAGGAACACGCAAGTAACTCATCTCTCACGCTTCCTTCAAAAACAACTTTTGTAAAGTAGCTTCTTGTCCGAGCGCCCAATCACGAAAATCTGCAACGGTTTCAGTAAAGTCCTCGTCCAGCAACGGGTTCCCCTCTTCATCCGTGACAATTTCAAAGGTTGTCTCATCTATGCGATAGAGATTGTTGAAAAATACATTGCGTTTGGAGGTGCGTTTTTCGTAGCCGACATTTTGAATATCACGAACAAATACTGAATAGCCCTTTTCATTCAGTCGTTTGAGTTCGGTTTGCTTGGGCTTGTAGGCGACAATTAACGTGGTGTTGACCCCTGTCTCGGCAAAGACGTTCGGCGGCAAATCAAACAACGCAACAATACGCATCCGTGCCATCAGCCATTCGCGAATTTTTTGCCAGCGGTTAATGGAAGCAATCGAATTGGAAAGGACGATACCAAACCGCCCTTCGTCTTTGAGAGAGCGGTAGGCATTTTCCAGAAATACCACGCCCAAATCAAGATTATCTCCATCCGCAACATCCCACGTTTCGTACATTTCGATAACTTGGCGGTCGTGGAAAGTACGAGGTCTATACGCGCGGTCTTCACCAAAGGGTGGATTTGTCAAGACAACATCGAATTTGCGGAGTTTGGTATTGTCGGGCCAATTGTCCCACGCGCCTTTGGCGTGATGGTCGGGCAGCAATTCAATCAAATCGGGTGGATTGCTTGCGCCGACTTTGGAAAGGATAGAGCCCTTGTCGGGTTTGTGAAAGAGCTTGGCTTCGCCATCGCCGTTCAGAAGCATGTTTAGCGTGGCGAGCATAATCATGTTCTCGTCAAGATCAACGCCATAGATATTGGCATCGTCGAGCGGTTCGGTTTTTCCTTGTGCGTGGATAAAAGACAGCGACAGAAAATCGCCGATTCCGCAGCAGGGATCAAAGACAGTCTCACCATCGCGCGGATTTACAATCTTGACGAGGAAATCAATTACTGGCAACGGCGTAAGAAATTGTGCTGACTCGTCGCGTTTGAATGCGCTGGCAAAATTATAAAACACCAACTGATAAAGGTCGCTCGTAGAGGAGCGAACAAACGAATAATCCTGAAACGCAAGACAAATCGCGACGACAACCTGAACATGATTCGGATTTTTCCAATCGATTTCACATTCTTTGAGAATCTTGTGGTATTGCGTTTCTGCTTCTGACCAGATGCCCTTTAACCGCGCAATAAATTCTTGAATCGGTTTTTCGCCGATCTTGGAAAACTGCGATTCGTCGCCTTTGATATAGAACTCGAGTTTTTTACGCGAATGTTTTTCGTTCCGTTTCTCGTCGAAAATCTTGAGAGCGAAAGTTTGTATCAATATTTGGTAGCCGCGTTGATTGACCAAATTGTGTTTGTCCAATGCCCGCAGTACGTCCGAAAGCGCCGTTTGAAGTTGAACCGTCGAAATAGAAGTAATCACGTCCAAATCCTGAATCGTGCGATTGGAGCGGTCATACGCGGCAGGACGGTTAATCCGCAAGCGCAATTGGTCAAAATTAGGAATGTAATTGTAGGGGTCAGGCAAATGTAGTGAAAGGTCGCCAACTTGACTGGTCGTTCCCTTCATGTTCTTGGCTTCATCATAACGCAAATACTTGCCATCGCGGCGATAAAAAAGATAAAGTCGTCCTGAATCATAATAGATGCCTAAAACATTTGCGTCACTTGGATCCTTTTCACGCATCGCAGGTTTAACTTGACCTGTAAAGACGCGCTCGATTTCTTTGTCATCGCGTTTGAATTCGAGAACGGCTAGCAAATGGTCGTTGAGCCATTGCAAATCCTCAGCACGGCGACTTGCCCAATAATCGTTGTAATGCTGAATCCAACCCATTGAATCAAAAATTGCCCCATCGAGCTTCAGTGGTGCGGATGACGTGTTTCCCTTTGGAAACCGAATTTCGACGCCAACATAATCCTTGGCGTACAAGCCACTGTGAATCAAGGCATAAATGAATTGCCACTTGAAATATTCTTCAAGTGGCTTTCCATTTGCCCCACGAATAAGAATTCCGAGCTTGGATTTACCATCCACTGGCACAAGCAATTGGGCTAATGTGCTTGACTTGCCCAGTGTGTTGTCAAAGATTGATTTGGCTTCAGCAAAAGTTGGCATAAATGTGTTTGGTGGTTTAGTTCGTGTTTTGTATGGTGGCTAATAATGCGGGTCGCTCGCACTCGCTCTTTAACTTGACCTGTTCTTCCTCTTCCGCCGATTTCAACAACGCGCGCATCACGTCCACCACATGATACGTCATTTCACCTGACGCGCGGTGCGGACGATTTTCACGAATCCCGCGCGCCATATCCGCGACGCCGAGCCCGCGCATATTTTCCGTGTACGGAAATTCGATGGGAACATTACGCCATTCTTTATCATTCTCGCCGCGCAGAAAAATATCACCGCCGAACCAATTCGGGTCGGGCGCGAGAATGGAACCTTCGCTGCCGTAAATTTCAATACGCGGCAACTGCGAATGCCAAACATCGAACGACGTAATCAACGTTGCCAGCGCGCCATTTGCAAATTCGAGCGAACCTGCCACATGCGTCGGCGTGTTCACCGCAATCGCGTGACCATCTTGCGCGATGCGTTCGGGAAATGACGCGCGCGCGAGTGACGCCACACGTTTCACGGAACCGAACAGATTGATGAGCGCGGTAAGATAATATGGACCCATGTCGAACAAAGGACCTGCGCCGGGCTGATAAAAAAAATCGGGATTCGGATGCCACGTTTCGGGTCCGTGTCCGAGCATAAATGCCGTCGCCGCGACGGGCTGCCCAATCGCGCCGTCGTCGAGCAATCTGCGAATCGTCTGCCACGCGCCGCCGAGAAAAGTATCGGGCGCGCCGCCCACGCGCAGTCGTCTTTTTTTCGCGGTTTTCAAGATTTTTTTCGCGTCGCGTCGTTTTGTGGCGAGTGGTTTTTCGGAATAAACGTGCTTGCCCGCTTTCAGAATTGCGCGGCTCACCTTGGCATGCGCGTCGGGAATCGTGAGATTGACGACGAGCTCAATGTCATCGCTCGCTAACAAATCTGCAACACTGCGCGCGGCAATGTCGAATTGCGCGGCGCGCGCTAGCGCGCGTGATTCGTCAATATCCGCGCACGCGACCAAATTCAAATGCTCGAAAGTTTTGAGGTTCTTGCAGTAAATCTCGCTGATGTTGCCGCAGCCGATGATGCCGACACCCATTGGCTTTGTGTTAGCGTCCATGCGCGAATCCTCGTTGCGTGATGTATTGATAACTCTTTTCTACAGCTTGCAGCATATCCGTCGCGCAGCGGTCCAATTCCACAATCCACCATTCGGCAGTATCGCGGCTCGCGTTCGCAATCGCGGAAAAATCCACCACGCCCTCGCCCACCGCCGTCATGTCCGCATCCATCGCCGCGGGTCCGTCTTTGATGTGCAACAGCGGCGCGCGTTTGCCAAGTTCGCGCAGCATTGTTGCCGGGTCAACGCCTGCCGTTTTCGCCCAATACACATCCACTTCAAAGCCAATCGTCGGTTCCAGAAAATCGAGCATGTGTTGATAAACATATTTGTCGCCGACGCGCGCACACTCTTGCCAATGATTGTGATAATGCAATTCCAACGCGTTGCCGCGCAAAATTTCATTCGCGGTATTGAGTTCGTCACACGACGTGCGAATGTCATCGGGCGTCGCAAATTGTTCGGGCGGAATCCACGGACAGACCACGCGTGTGACGCCGAGCGTGTGCGCGGTGTCAATCGCGAACGTGAGATTTTCCATCATGGGCATCGGCGCGTGCATACTCGAAATTTGCAAACCGAGCTCGCGGCACAGCATAGCCGAAGCGGCAGGCGACTCGCCGTACTGCCCGCCAAACTCAACGCCCGCGTAACCTATTTCCGCGATGCGGCGAATGACGCTTTCAAAATTTTCCGCGAGCTGCGCGCGGAGAGTATAGAGTTGGATTCCGATGGGTGGCATAGTGCTCCTCTCGTCTCACTTTTGACTTTTCACAACCCGTTCAATCCGTTCCAATGCTTCCTCGATATTCTCCATTGAATTGCAATAACTCATTCGCACAAACCCCGCGCCGCTTGCGCCGAACGCGTCGCCGGGGACTGCCGCGACGTGCTGTTCCATTAGCAACTTTTCCGAAAATTGTTCGCTCGTCAAGCCGGTGGGACGAATATCAGGAAAAACATAAAACGCGCCGCGCGGTTCGAATGTCGGCAAGCCGATGGTGTTCAAACCCGCGAGAATTGTTTGGCGGCGCAAATCGTACTCGTTCACCATGTCGCGCACATCTTGCTCGCCATGCAAAACCGCTTCCAACGCCGCGTGCTGTGCCATCGTCGGCGCGGACATGATCGCGTATTGATGCACTTTGCGAATCGCGCCGAGGATTTCCGGATTCGCGCACACATAGCCGACGCGCCAGCCCGTCATCGCGTAACTCTTGGAAAAACCGCCGAGCAAAATCGTGCGCTCTTGCATTCTTGGCAGCGAGGCGAAATTGGTGTGTTTGACGCCGTACACGAGACGGTCATAGATTTCGTCCGAGATGACGAGCAAGTCGTATTTTTCCGCGAGGTCGGCGATTTGCTGTAACCGCTCTTTGCCCAACACCGCGCCCGTCGGATTGTTCGGATAGCCAATGAAAATCGCTTTGGTGTGCGGCGTGATATGTTTTTCCAATTCTTCGGCAGTCACTTGAAAATCATTTTCGACAAAAGTAGGAACGACGACCGCCGTTCCGCCCGCCAAGACGACGCTCGGTTTGTACGCGACAAAGCTCGGTTCGACCACGAGCACTTCGTCGCCCGGGTCAATCACCGCGAGCATCGCGCATTGGAGCGCTTCGGACACACCGACGGTGATGAGAATTTCAGTTTCCGCGTTGTAACGGACGCCGTACAGCTCGAACAATTTATCCGACAGCGCGGTTCGCAATTCAATCGTTCCGCTGTTCGAGGTGTAATGCGTGTCACCTTGCAAAATCGAATCAATGGCTGCCTGCGAAATATGCTGCGGCGTCACAAAATCGGGTTCGCCGATGCCGAGCGAGATCACATCTTTCATCGTCGCGGCAATATCAAAAAAACGGCGGATGCCTGAAGGCGGAATGGAGGTTACTTTTTGTGAGAGACGCGATTTGGTCATGGTATTTTCACCTTGTGAGTTATCGGACAATTTTTGCCAAAGGCGCGAATCGCCCAGACGTCATTTGCTTCGTCGTACGTCAATTCAAAAAAATCGTTTTGTTCATCGCGGACGTAAAAATGAATTTGCGCCGGAGTGCGCCACGCGCGCGCAATCTCACGAACGCGATGTGTTGTGCTCGCGTATTCGAACGCGCGCGGCTCGACCGCGTAGGCAAAGCTGGAATAGCTTTGAACGTTCATTCCGCAAAATCAATCTCGCTGGAATCGCCGACATTCAGTCTTTCAAAGGCGCCGCGAACGTGCGCGTCGGAACCAATCAGGGACCATTCGAGCATCGCATTTCTTACTTCGGCATCCTCGCTGATGATAGAGTCGCGCAAGATAGAATCTTCAATGACTGCGCCTTCTGAAATGGAGACGTTGGGTCCGACAATCGAACGGCGCACCTGCGCGCCCTCGGCAATATATACGGGCGGAATAATATGCGACGCTTCCGTTTCGCCGACGTGTACGCCGTTCTTGCCGAGCAAGTAGCGATTCGTATGCAAAATTGCTTCGCGCGTGCCGCAATCTTCCCAGATCGAGATTCGTTCCGCTTCCAATTTCGCGCCCTGCTCAATCATGCGCTGCATCGCGTCGGCGAGATAAAATTCGCCCTTGGTCTGAATGTTGAGCGTGATGATGTCATCAATCGCCTGCATCAATTTTTGCCACGCTTTGAAATAATAGACGCCGACGACGGCGAGATTGGAAATTGGCGTTTGTGGTTTTTCGACAAAGCGCGTTACGTATCCATTTTCCAAGGTGACGACACCAAAGCGGCGCGGGTCGGGAACTTCGTGGCAATAAATCAAGCCATCCGACCCGACGCGCTGCAAACGCGTCCAGTCCGTTTCCCAAATCGTGTCGCCGAAAATAATCAGCACATCTTGGTCAATGTACGGTTTCGCCAGATTGATCGCGTGCGCCTGTCCGCGCATTTCTTCCTGAATCACAAAACGCGCGTTGAGATGCGGATACTTGTCGTGAACGTACTTTTCAATTTGATCGCCGAGATAACCAACGATGAAAATAATTTCATCGAATTTCAAATCGGACATCCCGTCGAGAATATGACCAAGCACCGGTTTGCCTGCCACATTGACGAGCGGTTTGGGGCGGCTGTACGTGTGCGGACGCAAACGCGTGCCTAGACCCGCGAGTAAGATAACAGCTTTCAAAATGAGACTCCTAGTTGGCTATGGTGTGGGTAGGAACAGAATCTGGTTCCGTTCCTACTCAATCCGTCGGATTCCATCTACTACGATTGCAAATTCACCCTTGAATGGATTTGCGTTAAAGTAATCAGTGATTTCTTGCAGTGTGCCGCGCACAAAATTTTCGTCGGGCAATGTGAGATTGCAAGCCACTGCTGCGCGTCGTTCTTTACCAAACGCGTCGCGCAGCGCTTCCAGCAATGTTTTCAATCGGTATGGCGCATCAATCAAAATCATTGTTTCGCGTACGTCGCGCAAATTCTTCAAGGTTTCCGCGCGTTTCTCTTTTTTTTGTGGCAGACGTCCAATAAAACGAAAACGCGGCGCCGGAATGCCGCTCGCAATTAGCGCGGCGAGAATTGCCGACGCGCCGGGGATGGGCTCAACGCGAATGTTTTCGCGGATTGCCGCATTGACCAATTCCGCGCCGGGGTCTTGAACGAGCGGCGTGCCGTGATCGGAAATCAACGCCAGATTTTTGCCGCGCACGAGTTCCTCAAGCCATGCGCGCGCCTCATCCGCGCGAGTGTGCTCGTTCCACTCGAAAAGTGGTTTCTCGATTTGAAAATGCGCAAGGAGTGTCGAGCCCGCGCGCCGTTCTTCGCAAATCACCGCATCACATTCGCGCAGCACGCGCAGCGCGCGCAATGTCAAATCCGCGTAATTCCCAATCGGCGTCGCGACGATATACAATGTCCCGTGATTTGGCACGTTGCGCGATTGTACGTCTAGTCATTGGGCGTGTCAACCAAAACAAAAGCAAGTCGGCGGATACGCGTAACCTGGTCGCGTTGACACGCCAATCAATTCGCTTTACACTTTTTGGAAAAGGGGGCGAATCATGAATATTTGCGTGCGCGCTTTGGGATGCGTACTTGGCGCGCTTTGTGTTTGTCTGACCGCGTGTGGGGCAATTCCATTCATTGGCAACGCCGCGCCGACTCCCGCGCGCCAGGTTTCGTTCGACGGCGCGGTGACGCTGTCCGCCAAAGCGGGCGAAGCGATTGCCGGCACGGGCATCATCTATCAAGGCAAGGCGCCCGACGGGCGCGCGATTTTGAGTATTGACGGACTCCAAGCGCTCAAGTCCACTGCCGATTCGGTGAATTGGAGCGGCGCGCTCGTTTTGTTTTCACTGATTGATTTGAAATTGCGCGTCGTCTCGTATGATGAAAATGCGATTGCGCTGGCAGGCACGATTCATATCGTAGTTCAAGACCCCAATCCCACCGCGGGCAATCCTTCCGCGAATCCAATCGCATCCTTTGTCGTTCCTGCCACATTCACGGTTTCACGCAACGCGACACTGCCGGGCAGCACGGTCTCGTATCTCGGCGCGAAATCAGGCGGCGCTGAATTTGCCAACCTCGATCAATTTCCCTTTCGCGAACGTTTTGATTCTGTCGTGTGGCAGGGACATTTGCGCGACCGCATCGCGCTGCGAATGGATTTGCGCGTGCTCGATTTCAATGACGACCGTGTGATTTTGGGTGGAACGGCGAACATCATATTCGAACAATAAAAAACATCGGCGGCAAGCGCCGCCGATGTTTTTTTATTTTTACGTTTCACAATCAGAAATCGCAAGAGGTTACTTGCGAACTTTGAGTTTGCGTAAGAGCCCCGTCCACTCCGATTCCGCTTTGGCGATGCGCTCTTGTCCCGCAATGCGATTCTGCATCGCTTCCAGTACGCGTTTTTCCTCACCTGCATCCAGCCAGAACCCATGTCCCTTGGGACAGACTTCAATCTGGAGTTTTTCGAGACGATAGTCAAAGGTGTTTAATTTTTCGCCGCATTTCGGACAGAGCAAGTCCGTCTGCGTCGGATTCCACTGCATTGTGCCTTTGGCGTGATCGTCGGTCATCACCTGATCTTCAATCGCATCCAATTCATCATAATCGAGCCACATCCCCTGGCATGTGGGACAACGATCCACTGTAATGTCTTGCATTTGTTCGATCTTGAGTTCGGTGTGATCTTTTGGACAGTTCATTTTATTCTCCATGTTTTGTTTCAAATTTGTTATAGTATGAATCTTACACCTCGCGCCGTCCTTCCAACGCGCGTGTGAGCGTTACTTCATCCGCGTATTCCAAATCGCCGCCGACGGGCAACCCGCGCGCGAGACGCGTCATGCGAATCCCCAGCGGCTTGATCAAGCGCTCCAAATACATTGCCGTCGCTTCGCCCTCCAAATTCGGATTCGTCGCGAGCAGCACTTCGTGTACCTCTCCATCGCGCAAACGTTCCAATAATTCCTTGATGTGTAAATCTTCCGGTCCGATTCCTTCCACCGGCGAAATCGCGCCGTGCAAAACGTGATACAGTCCTTTATACTCGCGCGTGCGTTCGATGGCGACGAGATCGAGCGGCTCTTCGATGACGCAGATCATCGCGCGGTCGCGCGTTTCATCGCGGCAAATGTTGCAAGGATTTTGTTCGGCGATATTTTGACAGATGGCGCAGGTCGTAATTTTTTCGCGCAAGTCACGAATCGCGTCCGATAATTGATCCACTTGCGTTTTGGATGTTCGCAAAAGATAAAAAGTGAGGCGCTGCGCCGTTTTCGGTCCGATGCCGGGAAGGCGATGAAATTCTTCAATGAGTCGCGTCACAGAACGAGGCGTGGTATCCATTACATTCGTTTCCTGAAAAAAGGTTTCGAGAGTGTAGCACTCTTGAATTGCGTTGGCAAGGCGCACGGCGTTTGTTCTGCGTGTTCAAGCATCCGCAAGTGACAGAGCAGAAATGCAGAAGAAATGCGCTGCTCTCTAAAGCTGCGCGGTGATTTGCGCCAGACGTTCGCGGAACGAGGACGCAACCACACATTCCCACAAGTCTGAAAGTTGTGCGCGCCGCGCCTGAATTCGCGCTTGCAAATCAGCATGGTACGCGGCAATGGCTCGGAAGTCAGGCGCCGCTTGCCCCGCGCGTTTTGCCGCGTGCGCTTCGGCGGTGACAAAACCGGTGAGCGCTTGTCCCGCCACTGCGGCATCGTGAATCACGCCAAGTTCGTCTTGCAGCGCGATGAGTGGTTCAAGCAGCGCGTCGGGTTTCTCACCAAACGTTTCGGCAAAAAATTCCAGCGTATAGCGCAGGCGCTTGATCTGAATGCGCAAGCCGTGCAGCTCTTCAAGCGACGCATTGCCAATCTCTGTTTCATACGCGCGCACCGCGCCGTATTGCTGCCACAGGAGCGCGGGCAAGATTGCGGCGATGTGCGGCGAATGATTTTCTTCTTTCTCGTTCAGAAAAGCATCCAACTGCTTGCGCCATTCCTGAAATTTTTCACTGTCGAGCAATTCGATCAACGCGCGCTGTTGTATCGCGCGTTCTGCGTCCCACGCGTCCGCGACGCGCTGTAATTCGGCGCGGTCCGCTTCCGCTGCATCCGCGCGAAACGTCTCCAGGTCGGCGCGCAGCACGTCGAGATTGCGCGCCGCGCCCAATACATCTCGCAGCTCTTCCAAAGTGCGGCGCAATTTTTTGGTGCGCGCTTTGGGCAAATAATCTCTAAACAAACGAAACGCCGAATTCATGCGCCGACATGCAACGCGCATCGCATGGACGGCTTCGATGTCACTGCCAAAGCGGACGCCTTGTTCGGTATGTTTCAATTTTGCGGCTTGATGGGCAATGATGCGGCGCGCCGCCACGCGCAAGGAGGTTTGCGCGGTGAGCGGCGGAGACGCGCGTCTGGGTTTGGGGGGAGCCGTAACGCGTTTCAGCGCAGCAGCAGAAAAGCTGGCGAGACGCTTTTCCTCAAAGGCGCGCAGCACGTACTGTATGCGCGCGGGGGAGGTTTTCAACTCGCGCGCGACGAGGGCGATTTCCTTGCCCGCCAGCGCATCCAACAAGATGCGCGCCCGCCGCCGCGCCCGTGCGCTGGTATCGGTCTGCAGTGCGCTGAGGAGAAAGCGTTCGCGCTCGCTGACCGACAGTTCGGACGTTTCCATAGAACGAGGTGCCAAGAGAAAAAATTTTTCGATGAGATGCCGGGAAAAATTTCTTGCTCGCGTTTACCCCAAGCCCGGCAGCCCCGCAGCCAATCCGCCTGTGGCAGAGTTCATGCGTTGCGACGCCATCGTCTGCGAACGTTCGTGCGCTTCGTTGACCGCCGCCATCACCAAATCTTCGAGCATCGTCGGATCGTCCACCGATTCTTTGATCGCGTCAGGATTGATTTTGATGGACAAAATTTTCTGATGCCCATTCATCGTCACTGTCACCATCCCGCCGCCGACGGTGGCGCTGACCGTTTCATTCTCGAGCTGCTGTTGCGCTTCGAGCATTTTCTTTTGCAGCTCTTCGACCTGTTTTTGTAACGCGGCGGGATTGAAACTGCCCATGCCGCCTTTGGAGAACCCTTTGTTTTTGCTCATTCCGAATCCTCTTCTTCCTCGTCAATGATATTTGAAACTTTGCCGCCCAAATTCATTCCCGCGCGAATCAGCGGGTCATCTTGTGCCGCCTGCATCTTGGCGCGCTTGGGCGAAACAATACATTTGAGATGAACTTTTGTCTCGAACGTTTGCGAAATAATTTTGTTGAATTGTGAAACCGCGTCCTTGTCATTGTTGAATCGTTCCGCGTGCAGCGGATAAAAAAAGCCAATCGTCAACTCGTCACCCTTGAGCGTCAATGGCTCCGCGTCCCGCAGATACGCGGCGGACGATTTGTTCACTTTTTGAAAGCGCGCAATCAAATCGCCCCAGTGTTGTTTCACGGCACTGATGGACAATTTGCCCAAGCTCGGTTCCGGTTCATCATGCGCGGTGGGCGGGGCGGATGCCTTTGCTTTTTTAGATGGCGCTGGAACGCGCTGAAACGCCGGCTCTCTTTTTTGCGCGACAGCGGTTGTGCTGGGAACGAATGGATTGGATGACGCGGCAGCCGCGCGTGACGACGCGGTGGGCGCGCTTGCCGCAATCGGCGCGGGATCGAGTGTCGCTTCCACAAGCGCCATTTCGAGTGGCAGAGTCGGACTCGCGCTGTGACGCAGGTCGAGCGCCGCTTGCGAAAACAGGCGAATTGCGCGCGAGACTTGTTCCGCGTTCGTCTGCGCGGCGAGGGCGCGCATTTCACTTCGCACTTCTTCGCCCACATTCAAGAGCATGTCGCTCTGGACGGTGAACATCAAAACGCCGCGCAAATAGTCAACCACATCGCGCGCGACTTGACGCGGATCCGCGCCCGCATCTACCGCGTGATCCAGCGCGGTGATGCCGCGTCCCACATCGCGCGCAGTGATGCTTGCAACAATCTCATGAATGAGTTCGCGCGACGCCGCGCCGAGCAGCACCTGCACATGCTGCAGCGTGATGGTGTCGCCGCTGTACGCGGTCAGTTGATCGAGCAGACTGGTGCCGTCGCGGAAACTGCCGTTCGCCTGACGCGCCACGAGTTCGAGCGCGGCGGGTTCGAGTTCCATCCCTTCTTGTTTTGCGATCGCGCCCAGTTGGTCCATCAATTCTTGAAGCGACGCGCGTTTGAAATCGAATCGCTGACAGCGCGAGGTGATGGTCGCGGGGACGCGATTCACTTCGGTTGTGGCGAGAATAAAAATGACGTGGGGCGGTGGTTCCTCGAGCGTTTTCAACAGCGCGTTGAATGCGGCATTGGAAAGCATGTGCGCTTCGTCAATGATGTAAACTTTGTAGCGCGCTTCGTTCGGACGAAAATCCACCTTTTCGCGCAGGTCGCGGATATTGTCCACGCCCGTGTTCGACGCCGCATCAATTTCGACGAGATCGAGCAAACGTTCCTCGTTGATGGCGCGGCAAATCGCGCATTTGTTGCACGGACGTTTAGTGACGTCGGGATCGAGGCAGTTGACCGCCTTCGCCAGAATGCGCGCGGTGGAAGTTTTGCCGGTGCCGCGCGTGCCGGTGAAAAGATACGCGTGCGCGATGCGATTCAGCACCAGCGCGTTCTTGAGCGTGTGCGTAATGTGGTCTTGTCCCTGCACATCGTCGAACGACTGCGGGCGATATTTCAAATAAAGCGCTTGAGCGGGCATGACGGCGAAAGAATATCATTATTGAGGCGGATTGGCAAACAGTTTAGCGAACGCTGTGCAATGAGCATTGAACAGGGCTGTTGCAAAGTAGGTTGACACGGCAGCTGTCATTGCGAGGAACGAAGCAATCTCGCTTGTCGCGTGAGGGATTGCTTCACAAGGGCGGCTCGCAATGACATATTCCGCGACTTTGCAACAGTCGTGGAGCATCGAGCGTCGTGCATTGTTCATTGTGCATTGTTCATTTATAATTTCACGCCGTGTCACGCGCGCTTTTATACCTAACCGTTTTTGTGGGCGGCTTTGCTTCGCTCGGCGTCGAACTCGCCGCGTCGCGTTTGCTCGCGCCCTTTTTTGGTACGTCGCTATTGATTTGGGCGAATTTGATCGGCGTCATCTTGATTTATTTGAGTGTGGGCTATTGGCTTGGCGGACGCTGGGCGGACCGTGATCCGCGCCCACAAACGATGTTCGCGATCATTGCCGTCGCGGGCGCGGCGATTGGAATTTTGCCGTTCATCGCCGCGCCGCTTCTTTCGCTCGCCATCCCCGCGCTGGCGCAGTTCAACGCGGGATTGGGACTCGCGTCGTTTTTCGGCGTCGTCGTTTTGTTTGCGATTCCGGTTACGCTGCTCGGCTGTGTGCCGCCGTTCGCGCTGCGGCTCGGCACACGCGATGTGGAGCACGTCGGCGCGACGGGCGGCGGACTCTACGCGCTCTCGACTATTGGCTCGATTCTCGGCGTGTACCTCACCGTATTTTTTTTAATTCCGACAATTGGCACGCGGCTCACCTTTTTTGTTTTCGCGCTCGTGCTGCTAATCGTCGCCTTGATTGGTTTGCTCAAAACGCGGGCAAAAGTTTTCGCGCTGTGCGCCTTTGCGTTTCTCCTGTTCGTCGCGGGCATCGCGTTTTTAGAGCGCGGGAGCATCAAGCAATTGCCGAACGTGATTTTTGAAGCGGAATCGCCGTACAATTTTATTCAAGTGCTGGAAGAAGATGGTTTGCGTTTGCTCACCGTGAATGAAGGACAGGCGTATCAATCGGTGTATTATCCGAATACGGTTCGCCTCGGCGGCTATTGGGATTTGTTTTTGGTGACGCCGTACTTGACCACGTCCGACGCGCCGCGTTCGCTCTTGGTGATCGGACTCGCGGCGGGAACGGTGACGAAACAATTCGCGCAAGTGTATCCCGACATCAAAATGGACGGCATCGAGATTGATCCCGAAATCGTGCGCGTCGGGCGCGAACTCTTTGCGATGAACGAGCCGAACTTGAACGTGATTGTTGACGACGGACGCGCGGCATTGCGCGCAAGCAACGCGCGTTACGATGTAATCGTCGTGGACGCGTATCGCCAGCCGTACATTCCTTTTCATCTCGCCACCGTCGAGTATTATCAAGAACTCGCGCAGCATTTGAACGAACGCGGCGTGGTTGCCATCAACGCCGCGCGTACGCCGAACGATGCACGGTTGGTCAACGCGCTGGCGGCGACGCTCAAGCAGGTGTTCCCGACGGTGATGGTGATGGAATATCCGAACGATACGAATTCCGTACTGATTGCGTCGCTGCAAAAAATTCCATTGTCAGAATTTCGCGCGCGCCTTGCTGCGTTGCAAGAACCAGACTTGAGCGAGATCGCTGCGCTCGCCATTCCGAATACGCGCGTTTGGAACGAGGATGGAATTGTCTTTACCGACGACAAATCATCGGTTGAAAATTTAATTCACGCAATTATTTTTGATGCGACATTAGGAGCCGAAACGAAATGAATTCTGTGTCCCCGCGTCTTGCCGCTGTCCTGCAGTGGCTCATTGTGTTGTTGATGCCCATCGTGCTGATTCTCAGCAGTTTGTACGTTTTCATGACGCCGCAGTTTATTGAGTGGCAATACGCGCGCCCCGATTTTCCGCCCGCGCAGCTCTTTACGCCCGAAGCGCGCGCGTTCAACGCAATTCAGACGGTGCGCTATACGCGCGGCGAAATTTCCGAGCAAGACTTGATCAATCTCGGCGTATATAACGAACGCGAAATCAAACACTTGGTGGATGTGTACAACGTCACGCGCGTCATGTTCATCGTGATGCCCGTTGCGCTGCTGCTCATTCTCGGCGCGTTGTTCCTGTTGTGGCGCAACCGCGCGACCAAACTGTATGCCGCGCGCGGACTGTTTTACGGCGGCATCCTGACCTTTGTGGTCATCGTCGCGATCGGTCTCTTTTCCGTTTTCGCGTTCGATTCGTTCTTTGTCACCTTTCACCGCATCTTTTTTGCAGGCGACACATGGCTGTTCAATTACACCGATTCGTTGATTCAGTTTTATCCTGTGGATTTTTGGATGACCGCCGCGTACGGCATCGCGTTGTTTGTGCTGTTGGGCGCGATCATTGTCACGGCGTTAGGCGGCTGGTTGATGCGGCGCGCGGCATAAGTTGATTTGGAAATCATCCGAGAAAATGAAACGGACGCGCTGGAAAAAAGCGCGTCCGTTTTTGTGTGCAATCAATTTTCGTAGAGTTAGCATGACGTTTGTGAGCGCTATTGAATAAGAGGTAAATGCTCTACCGCCTCAACTGCTGACGATGAGTCAGCCTCGTACTGTTTCACCGCTCCGCGCAGCCGGCGGTGATGCTCAGAAACGAGTTCATCGAATCGTTTTAGTTGATTATCTTTCAACGCTTTCTTCATCAAATCTTCGGTTTCAGCTATCTGTGCTCCAAAATACCAGAACCCCATGTTCACCTTCTCAGGCGAGAAGGTCTCTCCGCATTCCTTAACACACCACTTCGCAACATCCTCATCGTTCTTGAATTTCTTATTTGGAGTCAAAATCGCGACAATTCGCCTCACCCAGATATCAACTGGAAATAACAACCATCGATCATCTTTGTCATAGGGCATGACACCGAAGCGAACGGCAACATCACGGAGCCATAGAGAGGCAATCTTGTTCCCGATTCCATTAATGCTTATTAGGTCGCTATGAGCCTCTCTAACTCTATTATTCAACATCGTACGAGTCCAACTAATTATATCGCCTCGATCCGCGTCACATACGAATTCGATTGCTGAGCATCCTTGTGTGCGGTGCTTTTTTCCCCTCTGTCTGAATTCAATATCACGTGGAGCAAGCGGATTGTTCATTGGGTTGAGTTTATACGCTTTGGCGGACTTTTTGAATCTTTCCCATGCTTCAGCTGCGGTCTTGGACTTTCTTAGCTCCCAACCTTGAACGCTTAACTCGCTGCATATTTCTTCGGCAAGTAGAGGAAAGAGTGGCACTCTCCCACTATGCTCAAATGCGTATCCACGAACGAATAATTTTAGAGCCGCCCAGTCATGTTGCTCCGACATCAGATAATCATCAAACGATGGTTGGGCGAAACGCCCAACATGAAATAATGCTATCTTCTCAAAGCGAGAGAAGAAATCTTCGGTTTTCACTGAGATATCTCCTTGTGTTTTTCCCTCGTCTGTTCATGCTGCAACGATCAAAGGACGCCGCAGGTAAATTCATCTGCGTTGCCTTCGAGTAGTCCATAGATACACGAACGCACACCGCGCGCATTTTACCATCATTTGCTGCTCTAAAATTGCCACCTTGATTTTTTTGCGCGGAAAACAAAAAACTCTCCGATCGCATCGGAGAGTTTTTTCACGGCAATTCTGTTTCCGTCGGTTCGGGCGTTGCGGTTGCGGGCAAACACGAACTCCCTTTGAGAAACTGGTCGAGACCTTTTGCGATTCCCTGCGCCATTTCGTCTTGATGATTCACCAAAAAGTCGCGGTCTTGTCCGAGAAAGCCAAGTTCGATGATTGCCGCCGGCGTGGTGGAATCAATTTTGCGAAACGCATGATACTCGGTCATGTCACGCGTGATCGTATTCGCGTTAAACGGTTTGTCGTATTTCACCGCGACTTGATCGTAACTGCGCGTGAGACACGTCACGAGCCGCGAATCTTCCGCTTCATTGTCACTCGGTTCCGCGTGCGCGATTTTGTAACCCGTCGCGTACGCATAATCCGCGCCCGTGAGACACGAATCGGCGTGAATTGAGAGAAACGATTTCGGCGCGAATTTCGGTTCTTCCTGATAAATCGGATCAAATTCTTGCAGCAGCACCACATGATAGCCGCGCCCTTTTAGAATCTCCAGCGTTCTGTCCGCGACATTTTTCGTAATGTCCACTTCGCGCAAGCCGTCGGGACACACCGCGCCGCTGTCATGCACCGTCGGCGCGCCGTCGCTGGCTTCTTGCTCCCAATGTCCCGCCACAATCGCCACTTGCGGAATCGTCGGCGTCGGCGTCAAGGTCGGCGCGCTCGTGGGCAAACTCGGAAAACTGATGACCGGGAAAAAAGGTTTGCTGGTGGGAACGAGGGTGGCGTTGGGGTCGGGGGTGAAATCGGCGGGCGGGGGCGGCGGCGCGGGCTGTAGATTCATCAAAACATAAACGCCAAGTCCGACGAACATGATAAACGCGAGATACTTGAGCCAGCCAAACGGATTTTTGCGCTTGGCTTTTTTCCGCCGCGTCGTGCGCGGAGTTGTTGCCGCCGCGTCCGTACTCGCTCCGTTGGCGCGCGTCCGCGTCGTGCGACGCGGTGAAGAGGGCGTTGTGTCGCCGACACCGCGCGCTTTGCGCCGTTTGTTACTACGGCGTGGCAAGGGTTTGAATTCGGAAGAATCTTCGGACATGGACAGGAAAGCGGAAAATAGAAAGCGGAAAGCAGATAGTGGAAAGCGGGATGTGAAAGCAGAAAGCAATTCCGAATTTCCACCCCGGCTTTCGACAATCGTTCAGCGCAATATCCGCGCGTCACCGACGCGCTGGGTCACGCGTTTCGCGTCGAGATATTCAAGAAATGCAATCGCGTACTTGCGGCTCGTGCCAAATTGATCGCGCAACTGCGCCGCCGTAATTTCTTTTTGCGCGTGCAATGTATCAATCACCCACGCTTGCATTTCGGCGACGACACTGGGCGTGAACAAAACGTTCGGCGCGACGCGTTCCAAAATGCCTTGCTCCAACAGCGCGTTCAACGTTTCTGCGCCGACAGCATTTTCCGCGTCAGACATCGAAGGCGGATTGTACGGCGCGTGCGCGAATTGTTCCAACAGCGCGTTCACTTTTTCTTGGGTCGCCGGATCGAACACAACGCGATGCGCTGACAATGCAACACTTTTTTCGGTGATGCGTACAACATTGTCGGACAGCGCGAGCGCGAACAATGGCTCAAAGAGACGTGGCGGCGCATCGAGGCGGCTCTTGAATTCTTCGCGCGGCATTCCCGCGCGCAAAGGAAATTGTTGGTGATATGCCGCGAGTTCGGTTGAAATTTTTTCACGCCAGCGCGTCCACGTACTACGCGCAAGATACAACGGGGCGCGCGGATTGTCCAATTCATAGAGTTCGTTCGCGGCGACAAGTTCGCGCACTGCCGCGCGAATTGTTTCATCGTCTAACGCGATGCCTTGCGCGATTGTTTGCAATTCGGACGCGGGATGCGTCTCGACGAATTGCTGCACGAGTTCGACGGGCGATCCTTTCAGCGCGCGCTCGAGATTCGCGATTACATCGGGACGCTTGCGTTTGTGCCGCGCGCGCGGCTGCGGCTCGACGATCACACCGCCCCCCACCGTGATGCTCGGCGAGGGATAGCGCAGGATAAAGCGGTCGCCCTTTGCGGCGATGAGCGGCGCTGCCAAAATCAACTGCGCCCAGCCGCGTTCGCCGGGGAGCAACTGGTCGCGTTCCAACAAACGCACGCGCGCCGACATCTCCGACGCGTACAAATAAAGTTCGAGCGTTTGATTATGGACGAGCGGCTTGGGCGCACTCTTTAGCCATTCAATCTGCGCGTCGAGCATCGTCGTTGGTGTGTACGTGTCGGGATGAATGACGACATCGCCGCGCTGCAAATCTTCCGTCGCGACGTTCGCCAAATTCAGCGCGACGCGTCCGCCCGCATTCGCCGTCTCGATTTTTTGCTTGTGCGTCTGCAAACCGCGAATGCGCGAACGAATGCCGCGCGGCGCGATCTCCGCATCATCGCCGATTTGAAAATGCCCGTCGCTCAAGGTGCCGGTGACAACAGTTCCGAAACCACTCATCGTGAAAACGCGGTCAATCGGCAAGCGCGGGCGATTGCGGTCTGGTTTTTCGTTCACGCGCGCGAGGACGCGTTCCAACGCCAGTTGCAATTCGTTCAAGCCGCGTTTAGTTTTGGCAGAGACGGGAATAATTTCGGCATCGCGCAAGCCGGTGCTAGAGAGCGTCGCGCGAATTTCTTCCTCAACCAGCGCGAGCCATTCCGCTTCGAGCGGCAAATCCGTTTTGGTGAGCGCGACGACGCCGCCCTGAATTTTCAAGAGATCGAGAATCGCCAGATGTTCGCGCGTTTGCGGCATAATGCCTTCGTCGGCGGCGATGACCAACAGCGCGGCGTCCAGTCCGCCCGCGCCCGCGAGCATATTTTTGATAAATGCTTCGTGTCCCGGCACATCTACGATGGAAATGGTTTCGCCGTGTGGCAGCGTGAGCCACGCAAAGCCGAGTTCAATCGTCATTTCGCGCGCTTGCTCTTGACGCAAACGGTCAGGATGAATCCCCGTCAGCGCGTGCACCAGCGCCGATTTTCCGTGATCCACATGTCCTGCCGTTCCGACGAGTCGCATTCGCTGCCTTGATGCGCGTAAAGGGGCGAAGCATTTGGCGAGCGATGTAGTTCAATCGCATTGATCGCCAAATGCTTCGCCCCTGCCAAAAGACGATTATGGATTTTCTTCGACGGGACGCGGCGCGACAGGTTTTTTGACTTTGGCGCCGGCGCGCTCATTTTCGACGCGCGTAATCAAATCACTGGCGAACTGTTCATAGCGCGCGTTGGTGTTGCGCCCATAGTCCACCTGCATGCGCACGACATCGGCGAGGATGGAGAGAAAACGCAGACGGTCGGCGTCGCCGCGTTCGCGCAATTCACGAAATTCTTCCATCACTTGCGGACGCCATTCATCGAGCGGATCAAAGCGCTGTCCGATCACGCTAATTTTCTTTGACCAATCTTCGCGCATGAACTCCCACTCTTTGGTGGATACCTCTTCGCGTTTCATCAAATCCTGTTTGAGCGTTTCCAATTCTTTGCGCGTGAAATCTTCATTCAACTTTTGACGCTGAGTGAGACGCGGTTCGATCTGTTTCAACTGTGTTTCGAGTTCGCGCAGCATTGCGAGATAGCCGCGCGTTTCTTTCGGGAGTTCCAACAACGGACGCAGCTGCGCGACCCAATCGTCCATCTCGCGCCGCTGCACCTTCATCTGCTCGTTCCATTCCGTCACCTGCCGCTGTCGCGCCTGATCGGAACGGCGCATCACTTCCAACGCATCGGCGCGGTCCGCGCGCAAGCGGTCGGCGAGCTGCTGCACTTCGGCGATCAACGCGCCGGTACGCCGCACCCATTCTTCTGCGACTTGAATGCGCGCGTTCATGCTCTCGATCCGTTTGTTCAACTCTTCGATGCCGCGAATGAACGCGACCTGACCGCCCTCGATTCGTTTCAACGCCTCGTGATCGCTTTTGATAAAGCGCTGCCCCTGTCCCACCTCGTCAATTTTTGCGCTCAAGCTTTCGACCGCCTTGTCGAGCCGATCACGATCGAGGGTGCGCACCTGAAGATATTCGCCTTCGCGCTGCTGGGCGCGGCGGTCGGCTTGCTCGAACATTACATTGACTTCGGTTTTCAATTGCGCGAGCGCGCTCTCGACTTGCGAATAACGCAGCGATTGTCCCTGCACCCGCGCGAGGCGCTCCTCCAAATCTTGCACTCCTTTGGAGAGCCCGTTGATTTGCGACAAGTAATTTTCAATCTTGCTGTTCAGCTCGATCATCGTCGCTTTGTCGCGCCGATGTTCTTCGTCGAGCCAGTTCAGGCGTTGAATGGTTTGGTCAGATGCCATGCGTCCTCCCGTCGCGCGTGATTATACCAACGCATAGAGAAAATTCCGAAAAAATGGATATAATCGCCTCCATGCCAACACGCGAAGAAATCATTGTCCAAAACGTAAAACCCTTTTTGCAAGCCAAGCAGCGCATTGTGGAAATCGGCGCGGGGAACGGGCTGTGCGCGCAAATGTTACACGACGCAACGGACGCGGATTTTACGCTGCTCGATGTGGTGGATTACAACGCGAGTAAGCTGCCAATGCGCGTGTACGACGGCAAATCGCTGCCGTTCGAGGACAATACCTTTGACGTGGCGATGCTCGTCTTTGTTTTGCATCACAATCCCGACCCGCGTCCCATCCTGCGTGAAGCATTGCGCGTTGCAAGAGATGGCGTTCTCGTCGTCGAAAACGATACGCGCGGTTTTATCAAGCGACCATTAACGCGCGTGATTGACTCGACCGAATGGCTGCATCGCGGCGTGCCGCCCAATTATTTTGTAAAATCCACCGACGAATGGCTGGAATTTTTTCGCGCGCTGCCCGCGCGCGCGACAGAGCTGCATCGCTTTGAAATCGGCTGGTATTGGAAGAATATCATCTTGAAGGTTGAGAAAATTTCTTGATGATAAATCGCAAAAAGTTCGCAAGAATTTTTGCGATTTATTGTCCCCATATTTCACTCATCGCTTGCAAACTCACATCATAGCGGTATGAAATATCAAAATGCCCGTCGTCAAATTCTTCGTGCCGATACGGAATCCCCGCGCGTTTTAACCGCGCACAAAACGTCCGCGCGCCGAATTGCAAATTAAATTCATCGCGCAGCCCGCAATCCAAAAATAACAATTGGAGCGAACGCAGCGCTGATTCATACTGCGGAATCAATTCAATCGGGTCCCACGCCAGCCAACGCGCCCACACGGCGTCATTCCATTCCCCCGTTTCTACATCGAACGGCAAATCAAAACCCCATGCGGAATTTACATTCGGCGAGTAACACGCCGCGTAGCCGATGGTCGAAAGGATGCTGTGAAAATCTCCTTTTTTCGGATGCGCCGCGCGGAAGGTTGCAATAAATTTTTCAACTCCGCCGTAAGTTGAAATCGAGCGCAAGAAAGGCGGAAAATCGGGACGGTAACACAAATCAAAGTGCATGTCACCGCTGTGGCACGCCAACGCGCCGAATGTTTCGGGATGCCGCATGCCCAACATCAGCGCGCCATAGCCGCCCGAACTTTTGCCTGCGACACCGCGCCGTTCGCGTTCGGGAATTGTTTTGTAATGTGCGTCCACGTAGGGGATCAACTCTTGAATCAAATAATCTTCGTAGCGTCCCGTGCCTTCTGAATTGATGTATTGACTGCCGCCGTATTTTGTAAAACAGTCGGGCAACACAACGATCATCGGCTGAATCGCGTTCGTCGCAATCAAACGATCCAATCGTTGTTGGATGTTTTCATCCCACGCCGATTCATTCAACATCATCGTCCCGCGTCCCGTAAAACCCGCGAGCAAATACACGGAGGGATAGCGTTTCGTTACATCGCTTTGCGTTGTGTCATCGTAATCGGGAGGCAAATAAATTCCGACGCGGCGGACGTGCGGGTCGTTCAAAAAATTTTCTTGCAGAATTTTGCTTTCGTGCAAAATGATTTCGACGCGGCTATTCATTTTCCCTTTGCCCTCTTTTGTAATTCAAACAATTTGTTCAACGCTTCAATCGGCGACAAACTCAGCACATCCAATTGCGCAAGCTCGTTGCGCAAATCATCGTCGGGCGAAAACAAGCGAAGTTGAATCGGTAAAATTTCTTGTTCGTTTCTCGCAGCGCCATTTTCGAGTTCTTGCAAAATTTCCTGCGCGCGATTCACCACCGGACGCGGCACGCCTGCAAGTTGCGCGACGTGAATCCCGTACGATTTGTCCGCGCCGCCGCGCACGATTTTGTGCAAAAAGACAACGCCCTCGCCTTGCTCCACCACCGCGACATTGTAATTTTTCACGCGCGGCAAATACGCTTCCAATTCGGTGAGTTCGTGATAATGCGTAGCGAACAATGTTTTCGCGTGCGCCTGCGGATGGTTGTGCATGAATTCAATAATCGCGCGCGCAATCGCAATACCGTCATACGTTGACGTGCCGCGTCCGATCTCGTCCAAGACCACGAGCGAACGCGGCGAACAATGGTGCAAAATGTTCGCGGTCTCGACCATCTCGACCATGAACGTGGATTGTCCCGCGCTAATCGCGTCCTCCGCGCCGATGCGCGTAAAGATGCGGTCAACGATTCCCAGACGCGCGCTTTCCGCCGGAACGAACGAACCGATTTGCGCCATCAATACGATGAGCGCGACTTGGCGCAAGAACGTTGACTTGCCACTCATGTTTGGACCCGTGATAACGTGAATCAACTCATCCGCGTTCAATGTCACATCGTTCGGCACGAACGGCTCATCGCGCAAACGATTTTCGACGACGGGATGCCGCCCGCCGCGAATTTCAATCACACTTTCCGCAACCAATTCAGGACGCACAAACCGCTGCCGAATCGCCACCTCCGCTAACGCGGCATAAACATCCAATTCCGCGATGGCTTGCGCGGTTTTCAAGAGACGCGCCGCGTATTGCGAAATTTCGCCGCACAGCGCGCGGAACAGCGTCGTCTCCAATTCCACCAAACGTTCTTCGGCATTCAAAATCAGCGACTCGTATTCTTTGAGTTCGGGCGTGATGAAACGTTCCGCGTTCGTCAGCGTTTGTTTGCGAATATATTCGGGCGGCACTTGCGGCAGGTTCGGCGTCGTGATTTCAATGTAATAACCGAACACTTTGTTGTAGCCGACCTTGAGCGATTTGATGCCCGAACGTTCGCGCTCGGTTTTTTCCAACGCGGCAACCCAATCCTTCGCATTGCGCGCCGCGTGCGTGATGGAATCGAGTTCGGCAGAATAATTTGGCGCAATCACTCCACCGTTCGCAAGATTCGCGGGCGGGTCAGAGACGAGCGCGTGGGAAATGAGCGCGCTGACTTCGGGAAGAGCGTCGAGGACGGACGGCGGACGACGGACGGCGGACGATGCTTTGGCTGTCTGCCGTCTGTCGTCTGCTGTCAATATCTCGTTCAATTGCGGAATGGCTTGCAAACTCACGCCCAACGTTTTCACTTCGCGCGGCGACGAGATGTTTTGCTGCACGCGATTCGTCAAGCGCTCAATGTCGCCGATTTGTTTCAATAACGCGCGCACGCGTTCGCGTTTTGCCGTGTCGTGAAAGAACGCGTCAACGTTTTCCAAACGCGCGTTCAACGCGTCCAAGTCGCGCAACGGCTGCAAGAGCCATTGGCGCAGTAACCGTCCGCCCATCGCCGTGCGCGTTTCGTCGAGAACGCCGAGCAGCGATAATTTTTGTCCGCCGCCGCGCATCGCGGAAACGAGTTCAAGATTTCTCCGCGTTGGCGGGTCGAGCGTCATGAACGCATCGGTGGCGTACACGCGCAGCGCGCGCAATTGTCCCAACGCGCCGCGTTGATTTTCTTGGAGATAACGCACAATGCCCGCCGCGGCGCGCGTCGCAAGCGCCATGTTTTGCAAACCAAAGCCGTCGAGCGATGCGACGCGAAATTGTTCGAGCAAAATGCGCGTTGCGGCTTGGTCGTCGAGCGGAGAAACGTGCGTGGTGGGATACGCGACATTTTTTGGCGCAAACTCCGCGCCCCGATTTTTGGTGAGGAACAAAACTTCGGCGGGTTGCAAGCGGTCCAATTCCATGAGCAAATCGCGCGCGTCAACTTCGGTTACCGCAAATTCGCCAGTCGTAATGTCCGCGTGCGCGATGCCCGCGCGCTGTTCAAAAATAAAAATGGAGGCGAGATAATTGTTGGCTTTGTCTTGAAGGAGATTCGGTTCGACGACGGTGCCCGGCGTGACGACGCGCTGCACTTCGCGTTCCATCAAACCTTTGATGGGTTCCGTCGTGGTCTGTTCAACAATCGCAACTTTGTGTCCGGCTTGAATCAAGCGCGCGAGATAATTTTCAACCGCGTGGTACGGCACACCCGCGAGCGGGACGCGTTCGCCATCGCCCATCTCGCGCCCGGTGAGAACGATTTGGCAAACGTCGCTGACGATTTTGGCATCGTCGTCGAACGTTTCGTAAAAATCGCCGAGCCGAAATAACACAATCGTTTCGGGAAATTGTTTTTTGATTTGGAGATATTGGCGGCGGACGGGAGTGGTCATTGGCAGAATTATAAAGTAAGCAGGCGGGACGTCAATGCTGATTTGGTTTCGTCGAACGGTTCAAACAAAAATTGCCGCGTCGATTTCCGCCAACTCGTACAACGTTGGCTCAAGGCGCGCGGCAAATTCCGCGTCCACGGCGCGAATCTCGCGGAGCAAGCCACTTGTCACGGTGCGAAACGCTCGAGCCAATTCCGCCGCGTCAAGTGTGCGGACGAGCGCGTCTTGCAGCGGCGCGGTCACGTTTGATGGCAGCGCATCCATGCCGCGTCCTTCGCGCGCGGGCAAGCCATGACGAACACACGCGAGCGCGAGGACTTGATCGCGCATGGCGCTGAGCATGTATTCGGCTTGCCAAAATTTTTTGCGCGCAATGCAAGCACGAACATGCAACGCGTAGAGCCACGCATAGCCAATCAATTCTTGCGTGTTTGTTAGTTTGACCGGCGGCAGTTCGCGCGCGCTTCCAAATACAAGACGAAAGGTCGGCGCTCGCGCACCAAAGTCCGCCGCAGGCGCAAAGGCGAGGTCAACTTGAAGCGTGCTTGGCAGCAGAAAGACGCGATAGATCCATGCACCGCTGGTAACGTCAAGGTGATCAAGCGCGCCGTGATTGGAATACATCCGTTCGCTAAAATCTGCGAGCGTGGGCGCAACCTCCGATGCATCACGCACCCCAAACGCGAGATCAACGTCGGACCAAAGGTCCTCATTTCCAATACTGGCAGAGCCGGTGATCGCCGCGCCGGTAATCCGCGAATCCACCCGCGCCGCTTCAAGCAGCTCTATGCGCAGCGCGTCACGCGCTTTTATTGTGAACAAGGTCATCCATTCCTCATCTGTGTTGTCGTCTTGAGCAATCATAAACGAAAGTGTGATGCGGCGCAACACAAAAAGTTCAGCGCAAGTTGCAATTCATTCGAGTTGCCGCTACAGTAGCGAACATGCCAGTTGGGTCTGCCTGCGGAAAAATTATTCTCTTTGGCGAACACGCGGTCGTTTACGGACGCCCCGCGCTCGCCGTGCCACTTTCGCAAATCCGCGCGCGCGCGACGGTTGTTGCGCGCGCGAAAGATGGAATTGTGATTCACGCGCGCGATTTGGGACGTGACATTGTTGTGAATGATGCTTTGGTCGAAGATGCGCTCGCGGCGATTACGCGTTTAACGCTCGAAAAACATGGCGCGGCGGAAAATTTGGACATTACCGTAGAATCCGACATTCCACTTGCGAGCGGCTTGGGCAGCGGCGCCGCAATTTCGACTGCCATTGTTCGCGCGCTCAGCACATATTTTGAAAAAGTTTTGGCGCCTGCCGAAATTTCCGCGCTGGTGTACGAGACCGAAAAAATGTATCACGGCACACCGAGCGGGATTGACAATACGGTGATTGCGTATGAGCAAGCGGTTCGTTTTCGACGCGGTACGCCTTTACCCGAAATCACGCCGTTCCAAATCGCACGCCCATTCACGCTCGTGATTGCGAACACGGGCATCGCGAGTCCGACAAAAATCACCGTCGGCGATGTGCGGCGCGGCTGGGAGCAAGAGCCGGCGCGTTATGAAAAAATTTTCGACAATATTGCCGCAATCGTTGAACAAGCGCAGGAAGCATTGGCGCGCGGTGAAAATGAAATGCTCGGCGAATTGATGACGCTCAATCAGCGCGAGTTGGTGGCGCTGGGCGTCTCCTCGCGCGAGATTGAAAATTTGCTTGAAGCAGGATTACGCGCGGGTGCAGGGGGAGGAAAATTATCGGGCGGCGGACGCGGCGGGAATGTGATTTTTTACGTCGAGGAGGAACGCGCGGAGGAGGTGAGACGCGCGGTGTTGGAGGCGGGCGCAGCGGGAGTTATCTTGACCCGCGTTGTGTAAATAAAATGACTGCGGAGATACCGCAGTCATTTTGTTTACACAGAATTTTTCTCTTTCGCCACCTCTGCCAACATTTCTCTCGCGCTCTTACGGTTCGTATCCGTCACCGCGCCCAACATCCCCGCGAGTTCTTCGACGCGCGGTTTGTCTTTTAACACTTCCGCTTGCGTCACCGTGCGCTCATCCACAATCGTTTTGCGAATGTGAAAATGCGCGTCGCCGTACGAAGCGATTTGCGGCAGGTGCGTGATGCAAACGACCTGATGCGCGTTTTGTTCTGCGCCATTTTGCGCTGCCGTCAGCCCCCATAACTTTTTGCCCACGACACCGCCGACACGTCCGCCGATGCCTTGATCAATTTCGTCAAAAATGAGCGTCGGCGTTCGGTCTGCCGCGCCCAATACCGCTTTCAGCGCGAGCATCAGGCGCGATGTTTCGCCGCCGGACGCGATTTTGGCGAGCGGTTTCAACGGCTCGCCCGGATTCGGCGAAACGAGAAATTCCACTTTATCAATTCCGCTCGATTCAAACGCGAACCGTTTCGGTTGCGGCGTCTCATTCCCGTTATCCTGTGACGCCGCACCGTCTCCGACAACAAGTCCGTGCACGTCCTCGACGCGATTCAGCGCAACGCCGAATTTCGCTTTTTGCATCCCCAAATCTTGGAGCTCGTTCTCTATTTCGCGCGACAATTTTTCTGCGGCGCTGTGACGCGCCTGCGAAAGTTTTTCGGCGAGCGCGCCCGCTTCGCGCAACAATTTGTCTTCAAGCGATTTCAATTCTTGAATGCGTTCTTCTGAATGTGTCACCGCGTCCAATTCTTGCTGCGACGTTTTCCCGAACTCTAAAACTTGTTCCAGCGTGTCGCCGTATTTGCGCTTCAAGCGAAAGAGGAGGTCGAGACGGTCTTCGATCTGTTCGAGGCGTTTCGGGTTGAATTCGATGCTGTCGCGATAGCCGCGCAAGGTGCGCGCGAGGTCGTCCATCACCGCGCCCGCGCTTTCGGCTTGCTCGAGCGCGGCTTTGATTTCGGGATCCAATTTTTCCAGACCGCGCACGGCTTGGACTGCTTGATTCAGCAAATCGAGCGCGCCGTTTTCATCCTCTCCTCCGCCGTACAACGCGTGATACGCTTCGTCCGCGAGCGTCGCGCGCGTTTCGGCGTGCGCGAGCAGATCGCGTTCTGTTTTCAATTCCGCTTCTTCGCCGAGTTTCAATTTTGCGTCGTTGATTTCTTGGATCACGAACGTCAAGCGATCAATTTTACGCGCGGTTTCACGCGCATCTTTTTGCAGGTCGCGCAGCTCCTGACGCACTTTGCGCAGCTGTCGCACCAGTTTCACAACTTCTGCGCGCTGTTCCCACAAATTGCCATAGCGGTCGAGCAAATCAATATGTTCTTTCGGACGCAGCAGGGAAAGATGTTCGCTCTGTCCGTGAATATCAACCAACTTGTCGCCGATTTGTTGCAGCACGGTGCCTGTGACAGCGCGCCCATTGATGCGCGCCGTCGCGCGTCCGGCGCGATGCAGTTCGCGCGCGAGAATCAACGCGTCGTCTTCGAGCGCGATGCCGTTTTCTTCCAGTTGGGCAGCGAGCAGCTCGCGCGCGCCGGGGTTGAGCAAAAAGATGCCTTCGACGCGCGTTTCCTCCGCGCCCGCGCGAATCAATTCGCTCTGCGCGCGTCCGCCGAGCAGCAATCCCAGCGCGTCGAGAATGATAGATTTGCCCGCGCCCGTTTCGCCGGTGAGGACGTTAAAGCCCGGCGCGAATTTCAGTTGGAGTTCTTCGATGATGGCGAGATTGGTGATAGTGATTTCAGCAAGCATATCGGATTTATGATTTCTGATCTATGAACTTTCGCCGCGCAAAATCATAAATGATTACGCTCTCAAGCGCGCGTAGGTCGTACTGAGAGCGAGCGCAAGAAAAATCCAAAAGCCGATGTTGAATGCGGCGCGCATAAAAAGTTCAGGCCGCCCGAGCAGTAGAAATGGGAGCGCGGGAGCCAGCAAAATCCCGATCGCGCCGATAGCGAGCGCGACGCAGGCGACGAGCGCGAGACGGCGCCCGCGTCGTTTGGAGACGGCGCGTCGAATGGATTCGGAAATAATTCCGCCTGCGATGGGTCCGCCAAAAATCGCAATGATAATTCCGAAAAAACCCAAACCACCGCCGATGAGCAGCATCACAAATCCGCCCACCGCGCCCAAAAAGAGAGCAATGATGGACGCGAGTGCATAATCAACCGGCGTCGCGGTGTAATATCCCGCGCGCTGTACGCCCAAACATTCATTACAGCGATAACCGACGGGCGTGCGCTGGACACATTTCATACAAACGGGCTTGCCGCATTTGTTACAGCGCAAGTACGTTTCGGTATCGGGATGATTGACGCAGTAGGTTTTTGATTCGGCTGTTTTTGGCGCCTGCTGCGTTTGCGCGTTGGCGACCTGCATTGACGCAGGGGCAACCACCTGATTCGCCATCTCCGGGTTGGGGACAATATGATGCGCGAGATCGTATTGCGCGCGTGCCGACGGGTCGCCCAAGACTTGATATGCCTCGTTAATCTGTTTCATGCGTTCAACTGCATCGGGGCTGTTGTTTGTGTCGGGATGATATTTGAACGCAAGGCGTTTATATGCCTCTTTGATCGTTTCGGGCGCGGCGTTCGGCGCGACTTGAAGCACTTGATAATAATTCATTGAAAACTAGACTCCTACAAAAACACGCAGCTTGCGGCAAGTATATCATTTGCTCACAAGCCCGTAAATATTTTGACCGAATGTTCTATGCTTTAATTTGTGGCGCGTTTCTGTTTTGGCTTACCTGATGGCGCGATCGAAATTGTCACGGTCCGATGATCCAAGCCAAAAGCTCGTTTCCAAAGATCAAAAACGCGCCGCCCGCCAGCACCAAATAGGGTCCGTACGGAATGGCAGTGAACGCAGTATATTTGCCTTTTTGCGTTGAACGGAGCACGAGCGCGATTACGGCGCCAATGCCGCCCAGCAGAATAGCGTAGATGAGGGCGTAAAAAATCGCGGGGAAACCGATCAATGCTCCGAGCAAGCCCGCCAATTTCACGTCGCCGAGCCCGAACGCCACAGTATTGATTTTTGTTTTTCGATTTCGATTGATGACGCGCACAAACAAAATGCCGAAAAAATAAATCGCCAGTGTCATGGCATAGCCGACGCCCAAGCCCAAGAGAGACAATACGACGCGATTCCAATTCCATGTCGCAAGCGCTGCGTCTGGACCGCCGAGAACGATTGGGCTTGCCAGCAGCGCCAGTAGCGTTGCCGGCAGCACCACGACATTCAAAATCAATTTGTGCTCGAGATCAATAACGGTAATCAGTACAAGGACTGCGGTGAAAAGGCAAATGATGACGAGATAAAGATTGAATGAGTAACGCGCGGCGAGGAACGCGAACAACGCGCCCGTGACAATTTCGACCAGTGGGGCGCGCAGACGGAGCGGCGCGCCGCATTGGTGACACTTGTCGCGGCGGAGCGCGAACGCAACAATGCCGAATTGTTCCAGTGGCGCGCGCGGCGAATCACAATACGGACAGCGCGGCGTTTCCAATAACGAACGGCGCGGGGGCGGCGGCAGATTGTCGGCGCCGCGATTGATGAGAATGCCGATGAGAATGCCGATCAAGGCGGCTATGAAGATCATAAGTCCAATTCGTTCTTTTTGTATTTCAGTGTATTATCGCTTGCATGTATGCTTCCGAACCGCGTACAACGCGCCGCTTGCCGCTGGAACAGTTGAGCTTGCTGGCGGGCATGAATGTCTTGGGTTTGACGCTTTCGCTGTTGCTGGTGCTGCCCGAACGGACGTACGAACTAACCATTCTCGGCTCACAAGCGAATGTTGTCTTTACGGGACCGTGGCTTTTCGCAATTTTGTTGAGTGTGATGACGGCGGCAGGCGTAGAATCCATCATGCGCGCACATCCGCGCGTCCATCTTTCGGAAACGCCGTATACCGCCATTATGTGGATTTTGCCATGCCTCGTGGTTGCGGGCGCCGCGTTGATTTTGCCATTGTTTCGTGATTCCGCGCCATTTGCGTTTTTTACCATCGCCGCGGCGGGACTCGTTCTAGCGCTGGTCGTTATCGGTGAATATCTGACTGTGGATTTGCAAGACCCCGCCTATGCGTTCGCGCGCTTGGGTTTGAATCTCGCCGTTTATTTGGCTGCCCTCGCTCTGTTTGTAACCATCTACGCCGCCAAGCTGCGCAGTATTTTATCTGCGCCGATGATTGGAATTGCGGCGGCGCTGCTTGCGCTCGAATTATTGCGCGCCAGTGAAGCCGATGTGCGGCGCACGTGGTTGTACGCGGCGACGGTTGGGCTGGGCTTGGGCGAAGCGCTGTGGGCGATGAATTATTGGAATGTCAACGCGCTGCTCGGCGGCGTTGTCCTCTTGGTTGTTTTCTATCTCCTCACCGGCTTGGCACAGCAATACCTCTTTGGCAAATTGACGTGGCGCACGTTGGTTGAATTCGCGGTGGTGATTCTGCTCGTCGCGTTCATTGTGTTCCGACGGGTTGCGTAGCATCTTTTTGAAGCGTCAGCGACAGCGCCGCGCCAATGATGATCACTGCGCCAAGAATTTGCAGCGGTTCCAGCATCTGACCGAAAATCAAATATCCTGCAATGACGGCGACAACGGGCTCGATGGTTGCAATCACGCTCGCCACGCTGGCGGGTGTTGTGCGCAAGCCCATATTATAGAACGCGTACGAGCCGAGCGTTGGTCCCAGGCACAATCCCAGTAACGCGAGCCATGCAAAAGGTTCGTACAGAACCGATTGATAGCTCTGCGCGTTTTGGGCGCTGCTCTCGCCAAACAAGGGAATATTCAAAAATTGAAGCGGCAGCAAAAATAACGCGCCAAAGAAAAGCGAATATGTGACGGTCGTCCATGGCGAAGCGCGGGTGGAGAGATATTTTGAAAAGATGGTAAAGAGCGCGTAGGTTAAACCCGCCGCGGCGGCGACCAATACGCCGATGCCGTTCAATTGAAGCGTGCCCGGATCGTACACCCGCGCGACGAGCGCGCAGCCGATGAACGCCGCGATCACCGCCAAAATTTTGCGCGTGGTGAGCGGCTCTTTCCACAAACGCCACGCGATAAGGGTGACGTACACGGGCGCGGTGTACAACAGCACCGAAGCTGTCGCAACATTCGTGAGAATCACCGCTTCGGTATTCAAAACATAAAAGAACGCGACGCCGAACAAACCAAAGAGAACGTACAGCACAACAAGTTCGCGCGAAAGTTTCAGCGCATCGCGTTTCCACAACCCCAGCCCGATAAACAAAAATAACGCGGCGAGTCCTGCGCGCAAAAAACCGATGGTGAGCGCGGACAATCCATACGTAAAATGCAGGACGGTAAAGAAAATGCCAATCGTCCCCCACATCGCCGCCGCAGCGAGAATGAACGCGTAACCCCGCAAGGAATTTTTGCTTTGCGTTTGCGCGTCGTGTGCCTGTGATTGTTGATTTATGATTTCGGTTGTGTTCAATTCGCTCCCGTTCGACAAATTAAAAATCATGAACCGACATCATAACTCAATCTGCGTTCCCAAATTCAATTCCTCCGCGCGTTTCAAGATTGCTTGTGCCAATGCTGCATCCTGTACGGCGTTGCCGACCGATTTGAAAAAAGTGATTTCGTCGTCGCGCGTGCGCCCCGCCTTGCGCCCCCCGCTAATTTCGCCGAGTTCGGCATAAATGCTCGCTTCGGAAATCGCGCCCTCTTCCATCGGAATCAACAAATCACCCGCCTCCGCCAACGCGCCGCTGTACGCATCCACCACAATTTTGTTACAACGCTGCACAAAAGCCGTATCCACTTCGCGGCGGTCATGCGTGAACGTGCCGACGGCGTTGACGTGCGTTCCCGCTTTTACGTCATTGCCATTGAACAACGGCTCGGCTGACGTGGTGGCGCAATAAATAATATCTGCTGCGCGCACCGCGCGCGCGATATTCTCTGGAGAGTTTTCCAATACTCGCAGATCGTTCGGCACGTCCCCGCGCCCGCGCAATTCATTCGCGAGCGCGTTCGCTTTGTCGAACGTTCGGCTGAACAGATAAATTGTTTCCAAATGGCGCGCGGTGGAGAGCGCTTGAAGCGCGGTGCGTCCCTGCACGCCCGCGCCAAAGACGACGGCGATGCGCGCATCGTGTCGTGCCAGAAAATCAGTTGCGGCGCCCGCACCGGCGGCAGTGCGAATCGCCGTGACGGAACTGCCTTCGATGAGCGCCAGCGCGCGTCCCGTTTCCGCATCGAGCGCGACGACGACGGCGTGAATGAGCGGCAGGCCCGGCGCGGGATTGTTGTAATGAACGCCGACAATTTTGATTGCCAACGCCTCGCTTTTTTTCAAGTAAGCGGGCATGAACAAGCCGATGCCGTTGTATTTTTCGATTGGGATGTTGAGCCGGAGCGGAACAATCGTTTCGTTGTCGGACAATTGCGCGAACGCGTCTTTCATTGTTGCAATCGCGTCGCGCATCGAGATGGCATGTTCTACATCGCTGCGCGTGAGGATTCGCATGGAAACTCCACTAGAAAAATTTTTCGGATTGTACTCGAATCGGCAAGATTTGAATAGCGGCAAAAAAAACGGGACACTCTCTTGCGAGAATGTCCCGTTGGTTTGCATTCAACAGATCCTACGGATCAACAAAACCGCCGGTGAGGGTGAATTCGGCGATGGCGGTTGCGCCGCTTGAATCACCGCGGCACGTCATTGCATAGACACCGAGCGCGCCTTCACTCTGGACGGGGTCCTTGATTGTGAGGTGGTCAGGGAAGGACGTTCCACCAAGGACGAGGTTGAAATCTATATCAATGTACTGGCTGCCCGAGACAAAATCGAACGCGATGTTGCCCGCGCTGTCAGAACGAATCGCTAGATTCTTGAGTGAGATTCCGACTGGTGGCGGATCGATGTTGTAGGTAAGGAATTCGTCGTGCGGATAGCCCAACACCTGTCCGCGCGGCGTGCGGAGCCAGCACGACACGTGTTCGTTCGCGCCAAAGCCCGAGCCGTTGAATTGAATTGTCCCAAACAGCGCGCTCGCCGAGTCGGGGGTGGCGGTCAGCCAGGCATTCGTTTCGACGGCGTTTCCGACCAGAGTCAGGACCGTATCTGCGCCCCAACCACTGGCATTGCCGCGTGCGACAAAGTGCCATTCGCCTTCGCAGGCGAGGGAAGTAAAGAACGCCTGAATGCTGGCGTCACCGCTCGCACTCGCTTTGACAGTGCCAAATGACTGCGAGCCGTACGAATCAAAGATCGGGTCGTTCTCGGAAATGTCTACTGTCTGCATTCCCACGCCCGATACGACGAGCGTTTGATTCCATTTGTAGTGGACGGTGGAAGAGGGACAGCCACCTTGCGGCGGCTCTACCCAAAAGCTCACCATTTCATTCGGAGCGAACCCGGAGCCAGAGATGGTAGCCGGATCGCTAAAGGCGAGATCGTTGATTGCGAGAGGCGGGATATAAACGTGGTCATACGCTTGTATCGGTTTGTGGAGCGTTGATGGGCTCACCGAAAGCGCAGCGCCGCTGACCCCTTCCGTGCCGCCTGTAATGCTAAAGGTGGTTTCGCCGCGATGGATTACACTGTCGGCGAGACCGATCTCTTCGGCGACAAAGCCCCACGTTCCTGTGGCGAGACTTATTTGGGAAAAGGACGACGCAAAGTACGATTCTTGGACGTATGTAACAGACCCATCCTCAGCGACTTTGATCGAGCCGTTACCGAAGAGGGTGGTAGCGACACCTGCGGGTTCAACAAGGTACGCATATACGTGCGCCCCCGGTGTATAGCCCCAACAGGTAATGACAAAGGTGGTACCGACTGGACCCGAGGAGGGGTCGGAGGAACAGGTTGCATCTGCCGCAGCAAAGGTTGTAGCGTGTGGCACAGCAACGAGTCCCAAGAGAAAGAGCAAGGCGACGAGCACGAACAGAATTTTTTTCATAGGTTACCTCCAATGAAATTCGTGCAGGATAAAAGCAGTGGGTCTTGGCTTAAGGGGTTCTTTTGGAATTGTCCTCCTTTCAAACTTACGATAACAAACTAGATGTATCATCAAAATTTGTGTGTGTCAAGTGGTTTTTGGGGGAGTTTTGGGGGCAGCCGACCCCTTGACATGAGGCGTCCTACCCGTTATTATAGCCAGCACTGGTTCTGACCACATGACCACTATTGGGGAAGCGCAATCTTGTTCACTCTCAGTAAAAAAAATCACCTGCCCCTCTATATTCAACTGAAAGAATGGATTGCAGAACGCGTTGACACGGGCGAATGGAAGCCGGGAATGCAGCTGCCTTCCGAACGCGTCCTGTGCGATGACCTGAACATTAGCCGCATTACGGTGCGGCAAGCCATTTCCGAACTCGTGACGGAGGGACGTTTGTATCGCGTGCATGGGCGCGGTACATTTGTGAGCGACCAGAAAATTCAACAAGGTTTAAATCGGCTCACGGGTTTTACACAGGACATCAAGGCGCGTGGTCAAGAACCCAGCGCGCGCGTTTTGGACTTGCAACTCACCGATGCGCCGACTGCGGTCATTCATGCGCTCAAACTCAAAGCGAATACGCCGGCAATACGTTTGCAGCGGCTGCGGCTCGCGGATGGCGAACCCCTCGCCGTCGAAACCGCGTGGTTGAATGATAAATTGTGCCATCCCTTGCTTGACCTCGACCTGGAGAATCATTCGCTTTACCAGCTCTTGTCTGAAAAATTCAATATCCAACCGGCGTACGCGGAACAGCGTCTGCAAGCCGTTGCCTGCCCGGCGCCAACCGCGCGCTTGTTGAAAATTCGCAAAGCGAGCCCTGTCCTTCAAATTTATCGCACCACCTTTGCGCCGAATGAGCGCCCTTTTGAATATGTCGAATCGTTTTATCGCGGCGACAAATACATCTTTTATGTGAGTCTCAATCATGGCTGACGCCTTAACCCAATATTTCGACGCGGTCCAACGAATGCAAACGCGCGTGTTCGACTCACAGCGCGAATTGTTGCAGCAGGTCGCGGCGCGCATGGCGGACACGATCGCGCGCGAGGGACGCATTTATTTGTTCGGCACCGGGCACTCGCATTTGCTCGCTGTCGAAGCGCATCATCGCGCGGGCGGGCTCGCCTTTGCTATTCCGATTCTTGCCACGAACTTGATGCTCCACGAAAGTACACTGCTTGCCACCGATCTCGAACGCACGGCGGGCATTGCCGCGCCCTTGTTGGACCGTTACCAACCGCGCGCTGACGATATGTTGTTTGTCATTTCCAACAGCGGCGTGAATCAGGTTCCGGTGGAAATGGCGCACGCCGGAAAAACGCGCGGCATGTGGGTCGTCGCTGTGTGCGCGATGGAATATGCAAAACACGCGCCGCGCTCGACCTTTGGCAAGCGCTTGTACGAAGTTGCAGATTGCACCATTGACAATGGGGGAATGATCGGCGATGCAATTGTGCCGCTCGAAGGACGCACCTGGCGCGCGGCGTCATCTTCGACGGTGATTGGCGCGCTCCTTTGGAACGCGCTGGTCGCGCAAACGGCGTATCTCTTGAATGAGCGCGGCATCACGCCGCCCATCTATATCAGCTCTAATGTCGCCGGCGCAGAGGAACACAACGCGGCGCTGCAACAAGTGGCGCGCGTTTTTAATCCGCATTTCTAAAACTCTCGTTTTCGTTCGAACCAATTTGCAGTTTGCATTTTTCCGCGCGGTGTCACCACGATATATGACTGTGACGTTGACGCGGCACAAGGAGGACAAGGCGCATTTCAATTTACTCGAGTGCAGTACGAATCCAATCTGACCACCTATTTCCGAAAGGGAGAAGAGAATGAAAAAAGTTTTCGTGTTTGCATTGCTTGCTTTGGGCATCCTTGCCCTCGTCGCGTGCGCGACCCCAGCGACCCCCGCGCCCGCGCCGACACAAGCAACCGCCGCGCAGCCAACCACCGCACCCGCCCAAGCCACAACCGCGCCGGCTCAAGCCACCACCGCGCCCGCTGGTGAGCCAGTGACTTTGACGATTGAATCGTGGCGCAATGACGATCTGAAAATCTGGCAAGACCAGATTATTCCCGCGTTCGAAAAATCACATCCCGGCATCAAAGTCGTTTTCCAACCCACCGCGCCCACAGAATATAATGCGGCTTTGAATACCAAGTTGGAAGGCGGCACCGCAGGCGACCTCATCACGTGCCGCCCGTTTGACAATTCGCTCACGCTCTATCAAAAGGGCTTTCTCGCCAAATTGAATGACCTCAAGGGCATGTCCGATTTTTCGGATGTGGCAAAGAGCGCCTGGATTACCGACGACGGCAAAGATGCATTTTGCGTGCCGATGGCGTCTGTGATTCACGGATTCATCTACAACCAAGACGCGTTCGACAAAGTTGGCGTCAAAGTCCCGACGACCGAAGCAGAATTTAATCAAGTACTCGATGCGTTCAAAAAAGATGGCACCTATACGCCGCTCGTGATGGGCACCGCCGACCAGTGGGAAGCTGCGACGATGGGTTTCCAAAACATCGGTCCAAATTTCTGGAAGGGCGAAGAAGGGCGCAACGCGTTGATCAAAGGCACGGAAAAATTCACCGACCCGCCCTATGTCGATACATGGGCTGAACTTGCCAAATGGAAAGACTATCTCCCCGCGGGGTACGAAGCAATCAAATATCCCGACGCGCAGAGCTATTTCGCATTGGGCAAAGGCGCGATCTATCCCGCCGGTTCGTGGGATATTACGACCTTTAACGATCAGGCGAAATTCAAATTCGGCGCGTTCAAACCCCCGGTGGAAAACGCAGGCGACCAATGCTACATCAGTGACCACACCGACATTGCATTGGGCATGAACAGCAAATCCAAGAATCCCGACGCCGCTAAAGCATTCCTCGAATGGGTTGCGACGCCAGAATTTGCAAACATTTACAGCAACGCGCTGCCCGGATTCTTTACTTTGCAAAATACCAAAGTAGACCTCAAAGATCCGGTCGCGCAAGAGTTTGTTTCGTGGCGCGAGCAGTGCAAGTCCACGATCCGCAATTCGTACCAAATTCTCTCGCGCGGCGACCCGAATTTGGAAAACGAACTGTGGCGCTTGAGCGCAGCCGTCGTCAACGGCACCATTACGCCGGAAGAAGCGGGCAAAGAAGCGCAAGCCGGTCTCGACAAGTGGTATAAACCGCAGTAACTCTCACTTGTCATTGCGAGAATTGCGCTCTTTGCAATTCGAAGCAACCTCCTTCGCAAATCGCCAAAACATTGCGTTGTGTGTACCCAGCGCATGGAGATTGCTTCGCAAAGACGGCTCGCAATGACTATCGCCGCGAGTTTGCAACCGTCGTGGCAACTCGCGAATGAATCGTCCCAAGCGAGTGTGATTCGTGTATAATGCCTCTCGCCGCAGTTTCAACGCGGCGAGAGGTTCAATTTTACGTCGAGGTAAAATGCCCCTATGCAAACGCCGCACGCCAAGTCTCGTTCCTTCCCCTTTCACATCGTCATTTTTCTCGCCCCCGCCGTAATCGTCTATACCGTGTTCATGATCATTCCGCTGATTGATTCGCTGCGTCTCTCGCTCTTTACAATTACGGATGACAAGCGTGAAATCTTTGCGGGGCTGAACAATTACGTTCTCCTTTTAACCGATCCAAAGTGGTCCGCTGCATTTCAAAATGCCTTTTGGAACAATGTGAAATTTTTTATCATTCACATGGTCGTGCAAAATTCAATCGGCTTGCTCTTGGCGTCTTTGCTCGTCGCGGGCGGACGCGCGCGCAGTGTGTATCGCACGCTCATCTTTGCGCCGACCGTTTTGTCCGTCGTCATCATCGGCTTTATCTGGAACTTGATTCTGAGTCCGTTGTGGGGAGTTGGGGAGAGTGTGCTCAAAGCGGTGGGACTCGGCGCGCTCTTTGCCCCGTGGCTCGGTCTCGCCTGGTCTGCGCTGCCGACGCTTTCACTGATTTCAGTGTGGCAGTTCATTGGAATTCCGATGCTGCTGTTTTATGTCGCGCTACTCGGCATTCCCGAAGAACTAATCGAAGCGGCGCGGGTGGATGGCGCGAGCGGTTGGACCGCATTCTGGCGCATCAAGTTTCCGCTCATCTTGCCGACCGTCGGCATTGTTGCCATTCTCACGTTCGTTGGTAATTTCAACGCGTTCGATTTGATTTATACCGTCAAGGGCGCGCAGGCGGGTCCTCAATTTGCCACCGACATCATGGGCACCTTCTTTTATCGCACCTTCTTTGGCTCTCAGTTGCAACTTGGCAATCCTGCGATGGGCGCAACCGTTGCGGGGATGATGCTGCTCATCATTCTCGCGGGCGTGATAGTCTATCTCTTTCTCTGGCAGCGCCGTGTTGCCACGTACGATTTATGAGGGGTCAAACTATGGCAGCTACCAATCCCACCTTACACCATTCGACGCGCGCGAACCTATTGGAGCGACTCGGTCCGCATTTTGTGCTGATTGCCTACTGCCTTGTCGCGCTCTTTCCGATTGTGCTCATCATCATGAATTCTTTCAAGAGCCGCGATGGTATTTTCAGCGCGCCCTTCGCCCCGCCAACCAGCGAAACGTTCAGTCTCATTGGTTACCAGACCGTTTTCGGACGCGCGAATTTTCCGAATTATTTTCTAAACAGTCTCATCGTCACCGGCATATCCATTCTGCTAATTCTGTTTTTTGGTTCCATGGCTGCCTTTGCGCTGTCACAATATCGTTTTCGCGGCGATGTCATTGTCGGACTCTTTCTCGCGATTGGCATCATGGTGCCGATTCGTCTGGGTACCATCGGCATCCTGCGTTTGATTGTTTCAATGAATCTGGCGAATACGCTCGTCGCGCTCATTCTGGTGTACCTCGCGCAGGGACTGCCGCTCACCATCTTTATTCTCGCGCAATTCTATCGCCAAATTCCGCGCGAATTAACGGATGCCGCGCACATTGACGGCGCGAGCGAATATCGCATCTACGCGCTGCTTACGCCATTGGTGCGTCCCGCCATCGGCGCGATTGGAATTTTCACCATGATTCCGATTTGGAACGATTTGTGGTTTCCGCTCATTCTTGCGCCGAGTGACAAGACCGCGACCATCACGCTCGGCACACAGCAGTTTCTCGGACAGTTTGTCAGCGATTGGAACGCCGTCCTCGCCGCGCTCACGCTGGCGATGGTGCCGATTCTCTTGATGTACATTTTGTTCTCGCGGCAAATGGTAAAAAGTGTCACAGCGGGCGCAGTGAAATAGGTGACCACGATGCGCGTAGGAATCGTCGGCGCGGGTTCGATGGGAGTCGTCCACGCGGCGAGTTGGCAACAAACGCCCGCCACGCTCGCAGGATTTTTTGCGGAATCGTCACACGACGCGACGCGCCTCGCGGAAAAATATAACGCGCGCGTCTATAAAAATTACGCGGCGTTGTTGAACGATGTAGATGTCGTGGACATTTGCGCGCCGACGCATCTGCATCACGATTTCGTTTTACAAGCCGCTGCCGCGCGCAAGCACATCATTTGCGAAAAACCGCTTGCGCGCACAATGGCACAAGGACGCGCCATGTTGGACGCGTGCCGCAACGCGAACGTAAAATTACTCGTCGCGCACGTTGTGCGCTTTTTTCCCCAATACGCACTCGCCAAACAAAATGTCGCGAATGGCAGCATCGGCACGCCCGCCGTGGTGCGCCTCGCGCGCGAATCGGCTCGCCCCAAGCGTCCCCCCAACAACTGGTTTTTCGATTTTGAAAAATCGGGCGGCATGCTCCTCGATTTGATGATTCACGATTTCGATTACGCGCGCTGGCTCGCAGGCGAAGTCGAAACGGTGTTTGCACAAAGTATTGCCACAGAAAATCCCGACGCACCACTCGATTTCGGGCTGGCAATTCTAAAACACAAAAACGGCGCGCTCTCGCATATCACCGGCGCGTGGGCGTTTCCGCCGCCCAACTTTCGCACCGCCATCGAAATCGCAGGCGACGCAGGGCTCATTGAATGGAAATCCGCCGACACCGCGCCGCTCGAATTTTTTCTGCACGAACGCGCCGGCGATTTCCCCGACGTAGGTTTGCCTTCCAGTCCCTTGCGCGAGGATCCGTACACGACACAACTACAAGAATTTTACGACGCGCTGCTCAACGACACGCCCACGCGCGTCACGGCAGAAGATGGACTCGCCGCGTTACAGATCGCGCTCGCCGCAATCGAATCGGCGCGGCTCGGAAAACCGATTTCACTCGCGGAGGCGCGCGCATGAAAATTGGCATAATGAGTTTTGCGCACCTCCACGCCGAAGCGTACATTCAAAATCTGCGCGCGATTCCCGATGTGGAACTGCTCGGCATTGCGGACGATGACGCCGCGCGCGGCGAACATTTCGCGCAAGCTTTCAACGCGCGCTATTTTGATTCCTACGCCGCGCTGTTGTCCGCCAAACCCGACGCGGTTTTGGTGTGCTGTGAAAATAGCAAGCATCGCGCGCTTGTTGAAATGGCAGCCGATGCGCGCGTCAACGTGTTGTGCGAGAAACCGCTTGCCACCACGCTCACCGACGCGCGCGCGATTATCGAAGCGTGCGAACGCGCGCGCGTGAAATTGATGACCGCGTTTCCGATGCGCTTTAGTACGCCATTGGTAGAAGTCAAAGCGCGTCTCGATGCAAACGAATTCGGGCGCGTGTACGCGTTCAACGCGACGAATCAGGGCGAAGCGCCTCTACAGCAGCGCGCGTGGTTTGTGAACAAAGACCTCGCGGGCGGCGGCGCGGTGATGGATCACACCGTTCATCTCGCGGATGTCCTGCGTTGGTATTTGCAGAGTGAGGTTGTCGAGGTGTACGCGCAGACGAATCGTATTTTGTACGCAAAGGAAATTCAAGACACGCGCGTGGAAACGGGCGGCTTGCTCATGCTCACGTTTGCGAATGGCGTCTTTGCGACGATTGATTGCAGTTGGAGCAAACCGCCGTACTATCCGACGTGGGGCGGGCTGACGTTTGAAATGATCGGCGAACGCGGCGTCGTGCTGGTAGATGCGTTCAAACAAAATCTCACGTTGTATCGTCACGACTTGAAACGCGCGGCGTGGAATTCTTGGGCTTCGGATGCAAATCAAGCGATGGTTGAAGATTTTGTCGCGGCAATTCGCGATGACCGCCCGCCGCGCGTGACCGGTTACGACGGCTTGCGCGCGTTAGAAATCACGCTCGCCGCGTACGAATCGGCGGAACGCGGAGAACCTGTGCGGTTGTGAGGAGCGGTCAAAGGACTGCTCTTTTTTTCATATTGCTCACATGAACTAAAATCGTCAGAACAGGACGGTTGACTGTCTCATCTCAAAGGTTATAATTCGCCTCGAAGAATGAACAGGGGAGCCGAGTGGAGGGAAAGGTGTAGAGATGAAAGTGATGGCGGTGATGCAGGCGGCGGAGTGACAAATGGATTCAACTGTAGCTGCAGCAATAATTGGATCCATAGCCGTAATACTTGCCGCTCTGATTGGGCTGATTGCTACGCGGCGCAAAAGTGCCGATTTGCGTTTGGTAGACACCCTTATCGAGGAATTTTCTCCTCGGGGGCTTATTTTGGGTCTTGGTGCCCTCCTAGCACCTGTCAATGTCTTCCCGCACATAGTTGTCAAACTAAGGAATGCGGGAACTGAAGTAGTGGTGCTAAAGCGAGTAGAGTTTAGGATTATGAAAGGGGGGTTCCTTTTTCCATTACGGAGACCGGAGCCGCTAACGAAATCAAGTACAGAAGGCGCCGAAACACCGCCGCGTTCAGATTATGACGTTGAATTTGCTGATGGGATGGCATCTTGGAGATCTGGCGGATGGACAGAAGCAATGAATCTGTCCCGAACAATCCCACCGAACACAGCAGACGAGTTCACTTTTCGAATCATCGGAGACTGGGAAGGGACAACTTTGTGTTACATTCAAATTATTTTGAGATATAACGAGGATAAAATTCTCAGTTCAAAGAAAATAATTCTACCTTTGGTTGCTCCATCTATTTATCGCGGACTCAACTATTTGGAAAATGCCGAGGAAACTGCTCAGAAGAATTATGAGATCATTCAAGAATTTAGACGACTGAGGGGAACACGAAGTGAGATAGCAGATGTAATACTTAGCTTCCGAGGAAATGGTATTTGGGTGATAATCCCGAATTGAAGAACAAGGATTTGGCAAGTCAGGGTCAACCCATTTTCAAGATTGACCCCCTCAAGTAGGAGTGAAGATGAACCCTCGTGTGACCAATGTTTTACCGAATTCAGATTACACACTTACCCTAAAATTCTCGAACGGGGAAACGCGTGTGTTTGATGTAAAACCATACCTAGACAAAGGCATCTTTCAAGAACTAAAAGACTTCCACGTATTCAACTCTGTAAAACCATTTTTGGGGAGTGTGCAATGGCAAGGCGGACAAGATTTTTGCCCTGATACTTTGTATGAAGACAGCGTTCCAATTGAAGCTCGCGACTTGAAAACTGTTATGGATGAAATCGGCAACAACGCACAGAAGCGCGGACTGACACCAGAAATCTTGGAATCCATTTTACAAGAGGAGTGAAAAGCATCGAAACATAGATAACCGCGCCCTCACGCGCGCACAACTTCATACCTGCCAGCACTGGTACAACTCAACGCAAGGAGGCACGAAACATGGCAACCAGTTTGCTCAAACGCGGTGAAAATGCGATTGTCATTTTCACCTACGGCAAATCTTTTCAGATCAAACAAGACCGCTCCGGCTCAACCGGCAATTGGGTCATTAATCAAAACCGCAGTACGCGCAAAGTGATCATTTACGAACGCACCGAACGCGGCAACGATATTTATGTCGCCAAGCGTACGGCGATCAAAAAAAGCCGCGACAGCGGACGCTATGTGATTCACCTCACCGATGTGGCATACTACGGCACAACGTACATGAACTGGCCCCAGTTTTCGGGCAGCCGCAACCCCGTGCGCTATTGGGAACAAGCCGTTGCCAATTAAATGAACTACCACGCGTGGTGAGTAAAGTAAACAAGATGAAAGAGCTGCGCACCGAAATCGAAATCAACGCCTCACCCGAACGCGTCTGGCAAATTCTCACAGATACGGAAAAATTTCCGCAGTGGAATCCGTTCATTCATTCGCTCAAAGGGAATTTAGTGAAAGGCGAAACGATTGAGGTTTTTCTCGGCGAATCCGGGACAAAAGGCATGACGTTTCGTCCAACCGTTTTGAAAGTTACGCCAAATCGCACCCTTCGCTGGCTCGGACGTCTGTTCATCGGCGGCATTTTTGACGGCGAACATATTTTTGAAATCGAACCGCTCGACGAAAATCGCGTACGCTTTATCCAGCGCGAAGAGTTCAACGGCCTCCTCGTTCCCTTTTTCAACTTCGACAGCACGCAGCGCGGCTTTGAAGCGATGAATCGCGCGCTAAAAGAGCGCGCGGAAATCGCGAGTTGAGACGCGCCGCACAAATCTGGAGAGGAACAAAAAAAGCACGCGCACGCGTGCTTTTTTTAATCGCTGTCCAAATTCTACTTTCTATCCCAACGCTTCCCAGCCCGCCTCTTCGACTGCCGAGAAAATATCGGTTTGTGAAATCATCCCAATAATCGTGCCATCCGCGTCAAGCACCGGCAAATGGCGAATGCCCAAAGCGTACATTCGTTCGGCGCACTGCTGGAGGGTCCACGTGGACTGTGCTGTGTGCACCGGCGTCGTCATAATTTCGCCCACAGTCGTTTGCGCGGGATCGCGCCCGGCGGCGACAATCTTGTCGCGAATATCGGTTGTCGTCACAATGCCATGCGACACCTTGCCGCTTTCTGACGTATCCACCAACAAGCTGTGAATGTTGCGGCGGCGCATCAACGTCATCGCGTGCGTTACCGTGGTTGAATCGTCAATCACAATAATCGGAGTCGTCATCCAATCTCGAACTATGTAACTCATCGGTTCTCTCCTTTGAGAGGAATTCAATCTACGATAGTTTATAACGCAGTGCGTTATAAAACAATCATACCACAACTGCGCTGGGTAAAACAAGCGCCGCGCGCAAAACGCGCGAGTTTAATTTCATTGCTCGGTGTTGGATTCATTCAGCGCGGGATTCGTGCCACATACGGTTGGATTTTGTGCCTGCTGATAAAGGCGGTTGAATTCCGCGATATATTGTTTCGCCAGCGCCGGATCGTCAATGATCAAAACATTTTCATCGTTCACTCTATTCGCCGCATCCGTGAAATTGTACGAACCCATCACCACCGTTTTGTCGTCAATGATAAAAAGTTTGCTGTGCAAAATATAGCAGTTGCCGTCTTCGCGAATGTCTACGCCCGCACGTTTTAAACTGGCATATTCGGCGCCGATAGCGGAATTGCTGCGCGCTTCAAAGACGCCTTGCACCTTGACCCCCGCTTTGTGTTTGGCTTTTAATGTATCCGCCATCGCGTTGTCGGTAAAGGTGAACGCGGTCACACGAATGCTTTGTTGGGCTGCTTTCAGGCGATCCAAAATTGCCTTTTGTGCGCCGCCATTGGGTGAGAAATAATTTTCGAGGACGACGTTGTTTCCCAGCGCCACGCGCGGATTCGGAATTTTCTTCAAGGATGTCACCTCTGCGCGCGCAGAAAAAAGACGCTCAAAGACGTTCGAATAATTTTCGATCAACGCCGCGCTGGTAACGCGCAGCATGTTGTTATTGTTGCGGTACACGCCATTCGGCGTGAAATTCATTGAACCGGTCCACAGCCAACGCTTGTCAATCACGGCGAACTTGTTATGCATGAGCGCGGCGCGCTGCTCTTTGACAACGTTCACTCCTGCTTTTTCCAACTGCGCGACCGCGTCGGTAAATTCTTTCGCGCCTTGATTTGCGTCATAATCTACAATGACGCGCACTTGTACGCCGCGTTGTGCGGCGCGCGCGAGGGCATTCACAATGGAAGGCAGGCGCAGGTCAAAAACCGCGACGTCAATTGTTTTCTCTGCGCGGTCAAAATCCGCGACGAGCGCCTCGTCCACACCACCGCTTCGATCTTCTTTTTTCTCCGGATAGGTTGGCTTGGTAAAGTAAAGCGTGTACCACTCACCTTGAATGACGTTTGCACGCGGCAGGGTAGTGACGGGTTGGTCAGCTATCGGCGTGATGTCTACGGTTGGTGGAGACGGAGGAGGATTGAGAATTCCGCCGCGTCCACTAAAGAACACACTGCCTGCAAGCAGTAATACCAAGACTGCGCCGCCGATCAAAATCCAAGGGCTAAATGTGATGCCGCCCTGTCGGGATGACCTCGATTTCTTTGTCATAATAGCTACTTTTTCTTGCTGCGCTTTGATTTTCGATTTGATTTTTGATTACGCGTCGCGGCGGGCGGTGGGGCAGGGCTGCCGCTCAAGTCAGTTGGTGGTTGTTCGCGCGGTGCAGTGTTCGCGGCATCATCATTTTGGTTTATGGTTGGGGCTTGTTCCGCGTTAGGGGCAATCGAGTTTTGCGCGCGCGCTTCGAGTCCTTGCGCCAGAAACGTATTTGCCTGAGCGACCAATGCTTGCGCGCCTTGCGCGCCGCTTTGATTTGCCGAATTCACTGCGGCTTGAACGAGTTCGCCGTCGTTGTGAGCGATAATCTGTTCTTGCGCCCATTGGAGAACAATTCGAGCGTCGGCGTCGTCGAGATTGTCCGTCAGGGATTCGTTTTCATACAAGCGCGCAATGGCGTTCTGCTGCTCTGTCGTCAATTCCATGCTCATATCTCCGGCTTGCCGTAAGATGAAAAACCGCGTCCCCGGAATGACGCGGTTTCAAAACTTTTTATTGCGCAAAGCCTTGCCATTACTGCGCGAGACCAATGTATTTGAACGCGCCATCCTCGACTTGATTTTTTGTCATTCGCCGCAATGTTGTATCGCCGTTCTGGTCAACCGACCACGTTGCGCCGAGAATGCCCTTGAAATCTTTGGTCTCGAAAACTTTATCGCGCACGCACGCGCGCGTAACAGTTCCGTTCGCAACACACTTGTCAATCGCGTTTAACACCATCAAAGTGGCTTCATAGGCGTACGTTGCATAAACATCGGGTTCGGCGCCGAACTTGGTCACGTACTCTTGATGCCATTTCAATCCTTCGGGACTTACGAGGTCTAATTGCTCTACGGGCAAACCGCCAAACGAAATGTAGGTCCCTTCTGCGGAGGAGCCCGCTTCGGTCAAAAAGGCTTGATTAAAGAGACCGTCCGGTCCCATCTTCATGCCTTTGTAGCCGGCGGCTTGCAATGCTCTCCAAACAAATCCCGGATGCGAAGAAGGTACCCCGCCGAAAAAAAAGAGGTCGGGATTCAATGCCGCAATCTCTTTTGCCTGGGCGGAATAGTCTGTGGCAGTGGTGTCAATTCCTTCGTGTCCAAGCACTTGAATTCCCAGTTCGCGCGCTTTTTGCTCAAACACATTCGCGATGCCGGCGCCATACGACTGCTGGTCGTCGAGAATGTAAACTGTCTTGGCGCCAAGTTCTTGCGCCCACTGGGCATCTACTTCTCCTTGAATATCATCCGCAGGCACCGTCCGCGCATAGTTTCGCACGCCGATTGGATAATATCTCTCCGGTTCGTCGGCTTGGGTGACGCCTTCAATGCTTTTGGTCAAGCCAACGTATGTATTTGCGCCGCTGACGATGACAAGGGGACCGCCTGCATTCAAGACGGGGATGGAGAGTTTGGACGCGCTCGAATTGTAGGTGCCCATATACGCGAGCACCTGAGGATCGTTGACCGCGCGATTTGCATTAGCAACTTCGACAATGGGGTCCCACGCGTTGCGCAAATTGCTCGCGTCGTCATACGATTCGTACAAAATCGTGTAATTTCCGGAACGGCTGCCGTGATCTTGAATGGCTTGCTGGGTTGCCAGCGCCATTGATTTGCCGGCGGCAGCATCGCCGCCCGACAATGGAAAGCTAGAAACGATTTTGATAGTGCCTCCCATGCCGGGGAGGCTTGAACAAGCCGATAGAACAAGAACAAGTGTGCAGAGTAGCCCCCTCACTCCGAAAGCTCTCTGTTTCAATTGATAACTCCTCAACTAGAAATTTTTTTAACCCGCTGCTCCTTCGCGAGCGACCTCTTCATCTGCGGCGAGTGGTCCGGAAAGGATTTCTTCTTGCTGCGACTCGTGTAATTCGCGCTGTCGTGATTTTTCGGGCCAAAGACCTTCGGGGCGTACCAACATCATAATGACCAATGCTGCGCCATAGAGCATGAGCCGGTAATCCGAAAACTCGCGGAGCAGTTCGGGAAGACCCACCAAGACGAGCGCGCCCAAAACCACACCGGGGATGCTGCCCATCCCGCCGATGATTACAACGGCAAGTACATTGATCGAGAGGAGCAAGTTAAAGCTCGAGGGATAAATGATCGCTAACTTGCTCGCAAAGATGGCGCCGCTCAGTCCGCCAAATGCCGCGCCCATGGCGAATGCCATGAGTTTGGTAGATACGAGGTTGATGCCCATTGCCTCTGCAACATCCTCATCCTCGCGCAGCGCGCCCCACGCGCGTCCGAGACGCGAATCTTTAACGCGAATTGCCACAAACGCGGCGAGTCCACAACCCGCCAGAATGAGGTAATACAATTCCTCGGGTCCGGCAAATTCGAACGAGCCAATGAATGGTTTGGGGATGAGTTCGATGCCGCGTGAGCCGCCGAGAATTGGCTTTAAAAAGTCAGAGAGTACGATGAGCCGAATGATCTCGCCAAAGCCCAGCGTGACAATCGCGAGATAGTCGCCGCGAATCTTTAGCACGGGAATGCCGAGAATCACCCCTGCCAAGACGGCAAAAAAGACGGCAAAGGGCAGTGCGAGCCAGAACGGATTTCCACCGGCGTACACGATTTCTAGCGATGTCGAAGTGAGCAGCGCTACGGTGTACGCGCCGATGGCATAGAACGCGACATAACCAAGATCGAGCAGTCCGGCGAAACCGACGACAATGTTGAGCCCGAGACCTAACAGGATAAAGAGTCCAACATTGACGAGAACCTCGCTAAAGAAAAGCCCTACGAGCAAAGGAAGGACCAACAGCAACGCGACGGAAAATGCGATCAAGCCCCAGCCCAATAACTGCTGTTGACGGGTGGGCAGTTGTCTGTAGCGGGCGCGCGCTTCGTTGCCGCGTCGTTGCCACAGTTGACTCGCCAGAAACGTGAGTATAAAAAGCGTCACCGCGCCGACAATCGTCAAGCCATTATTCGAAAACGTAAATGACGTAGCCGGATCCAAGAATTTCCATTTCTGGAGCGTGACGCGCAGCAAATCCTGCATCAGCCCAAAGACCAAGACCACCATTGCAGCATAGATCAAACTCCGTCGAAGCGAGGGCGGCAAGATTTCGATGAGACCCCCGATCGCGCCAAAGATCACGCCGGATAACAGGATTGGAACGAGACCTGCCGGTACGCCCATTTTGAACGTGAGGATCGCAAGGAGTGCGGGCGACGCGTTGATAAAAATAGTTCGAATGCCCGGTATCGCATAGATGACCACAGCAAGGAGCGCGATAAAAACGCTCGCGATGAAACCGGCAAAAGCGCCTTGCGAGAGAATCTCAAATGGTGTGCGGGCGCCAGAACGCTTGATGGCTACATATCCGGCTCCGAGATACGAAAGAAAAAGAAGCAGCGTGCCAAGGTCAATGACGTTCGCAATGACATAGCGCGTGGCGAATGCTTCAACCATGCCGACAAGCGCAAGAAAGAGCGCGACCGCGCCACCAATCAACCCGTAGCGCAGTGCCACAGACCAAGCGCGCATAGATGTTTGATTGGGGCTGTTGGCTTGAGCGGTGAGGGATGCATTCATGCTTTTTTCTCCTGAGTCTGCCCACCCATAATGCCTGATGGTCGAAAGATGAGGACAAGCACGAGCAGGGTAAAGGCAATCGCGTCCTTGAGTTGATAAGGCGCCGCGATATTGAGCCCATCCAGGAACAAAGTCGGACCCACCGATTCGACGATGCCCAAGAACAAGCCCCCCAACATCGCGCCGGGAATAATTCCAATCCCACCGAGAACGGCAGCCGTGAATGCTTTGATGCCGGGAATAAAACCCATTGCAAATGACACTTGGGTAAAGACCAGCGCATACAATACGCCCGCCGCGCCGGCAAGTGCGCCGCCCAGCACGAAAGTGGTCAGGATGATGCTGTCTACGTTGATGCCCATCAATGCCGCAGACTCGCGCGATTCGGCGACGGCGCGCATTGCCTTGCCGGTGCGCGTGCGCTGAACAAAGGCCTGGAGTCCAATCATTAAGGCGGCGGCGGAAATCATGACGAGGATCTGGGTATAGGTAAGGCGCACAACACCAATTGTGACGACGCCTTCGAGGGCGGGAATCTCCGGATACACCTTGAATTGCGTCCCGAAAAGGCCGCGAAAGGCGTATTGAAGAAAGAACGAAGCGCCAATCGCTGTAATCAATGGTACCAGCCGCGGCGCGTGGCGCAATGGACGATAGGCGATGCGTTCCAACAGCACAGCGACTGTGGTCGAAACGATCATGCTAAACGCAAAAATTAATAATAATGAAATCGCGGGGTTTGTGGCGAGCAGTCCGCTCTTGGCGAGAGCATCGGCGAGGAAAAACGCGGTCAACGGTCCAGCCATGAAAACTTCGCTGTGCGCGAAATTGATCATCTGCAAAATGCCATAGACCATGGTATAGCCGAGCGCGATCAGTGCATAGATGCCGCCAATCGTTATGCCAAAAACAAACAGGTCTGCCCATTGGCTCGCCGAGTACTTGCCTTGCCGAAGTGTTTCAAATGATCCGTACAGAATGATGGCGATGATGAAAATGCCGAAGGCATAGATAAAGATGTCAGTGATTTCGAGCTTTGATCTTCGTCTCTTTAGCATGTGATTCACACTCCAGTGACTGGCAAGGTTGCAAAGCAGTTGACGTCGAGCGAATTTATAACTTTTTGAACTATTCGCGCTGTTTTCGACTCGATGTCCCTACTTTGTAGAACTGCTCCAGTGTGCCTGGCAGGTCATTTGACCTGCCAGGCATTTCTTTTACTGTCCTGGTTTCCAGAAGGGCTGTGAAGGAACTACGGCATTCTTGACGTTGTCTTCGCCGACTTGATAGACCGCAATATGCGGGTCCGCGCAGTCGCCATTTGGATCACAAGTGAGAGTCCCAGTCAGACCTGGGAAATCCTTGGTCGCCGCCACTGCGTCGCGCAGCGCTTGCTGTCCGATATACAACGTGCCATCGGGTCCTTTGACCGCAACCTTTTCGAGGGCTGCTGCAAAGATATTAAAGGCATCGTACGCGTGCGCATGGAACGCGCTCACGGGTTTTTCGCCGAACTTGGCTTGATGCTCTTCAAGGAACTTGGCATAGCCGCCGGTAAAGGCGGAAAAGTCGGGGCTCGATTGGAACATACCGACTGCGGCATCTCCGGCGCCCTTGTAGAAATCGGGGGAGAACGTGCCATCTGCTGCCATCAGCTTGACGGAATCGCCCAAACCCGGAACTTCTTTTGCCTGTTTCGTGATCAGTGAACCTGCCGCGACAAAGATCGGATAGAAAATCATCTCGGGTTTATCTGCCGCGATCTTGGTGAGAACGGGTTTGAAATCAGTGTCGGTGGGTGAGACCGCTTCTCGGCTGGTGATTTTGCCGCCGCCCTTTTCAAAGTTTTCTGCAAAGGCATTGGCAAGACCTTCCGCATAGGGACTGCCGTCGTGAATCGTCGCTGCGGTCTTGACGCCGAGCTTTTCGAGGGCGAATTTCGCCGCAACCGCACCCTGGACCTTGTCATTGTGTGCCGTGCGAAAGTATCCGGGGAAACGTTTGGCGGGATCGGTCAGGTCGGGCGCCGTGTTGGATGGTGAGATGACGGTAAAGCCCGCTTTGCTCAAGGTCGGACCGCCCGCGCGGATTTCGCTCGAGCACGATGAGCCCAGCACGACAGTGAAGGTATTATCGGCTGCGAGTTTTGCTGCTGCGGCTTGACCGCCTTCAGCGGAACAACCTGAATCTTGCCCATCAAACTTGACTTGGTGGTCCAGCAATTTGCCGCCCTTGTCATCAATCGCGATCTCGACACCGCGGCGTGAGTCAATGCCCAACGCGCCATCTGCGCCCGAGGTCACGAACATGTATCCGACGTGGACCGGGTCGTTAGGTCCGATTGTGACGACGCCGAGGGCATCCGTTGGGGGTTGGAAACCGGCTGGCGCCGCGGTTGCGGCGGTTGCGGCAGTCGGTTGCGCCGCCGTGGTCGGTGGCGCGGCGGTGGGTTGCACGGCGGCGGGCGCGCACGCCATCAACGCGGCGATCGCGACGATGGCAAGCAGCACCAGAACGTACTTTGCGTTAAACGCTTTCATTGATCTTCTCCTCCTAAACTTGATGTTTATGGTCCGCGTTCGTGAAAAAAAAGTTCCGTAAGGAAATCGTCTCTCAATGGGTCAGCCATCCCGGTCCGAACGTGGTGAACGCTAGTTGATTTAAATTGTGTTGGCTCGAAACCTCCAAGTTGGGTTAAAGCTGGTAAGGTTAAAAGTGCAGTGGAAAAAATTGAGGCGGATTAATCTTCACCGAGATATGCTTTGCGGACGAGCTCGCTCTCTTGCAGCTTGCTTGCCTCGTCGCTCAATACGATGCGTCCCGTCTCCATCACATAACCGCGATTTGCAATCGAGAGCGCTTTTGCCGCGTTCTGTTCGACGAGGAGAATCGTAACGCCTTCTTTGTTTAAATCACGGATAATTTCGAAAATAGTTTCGACGAGGACTGGCGCAAGCCCCATCGAAGGTTCGTCGAGTAGCAGCACGCGCGGGCGCGTCATCAGCGCGCGTCCCATCGCAAGCATTTGTTGTTCGCCGCCCGAAAGCGTGCCGCCAGTTTGGGAGCGTCGTTCCTTCAAACGCGGAAAGAGCCGAAAGACGTGGTCGAGGTCGCTTTTGATGCCCTCTTTGTCTTTGCGCGAATACGCGCCCATCTCAAGGTTCTCCATCACTGACAATCGTGAAAAGATCTGGCGACCCTCCGGAGATTGACCGATGCCTTTTGAAACAATGATATGCGCGGGGAGTCCATTGATCTGTTCCCCTTCCAAAAAGACTTGTCCTTCGCGCGGGTGAAGCAGTCCCGAAATTGTTCTGAGCGTGCTCGTTTTGCCGGCGCCATTCGCGCCGATGAGCGTGACGATTTCGCCTTGCTCCACTGTCAAGGAGATGCCTTTGAGCGCGTGGATGTGACCATAGTACGAATGCACATCTTTCAATTCAAGTATCGGCATTAAAATACTCCTCGATGGCTTGGACCAACTGCCATCGTTTGGGAGGAATGAGGAACTCTATCGCGTCGTTTCAGCAAAAAATTGCTTTCAGCATCCTTTGGGTCTGAGCCAATGATCGGTGACAGCTGCCTCACGATTCGGCGGTTGACACGAATCCCACGGCAGATTGGAAAAGTTGGCTGCCCGTAATCCAAACATGCAAGGGTCGTCAATCACTTTCAAGATCAAACTGCGTTCCTTGCGTTCCCACTCATAAATGCCAACTTCCGAACCACAAGTCGGGTCATTGAAAAATGTGATGCGGTCATCTGTTAGCGTAAAAGAACCCACACTGCGCCAACCGGTAACCAGAAAGTGAACCCGAAAGACGCCTCGCTCCAGCCACAGTCTCCAAACTCCTCCATCCGGCAAGTAATCGGGACATCGTTTGCAAGGGACGGGCGTCCCTTCGCGCAGTTCAACTTTGCCATATACACCATCTAATTCTGTCTCGACCGAAGGCGGCAGCGGTGTTGTAAATGGGTACGGACTGCTTTGCGGTCGAACCGGCGTATCAAGCACAACAAGCGCAGACAACACGGAGGTGGTGGTGACAGTCGGCGCCACCGTCGCGCTTTCGGTCGGGCTTGCGGGTGCGGCGCAAGCAACAAAGCTCAGTCCAATCAACAAGCCGATGGAAATAAAGAGGATAAGTCTTTGCTTATTCGCGTTCAATTTCATGATTCTAAAACAAATTCCAGGGTCATGCGGCCGCTTCAAGTTGCTGGACGTATTCTTTGCCAAGATATGCTTCACGCACGCGAGGGTCTTGCTGCACGTGGAGCGGCGAACCCTCCGCGATTTTGACGCCAAAGTCGAGGACGGTGACGCGTTCCGAGATGGTCATGACGAGCCGCATCTGATGCTCGATGAGGAGAATTGTTAGCTTGAGCTCGTCGCGCAGCTGGCGAATAAAATCCACCATCTTGGCGGTCTCGTTGGGATTCATGCCTGCCGTGGGCTCATCGAGCAGCAGGAGCTTGGGCTGTGTTGCCAGCGCGCGCGCAATTTCGAGACGACGCTGATCGCCATACGCTAGATTCTTTGAAAGCATCTCCGCTTTGCCGCGCAGTCCCACATAGTTGAGCAGGTCACTCGCCATTTTAGTCACTTGGGCTTCTTCTGCGCGTTGTCGCCGCGTCCGCACCAGCGCGCCAAAGACGCCTGCCTTCATGCGCGTATGATGTCCTACCATCACATTTTCAATGGCTGTCATGTTTTGAAAGAGACGGATGTTTTGAAAGGTGCGTCCAATGCCCAGCGCGGTGATTTGATGGGGTTTGAATCCAACGGTTGGCGTGCCATCGAAAAGGATTTCGCCCTCTTCGGGAGTATAGAAACCGGTCACGCAATTAAAGAAGGTTGTCTTGCCCGCGCCGTTTGGACCGATGAGACTGACGATGCTCCCTTGTTCGATTGCAAAATCAACCGAATCCACTGCTGTCAAGCCGCCGAACCGTTTGGTCACGCCTTTAGCGTCGAGAATGAGAGCCATGTGTTAGCGAATAGCGAATAGCGAATAGCGGACAGCAGAGTGCCGCGAAGCGAATCGCTGTGCCACCTGCCATCTGCTATCTGCCATCTGCTTAGTGAAGTATCTTGCTCAAGAACTGCCGCATCCGATCGTTCGTTGGGTTGTCGAACATTTCTTTAGGCGAACCTTCCGCCATGATTTTTCCCGCCTCCATAAAAATGATTCGGGAAGCGGCGTTTCGCGCGAAACCCATTTCGTGCGAAACAACCAACATTGTCATCCCATCATTTGCGAGGTCGAGCATCACATCCAAAACTTCGTTAATCATTTCTGGGTCGAGTGCGCTGGTCGGTTCGTCGAACAACATCACTTTGGGATTCATGGCGAGCGCCCGCGCGATGGCAACACGCTGCTGCTGACCACCCGACAACTGACCGGGATAATTATTCGCCTTTTCGGGAATGCGAACTTTGTGTAACAGATCGCGCGCAATCTCTTGACTCTCTTTTTTGTCGCGTTTGCGAACCTTGGTCTGAGCAAGCGTCAAGTTTTCCAGCACAGTCAGATGCGGAAAGAGATTGAATTGTTGAAAGACGATTCCCACTTCGGCGCGCACGGCGTTGATATTCTTGTGTTTAGAGTCAATGACGTTCCCATCCACAATGACGCGCCCGCCGTCTATTGTCTCCAATCCGTTGATGGAACGCAAGAGGGTGGATTTCCCACAGCCGCTCGGTCCAATCACGACCAACACTTCGCCTTTGTCCACGTACGTCGAAACACCGCGCAGGGCATGAACGCTGCCAAAATGTTTATGAACGTCTTCGATGCGAATGATTGCGTTGGAATTACCGTACATCATTTTTCATCTGCTTGTTCGCGCGTGAGGGATGGAGTTTAGAGTTGGACTGGCATACCAAAATTCTACGCTTGTTTCCAACGGGTTTCGATAAAGCGGGTGAACAAAGAGAGGACCAATGTGAGCGAGAGATACATAAACGCCAATGATGTGTATGTTGCAACATATTGAAATGAGGCGGCTGCATAGAGCCGGGCTTCTTGCGTCATATCGCGCACGCCCAATGCGGAAACTAGAGAGGAATCTTTGAGCATCGAAATCAAATCGTTGCCCAGCGGCGGCAGAACACGGCGAATGGCTTGCGGCAAAATCACATAGCGCATCGCTTGCGGATAATTCATGCCTAATGAACGAGCGGCTTCCATTTGACCTCTGCCAATTGATTCGATGCCCGCGCGAAATGTTTCTGCCTCAAATCCCCCATACGCAAATGCAAGAGCGACAATACAGCGCCACATGAAATCAAAATCGCGCGACTGGAGTTGCATCAACGCGTTGTTGTCACCCAGAATCGGCGCGAGCAGTGCGCCAAGCGCGTTTAGCGCTCCGTACGCGAGTGGTATGATGACGAACGTCCAGTATAATAATTGAACCAGTATCGGAATGCCGCGAATGACCTGCACATACAAGGTGGCGGTATTGGATACAAAAACATTTTTGGAAACGCGCCCCAAGCCGGCGAGGAGCCCCAAAAACAAGGCAAGCGTATATGAAACAACCGTGACAAAAACGGTAACGAGGATGCCGGAAACAATGCGAGTGAAAGCCGAGATATACGTTTCGCTGGTACTGAACAAATAGACAAGTAAAACCCCGGTCAAAAGCAGAATGATCAGCCACCACGGCAGTCCCGCAATGCGATCAATGGCGCGCACTTGCGCCGAGTGCGGACTTTCCTCTGGCAATGGCAAAACAGGTGTGTTCTGCGGTCCGGGCATGATCGAGGTAAATGGTGGGCGAAGCCGTCACAGTAAACGGCTTCGCCCTATTGCAACTCATGCCCTATGGATTTGGCGTCGCGGTTGGTACGTACGAGGGTGAACCGATTTCATCGTACGTCACTTGTTTACCGGCAAACCATTTCTTTGCCAGCGCTTCCAGCGTGCCATCTGCGCGCATCGCCGCAATCGCAGCATTGACCGGTTTTACTAAATCAGAGCCCTTGGGAAAAACAAAGCCGAGCTGTTGTCCGACAAGTTTGCCCTCCAACAGGCGAATCTTGTCAGCATTAACGCCCACATACCCCACGCCAGCGGTATCATCAATCACGACACCATCTACATCTTTGCTGATGAGCGCCTGCACCGCGTCACCGAACGTATCGAACGCGACCACGCGGCTTTCGCCGACAAGCTTTACTGCCTCATCATAGTTGGTGGTGCCTTTTTGCGTACCAAGTTTCGTCGTGGTACTGGCTTTGATGTCGTCAATGGTTTTGAAGCGAGTGTCATCTTTGCCGACGATAATGCGTTGATCAACGGTGATGTATCCGTCCGAGAAATCCACAGTTTTGGCGCGTTCATCGGTGATGGTAATTCCATCCGCTGCCATGTCGAATTGTCCTTGCGACACGGCAGTGATCATGCCGTCCCATGCGATTTCTTTGAATTCGGGGACACAGTTGAGGCGCTTGCAGATTTCGGCGAGAGCATCATAGTCCCAGCCTTCTGCTTGCTTGTTGTCCAGGCGAATATAGTTAAATGGGATATACGCGTTTTCAATCGCAACGGCGATCTTACGTCCCTTGAGATCAGGGAGACCGCTGGACGCGGCACCTTGGGTTGGCTGGGCTGGGGCAGGCGTAGCGGGCGTCGCACACGCGCTGATAGCAACCATGAGAGCCAACAAAATTAAGCCGAAAATTGACGTGCGTTTCATTTCTCTTCTTCTCCTCTGCAAACTACGAAAGCATTTCTGCTTTCCATTTAGTGGTACGGTTTGTCGTCCCGCACATATTTTGGCGTCTTGAAATTTGACTCGCGAATTGTAACGGGCACCTCCTCACACGAGCGGGAGCGAGCGATGAACGGCGTTTGGAAGAATTTGAATCGCAAGCAGTTGGGGAACGAAAAGCTGCATATGCCGAATCGCGTTGGGAAGCGAGTATATCCCAGTTAGGTGTGTGTGTCAATGGAAAATTGAGGGCGCAGTTGCTGTGTGCGGAACCGAAAGCGGCTTTCCAAGCCATGTCCGTCGTCCAAATTGTGCGGACATTTTTACGGACAAGTTGCGCGGAGTGTAGCAAAAAAGGGTACGGGTGTCAACGTGTTTTTTTAGGACGCGCAGGCGCGGGATACTTTTCATCCTTCGAGCGCGCGTTCGGTGCCGAGCAACGCTTCACGCAAACGATGCGTCAGGTACGCGCCGTCGCGCGGGGGTAGGACGCGCGGTAATTCTTCGGGCGAAATTTTTACCACCGCGCACAATACATCGTCCAGTGAATGAATGTCTTGACGCAGCGCGGCGAGTTCAGCCGCGTTACGAATCGTTCGCGTATTTTCGATTCCGCAGCCGCGCGCCACTATTTCCAAATCCGTGCCCATCGCGGTGTGGGTGCGCTGCTGTCCCGTTTCGCCAAAGCGTTCGTTGTCCAGCACGACGATGCGCAGGTTGCGCGGACGCTGCGCGGCGATGGTTGCTAAACTCCCAATTCCCATCAACATTTCACCGTCGCCCGTCAAGACCAGCACGCGATGCTGCGGCTGCGCGAGCGCGAGTCCCAATCCAACCATCGCTGCGCCGCCCATCGCGCCCCACAACGGAAAATCGAGCGGCGCATTGCCGATTGAGGCAAGATCATACGCAGGCGAACCAAGTCCTGTCACAACAATCAGGTCGCCGCGTTCGCGCAAAATTTCGCGCAGCGCGTCACGCCGATTCAAGCGATTCACTTGTCACCTCGCGCAAAATTTTTCGCGCCGATCAATTTTTGCCCGAGCAGTACCGCAACACGCTGCCGACTTGAAAACGCGAATTGAATTGCCGCGTCCATTGTTGACGCGACCTGCTCGATGGATTCGACGCGATACACCAAAACGCCGCACGCATCCAAAACCTTTTCACTACTCGAGCCCATCGGCACTTGCCACGGATTGAACTCACCCCATTCGCCGCGCATTGTCACGAGCGCGAGGAACGGCATGTTGCAGACGCGGGGCAGGGAGAGCATGTTGATACAATTGCCGACGCCGCTCGATTGCATGAGCAGCGCCGCGCGTTTGCCACCGAGAAACGCGCCCGCCGCAAACGCGACGCCTTCTTCCTCTGTCGTCAAAGTCACCGTGCGCATCTCCGAATCGTTCTGACACAATTCGATCAAACGCTTGTGTCCGCCATCGGGGACAAACGAAATCAATTCGATGCGATTCGTTTTGAACAACGCGTGAACCTGAGCTGCCCAATCTGTGAAAGGGTTGGATTCATTCATTGTCATTTCTGATCGCGTTTCGCCAATTCCCATTCATCCAAGCAATTGACGCACGCCCTATCATTCGGTTAAAATCAGTGCAGTTGTGCTGTCCAGAGAGAGCGCATGAACCTCTTTCCGTCCGCATTGCTCAATTTCATGATGCGGTTGTTTTCGTACTGGACGGAATGATGCGTGTTTGAGACAGCATTAGGGAGAGAGTGATGAACAATGTTGTTTACCACGCTGCCGATTCGCGCGTGTGGAAGTTGCTGCCGCAGTCGCTCGGCGTGATTGTCGCTGCGACAGTACTTGCGGTTGACCTTGCACCACGACGCGCGCTGATTCTCGGTCTCGTAGTGTGCGCGGGCTTTGGCTTGCTTTATCTTTTGCGCCGTTATCTGCCGCACGTTTATCTTTGGTACCTTGTGGAACCGGTTGCGATGCTGTTGAATATCTATTGGCTGCGCTGGCTCTTTGTTGTCGGATGCGGCTGGTATGCGGTCGCTACCGGCTTGTCCTTTGAGATAACGCTGCAGGTGGTTGGAGAAATTCTACTGGCGGACTGGTTATTGATGCTTTTGCTGCGCCAGGCGCCAGAATAACGCGCGTGTGGCTGACTGCTTTTGGGTGGATGTTCCAAAATAGTTTGTGCGGCATGAATTGATGCGAAAAAGCCCATACTCTATGGCATGGGCTTTTTCGCATTAAAGCGGGAGACGGGATTTGAACCCGCGGTCCTTTGCTTGGGAAGCAAATGCTTTACCACTAAGCTACTCCCGCACCGGCTTGGATTATATGCTGCGCGCCGCGCTTGTCAAGCACAATTTCAATTTGTTAAAATGGGTGTACAATGCAAAGCACAATGAGGTGAAAAAAATGGAACCAAAAATCGAATGGCTTGGTCACGATAGTTTTCGTCTAACCGGCGAAAAGAAAGTTTACGTTGACCCATGGAAAATTTCCAACGCGTTGCATGACGCTGATGTTGTCTTGATCACACACGATCATTTCGATCATTTCGTGATAGAAGACATTGACAAGGTACGCAATGACAAGACGGTTGTGGTCGCGCCGGAAATGCTGCGCGGTAAAATTGACGGCAACGTAATGATTGTTAAACGGGGCGATGCCATAACCGTGCAAGGTGTGCCAATCGAGGTGGTGCCCGCCTACAATCTGCATCCCGACCGCCAAAATTTCCATCCCAACGCGTACGGCGGCGTGGGTTATATCGTAACGCTCAACGGCACGCGCATCTATCACACAGGCGATACGGATGCGATTCCCGAAATGAAAAATATCCGATGCGACATTTTGCTCGTGCCTATTAGCGGCACGTACGTTTGCACCGCCGATGAAGCGGTCGAAGTAGTCGCCATGGTGCATCCGAAACTTGTAATCCCGATGCATTGGGACAGCATCGTCGGCACATGGCAAGACGCGAATGCGTTCAAGGAAAAAACGAATGTGCCGGTAGAGATCTTGGGAAAAACGTCGTGACACAAAAAACCTCGCCATAAACGGCGAGGTTTTTTTCAGGATTTGGCTCCGGAACTGGAGGCGGGTTTGCTGGAAGACCCGCTGGTTGTAGAAGGATTGCGGCGCGTGGGTGTTCTGCCGCGCGGCGCGCTCTGCGGACCGGTATGCCGATACAAGAACCAAATACTGCAGATCACGAATGTGCCGACGGAAATAATTTGCGCGACGGGGATGCCTGAAAAAGTCCACGCGTCGGGGCGCTGCATTTCCGTAAAGAAACGCACGAGCGGATAAAAAATCCCGTACAACAAAAGCATGTCGCCATCCTTGAGCGTCTTGTCCCAACGCCGCGCAATATAAAGCAAAAGACCGGTGACAATAAACATGCCCAGTGATTCGTACAGAAAAGTTGGGTGGAATCGAGCAGTATCGGGCAATGAAATAAATTGCGGCAAACGATGCGCCGCATCAATCGGGATACCCCAAGGCAGGTCGGTCGGATAGCCGTACAATTCTTGATTGAAAAAATTGCCCCAACGTCCAATCGCCTGTCCGAGCGCGAGACCGGGGATACCCGCATCCACCAGCGGAAGGAATCTGATCTTGGCGAATTTCGTATAGAGCCAAACGCCAAAGATACCGCCAACGGCTGCGCCGAAAATTCCCAGTCCGCCGCTGCGCGGATTCAGAATATTGAAAAGATTGGTGGCGAAATCTTTGGATAAATAGCCAAGTGGATCACCTTGCGCCACATCGGACAAGACATGATAGAGCCGTGCGCCGATTACGCCGAACAATAGCGCGAACAAGAGAGCGTTCCATACGTGATCGGGATCAATGCCCTTGCGTTTTGCTTCGACCGAAGCGAGAAACGCGCCGGCAATCGCGCCGATGACGATGATGATGCCATACCAATAAATCGGTAGAAAAGATTGCCCAAATAGCGTAAAGGGCAGGGGAATCACAAATGCAACGGGATCAGGGGTAAAGTTCATAACATCCTCATTAAATTCTGCGCCTCGACTGCGAACGCAGCGTTGGTAAATCTTTTAGGCGGCGATTATAGCACAGGAAAAAGTAACGAAAAAATACGAAAGGTGAGACCTCTCCGCGCGTCGCCTTTTGGTGTTTTATAGCACCATCCGCGTTGGCGTAATCTCAATGATCGTGTTGTAGGTTCCATCGCCCCGAATATCCCAGTTAAATTTCTTTTGAAATGCTTGGACAATCTCTGGCGTTCCATTTTCCAAGATTCGCGCAGTCCCTTCCATCAAGACCGGGTCGTCGCCATCCTCCAATGCGAACGCCACGCGCGGATTTTGCCGAATATTGCGCGCTTTCACAGAATCAAGAGCGGTGCAAAGATATGCTTTTTCGTCGAGCCACACGAACCAAATCGGGACAAGATGCGGCGCGCCGTTGGGACGCACAGTAGCGAGCCAGAGGTTGCGGGCGTTTTCAAGGCGTTGTAAATCATTGGGTGTGATCATATGGATTGCTCGAGAACAAGCATAAAAAAAGCGCGCAGCAGATCGCCGCGCGCTCTCGTGCAGACAGTCCTTGTCTATTCGCCCATGCCTTCCATTCCACCATTGCTGGCGACGTGAGCTTTGCCGCCGCCGGTGATGGCATCTTTGGCAGCTTTCGCAACCGTGAATTTCACTTTCTTTTTCGCAGGCACCCAATATTTTTCCCCTTTGCGTGGACCAAAGGGCATGGTTGCTTCGCGTGCAGCAGATTCTTTCAGCGAGAGTTTGCCGATGCCGGGAATTACAAAAGTATTTTTGGCTTCTGCATACGCGAGCTCGGCGAGCGCTTCGAGATACGCATCGCTTTGTTTTTTCGTGATCCCAACTTTGTCTGCGAGATGTCGCGAGACTTCACTTTTTGTCATGGACATTTTTGAAAATCCTCCTTGGCATATCTAGTGGGTCATTGTCCAACGACCCGTTGCCTTGATCAATATGCGGTATTATAGGCAGAAAAATGCTTATATGTCAAGCCAAATTTGATTCCTGTACGTGCAGTTTTATTATTTTTTTTATAATCACGGGTTGTTTGTTGACATAATAGTTAAGCGATGTTTGCGAGTGGCGCGACAGAAATTTTTGGTCTTGAAACCTTTGGTTGCTCAACCAATCACAAGCAAAATTCGAACGTACAAGATGAGAGCAGTCCCGTCGCGCTTGCGATTTACTTTCTGCTTCGGGTTTCCTCCGATTATGCCTCCCTTTTCTTGGCAAAAGGCGACTTTCTGCCCGCTTTTTGCCCAAAATTGCGAACTTTTGATCGTCCAACGGACGATTTTTGCGGTGGCATCGAATGCCTTCGACACGCTTCTGGAATCGTTGCTGAATAGCGCCGGGGTGGCTAATCGTCTCAGCATTATCGAAATCGGAATACAGTCGGGTGTCTCGCGTTCTGCCATGTTGGGTGTCATCAGTGGCGATCCTCCGATCAATGCCGTTGTGCGACCGCGTATGCGTTCGGTCAGGCAAAAGCCTGACTTGCAGCCAAATGCCGCCGCGCGCGTTCTTGCGAAAGGTAATCCTTTTTTGTCCGGCGACGAGCGGTCTGTCGCCCGAGTTTGCCGAATGCCCTTGTACGCGCAGAAAATGGATATTGAAACGCAAATGCGAACCGTTCCGGCAAACTGCGGGTGGTACGAAGAATTTCCAAAGAGCCAAGCTCGGCAATTTGCACAAAGCGATACAAAGTACAAAATTTTCTGAAAATTTTTGTAAAAAAGTATTGACATGCTCCATTTTCCATGATATAAAATCTCTCGGTCTTGCGATGGGACAAAACATCGTAGGAGGCGCAGTTTAATGGTACAAGTAACTTTGATTTCACACAGCATCAATTTTCGCCAGATCACCGGCGGGGATGGTGTTGTTCCTTGTACTGGTGCGCCTGTTGACCATCGCTAGATTTTTCCGCGATTGATTTTTTGGACCACGGGCGACACTGAACGCTCGTGGTTTTTTGTTGGGACAATTTTAAGAATTGCCCTACTCTTTTTCACCACGAGCCGCGCTCGTGGTTTTTTTATTCGTACGACAAATTTCAAATTTGTCCTACCAAAGGAGCAAAATGGTTCTCCAACTTTTTGAAGGTGAAAAAATTCGGTTCGCCGCGTTCGACGCGGACAAGGATGCCGAGATTTTTTCCAAATGGACGCACGACCCCGAATATCTGCGCTTGACCGAATACGAAGCCGCGCGTCCGCTCGCGCCATTTCACATCAAAAAGAAATTTGAAGAGATGGAAAAAGACGCTCACGGCGATTTTTATTATTTTGTATTGCGCGCCAAAGAGGATGACCGCGCCATCGGTTTCGCTCACATTCGTTGGGTGGAATGGAATCACGGCAACGCACACTTTAACCTCGCCATCGGTTCGCCCGATGACCGCCGCAAAGGTTTAGGCAGCGAGGCATTGCAGATGCTCTTGCGTTACGCGTTCGAAGAATTGAATTTGTATCGTTTTACAACGCACACCTTCGAGTACAACGACGGCGCGCAAAACTTTTTGACCAAGCACGGCTTTCAACTTGAAGTGCGCCGCCGCGAAGCGATTTATCGCGATGGAAGATATTGGGACGCGTTGTCGTACGGAATTTTGGCGGAGGAGTGGGCGAAATCAGCAGATAGCAAATAGCAAATAGCAGATAGCGAATTGCAGAATCACTACCATCGGCTATTCGCCATTTGCCATCAGCCAACCATGAACAATCTTTTCACCGGCAAACTTACGCGGCTCATTGCCGAAGACCCTGACAAAATGGGCGAGGTCATTGAACGATGGTCACGCGATTCGGAATTTTATCAGCTGTTCGACAGTGACCCAACGCTGCCGCGCAACGCGAAACGCGCCACTGAACGAATGCGCGAACATGCGGAAAAAAATCGTCCGGGCAATTTTCCGTTTGATGTTGTGCGGCTTGAGGATGAACGCATCATTGGCGAAGGTGGTTTGTTCGACGCGTTTTCGCCGCATCACAACGCGTGGCTCGCCATCGGCATTGGCGAACGCGAATTGTGGGGCAAGGGCTATGGCACGGACGCGGTACACATTCTCTTGCGCTTTGCGTTTCAAGAATTGAATCTGCATCGCGTCAACCTCGGCGCGTTCGGCTACAACACGCGCGCAATTCGCGCGTATGAAAAAATCGGTTTTGTGCATGAAGGCGCCTGGCGCGGCGTACTCAAGCGCGATGGCAGACGCTGGGACATGATTACGATGGGCATTTTGCGCGCGGAATGGGAAGCGAAACAAAATGAATGATTCGTTGTTCACGGGAAAATTAGTACGACTCGCCGCGCAGGACCCGGAAAAGGACGCGGCGACGATTGCGACGTGGGACAAGGATACCGAGTACACGCGTCTTTTAGCAGTAGACCCGGTGACACCCCCACAGCTAAAGAACAAGCGCGAACGATTGGAGCGCATGCCGAATCCGCATTTTTATTCCTTTGGCGTCCGCACGCTTGCCGATGATAAATTGATCGGCTTTGTGGCTTTGTTGCGCGTCAATCATGTTCATGGTGACGCATTTGTGGGAATTGGGATGGGTGATCCCGCGTATCGCGGTAAAGGATACGGCACCGACGCCATGAATCTCATTTTGAGATACGCGTTTCAGGAATTGAATCTGCATCGCGTTTCGCTCGATGCGGTCGCCACCAACGCGCGCGCAGTTCGTTCCTACGAAAAATGCGGTTTTGTCTTGGAAGGTCAAACGCGCGGCACGGAATTTCGCAACGGCATTCGCGACAATATCGTCTCGATGGGTGTTTTGCGAGAGGAATGGGAGAGCAAACAAGTTAAAAGTTAAAAGTTGAAAGTTCAAAGTGAAGTTCAAAGTTCAGGGTTCAGTAACCTTCAACGTTCAACTTTCAACCTTCGGAATTAATCTCGCCATGAACAATCTTTTCACCGGGCAACTCGTCAAACTCACCGCCAATAATCCCGAAGGCGATGCGAAAATTATGGAGGTGTGGCATCGCGATACGGAATTTTTTCGGCTCGCGTATGGACGTCTCGCGCAGCCGTGGAATGCAAAAACGATTCAAAGCCGCATCGAACGGCACGGCAACGACGCGAGCGAACCAACATTTGCGATTCGCACACTCGCCGACGACAAACTCATCGGACAGATGGGCATGTGGATGGATCAGCCGCACGGCGACGCGTTTGTTTGGATTTTGATTGGCGAACGCGACTATTGGGGCAAAGGTTTCGGCACGGACGCGATGCGCGTTTTCATGCGTTACGCGTTCGAGGAATGGAATCTGCATCGTCTCACCCTCCGCGTCTTTGGATTCAACACGCGCGCGATTCGTTCGTACGAAAAATGCGGTTTCGTTCACGAAGGCGTCAATCGCAACGCGCTCAACAAAATGGGGCAGCGATGGGATGAAGTGTGGATGGGCATTACGCGCGGGGAATGGGAAAGAAACGTGAAACGCGCGTAGGAGGCGTTCTCTAACGCCGAGAAACGAGAAGCGAAAAACCAATCACGAATAACGAACAACAAATCACGAGGCACAAAAAATGTTAACAACTCTCGAATCAACCACCACCTTTGCGCCCGAATTGGGCATCGAAGGATTAACCTTGAGAAATTGGCGCGACGAATCGGATTACGCCAAGATGCTGCCAATCTTGTACGCTGACCGACTCGCGCAAGGTTTGGAAGAAAGTGTCACGCTGTCCGATTACAAAACATCGTTCGAAACGATGCCGGGGATGAATGTTCGTACAGGCGTTTTCTTGCTTGAACGCTACGGCGAACCGATTGCGTACAAAACGGTGCGCGCCGTCCCCGAAGCCGATGGCTCCTATCGTTACGCGCATTATGGCTCGGTGCTGCCCGAATGGAAAGGGCGCGGCATCGGACACGCAATGATTCTTCACAGTGAAAATGTTTTGCGCGCATTGGCAAAAACCCATCCCGCCGCCGCGCCGAAATTTTTTCAAACCTTTTTGCACAACACGCAAAGCGACCTCATCAAGCTACTGGAGCAGGAAGGATACGCGCCCGCGCGCTATTTTTTCGAAATGCTGCGCGAAAACTTGGACGATATTCCTGAATACGATTTGCCATCGGGCATCGAGACGCGCCCCGTTGAACCGCAGCACTATCGCAAAATTTGGGACGCGATGATTGAGGGGTTCAAGGAACATTGGGGCGAAGAGGAGCATACGGACGCGGATTTTGAAAACTGGCTCAGGCGTTCGCACTTTGACCCGACGTTGTGGCATATCGCGTGGGATGGTGACCGCGTTGTTGCCGTCGTCATCAACCAGATTGATGTGAACGACAACGCGCATTACAACCGCCAACGCGGATTCACCGAAGACATTGCAACCTTAAAGGAATATCGCGGACGCGGCATCGCGCAAGCATTGATTGTGCGCGGCTTGCGCCGATTGCGCGAACGCGGCATGAACGCGGCGGGGCTCCGCGTGGACGGCGAAAACGCGACGGGCGCGCTGCGGCTGTACGAAAAACTCGGCTATCGCCCTATTCGCACGGTGATGGCGTATCGGAAAGGATTAGAGATTGGAGACTAGAGACAAAATCTCCATTCTCCAGTCTCCAATCTCTAATCTTTAATCATCAGAGGTTTATCATGCCTATTTCAGTTGCATCACCAACGTTAAAGGAAAAACAAGAATATACCACGCGCGAACTCCGGCGCGAGGATTTGCCCGAAATTCTGGAACTGCTCCACACCGTCAACCGAGTGGACGACAACGATTACTATCAAGCGCTTGAAGATTTGGAACGCGAGTATGCGGACCCGCGCAGCAATCCAAATACCGACGCGCGCATTTTTCGAAATCTGGTAGGTAGACTCGTCGCGTTCGCACGTGTCTTTGTCACACGCAACCCGACGAAAGAGAATATCGCATATCTGTCCTGTGAAATCGCGCCCGAAGCCCGCGCGCAGGGACTGGAACAAGAATGTATCGAATGGATGGAAGAACGCGCGGCAGAGTGTCTCGCCGAAACGGCGCAAGCGGACGGCGCGGACGCGCTGCCGCGCGCCATGCGTGTTGATTTCCCCGAGACCTCGCCGTTCCGTCCGTTTTATCAAGCGCGCGGTTTTGAATCTACGCGCGCGTCGTACAGCATGGCGCGCGCTTTGCATGAACCCATTCCCGAAAATTCATTGCCTCCCGACTTGGTTCTCGTTGAATACACAAAAGACTTGGACGACGCGGTTCGGCTCGCGTGCAATGAAGCATTTCGCGACCATTGGGGGCATCAAGACGCTTCGTCGGAAACATGGGAAACGGGTGTCTCGGAAGTTTCCGATTTGCGGCGTGACCTTTCGCTTGTCGTAATGGACGGCGACGAGATCGCCGCGTTTTGCATCAACTATGAAAATACGGTGGACAATGAATTGCGTGGGACAAAACGCGGTTGGATTGGAATTCTCGGCACGCGGCGCCAGTGGCGCAAACGCGGCATCGCCTCCGCATTGCTTGCGGAATCCATGCGTCGCTTTCAATCTATTGGATTCGATTCGGTCGCGCTCGGCGTGGATACTGAAAATCTCTCCGGCGCGCTCGCGTTGTACGAAAATTTGGGTTTCAAAGCGTACTCGACGCGGGTGGTGATGGAAAAGCCTGTGAGTTAGTGCAATTGTGCGATAGTTAGCTCGTAGCTGCAACCTGCCAACTATTCCACTATCGCACTACCGAACGAACGCACCAATGTTACATCTCTCTCATCTCTCCAAATCCTACGGCGTCGCCACGATTCTTGACGATGTTTCATTCGTCTTGAATCGCGGCGAACGCGCGGGACTTGTTGGCGTGAACGGCGCGGGCAAGACGACGCTGTTACGCATCATCGCGGGTATCGAACAACCCGACGCGGGTTTCGCGCGCCTTGACGCGCACGCAACACTCGGCTATTTACCGCAAGGATTAAATCTGGATGAAGCGCTCACGCTCGAACAGTTGATTCGGCAGGGCGTCAGCGATTGGGATGCAGCGAAACACGCGATGGATACTCTCGCGGAAAAATTAGAACGCGACGCGTCGAATGAAAATTTGCTCGCGGAATTCAGCGACGCCGTCGCGCGTTTTGAAGAACTTGGCGGGTACGATGTCGAGTCGCGCATCGAAAATGTTTTGCGCGGCTTGGGCTTGGAAAATGTGCCGCGCGGACTGCCCATCGCAAAATTGAGCGGGGGACAACGCACGCGCGCGGGGCTCGCGCGCTTGTTGATTTCCGAACCGAACGTTTTGCTTCTCGATGAGCCGACGAATCATCTTGACGTGAACGCGTTGGAATGGCTCGAAGAGTTTATTCAAAACTATGCGGGCGCGGCGTTGATTGTTTCGCATGACCGCGTATTTCTCGGCAACACCGTTTCGCAAATTCTCGAACTTGACGACATGACGCATCGCGTCACGATTTTTCACGGCGATTATTCGGCTTACGAAATGGCGAAGGCGCGCGAACTCGAACAGCAGTGGGCGATGTACCAAGACCAACAATTTGAAATCGCGCGTTTGACCGATGCGGCGCGCCAAATTCGCGGCATTGCCAAATTTCGCAAGGGCGGCAAAGCGGACACGAACGACAAATTCGCCAAAGCGTTTTTTGCCAATCGTTCCAAAGCAACCGTCGCGCGCGCGAAAAGCATCGAAAAACGAATCGAACATTTGCAGACCAACGAAAAAATTCCCAAGCCCAAAGCGGGTTACGCGCTCAAATTGGATTTTGGCGAAATGCCGCGCAGTGGGCAAATGGTGTTGAGTTTGGAGGAGGTGGGACACACATACGAGTCATCAGTCTCCAGTTCTCAGTCTCCAGTCTCCAGTCTCCCATCTTTTTTGTTTCGGAATTTGAACGCCACCCTCCGTCACGGCGAACGCGTTGCGCTCATCGGCGCGAATGGGACGGGGAAATCTACGTTGTTGAAAATTATCGTGGGCGAATTGCAGCCGACAGAAGGAAATGTGCAATTGGGCGCGAATGTTCGCATCGGTTACATGCCTCAAGAACAAGAAACGTTCGACGCATCGCAAACGCCGCTCGCGCTGATTCGTTCGCTGATGCCCGTTGATGAAACCGACGCGCGTCATTTTTTGCATTATTTTATGTTTGAACAGGACGAGGTTTTCACGCCCATCGGCAAATTGAGTTATGGCGAACGCGCGCGTTTGATTCTGGCGAAACTCGTCGCGGACAAAGCGAACGTTTTGATTCTGGACGAACCGATAAATCATTTGGATATTCCGTCGCGCGAAAATTTTCAAGTCGCGCTCGACGCATTTCCCGGCACGATTCTCGTCGCCGTGCATGACCGCGCGTTTATTCAGCAATTTGCGACGCGCGTGTGGGAGATGAAAGAGCAGAGATTAGAGATTAGAGAGTAGAGATTGGAGATTGCAGATTTTCGATTCTTGATTTTCGATTTCGGTTTGCCGTTTGAGAAATCACAATCTGCTATCTGCACTCTGCCATCTGCAATAGTATGGACATTCTAAAAACTTTACCCGATGGTCTTGTGATTCGCCGCGCGACAACGGACGATACGGATGCGTTGGTGGATTTGCAGACTCACGCGTTTGCGAATCCCGACACGGGCGAACTCGATCATTATCTCGGCGGCTGGACGCGTGATTTGATGAGCGGTAAACATCCGACATTTCGCCCCGAAGATTTTCTCGTCGTGCAGGATACCAAAACGAGCGCGCTCGTTTCGTGTACCTGTTTAATTTCGCAAAATTGGGTTATTGATGGAATTCCAATTCGCGTGGGTCGCCCCGAAATCGTGGGAACGCTGCAAGAATATCGGCGACGCGGCTTGGTGCGTGAGCAATTTCAAATTTTGCACGAATGGTCACGCGCACGCGGCGAAATGATGCAAGCGATTACGGGGATTCCTTATTACTATCGCCAATTCGGTTACGAGTTTGCGCTTGACCTCGTCCCGCCGCGTCAAACATTTGTGCCGCAGCAGATTCCCGAATTAAAAGAGGGCGAGCAGGAAAAATTTCATTTGCGCCGCGCGGAGCAAAATGATTTGTCCTTTATCGCGGAACTGTACAAACAATCGTGCGCGCGTTCATACGTTTCTTGTACGCGCGATGAAAGGATGTTCGAGTATGAAAATTTTCTCGAAAACAATTCGCTCAACGGTCACGCGTCGTGGTGGGATTTGATTGAAACGGCGGAGGGCGAACGCGTCGGCATTTTGTATCATCGCCGCTATGTGTATCAAGGGCGTCATTCGTCGCACTGTTACGAAATTTTGCCGCAATTTGCGTGGGACGAGGTGACGCCGTGTGTGTTGCGCGCGTTGACGCAACAAGCGAACGCGATGGAACTGGAAGACAAGCAGCCGCTTGCAAAACTCGGCTGGTTCTTGCAAGCCAATCATCCGTTTTACGAAATCATGCCCGAACGTACCGCTCCATTTTACGGTGGTTATGCGTGGTACGTGCGCGTTCCCGATGTTCCCGCGTTCTTGCAGCATATCGCGCCGCTTTTTGAAAAGCGCCTCGCGGCGTCGAATTTTCGCGGACTGACCGACACGCTGCGCTTGAATTTTTATCGCGGCGGCGTCGAGATGATTTTTGAAAATGGAAAAATGAAAGCCGCGCAAGCATGGCGCGCGACAGCGAATGATTTTGGACAAAGCGGTTTTGGTAATGCCGCGTTTCCCGAATTAACGTTTCTCAAAATCTTGTTCGGCTATTGTTCACGCGCCGAACTGCAAGCGATGTTTCCCGATTGCCTTGCGGATGGTGAGAAAACAAACGCGCTGCTTGATGTTCTCTTTCCAAAACAAATTTCGCACGTCATGCCGATTCATTAAAGGGAAAAAATGCAACAACTCACACCCAACCTCTGGATCAATTCCAGCGAACTCTTTACCTACCACAGCGGCGTTTTCGTTTCCGAAAAGCGCGCGGCGGTAATTGACCCCGGACTCAAGCAAAATGAAATTGACGCGCTCGCGGAATTTATCCGCGCGCAAAATTGGAACGTGGACGCGGTGATTCTGACGCATGGACATTGGGACCACGTTCTCGGCGCGGAAGCATTTCCGAACGCGCGCATTTACGCGCAGCGCGAATTTGTTACCTCGTCGCACAATGACCCTGCGAGGATTGCGCGCGAGGTGGAAAAAACCACGGACTTGGGGCGCACAACGCCATTCGTGATGCCGACGCCGCACGAATTGTTTGACGAAACGATGCAACTCGAAATCGGCGCGTTGACATTGGAACTTGTGCATACGCCCGGTCACGCATCTGACCATTTGTTTGTGTACGAACGCGCGAGCGGAACGGTGTGGACGGCGGACATGCTGACTGATGAAGAGATTCCGTATGTGATGGAAAATCTCGCGCGCCTTGAACAAACGATGCAAAAGATTCGCGTAGACGATTTTCAATTTTTGGTTCCGTGTCACGGAACCCCCACAAACGACGCGAACGAAATTCGCGCGCGCATCGAAAATGACCGCGCGTATACTTTGGAATTGCGCGGGCGCGTAGAAAACGCGGTGCGCGCGGGCAACTCGCTCGATGAAACAAAAGAAATCTGTTTGGACATTCCGTATCGGCAATCGGTTGAGAAAAATCGCGGCGCGCATCGCCGCAATATCGAAAGCGCGTACGTGGAGTTCGGCGGGCAGGTGAGCGAACCCGTTGGTTGGTAGCGCGCATAGATGGAATTTGATTCGTAAATCAGAAATCAGAAATCAGAAATCCCAAATTCCTCAAGGAGGTGTCTCATGCACAAACAATTTCAATTCTCCACAAACGTAAAATTTTCAGTTGATTCAAGGAGAATCCATGTCTCTCGAACGAAACACTTCCGATACAGAGGTTACACAAGGCGTTGTATATAAAAAATCGCAAGGACATTATGGCGTGCGCGTGAACGGGCATTTGGTGGATTGTGAAATCTCGTCGCGCTTGCGCAAGCATCTCGAATACCCAATCGCCGCGCCCACCTCGCGCCGCCACCGCGTTCTCGCCGTACACGAAATCCGCGTCGTTGACCCGATAGCGATTGGCGATGTCGTACAGTTTTTACGCGCGGGCGATGACGCGGGCATCATCACCAATGTTTTGCCGCGCCGCAATCAAATCGCGCGCCAAGACCCGGGTCCGCGCCCGACGGAACAAATCATCGCCGCGAACATTGACTATCTCGTCCACGTTGTTTCAACCGCGCAGCCCGCGCCGCGCTGGGAATTGCTTGACCGCTATCTCGCTTCGGCAGAGAAAGCGGAAATTCCCTCGCTCATCGTTTTCACGAAAAGCGATTTGCTCACAGATGATGCGCTTGAACGCGAAGCAGAAATTTATCGCGCCATTGGTTATCGCGTGATTCTCACGAGCGCGGCGACGAGGCAGGGGATTGCGGAATTGCGCGATGCGCTGCGCGACAAAACGTGCGTGTTTGTTGGCATGTCAGGCGTCGGCAAATCAACGTTGCTGAACGCGTTTCAGCCCGAACTCGCGCTGCGCGTAAAAGAAATCAGTCGCGCGTCGGGCAAGGGCAAACATACGACGACGCATCTCGAAATGTTTGATTTCGATTTCGGCGGGCGTGTGATTGATACGCCGGGTTTGAAATATCTGACGCTGTGGGAAATGGACGGCGCGCACATCGCGGATTACTTTGTCGAGATGCAGCCGTACCTTGGCAAATGCAAATTCGGCGCGGACTGTTCGCATGACCACGAGCCCGATTGCGCGATAAAACGCGCTGTGGGGCAAGGCGCGATTTCGGAACGACGTTACGCGAGTTATTTGCGGATACGCGAGAAATTGACGTAGGGAAAATTCAAGAATTTCCGTACACTAAAAAATTCTTTCAGGAGGCACTCTCATGTTAACACTCACAACTATCGCAACTCAAAACATCAAATCAATTTCGCGTCTCAACAATCGAATGCGATAGGTTGTTTTTCATAAAACCACGTATCGCCGTTTGCTGAGGCGCGCATAAAAATATGAAGCGCCTTGACGGCTATACCGTTTTTCTGTTTCAGGAATTTACGGCGTCGTTGTTTTTTGCCGTAATTGCGACTGCCAACATTCTGTACCAGGTGCAGATGGTTGGCTTGAACCCGTTTCAACTCGTGCTGGTCGGCACGGTGTTGGAACTCACCGCGTTCATTGCCGAAGTGCCGACGGGCATTATCGCGGATGTATACAGTCGGCGGTTTTCCGTCATCATCGGTTTCGTGTTGATGGGAATCGGGTTCATGCTTGAAGGTTCCATTCCCCAATTTTGGGCGGTGCTGCTTGCCCAGGTGATTTGGGGCATCGGCGCGACGTGTCAGAGCGGCGCGCTCGAAGCGTGGGTGGCGGATGAAGTGGGAGAAGAAAAAGCAGGCAAAGCATTTTTGCGCGGCAGTCAATTTAGCAATGCCGGCGCGTTGGTGGGAATTGGTGTCAGCGTTCTGCTTGGCAGTATCGCATTAAACATCCCTGTTGTCGTAGGCGGCGCGTTGATGCTTGTTCTAGCGCTCGCCCTCGCGTTCATCATGCCTGAAACGGGATTCAAGCCGACGCCGCGCCAAGATAGAAATTCATTTCAACAAATGGGACACACCTTTCGCGCGGGCGTCTCGCTTGTGCGCGGTAAACGCATCTTGATTTCACTGCTGCTCGCCGCCGCGTTCTTTGGCGCGTTCAGTGAAGGGATTGACCGCTTGTGGGTGGCGCATTTGGTTCAATTCGATATTCCGTATTTTGAACCGATTGTGTGGGTTGGCATTATCGGCGCGGTCTCGCTCGTGTTGGGAATTATTGCAACAGAATTTGTGACGCGCCGCGTTAATACAAATGATCAAATTGTCGTCGCGCGCGCGTTGCAAATTGTGATCGCGCTGCTCATGGCGTTAACGATGGTGTATGGGCTCGCGTGGAATTTTGGCGTTGCGCTCATCACAATGCTTTTTTTGAATCCTGTGCGCGGCATGAATTATCCGCTCGCGACGATGTGGTTCAATCAGCATGTTGAATCGTCGGTGCGCGCGACAGTGTTTTCGATTCGCAATCAAGCCGACGCGTTCGGACAAATGCTCGGCGGTCCGATACTTGGCGCGATTGCCACTCTCGTTTCGCTGCGCGCGGAAATGATTGTCGCCGCGTTGTTTCTCGCGCCCGCGTTGTATTTGTATTCGCGCAAAGTGGAGGTGAGTGAAACCACGAACGTACAAGCAGAACCGGCGCCATAAAGAAATCCGCGAATAACACGAATAACACGAATTTGTAGAATCTCATTCGCGTAATTCGTGTTATTCGCGGACAAAAAACTATGAATCACGAATCGGAATGGCGATTAGCAAAGGGAAAACAGGTCGCCGCGTTGTATGCCAAAAATCCGAAACTGCGCGCGCTCGTCGTCGCGGGTTCCGTAGGACGCGGCTGGGCGGACGAATGGTCGGATATTGAACTCGATTTGTTTTGGAACGAGCCGCCGACGGACGATGACAGAAAAAGCGCGATTGAAGGGGTGAATGGAACAATCGCGTATTATTTTCCGCTCGAAGGCGATGAATGGTCAGACGCGTATTTTGTGGACGGACTGAAATTTGAAATCAGCAGTTTTCTCGTTTCGACGTTGGAGCAATACATCGCGGATGTGATCGAACGGTGCGATGACACGGTAGAAAAACATTTGCGCCTCGCCGCGCTGCAAAATTCAATTGTTTTGCATGGTGACGAGTTGATTCAGCAGTGGCGTGCGAAAATTTCGAATTATCCCGACGCGCTCGCGGAGAAAATTATCCGTGACAATGTAGATTTTGGCGGCTGGAATTCTGTCGAATTTGCATTTGCGCGCGGCGATTTGTTGATGGCGTTCGATTTGATGACCAAAGTGCAAAAGCAAGTGATGATGGTTTTGCTCGCGTTGAATCGAATGTACATGGGGCATCCGCGCGGGAAATGGTTGCGACATGTCGCAGATGGTATGCAATACAAACCTCCGCGCCTTGCCGAGCGAATGATGTACGCATTGCGCGAAGGTTCAGAACAAAGCGCGCGTGAAATGCACGGTGTAATTGAAGAAACGTTTGCGTTGGTAGAGCAGTATTTCCCGCAGATTGATTTAACCGACATTAAACGCGATGTGCGCTTTCGCCGCGCGCGAATTTCCGCGTAGGGGCGAAGCATTGACATTAGCAACCGCGCGTCGAGTCACAAACGCGACTGTCGATGCTTCGCCCCGACCGATACGAAAATGAAAAACGAATTACCTCAAGATTATGCTGTACGTGCAGCGACGCTCGACGACGCGCAAGCGGTGACGGATTTAATTATCGCGTGCGACATTGAAGAGTTCGGACGTCCTGAATACGGGCGGGAAGATTTGCTCACGATGTGGCGGCGCAAGAATTTCGATTTAGCGCAAGATGCGTGGGTGATTTTTGCGGACGATGGCACTCTCGTCGGTTATGCCGATATGCACTATGCGGGTGGACTTGTGCGCTTGAACAACAATTCGTGTGTGCATCCCGCGCACAAAAATCGGGGCGTTGAAGAATGGATGTTCGAACGCGCGGAAGCGTGGGCGCGCGAACGCGTTGCCGATGCTCCCATTGTGATTCGCCATGTTATCAACGCCAACGCACCGCTGCGAGTGGCACGCATGAAACGTTGGGGTTATGATGCAGTGCGTCAAGCGTGGATCATGCACATAGATTTGAATGAACAACCTCCCGCGCCAATAATTCCCGATGGAATTGTCGTGCGCGCGTTTGAGCGCGGGCGCGATGAGCATGACGCGTGGATGTGCATTCAAGAAGCGTTCCGCGATTTGTGGCAGCATCAAGATGTCCCGTATGACGAATGGGCATCATTTGTGCTGGAACACAAAGCATTTGCGGCTGAACTTTCGTTTCTCGCATTCGACGACGTTGAGATCGTGGGCGCAGCAATTACGCTCAATGATGAATTAGGCGGCTGGGTACAGCAAGTCGCGGTGCGCCGTCCGTGGCGCAATCGCGGCATCGCACTCGCTTTGTTACACAGCGTTTTTGGAGAATTGTATAAACGCGGCGTAGCTGATGCAGGTTTGGAAGTGGACGCAGAAAGTTTGACGGGCGCGACGCGCTTGTATGAACGCGCAGGGATGCGAGTAAAAAACCAGTTTACGGAATTTCGCAAAACGTTGGAGTGAAAATGGAAAATAATCTGCCCCAAGGATTTACCTTGCGCGCGCTGACGCCCGACGACGCGCAGCGCGTCACCGATTTCATCGGCGTGTGCGATACGTTTGATTATGGCGAACCCGATTTTTCGCTGGAAGATGTGCGCGCCGATTGGCGGCGCGACGGTTTTGTGCTGGAACGCGACGCGTGGTTGATTTTTGCGAATGATGGAACGCTCGCGGCGTATGGGTTCGTTTGGGACGCGGGCGAACGCGCGCGCGTGGAGCCGACAACGTGTGTACATCCAAATTTTCGCGAACACGGGCTTGACGATTTTCACATCGCGCAGGTGGAGGCGCACACGCGCGCGCAACTGGAAACAAAAATTATTCAGTGGATTGTCAACAGCGCGCAACATTCTTGGACGGAACGCTTTGAGCAGCGCGGCTATCACATCGCGCGTCACGATTACGTGATGGAAATTGTGTTGGATGAAAAACCGAATCCCCCGACTCTCGCCAATGGTTTTGTGATGCGTTCGTTTGAACGCGGACGCGATGAACGCGCGGTGTGGGCGTGTTTGCAAGAAGCGTTTCGTGACCATCGCGGACACAGCGATAGGGAATACGAGGAATGGGCGTCAAGTTTTTTTGAGCATCCCGAATGGTCGTGTGAATTGTCAGCGGTTGTGACGCAAGGTGATGAGGTAGTCGCGGCGGCGATGGTGTTTCATTCGTTCGCGGGCGGTTGGATTGGCACGCTCGGCGTGCGACGTCCGTGGCGCAAACACGGGATTGGGCTGGCAATGCTGTATCGCATTTTCGGCGAATGTTACGCGCGCGAAATCAAAAAGGTTGGGCTGGGCGTGGACGCGGAGAGTTTAACGGGCGCGACGCGTTTGTACGAACGGGCGGGGATGAAGGTAAAAGTTCATTTTGTGAGGTATGAAAAGGAAATGAAATGAAAAAATGCGCGCGCTTTCAAATCATAGCGCGCGCATTTTTCGTTGTGTACTCGCGTCAATGTCTATGTCGCGCCGCGCAGCAGATTCATCACCCCACCGCGTTTTTCGGGAGCGCGTTCAATTTCGATTTCGGGTTCGCGCGGGATTGGCGATTGGAGGCGCAAGAGGTCGGGTTCGCGGAATTGCATCGTGTACAAACGCGCGTACAACCCTTCGCGTTCCATTAATTCCGCGTGCGTGCCGAGTTCGATAATTTTGCCTTGTTCCAATACTGCAATGCGATGCGCGTTTTTAATGGTGCTGAGACGATGCGCGATGATGATAGTGGTGCGCCCGCGCATGAGCCGATTCAATGCTTGCTGCACCAATTCTTCCGATTCATTGTCGAGCGAACTGGTCGCCTCGTCGAGCAGCAAGATGCGCGGGTTCTTTAAAATCGCGCGCGCAATCGCAATGCGTTGTCTTTGTCCGCCGCTCAATTTTGTGCCGCGTTCACCGACGACAGTGTTATAGCCATCGGGAAACTGCATGATAAATTCGTGCGCGTTCGCGTCGCGCGCGGCGGCGATCATTTCTGCTTCCGTCGCGTCCAATTTTCCATACAAGATATTTTCGCGGATCGTTCCGCCGAACAAAAGAGTTTCCTGCGGCACAATTGCCATTTGTTCGCGCAAACTCGCCTGTGTCACCGACGGCAAAGGATGCCCATCCACTGCGACGGTGCCGCGGGCCGGGTCGTAAAAACGCGGAATCAAATTAAAGAGTGTGCTTTTGCCCGCGCCGCTTGGACCGACGAGTGCCAGAATTTCGCCCGGTTCGATTTCGAGCGAAACGTCTTGCAGGACGGCGATATTTTTTTCGTAGCTAAAGTCCACGTTCGAAAATGTAATGCGCCCCTCTGAAATCGCCATCGTTTGCGCGTTCGGCGTGTCTTGAACGGTTGGTTCGATGTCGAGAATTTCAAATACGCGCTTTACTCCGCCGATGGCGGCGCGAAATTGCGCATACAGCCCACCGAGTCCGCCGAGACTTGTCGCAATCACGATACCGTAAATCAGAAAACCCGAAATCATGGCGAGCGTCATTTGCCCGTCAATGACCTGGCGTCCGCCGTACCACAAAATCGCGGCGATGGCGCTGAATCCTAAAAACAGCATCACTGCCATAAACCCCGAATTGAGAACGGACAAGCGCAGCGCCGCGCGTAAAGATTTGTGCATTGCGTTGTTATAGCGTTTTGCCTCATACGTTTCACGTCCAAAACTTTTGACTGTCCGAATGCCTTGCAGTCCTTCTTCTGCTACAGTTGTCGAATCGGCGAGTTCATCCTGGACGTGTGTGCTCATTTTTTCGATCCGACGACCAACGATGAACGCGACGCCGAGCAGCACCGGAATCAGCGCGAGAATAAAGAGCGTCAAACTCGCATTGAGCGAGACCACAATCACGAGCGCGCCGACAAGCGTCAAAATCTGGCTCAGCAGTGACGTGATGTTGGTGGTCAGCATTGTCCGCATTTGGGTTACATCACTCGACAAGCGCGAAACAATTTCACCGACGCGGCGATTCGCGTAAAAATCGAGCGAGAGAAATTGTAAATGCTCAAACAGCAATGTCCGTAAATCGTACACCACATGCTCACCCACAGACGAGATGAAATAATCTTGCGTAAAGGTGAACAGGGCTTGGAGTAAAAAGATGCCGATGAGCGCGGCGGTCAATGTATTCAACGGCGCATAGTTTGTCGCTTGGGTTGCAACGGTGAGTAATTGCATGATAAAGAGTGGAAAGACCAAGCCCAAGCCCGTGGATGCCACTAGTGCGATGATGGCGACGGTCATTTGCTTCCAGTAGGGGCGTAAAAATGATAACAGTCGCCGCCAGTTGATTGCATTGAATGTAACTTTTTCATCTTGTTGATTTCGCGCGCGTGGTGCGCTGCGATTTTCATGTTCCATCATTTTGTTCCTCGTGAGTATAGTTTATCGTGCCATTGTCGTAATACGTTGTCAGCATACCGCGCGCATATAAACTCGATTTAAATTTCGAATACAAAAAATGATGCGTCGAATATTTTTTCGACGCATCGGCTTGCGTTATTGCTTGAAAATTTCTGTCATGCCCGCAAAAGTCTATCCGCAACGAATTTCAATTCGGTTGATTGGGCAAGGACACGGTGAACGTGCTGCCCGCGCCCAAGGCGCTTTGCACCGCGATGGTGCCGTGGTGCATTTCGACAATTTTTTTCGCAATCGCCAAACCCAAACCGCTGCCGCCGCGCGCGCGTTCGCGCGAAGCATCGGCTTTGTAAAATCGTTCAAAAATGCGCGCTTGGTCCGCCGGCGCAATACCGCTGCCGGTGTCGGTAATGCAAAATTCGATAGCGTTGTCGCGCGTGTGCAGCGCCATACAAATTTTGCCGCGCGCCGGTGTGAACTTGATGCTGTTGTGAATCAAATTGAGCCACACTTGATTCAACAAATCTTGATCGCCCGCAAGCGTGACGGGTTCGCTTGCCAAATTCATTTCGATTTGTTTGGCTTGCCACTGCGGTTCGCACGCCAGCACGATGTCGCGAAGCTGCACATCGAGACGATACGGTTTGGGATCGAGCGTGTAGCTTTCGGAATCGAGCGATGCGAGCGCGAGCAGATTTTCCGTCAAGTTGGAAAGGCGCGTACTTTCAGTTTCGATAATGTTCAAATAGTGCGCGCGGTCGGCAGCATCCAAATTGTCGTCATGCAGCGCGTGGGCGAAACCGCGAATCGAGGTGAGCGGCGATTGAATTTCGTGCGAAACATTCGAAATAAATTCTTGGCGCATCGTCTCCATCGCGTTCAATTCTTGCGCCAGCGTATTCACACTTTGTACCAACATGCCCACGGGTTTGCCGCCACTGCCATTCATTTTTGGATTGTCCAAGCGCACGCTATAGTCGCCCTGCGCGATGCGTCCGAGCGCATCCACGATGGACCCAAAGAGTCCGTCCTGCCACACCTCCATCCTACCGTGATTGATGAATCCAATCGTGCCGACTGTGATGAGTACGATGAGCAGACCAAAGATAGAGGTCAAAAGCTGCTGGATAAGTGGCGAAGGTGTGTAATAGAGCTGCGCAAAAAGCCACGTCGTGGCATAATACGCTGCCGTAAAAACAATGCTCAAAAATGTGACAATGGCGACAAAGCCGATGAAAGCGGCGCCCAGCCGCTTGAGAAAAATCACGCGACCTCCATGCGATAGCCCAAGCCGCGAATCGTTCTGATGCGGAAAGAATGTTTGGCTTCGGGAAAACGTTCGCGCAAGCGATTGATGTGTACGTCGAGCGTGCGTTCGTTGCCTTCAAAATCGTAACCCCAAATATCTTGAATCAAAACTTCGCGCGTCAGTGTTTGTTCGGGATAGCTCGCCAACTTGAACAAGAGTTCAAATTCTTTCATAGGCAAGGTCAAACTTGTGCCATTGACGACAACTTGATGCGTTTTGTGGTCCATGAACAGTTCGCCGATTTGGACCGTTTGCGATGTCGCAATGCGGTAGCGTTTGAGCAAGGCGCGTACACGCACAACCAATTCCGCCGGCTCGAACGGTTTCACCAAATAATCATCGGCGCCATGTTGAAAGCCCTTGATTTTTTGCGCCGTTTCACCTTTGGCGGTCAACATCAGTACCGGAAAATCGTAACTCGTCCGTACATCGCGCAGCAATGCCCAGCCATCCATGTTCGGCATCATCACATCGAGAATCATCAAATCGGGTTTGACAGATTCTAATTGCTCCAGCGCTTGCACGCCATCGCGCGCTTCGTACACGTCGAACGCTTCTTGTTTAAGAAATACGCCCACCAACTCGCGAATGTGTGGGTCGTCGTCCACGACCATAATTTTGCTCATGCAATAAATTTTCCTTTGGACATTCGTGGCGCAAATTTCAAATTTGCGCCACCGGGCAAACGAATCCTTTGCCGATTCCGCCAACGCAAGCATACAACCCTTTTGTAAACGGAATGCAAACAAAGGAGGAGTAGCTAGAGGCAATTTTTTTGCCACAAAAAAGCCGCTGAAATTTCAGCGGCAATTGATTCCTATTTTGCGAGTCCGATTTCTTGTTCGAATTGCTCCAAACCGACTATCTGGGTACCGTAAAAGTACTTGATATTGCGGAGGTGCGGGTCTTCGCTGACGAGATAGTCTGCTTTGACCTCGTACGCGACCGCAAGAAAAATGTCGTCGGTAGGATCATCTTTTACTACAGAGACTTTGTACAAATCTTCCGCTTCAAAACCAGCGTCGCGGAGCGCGTCCAAAAATTCGCCAAAATACTTGCGTGCTTCGGGTTGCTTGCGCACAATCCGCCGATAGCCCAAGACGCGCTCAAGTTCGGAAAGAATTTTTGCTGAAACGACGAGACGGAATCGTCCTTGCAAAACCGTCTGCCACATTTTGTGTTTTCTTTCGTACTGCTCGAATAGCTGCTTCGATATCAGCGTCCAGCTCCGCTTCAGGAAGGGGTCGAACTTTTGCGCGAAAATTTTCGATGCGCTCGAATGTTTTTTTCCACTCGGAGCTTGCCTGCCGACGCGCCATCTCTTGCAAGACATATTCGTGTACATTCTCACGCCGCAATGCTTCACGGAAAATTTCACGCGCTGCACGGTCGCGTTTGAGTCGTTTGCGTATGGCAAGCCGCTCTAGTTCGCGAGCTTCGCGTTTTGTCAATCGGAATGAGACCGTCAAATTCTCCATCGCAACCTCCAGAAAAAAATGCCTGCAACGCAATCTCGCTTCACAGGCAGTTTATCATTAAACTCTTTTACGCCACCACTTTTTCCTTTTTCCTCTTCCCATCACTCCGCGTCTTTGGTTCTTCTTGCAAGAAAATCAACTTGCCATCTTCCACATCCGTCACCACATGGTCGCCGTCGCGGATGCGTCCGTTCAACACGTCGAGCGCGAGCGGGTCAAGGACGCGGCGTTGAATCGTCCGTTTCAAAGGGCGCGCGCCGTATTTTGGGTCGTATCCTTCGTTCACCAAAAATTCTTTCGCCTTGTCGGTGAGTTCGATGCTGATGTGTCGGTCTTCCAAACGCTTTGAAACCTGCTTGAGCAGAATCTCGACAATGTTTTTCAAGTTCTCCATCGTGAGACCATGAAAGACTACAATGTCGTCCACGCGATTCAAAAATTCGGGACGGAAATGTTTTCGCATTTCTTCGGTGACGCGATTTTTCACATTTTCCCATTCGCTCTCGTTCATTTCGCGTCCCGCGTACATGCCCAAAAATTCACTGCCGATGTTTGACGTCATAATCACGACGACGTTTTTGAAATCCACGACGCGCCCCTGTCCATCGGTCAAGCGTCCGTCGTCGAGAATTTGCAGCATCACGTTGAACACATCGGGCGCGGCTTTTTCGATTTCGTCAAACAACACGACCGAGTACGGTTTGCGGCGCACGGCTTCGGTGAGTTGTCCGCCTTCGTCGTAGCCGATATAGCCGGGCGGCGCGCCAATCAAACGCGCGACGGTGTGCTTTTCTTGGTACTCGCTCATGTCAATCCGAATCATCGCGTTCTCGTCGTCGAATAAAAATTCGGCGAGCGCACGCGCGAGTTCCGTTTTGCCGACGCCGGTGGGACCGAGAAAGATGAACGAGCCGACGGGACGCTGCGGGTCTTTTAATCCCGCGCGCGCGCGTCGTACCGCGTTCGCCACAACCGTGATCGCTTCGTCTTGACCGACGACGCGTTCATGCAAACGCGTTTCCATTTGAATCAATTTTTGCACTTCGCCTTCCATCAAACGCGAAACGGGAATGCCCGTCCATTTCGCCACGACTTCGGCGATATTGTCTTCGGTTACTTCTTCGTTGAGCAGCGCGCCCGATTTTTTCAACTCGGCAAGTTTTTGCGCGCTCTCCTCGATTTTTTTGTCCAGCGCAACCATCTTGCCGTATTGAATCTCGGCGGCTTTTTGATAATCGCCTTGCCGCGTTGCTTGGTCCAAATCGTTGACAAGTTGATCGCGTTCTTTTTTCAGCGTCAGTTCCGAATCCATCAACTCTTTTTCTTGCTTCCAACGCGCGGTCAACGCGGTGGACTGTTCCTGCAAATTCGCCAACTCTTTTTCCAAATTTTTGAGTCGTTCGCGTGACGCGGAATCTTTTTCGTTTTTCAACGCGACGCGTTCGATTTCCAACTGACTGATGCGCCGTTGAATTTCGTCCAACTCGGCGGGCATCGAATCCAATTCGAGACGCAAACGCGAACTCGCTTCGTCCACGAGGTCAATCGCCTTGTCGGGCAAGAAACGGTCACTGATGTAGCGATGGCTCAACACCGCCGCGGCGACGAGCGCGCTGTCGCGAATTTCTACGCCGTGATGGCGTTGATACGCGTCGCGCAAGCCGCGCAAAATGCTGATGGTGTCCTCGACGCTCGGTTCTTCGACAAGCACAGGTTGGAAACGCCGTTCGAGCGCCGCGTCTTTTTCAATGTATTTGCGATATTCGTTCAACGTCGTCGCGCCAATCGCGTGCAGTTCGCCGCGCGCGAGCATCGGTTTAATCATGTTGCCCGCGTCCATCGAACCCTCCGCCGCGCCCGCGCCGACGATGGTGTGAATCTCGTCAATGAAAACGATGATTTGTCCTTCCGCGCTCGTCACCTCTTTCAACACCGCTTTCAAACGCTCCTCAAATTCGCCGCGAAATTTCGCGCCCGCAATCATTGCGCCGAAATCGAGCGCAATCACTTTTTTGTCTTTCAAGGGTTCCGGCACATCGCCGCGCACAATGCGCTGCGCGAGTCCTTCGACAATCGCGGTCTTGCCGACGCCCGGTTCGCCGATCAACACCGGATTATTTTTCGTGCGGCGCGACAAAATTTGCATCACGCGGCGCACCTCTTCATCGCGTCCAATCACGGGGTCGAGTTTTCCTTTGCGCGCGAGTTCGGTGAGATCGCGTCCGTATTTTTTCAATGCTTCATACGTCGCTTCGGGATTTTGTGTTGTGACGCGTTGATTGCCGCGCACGGATTGCAACGCCGCGAGAATTTTGTCGCGCGTGACGCCCGCGCGATTCAAAATTTGACTCGCCTTGCTTTCGACGTTTGCGAGCGCGATAAGCATTGCTTCGGTTGAGACAAAATCGTCTTTCAATCCATCTGCAACCGTTTGCGATTCATCCAACGCGCGCTGCGTTTGCCGCGCGAGTCCTACCTGAACCGCGCCGCCATACGCTTTGGCGAGTTTGTCAATTTCACTTTTTGCTTGCTGCTCGAGCGTTTCGGGATTTGCGCCCACCGCGCGCACAACTTGCGGCACAACGCCGTCGGTCTGATTCAACAGCGCCAGCAAAAGATGTTCGGGTTCTACCGTACTGTTTGCATTTTCTTGCGCCAGCATAACCGCCGCTTGCAGCGCTTCGGCTGCTTTTTCAGTTAGTTTTTGCATGTTGAGTGGCATATTTATCTCCCAAAAAGAATACTGTTATCTCTTTTGCACATCTCGCTTCGCGCGTTCCACCAAATCCTGCCAAAGCGTCAAAGTATCTATGTCCAATCGCGTTGCTTGGCGTGTCACATGGTCCAAATCAATTTGGTGTGTACTAAAACCGCCAAAATCAAAAACGAGCATTTGCAATATATCCGCCGAATGTTTCGTTGAGCGCCCTTCCGTCCACGCTTCAAGTTTTCCGATAATAATATCTGTAGGTTGCGCGATCCATGCTTCAAAGGTATTTCCTGCCCCGTCATTGACGAGACGTCTGATTCGTCTTGAAAATGCGAGACGATATTCAGGTTCTCGCGACAGTGGTACCATGTCCGCTTTGGCACCTTCTTTCGTATCAATCAGATTAAACATCACTTTTTGCTGCATCGAATCACGAATCATGTCTGGGTCGGCATAGTAGCGCGGCAAAGGAAAACGCGCCGATAAGAGATCTGCATGATATGATTTGAGGTCAACAATCAGGTCAACATCATAAGTTGACCGAGTGATACCAAACGAGAGTCCTGCAAACGCACCGACGATCATGTATGGCGCGGCTATCTCGTCCAAAGCCTTCACAACGCGAATATAAAATTCGATTTGGCTCATTTTGATTCCATTCGCACAGTTGTGAAATGTCGGAGCACGCGCATATTTATTTGAGAGCGCGTTTCGTTCGGAAAGCGTTCCATCAATGCCCCACGTACGATTGCGCGCGCAAACTCTGCGGCACGCATCCCTGCCATGATTTGTTCCTCTGGGGGCAATTGCGCGATTAAACGCAGTTGAACCCAATCAATCGGATCCAACCCGCGCACAATTTCAGCTATTTCTTCGCGTGTGAGTGCTACTCTTTTAGTCGTCTCCATTTACTTTACGTTGCTTGTTCAAAACAACAGCGCTTGCTCCCTCACGCGTCTTGCCCGATGTATGCCATCGGAACAACCTTAACAAAATTGCGCGATGTGAGAAAGCAAGCACTGTGAATTACGTTTCACAATTCGTGGCCTACTCTTCCGCAGGCGTTTCCTCTTCTTCCTCTGCCTTTGGCGCGGGCTTGGGCGCGGGCTTTGCAGCCGGTTTTGCTCCTGCCGCGGGCGTCGGTTTCGGTGGTTCCGGCGCTTCGAGTTGGTTGTTCACTTCGCGCACGCCTTCAACCTTGGCGGCGATTTCGCCCGCCGCCTTTTTGATCTCTGGCGACGTGACGCTGCCTTTCAAATAAATTTCCCCGAACGCGCTGCCGACCAAAATACCGGGAAAACTGCCGCGCGTGCGCGGATCATCACCCAATGCTTTCGCAACCCGGATTTCCAAATCAGTATCAATGTACAATTGGCTCACAACATCTTTCACACCTTTGGTTTTCAAGACGACGTCTTCCGTCACCTCTTTTTCCGCGTGTGTGCGCACGTGACCGCTAATCTCGACAATCCCGTTTGTGGCTTTCAGCCCTAGCGCATCTGTCCACACACGCACGCCCGTATAATTTCTCAGGGCATTTTCGGCTGCGAGCGCCAATGCTTCGTCTTGCATACTACCTGCCGTCGTTGCTTCCGCCATTTTGCGATTACTCCTTTGTGATTTTGGTCCGCGTCGTTTTGCGCGGACGCCGCACCTGAATTTTTACCGGCGCGCGCACGAGTTCATTTCCGTTTCCATGCGCTTGCGGGACTTGGCCAAATTTCGACCCTTCATTCACTGCCTCGGGTAATTGAATCTGATTTTCATTTAAGACCTGCTGCATCAATTCCAATTTTTCGGTGAGATTGATGATCACTTCGACGCCTGCGAGATTCACGCCGAGGTCATCTACCAGCCGCGCAATTTTTTTCAAGCGTTCAATATCGCGCTGCGAATACAAACGAATGCTGCCGCGCGAACGTTTCGGTTTCACAAGTCCCGCGCGTTCGTAATAGCGCAGCGTTTGCGGATGCATTTCCACCAAACGCGCGGCGACGCTGATGACAAACATCGGCTCATCGCTGACTGTAACATTTGTTTCACGAAAATAGATTGGCATACTATATCACCATTTCCAAAAGAGCGATTTGCGAACGACTGCATCGCCCTTATGCGCGCAATGCTTTCAACTCTTCAAATAACTCTATCTCTTTTTTGCTCAACTTGTCGGGCAGCGTGATCTTGGCGCGGACGTACAAGTTACCAAACCCATTCGCTTCGTTCAGCTTGGGCATCCCTTTGTTTGGAATCCGAAACGTCTTGCCATTTTGGGTTTCAGCTGGAATTTTGAGCATGATGCTCGTGCCTTTAGGAGTTGGCACGGCTACTTCGCCGCCGAGAACCGCCGTATACAAATCAACCGGCACTTCGACGGTGACATCGTCGCCATTGCGCTCAAAGCGCGGATCGGGCAGGACCTGGATGCTCAAAAACAAATCGCCTGCGGGACCCGAACCGACTCCCGCGCCGCCCTGTTTGGCGAGACGCACACGCGAACCCGTTTTCACGCCCGGTTTGATGTCCACTTCCATCTTTTTGCCATCTTTTTGCAAGATGCGTGTGGTGCCTTGGTACGCTTCGCTGAACGTAATTTGAACGGGTTGCTCCAGATCGCGGCCGCGCATACTGACGCCGCTGCGCCCACCCCCGCCAAATCCACCGCCGGAAAATCCGCCTGCGGCGCCGCCAAAAAAGGTGCGAAAGAAATCGGACGCGCCGCCGAGATCGCCAAAGATTTGTTCGTACTCTTCGGGATCAATAGTGCGATAGGTGGTGCCGCCGCTGCGTGTGCTGCCGTTGGCGTCGCCCCAAGTAAAGGGACCCGTCCCACCTGCGCGCTGATAATTTTCGTACTCTTTCCAATTCGCACCCAACGAGTCGTACTTTTTGCGCTTTTCGGGATCGCTCAGGACCTCATACGCTTCGTTGACTTGTTTGAATTTTTGTTCTGCTTCTTTGTCGTTGGGATTCACGTCGGGGTGCAGTTTGCGCGCCAATTTACGGTACGCCGACTTGATGTCCTTTTCGTTGGCATCTTTCGCCACCCCTAAAGTTTTGTAATAGTCCTGATATTCCACGCTGTGCCTCGTATATAAAAACGGCGGGCAGCTCGCCCGCCGTCGCTGTCTCGGTCTAAAAATCTGTGGCGATTATAGCATTTGCAGTATGAGATGTCAATAGATTTGTAAATCTTTTTAATGGAAACTTGATAATATAGTTATCAAGTATATTGACAATTTCGAAAATAGAACTTATAATGGGTGCAGAATTATGTTTGAACAGGAGGAAATAACCATGAACAAAATTATTCGATGGCAGCCCAGAAATGAGATGCTTTCCTTGCGTGACGCAATGGATCGCTTGTTCGAAGATTCGTGGGTGAGCAATCGCGCGTGGGACAATTTGCCCGCCGCGTGGGTGGAACCGACGCTGGATGTGTATGAAACAGCGGACAATGTGGTGGTCAAAGCGGCGCTTCCGGGCGTTAAAGCCGAGGACGTGGACATTACCATCAAAGGCAATTATCTCGCCCTTTCTGGTGAGTCCAAAGAGGAAACCGCAACTCAAGACAAGAATTATTTGCGGCGTGAAACCCGCGTTGGCTCATTCAGCCGCGCGGTTCAATTGCCGGACGGCTTGCAAACTGACAAAGCGGATGCGAAATTTGAGAACGGCATGTTGACCGTCACCTTTCCCAAAGCCGAACAAGTAAAGCCCAAGAAAATCCAGGTGAAAGCTGCCGAAACGAACGGACACTCCAAGAACTAACAAAAAAGAACCGAGCCCCAAGGGCTCGGCTCTTTTTTTTGAATCAAGGTGCGCTCGTTGACATGGCAGTTGGGAATGCGGTCGGGACAATGGGAGCGGGTTGGGGACTTTGGGTAAAGACGCTCGAGATAATCATGCTCAACACCACCAATACGCCCAATCCTACAAATAACGCGCTGGCGATCTTGAGACCGCGATTTTGATTTTGCGGCGCTTTTTTCTGCTGCGGCGCTTTTTTTGCTTTTGCCATAAATAATTTCTCCTCCGTTTAGAGCGCAATTATAGCATTGCCTAAATAACTGACCTAATTTTATGCGCGGGCAAGATTCAAAAAAACATTCTCGAAATGAGAATGTTTTTTTCTGCAAGGACAACTCTTTAAGCGTGGGTCGGCGCAAGACGTGCGCTGAGATGCTGCGTCCAATAACGAATCGCGACCAAAACGACACCCCAATAGAAAATGTACGCGATCACCTCCAAAACGCTCGGTGTCGCGTTGTAGCCGACGAGCGCGCGCAGGATGGAACCGACAAACGAACCATTCGACAGCACGCCCTCTGTATTCCATGCCGATTGGGTCAACATTGGCAGCCATCCGATTTCTTGAAATTCGTGAATGCCATGCGCGAACAGACCCGCCGCGAAAACGAGCAGCAAGATACTGGTGACATCAAAAAAAAGTCTGATGTTCAAACGCATTGCCATCACATAAATCGCGTAACCCACCGCCATCGCAAGCGCCAAGCCGATAACACTGCCGATCAGCGTCGCGCCCGCATCGCTTGCAAACGCACTCACCGAAAGAAAGAGCGCGGTCTCGATCCCTTCGCGGAACACGGCGAGAAACGTCAGTCCAAAAACACCAAACGCCGCGCCGGACGCCAACGCCGTTTCGACTTGATGCTCGAGATCGCGCTTCATAAAACGCCCCTGATAGCGCATCCAAAAAATCATCCACGTCAGCACACCCACCGCGAGGAACATCATCGAGCCCTCAAAAATTTGCTCGTATGGTTCTTCCAGACTCGTGCCAACCCACTGCAAACCGAACGCTGCCAATGCGCTGACAATCATCGCGAGAATGACGCCGACCCATGCAAAGCGCAACTGCGTCTGATGTCCCATCTTGCTCAGATAACTGATGACGATGCCGACAATCAGCGCGGCTTCAAGTCCTTCGCGAAATGTAACAAGTCCTGCTGCAAACATAAATCCTCCGCCGAAACTTTTATTTTACGTTGAGCGTACCTTCCATTCCCGCTTCCAGATGCCCGGGGATGCCGCAGACAATGCGATACAGTCCCGCCTCGTCAGGCGCGGGGAAAAAACTGATCTTGACATTGCCGGGCTCCACCTCCGATTCAAACTCGATTCTCGCTTCATCGTCCGCGTCAAAGGGCATCGTCACCTCTTCGCCTTTTTTGAGCAGAACCCATTCGTGTTCGCTGCCACTTTGATTGGTGAGTTTGAGCGTAATGCGTTGTCCCGCATTCACAGTCCATTGGTTCGGCGTAAAGGCAAAGTCGGTGGTGTCAATGCTCAACGTTTGATTGTTATTTGAAGCGCAGGCGTTCAGGACGAACAAAGGAATGAGCAGGAGCCAGAGAAAATAAAGTCGCATTCAAAATCGAAACGGCTGTTGTCATCTGTTTTGTTTCGCGTTACAATCAGCCGCGCGTTAGGTGGAAGAATGCATCAAGTGTTACCCGATGCAAACACCGAATGTTAGTATAGCATAACGAATTTCGGTTTGGCATTAGAGTTGTGTTAAATTTAGAGCAGGCGAATCATGGCGGAAACCAAGACGACGGCGACAATCGAAGAATATCTCGAAATTATTTATATGATGACGGCGGAAGGCAAAATCGTAAAAGGCGCGCGCCTTGCGGAAATTATTGGCGTCTCGCGCCCCACGGTGACGGCGACTTTGCGTCGAATGACGCGCGATGGATTGATCAAACAGGATGCGAAAAAGCAAGTTGAACTCACGAAAAAAGGTTACACGATTGCCGACACGTTGCAGCGGCGCCACCGCATCATTGAACGCTGGCTCACGGATATTTTGCAATTCGATTGGGCGAAATCGGACGCGGAATCGCACCGCCTCGAGCACGTCTTTTCGGATGAAGTGGTGGACCGCCTCAACGAAATGATGGGACGCCCCGAAACTTGTCCGCATGGCAATCCCATCCCCGGTAATCAACGCGCAGGAAAACAACCAGCCGCATTTCCCCTGAGTCAAACGGCGGAAGGCGATCGCGTTCGTGTGGCGCGCATTTCCGAATATGCAGAAAACGTTGCCGACCTCCTAACTCATTTGGGGGAACGCGGTTTGCGCCCCGGCGAAGAGTTCAGTGTCGCCGACATTTCACCGCTCAATCGGGCGCTGACGTTGTACGGAAACCAAAAACATTTTTCCATCTCGTCACAAATTGCCGATGCTGTGTGGGTGACGAAAATTCATTAAGCAGCCGCCAGTCATCAGAGTTACGACGAATGGGCAGCTTGAATACTGATGACGGATGATTGCCAACGCAAATGCCGCGGACACGCATCGTTTGTACGATGGGACCCGCCACCTCCTCTGAAGAAATAATCCGCGCGCTCATTCATGCCGGGATGAATGTTGCGCGCATCAATTTTTCACATGGCACGCTGGCGGAACAAAAACTCCGCGTGGACATTATTCGCCGCGTGGCAGAGCAAGAGAACGCGGTGATCGCGCTGCTCGGCGATTTGTCCGGACCCAAATTGCGTGTTGGAGACTTGCCCAACGATTCGATTGTCCTGCGCCCCGGCGAAATTGTCACCTTTGCGTTGGACAAGGCGAACAAGCCGCCAGCGATTCCGCTCGATTTCCCTTTTCTCGGCGATTCCCTGCACGCGGGCGATCACATGCTGCTTGATGATGGCACCAAAGAGGTGGAGGTTGTCAGCGCGAACTCGCGCGAGATTCAAGCAAAAGTGCTCACCGGCGGCGTGCTCAAGTCGCACAAAGGCGTCAACTTGCCGAACGCCGTACTTCCAATTCCAAGTCTCACGGATAAAGATCGCGTAAACGCCGAGTGGGCAATCGCTCAAGAGTTTGATTATCTCGCGCTTTCCTTTGTGCGACGCGCGGCAGATGTTTCCGAACTGCGAAATTTTTTGCGCGAACGAAACGCGCGCATTCCCATCATTTCTAAAATTGAAAAGCCCGAAGCGGTAACGGACATTGATGCGATTTTGAATGAAAGCGACGCAGTGATGGTGGCGCGCGGCGATTTGGGCGTCGAAATGCACGTCGAGCAAGTGCCGATTACTCAAAAGATGATTATTCACAAGGCGAACTCGCTTGGCATTCCGGTCATCACGGCAACGCAGATGCTCGAATCAATGATTGAAAATCCGCGTCCGACGCGCGCGGAAGCGAGTGATGTCGCAAACGCCGTGTTGGACGGCAGTGATGCGGTGATGCTTTCGGCGGAAACTGCGATTGGACATTATCCGGTCGCAGCGGTCCAGGTGATGGCTCGCATCGCGGACTATACCGAACATTTCATGCTCCAAGAATACGAAAATCGTCCGCCGACCCTTTTGGAACAGGGGCAAGGTGTCACCGACGCGATTGGTGAAAGTACTGTCGAGCTCGCGGATGATTTGGATGCGAAATTGATTATCACGCTCACGCTGTCAGGTTACACCGCGCGCATGGTGGCGCGACATCGCCCGTTGATTCCTTTGCTTGCTGTGACGATTGAACCAAGAATTCGCAGACGTTTGGCGTTGGTGTGGGGAGTGTCAAGTGTGTGCGTGCCCGAGCATCAAGACAGCGAACGGATGGTGGAAGAAGCGCTGGCGGCGGCGCGCGAATTGAGACTGGCGATGCCCGGTGATCGCGTTGTGATTACGGCGGGTGTTCCTTCGGGGATTACGGGTACGACAAATATGCTTCAGGTGCGGACCGCCTAAACAAAAAATCGCAATGCGAATATCGCACTGCGATTTTTTTTCAGCTCTGCCCTTCGGCGGGCTGAGGACTGGGTGGGATTGCCTTGGGCGTTTCGGGCGAAGGCAATGGCACCGGTTGACGCGTTGGTAAACGCGCGGGGGGCGGCGGTGGCGTCGTAATCGTACGTCCGACCACGGGCGTGCCTTGCGTTTCACCGCAGTACGGGCAAACGTTCCATTTCAAATTCAGGATGCGTTCGCAGTGATCGCATTTCTTGTGCAGTTTCGTGTGGCAGTTGGGGCAGACAATAAAGTCGGGCGAAATCTTGTGATGGCACACGGGACAGACTTGGCGTTCTTCGATGTCTTGAAGCATCGCTTCGCCTGCGAGTTCGCGTTCGTATTTTTCGGCAAGTGTTTCGCGGGGGCGGAGAATGAGATACAACAGCAGCCCCGGTAAATTAAAGACAATGACCAGCGCGACCGAAAGCACCTGTGTAAAAATATCACGTGAACGTGACCGCGAATCGCGAAAGGTCCACACGATCATCGCAATCCACAATGCGAACAAATACGCGCCGATGCAGGCGACAAAGAATTGTAGGGCGGAAGTGAAACCAGATAAATCGGGCAGTTGCATTAAAATCCTTCATTGCGGCGTGGGAACCGCAACGTCCGAAATAGATCTTGCGCCACGCGGCGCAGACGCGACAGCGATTATAGCATTAACCGCGCAATCGAAAAAAATTGGGGCGGCGCGCTCAGAGATTGTAAAACAGACGATACGGCTTGAAAAGTTGTTCCAAGCGCCGGCGTCAGCTTTAATCTTCAAGTTTGTGTTATAATTTTGTGGCTCAGGCATTGAACGTATTACGCACATGGTGCGCCAAGGATTTTCGTATGGAACTGGTTGAAGTCACAATTGATAGTATTCGCGTCTCACTTGTCTCGCATCACCGCATCGTTGTCCTCAAAGATCCCGAAGATCGTTATTTACCGATTTGGATTGGACCCTTTGAAGCGGATGCCATTACGATTGCGCTGCAAGGCGGTGATGTAGCACGCCCCCTGACGCATGATTTGATGCGAAATATCATTTCGGAAACAGGGGCATCCGCTCAGCATATTTTAGTGAGCGAACTGCGCGACGATATCTTTTATGCGCGCATTGTCTTGGACGTAGAAGGTCGGCATGTCGAAGTTGACTCGCGTCCGAGTGATGCCATTGCGTTGGCGGTGCGGCTGAAATGTCCGATCTATGTTTCGGACAGTGTGATGGAAAAAGCTTCCATCGTGCCCAGCAGCAGCATGGAAACGGTAACCGCGGAAGAGGTTGAAAAATTCTCCGCCTTTGCCGACCTCATTGAAGACTTGGATCTCTCCGATCTCGACCCCGGCGAGGAATCGCCAAAAGCTGACGAATAAAATTTCCGCGCGGCCCTCTTTTCCCCGCGTGCAAATTCGTTTATAATGTAGAACAAAGATTCTATAGCCCAAATGGAAACGATTTCGCGCCCCGTGATTGAATCTGTCTCGCGCCCCATCGAACGTCAAATGCCCTCCAACGTGGAAGCCGAACAAGCGGTGTTGGGCTCCATCTTGCTGGACGGTGAGGCGATTACGCGCATCAACAGCTTTTTGCGCGCGCCTGATTTCTATCTCGAGAAACATCGCTGGATGTATGAAGCGATTTGGGATTTGCAAGAACATCGTGAGCCGATTGATTTTTTGAGCGTCACGGCGGCGCTCGACAAGATGGAACGGCTCAACGCGATTGGCGGCGCCGCATACATCACCTCTCTGCTCAACGCCGTCCCCACCGCCGCGCACGTCGAACATTATGCGCGGCTCGTCGAACGCGCTTCGGTCGAACGCAAGCTGATTCAAGCGTCCACCGAGATTGCGGAACTCGCCTATGACGGCGAGATCGAGCTGCAAGAAAAAATTACGCAAGCCGAGCAAAAAGTATTTGACGTGGCGCAGCAGCGCGAAGCGCGCGACATGATCGCAATTCGCAAAGCGGTGGACGCATGGGCAGATCGGATTGAACGTTTGCGCGAGCACGAAGCAGATTTGTTGGGGGTGGGCAGCGGTTTCATTGAATTGGACAAAGTGCTGGGCGGTCTGCAAAAAAGCGATTTGATTATTGTGGCGGGACGTCCCGGCTCCGGTAAATCGAGCTTTGGACTTTCGATCGCGTACAATGTTGCCGTCAAATCACACAAGCGCATCGCGATTTTTTCTTTGGAAATGTCCGCCGCGCAGTTGGTCGAACGACTCATTGCCCAAGTCGCGGATTCGATTGCAAATGAATTTCCCGGCGACTATGAACGACTGCGCGTAGATTCGCAAAAGTTGCGCATTGGCGATGTGACCGAAGACCAATATATCGTGCTTGCCAAAGCTATGGGCGAACTCGCGCAAGCGCACATTTACATTGATGAAACCTCGCTCGTCACGCCGCTCGAAATCCGCAGCAAAGCGCGCCGCCTGCATACCGAACTCGGCGGACTCGATCTCATCGTCATTGATTATTTACAGTTGATGAATGACCGCACGCGTTCGGAAAATCGCGTGCAAGAAATGTCGAACATTTCGCGACAGCTCAAGTTTCTCGCGCGCGATTTGGAGGTTCCGGTCATCGCGTTGTCCCAACTCTCGCGCGCGGTGGACGCGCGCACCGATAAACGCCCGCAGCTGTCCGATTTGCGCGAATCGGGTTCCATTGAGCAGGATGCGGACGTCGTGATCATGATCTATCGCGACAAGACGTATTTTCCGACCAAAGATTCGTGGGAGCGCGCCAACCCGGGCAAAGAATATCCGGAAAATATTGCAGACATTATTATTGCCAAGCATCGCCACGGACCGACGAGCGAATTCAAAATGTTTTTCGACGAAAAGCGCGCCAAGTTTGGCGATTTGGCGGTAATGCCGGGCGCGTAATTTGTGATTTTGGATTTATGATTTTCGATTTGTGGCTCGCCGATAAAAATCATAAATCATAAATCGAAAATCAAAAATGAAATTTTCTGGTGTTCCTTCCGGCGCGTTGAAATTCACTTCCGTTCCGAACGTCGTCTTTAGTGAATTGCTGCCGTTGATGGACGATTTGGCTCAGGTGCATGTGGCGCTGCATGTTTTTTATTTGTTATCGCAAAAAAAGGGCAGTCCGCGTTATGTAACATTCGATGAGCTGCGCGGCGACACAACGCTGATGCACGCGCTCGATTTCAAAAGTGAAAAATTAAAACGCGGACTGGAAAAAGCGGTGACGTGCGGCGCGTTGTTGCAGCTTGAAGCCGACAGCGCAGCGTGGTACTTTTTCAATACGCCCGAGAGCCGCAAGGCATTCGAAAAAATCCGGAACGGAGAATTAAAGCTCGCCAAGAATGTTAGCTTCCTCGAAGCTGACGCGGTGGAAACGCCGAACATTTTCAAGTTGTACGAACAACAGATCGGTCCGTTGAACCCGATCATTGTGGAAGAGCTAAAAGAAGCAGAGAGCGAATATCCGCCCGACGTAATTTTGGACGCGTTCAGAATTGCAGCCGAAAATAATGCGCGCTCATGGAAATATGTGAGCAAAATTCTTTTGGACTGGACGCGCAAGCACAAACATGAAAAAACTCGCAGACCTTCTTCCCGCGAACGACGACCTAGCATTACCGGCAAGCTGGCTGACGTCGCGAAATCAAAATAGAATCTGTTCGTTGTGCGGCGGTCCCGCGCTGTGCGACGATATTGGCTATGTCCGCAAAGACGTGCCAATCGGCGACCCCGATTTTGGCAAAGCGTTCCCGTGTCCGGCGCGCCCGGTTTCAATGACGACCGCAATCGTTGGCGCGCTCAACGAATCGTCCTCTGTCGTCTCGCTCACGCACATGACGTTCGACAACTTTATGCCGCAGGGCTTGGGGATTTCGGCAGAAAAACAGAAAAATTTGCAGCGCGCGTACGATGTCGCGTTTCAATTTGCCGAAGAACCGCGCGGCTGGCTGCTATTGAAAGGCGGCTTTGGCGCAGGGAAAACACATCTCGCCGCCGCGATCGCGAACTTTCGCCTCCAAGTCGGACAGCCCGCGCTCTTTATCGTCGTGCCCGATTTGCTGGATTATTTGCGCGCAACGTATTCCCCCAACAGCGCAGTGACGTACGATGAACGTTTTGAATCGCTGCGCGGCGCGCCGTTGCTCCTGCTCGACGATTACGGCGCGCACAGCGCAACGCCGTGGGCGCAGGAAAAATTGTTTCAGCTCTTAAATTTCCGCTACAACGCGCAACTGCCTACCGTTATCACGACCAATCAAGAACTCGAAGAAATTGATTTGCGATTGCGGTCGCGCCTCGCGGATGTGGCGCTGTGCCAAATCGTCACGATAACGGCGCCCGATTTTCGGCAGAGTGGCGCGAATCGCGTCGAGTCCGAACTCTCGACGTTGCATTTGCATCTCGATCAACGCTTTGCCAATTTCGATTTGCGCGAACGCGAACTGAATCGGGATGCGCGTGACGCCATGCGTATGGCTTTTGAAACGTGCAAACATTACGCCGAAGCGCCCGAAGGTTGGCTGGTATTGACAGGCGAGTACGGCTGCGGCAAAACGCATCTCGCCGCCGCCATTGCCAACGAGCGCGAAGAAGCGGGCGACACGACCTTGTTTATTGTCGTTCCCGATTTGCTCGACCACTTGCGCGCGACCTTTAACCCGAACAGCGCGGTTTCCTATGACCGACGCTTTGATGAAATTCGCACCGCGCAATTTCTCGTCCTCGACGATTTGGGAACGGAAAGCGCGACGCCGTGGGCAAAGGAAAAACTTTTCCAGATTGTGAATTATCGCTACGCCGCGCGTTTGCCCACCGTTTTCACCACGACGCAAAGCATTGAGGAAATCGAACCGCGCTTGCGTTCGCGCATGTATGACCTGCGCCGCTGCACGATCATAAGCGATTTCGCGCCGAGCTATCGCGGGGGCGATTTGAAACCTGCAAATGATGTCAGAAAGAAAAGCAAAAAATGAAGGAATAAATGGGAAAATTGCGGCGTACACGCCGCAATTTTTTTTGTGTTTCCCCCAACCCCTTGTATAATTCCGCCGCTCGTGATTGCTCCGCCTCGCTTTGTCACCGCTCATTTCATCCAGCCGTATTTCTCACGTAAGAATCCCATTGGAGGTAGTTAGATCGCAATGAAGTGGAAACGCATCGCTTCGATGCTGACTTTGTCTGTTGCCGCGTTTGCTGTACTAATGGCGTGCAGTCTTAGCGGCGTACCGTTCGCCTCACAGGTAGAACCGACCGTAACGCGACGCGCGACGCGTGTGGCGCGCGCGACCTTTACCCCACGTCCGCCGCCGACAGATACACCGGAACCGTCACCGACCGAAGAGCCAACTCTAGAACCAACCGAAGAGCCGCCAACGCCAGAGCCAGTCGTCCCAACTAAAAAACCTGCGCCAAAGCCGACCCAAGTTCCACCGACGAATCCACCGGAGCCGACCGGGGTTCCTCCAACGCAAGCGCCGCAATTTCCTTTCAAGGCGTCTATCGTCACATGCACTCATGCGGGCAACGCCTACATCAAGGGTTCCGTGTGCAATGACAACAAGTGCCAAGCGAAATTGTCCGGTATGACCGTCGTCATGTCGGATGCGCCATTTGGCACGATTCTGGACAAGGTGAAAACGGATGTCAGCGGTGACTATACCTTTACGCGCAGCGGTGATGGTCCAGCGCCGGGCAATTGGTATGTTTGGGTTGTGAATGGGCAGGATCAACCGCAATCCGATGCAAGCGCGGTGATTCAACTCGACATCGGTCATAATTCGGACGATTTGATCAACAAATGTCCGAATACGTCAGCGTTCGTTTCCTTTTTCAAACCGTAACGCGTTCGCGTATGCTCGCTTCCACGTCCGACCCACTCGTCATCCTCGCTCATCGCGCAGTGGATGAATATGTGCGTCATGGTCAGCGTTTCGCATTGTCAAACGCGGACGCGTTGACGCCCAAGTTGGGCGCGCGGCTGCAAGAGCGCGCAGGCACGTTCGTTTCGATTCACAAAAAAAACGGTGACTTGCGCGGCTGCATTGGCACCTTTATGCCCGTGCGCGCGAATGTGGCGGAAGAGGTGATCGAAAACGCCATCGCGTCCGCCTCACGCGATCCGCGCTTTTATCCCATTCAGGAATGGGAACTCGACGATCTCGATATTTCAGTTGATGTGTTAAGCGAACCTGAACCCGTTCAATCCGCGCGCGAATTGAATCCACAAGTGTACGGCGTAATCGTCACAGACCGCGCGGGGAATCGTCGCGGTTTGTTGCTGCCCATGCTGGAACAAGTGCAAACGGTGGAACAGCAAATTGACATTGCGCGCCAAAAAGCGTTCATCGGCGCCGATGAACCGATTCAGCTCTTTCGGTTCCGGGTCCAACGCTTTCACTGACAAGTAAAGAGTGAAGGTAAAGATCAAGTTGCTTTACCTTCACCCTCGCATCTTTCTTGCGTTTTTCTTTTCCTTTGCGTCTCGCACGTTGGTCACTGCTCGCATTCTTCGCCCTGACAATTCTGCTCGCGTGTCGTACCCTTGATCTCGTCACAGGTAATCCGGTGCCGCCGGCGAGTCAGCTTGTCGCGCAGGCGGAAACGCGTGTACCAGAGACCGAGTCCAACGTTGCGCCACCTGCAACGCGTACGCCTGTCCCGACACAAGAGCCGACTGAATTTATTCCCACGCAAGAACCGCCGACGGAAGCGCCGCCGCCCACAGAGCCGCCCCCGCCACCAACCGAAGCTCCGACTGTGCCACCTCCACCGCCGCCAACGAAAAAACCGCAGCCGACGTTGACGCCAACGGATTCGGGTCCGACGGTCACGCCTGTTCCGACGCGCTGCGCACAAAAATATTGTGTCGTCTATCGCGGCTGTCAGCCGGATGCAGGGAACACGGTCATCGAAGGATACGTCTATAACAATGGTGTGCCCGAAAATGGCGTCGCGGTGCGTGTGGCTAAAGAACAAGGCGCGTACCCGCTGGTGGATGATTTCATCAGCGGCAACAGCGCCATAAATCCCGGGCAACCCGATCCCAACACACCGGGATACTATATTTTACAAATCGTGGCGGGTGCGCCGCGTGAGGGTAACTGGTGGGTTTTTGTCGTAGACGTTCGCAACGGCACCAAGCAAGTCTCCGAAGCCAAATTTATTCACACGAACGACGATCCGTTCAATTCCGCGAATTGTCAACACGCGTTCGTGGATTTCGTTCGCTGACGCGCAAACGATTTTCATTTGCGCTGTTCGTCATCCTCGCCGCATTTTTCATCTTTAGCTGTAGTCTCTCGCTCAACGTCAATGGCGGCGACAACGCGACGCCGACGAGCGCGCAAGAAGCGCTCGATGTCGCCGTCGAAAAAACATTGACCTCGCTCGCGCGTGAAAATTCCGCCAACGCGGATGGCGCAACGCCCGATGCCACAGTCATCGCGCAAAATGTCAACACCCTCGTCGCGCAGGCGATGCTGACGCTTCAGCCAACCGAAGCGCCGCCGACGGATACGCGAATTGCTGTGCGCCCCGCGAATACGCCGGTGCCGCCGACTGCCGAAATTTTTATTCCAACGGCGACCGAAACACCTCTGCCCACCAACACATTTACACCAACGGAAACGCCCTTGCCAACCGACACGCCGACCGCGACGCCAACATGGACGCCGCTTCCGACGAACACATACACTCCAACCATTGTTCCGACACACTGCCCGCAGCAATTCTGTATCATCATGCAGCGCTGTGAGCCGGGAGAAAACACGCGCGCGGTGGGCACGATCTACGAAAATGACCGTCCGAAAAATGGCGTGCGCGTGCGCGTCTCGTATGCGCTCGGCGGTCCGCCCGTCATTCCCGATTTTATTTCGGGCAACGATCCAAACAATCCTAACGTGCCCGATCCGTTGCGCCCCGGATATTATCAGCTGGGACTTTTGGAAGGCGGCGCGCTCGCGGGCAATTGGTGGGTTTTTGTCATTGATAATGAGGAAAACATTTTGTCCGAAGGGCGGCTTTTCAACACGCAAGGACAAACCACCGCGACCTCCTGTCAAGTGGGCATCACCGATTTTTATCGCTAGCTGTATCGTGGGATAATGGGGGCGCTCCGCAATCGTCGGAAAACCCAATTCATGCAAAATAAATCTCGTACGCTTATTGCGATCCTCGCGCTTACGTTATTGACATTGTTGGCGTGTCAAACGACAGCTTTGCTTGGCGGCATCATGAAAAATAATGCCCGCCCCGCGCCGACGCGCGCCGTGAGCAAATCATCCGCGACGCGCGCGAGTACTAAACCGAAAGCAACGTCGAACCCCAATTCCGATTATGCGTTCGTGCCGTCCGCTACACCGCGCTGCACCGCCGGCGGCAATAGCGCTTCGATTGTCAGTGGGCAAATTCTCGAAAATGGAAATCCTGTGGTTGGACAGCGCGTGCAAGCCTCAGCCGGCGAAGGGGGCGAACCGATCAGCGACGAACCGGCAGAATCGGACCAAAGCGGGAATTATCAAGTGACTTTTGTATGTGATGGACGCGCCTGTGACGCGTCATTTTGGGTTTGGTTGGTGGACGAAGACAATAATCAAATTTCTCCGTTCGTGAAATTCGTCTTTGACAGTCAATGCCGACACGGCACGATCAATTTCGAAAATCCATAGACTCGCTCGCCATATGAATCGCAGACATTCGTCCCTACTGCTTGTCCTCTTGCTCGTTGTGCTGTTTCTTTTGGCGTGTCGTACTGCGTCGCTCGTCACGGGCGCAGAAGCTACGCCGACGCGCACGCGTGTGACGCGCGCCGCAATGCGCGCAACGTTTACGCCCTTTCCCACCGAGACAGAAACGCCGCTGCCAACCGACACGCCTGAGCCGACGGAAACGCCGCCGCCGACGGATGAGCCAACCGCGACGCGTCCCCCTAATACACCGCGTCCGCGTCCCACCGAGACGCCCGTCCCACCGACACAAACTGCGCAGCCAACCGCGACGCCAACCGTTTTTTTTGAATGGACGACGAATGGCAATTCGAGCTGCGAAGGTGGCGATGACAAGGAATCGGTCATCACCGGCAAGATTACGGCAAAGAACGCGGGCGCGGTGGGGCAGCGCATTCAAGCTTCATCGGGTCCGGGCGGCGAGCCGATCAGCGATCCAAATTTATCGGACAACAATGGGAACTATCGCGTCACGTTTATTTGTGGCGGCAAAGCGTGCAATGGTGACTTTTATATTTGGATGATTGATCCAAACAATCGCCAGATTTCACCATTTGTGAAATTCACCTTTAGCAGCGGCTGTCGCAAAGGCAAACAAGATTTTATAAAACGTTGAATGATCAAGATTGCCATCGGTTCAACTAATCCCACCAAAACGCGTGCAGTCGAAAACGTATTGCGCGCGTTATTTCATGAATTAGAAATTATCGAATTCAGTGTGCCATCGGGAATTTCCGTACAGCCAATCGGCGACGAAGAAACGCGACGCGGCGCATACAATCGCGCGCAAAATGCTTTGCAAGTGACGGATGCAGAATGGGCTTTCGGGCTTGAAGGTGGGATTATTCAAACTGAATTTGGAGTGATGACCAACGCGTGGTGTGTTGTGGTTGCGCGCGATGGACGCGTCGGCGTCGGCGGTTCCGCAAACATGTTGTTGCCGGAAATTGTCGCAAGGCGCGTCTTGCAAGATGGCTTGGAGTTGGGCGAGGCAATGGACGAATATGCGAATACGCAAGACGTGAAACGGGGTCAAGGTGCGATTGGCATTTTGACGCGCGGTTTGTTGAATCGTCAAAGCGCGTACGAATATATTGTGAAACTGGCGTTAGCGCGGATGATGTGGTGAATTACGCACCTGTCAACTCGCGCACAACCTCATTCACCAATTTCCCATCCGCGCGTCCTTTTAGACGCGTCGCCGACTCTTTCATCACCTTGGGAAATTCGCGCGTGTTCAAATCCGCGATGACTTTTTCCACTTCGGTTTTGATTTCGTCGCGTGACAATTGCTGCGGCATGTATTTTTGCAGTACGTCAATCTCCGCTTGTTCTTTCGCCGCGAGTTCGGGGCGATTGCCTTTGTTGTATAGCTCAATCGAATCGCGCCGCTGCTTGATTTGATTTTCCACCACGCGCAGCATGTCACCTTCGCTCAAAGGTTTGCCAAAGTCCTTGTTCTTTTCATCGGTGCGCGCAAACTCTACATTCGCAATCGCCGCCTTCAACAAACGAATCGTCTCTACGCGAATTTGCTCATGCGCGCGCATCGCGTCCTTGAGGTCGGCATCGAGTTGTTCTTTGAGTCCCATGTTTAGAAAATCGTGACGGGTGTCGGATGTCGGGGAAAACCCCGTCACTCGGCACCCGTGACCTTACCCCCTTTATGGAGTCAACAATATTTTCCCCATCGCCGCGCGGCTTTCGAGATAACGGTGCGCGTCGGCGGCGTCACGTAACGGAAATGTTTTATCAATGCGAACGCGCAATTTTCCCTCCGCGATCCAATTGAACAAATCGTTCGCGCGCCACGCGTATTCTTCAGGCGTCGCAATGTAATGTCCGAGCGTTGGGCGCGTGAGATAAAGCGAACCTTTGCTCATTAACGTCAACGGATCAATCGGCGGCACGGCGCCCGACGCGTTGCCCCACGATACCAACATCCCGCGCGGCGACAAACAATTTAGACTGCCTTCGTACGTATCTTTGCCTACTGAATCGTAGACAACGGGAACACCTTGATTATTTGTAATGCGTTTTACTTCCGAGACAAAATCGGTTTGCGAATACAAAATCACTTTATCACAACCCGCGTCACGCGCGACGCGCGCTTTTTCCTCCGTCGAAACCGTGCCGATGACGCGCGCACCAATAATTTTTGCAACCTGCACGGTGAGTTGCCCCGCGCCACCCGCCGCCGCGTGAATCAAACACCATTCGTCCTTTTTCAACGGATAGGTGCTGAAACAGAGATATTGCGCGGTGAGTCCTTGTAATAAAACGGCGGCGGCGTCTTTGAATGAAACCGCGTCGGGAACGCGCACAACGCGTTGCGCCGACACGAGCGCGTATTCTGCATACGACGGCGCGTCGAGGACGAATGCGACGCGTTCGCCGATGCGCGCCGCGTCAACGCCATCCCCCACCGCGTCAATTTCCCCCGCGCCTTCGCGTCCGAGAATCGCGGGCAGCGGCAATTTGTACAAACCTGTGCGATGGTACACATCAATATAATTGATTCCAATCGCGCGCAATTTCACGCGCACTTGTCTCGCGCCGGGCGCGGGTGTTTCGATTTCTTCGTAACGCAAAGCATCGGGACTACCTGTTTCGTGAATGCGAATTGCAAACATGTTTCACCTCATTTTTCTTTAGCCGTCCGTCATCCGTCGTTCGTCATTCGTCTTGCATTGCCAATTCAATTGCTTGTTCCATCGTCAGCGCACGACCTTTGTTCCATGCGGCCGAGAATTTCGTTTCAGCCAGGTTAGTATGCAAAGTTTGAATGATTTGCTCGTATTCGGAAACATCAAAAGGATCTATCGTGGAACCCAACACGCCACGCTTGGTCGCGGCGGCGCCAAAAACTTGCGTTGCTGTTTCATAATGTTCTTTTTCAAACTTTACTTGTGCTAATTTTTCCAAGCACCAAACAAGACCACCCACGTCGCCAATTTCGTTCCGCACCGCAATGCTCTCTCTCAGTCGTAAGTACGCCCCGTCCCAATCGTGCTCCAGTAACGCGATCCAACCCCAAACGCCGAATGCGACCCCGATGCCCCACTTGTCACCAATCTCTCTTCGAATGGCAAGACTCTCTTTAATCATTTCGGAGGCAGATCCGAGTTTGTTCTCACGGAGCGCCACTTCGGCGAGCCCATTCAGGTCCCCCGCGACACCACCCCTATCTCCTTCCTTTGAATCCAGCATCAGGGCTTGTTCAAGATGCGTTCTGGCGAGAGTATAGTTCCCAAGTCCGAAGGTTGCCCAACCCAGAGCACGCATGGACTCTCGAATGCCTCGCGCATCGTTCAGCACGCGTCTAATCTCAAGTGCTTCCTCTAGCAAAGTTGTTGCCGCCGCATAATTTTTGCTGTCAATTGCGATAGTTCCCATTACATGCAAGGACTCGGAGATGCCTTGCTTGTCGCCAAGACTGCGAAAAATTGTCAGCGATTCTTTGGTGAAGGATTCCGCAGCTGAAAAATCGCCTTGAAAACTTGCAAGCCAACCCATATTGCAGAGCGCCTTTGCATAAAATGCCGTATGCTCAAGGGAATTTGCAGAGGCAAGTGTGTCCACTATTCGCTCACGTCCTTCAGTGAGAAAACCTCGGTCCAACCAAAAGTCCCCGAGCGCACTCACGAACTGCAGCGCACTTGCCACTCGTAGCGGCGACTTTTGACACCAATCCATCACAGCGCGCAAGTTGTCATACTCGGCTTCAACCTGCTCCAACCATTCAATCGGGTCTGACCCGCGCAGATGGTGTTCGCTGTTATTTGCTATCTTGAGGAAGAATTGCAGATGCCTGTCTCGAACAATTTCGTCCTCCCCCGCTTCGTTCAACTTTTCGAGTGCGTACTCTCGAATCGTCTCTAACATCCGATACCGCGTCTCCTCCTCGCGCGCTTCCGTCGTCACCAGCGATTTATCCACCAAGTGCGACATCAACTCCAAAATGTCTAGCACGTCCAACCCCTCACCAGCACACACCGCTTCCGCCGCTTCAAACGTCCATCCGCCTACAAACACCGTCAAACGTCGAAACAACACGCGTTCTCGTTCCGACAACAAGCCGTAACTCCACTCAATCGCCGCGCGCAAAGTTTGTTGACGCGGCATTGCAGTGCGACTTCCGCCCGTGAGCAAACGCAGACGGTCATCCAAACGCGCCGCGATTTGTTCGGGCGAAAAAAGTTTGATGCGCGCGGCGGCTAATTCAATCGCCAACGGAATGCCGTCGAGCCGAAAACATATTTGCGCGACGGCGGGCGCGTTCGCGTTCGTTACCGAAAAATTCGGTTGAACTGTCACCGCGCGCTCAATAAACAATTTCACCGCATCGTATTGTGTAACACGCGCGGTATATTCGTCGTCTGCGGTCTGTCGTCTGTCGTCTGGTATTCCCAACGGTGGAACGGAATATGTGACTTCACCCGCAACGCCCAACGCTTCGCGGCTCGTCGCGAGAATTTTCAAATGCGGGCAGTGCGTCAAAAGATGATGCGCCAACTGCGCGCACGCCTCAATCAAATGTTCGCAGTTGTCCAAAATCAACAGCAATTTTTTCGCGCGCAAGAAATCGGTGAGCGCATCAAGCGGCGCGCGTGCTGCCTCTTCGCGCAATTCAAACGCGCTCATCACCGCGTTTGGCACAAGCGACGCATCCGCAATCGGCGCGAGTTCCACGAACCACGCGCCCTTTTCAAATTCCTCAATCACCTCCGCCGCGACTTGGAGCGACAAGCGCGTTTTGCCCGAACCGCCCGCGCCTGTGAGGGTCAGGAGACGGACGACAGACGACGAACGACGGACGGACGACTCGTTTTCTGCCGTCTGCGGTCTGCTGTCTGCTGTCAATAAATCAACAATTTGCGCGATTTCCTTTTCCCTGCCCACAAAACTCGTCAAGTGGATTGGCAAATTGTTCGGCAGCGCGTCGAGCGTTTTCAGCGCGGGAAAATCTTGCGGCAAATCGGGGGCGAGGATTTGAAAAATTTGTTGGGGCTGAACCAAATCTTTCAAGCGCTGCGCGCCCATGTCGAGCAGTGCGGTGTTTTGCGGCAGTTGTTCGCGCACCAATTCTGCCGCAGGCGATGACAACAAAATCTGCCCGCCGTGTCCCGCCGAAAGCAATCGCGCCGCGCGGCTCAATGTGATTCCCGAAACATATTCGCCCGAAGTGAATTCGCCTGCACGCACCTCCGCTGTGCCTGTGTGCAGCGCCATCCGCACACGAATCGCGCTCGTCTCGCCCCAACCTTCATCGCGTAACGCGCGCTGCGCGTCTAACGCGGCATCAAGTCCATCGAACGCGGTGGCGAACGCCGCGCAAAACGCATCGCCAATGATTTGAAAGACGTACCCGTTGTGCGCTTGAATTGTCGAGTTCAAAATTTCGTGATGGCGCGCGAGTGCGGCGGGCATTGCGTCAGGAAATTGTTGCCACAATTTCGTGCTGCCCTCGATGTCAGTGAAAAGGAAAGTGACCGTGCCGGAAGGGAGCATATTGAATGTCAAGGCGCGAGAAATCTTGAAATCACAAATTGACAGGACTTTCGCTCAAGTGTCATTTCGAGCCGTCTTTGCGAGAAATCTCAGTGGAAAAGTGCGAGATTTCTCACTCCGTTCGAAATGACAAGCGAGAGTCCTAATTGACTCAAAAATAGAATGATTGACACAGCACTTGGTTCATGCAATGACTTGTGTCGAAAAAGGAGAGTTTTTGCAAACGCGTCAAATCCAAATCGGCGGGTAGGATGTTTGACTGCCGCGACGCGGGCGATCACGCGTGTATTGTATCGCAGAATTGCTGCGTGGCGTGCGATACAAAAACTGCGGTGCGTGGTGGATGGGATATGGCTAATTGAGTTTCCGGATCGCGGGTTGTGCCAAGCCGATCAAGGCGAGCAAAGTTGTTAGAACTCCGCCGATAAAGAGGACTTCTGCCGCACCGAACAAATCGGTTGCCCAGCCCGCGAGCCCATAACCGATGGGCAGCAAGACAAAAGAGCCGAGATAATCAATTGATGAGACGCGTCCCAATAAATCGTTCGGCACCATTTCCTGCAAAGTGTTGTACCAGATCAAATTGAAAACGTTGAGCGACGCGCCAATCAACACATTCGCGAGGAGGAGCATTGGCAGTGGAACCGCTAAACCGAGGACAAGCGTTGCCAAACCTGAAACGACGAGACCCAAATAGCTGACGATGCCGCGACGGTGAAAGCCGGTTTTGCGTCCGAGCCAGATTGCGGCGATTACCGAACCGAACGCGGCAGCCGAATAGAGCCAGCCCAACACTTGAACGTCATCACCCAAGGATTCTTTGACGAGGAATGGCAATGAAACGGTATACGGACCTGCTTGTGTCAAATTCATCAGGGCGAGAAGCAGAATCGTGAGCCACAGCCACGGCACGGTGACGACAGCGCGCAGTCCCGCGCGGAATTCTTGAATTGGGTTTGCCTGAGCGCGCGCGTTCAACTGTTCCGGCGGTTGGAGGCGCAGCATTGGCAAGATACATAATGCCGCGATGAGAAATGAAAGCGCGTCCAACGCAAACGCGCTTGCGGTGCCGCCCAAGGCAACAATCGTTGCGCCGAGCGCGGGTCCGAGAATGCCGGTGAGCTGCGCGCTCAAAGCGGTGAGTGAATTGGCGCTGGGGCGCTGCTCGGAGGCAACAATGTCGGGGATGATGGCGGTGTAGGCGGGCTGAAAGAAAGCCGCCACGAATCCAAACACGATACTGGCTACGAGAATGTGCCACAGTTCGAGCGTGTTTGTGAACGCGAGCAGCGCGGTGATTCCCACTACTGCCGCGCGCAGCAAGTCCGAGACGAACATCACTTGCGCGCGGGGAAAGCGATCTACCGCCACGCCGCCGATCAATACAAAGAGCAGCATGGGCACGGAGGTAAAAATGAGGACCGTCCCCATTGCTGCCGCCGAACCCGTTTTTTCCAAAACCCACCAAGCGAGCGCGACGCGATACAAATGATCGCCGAACCGCGAAACGGTTTGTCCCGCCCAGAGAAATGCAAACGAAGGATAACGTAACGAAGCAAAAAGTGTCATAGGTAATGAATAAAGTTTATTACCTCACCTTTCGAATCTTTCTTACCAATACCGTACCTAGAATAAAGTACAATGCTGCGAACGCAAAAATGACGGTGAAACCAAATGTTCCCGGCTCGCCCTGTGCGGTGGGACGCGCATTGTTGAAATAGTCGAGCAGAAAACCTGCCATCAACGTGGCGAGGACTTGGGGCAGGGTCATAGCAATATGCCAGACGCCCATGTCTTTGGCATAGTCATCTTCCGAAGGCAGTACTTCGCTTGCCATTGCCCAATCCACCGATTGATACGCGCCATAGCCGATGCCAAAGATCAAACCAAGCAGCGCGGTAATGGAAAAGTTGGGCGCGAACAAAATAAACACAATCGGCACGGCGGCTTGGCACGCGCTCGAAATGTACACCATGATTTTTCTGCCATAGCGGTCCGAGAGAATGCCCGCAATAATGGAACTGGGCAGCGCGCCGACAAGAAACATCAAGAGAAAAATGCTCACGGCTTCGATGGCATTGCGCGCGGTGAGTGCGTTGAACAGAGTAAACTCTCGCACCACCGACCCCATGTAAAAGAGCAAAAAGGGTTGGATACTGTAAACGCCCATCACCATGAGAAACCGGGTCATAAAAACCCACCGAAAATCATTGTCCTTGAGCGGCTCGATGAGCCCTTTGAGAAATTCGACAAACACAAAAGGCGGCGGTTTGCGCGTGACGGGCGGTTCATGGACAAAGATTACCGTGCCTAACATTCCGAACAACAAGACGCCGCCGGTAAAAAGATAGAGCGCGGTGATGTCGGTTGTGCCGTTCGCCGTTGTAAAATAAATTGGCGCGAGCGCGGCGATGAGCGTACCCAGAATAGTCATCAAGCCATACCAGCCGGACGCGCTGCCGCGCTGCGCGCGCGGAACGGTATCCGGAATGAGGGCAGAGTAAGGAGCTGTGGCAACATTGTTCCAAAATTGAACCCACAAAAAAGAGGCGATGTAGAGTGGCAAGGAAGACATATCGTTCGCACGCGCAAACGTTGCCAAGCCATACAGACCGAGCAGATTCATCACCGTACCGAGCACAATCCATGGACGGCGTCGTCCAAAGGGCGTAACGATGCGGTCGCTCAAGGCGCCAAAGATAGGCGCGACAATCATCGAAAGGAACGCTCCAATGGCAAGGACTGTGCCAAGTGTTTGTCCGCGCACCGCTGCGCCGCCAATCATTTCTGCTTGCGCGGGCAGGGTGGTGATGAGAATGATGGTCCAATGCGCGCTGACGCCGAGCCAAAACAATGACAGCGTGATTTGGCTAAAGGTGGACATGTGGGGACGTTCGGAGGGTAGGGTGGCGGTTATGGTTGTCATGTGGAAATCCGAGATTTGTGTTTTATGCGCAAAGCAAAAAGCATAAGCCAAAATCCGCGAGCGGATGTTATCAATGCGCTCGATTAAATAAGGTTTTTACCGCCACAGCAATATCATTGTCTGCCAATGCGCGCCATTATGGGGAAGGATGAGGAAATGGCTCGAGTTCTAGTCCGATACGTTCCGTTCTTGGCGTTCCCGTTCTTCAGCATCAATCGGATGCTCCAGATCGTGTTCGGTTGCGCCATCGCCGCGAATGAGTTCGAGCGCGTGGGGAAGCGCGGGGAGGATGGTGAGGAAATTTTCGCGCGCGGCACGAGGCGAACCCGGTAAATTGACAATTAACGTGCGCCCCCGAATGCCCGCCGCCATTCGCGACAACATGGCATGTGGAGTTTTTTGCAAACTCGCGTGGATCATCGCGTACACCAAGCCGGGCGCTTCGCGTTCAATTGCCGCGCGTGTGGCTTCGGGGGTGACGTCGCGCGGCGCAAAACCTGTGCCGCCCGTCGTCAAAATCAAATCCATGTGCGCGTCGTCGCACCACTTTTCGAGCGCGCGTTGGATTGCTCCAAATTCGTCGGGGCAAATATGGTACAAGTCCACGTCTTGATGAAAATGTTCGCGCACCAGTTCGATTAAAACGGGTCCTGATTCGTCCTCGTAAATGCCTTCGTAGGCGCGGTCACTAACAGTCAGAATTCCGATACGCATAATGAGATGCCAACCGAGAAAATAGAAAAACTCGCGTTCTCAACAACCTGCGATGATGATATGTGAGCTGGTAGGATGTTGTCAACCCCCGCGAGCGATACAAAAGGGTATTTTCAAGAAATGAGGGAGGCGTTATAATTCAAGCGATGGAACGCGTTCAATCCGACACCACCCTTCAGCCCGCCGCGCCGACGGCGTCCGGTTGGCGCGCGTTCGCGGACAAAACGCTGCCGTTGCGGTATCCCTTGTTTGCTCTGCTGATTGTCGTGCTTGTGGCGGCAGGGCAATTGGTGGAAGATCGGATGGATACTCTGACGTTAGAGATGCTGACGCCGAGCAGTAATTTTTTGCACATTACAATTTCGAGATGGTCGGTGGTGCTGCTCGGGTTGTATATGATTCTGATGTTGTATGTGATACAGCATACGGCGGCGCGGTCGCTGCGCGCGATTCGTCCGAGCGTTCGTGTGGACGATCAAACATTTGAGGAAATTGGCGGACGCATGACGCGTTTGCATTGGGCGGCGGATCTCGGCTTGGCGCTCCTTGCGTTAGCGTTTGTGCTCGTTTTGTTTCTGCCTCCTCCCCTCCTCGGCAGGCAATTGCCGATTGTGCGTCATCCCGTTACGGATCAGCCGGAATTTCTGCCCCAAGAACCATTGAACGCTATTATTGTTTTGATTGCATATTGGGTTGTGGGTTGGGCAGCTCTAAGTTTGCTTTGGAATGCGGTGCGAATGGGCCGGGCGTTGGGCGACTTGGCGCAAAAGCCGCTCGCGTTGAATGTTTTTGATACGGACAATGTTTTGCCGCTCGGACGTTTGGCGTTGGTGTTGAGTCTCGCCCCCGCAGGTGTTGTCTTGATACTTTTTATTGGACAGGGGCGACCGCCGGGGCTGGAGGAACCTACGGGACCTTTGTCTTGGTTCGCGATTCTGCTTGCCTCGCTCGCCAGTGTGCTTGCGCTCATTTTGCCACTGCGCGGCGTGCATCGCCAAATGGATCACGCCAAGCGCGAGGCGTTGGGAAACATCAATCACGAGCTATCGAAAATGCAAGAGGAACTCTTGAGCGCGGACGAACCCGATGCCCCGCGTACCGCGCACTTGGCAAATCGCGCCGGCGCGTTGACGAATCTGCGAAAGGTGATCCAAGAAGGTCCAACGTGGCCCTTTCGCGATTCTGTTGCAGTGTCGCGTGCGGTGCTGATTGCAAGCGCTCCGTTGATTTATGCAGTGCTTACGGAATTGATCAACAAATTTATTCTCACGCGACTTTGAGAAAAAGAATATCCGGAATGTTCAAGGCAGCCATATCGAATGGCTGCCTTTTTTTTCATGACCAGTGGGTGACGCCCTGGTTGCTCTTGGTGATGTCTAGCACTTGTCTGGCGAGATCCTCCAGTTGCGCGGGGTCGAGCGATTTGATGTATTCAATTTCGCTCGGACTCAATTTGATCTTTAGTTCTTCGGCGGCTTTTTGGGGATTTTTCAAGAGCCGCTTTCGATATGGCTTGTCAAAGATCGCTTTGGATGTGATCTTTTGTTTTTGGAGTTCGGTTGCCATGGTTCCTCCTTATCTCGAGAAAAATGTTGATTCGATCTTGGCGGCGATGCAAGTGATGTTGTGCCTCCTTTCGTGGTGCGCGGCGACAATGCTTGCCCATTGAATAATTTCTCCGCCATCCGCGCGAATGCGTTCGCAAATTGTTCCGACAGCGTGTCATGCGTCCGCTGTACCTCAAGACAAAGCTGATCGAGATAAACATCGAGTCCGCCGATCTGGAGCGAACGATTGAGCTGCTGCGCGCACTCGACGTGCTTGAGGGTGGCTTGAAAATACTCGCGCGGACTTGCACGCGTCAGCCACGCCTGCGCGACGCGTTTGCGATTTGCTTGTTCGCGCGCGCGCGATTGCGGCAATGACGAAACCGCCGCCACAAACAGATTCCAACGCCTGGCGCGCAAATCTTTATCCAAATCTACCGCGTGATCGTGCAGCACTGCCGCGATAAAAGCATGATCGAGTAATTGATTCAGCGCGGGATATTTTTCAGGTTGCGTCAATTCGCAAACGGCGAACGCGGAAATTTTTCGCGGCGCGCCGAGTTGAACAAGGCATTGTGCAGCTTTGCTCTCGAACGCGTTCAACTCGTTCAAATCTGACACGTTCAGCGCATTGACCATTGTCGTCGCATCACGCCATTCGCGCATGTAATTTTCGACGCGCGTCCAAAACATTGCTTGACGCGGAAAATAGGGGCGATAGATTTCGAGCGCCGCTGTGTACAATGCGCGCGCAAGTTCATTGGCGGAATCAATTTCCTCGATTGCGACATCGCCATCTGCGAGATCATCCTGCAAGCGGATTGCGACCAAGCCCAACACGTTGCTCAAGACAAATTCGCGCGCAATCGCTTGAGCGAGACCAAATGTTTCGCCCAGCCACCGCGGCAAATTCCACTCCATTTGCCAGCGCGCTGGAGAAACGCGCGTGAGGGTGCGCCGCGCGAGCTCAAGATGCGCGGGCGCGCGGCGCGTGACGGTTTTCAAAAAATCATTGCGGACAGATTCGAGGTCGAGGGCATGCATGGTGAGTCTGGAAAACGTGTTACGGTAAATGTACGTCGGCATGTCCGTAGCGATTCATGATCTCTACGGTCTCTTGAATCGGCAGCGCGTAAATGATGCGATTGTCGCGTCCGATCATGGTCTCTGCTTTGAAGAGGGAATTGAGTACCGCTTCTTCGGTCGCCTCCACGACGGCATCAAAGAGCGAATTGATCAGCTGCGTGTCTTCGACAACTTGATTCAGTTCGAGTGTGTGCGAGGTGGAATGATGCGGGCGATTGCGCGTAGTGGAAAACGCTATCGCAAAATCGCCGCTGGTGTTGCCGCCCTGCGTACCCGTGCGCGCAAGTCCAAACGTGGCGCGCGTCCCCATCCGCCGCAATTGCCGCGAACTCATCGGCGCGTCGGTGGCAATGACAACGATGACACTGCCTTGCGATTCACGCTGCACGCGTTCGTCGTAATCAATGAGTGCGCGTCCGACAGGCACGCCGTCAATCCGCAATTTGTGGCGCGAACCAAAATTTGATTGGACGAGTGCGCCGACAGTGTAATGTCCAAGCTCATCGGGCAGAACGCGCGAAGCGGTGCCGATACCGCCTTTGAATTCATAACAAATCATTCCCGTGCCGCCGCCGACCGCGCCTTCGGTGACGATGCCATCGCGCGCAGAATCAATCGCTTCGTACACATGCGCTTTCGTGACGTGACGCCCGCGAATGTCATTCAAGTAACTGTCGCTCGTTTCGGCGACGATCGGCGAGATGCCCCACGTCGTAATGCCCATCGCCGCGCTGTGGTCGAACGCCCAATCCATAACCGCATCCGCGACGCGCGGCACGTTCATGGTGTTAGTAATCATCAGCGGACCTTCCAGCACGCCCAATTCATCAATCTGCTGCGTATTGGTGACTTCGCCAAAGCCGTTGATGCAAACAACCGCGCCTGTCACTTTTTCCAAAAACAGGTCGTCGCCGTGCGGCAAGATCGCGGTGACGCCCGTACGAATCGGTCCTTCGCCCGGCACCAGCGCGCCTTTGCCTTGAATGATGGTCGAATGCCCGACGCGAACGCCGCGCACATCGGTGATTGCGTTGTATTGTCCCGGCGATAAAATTCCGATATTGATTCCGAGATCGCGCGCGCGGGGACGATTGCTGAAATCGTTGCTCATGGTGGGATGATACGCGCGTAGGGGAGTGGTTGTCAATGGGTCGCGCAAATGTAGGTGTCTTGAGTTCGGGAAGAATAGTGCTTGAGCGCTGGGCGTCAGTTTGAAAATTTGTTTGACAGTAAGGAGAGCGGAGATATACTTGACGCATAAAACGCGTCAGGTGAGTATGATGACAAACAAAGCGTGTAGTGGACGGCGGGACTTTTCACACTCCCAAGCATTTTCCACACCTCTGCATTTTTCTGATCGGATGGCTTCGCCATCTCCAACCATTGCGCGCGCAACGCAAGTCGCTAGTCCCTAAAAGTAGATAGGAGAGCACGATGAGTACCGAACAGGCGGCGCTTGAGACGAAAGGTGTAACGGTAAAGTTACTTGAAACGATTGACCTTGGACCTGAAATAGAGGGCATGGCAGGGCGCCAACTTCGAATGCGTATTGTGACGTTTGACCCCGGTGGTGTCTTTGGACCCATTCACGATCATAAAGACAGACCGGGCATTGTCTATATTCTGCAAGGAATGATTACTGACCATCGAAATGGAGTCGCTACGGACTATGGTCCCGGAGTGGGCTGGCCCGAAGATAAGAATACCACGCACTGGCTCGAGAACAGGGGAACGATTCCGGCTGTGGAGATCTCGGTTGATATAGTCAGGCAAGAATAATCTCGAGTCCGATTGCGCGGCTTGGAGAAAAATCATGCACATTCAGCGAAAAATACTTTTTTTAATCGGCTTGCTGTTTTTTGTCCCGGTCGCAGCGGCTTTTATTTATTGGGCAATTTTTGGATTGCCGCCAGTCCCTATTTACCCAGAGCCGGGACCGGAACCATCGGGCTTTCCCGCGTGGATCCGAATTACCCATTACGTGAACTTTTTGTTCTTGGTTCTCCTCGTCCGCAGCGGTCTCCAGACTCTCGCAGACCATCCGCGGCTGTACTGGAACGTTCACTGCACGCCCGGCACGGAATGGGTTCGCTTTACGCCGGTGGAGGTGCCGAAAGATCAGGTCTGGACTTCCAAGCAGGACTCTCGCTACCTTACGCCGTGGGTCGGCTTGCCCGGCAAACGGCACACCATCGGCATGGCTCGGCACTGGCATTTTCTGAGCATCCTCTTCTGGGTTGCGAACGGCATTATCTTTGTGGGACTGCTTTTCGGCACCGGCTATTGGCAGCGACTCGTGCCAAACTCGTGGCAGGTCATTCCTGATGCCTGGGCTGTCTGGGTTCACTATGCCACGCTTCAACTGCCGCCCGAGCCGGACGGTTTTTATCACTACAACGCCTTGCAGCAACTGGCGTACTTTGGAGTGGTCTTTATTCTGGCGCCGCTGGCGATCATTACGGGTCCGTCAATGTCGCCGGCGCTGACCAACCGCTTTTCGTGGTATCCCCGCTTGCCCGGCAATCGGCAAATCGGACGGTCGCTTCACTTTATGGTGATGTGCGCTTTCGTTCTCTTTCTCATCGCACACGTGGCGATGGTGGCAATCACCGGTCTCGCGCGGAACATGAACCATATAGTGTTTGGCACCGACGATGCCAGTCTGATCGGCTTGTACGTCGGCTTGGTGGGAATCGGAGTTGTCGTGGTGATAAACGCGCTGGCAAACGGATTAGCTTGGCGAAAGCCACGCTTCGTGCAGCACATCGCTAAATGGATCGTCACTCCGGTGATGAGTCTTTTGCTGGATCGCCACCCTCCGGTAGCCGAGTTTCGCCGCGAGGATATTTCTCCATTTTTTTGGCTCAATGGCAAGATGCCCAATTCCGCAGAATGGAAGAATCTGGCGGAAAACGGCTTTAAGGATTACCGGCTGAAAGTGTACGGCATGGTGGAGAATCCGATCGAGCTGTCGCTGGATGATTTGAATGCGCTGGGCAAGCAATCGCAAATCACGCTGCACCATTGCATTCAAGGCTGGTCGGGCATTGCCGAATGGGGCGGGCTGCCACTAAAGGAATTGATCGAGCTGGTTCGCCCACAAGCACAAGTAACGCGCGTTGTCTTTTATTCTTTCGGCGATGGCGTCGAGTTCACCACAGGCGAGTCGCGCGGGCGCTATTACGAAAGTTTGGCGATCGCAAATGCCCTGCATCCGCAAACCTTGCTGGCGTACGAGATGGATGGCAAACCATTATCGCATTTGCATGGCGCGCCACTGCGACTGCGTGTCGAGAATCAACTTGGGTTCAAGATGGTCAAATGGATTTCGTCAATTGAATTCGTCCAAGACCTTGAGGGTGTAGGTGAAGGTGAAGGCGGCTTTGCCGAAGACTATGAGTACTTTGGCGAGTTGGCGGACATCTGAGGACGGAGTTGTCGAGTCTCGCCCGGGCGGTGCTTTGACGCCGCTTTGAGGAGTGGCTATGTCATTCATTGCGAAAAACAAAATTTGGTTTCGCTTAATTGGCATGACATTGTTCATCATCGCCATGCTTGGCCCCTGGGCGTTTGATCTGATTAATGTCCCTGCGCAATATCCATGCCATACGCCTTTCGTGCGACTATATGGTGACTATTGTGGATACCCAATGTCGGCACTTGAGATTACGAAATGGTTTGGTGCTGGCGTTATCTATGCATTGGGTGAGATAAAGGAAGGAAATTTTGTGTTCCAAATTTCCGAGCTCATCTTTCTCGTTGGCATTGCCATCATCGTCTTGCCCCTTTGCAGCAACTTGCTCCTGCTCAGAAATCAAAACTCATACCGGGTACAGATCATTAACGTGCTTGTATGGGGGATGGCTTGCTTGCTGGCTTTGGCGATGTTCACCTTGCAAGCAACCAGGGCCCAATTTGTTCAGTTTTTTTATTTGTTCTGGGGAAACTGGCTCTATGTTCTTCTAGCAATCGGTGCAATCGCATTGGAGATTCTCGCATTCCGCTTGGAAAGTAGACCAAGCATGGCAATATGAACGACAAGAGCATCGTGAATGATGCCAGGTCTAGCAATCCAAATATGGACAAGAAGGTTGATGCGTATATCGCCGCGTTCGATGAGCCGATGCGCATGCGACTGGGCGAGATGCGCAAAATCATTCGGCGGGCTGCGCCAGATGCTACCGAAGTATTCAGCAATGAGATGCCGGGTTATGTGTTGCACGAGAGCTTGGTTTGGTTTGATGGGGTCGAACAGAACGTGGCTTTATATCCACGTGGTTACCATTTCAAAAAAGTCTATGCCGCAGAGCTGAAAAGGTACAAGACGCCAAAAGGTGCGATTCATTTTCCGGCGGATGCCCCATTACCGACCAAGTTAATCACAAAAATCGTAAAGGATAGGGCGAAAGAAAATCGCCTCATCGCAAAGCCACTTCCAGCCGGTTTTCCAGAGAACCTCGCAATCCCGGTCAAACGCGCATTGGCAATTGCCAAGATTACAACTTTGGAGAAATTAGCGAGCTACTCTGAAGAGGAAATTTTGGCGTTGCATGCGATTGGACCAAAGGATTTGCCCAAGCTGCGCGCCGCGTTGCAAGCGGTGGGTCTCGCTTTTCGGCGCGATGAGTAGGATTGGTATTCCTCCGATTTGTATTGCGTTGAATAAAAAACTCCACTTTTGCGGTGGAGTTTTTCCTAGTACACAACCAATGCCATGTTGTTGAAATAGCCCGACGTGCGTTCATGGTTCGCCCAATTCGTAAAACGCACCGAGCCGTCGTACGGGTCGTGATACGTGACTCCTTCATTCGTTGCCGCAACAATTAGCACTGTGTGTTCGTACGGCGTGAGCGGAACTTGTGCGCCGTTTGAAACCTTGACGTACTGTGGAGTCTGATACGATTCGCGCCACGTCGTCCACCAAATCACCGGACGACCTTGCTTCAAATTTTCGAGGATGCTCGCTTTGAAACTTGCGTACGATTGTCCGTAATACGTTGTGGATTGGCGTCCGAGTTTCGTCAAACCTTTCTGCAAACCCTGCGCGTAGGTTCCGTAATGGGTGAGGCCGCCGTACAATTCAAAATCCGTGTCGCCGCGAATGCCTTCAAAGGGATTGTCGCTGAATGACATTGCCGCCACAATTTGTTCTTCGCTCAATGCGCCGCGCAGTGCCATAGACGCGGCGGATTCCTCACAAGTCAGCGTCTGCTTTTGCTGGTATGCGGGAATGTCTTGGACTTGCGCCAAAATTCCGGGCGCGATCGAATTGTTGCTCGGCGCGTTGTTGGTAGTAGTGGATGCACTCGCCGTGTTGGGAATCACCAAGCGTTGCCCCGTATAAACGTACGGCGTTGGCAAATTGTTCGCAATGCGAATTGCTGCCATCGTGACGCTGTGTTTCACCGCAATGCCGTACAAAGTATCCCCGGCTTGGACAATATAAGTCGTCGCGGCTTTGGATGGGTCGGCTGCATTTGTATTTGTGGTGTTCGACGCGGGCGGGTTGTTCGCGGCTGCGGGCGCATTCGCCGCGCCCGGAATTTTCAACTGCCATCCCGTGTACAAAAACCCATTCGGCGGGATATTGTTTGCTTCGGCGATGGCATTGATCGAAATTCCAAACTTGCGCGAGAGCGAAGAGAGGGTATCGCCTGCCCGCACCAGATACATTCCGCTCGGCGAGGCTTGGGCGACGGAGGCGGGCGCATTGCTTGTATTGTCGGAAGCAATCGGGATTTGTAGACGCTGACCGGCGTAAACCCAACTCTGCGCGGAAATACCATTCGCGTTGGCGAGTGCTTGCGGCGTGACGCCGTACTTGCGCGCGATCGAGTAAAGTGTTTCACCGTACGCGACGACATGCGTTGGAGAGTCTGCGCGCGCGCTGGCAGGAAGAGCCAGTGCGCTCAAGAGAAGCAAAATCGAAAGGATGCGTCTCATGCGCGTATTGTAGCAGAAAAGCGCGCGGCGCGCGAGTACACAAAAAAACTGCGAGGGCTCGAACCCTCGCAGTTTCTCATTCTACAGGCGGCAATACAATTTGCTCGCCTAAATTTACGTCAATATTGGGGTTATTCGCAATATAGGTTGTGCGCGGCTGTTCCACAATCGGTGCGAGCGGCTCACCCGATTCGATATGGACCGGAATCATTTCCGCATAATCCGTCGGCGCATTTGCCACCTCGATTGCGTTCGGAGGTTCCACTGACAGCGTGCCAAAGTTCGATGCTTTGGTGGATGGCGCTTCCATTCCTAATTTGCCCACCGCGCGCGAGGGCGGAATGTCATCCGTTTCGGTTGTAGAAGGCAAGTCCGAGATGACAGGTGGAAATTGATTTCGTCCGGGCGCAGTCAAAAGTTTTGGCGGATCAATCGCCGCTTCGACGGCGAGGAGGGCAGGCGCGGCGTCCTCAGCCGCAGGAATCGCAGCATCGTCCGCCGCAAAAAGATGCGACGCCGCGTGCGTTTCGCTCGCATCGAGCGCTATACCGTCCGCAGGTCGTTCGAAAACTTCGGGGACCGGGACGGCACCGTTTTCGTCATCGTCCGCGATTTGTTCAACCGGAGTCTGCCCCGAAAGAGTTTCGACCAAATCTTTCCACACACCATGAATGCCATCGTCCGTGACGCCATAGTACACATGCAAGTCGCCGTTTGAATCGCGCTGCACCAAATCGTAGCGCAATTTTCCGGCGCGCTCACTCGCTTTGACAATCCCAACATCGCCGAGCCATTTCACATCCGCTTTGCTTACCGCATTCTTGTCATGCTCCGCAATCGCGTACTGCCAAAGTTTGCGCGCGCTGGAACGCGTGACGTTGTGAATGATGCGATTGTTTCGCAAATCGCGCATCGTGTATTGATTGTTGCCGCGCGCGCGTGCTTTGGAGGAAACAATTTCGACGCCGGTGTGCGGCGGGGGGCTGGGGAGTTTTGCCGGTTCCTCCGCCTCTTGCTCTGTCGCGGCTTCGCCACCGGGCTGTGTTTCAACAATCTTTTCTGCCTTTTCGACCGCTTGAACCGTCGCCAACGGCGCGTTCTCGACGCGCGCGGCAAATTCAACTGCGAGCGCGTCGCGTACAAGATTCACAATTTCATCGCGCACCGCGAGTGAAGTTTCGTTTTCCGAACGCACAAAAATTTGGGTCGAGTCGAGCGCGTACGGAACATCGGTGCCGCGCGGCACAATCATTTGCAAAACCTGCTTGCCGCCGCTTTTCAAAGTATCCACTTGTACGTCGAGCGGCGGAACGATGTGCTTGGAAATTTCCGCGCGCAGATGGCTTGACGTCTCGAATGGTTTTGTGACACCTTGAACGGGCTGGCGAATGTTTGCGCTTGCGCCGATATAGATTGTTCCGCCGTTTGTATTTGCCAGCGCAACCACGTCTTGCAAAATGCGGCGGTCAATCCCATGTTTCCCGATGCTCTCGTGAAATGCCTGAACGAGCGTGTCGCCCTCTTCGCGCGCAGAAAAGATTGGGTCGAATTCGTGTGACGCGGCGGGAGTGAATGGACGCGTTTTGGAAAAATCTTTGCCCATCAACACATCCATGATGGCATCGAACGACGTTTCGGGCACCAGAATTTCGGTGGGGCGATCGCCCACGCCAAGTTCCTGATTGTTACCCGCGATGCCGTTCAAACGATGCGCGTCGCTGCCTTGAATGCAGTGCATCTTGCGCGGATATTCCGGCTTGGTTCCCGAAAAGAAAAGTTGTGTGCGGCGACGCGCTTTGGAGGTGAGATCCGTCACTTCGAGCGCGTGCAAATTTTCGTCTTGCGTGTAGGCGATGCGCGTTTGTCCGCCGAAATCGAAACCGGGCATCGCAACGCCGTGTGATGAATTCGCGTGCGCGGCGATTGCCAAGCCGCCCGCTTCATTGATCAAACGATACGCGGTGAGAACGTCCGTCGTCGCGCCCACTTCGCCCGAGCCGACATCTAATTTTTCGGCGGGCACGTGCAAATCGAGCAAGAGATGTTCGAGTTCGCGAACCGTTGTTTCGGGCGGAAAAATTCCGAGAACGTGAAAGCCGAGCGTGGCGGTGAGTTCAAAACCGGGGAGGACGAGAATTTTTTCGCGCAAGCGGCGAAATTCTTTCAGTTGTTCTTTTTCTTCGTCGGTGAGGCGATTGCGGCGTTCGAGCAATTCCAAATCTTCGACTTCGTCAATGTAACGCCGATAGCCCGCTGCAGTGTTGTGGTCGGTGATGGCGATAATGTCGAGTCCTTTTGCTTCCGCCTTTTTCAAAATGTCGAGATACGAAACATTCGACTCGCGATAGTCCGCCGACGCGGGAGTGTGCAAATGCAAGTCCATCCGCTTCCACTGCGGGGGCTGATTTTTATTCGATTGTTTTTTACGTGATGCCACGTGAGACCCTTCCTAGGGTTTGCGATACGCGTAACTCGAGCGCGACCAGATTGAACCGCGAACCTTTGTTACGCGGTGCGTTTTGTTGTGCGCCGCATAACGACGAATCTACGCGAATCAAATTCCGTACTCGCAAAGATTCACGCTCGATTTTTCTTTCAATCAAAGAGCGCGCAAAGTTACATCAATCGCAAATTGTTGGAGAAGGGAAGGGGAAAGAGTTCGACTGCAAAATTCAGTGCGGAGACAAATCGAGGTTGTTCCAGATGCTCGGTGAACAATACCGCGCCAATAAAAATGTTCGAGCAAATTGGCCGAAATAGACGGCTCGAAAACATTCCAATAGGGAACAAAAACATTGTCCGCCGCGTGTTGGCAAAAATGTATGCCAAAGTTTCAATTCAAATAGCGCAGCGAAAATTTCGCGCAATCCCAACTCGTTACTATAAGTTTGTTAAGCATAGGTGGTGAAACGCTCCACCCATGTGCCAGTCGTGGATTTTAGACTTTAGTCGGTAGTCTGTTCGAGATAGGAACCTGCTAAAGCATAGAATCCAAAATTCTTGCTCCGATTAAATTCCTACGGTTGCAGAAAATCAGATTTGATACGCTGCCAACCCGCGCGATTGATTTCCTCCGCGAGCTCATCCGCTTGCGCCTGTGTCAAACGACTGCGGCGGCGAATTGCTTCCAATTCCAGGAAATCTAGAAATTTGGTCAGCAATTCGCGGTCAAAGACTTCACGGCTAAATCGCACAACGACATCTCGGCTCTCGAACGCAACATTGTAGGTACTGTCCATACTTGGCTTTCCTTACGAAAAAGGGGCGAAACTTGCCTCGGCGTATCGCCTCGCAGTCGTTCCGCCCCTCACGTTCACATTATATTCAATTCAGCGAATTTGTCACTTGGCGTTCCGCTTCGTGATTGCCGTGACCGTTCATTTCCGCCGGAATCGGTTTTGCTTCCAGCGCCGCGTTCCAAACATCTTCCACGCGTTCCGCGAGGACAAATTTCAAGTCCTTGCGAATCTCTTCGGGCAAATCGTCCAAGTCGCGTTCGTTGCGATTCGGCAGAATTACCGTGTCGAGACCCGCGCGATGCGCCGCGAGAACTTTTTCCTTGATGCCGCCGACCGGCAGCACGCGCCCGCGCAAAGTGATTTCGCCCGTCATGGCGATATTGTCTTTGACGCGGCGATTCGTCAACAAGGATGCCAACGCCGTCGCCATCGTCACGCCCGCGCTCGGTCCGTCCTTTGGCGTCGCGCCTTCCGGAATGTGCAGGTGAATGTCGCTCTTTTCAATCGTTTCGGGTTCAATGCCCAATTCTTTTGATTTGCTGCGAACGTACGAGTACGCCGCTTGCGATGATTCTTTCATCACGTCGCCGAGTTGTCCGGTGACGAGAAAACCTTTGCCGCCGGGCATTCGTGTTGCTTCGATGAAAAGAATGTCGCCGCCGACGGGTGTCCAGGCGAGACCCGTTGCCACGCCGGGCGTTTCGGTGCGCTCGCGCACTTCGTTGTAGAAACGCGCCTTGCCCAAAAGTTGGCGCACCATTTCGGGTGTCACGTCAAAGGGCGGTTGTTCGCCTTCGGCAACTTTCGTTGCCAATTTGCGCGCGACGCGTCCCACTTCGCGTTCGAGATTGCGAACGCCCGCCTCGCGCGTGTAATCGCGAATGATGGTGCGAATCGCCTCCTCGTCGAACGTTACTTCCTCTCGCTCCAAGCCGTTGTCTTTTAACTGACGCGGAATCAAGTACCCTTTCGCGATTTGTGTCTTTTCGTAATCGGTGTAACCCGACAACGGCAAAATTTCCATGCGGTCGCGCAGCGGCGGCGAAATCGTTTCGAGCGTATTCGCCGTACAAATGAAAATCACTTGAGACAAATCAAAATCCACGTCGAGATAATGGTCGCGGAATGTTTTGTTTTGCGCGGGGTCGAGAACTTCCAAGAGCGCGCTCGACGGATCGCCGCGATAATCTGCGCCCACTTTGTCCACTTCGTCCAGCATGATGACGGGATTTTTTGTGCCTGCGCGTTTGATGGATTGAATCAAGCGCCCCGGCATTGCGCCAATGTAGGTGCGGCGGTGTCCGCGAATCTCCGCTTCGTCGTGCATTCCGCCGAGCGACATGCGAATGAATTTGCGTCCCAACGCGCGCGCCACCGATTGTCCCAGCGATGTTTTGCCTACGCCGGGCGGTCCGACGAGCGTGAGAATGGAACCGCGATACGTGCGCGATTCTTGACCCTCTTCGCCCTCGCGTTCTTCGGAGCGCAAGCGTTCCGCGCGCAATTTTCGCACGGCAAGATATTCCAAGATGCGGTCTTTGATGTCCTTTAAATCGTAATGGTCTTCATCCAGAATTTTGCGCGCGTTCGGAATATCGAGATTGTCTTCGGTAGTCACGTTCCACGGCAAATCGGTGAGCCAGTCGAGATACGTTTTGATGACGTGATATTCGGCGGCGGCGGGCGGCATCGTTTTCATGCGGTCCAATTCGCGCCGCGCTTCTTTTTCCGCTTCTTCGGGCATCCCCGCTTCGGAAATCTTTTTGTCGTAAGAAGTGATTTCCGCTTCCTGCTCGCTGCCTTCGCCCAACTCTTTTTGGATTTGCTTCAGCTGTTCGCGCAAAATATATTCGCGCTGATTTTTTTCAATTTCTTGCTGCGCTTGCCCCGAAATCTTTTTACCGAGTTCGAGAACTTCGACCTCTTTGGTCAACAGCGCGTCGAGTTTGACAAGTTTTTCTTGCACATCATTCAATTCGAGCAATTCTTGCGCTTGTTTCAAATCAATCCGCATCGAAGTCGCAATCATGTACACGAGTTGACGCGGATCTTCGACATTCAACGCCGCCATTAACAATTCTTCGGGCAGCGTTTGCGACAAGCTCACCAGCGTGCGAAACAATTCGACCGTGTTGCGCGTCAACGCTTCGACCTCGACACTCTTGTCGATGGTTTCGGGCGCGAGTTCGATATTTGCTTTCAAGTATGGTTCAAGCGATGTAAATTCCTTGATGCGGATGCGTTCCATGCCTTGCACAATCAAACGCACGGTGCCGTCCGGCGCGCGCAACATGCGATGAATCACCGCCGCAGTGCCGATTTCGTACAAGTCATCGGGACCCGCATCTTCAAATTTATCGGTCTTGATTGTCACCAAACCAATCAAACGATTTGTTTCCTTGACGACATCATCCACCAAACGCAAAGAACGCGCTTGCCCAACATTCAAAGGCAGCACGGTTAACGGATAAACGACAACACCCTTTAATGGCAAAATCGGCAATTCGCTCGGAATCGTCGAATTGCTTCCCGTTTCAATTTCCTGTTCTTGCATTTCTTGTTCTTCATCGTTGTTCTTTTTGATAATAGGCATCTAAAACCTCTCTTTTGGGGGCGACACTTTCTATTACTTTATTCGTTGTACATTTTGATCTGTCGTCTGCGCTTTGATCAATTTTGTTTCTTGCGTTACTTTGGGAAGAGTAATTGTCAAAAACCCATCTTTGTATTCCGCATCAATTGCATCTACGTCATATTGTCCGGGCAGATACACTTCGCTTGCGAAATCGCCATATTGGACTTCGAGACAATGACATGCCGCGCGCAAATGTTGGTCGGAGCGACGCCCGCTCACACGCAAGATTTTGTCACCAAACTCTACTTGAATTTTGTCAGAGTCCATCCCGGCGACTTCAATCAATATAACGACGTTCTCTTGCGTTTCATACACATCCGTCGGCGGACGCCACAGCGAGGGCAGCTGCCCATTGTCTTGCAACATGAGCGAACTCATCATGCGATCCATGATGCTCGAAAAACCGACGAATTCTTCAAACGAATCTTTATCTCGCGCCATATGCGTCTCCGTGATTCAGACAGACTTGATAATGCTTTTGCAACTTTGTTGCCTTTCGATTATACAGCGATATAGTGGTATGTAAAAGATAGGGGCGTAATCTTACGGGCGCGCGCGCGCCAAAATCCACTCTTTCTTTGCGTAACCAAATGGGGTTTTCGGTGTCTTGTACTAGGCGAAATCGAAGCAGATTCAAGTGTCCATGTCCAGTTCCATCCTATATCCGGAAGTGAACGCGCTGCTCGAGCAGGTGCTTTTGGGCGTCCGGACCATTTTGCAAAGAGAGTTTGTCGGAATGTACTTGTACGGCTCCCTTGCAACCGGCGATTTTGACCGCGCGAGCGATATAGATTTCTTGGTCGTCACAGAGCAGGAAATTTCGAAAGCGGCTGTGATGAAATTAAGAGCGATGCACGCGCAAATTGCCGCCGACGATTCAGCTTGGGCAATGGACATCGAAGGCGCGTATCTTTCACTTGCTGCGTTGCGGCACTACGCAGCAGTCCCGCATTTGCAATTGGAACGCGGGGCAGGGCGAACGCTGGAAATGGCAAATCATTTCCGCGTCGTGGAAAGAGCAGTCTTGCGAGAACGTGGAATTGTGGTGGCAGGACCGCCAATCCGAAATCGCATTGACCCGGTTTCGGCGGACGATTTGCGCCAATCTATGCGGGAGATGCTAAACGAGTGGGAGGCGCCACTGTTGGATGAACCTGCGCCATTTCACAATCGCGGAGACCAATCGTACACCGTTCTTTCGTTGTGTCGGGCGCTCTACACAATGGAACACGGGGCGGTGGTATCCAAACCAGCCGCTGCGCGTTGGGCGCAAGAGGCATTGGGCGAACGATGGGTCGGCTTGATCGAACGCGCATTGGTCGGTCGCCATCATCCTAACGGGCAACCGGACCCAAACGACGTCCAAGGCACCTTAGAATTGGCGCGATTGACCTGTGGCAAGAGTCAAACCGCATCGGTTAGATAAGAAGAGCTGCGACATGCACGCGGACAGCACTTTGTAAGACAGATATTTCGCAAAATCCGTAGGTTTTTTGAGAAAAAATGCACAAAAGTATTGACGCGCGGTTATTCGCGTCGTATAATGATGGGCGAGACGGCTCGCCCTGTCTCAATTTTGTTGCCTCCTGGCAGCTGGGGCGAGCCGTAATTATGTAAAGACACATCGCGGGGTGATGTTGGGAAAGGCGTCCTAAAAACGTAGACAGGTGATGGGAATGGCAACACGTCGAATCACTAAAAACACAAAGGCACGTTCCAGCGGCGTTGTGAGCAAAACTCGCCACGCGCGAAATGGACATACTAATGGCAACGGGCATCGCACCGATCGTTCGGTGGCAAGCTCCGGGCTGGCTCTAACTGCTCCTGCGGAAAAAGCGCACGTGACTTTTGCACAGTCGCGCGCGCTCGTTCAGCAATTGGTTGAAAAAGGTAAAACACAAGGCTGGCTCTCGCAAGATCAAATTTTGCAAGTCTTTCCTGAAGCGGAAGCGAATATCGAACAGCTCGAAGAAGTTTATATTGTCCTCTTTGAAGAAGGCATTCAACTGGTAGATCAAGCCGAAGCGCCGGAAGTTGTTGTCGAAAAGCCCGAAGAACCCGCGCAAGTGGATTTGAACGAAATCGGGATTGACGATACCGTTTCGCTTTATCTCAAAGAGATTTCGCGCATTCCGCTCTTGCGCGCCGAACAAGAGGTAGAGTACGCGCGCGGCATGGAGATTGGGAAAAAAGCGCGCCAGCAGTTGAATCGCTCGTCAACGCTCAGCATGAGCGAACGGACGAAACTGGAACAAAAAATTCGTGACGGCGAGCTGTGCCGCCAAAAACTGATCAAGGCGAATTTTCGTCTCGTAGTTTCCATCGCGAAAAAATATATCGGACGCGGCGTCTCCTTTTTGGACTTGATTCAGGAAGGGAACATCGGTCTGATTCGCGCGGTTGAAAAATTCGATTACAAACGCGGTTTCAAATTTTCGACATACGCGACGTGGTGGATTCGTCAAGCGATCACGCGCGCCATCGCCGATCAAGGGCGCACGATTCGCGTTCCCGTCCACATGTGCGAGCGCATCAATAAATTGACGCGCGTCTCGCGTCAACTCGTGCAGGAACTGGGGCGCGAACCCACGCCGGACGAAATTGCCAAAGAACTTGGCACGACGCCGAAAAAGGTCGAGCGCATCATCAAGATTTCACAGCGCCCCTTGTCGCTTGAAATGCCCGTCGGTGAAGAACAAGATTCGCATCTCGGCGATTTCATTCCCGACGAATCAACGCTCGGTCCGACCGACGCGGCGTCGCATCAACTTTTGCGCGAGCAGATGGAAGAAATTCTCACCTCGCTCTCGCCGCGTGAAGGACGCGTGCTGCAACTCCGTTTCGGCTTGAAAGATGGCAAGAGCCACACGCTCGAAGAAGTCGGCAAGAAATTTGGCGTGACGCGCGAGCGCATTCGCCAAATTGAAGCCAAAGCGCTGCGCAAACTGCGGCATCCATCGCGTTCGCGTAAACTGCGCGATTACTTGGAATGAATGTACTTACCATCAGAGGCGGGCAACATAGCCCGCCTCTTTTTTTGGTTGACGCTTGTTGTCACTAAATGTTATACTTGTCCAAGTCTTGATCAAGGAGAAAAAGATGTTGAATAAAATTTTCATACCGTTTGCGGTGATGTTCCTTGTTTTGATTTCAACGAGCGCGTTGTACGCGCAAGGTCCAACTCCCGGTTCTGGCAGCTTGGGTAGTTTTCTCGATAATGAGCAAGCATCTGTCACTCCAACCCCGGCGGCATCGAATGCAGTTGCGCGAGAACTTGCCCAAGATGGTTATGTCGCTATCACTTCGGGACCTTGGTACGACGAAGCTGGCAAGGCGTTGTCCAATTCGGTGCATGTGCTGATGCTTGGCGCAGCTGCCGATCCGAAAAGTGCGGATGGCGTCAAACAAATCGTTTCGGGTTTTGTCGCGCTGCGCTCCGCTTATCCCAACGCGGCAAATTACCATGTTCTATTATTGAATGGTCCGAATATCTACGACGCCTCTACGACGGCAAACGCGCTGCAGTTGCTCAGTTCGCAATTGATCACGCCCGATGCGTTTCTAAAAGATGTGCTGAATAATATCCGCACAATAAATTTGGTGAGAGGATCGAGCTCTGGCTCGACTTCGAGCGCGGGCGCGACAACCACTCCCGTCTCAGCCCAATCAACCGCGACGCGCGTGCCGACGCGTGTTCCCACCAAAGCGACAAATGCGTGTAACGCTCCCGCAGACAAAGCGCGTTTGTGGGTAAAGAACGGCTACAGCGGCACGATGCGATTCACGGTTGGCGCGCCGGACGTCGGTTTCCAAAAAGATTTTGATATTCCGGCGGATGGACAATATCATTACATTGATCTGCCGCCGAGCGCCAAGTACACTTATTCGGCATCCATTCCCGGTGTTGGCAAGGCAAGCGAAAGATTGCCTGCCTATTCTGCGGGACAGTGCTACTATCTCACCTTCCAACCCTAAACGCCGCGCGAAAATACACAGCTGCGCTTTTCGAAAAAGAATGGAACAGGGTTCGTGCCTGTTCCATTTTTCTTTGGCGAGAACTTTGTTCTTTGCTACAATGCTCACACCTCGCGTAGTTATTTCCCAAAGGGTTTCTTATGAGTTTCATCGAATCGTCGTTGACTGACTTTACTGCTGAACTGGCATCCGCCGCACCTGCGCCGGGTGGTGGTTCGGCGGCGGCGTTGTCCGGCGCACTCGGCGCGTCGCTGATTGCGATGGTTTGCCGCCTCACCATCGGACGCAAAAATTATCAAGCGGTCAGCGCAGAATTTGAAGCGATTCTGCCGCGCGCGGAGGAATTGCGCGTTGTCTTGCTCGATTTAATTCAAGCGGATGCCGCAGCCTACACGCAAGTGATAGACGCGTATCAACTGCCGAAAGAGACGGATGAACAAAAGGCAGCGCGCACGACTGCCATACAAAACGCGCTCAAGCGCGCGGCGGAAATCCCAATGCGTGTGGCGGAAGCGTGCGCTCAAGTATTGCAGCTCAGCGAAACGACCGCCGCGCACGGCAACAAGAACGCGGCGAGTGATGCTGGAGCAGGCGCGCTCTTGGCGGAAGCAGGATTTCGTGCCGCGGCGCTGAATGTTGAAATCAATCTCCACCTCATCCAGGACCACGATTACGTACTCATGATGCGGTCAAGACTCGATGCCTTGAAGCCAATTACGGCAAAGCGACAGGCGATTCTCGACGTGGTGCAAGCGCGTTTATAAATCAATGTCCAATTTTGAATCTCCGCTTCCCATCGCGCGCGTCGCAGAACAAATGGGGCTTGGGCTGGACGATATTGAACCGCACGGCAAATATCGCGCGAAAATGTCGCCCGATCTCTTGACGCGTTTTTCCGACCGACCGAATGGAAAATACATTGTCGTCACTTCGATCACGCCGACGCCGCCGGGCGAAGGCAAAACGACAACTGCCATCGGTTTGGCAATGGGGATGAATCGCATGGGCTACCGCGCGGCGGTTTCACTGCGCCAGAGTTCGCTCGGCGCGGTGTTGAATTATCGCGGCGGCTCTGCCGGTGGAGGGAGCGCGCGCCTCGAGCCATACGCGCTGATGAATCTCAACGCGAGCAGCGATCATCACGTCATTGCGCTGGCGAACAATTTGCTCGCGTCATGCATTGACAATGTTCTCGTACATGGGAATCCATTGGAACTCGATCCATTCTCGCTCGCATGGTCGCGCGTGATTCAGATCAGTGATCGCGCGCTGCGCCAAGTTCTCACGGGACTGGGGGGACGCGAAAATGGAACGCCGCGTGAAGCGCGGTTTGATGCCGTTACCGCGTCGGAAGTAATGGCGTTGATTGGTCTGGTCAATGGCGCGGACGAACAAACGACTTGGCGAGATTTGCGCGCCCGCGTTGGGAGAATTGTGATTGGACGTTCGCGGCGCGGAAAATGGATGACCGCCGACGACTTGGGGTGCGCGGGCGCGATGACGGCATTGCTTCAAGAAGCGCTCAAGCCCAATCTTGTCCAAACCAACGAAGGTACGCCTGCGTTCGTTCATACCGGCACGCTTGGACATATCGCGCACGGCGCGAGTTCCATTCTCGCCGACCGCATTGCGCTCAGGACGAACGATTACGTCATCACCGAAGCCGCGTTTGGCAGCGACCTCGGTCTCGAAAAATTCATTGACATCAAATGTCGTGTCTCGGGCATTATGCCGAACGCGATTGTTTTGGTTGCCACGCTGCGCGCGCTCAAAATGCATGGCGGGGTCGGCAAAGTCGTCGCCGGAAAAGCGCTCCCCGATGATTTGCACAAAGAGAATTTGCATGCGTTGGAGCGCGGCGCGTCGAATCTACTGAAACACATCGAGAACGCGAAAATGTTCGGCGTGCCGGTGATCGTTGCCGTCAATCGTTTTGCGCGAGACAATGATCGCGAAATCGCGCGCGTCGAACAACTTGCGCGCGAAGCGGGCGCAGAAGGGACCTATGCTTCGGACGTGTACGCGCGCGGCGGCGCGGGAGCGATTTCGCTCGCCGAAGCGACCGTCCACGCGGCAAACAAACCCGCGCAAGCAAAATTGTTGTACGTCAACGCATTGCCCTTGAGAGACAAGATCGAACGTATCGCAACGCAAATCTATGGCGGCGGGGGAATCGAGTTATCGTCCAGTGTCGAGGAAAAATTAACACAGCTGACGGAACAAGGTTTTGGCGAACTGCCTGTCTGCATCGCCAAAACACATCTGTCGCTTTCGCATGAAGAAAAACATAAAGGGCGTCCAAAAAATTTCAAACTGCCGATTCGCGATGTGCGGCTCGCCGCCGGCGCGGGCTATGTGATTGCTTTCGCCAATGAAATTCGTACCATGTCAGGTATGCCTGCGCGTCCCGCGTTGGAGCAAATTGATATTGACGCGGCTGGAAATATTATCGGCTTGGAATAAATGCAAAATCTTTTAGCTTGTATCATGACAAAGGAGTCAAAAGGGTAAATGGTAGTGGATGGCTTGGTTTATCAGCTCTGGCACTACTTTTTACTTGCTGCTACGAATGAAAAATCATACTTCTAACAACGGGCGGCTCCGCACCGGCGGCGCGCGCATTGTCACTGCACCACCCGGACCGAACGCGCGCAAAATGTTGGCGCGCGATAAAAAAGTCGTTTCTCCTTCCTATCCGCGCGATTATCCGTTCGTCATGGAGCGCGGGCGCGGCGCTGAAGTGTGGGATGTAGATCGCAATCGTTACATTGATTGTATGGCGGGCATCGCCGTCGCGGCAACCGGGCACAGTCATCCGAAATTGGTGCAAGCGCTGCAGGCGCAATCTGAAAAATTCATCCACATTTCGTCCGACTTTTATCACGAGTCCATGATTCGGCTCGGCGAACGCATCAACGAAATCGCGCCGATGCAAGAAGATGTCGGCGTCTTTTTTGCCAATTCGGGAACCGAAGCCGTGGAAGCGGCAATCAAGCTTGCGCGCTATGCGACGAAACGCCAACGCTTTATCGGATTTCTCGGCGCGTTTCATGGACGTTCGATGGGCTCGCTATCGTTCACCGCGTCGAAATATGTACAGCAGGAACGCTTTTTTCCCACAATGCCCGGCGTCGTGCACGTTCCATTTCCCGATCCGTATCGTCCTGTGTTGGATCTGAAACGCGAAGGTGATTACGGTGATACGGTGGTTGACTATATCGAGCGCGTAATATTTCAAACTGTGTTGCCGCCGGATGAATGCGCGGCGATTCTACTCGAGCCAATTCAAGGCGAAGGTGGTTACGTCGTTCCGCCGCAAAATTTTTTCCCGCGCTTGCGTCAGATGTGTGACAAGCACGGGATCATTTTGATTGCGGATGAAGTGCAATCAGGCGTAGGACGAACGGGGAAATGGTGGGCGATTGAGCATTGGGGAGTCGAACCGGACATTGTTTGCAGCGCGAAAGGGATCGCGAGCGGTGTTCCATTGGGCTTGATGTTTGCGCGTCAGTCCATCATGAAACAATGGGTTGCCGGCGCGCACGGAAATACCTACGGCGGAAATCCGCTCGCGTGCACAGCCGCGCTCACCACGCTCGATCTCGTCGAAGACGGCATGATGGAGAACGCGGCGGAACAAGGCGAGTTCATCATGGACGCGCTGGCTGAAATGCAAGTGCGGCATCCTTCGATGGGCGATGTGCGCGGCAAAGGGTTGATGATCGGTGTCGAGTTTGTTCAAGACAAGACAACGAAACAGCCCGCGCCGCAATTGCGCCAAGAGATTGTGAATCATGCCTTTCAAAATGGCTTGCTGCTGCTTGGATGCGGGCGCAGTACGATTCGCATTGCGCCGCCGTTGATGATACAAAAACCGCTCGTCGAAGAGGCGTTGGAACTTTTTGAAGACGCAGTGACGAGCGCGGAAAAGAAACATAAAATGCTGTAGAGATAAAGGTGACGAGTGACGGGTCAGCGTGTTCCTCGGTGCCCGTCACTCGTCACTTGTCACGTTTTTGAATTCCATCACTCTTCTCGGTGTGCGCGTGGATGATGTGACGATGACAGAGGCGCTGGCGCAGGTGGATGATTTCATGCAAGAGCCGCGCGTGCATCAAGTTGTCACAGTCAATCCAGAGTTTGTGACGGCAGCGCAAAATAATGCAGAGTTTGCGCGCGCCCTCGCGCAGAGTGATTTGAATCTGCCTGACGGCGCGAACTTGTTGCGCGCGGCGCAAGCGCAAGGAACTCCATTGCGCGAACGGGTCGCGGGTACGGATTTTGTTTGGTACTTGAGCGGGTTGGCGGCGATTTCGGGCTGGAAAGTTTTTTTGTTGGGCGGACGCGGCGGCGTGGGGGGACAGGCAGCGGCGCGTTTGCAAGCGCGCTATCGTAATTTAAAAATTGTTGGCATGTTCGAGGGTTCGCCCGATGAACGGGATGAAGCAGAGATTCTCGCCCGCCTCGACGAAAGCGGCGCGGAAATTTTGTTCGTCGCGTTTGGCTCGCCTGCGCAAGATTTGTGGATTTATCGCAATCGCGGAAAATTCCGTACGGTTCGGGTCGCGCTCGGCATTGGCGGCGCGTTCGATTTTATTGCGAAAAAGATTCGCCGCGCGCCCAAGTGGATGCAAGATATTGGCTTGGAGTGGCTGTTTCGACTTGTGTTGCAGCCATGGCGTGTCCGTCGGCAGTGGGCGCTCGTTATTTTTACGCTCAAGATGGCTCGCCAAAACCGCAATCTCACGAAAATGAAAAATCTCGAAATCAGCCATTGATTTCGAGATTTTTTTGCTTTGTTTATTTGGTTTCGAGGCGGTAACCCTCGCCGCGCACGGTAACCAACAAACGCGGCGCATTGGGGTCGTCTTCAATTTTTTCGCGCAGCCAGCGCATATGCACATCCAGCGTTCGGGTATCGCCGAGATAATCCGTGTGCCAAATCTCTTGCATTAAAGTTTTGCGCGAAACGATTTGCCCCGCATGTGTCATGAACACGCGCAGCAGTTCAAATTCTTTGGGTGTGAGCTTGTGAGCGCGATTGCCGCGTGCGACGCGGCGGCGTTCGACGTTCAAGGTGAGAACGCCAACTTTTAGCTCGCGCGGGGGACGATTGTCGAGGGCGGTGCGGACGCGTTGAGATAATTTTTTCGGGGTGGTAGCTCTGGGCAAAACCACCGCGCCGTTACTGCCGCCCTCGATACGATTTGGATTTTGTGCGAGCAAAAACATGAGCGGGTGCGAGCCGCGATGCAGTGAGCGCACCAGACGCTTTACACTCAGGCGCGGCGAAGTGGCATCCAAAACAATTGCGTCGGGCAGGCGCGCTTTGGCTTGGGCTAACGCTTGCCGCCCGCTGTGTGCGGTGAGAATCGAAAATTCTTTTTTGTTGAAAAAAGTTGCGAGATGATTCGTAACCTCTTTGTCATTGGCGACGATCAGTACAGTCGCTGGCATTGCAAACTCCTACGCGACACTTTGAAATTAATTTAAGCGTGTCTGGAAGCAGCTACAATCTGCTGCCTGAAATGATTCGCGTCTCGTAACCGCGCACATTCACGGAGGTCATGAAATCAGCGTTGATGCATGAACTTGAACAAATGGCGTATGAGCAAGTCGCGGAGCGCGGATGCTGGTTGCATCATCTGTAAAGCGGCGATGATTATAGCGAACCTCATTGAATTGGCAAACCTTAAAGGATTGAAACATTAGAAAATTTATGGGCGCGCGAATTCAAAATTGTTTGACGCAATCATCTCTGCGTGTTAGACTCGCAAACTTGAAAATCTTTCACTTGAGAATCAGAGGTTTCTATGAACATGCATGGTGGGCGGCTCGTCGCGCGCGTTTTGAAAAATGAAAATATATCGCACCTCTTTACCTTGTGCGGCGGACACATCGCATCTATCTATGATGGATGCATTGACGAAGGCATCAACATTATTGACACGCGGCACGAACAAGCCGCCGCGCACGCGGCGGATGCGTACGCGCGCCTGACGCGCGGCATCGGGGTTGCGGCGGTGACGGCGGGACCCGGTGTCACTGACGCGGTGACGGCAATCGCCAACGCGTATTATGCCAACAGTCCGCTGTTGTTGCTCGGCGGCGCGGCGCCGTTGGAGCAGCAGGGACGCGGCGCGCTGCAAGAAATGGAACAGGTCGCGCTGCTCAAGCCCATTACAAAATACAGCATCGCAATTCATCAAACCGAACGTATTCCCGAATTGCTGACGCAGGCGATTCGCATCGCGCTCACGGGCAAACCGGGACCCGTGTTTGTTGAAATTCCTTTTGATATTTTGATTCAGTTTGTAGATGAAGACGATGTGAAATTTCCTACGCATTATCGTACAACATCGCGCATGTACGGTGACGTGCAAGCGGTGGCGCATGCCGCCGAGCTTATCGCCAATGCCGCGCGCCCCGTCGTTTTGGCGGGAACGCAGGTGTATTGGGATGACGCGAGTGAAACGCTGCGCGCGTTTGTCGAGGAATTCAACTTGCCCGTCTTTCCAAATGGCATGGGGCGCGGCACCATTCCGATGAATCATCCAAATTGCCTGCCGCTCGCGCGCGGCGCGGCATTGAAAAACGCGGATGTGGTTTTATCGCTCGGCGTGCCAATGGATTTTCGAATGCGCTATGGCGATTTCGGCGATACGACAAAATTGATTCAGGTGGACGTTGACGCCGCAGAAATTGGCAGAAATCGCGCGGTGGATGTTGGAATCATTGGAAATGCGCGCGCGGTGATCGAACAATTGACGGATGCGTTAGAGACAATTCATGAATTGCCATTGCCCGCGCATAACGATTGGGTCGCCAAGTTGCAGGGCGTGGAAGAGGAACGGCGCACAGCGCAAGCGGAATGGGAGACCTTGAACGAAACTCCGATTCATCAACTGCGCCTCGCGCACGAATTGAACAAAATTCTAGATGACGATACGATTGTGGTGGCGGATGGCGGCGACGTGGTGGGGCTTGCGGCTAAAGTTTTGACGATTACGAAACCGGGGCAATGGATGGACCCGGGTCCGCTCGGGTGTCTTGGGGTGGGCTTGCCTTTTGCGTTGGCAGCCCAAGCATTGTATCCCGACAAAAAAGTGATTGTGTTGAATGGCGATGGTTCTTTTGGATTGAACGGTATGGAATTTGATACGGCGATGCGTTTTCGTTTGCCGATTGTGACGGTGATTGGGAATGATGGGCAATGGGGCGAAATTCGTTTGCCGCAAATCGCGTTGGTGGGCGAGGAACGCGCGGTGGCGACGGAACTCGCACCAAATGTGCATTACGAAAAAATTGCGGACGCGTTCGGCGGTTATGGCGAATATGTCACGGCGCCGGATGAGATTGTTCCGGCAATTCAGCGCGCGTTGGCGAGTGGAAAACCCTCTATCGTCAACGTGATGATTGACCCCGCAGGCGTAACAAAAGCCGATGCAGTGCGCGCGTATGTGCTGTAATTTCTCGTCGCGCGGGAAATCACCTATAATCTTTTGCAATGAAGACCACGATCGTTATTCCGACCTACAACGAAGCAGAAAATCTCCGCGCGCTCACAACCGCACTTTTGAATCTCCCTATTTCGGATCTCGATGTTTTGATCGTTGATGATGAATCACCGGATGGCACGGGCGCGCTTGCGGAGGAACTGAGCCGCGAGTTTGCCCCGCGTGTGCAGGTGCTGCACCGTCCCGCGAAGTCAGGATTGGGCACCGCGTACATTGAAGGATTTACGCTGGGAATGAAAAATGGCGCGGACTATCTCGTTCAAATGGATGCGGATTTTTCACACTCGCCCGATTACTTGCCACATTTTTTGCAGCGCATTGACAAGTACGATGTCGTCGTCGGTTCGCGCTATGTGCCGGGCGGTAAATTGGATGAGCGTTGGAGTTTCGGGCGCTATCTGTTGAGTTGGTGGGCGAACAGCGTCTACGTGCGATTGATTTTGGGATTAAAAGTGCGCGACGCGACGGCGGGCTATAAATTGTGGCGCCGCAGCGCGCTGGAAAAAATTAATTTGAATCGGGTGCGCGCAAACGGCTATATTTTCCAAGTTGAGATGGCGTATTTGTCCGAGCAAAACGGCTTGCGAATTTTTGAATATCCAATCTATTTTGAAGATCGGCGCATCGGACAATCCAAGATGGACATGCGCGTGAAATGGGAAGCCGCTTCGCGTGTATGGGAAATTCGTTCGCGCTATGGTCCGCTGAAAAAAAATTCCTCGATTGTCGCACACCAACTCGAAACATCGGAGAAATGAGTGATGATGTTTTCGAGTTCGAGTTGGTGCGTGAATCGCGCATTATCTTGAGACGTCGCGTTCCTGTTCGAGCGAATGCGCAAAGAGTGCCGGCGTGAAACGATCTGATCTCGCTGCGATTTTTTTATTCCTCGCACTCGCCGTTTTGTTTTTCGCACCCGTGTTGTTTTCCAATGCAACACTCGTGCCGTTCGATAACCTCTATCGTTTTCCCCCGTGGAGCGCGTCCGCGCAGCAGAATGGTGTGACGCAAGCATACAATCCACTCCTCGACGACCTCGTTCTCGAAAATTACGCGTGGAAAAGTTTTATCAACGAATCCATTCGCGCAGGCGAGATTCCGTTGTGGAATCCGTACATCCTCGCCGGTCAGCCCTTTCTCGCGGCGGGACAGAACGCGGCATTGTATCCGCTCGGCATCGTGTTTTACATCATGCCGCTTGCGCGCACCTACGCCATTTTCGCCGTGCTGCATTATTGGCTCGCCGCCTGCGCGATGTATTTTCTCGCGCGCGTTTTGGGATTGCGCCCATTCGCTTCGATTCTCAGCGGAATCATTTACGCGTTCAGCGGTTTCATGGTTGTCAGCATTGTGTTTCCAATGGTGACAAGCGCCGCCACGTGGCTGCCGGCAATTTTGGCGTTTGTCGAGTTGACGCTGCGCGAGGACGAAAGATTCGCACAAGCACGGCTCGAAACGACTCGAGACAAGCGTTCGCTGCCGCGCGAATTATTTTTCGCGTTGTGTGCGGGAATTTTGATTGGCGTCCAGTTCCTCGCGGGGCATGTCGAAATGTCGTACTATATTTTGCTTGTGCTCGCGTTTTATGCCGTCTGGCGGATTTTGGGGATGAATGTGACGCTGCGCGCGCGCAAGATAAATTGGCGCGGAATGATTCGCGCGAGCGCGGTGATGGTTGGAATCGTCGCGTTAGGGTTCGCGCTCGCGGCGATCCAAATTATTCCCTTGTACGAATTGGTGCGCGCGAATTTTCGTGAAGGGTCGGTTTCGTACGGCGATGTCGCAGGGTGGGCTCTGCCTTCGCGCCAAATTCTCACATTTCTGATTCCCGATTTTTTTGGCAATCCCACTCATCACACTTTTTTCGATATTTACGATTTTGTGTGGAAAGCCGCGCCGCAAGGCACCATTTTTTGGGGCATCAAAAATTATGTAGAAGCAGGCGCGTATGTTGGAATTCTCGCGCTTGTCCTCACCGTGCTTGGGATTTTTAATTCGAAATTCAAGGTTCGAAATTCGAAATTTTTCTTTCTTACGCTCGCCGTCCTCTCTCTCCTGTTTGCGTTTGGCACACCACTTTACGCGATCCTGTTTTATGGTCTGCCCGGCTGGAATCAATTGCATACCGCGTTTCGTTGGATTTTTCCGTGGACATTGAGCGTCGCGTTTCTGGCGGGCGTTGGCACGCAGTACATTGCGGATGGGATGTCAAAACGCGCGATGACGATTGTCGGCGCGGGGTTGGCTGGCGCAGGATTGTTGGCGCTTTTTCTCGTCGCGCTTTCGTTGGCGATGCGCGATGTTTTTGTGCGTTACGCGGACGCGTTTGTGAACGCATCCGATTTGGCAAAACCCGTTTTTGAAACGGGGCAGGCATTTTGGTCGTATCAAGCGCGCAATATCGTTTTGTTTGGATGTTTCGTGTTGTTGGCGGGAATCGTATTTCTGCTCGCGCGCACGAATTGGCGCGTGCGCGGCATCGCAGTATGGAAGCCGTTTGCGATTCTCGTTGTGGTCGCGGACGTTTTTGTGGCGGGCATTGGTTTTTATCCGCGCGCGGATGCGAACCTCGCGCAGTTTGTTCCGCCCGCGATTCAATTTTTGCAGCAAGACAAATCACTCTTTCGCATCGCCTCGTACGATGTGCGCGGCGAAAAGACGTTGAATGCCAACAGCGCGATGCCGTTCGGGCTGCAGGACGTTCGCGGCTATGACTCGATCATTGCCAAGCAATACGTCGAGTTCATGCGGCTGCTCGCTCCGCAGGATGAGCTTTTGTACAACCGCATCGCGGCGTTTTATGATTATCAGCCGTTGAGTTCGCCCTTGATGAATTTGCTCAACGTGAAATATGTTTTGACGACGCGCGCCTTGCCCAATCCCAATTACGATTTGGTGTATGACAAGGAAATAAAAATTTATGAAAACAAGAATGTTTTGCCGCGCGCGTTTTTGGTCAGTCAAGCCCGGGTCTTTGAAAATCGCGATGAATTGATGCGCGCGCTGCCGAACGCGGATGTCGCGCACACCGTGTTGTTGGAAAATCCTTCGCCCCTCGCGCCGCTGCCGACGGGGCAGGCAAATGGCACGGTGCATATGGAAAAATATTCGGGCAGCGAAGTGATCTTGAAAACGAACGCGTCGCAGGCCGCGTATCTCGTTCTCACCGACACATATTCTCCCGGTTGGATCGCGCAGATTGATGGGCAGGACACGCCAATTTATCGCGCCAATGGAAATTTCCGCGCGGTGCTTGTCCCCGCAGGTGAACACACAGTACGGTTCAAATATTCGCCGATCTCATTCCGCGTCGGCTCGGTCTTGTCGCTGCTCGCCGTCATCGCCGTTTTGCTCGCCCTCGTTGCGTTGGTGTGGCAAAGATTCGTTCTCGTCGCATCCGGCGACGAATCGCAGGTGCGTACCGTCGCGAAAAATTCACTCGTGCCAATGGGCGCGTCTCTGCTGATTCAAGTTATCAACTTTGCTTTGGCGTTGGTGGTTCTGCGCATCCTTGGACCTGAAAACAATGGGCGCTATGCTTTTGCCGTTACTGTCTGGTTTTTTCTCTCGGCGATCACCGATTTTGGTTTGGGAATTTTGACGACGCGCGAAGTGTCGCGCGACCGTGCCAAGTCAAATGTATTTTTGACCAATTCGATCGTGCTGCGCATGGGTTTGACGGTGCTTTCGATTCTGCTGCTCGCCGGTGTAATTGTGTTTTACACGGCGACGGGCGATTTGAATCGCGAAACGATTGTGACGATGATTTTGCTCTGGGTCTCGCTCTTTCCAAATCACATCGCAAGCGCGCTGTCGGGAATGTTTTTTGCGTACGAACGCTTTGAATATCCGACCGCGATTGAAATTGCAACCGCGTTGGTGAGCGTGGCGCTCCAAATTGCTGTATTGCTCGCGGGCTATGGCATCGTCGGACTTGCAGGGGTTTCGATTGTGACGAATACGTTCACATTGGTGGTGATGTTTTATCTTGTGCGGCGCATGTTGTTCAAACCGCATTTCGAGTTGAATCGTTCGCTCGCGCGCTGGATGTTTTTTGAATCGTATCCGTTGATGATGAACAATTTGCTGTCGAACTTGTTTTTCAAAATTGATGTGTTTTTGCTGCTGCCACTGGCGGGCGCGACGATTCTTGGTTACTATAACGCGGCGTACAAATTTGTGAATGCGTTGAATTTCATCCCATCCAAATTTACGCTGGCGATTTTTCCAATGCTCTCGCGTCTCTCGACCGGTTCCACCGAGACGATGCAGCGCGCAATGATTGTTTCGGTGAAATTGCTGACGTGGATCGCAGTGCCGATTACGGTTGCCACCGTATTTATTGCCGAGCCGCTCATCTTGCTCTTTGCGGGGATTGCGTACATTCCCGATTCAGCCATTGCGCTGCGTTGGCTGATTTTCTTTTTGCCCTTTAGTTTTATCAACAGCGTCGTGCATTACGTTCTCATCGCTTTGAACGAACAGCGTTTTCTGACGCGCGCGTTCATCATTGGTTTGGTCTTTAATATTGCGGCGAATCTGATTGCAATTCCCGCGCTCTCGTATCGCGGCGCGGCATTGGTCACGGTGCTTTCGGAACTTGCGCTCTTGGCGCCGTTCTATTATGCGCTGCGGAAACATATGCCGCCGCTGCCGATCCTCGATATTTTTTGGAGACCCGCGTTCGCAGGTCTTGTGATGGGCGGCGTGCTCTATTTTCTCGTGCCTCAGAATATTTTGCTGGCTTTGGTTGTGGCAACGCTTGCCTACGGAGTTGTTTTGCTTGTCACGGGCGCGTTGGGTGCGGAGGAATGGCAGTTGGTGGGACACCTGGTGCCAAAGCGCTTTGAAGGAATGATTGTGCGCTTGTCGCGGGGGAGTGTGATTGCAGAGCGAGGGAAATAACCATTCTATTTTTGGCTCTCGCTCAGGAATTTCTCAATCTCGTACTCGACGCGAACTCGCCGCAAATGCACTTGAGACGTCGGCGCTTTCAAATTATAAATGTCAATCAGCCGATTCAACTCGACCGCTTGCGCGCGAAAATTTTGAACGAGTTTGGTTTGTTGTTGCGCGAATTCAGTTTGATTTGACGGCGGTGTTTGGAGAAAACGTTGTAACGGCGCAAATAGTTTTTCGCGTGCTGTGTCCACCTCTTTGCGCGTTTCAATCCAATCGGGCGCAAAGCCCGCGTTCTTTAACAGATTGAACGCGAGTTCCCAATCTTCGGGCACATTCGGATCGCGCGCGAGATTCTGGGGTTTCCCCGCGCCGCGCAGATTGTCAAAATCGCCGCGTTCCATCGCTTCGCGGATTTGTTTTTCAATCAAAGATTGATGGTCGCGCGCGGAATTGGGGTTTGTAACATTCAATCGTTTGCGTTCGGATTCGTCTGCCATCGCTCCTATTGTACAAAAAAATGCCTGCGCGTAAAATTGCGCGCAGGCATTTTTTATCCAAAATTACTCTCTCCACCGCCGCCACCGTCGCTGCTGGCTTTGTTTGCGCCGCTTTCTTTTTCTTGGCGCGGCTTTGCCAAGTCCACCTTGAGCGTCCGATTCTTTAGCTGCGCGCCGTTGTACATTGATTGCGCGCGGGCGGCATCCTCGTCGGTCGCAAATTCCACAAAGCCAAAGCCCTTGCTGCGTCCGGTGCCGCGGTCCGTGATGATTGCAACATCGGTAATATTGCCTGCGCCGGCAAAAAAATCTTTCAACTCGTCAACCGTCAGTTGATAAGGGAGGTTTCCAACATAGAGTCGCGGGCGATTGCCATTCATGGCTTGGTTCTCCTTTTGCTTGAGCGAAACAATCCCAAGACGCGCCCTTGCACTGTTCATGCAAACGGAGTGAATGCGTTTCGGGAAAAAATTTGGGTGAAAGGATGCAAAAGCAAATTTATGTGACCAAGGGCGGCGTCGGTGACGCCCTATCCGGCGAGGACCCGCTCCTTTCTCTCTCGCGTCGTCTCGCTTGACTCGGAGACAACTTCAACTCGGCAGTCTTGTGGTATCACATAGCGCGAACACAGACAGAGTTGTCGTTCGAGGGGCAAACACCGATTGGGGGCAAGCCATCTGCGAGATCGGCGGCTCGGGCGGGGCAAAGAGTAAGGCGTGGTGAGACAAATCATTAAGCGAATTTGAATCAAATATTTGTTCGAGAAAACTATACCACGCGAATTTATGCGGTGTCAATGGGTTTGCGCCAAAAAAATGAGGGGCAAGTCAATTTGTATCGCAACCTTGACTCGCCCCAACATTTTAGATAAATAACGGTGCCAACACCAGCGTGATCGTTGCCAGCAACTTGATCAACACGTGAAGCGAAGGACCCGCCGTGTCTTTGAACGGATCGCCCACCGTATCGCCGACCACTGACGCTTTGTGCGCCTCGCTCTTTTTCTTTTCGAGCTGTCCCGTGACAGGATTGAGCACCCCTTCGGATTCAATCCATTTTTTCGCATTGTCCCACGCGCCGCCGGAATTGTTCAACACCGTCGCGAGCAGGATGCCCGCGATCGTGCCAACCATCAACAGACCGGCTTCGGCTTCCCACCGCAAGATAATTCCAATGAGAATGGGCGCGCCCACAGCGAGAACGCCGGGCAGAATCATCGAGCGCAACGCACCGCGTGCGGTAATATCCACCGCGCGCGCGTAATCGGGTTTCGACGTGCCTGCCATGATGCCCGGGTCTTCGCGGAATTGACGCCGCGTCTCTTCGATAATTTTTTCTGCCGTGGAACCGACGGCGCGAATCGCCAACGCACTAAAAAGGAAAATCAACATCGCGCCCAGCATCGCGCCGACAAAAACTTCAACGCGTCCCAGATTGACAATGTGCGCCGTGGCAAAGATTGCCTGTCCCGCTTCCGATTCCGGCGCGACTCCCTGCGTCACTTGCTTGACCAACGCGACTTTGTCGAGATACGCGCTAAACAACAAGAAGGCGGCAAGTGCGGCGGAACCGATCGCGTATCCTTTCGTCAACGCTTTGGTGGTATTGCCTGCCGCATCCAGCGCATCGGTGCCGCGCCGTACTTCTTCTGACGCGCCCGACATTTCGACGATGCCGCCCGCATTATCCACAATCGGACCGAACGTATCCATTGCCAGAATGAACGCGGCGGTCATCAGCATGCCCATTGTGGCGACAGCCGTCGCGTAGACGCCGGCAACGTACGGTTCAATGTTCAATTGCGCGGCAGCTTGCGTACCGCAAAAATACGCGCCAATCAAAGCGACCCCAACAGAAATCACCGGCAGCGCGGTATTTTCCAACCCAACGGCGAACCCGGTGATGATATTCGGACCCGAGCCGCGCAAACTTGCTTGCACAATGTCTTTGACGGGGCGGAAGCGTCCTTCGGTGTAATACATCGTAATTACCACGAACGCGACACTGTTCAACAAACCGATGAATCCCGCAAAGACAAACCACCAACTGCCGAGCAGTTGATACGTTACGATGGCGAGAACGATGGCGGACAAGATGACCGACACGGCGAAACCGCGATACAACGTATTGGTAGGTTCTTCGCCTTGTTTGTATTTGATGCCGGGAATATTCGTCGTCGCCACGACGCCAATGATCGAAATGATCAAGCCAAAGGCACGAATGATCAGCGGAAAGAAAATCCAAACCGGATTGCCGCTCACCGCCGCAATCGCTACGCCCAAAATCATCGCGCCGATATTTTCGGCAACGGTGGATTCAAACAAATCCGCGCCGCGTCCCGCACAGTCGCCGACGTTGTCGCCAACGAGGTCTGCAATGACCGCCGCGTTTCGAGGGTCATCTTCGGGAATTCCCGCTTCCACTTTGCCTACGAGGTCGGCGCCCACGTCCGCCGCTTTGGTGTAAATACCACCGCCAAGCTGCGCGAACAACGCGACAAAACTCGCGCCAAAACCCATGCCGACGATCAAGTAGGGCGCGATTTCAGGGTGATTCAAACCATCATACAGCACAAACATCGTCGCCACGCCGATGAGCGAAAGCCCGACGACGAGAAAGCCGCTGACCGCGCCGCCGCGCAATGCCACATTCAATGCTTCCGAAACACCGGAACGCGCCGCGCTGGCAACGCGCACATTGGAACGCACTGCGACGTACATCCCGATGATGCCGCTCAATGCGCTCGCCGCCGCGCCGACGAGAAACGCGATGCCCGTGAGCATCCCAAGGTTGATGCCGCTGATGTTGGTTTCAGTTACCTGTTCGAACGAAACGAGTGCTGAAATAATAATAGCGACGACGATCGCGAGCGCCGCAATCGTCGCATACTGCCGCCGAATAAAGGCAATCGCACCTTCGTAAATCGTGTCGGAGACGGCTTTCATCTCCTTGGTGCCTTCATCGCGACGCAAAACGTCACGAATCAAATAGATGACGAACGCAAGACCCAAAATGCCCGAAATCGGGATGACCCAAAGCCAGGTCGAATCCATTTTGAGGACTCCTTTCAAACGCAAATTTTGAGATTTCTTTTTCGCTAGATGCGAAAAAAAACGTCACGCCGCGCCGTAAAAAGGGTGCGGCGCGACCGTGCGTTGCAAAACAGGAGCGACGTTTGCCGCTCCTGTTTTGCGATTCTACCATAGGTTTTTTTGTGACGCAAAGCACATTCAGATTTTCACTATCGTCACCAATTTCTTTTCCGTCTCGCCCGTCACGGTTGCTTCGACTTCGACGTATTTTTCGATGCCCGACCCTCTCAATTTATCTTTCATCAACTCGTCCACCTGATAAATCCCCGCCGAATTGTTCATCACGATCCGAATCCGAATCGGGCGTTCTTCGCCATGACTGATTTCTACCTTGTCAATCGCCGCCGCCGAAACTGAATGAATGTTTACATTCCCCGCGTGGAAAGGAATGCGCGAGCGTCCTTGCGACATGTCCAGCGCGTCGCCGACGCGGACAATGCCCGCTTCGACGGTAAACGGTTTGCCGCCCGCGCGATGTGAAATGATCGCGTGCAGCACTTCGGAACGAACAATTGTCGCCGCGCCGCTTTCATAGATTCCTTCGAGCAGCCGTTTCAAAATCGGCTGGGCGACAAACAAGCTGTATTGTTCGTGATCCATGCGATGGATAGACATTCCGACATCGTGCATCAGCGACGCGAGTACGACGACGACTTCGACATCATTGTAGGTGAACCCAAACGTCTCGCCATAATTTTTCACCAGCGAAAATTCAACGTTTTCATCGTGCAAGAGACGCGTGAGCCGCAGCGCGATATTCGCCACGATGTTCATGTGAACGGGACCGTGGTCGCTCATCCCCAGGCGGTCTACTGCGTTCACATTTTGCGCCAGCCACAAGGCATACAATTCGTCGTCCGCATTCACGCGGTCTATGACTTGGAGCAGTTTTGGCGAATGTCGCAGCGGCAAACGAATATGCGGCTTGTCGCCCGCGCTTGCTTCCGCTTCTGACAGTTCAACAATTTTTTCGGTCATGGTTCAAATGTCTCACCTTTTCAAATGGTCGGTCTCGTTCATGAGCATTACCACATATGCTCCATCGCGTTCTTCAAATTCATTGATGCAGCCGACATCCTGACGCAAATGCCAAATCGAGTCGTTCGGCAAACCAAGCGCAATACACAAGGCAACATGGCACGTCACGCGATGCGATACGAGCGCGACCGTTTCGCCCAAATGGTCGTCGCGTAATTCGCCCAGCAATTTTTCCAAACGCAGGCGTACCTGTCGCAAAGATTCTCCGCCCGGAAATTCCACCTTGCCGGGAGTTTTTGTCCATTTTTCATACAACGCCTGGTACTTTGCGCGAATTTCGTCGCGCCCCAGCCCTTCCCACGCGCCGTAATCAATATCCAGCAGATCGGCGGTCTCTTTGATTTTCACAGCATGTGATTCTGCCAATGGCGCTGCGGTTTGAATTGCGCGCGGCAGAGGACTCGCATACACCGCGCTGATTTTGTACGACGCAAGATGTTCGGCGATCTTGCGCGCTTGTGCCATTCCGTTTTCGTTCAGGGGAATATCGGAACGTCCGCGGAAACGATCGTCCTTGTTCCACTCGGTCTCGCCATGACGGATGAGGATAAAGCGGGTACTAATAGGGGCTCCTCTGAGTTCAAAGATTCAAGAGATTGTATTCGTGCTTGCTGTGCGCGCTCGAATTATACCAAATTTCCCACATTGAGACCGATAGAAAAATCTGTTACACTACAGCACGTTCTTATTTCCTTGATGGAGTTGACTTTGAAATTTCCACGCCGCAGCGGTGTTTTGCTGCATCCGACTTCCTTACCCGGACCGTACGGGATTGGTGACTTGGGCGATGCCGCTTATCGTTTGGTGGATTGGCTCGCCGAAGCGGGACAAAGCTATTGGCAAATCTTGCCATTGAGTCCGACGGGCTATGGTGATTCGCCGTATCAGGGCCTGTCTGCCTTTGCTGGCAATCCGATGCTCATCAGTCCCGACAAATTGGTAGAGCTCGGTCATCTTGACTCGCGCGATTTGGCGAACGTTCCTGCCTTTCCGCACGAGCAGGTTGATTTCGGCTGGCTCATTCCATGGAAATTTGCTTTGCTCAAACGCGCGTACGAAAATTTCAAGGCGCGCGCCATGGATGATCAGCGCGCTGCATTCGAAACGTTTTCGACCGCGCAAGCTTTGTGGCTCGAAGATGCCGCGCTGTTTCTCGCCTTAAAAGAAACCCACAACCGCAGCGCGTGGTACGATTGGGAACCCGAAATTCGTGCGCGGCAGCCCGAAGCGATTGCAAAAGCGAAACGAACACTTGCCGATGAAATCGCGCGGCAAAAATATCTGCAATGGATTTTTTACGAGCAATGGCTTGCCGTCAAAGCGTACGCGAACGCTCAAGAGATTGACATCATCGGCGACCTTCCCATTTACGTCGCTCGCGATTGCTGCGATGTGTGGGCGAATCCGCATCTCTTTGCGCTCGACGCGGATTTGAATCCCGAATTGGTTTCGGGTGTGCCGCCCGATTATTTTAGCGTGGATGGACAATTCTGGGGACATCCGTTGTATCGCTGGGATGTGATGGCAAAGGAAGGATACAAGTGGTGGATTGAACGTTTCAAGAGCGCCTTTACGCTGAGCGATGTCGTTCGCATTGACCACTTTCGCGCGTTCTACAATTATTGGGAAATTCCGGCGGACGCAAAAAGCGCGCGCGAGGGACATTGGAAATTTGGCGCGGGCGGGAAATTATTCGATGCCGTGCGTGCCGCGTTCGATGATGACGCGCCATCGCCTAAAACGCCCAAACCACGCGAAGGTGGTGAGCGCGTGTCGCTGCGAATCATTGCCGAAGACTTGGGCGATTTTGACAAGAAATCGCGCGCGGGGCTTGATGCGCTGCTGAAAGAATTTGAATTTCCCGGAATGAAAATTCTTCAATTTGCGTTTGGCGGCACGGCAGAAGCTGCATTTTTGCCTCACAACCATGTGCGCGAATGTGTGGTGTACACCGGCACGCATGATAATGACACAGCGGTGGGTTGGTGGAACAGCGCGACGGAAAGCGAAAAACATTTTACGCGCCAATATCTCAACACTGACGGACACGATATTGCGTGGGATTTGATTCGTGCCACGTGGGCTTCGGTTGCCAATACGGCGATGACAACCATGCAAGACATTCTGCGTTTGGGTAACAAAGCGCGCATGAATTTGCCCGGCACATCGGGACCGCCAAACTGGTGTTGGCGAATGTTCGCCGGCGCGACCAATGATGAAAATGCAGCGCGCTTGCTCGAGTTGACACAGATTTATGGGCGGCTGAACCTGGACGCGGCGGAGCCGAACGCGGCGGAATCGAACGCGACGGAACCGAATGCGATGAAACCGAAAGAGGCGGAACAAAACGCCTAAAAATTTCGTTATATATTTGCGCAATTTTCAATCTGCGGGCAGCCGAAATAATTTGCGCCTTTGCAACCCTTATGCTACTATCGCTCCCGCTTCGCGAAGGTCGTCGGTGATTGGTCTGCCGTAGCTTGCGATTAAACGATAAACGCGTTTTTTACCCCGAACGTGCCTCGCTTCACCCGGTCTTTATTTCTAACGTGGCAATTCCCGCTTGTAATTCTGATTCCACGTTGTGCGGACAAACGCTGTTTGTTTCGTCTGCTCACCGTTTCTTGCTCCCGGCTCAATTTCCTGATGCCCGCCCACGCGGCGGCATGAGGCAGGAACGGTATTCTCGACAAGGAGATTGCAGGCGGTCACCAACACGCCACCACGCAGCACGCGTCAGGTGAACTTGGCGTAGTGACGTAACGTCATCCAACGCTAGAAAAATTGAATGTAGATTCTTACGTACACGCGAGTGTACGCAAAATCGCATCCAATTATGTGTGACCGCTTGTAAAAGGACGCTCTTGAACGCTTTACCGCCATCGAACCCCGTTGAACGTTTTACAAATTGGCTTCGCAAACATCCCGGCTCGGCGCTCGTTTATTTTGTATTGTTGCCGGTCATGGCGTGCGCGGTGCTTATGCTCCCGCCCATTGCGCTGCCTTCGCGCATCGCAAACGCCGGATATGTTTCGGTTAATACCAAAGGGACAACCGTCAGCGCGCCCGATGGCTTTGAATTGGCTGTGCCTGAAAATGCCGTCAAGAACGGCACTTCGGTGCATGTGAGCAGCCAGTCATTGGAGAATTTCCTCAAGACCGATTTGGCGCGCACCCTGCCAATGTATGTCGAACCGAGAGGTCCGCTCTACACGCTCAAGGTGCAGGGGGAGCAGCCCAAAGAAGCGCAACTCTTGATTCCGCTGCCTGCGGATGTTGAAGCGAACGACACACTCGATTTGTATGCAACATACAATCGTCAGTGGTTCAAGATTCCTTTCCTGATGAACTCGGACGATGGCTTGCTGGAATCGAACCTGAACTTTGTGCCGGAAAGTGTTGTGGTAGTTGAAACCACACCCCGCGCGCCGGTCATTGGCGCAGACCTCCAAAGCAGAAATGCATTGCCAAATGCGTCGGACAATATTCTGGTTCAAGTGAATCCCATCGGCTTGCAGTTAGCAGACGACGGTAGTATTGCCGGCGAACCGGTCAATTCGCCAGCCATCGGCGCGGCTTCCAATTTTACGATTGTACCCACCGTGACGAATGTGGACGCGAATGGCGCGCGCACCGACCTCACAGGCAATATGATGATGGATGAGGCGCAGCGCGAAGCGCACATCAACGCGCTCGTAGATCTCGCGGTGCAAAAAGTGTATCGCGGCTACAACATTTCGTACGAGGGCATCGGCGTCAGCGATGAACCGCTGTATACCGCGTTTATCAAAGAGCTTGCCCGCGCGCTCCACGCCAAAGAAAAAACATTGAGTGTTACGCTTCCCGCGCCGACGCCAATTTCAGAAGATCAATTCGACACGGCAGGATACAACTGGGCGTTGATCGGACGCTATGCCGATGAGGTCAAGATCCCGTTGTTGAGCGATCCGCGCGCGTTCGAAGGTTCGCCCTCTTTGCAGGAGCAGTATCTGCGTTGGGCGGTCAGTCAGGTGGATCGCACCAAATTGGAAATTGTAACCTCGACGCAAGGACGCGACAGCACCGCCAATACCTACACCCCGATTGCGTTTGGCGATGCCTTGAAGCTTGTCGGCGCGGTGAGCGTTCCGCCGGACGCGCAGCCGGGCACGTCGGTCGAATTGGAATTGCCGGGACTCGCCAATGCGGGCGGCATTCAGATTCATCCAGACAGCGGACTTTTTTATTTCAACTATACCGATGGGCAGGGAACTGCGCATACAGTCTGGCTTGAGAACGCCGACTCGCTTTCCAAAAAAATCGCGCTGGCGCTCAAGTTCAATCTTGGCGGCGTCGTTGTCACCGATTACAATGCAAAAGCAGGAATGGACGAACGCATCTGGACTGTACTCGAAAATTACAAGTCCATGCAGCCGACCATTGTAGAGAACAAACTGCAATTGGTCTGGAATATTGATGGCAACCAAATTGGCACGACACCGGTTGACGATCCCAAGATTGTTTGGAATGCGCCGCAAGATGGCGGACAACATCAGGTCCAAGTCGCGCTCTCTGTGGATGGCGGACTAACGGCGGGTGCGCCTTTTGGCAGTGTGGTGCAGCTCGCGCAGCTTGCTCCGACACCGAAGCCGACAGAACCGGCGCCGGAACCGACAGATGCGCCCGCGCAGCCCAAAGCGACAAAACAATCAACCACGGATGAACCAAAGCCGACTGTGCAAGCTGTCTCGAACCCGACGCCAAAACCACCGCCACCGACCAATGGTGGAAATTTCAACGGCAAGAATTTATTTGCGTATGGCATTCAATTGGACTGGACAAACAAAGACCGCGATGCGGAATTGAGCCAAGTGCAAAGCATGGGTTTTGGTTGGGCAAAGATTCAAGTCCGCTGGTGCGACATGGAAGGATCGCGCGGGAATGCTGATTTGGGTTCGACCGATGATTTCATTGCCAAAGCGAGCGCGCACAATATCAAAGTGATCTTTAGCGTGGTGTGTGCGCCGGCTTGGTCGCGGGCGGATGGTGGCGCGGGTGGTTCAGGTCCACCGGATGATATGCAAGACGCGGCAAATTTCATGGGCGGGCTTGCCGGCAAATACTGCAACACCTCGCTCGGCGCAATCGAAGTTTGGAATGAGCACAACCTCTTGACGGAATGGCACGGCAAACCGCTCTCTGCGCCGCTCTATATGGATATGCTAAAGAAATCGTACGCTGCCATCAAAGCGGCATGTCCGAGCATCGTCGTCGTTTCGGGCGCGCCAACGCCGACAGGTTGGAACGATGGTGTGGTTGCGACGGATGACGCGGTATTCCTCGAGCAGATGTATCAGAATGGGCTAAAAGATTTTTCTGACGCCATCGGCGCGCATCCGAGTGGCTTTAACGTGCCTGCCATGTGCGACATCATGAATCCCGCGTGCAATCGCCCCGAGGCGTCCTTCCGCGCACCGTTTGACAGTCGGCATCACAGCTGGGGCTTTTTGGGAACAATGCTGACCTATCGCAACATCATGTTAAAGTACGGTGACGGCGACAAACAAGTCTGGCCCACCGAGTTTGGCTGGCCCACACACACGGGCGGCACCTGCGGCGGCGGTCCATGTCATCCGGCTGGCGCAGACAATTCGCCGGAGCAAGCAGCTCAATGGTACGTTGAAGCGTATCAATGGGCAAAGCAGCAGAGATGGGTTGGCGTAATGACTGCATGGCAGTTGGACTTTGATCGCGGTGAACTCGATGCCTTTCGCATCGCCGGCAAACCGGCATTCGATGCGCTGGCTGGGATGCCAAAATAATAGCAGTAGGGGCGAAGCTTGCTTCGCCCCTATTTTTTATTTTCACGAACACGCATATACTCTCATCAATGCGCTACTCAAACCTCTTTGCCAAAACCAAGCGCGACGCGCCTGCCGACATCACTGATGAAACGCTGCGCCTCGCCTATCGCGCGGGACTGATTCGACCGTTCGCGCAAAATCAAATCGTCTATTTGCCCCTTGCCGCGAATGTGATTTCGCAAATGCGTTACATGCTGCGCGCGGACTTGACGGAACTCGGCGCGCAAGAATTGCGCGGCGTCTCGCAGCTCCATCTCGACGCGCTCGCGTCCGCCGAAATTCAATCGTACAAGCAGCTGCCCGCTCGCCTCTATTGGCGCAGCGGTGGTGTCACACGCTTGACGCTCGTGTCGCTCGAAGCAGACCTCGACGCGGCGAATGAAACGCAGCGCGCATTTGAAAAAATCGCGCGCGAATTTTTTGAATATGCGGGGATCGCGCCACAAGCCGCGCGCGATATAGAAAACGCGCGGTTGTGGTACGCAAACGCGCCGCAGCTCGACTTGGAAATTTTGAAAAGCGATGGGTACGCGGCGACGCGTGCGGCGGCAACGCCGTACAAATCTTCCGCGTCGCAGCAAGCGCCACAACTGCTCCAAGAAGTTGAAACACCTCACTGCGACACCATCGAAGCGCTCGCGCAATTCTTGAACGTTCCCACCAGCTACACGGCGAAAGCTATTTTTTATTCGACAGGCGAACGCGTAGTGTTTGCTGTGATTCGCGGCGATTTGCAGCTTGACGAAGACAAAGTAAAGCGCGCGTTGGGCGTCAATACACTGCGTTGGGCGACCGATGAGGAAATTATTCGCGTCGGCGCGGTTCCCGGATACGCCTCGCCCATCGGCACGCGCGGCGCGACTATTATCGTTGACGATTCGATTGTGAATTCGCCCAATCTCGTCGCGGGCGCAAACAAAACGGGCTATCATCTCGTAAATACCAACGTCCCGCGCGATTACAAGCCCGACGTGGTCGCAGATATTGCGCTTGCGCGTGCTGGCGATCTCGCCCCGGATGGCAGTGGTGCGCTGGAACTTGTACGGGGTCTCGCCCTTGGCAAGCTCACTGCGCCGCGCGCACTCGACGCGAATTTTCTGGACGCCAACGGCAAGGCGCAAAAACAAATCGCAGTTACGATGGAACTCGACCTCGGCGCGATCTTGCTCGCGCACATTGGCGCGCACCACGATGAACGCGGTGTTCTGTGGACGCGCGCGCTCGCACCGTACGATGTGCATGTTGTTGCGTTGAACGCGGACAGACCGGAAATGTCGGACGCGCTGAGCAAGCTGGATGGCGCGCTGCTGCTTGCAGGCTTGAATCCGCTGGTGGATGATCGCAGCGAGAGCGCGGGCGTGAAATTCAACGACGCGGACTTGATGGGCTTTCCACTGCGAATCACCGTCGGACCGAAAACGGTCGCGCAAGGCGGGGTTGAACTCAAGGGTCGCGCCGAAGCAAATCCGCGTTTCGTCGCGTTCGACACGTTGGGGGATGCGCTCAACAAGTGGATTGGATTGTAATGCTGCAGATATTGTAATTTTCATCTATTGAGGAACTATGCCGCGACGTAAAAAAGAATCAGCCATTGACCCAATCACCGAATCGCCTGTGCCTCAGCATCGCGCGGGCTTTTGCGTCATCGTGGGACGCCCCAACGTTGGCAAGTCCACGTTGTTGAATTTGTACGTTGGCGCAAAGGTGACGATTGTTTCCGACAAGCCGCAAACGACACGCCGCGTGGTGCGCGGCATTTTGACGCGTCCCGACGCGCAAATTGTTTTCGTGGACACGCCCGGCATTCATCGCCCGATTCATCCGCTCGGCAAATTTATGGTGCGCTCGGCGGTGGACACGCTCGACGATGTGGACGTGATCGTGTTTGTCGCTGACGGCTCAAAAATGCCGACGCGTGAGGATGAGGACATTGCGGAAATGCTGAATGAGCGGGCGGAGGCGCCCGTTCTCCTCGCGCTGAACAAAATGGATTTGTTGAAACGCGACATGGTTGGCGAAATTACGCAAGCGTTTTTCGATTTGGTAGAGCATGATGACTGGATGCGAATTTCGGCGACGAAAAAAGAGAATACGGACAAATTGCTGGATATGATTGTGGCGCGTTTGCCCGAAGGACCGGCGCTCTATCCCGAAGATGAGATTACGGATACGCCGATGCAGGTTCTTGCGGCGGAACTTGTGCGCGAGCAGCTGCTCATCAACACGCGTCAAGAAATTCCGCATTCGATTGCGGTTCATATAGACGAATGGGAGGAGCGTTCGCCGCAGTTGACATACATTTCCGCGACGATTTGGGTGGAAAAAGATTCGCAAAAGGCGATTGTGATTGGCGAACGCGGGAGTATGTTGAAAAAAGTAGGGCAAGCCGCGCGCAAAGAAATCGAGGCGTGGCTGGGGCATCAAGCGTATTTGGAATTGATCGTCAAAGTGCGTCAGCAGTGGCGGCGCGATGATCGGTTGCTGCGCGAGTTGGGTTATTCGCTCGATTGAAAATGGACGACCCGATTATTGTCGTGGCTCATGACCCGCAGTGGGCGAATCAATTCGCGCAAGACCGCGCCCGGTTGTTGGATGCGTTGCGCGACTTTAATGTTCAAATCGAACATATTGGCAGCACATCTGTCGTCGGACTCGCCGCCAAGCCAATCATTGACATTATGATCATTGTAGAGAATGAAACTGACGCGTTGCGTTCGATCACTCCCATCGTTCGGTTGGGCTGCATCTGCTTTGGCGAGCACGGAGTGGAAGGGCGCGTTTATTTTCGAGATGAGAAACCAAGTACGCGCCATCTTCATTTGTACGTGCAGGACAATCCCGAAATCGAACGGCATTTGAATTTTCGCGATTATTTGCGCGTGCATCCCGACACCGTGCAACAGTACGCGGAATTGAAATACGCGCTCGCGGAAAAATTTCGCAATGACCGTCCGGGTTACACGGAAGCGAAAACGGAATTTATTCGCGGCATCGAAGCGCGCGCGCGTGCGGAACGCGCGGCGGGGAGGTTGTGATGGCGTCACCGTTTCCCGGCATGGACCCGTTTCTTGAAGGCGAGATGTGGATGGAGTTTCATGACACGTTGGCAAGTGAAATTCGCGCCCAAATTTTGCAACGTCTTCCCGAAAGATATGTTGCGTTGTTGAACAAACATTATTGGCTGGACGACAGCGCGCTCGAAATTATTTCGCAAGCGCGCAGCATCTATCCCGATGTGCATGTGGTGGAAGCGTCGCGCGCGCAAGAAGCGCTCGCGGAATACGTGGTGGCGGGAATACAAGAAGCGATAGTGGAACTTGTGAGCCCGATTCCGCAAGAAATTCCCGCGTTGAGCGTGGAAATTCGCGATGTGGCGGAACGGCGACTCGTGACGGTGATTGAAATTTTGTCGCCCGGCAATAAACGCGGCGTGGGTTGGGAAGATTACAATGCCAAACGCGTCGAACTCTTGAGCACGCGCACGCATTTGGTGGAAATAGATTTGCTGCGCGCGGGCAGACGCATTCATCTCATCGGCGAATTGCCTAACGCGCCGTACTTTGTTTTCTTGAGCCGCGTGCAGCGCCGCCCGCGCACTCAAGTTTTTCCGATTCCGTTACGCGCAAAATTGCCGACGATACCGATTCCACTTTTGCCGCCTGACGCGGATGTTGCGCTCGACTTGCAAGTGGCGGTGGAGGCGTGTTTCAGTCTGGTGCATTACGAACGATTGCTCGATTACACCAAAGCGTTGCCTCTGCCAGAATTGGGCGCGGAAGACACGCAGTGGGTTCAAGAAAAAATCCGCGTGGCTGGATATATAAAACAAGACGGCGGGTAAAACCCGCCGTTCGCATTTTCAGAGCAACAAACCCCCATTCGCCAACGCGACCACATCTTTTTTGCGTAAACGTTCGCCGGACAAAATTCTTGGCAAAATCAAATCCACCACATTCGTCTCGCGCGATTTCACGCAGCCCGGCGCGCCGATGATGGGTAAATCGTTCGCGTAGGCGAGCAGCAGTAAATTCCCCGGCTCGACGGGCGCGCCATACAGTTCGATGATTCCGCCCGCGCGCGTGATTCCGCTTGGCGTCACATCGCCGACATTCATAATGGACGTTTCGCCCGCGACGATGATGCAATCCACTTTCAAATTTTTCGCGCGTTCAATCGCCTCTGCAATCGCGTGTTCCGCGTGCGCGACAAATTCGTTCGAGACAACGCTTCCGCCCAATTCCTCGACGCGTCCTTGAATCGGCGCAATCAATCCTTTTTCGACGCGCGCGCGCGCTGCCGCGCTGCCGGTCAAAATTACCGCGACGCGCGCCGCGCGCAATTCGCGCACGCCAATTATTTTTTGCGATGCGCGCGCAAGCTGTTCTGCTTGCTGCAAAACATTTTCGGAAATCGCCAAGCCGATGGCTTTGATCGTCGCCACCATCTTTTTTGGCGCGACGACCTGGTTTGCGGAAATGGTCGCGATGGCGATTCCATCCAACAAATTGATGCGCGCCAACGCGTCGTCGTCAACCTTAAGGATTCCGCGCGCGGTCGCAAACAAATTCACGCGCCCGCCGCTCACCGCAGATTGCGAAATGTTTTCGCCTGTAATCGCGTTGGCGACGCGCACCGCCGCGTCATTCTCATTCACCTCGTCCGCATCCAACATCCCAACCAACACAGTCGGCTTGCCTAACGCGCGCAATTTTTCCACATCGCTTGCCACGAGCCGATGCCCTTTGGCGAATGCTTTATGTCCCTGCGCGTCGGCGAGGTTGTGAATCAACACCCCGCCAATCGCCTTTTCAATTTCAAGCGCTTCTAATTTCATATCGCCGCTCACTTTTCGGGCAAGCAGAATGCATTGCCCCCGCTAATCACCGAATCTCTTAATCACCTAATCACCCAATCACTTAATCATCCTTTTATCACCGCCATTGGTTCCAACCGCGCGACGATTTTGCCGATGCCCGCGTCCTCGACCACTTGCACCACGCGCGAAACATCTTTGTACGCTTGCGGCGCTTCTTCGGCGAGACCGCTCAACGAACCCGCGCGTACCTCGATGCCGCGTTCCTGCATTTCCGCGCGCAGCTTGTCGCCGCGAATTTCTTTTTTCGCGCGATGCCGACTCCAGACGCGTCCCGCGCCGTGACAGCACGAACCGAACGTCTGCGCCATCGAACCCGCTGTGCCGCACAAAATAAATGACATGGTGCCCATCGAACCGGGAATCAAAACCGGCTGTCCAATTTCCTTGAGGTCGTCGGGCAGCACAGGCGAATTTGGACCGAACGCGCGCGTGGCGCCTTTGCGATGCACGAGAACTTGAGTCAACGCGTCGTCAACGTCATGCTCTTCCACTTTTGCCATGTTGTGCGCGATGTCGTAGACCTGATGCAAATGAAAATCGTTGACGTGACCTTTCAACACGTCGGCGAATGAACGGCGAATGTGAAAGGCGAGGACTTGGCGATTCGCAAATGCGAAATTTGCGGCGGCGCCCATCGCGCCAACATACGCCTGTCCTTCGGGTGAAGTGAACGGCGCGGCGACGAGTTCGCGGTCGGGCAAGACGATGTTGTACTCTTTTACGACGCGTTGAAATTGGTCCACGTAATCTTGGCAAACTTGATGCCCGAGTCCGCGCGAGCCGCAGTGAATTTGCACGACGACTTGATTTTCAAACAAATCCAAAACGCGCGCGCTTTCGGCGTCATAAATTTTTGCGATGCGGTCTATTTCGATGAAATGATTGCCCGCGCCGAGCGTGCCAAGTTGGTCAATGCCGCGTTCTTTTGCTTTTTGTGAAACTTGAGCAGCGTCCGCATAGGGAATGCGCCCATATTCTTCGGTGCGCGGCAAATCTTCTATCAATGCGTAACCGCGTTCGAGCGTCCAATCCGCGCCGCGATTCAAAATGTCGCCCAAGTCATCGCCGTACAAGTTCACGCTGCCGCCGACGCCGACGCCGCTCGGACAATTACGATACAACGCCGTCGCTAAATTTTTTAGATGCGGCTGAATTTCTGCCGCGTCTACATGTGACGCGAGCACGCGGACGCCGCAGTTGATATCGTATCCAACCGCGCCGGGCGAAATCACGCCATCACGCGTCGCCGTCGCAAACACTCCACCGACAGGCGCGCCATAGCCCTGATGAATATCGGGCATTGCAATTGCATATTTCACAATCCCCGGCAGTGTTGCCGTGTTGATGAGTTGTTCGATTGATTTATCGGTGAGCGCGTCATCCAACAATTCTTCATCCGCCCACATCCGCGCGGGCGCGCGCATATCCGCGCGATATTCGCGCGGGACTTGCCAGACGAATTCGGAAATGCGTTCGAGGTCGTGTTTCTGAATCATTTTTGATTTCTGATTGCTGATTTATGATTTGTTATTATGCGCGATTTCATCGAATCGAAAATCATAAATCCTCACACATCCACCACCACCGTCGCTTCCCATCCTTTTTCGGTTTGTATAATTTTCAAATCGTGATACGTCACCGCTTTGATAAATTTTGTGATGGGCTGTGTTTGTGCGCCGTGAACGGTGGCAGTCAATTCCGTGTCTGCTAATTTCGTAATTTCAAATTTCTGATACGTCTCGCGTTTTGTCTCTTGCAAAAATAAAAGTTCGCTCAGCCAATTCACCAACAATGCTTCGCGGTCAATGCCCTCGACGTGAATTTCGCGCGTCAAGGTGGATTGCGCGTCGAGCGCGCCTTCAAGCGCAAACAACGCGTACGCGGCGTTTTGAAACAATTCTTTTAGGTCGCTGCCAAACGCGCGGAACGCCCAATCGGCGGTGTGGTCAAGCTCTTCGTATTGTGGCATTGAAAGAGTGACGGGTGACGAGTGACGAGTGAGGTTTCACACATCCCGTCTCACAAGCGGTTCGCCTTGATTCAACGTTTTCAAAATCGCGCGCGCATTTTCGACATCGCGCGTCATTTGTTCGAGCAACGCTTGAATGCTGTCGAATTTTTCTTCGTCGCGCAGACGTTCAATAAAAAACACTTCCAGTTCCTCGCCATAAATCCAACGCGTAAAATCGAACATAAAAATTTCCACCAACCGTTTGCCGCCGCCGAACGTCGGGCGAATGCCGATGCTCGCAGCGCCATCGCGCCATTCATCGCCCAGCCGGACGCGCACCGCATAGATGCCATTCGCCGGAATCAATTTGTGCTCGGGCACTTGGAGATTTGCGGTAGGAAAGCCGAGTTCGCGTCCGCGATGGTCGCCGTGAACGACAATGCCGCGCAGCATCGGAAAATGTCCGAGCAATTCTGCCGCTTGTTTTACCTCGCCGTTCGCGACGAGATCGCGCACGCGCGTACTGGAAATAATTCCTTCCGTGAATTCGCGCGGCGTCACGACGGTTACGACAAAACCAAACTCTTGCCCCAAATCTCGCAAAACGGGAATGGTGCCTTCGCGTTTATAGCCGAGCGCAAAATTTGGACCGCATACCAATTCGACAAGGTTGAGATGATTGCGCAGCAATTCGACAAATTCACGCGCGCGCAGTTTGGATTGTTCGAGTGAAAATGGAAAAACGATAACGTAATCCACGCCTTGTTGCGCGAGTAGTTTTAAGCGTTCCTCCAACGTGCTCAATAACTCCAAGTTGGAATCGGGACGCAGCGCCAATTTTGGATGCGGGTTCAACGTGACGACAACACTCGCCGCGTTTTTTTCGCGCGCGTGTGCGATGACGGTTTGAAGCAGCAGCGCGTGTCCGCGATGCACGCCGTCGAACGAACCGATAGTGATCACGCTCGGCTGAGTGAGATGAATGTCAGAGAGAGTGCGAATGATTTCAGTCATGGGGTGAATGCACAATTCTGAATACGCATTGCACAACTCGAGCTTGCATCACGCATTGTGTATTGGTCATTGTGCATTGTTTAACACCTTTTTTGGTTTGAGTTGATTTCCGGAAACGCGTTCGAGAATCGCGAGCAAATTCTTGTGTTCATCATACGCGCGCACGAGGGGCGTCGTCAAATTTTCGGGCGCGGCAATGAACTGTCCGTTGCGAATCGCGCGTGTTTCGGTTTGATTCAAATATACCGCGTCGAATTGAGGAATCGCCAAATCCATTGGCAAGAGATATTTTTCCAAGTCGCCGCGCGCAACGGCATCGCCTACTTGTTCCAGCGTCAAACTCTGCATAATCGAAAAATTTCCGCTCGCGGTGCGGCGCAGCGCGGCGAGATGCGCGCCCGCGCCAAGTTTCGCGCCAAGGTCGTGCGCGAGCGAGCGAATGTATGTGCCTTTGCTGCAATGCACATCGAACGCGACGAGATCATTTTCAATTGTGATATTTTCGATAGAATAAATTTCGACGGCGCGCGGCTGCATTTCGAGTTCGACGCCTTGCCGCGCGAGTTTGTACGCGCGCTTGCCTTGAATTTGAATCGCGGAATGGGCAGGTGGAATCTGATTTTGCTTGCCGACAAAGGACGCGAGCGCGGCGCGGATTTCATTTTCGGAACTTTTGACGGCGCGTGTTGCCGTTACATTCCCGGTCGCGTCGTATGTGTCGGTCTCGATGCCGAGTTTCACCGTCGCGCGATATTTTTTATCGTGATCAACGATCCATTCCGAGAGCCGCACCGCGCTGCCGAGCAAAATCAACAGCACGCCCGTCGCCATCGGGTCGAGCGTGCCCGCGTGTCCGACGCGCTCTTCGCCTGTGATTTTACGAACGCGGTGAACGGCGGAATGTGAGGAAAGACCTTGCGGTTTGTCGAGAATGAGGAGAGAGTTCATGCGGACGACGGACGCGGGATGATGGACAGGGTAGGAACGGAACCTGGTTCCGTTCCTACCCTGTCTGCGGTCAGGGTTTGTATTCTTGCTGAATCGCGTCAAGCACGCGCTGCGCGGCAGTTTCAAAAGGAGGCGGAAGCAATGCTCCAGCTGCCTGCTTGTGTCCGCCGCCGCCGAGGCGTGTGGCAACACCCGATATATCCACGTCTGCGCGCGAACGCAAACTCAAATCTATGTGACCGTCTTGTTTCTCGGTGAGAAAGAACGCAATGCGCGCGTCGGCGACGGATAAAAGTTGTGTGACGACGCCGCTCGTTCCGTTGTTGACGCCCAAGTCTTGGAGCGTTTTGTAATCAATCGCGCTCCACAAAATGTGGCGTTCTAATTTGGAGTGGGAAATCGCATAGCCCAGAACGCGCAAGAACGCGTACGAACGACGGTTATAGACCTGATCTATGATTTGAGGGATGGACGCGCCATCGCGGACGAGGGCAGTTCCTTTTTCAAGCGTGGCAGGCGTGGTCGCGGTGGTGCGAAAGCCCATTGTGTCGGTGATGATGCCTGTGAGGAGCGCTTGCGCGATGCTTGGCGTACGTTGAACCTGGAGCGCACGGATGAGGTCAAACACAATCTCGGCGGTGGAGGCGGCGGCAGTGTCCACCAGATTCAAATCGCCAAACGGTTCGTTCGTTACATGATGGTCAATCAAAATGACGGGACGCGTGCCGCTTGACGCGCGATTCAGCGCTTTGCCGTAGCGTTTGGAATCACTGCCATCCACATACACAAACACATCTTCGCCGTTGGGTTCGCGCGGCGCAATTTCCTTGACGCCCTTGAGAAAATTGAGGTTTTCTGGAATTTTGTCGTCCAGTGAGAGGACGGTGCGTTTTCCAAGCAACTGTAACGCCTCGGCTAACGCCAGCTGTGAACCGACGCAATCGCCATCGGGCTGAATGTGCGCGGCGATGAAAACGGTGCGCGCGTTTTTCAAGGTGATGATGACGCTTGATAAAACTTGCGGGTCGAACATGACAAGGGCGACCGGTGACGAGTGACGGGGATTTACACCTCGTCACCCGTCGCTCGTCACTTGTCTTTTAACTCACGCGTTCCTTTTTGTAAAACTCGATCACGTCGCCTTCGTGCAAATCATTAAACCCTTCGATCGAGATGCCGCATTCGTATCCTTCGGCGACTTCTTTAACATCATCGGTAAAGCGTTTGAGCGAACTCAACTGCCCGGTGAACAATTCTTTTTGCCCGCGCAAAACTTTGACGGTATTGCCGCGCGCGATGGTGCCTTTGATGACGCGCGAACCGGCAACCACATTTTTCTTGACGTTGAAAATTTTCAACACCTGTGCGCGTCCCGTGAGAACATCTTTGTATTCGGGCTCGAGCATGCCCTTGAGCGCTTTATCAATATCTTCGATGAGTTTGTAGATGATATTGTATTTGCGAATATCAACTTTTTCTTGCTCGGCTAGAGTCTCCGCCGGACCCTCGACGCCGACATTGAATGCGATGATGATGCCCTGCGATGCGGCGGCGAGCATTACGTCCGCTTGCGTGACTGTGCCGATGCCTTGACGCACAATTTTTACGTGCAAGTTGCCGTCGCCCAATTTTTCGAGTGACGAAACGATTGGTTCGAGCGAACCCGCGACATCCGCCTTGACGAGCAGGTTCAACTCTTTGACGCTGCCTTCTTTGAATTTGGCGTACAGATCATTGAGCGTGACGGTCGAGGTCTTTGTCTCTTTGGCGCGGCGTTCTTGAGTACGGTGGTACGCGCGCGTGCGCGCTTCGTGTTCGGTTGCCACTTCTTCAAATGGCTCGCCCGCCGGCGGCACATCGCTCAAGCCGGTGACGAGGACTGGCGTTGATGGACCTGCGGCTTGAATGATTTCGCCGCGTTCGTCGAACATTGCGCGGATTTTGCCGGATGCCTCACCAATCAAAATAAAATCGCCGACGTTCAACGTTCCTTCGCGCACGAGCATTGTCGCGGTTGGACCTTGCTGTTTGTCAAGCCGCGATTCGATGATCACGCCGGTTGAAAGTTTGTCGGGATTTGCTTTCAAATCGGCGAGCTCGGCGACGAGCAAAATATTTTCCAGTAATTCTTCGATCCCGATTTTTTGTTTCGCCGAAAGCGGCACAACCGTCACTTCGTCCTTGCCGCCGTACACTTCCAAGCCAATGTCCGCCAACTGCTGTTTGACGCGTTCCGGATTTGAGGTCGGACGATCAATTTTGTTGAGGGCGACGATGATCGGCACTTGCGCCGCGCGCGCGTGTTCAATCGCTTCGCGCGTGGTTGGCATGACGCCGTCGTCGGCGGCGACGACGATGATGGCGATGTCTGTCGCTTTGGCGCCGCGAGCGCGCATGGCGGTGAATGCTTCGTGCCCCGGCGTGTCGAGGAATGTAATTTTCTTGCCGTTGTGCTCAATTTGGTATGCGCCGATGTGTTGTGTGATGCCGCCAAATTCGCCTTCGACAACATTCGTATGTCGAATCGCGTCGAGCAGCGAGGTCTTGCCGTGATCCACATGTCCCATCACGGTTACGACCGGTGGGCGCGGTTTCATCGCTTTGAGCTCTTCTTCGGTGTATTCCACTTTTTTCGGCATCGAGCTCAAGACCGTGACGGGTTCTTCGACGACTTCGGGTTTTTCTTCTTTGACTTGGAAACCGAGTTCTTCGGCGATGAGCGCGGCAGTGTCAAAATCAATGGATTGTGTGATATTCGCCATGACGCCGTTTGCCATCAATTTTTTGATAATATCAATCGGCGTCAGATTTAGCAGGGCTGCCAAATCGCGCACCGTGAGCATCGCCGGAATCGTCACGATGACCGGCACGACTGGTTTTGGGGGCGCAGCCGGCGCGGCGGGTTTTGTCGCGATTGGACGCTGTGTTGACGCGCCACCTGATGAAGGACGCGCGCCGCCTTGATGGGGACGCGTTCCGCCCTGATGCGGACGATTGCCTTGACCGCCTGGACGATTTTTTCCATTGGCAGGGCGCTGTCCATTGCCGGTACGTTGTTGTGGCGGACGGGAATTCGATTGCCCGGGCGGACGCGGCGCGCCGGTACGATTCGGATGGGGAGAAGAGGAGCGCGGCGCGGTGTTTGAGCCGGGGGGACGTGAACCACCGGGACGCGGCGCATTCCCACTCGATCCAGTCGGGCGCGGATTGCTTGGGCGCGCAGAGGTGGAAGACGTTGACGCGGATGATTTGGCTGAAGTGGATGAACCGCTCGGGCGTGGTTTTGCACTCGTGCTGCTCGTCGGCTTGGATTTTGCCCCTTCGGTATTACTTGTTTCGTGATTTGTTGTAGGTTTTACTTCATTCGCCATACCATCCTCATTTCTCACAAGTGTCAGCTCACAACACAATGCGCTCAAAAAACCGCGCTTGTCCCGGAGTGAACAAACGACCTGTACATTCGGAACGCTGCAGCGCGTATTCCCGCGCGCGGGGGCGCAGAGCTACGCAATGTGCAGCACGTCAAAAATTTATTCAATTCAGGGTGAGGGCTGGTTGCACGGCAGAACGCTCGTGCAAGATGCGAAGACGCAAGTGGGGAGTAGCGGGTGAGGGGTGCGGAGGAAAGAGTGGGTGTGAGTTTATTTCATGCTCACTCTCCCCGCGCTGCAATGGAACGCATTGCCTCACGCGTCTCGCTGCCAGTCAAAAATAACCAGCCGTTCACTTTGAATGATGCGCCGCTTGATGTTGAGCGCGGCGCGGCTCGGAATGTGTACCCTTCATCTCTGTTTCCGTCGCATTCTGTGCGGGAAACGATTTGCCCAGTTCAATCAAAGTCTTTAAATCATCCGGAGCAATCGGTTTTTCCAATTTCAAAGCGTGCTGTAATTTCCCCGGCGCATCCAACACCATCTGAAAGCATTCACGCGTCTTGTGAATATAAGTGCCGCGTCCATTTTTTTTGCCCGTTGGGTCCGCAACCACCTGTCCTTCCGGCGTTCGCACGACCCGCATCAATTCGCGTTTTGCTTGCACACGCTGACAACCGATGCAGGTGCGCTGGGGAATATGCTTGGGCATTTTGCAAACGATCAAGGATGAGGGCTGACGGATGAACGCTCAAAAATTCTCACGTCGCATCCTTGCGCCATTATCCTTCATCTTTTATTTTTATTCTTCGTCCGTTTCCTCTATCTCTTGTTCGGCTGCTTCATCCTCAACGATTTCGTCTTCGTCGGTGTCCAGTTCGTCCAGCCAATCTTGCTTGCCGCCTTTGTGTTTCTTTTGGGCAACGACCTTTCCCGCTTTGGGATCAAAGACCAGCGTTTGGCGCTTGCGGCGATCCTCTTTTAACTTGCGCGTGCGTTCGTCATCTTCGGGACGATCTTCTGTGTCCTCTTCCGCTTGACGTTGTTCAAATTGTTCCAACGCCTCTGCAAAGGTCAATTCCTCTTCGGGTTCCGGTTCGGGTTCCGGTTCGACAACCGGCGCAGCGATAATGGGTGTTTCAATGTGCGGCGCAACCGGCGTCTCTGCCAACGGTGCGCGCAGTTCACTCGGCTCGGTGTCCAATTCTGCGCTCACCTGGATTTCGGCTTCGATTGCGTTTTCGGCTTCGGTGACAATTTGCTGCGCGGCAAGCACCGCTTCCTCTTCCATCTGCCGCCGCATCATGTCTTCATGGACTTGGGCTTCGCTCTTGATGTCAATGCGCCAGCCGGTAAGTTTTGCCGCGAGCCGCGCGTTCTGTCCTTCCTTGCCGATTGCCAGCGACAACTGTTTATCTTGGACGATAACTGTTGCAACCTTGTCGCCATTTTCGTCTTCGCTCAACGTCACTTGCGAGACTTTGGCGGGTGAGAGCGCGCTGGAAATAAAAATGTGCGGGTTGGGATTCCATTCAATGACATCAATTTTTTCGCCGGACAATTCATTGACGATGGCTTGAATGCGCACGCCGCGCTGTCCCACACACGCGCCGACGGGATCAATTCCGTCTTGCGTTGCCGCAACGGCGACTTTGCTGCGCTGTCCCGCTTCGCGCGCGATAGATTTGATTTCGACGAGTCCATTAAAAATTTCAGGAACTTCGATTTCGAGCAAGCGGCGCAGCATGTTGCGATGCGTGCGCGACAGCATCACTTGCGGACCGCGCGATGATTTGTTGACTTCGATGATCAAGGCGCGAATTTTTTGATTGTGCCGATAGCGTTCGGTGGGAATTTGCTCGTTCTTGGGCAGGACGCCTTCGAGACGTCCCAAGTCAACGGTGATGTTGCCTTGCTCGATAGTCTTGACCGTGCCTTGAACGATTTCGCCTTCGCGTTCGTGAAAGGTGGTGTAGAGCGTATCGCGTTCTGCTTCGCGGATTCTTTGCAAGACCACTTGTTTTGCGGTTTGCGCGGCGATGCGTCCAAAATTATCGGGCGTGGACTCGATGGCGACTTGACTGCCAATATCCGCCATCGGATCAATTTCGCGCGCGTCCTCCAAAGTGATTTCTGCGCGCCGATCCAAAACATTGTCCACGACGGTCTTTTGCGCGAAAATTTTCACCTTGCCGCTGTTCGGATCAATTTTCGCGGAAATATTTGCCGAGCCGCCGTAATTGCGTTTGTACGCCGAAACGAGCGCTTGTTCCACCGCATGTAAAACGGTCTCTTTGGACAAACCGCGTTCGGTGCAGATCTGTGCGATTGCGACGATAAAATCGTTTTTGGTTGCTGTCGCCATACTAACTTGCTCTCTCCATCAACAAAGAACAGTCGGGGACGCCGACTGTTCTCAAAAAAAACGTGCGAGGTTGAATACGCAAATTATACGCGGATGATTTTTTTTGGCAAATTCGCGCACGATCATTCGCAGTGGTTTTGTGTTATGTGGCAGTTGGTGGAAGTGGCGCGGCGGGAACAAGTTGGCGTGATGCTGCCTTGCGCTGCTGCACGCGCAGTGTGTTCATCTGAAAGATGATGCCAACGAACATGAGAATCAACCACGCGAACGCGCTGACCGGAGAATTCACATCAAGGCGTGAAACTTGGACCAGAATGGATGCGCCAACTATTGTCGTAAGGATAATCATCGTTTCGGCGGGCTGGCGCTGTGCGATGATTGCGACCAGGGCGCCAAAGATGATAAAGAGCGAACGGCGCACCCATTCGGGCATGTCGAATGCAAAGAGTTCGAAAATAACGAACAGAATAAAGACGCCGCCGAGAAAGCCCACAATCGCGCTCGCAACTTTGGGAAAGCGAATCGTGAGGAAAATTCCAATGACGCCGCCCACCAACGCGGCGATCGCGGCAGGGATTATTGGCAAACTCTCGTCGGTCAAATCGATGGAGAGACCTCCTTTTGCAGTCTCCGTCACCAGAAGAGCGGAGCGTTCAAAGATAAACGTTGCGATGATGATGCCCACGACAGCCAATGTTACGGCAGCCAACGCCCAAAAGACGCGCCTCCCCAAAAGTAAGAGCACCAACCCAATGATGAAAGATATCGCGAGTAACAGATTTAGTTCGATTTGGTCACCAAATGAAATGCTCATCGCAATGCTCCTCTGTCATTTCCGCGCTGACCACGAATTCCACACCGACCAAACGATTCGCAGTCCAAACACGGTGGCAATTACCGCGCCGCCGAGAAACAGGAAAAACGCGACATTCGATAACTTGATGCCGCCCCATTCACTCTGCAAATTGGTGGCGATGGCAGACCCGACAAGCAACCCCGCCAGCAAGAGCGAAAGGGCGAGCAGCGTCACGTTGCGCGTCACGGTTTGATCCAGGCGATCTATTTGGGGCGATAAATCGCTAATGTCGAGAGAGACGCCCAGTCTGCCGCGTTCGTATTGTTCCAACCACTTGCCTGTCGCACTCGCTAACGAAGGCAGACGTCGCACAATTTGTTTTGCGGCGCGCGTTGCTTGCGTGCGCACGGCTTGTGTTACGTTTGTTGCATTGATCTGATCGCGGAACAATGCCTTGAGCTCTTCAAAGGCGACGACGATCAATGGCAACTGCGGGTCAAGTGTGGAAACAATTTCTTCCGCTTGGAACAATGCTTTGAGGGCAAGCGTGAGACTGGGATCGAGCCGCAAACCCGCGCGCTGCATCGCGTCTGTCAGATCACCAATCGGACCGGAAAGATTCATCTGCGCATCGTCGAACATGAGATAGCGTTTCATCATACGTTCGATGTCTTGTTCAAAGGCGCGTTGGTTCACCTCTTTGTACGGCGTGCTCAAAGTGACAACTGATTCTGCCAATCCTTGCCCATCGCGTTCGTGCAGTGACCAGATAATGTCTGCCAACGCCAAGCGTTGGTCTTGAGTCATGTTGCCCATCAAGCCCATGTCGAGAAAAATGACCTGGGAAGTTTCGAGATCAACGAGCACGTTGCCGGGATGCGGGTCAGCATGAAAAAACCCGTCGAACAAAACTTGCTTGAGCATCGCGCGCAAAAATTCGCGCGCCACGACTTTGCGATCCACACCCGCCGCGTCCAACTTGTCCACTGCCGTGATTTTGACACCTTTCACAAATTCTTGCGTTAGAACGCGGGCGCAGCACAATTCGGGATAGACCGCAGGCACGTGGATGCCTTGAAATTCGCGCATATTGTACGCGAGTTGGCGCGCGTTGTACATTTCGTTCAGATAGTTCAGTTCGAGCAAAACATTATTGGCAAATTCGTCCAGCATCCCTTTTACGTCGAGTTCGCGAATGCTCTCTTGTCGCTTTTGGAGTACGTCCACCACATCGCGCATCACATTTAGATCGCCCTTCATCGTCACATCAATGTCCGGACGCTGTACTTTGACGACAACCACCGTTCCATCGAAAAGCGTTGCGCGATGAACTTGGGCGGTCGAGGCGGCGGCGAATGGTTTTTGCTCAATGCTGGCATACAATTCTTCGGGCGGTTTTTTCAAATCGTGCATGATGATGCGCCGCGCTTCGTCATACGGAAAGGGCGGCACATTGCTCTGCAATTTTGCGAGTTCAGTGCGCCATTCGGGTGGAAGATCATCGGCGCGACTTGAAACCACCTGACCAAATTTTACAAAGGTGGGTCCCAAGTCCTGAAGCAAGACACGCACTTTGGCGGGCAAGGATTTTTCGCCCGGTAAATCAGGAATTCCATAAATGGTGCGCTGCATGAACAAACGAAAGCGGGCGAGCGGAGTAAAGCCAATCATAATCTCTTGGCTGTAACTCGCCAGAATCCGAAGGATAAAATAAAAGCGCAGATTCTCGATGATCCAATTTCGTCTGCCTATAGGCAAACGATTCAACCAGCGCCAATACCACTTGCTGCGGAGATTGCCTTCAAAAATGGGGCTGTTGATAGCGAGAACCGCCTCGCCCACGTTGATGAGCGTTAATGTCGTCACGCTGCCAAGAATGAGCCAAAGCCATTCCGGAGAATCATAACTGCCCGCGGCAGGTGCAATCACTCCCATGAGCCAAAACAAAAAGGCATTGATTACAAAGAGGAACAAACCCAACGACCACACGACGAGTCGAGCGGTGAAAAGGATGGCGAGAGGACGAAGGATGGCGTACGCAAAACCGAGTGTAATGCCAAGGGACAGATAAGTGACGGCGATTGGTTCGTCGCCTACTGGGGAGACATGAATGCCGGGAAGCAAAGCGAGCGTGATCGCAACCGCCAACGCATTCACCAACACTTGAAGTACAAAGTGGATCATCGCTTCGTCCCCTTTCTTGGCGCGCCATTCATGTTAGATGTGACAGCCGTGGCGAATGCAACTTTCGCGCAGCCTTGTCTGAAAGTCAAGAGGGGTAGGCGCGCGCGTTAAAAATTCCTCAAATTACATTGACGCTCGCATATCAGGATGATATAATACTTTTGCAACATTTTTGTTGCTAAAGTTTTTGAAAGCTTAGGAATCTTTGGCGTTATCAAAATGAAACTGTCGTGACTATACAGACTTATTTTGACAACGCCTAAGGAGGAATCAACGATGAAGTTCGAATTACCACCTCTGCCATATGCGTATGATGCGCTCGAGCCGCATATTGACGCCGAGACGATGAAAATTCATCACGACAAGCATCACGCGGCGTACGTCAACAATCTGAATGCCGCGCTCGAAAAGCATCCCGAGCTCGAGTTCAGCGACCCCTGGACGATGGTGGCACAGCTCGATAAAGTGCCGGAAGATATTCGCACAGCTGTGCGCAACAACGGCGGCGGTCATGCGAATCACAGCGCGTTTTGGTTGGCGTTGGCACCGAATGCCGGCGGCGCACCCAAGGGCGCGTTGGCAGATGCCATCAAGTCCACGTTTGGCAGCTTTGATGATTTCAAAGCCAAATTCAACGCGGCGGGCGCCGGGCGCTTTGGTTCGGGTTGGGTGTGGCTCGTCATTGAAAAAGATGGCAAGCTCGCCATTATGAGTACCGCCAATCAAGACAGTCCATTTATGGAAGGCAAAACACCGGTATTTGGTGTGGATGTTTGGGAACACGCGTACTATTTAAAGTACCAAAATCGCCGCGCGGATTATCTCAACGCGATTTGGAATGTGCTGAATTGGGACACCATCGAAAAGAATTATGGCTATGCGACCGCGTATGCAAAAGGATAGTGGACAACGAATCTCAAAATGGAAATCAAAGAAAAATCAGTTGTGAAATCAGGTGGAAATCAGGATTCCAACTACGTGTTCCGGCATTTTTGAGATTCGTTGTAGTAACGAACGCTCCGTAACAAGCAAAGGCGAGTGCTGCTTGAATGGCTGTACTCGCCTTTGTCTTGTACCAAGCAGTCACGCGCGCGATGCGCAGAAAATTTCAGGAGGAAACAGATGGTTGAAATTCTACGCGATGAAGGAAATTTTGTCGCAATGAAATTGTCAGGAAAATTGACCGACGCGGATTACAAACAATTTGTACCGGTGATTCAAGCGGCAACGGAAAAAGGGAAATTACATCTGCTCGTTGACATGACCGAATTTCAAGGGTGGGACGCGCCCGCGTTTTGGGACGATTTTAAATTCGACGCGCGACTCGGCGACAAAATGGAACGCATCGCGTTCATCGGCGACAAGAAATGGCAGGAATGGATGGCGAAAATTTGCAAACCCTTTACGCGCGCGCAGATTCAATACTTTGACGCGAACGATGCAAAGGACGCGTGGGCGTGGGTGCAGGATGGGCTATAGGTTTTAAGGCGCCGCCAATCCGTTTGTGATGCGCGAAAAAATGTTTCCGATTTGTGGACCGGTCATCGCCAGAATCGTGATGACAAAAATTGGGACACAGACGCAGATGGCTATGACGGCGCCAACCAGACCGACCGCAAAAATCGCGGGTTTCCCGGCACCTTCCTGTTTCATTTGAATCGGAGCTACGCTTTCGCGTGGCGTTTGTCCTATTGCCACCAATTGGACGCGCGCAGCTTCACGCACGTATTCTACTGGATCGGTGCTGACAATTTTTTGGAGTGCCTCAATCACCTGCGCATCTTGCAAAAGCGCGGGCGTAAGATTTTTAATAACGCGTTCGCGCGTTTTGGCGCTATCTGAATTTAGATCCTTGAGTGCAGCTGCAACATCTTCCATCGGTCTCTCCTTTCTGAGCAAGAAAATTCAATTCATTATACTCAAAATCACTCGCACAATTGTTCTAATTTGTGATACAATTTCCCTATGCAAGCACACTGTCCCAAATGCAAAATTTCGCGCGAGATTTCGAACGCTCAAGTGGTGAAAGCGGCAAACGGGAAACCGCTGACGCGCGGAACTTGCGCGGTGTGCGGCAGCGTGTTGATGCGGGTGGGGGAGACGACGAACGACGAACGACGGACGACAGACGACAGACGACAGACGGCGGATAGCAGATTGCCGATGGCGGATGGCGATTCGCCTCAACCCGCGCTGCCGCTTGCTAAAGCTCGTGCCGAAAAAAACATCACGCGCGAAAAAGAGGAAATTGCCAAGCCGCGCGCGAAAAAATCTGCTCCGCCAAAACGCGTCACGCGTTCGCGCAAAGCACGCGCTAAAGAAGATGAGATTGAATTTGATGATATATCCGATTCATCCCTCAGTCCTCATCCCTCATCCCTCAATGCTCTCGTCATCGTCGAATCACCCGCCAAAGCCAAAACGATTTCCAAATTTCTCGGACGCAATTATCGCGTGCGCGCATCCGTCGGACACATTCGCGATTTGCCGCGCAAGGATTTGGGCGTGGACATTGAACACGATTTCAAACCGAAATATGAAATCACTGCGAAAAAACGCGACGTGGTGAATGAACTGCGCGAGTACGCGCAAGGAGCGCGCGAAATTTATCTCGCCACCGACCCCGACCGTGAAGGCGAAGCGATTTCGTGGCATCTCGCGTCCGTGTTGAAAAATCAAATCGCGAACAAGCCCGTTCATCGCGTCGAGTTTCATGAAATAACGCGAGATGCAATTCAGAGCGCGTTCTCTCATCCGCGCGAGATTGACATGGGACGCGTGGATGCGCAGCAAGCGCGCCGCGTTCTCGACCGCATCGTCGGTTACACCATCAGCCCCTTGCTCGCAAAGAAAATGAAAAAGTGGACGTTGAGCGCGGGGCGCGTGCAGTCGGTCGCTGTGCGGCTCGTCGTCGAACGCGAACGCGAGATTCAAAATTTTGTCGCGGTGGAATATTGGAGCATTGAGGCGGAATTGAAAAAGAAGGGGGATGGGAGTCAGGGGACAGCGGACGGTAAGCCAATCCCTATTCCCCAATCCCCGACCCCCGACATATTTCGCGCGCGTCTCGTCAAAATCGGCGACAAGGATTTTGAGTGTCATTCGGGCGAAGAGGCGTTGAAACTCAAAGAGGTTTTGGAAAAATGCGATTATCGTGTGTTGGATGTGCGGCGCAAAGATGTGACGCGCAATCCGTACGCGCCATACATCACTTCGTCGCTGCAGCAAGATGCGTCGCGGCGCTTGGGTTTCAATCCGAAACGCACGATGAAAGTGGCGCAAGAATTGTATGAAGGCATTGATGTGGGCGAGGAAGCCGCAGTTGGTTTGATTACGTACATGCGCACCGATTCGACCAACGTTGCCGAAGCGGCGCAAAAAGAGGCGCTCGAGTACATTGAACAAAAGTTTGGCGAAAAATATCTGCCGCCAAAACGACGCGTCTATTCCAAAAAAGTGGCGGGCGCGCAAGAGGCGCACGAGGCGATTCGTCCGACGAAAACGTTTCGCGAGCCGAACGCAATTCGCCAATATCTCGACAATGACCAATTCCGTTTGTACGATTTGATTTGGAAACGCTTTGTCGCATCGCAAATGGCGAGCGCGATATTTGATACGACGGCGGTGGATATTGAGGCGAACGAAGCAAATCACCCAATCACCCAATCACCCGATTTTTTGTTTCGCGCGAACGGTTCCATTCTAAAATTCGCGGGCTATCTCGCGGTGTACGGCAGGAACGTTGGCGATGAAGATGAAGAGAATGATGCGGACAAACGTTTGCCGCCGCTGGAAAAAAACGAGCCGCTCGATTTGCTCGGCATTTATCCCGAACAACATTTCACTGAACCGCCGCCGCGTTACACCGAAGCGACGTTAATCAAAGCGTTAGAGCAGCACGGCATCGGCAGACCTTCGACGTACGCGCCCATCATGGCGAATATCCAAGAACGCGATTACATTGAACAAATCGAAGGACGCCGCTTGAAACCGACGGAACTTGGCTTTGTGGTGAATGATTTACTCGTTGCGCACTTTGCAGAAATCGTTGATTTGGGTTTCACCGCGCAGATGGAAGAAAAACTGGACGCGGTGGAAGCGGGCAAAGCAAATTGGGTCGCGTTGATGCGCGAGTTTTATGGTCCATTCAAGGAAACGCTCGACCGCGCCGCGCAAGAAATGCCCATCACCATCGTTGCAGATGAAAAGACCGATGTGATGTGCGATTTGTGCGGTGCGCCGATGGTGATCAAAAAAGGCAAGTACGGAAAATTTCTCTCGTGTTCGCGTTTTCCCGCATGCAAAGGGATGAAAAAAATCACGACCGGCGTGCAATGTCCCAAATGCAAAACGGGCGAACTGCGCGAAAAGAAATCAAAAAAAGGTCGCGTCTTTTATGGCTGCGCGCGTTATCCCGATTGTGATTTTGCGTCGTGGGATAAACCGATCAACGAGCCATGTCCAAATTGCGGCGGCTTGCTCGTGCAGGGAACGAAAAATGTGATACGATGCGTGAATGGTGATTACACGCGCGCAGCGAACGCGAAGAATGAAGTTCAAAATTCGTAATTCATCATTCATCATTCGCATTTCGCAACGCCTGATGCAAGCACCGAGTCGCAAAAAATCAATCATGGAGAAAATTTGATGAATTCACGTATTGAAAATTTACGCGCCAAATTCACCGAGTTGGGAATTGACGGCATGATTGTTTCACACAATGCCGATCAACGTTACCTTGCCGATTTTAGCGGACACGCCGATTTTGATTCCGTCTTGTTGATTTCCCTAAACGATGCGCGCGTCGTCACCGATTTTCGTTATTGGACGGTGGCGGAACAACAGGCGCCCACATTGCGATTGGTCAAGACTGTGCGCGGCTCGTTCGAATTGCCGCAAGCGATCGCAGAGTTTGCCAAAGAAAATGATTTGCGCGCAATCGGTTTTGAGGCGCAGCATGTCACGGTCGCGCGCGCCAAAGATTGGCAAAAAGCGCTGCGGCAGGTGGGCGCGAAATTGAAACCGACCACTGACATGATCAAGCGACTGCGCGCGGTTAAAGATGATGCGGAAATTGAAAAAATTCGCCGCGCCGTGAAATTAACTGACGACACGTTTTCACATTTGCTAAATAATATCCGCGTTGGTATGACCGAAAAGCACGCGGCGTGGCTCATCGAAGCGTACATGCGCGAACATGGCGCGGAGCGCATGGCATTTGATCCGATTGTTGCGAGCGGGCCGAATGCGGCGCTGCCGCACGCGGAACCCACAGCGCGCGAGTTCCAAGTTGGCGAACCTATTACCATTGACATTGGCGCACAGATGGACGGTTACAATTCGGACATGACGCGCACGATTACGCTCGGTCATGCGACGGAAAAATTCAAGGAAATCTATGGAATTGTGCTAAAGGCGCAGTTGGCGGTGGAGAAAAAAGCGCGCGTTGGCATGAACGGCAAACAGGTGGACCGCATCGCGCGTCGAATCATTGACAAAGCGGGCTATGAAAAAGAATTTGGACACAGCTTGGGACACGGCGTCGGACGCGTCGTTCATGAATTTCCGAGCGCGGGCAGAACTTCCCGCAAAGAAAAAATTGAGCCAAATATGATTCTCACCGTCGAACCGGGAATTTATATTCCCGATTGGGGAGGAGTACGCATCGAGGACTTGGTCGTCTTTCGCTCCGACGGTGTAGAGGTGCTTACGCAATCCACCAAAGAACCTATCGTTCCAGTTTGATTTCGTTTGAATTCCCGCGCGTCTTGTGTTAGAATCGCCCCATCAACATTTTTGGTTGATACAGCATTCTCCGCCGGTTCATTGTCAGCGCTCAAGCAGAACTTGAGCAAATGGCGTATCGGATGCGCGGCTCGCTTACAGTTCGGTTTCCCACCCGATAGAGCCCGTATCGGCGTGCGTCAAATTCTGATTCCGACGCCCTTTCGGAGGCGCAATGAACAATAACTCCCGTTTGCTTTCCAATCCGCTCGTCATTGGCATTGGCGCTTTTGTCATTGGCTTGCTCATCGGTTGGTGGCTGCTGGGCTGGGTCCTCTTCCCTGTCCAATACACCAACGCTGAATTGTACGATCTGAACCCCGCCGCAAAGGAAATGTACATTGTCACCGTTGCGGATGCCTACGCGGCTGATCAAAATCTGGACTTGGCGCGCGAACGATTGCGCGGCATGACACCGGAAGAAATTTCACAAAGTCTCAAAGCCGAATTTACAAAGCGAAATACCAACGGCGATTCCGAAGGCGCGGCGCGGATTGCCTCGTTCGCGCAAGCGCTGGGGGTGAATCTTTCCTCCACGGGAACACCACAGGTAACACCAACGCCTGTCAAACCATCGGGGGGCGGAATCTTTGACAATCTCGGCATGTTGCTCTTGCTGCTCGCAGGGCTCATCCTCCTCGTCGCGCTCGGTCTCTTTCTGTATACGCGGATGCGCGCAAACAAATCGCCAACCGCCGCGAAACCTGCGGCAACAACTGCTGCGACAACCGCGCGCACGGACACAGCGACGACGCAAGACGCGGCGAGCGCGGGTTTGGCAGACCAATCGCCAAGCGCGCCTGCCGTCGCGGCAACCGCCGCGACAACTGCGCGTGTGGCAACGCCGCTCACAAAATCGCTCGGCACCTTTGCGGCGACGTACAAATTTGGTGAGGACAATTACGATACCTCTTTTACGCTCGAAACATCAAGAGGCGAGTTTCTCGGCGAAACGGGGATGGGCAGTTCCGAAACGATCGGTGAAGGCAAGCCCGACAAAGTGACGGCGTTCGATGTGTGGCTCTTTGACAAGACCGATGTGCGCACTGTCACGCAAATCTTGATGAGTGAGGCGGCATTCAACGATCAAGCTACGCGTCAGCGTCTTGCAACCAAAGGCGAACTCGTGCTTGCGGAAAAAGGCAAGCATATCAAATTGGAAACGGCCACTCTGGCGGTGGACGCGGAAATCGTTGATCTCGTCTATGCGAGTACACCGGGCTTGCCGCCCAACAGCCATTTTCAAAAACTGATTGTGGAGATGGTACCGAGCCAAAAATCGTGATAAAAAAAAGCGAGCCGCGAAATGCGGCTCGTTTCTTTTTAGACGCGCGTCCTTGGATCAAAAAGTTTGGCATATTCATCCAACGCGTAGCGGTCGGTCATCCCCGCGATGTAATCGCAAACGACGCGTTCGGGAATCTCTTGCGCGAGACGCGCCTGCGTTTTGGGGGGCAATAGCTGCGGCTCTGCCAGATACGCCTTGAATAATTTTTCGATCACCTGTTCCGCTTTGCTCGCCATGCGCATTACCCGATATTGCCGATAAAAACGCGTAAACAAAAATTCTTGCAGCGGCTTGATGCGCGCAGAAAATGGTTCGGAAAATCCTGCGAGCGGCGCGCCGAACGCGCGGACATCTTGCACCGACTGAATCTTGTTTTCCACAAGACGCGCATTGGTGTGATTCACAAAATCGGTGACAAATTCATTCACCAGCCAACGAATAAATTTGTGACGCACCATGTCATTGAAACGCTCAACGTTGATGATTTCCAACGTTACCCATTCCCGCCAAAATTCCAGTTCGTTCAATTCGTACGGATCGAGCAGACCCGCGCGCAAGCCGTCATCCAAATCGGCAGTGTTGTATGCGATTTCATCCGCCGCGCTCGCAAGTTGCGATTCCAGCGTTGGCATTTCGTTGAAATCAAAATCGCCAAATCCAATTTCGTCGTACGCGGTTTCATGTTTCGCAATGCCTTCGCGCACTTCGTACGTGAGATTCAAGCCGCGATGTTCGGGAAAGCGTTCTTCCAATTCGTCCACCACGCGCAGCCCTTGCTGCTGATGATTGAATCCGCCATAATCCGCCATCAAGCGGCGCATGGTGTATTCGCCCGCGTGTCCAAACGGCGTGTGCCCGATGTCATGCACCAAACAAATTGCTTCGGTTAAATCTTCATTCGCGCCGAGCGTGCGCGCCAACGTGCGTCCGATCTGCGCGACTTCGACCGTGTGCGTCAAACGCGTGCGATAGTAATCGCCTTCGGTGATGACAAAGACTTGTGTTTTGAATTCGAGCCGTCGAAACGCGGTAGTGTGTAAAATTCTATCGCGGTCGCGTTGAAACGCGGTGCGATATTCGTGTTCGGGGTCGGGATAGATGCGCCCGCGCGTCTCGCGGCTTTTCATCCCGTAGGGCGCGAGTGTTTGAAATTCTTTTTCTTCGAGTTGTTGACGTGTAAAAAGCATAATCGCCTCATCATTATTAACGCAGTTGAGGCGATTATATCACGCGGAAGAAGTGAGCAAAGAGGCGGAGCGATTTCTAGAGTTTGATTACGGCATGCGTATCCGCCGAGATGTAGCATCCACGCACGATTCCATTGAAGGATAAATGAGGCAAAGATTTCACCGAACCATTTCGATGCCAACTCGAAATGATTCCCGAAGTCTCAAAGTAGTCGAGGTCATTTCTTCCGTAGGCATCCATTGTCAGAAAAGTGTCTTCACGTTCTCCGGTGAATTTGTCCACAAGGAGTCCTAACCCATCGGAGATAGGATAAACTGTGCTGCTATCCATCGCGACGGCGATGTTATCTTGAGGAATGTAAAAATCGGCGAGCATTTCTCCCGTTGCTTTGTTGATAATGAATAGCGTAATCGCGTGGTCGGCTTGGTCATAATCAATTTTCGCCGCGACGGCTACACGTTCATCCGCGTTAATGAGAATACCTTTTTCGTTGTTGGAGAGAGGATACTCAAGCTTGGGCGGGATGTTGCTTTGGGCATAAGTTCCGTCACAATAGGCAGGGAGCGCAACCGTGGTGGTAAAGAATCGAATTAAAACGGCATAGGTGAGGATAAATAGAATGAATACACAAAGAAAAGTTATCCCGCTCGACATTAGAAAAATTCCAACTTGGTGTGGTGGGCTGCGCAGCGCATCAACGATGCCTGCGATCATAGGTCCAACAAAAAAAGCCAATGCAGCAAAAATGTAAAATTGTGAACTTGGCGCGCCCAGAATTTGCAAATACACAAAACCGGCAAGGACGCTGAATAATAATCCGACAAGAATTCCGGTTCGTAAAAAAGATTTGGCTCTCCGCTCTCCGTAAGCAGTAAATTTCCCGCGTGCAGGTCGGTGTGGCACAAGACAAAACTCTCCTTCCAAAGTCGCAATGAGGACATCATCGGCAAGCGCGGGTTTCTTGAGCATCTTTTTGATTTATCGCGAATACAATCCCTTTGGGTCCAACTCGTCTCGAATCAATTGTAATTCTTGTTCACTCGGCGCTTCTGTCGTCTCCACATTTTCTGCAAAGCGCACCTGCCAGCCGATATTTTCCTGTACTTTTTCGCGCGTCACGTTCGGATGCAAACTGGTGACCATCATTTCGCGCGTATCTTCCGCGAACCGTAAAATACACAAATCAGTGATGACGGCTTCAGGTCCGCGCCCGCGCACGTTCAATTTTTTCCGCGCGTCGCCGCCCCCCAAATGACCGGGCGAAGTGATGAAATCCACGCGCGGCACAAAGGCGCGTTTGTTCAAACGCGTGATTACCAAAATTTTTTCGCACAACACCGCGATCTCTGCCGCGCCGCCGGAACCGGGCAAGCGCACTTTGGGTTTTTTGTAATCGCCAATCACCGTCGTATTGATGTTGCCGTACTGGTCAATCTGCGCCGCGCCGAGAAAGCCCACATCAATCAGACCGCGCTGTAAATAAAACTGAAACAAATCGGACATGCCCATCGCGCCCACTGCGCCTGTCACAATCGTCGGGTCGCCAATCGAAAGCGGCAGACGCGCGGGATGCGCGCCAAAGACGCCCGCTTCGTACACCAATTCCAAATTCGGTGAATGTGATCTCTGCGCGAGATTGCAAACAATGTTCGGCAGTCCTACACCGACAAACGCCACGCGCGCCCCTTGCAACTCGCGCGCGGCGGCGGCAATCATGAGTTCGTTTTGAGAATAATTCATAAAGAATCAATGTAAAATGCAGAATGCGCAGCCGAGCGCAAGACTTGAGCATTGCGCATTCGGCATTGTGCGTTCACTTGTATTCCCCATAGTTTATCGGCTCGGCAAACGCGTTTCCCGGATGCAAACTCTCAAAACGCGCGCGCATTTTTTCAACATAGTCGGCGCGTCCGCTCAAACCATGCACCCATTCGTCGAGCCACGCGTTCAGCGTTGACGCTTCGCGCGAGATCGTGTCCCATTCCACGTAAAAGGCATTATCGCGATCGTACATGCCTTGCACGTAACTCGGATGCGCGCCGTACGGCTCGACCACTACTGCATTAACAATCAACCCCGGGATGATCGTTCGATTTGGATCGGCGCGAATCACGCGTTCGTCCACCAATTCTTCGACGACGACGATCACGCGTTCCGACGCGAACGCCGCTTCTTTTTGCACACCGGTCAAGCCCCAAATTTGCGCGTTGCCGTTTTCGTCCGCGCGCTGTGCGTGCAAGATGGCGACATCGGGATTCAATGGCGGCACGACATAAATTTTTTCATCAGCGTACGGCGACCCGATTTCGCGTATCTGCGGATTCGCTTTCGGCAAATCGCTGCCGGTATAACTGTGCAGCGGATAAAAGGGCAAGCGCGCCGCGCCCGCGAGGTAACGCGCAACCATTCCAAAATGCGAATACTCTTCGAGTTCAAGCGCGCGGGGTTCATTTTTTTCCACAGCGCGGCGGAACGCTTGTAAACTGCCCACACCCGGATTCCCCGCATAGCTAAACACCAACTTTTTGCACACTCCCGCCGCGATCATTTGATCATAAATAATGTCGGGCGTGAGGCGGCACAGCGTTAAATCGTTTTTGCGCTGGCGAATGATTTCGTGCGCGGCGGCGAAGCAGATGAGGTGCGTGAAACCTTCAATTGCAATCGTGTCGCCGTCGTGTACTAGATCGCGAATGGCGTCGTGCATGGAGATAACTTTGCTCATAAAGCACGGTGGACGACGGATGGCGGACGACAGAGGACCAAAGAGCGAGATTGTCCGCCGTCCGCTGCCTGCCGTCGTGTTTCATTGTCCAATAAATCTCAAACTTGCCGCGCTCTGTTCAAAAATCGCGCGATATATGTCACTCAAATCAGAGCGCGTGGCAAAAGTGATCACGAACGCGTTGCGTCCGTTCAGTACAAGATATTGCGTGATCGCGGCAGTGATGGGCGCGCCCTCTTCCGCATTCAACGCGAGCAGATAGCTCACGCGTTCAGCAGGTTTCCCCGCCAACATGACGCGCTCGTTGACGATATTGCTGTTGCGCGTCGAAAGCGCATTGAGCTGATTTAGATTGATTGCGACAAAGGTGTCGAACGAAACTGCGTTGGGCAAAGATTGCCGCGTGACGGTCACATTCGTTGTAAAACCCGATGCCGGTGATTCGGGATTGAGATCGAATGCCCAAAATTTTACGCCGTTTGCCATCAAATTTTGAGCGTTATCGCCGAGTTGCTGCGCCAATTCGGGATTCGATTGTCGGATTGTTTGCAGCGCAGCATCGAGCTCTTGTTGTTTCACAGGCAATCGCTGCCACGTCGTTGGCACGGAAAGCGCAAAGCCATTTTCGGGCATCGCATATTCGCTCCAGCCGTTCGGCACAACGACGACGACGGATGTCGGCGCGGGCGTTGCGAGTCCCAGATCGCCCGCGGCGGGAACGAGTGTAAAGATTGGCGCCGGTCCGGGTACGGATTCAGGCGCGACCGTCAACGCAATGCGATACGCAAAGGCGCAAAGCGGACAAAGCGCCGCGATGATTAGAAAGATGATCAAACGCTGCAAAAAACGCGATTCGGTGCGAGTCACAACAATTTTGGATAAAGGATCAAACGTTAAAGCACACCAGAACGTTTAACCTTCAACATTGACCTGAAACGATTTGACCTGTTTCAGAAATTCAGGAAAGATTTTTGGCGCGCCCGCGAGATACGCGCCGCCGTTCAACGTAGCAGGTTTGCCATCGAGATGGGTAACGCGTGCGCCGCCTTCACGCGCAATCAAAATGCCGGCGGCGACATCCCAAGGTGAAAGCGTCAGCTGCAAATACGTATCCAAGCGTCCCGCGCCGACATAACACAATGAAAGCGCGGCGCTGCCGCCGATGCGCGCTGTGACACTCTGCATTGCGAGGTGTGTGAACATTTCAAGACCACGCGCGCGCAGTTTCGGCAAACGCGCGAGTTCGAATCCAACTACCGCGCGGTCCATGTCTGCGACGTTACTGGCGCGGATGCGCGTTCCGTTCAAATACGCGCCGTGCCCGCGTTCGGCGAAAAAACATTCGCGGCGGAGTGGATCGTACACCACGCCGACAATTGGCTGCCCGCGCCGCGTCAGCGCGATCGAGATGGAAAAGATTGGAATTTGTCGCGAGTAATTGGTTGTGCCGTCGAGTGGGTCAATCATCCACACATATTCGGCGCGCGGCGGCGAGGTCTTGTCTTCTTCGGAAAGAATTGCATAGTGTGGAAACGCGCGCTGCAAAATAGCGCGCGCCGCGCGGTCTGCGGCAAAATCCGCGTCGGTGACAATATCGCGGAATCCTTTCGATTGAATTTCGCGCGCTCCGTAAAACTTTTTTTGCAATACGCGCCCCGCCGTCAACGCGGCGCGCAGCGCGATTTCGCCCTGACGTGTTTTGGGAGTGTGCTGCAGCAAAGACGCGGTCACGGTTGAATAGCGAGAATTTGATTGATGCGCGCTGCGATCGCGTCGAGGATCGCGCGCACATCGGGTTTGGGTTCGGTCACTTGCAGCCACGCATCGCCCACGGTCCGTTCAACGGTATCCATGTACGGATGCGCGGGCTGCGGCGCAAAACGCGGTGCGACATTATCCAACGCGTTGAGAATTTGGCGATAACGCGCGTTCGTCTGTGTCGAGGGCGAAAGGTAGGTCAATGTCGAAGCGCGCAAGGGCAGGGCATCCGTCGCGCGAACCCACCGCGCGCTTTGCGTGGGCGAAGTGATCCAGCGAATGAAAAACCACGCGTTGCGCGCCCGTTCATTCGAAACTTTGGTGATGCCGAACAGGTCGCCGCGCGTCAGCAGCCATGGCGTTTCGGGATCGAGCTGCGGCAACGGCGCGACTCGGATTTGAAATTTTTGCTTGGCGGCTTTTTGCGCATTCTCGAGCGCGTCCGCCTCGGAAAGCCAACCGATATAATATGCCGCTTTGCCCGCGCCGAATTCGTTACGTGCCTTGTCATCGCTCGATGCAAGTTTGGCAGCTTGAGCTTCGGTCAAATCGGCGACGAGTTTCATCGAGGCGAGTCCCGCGCGTTCGTTCAACAACGCGCGCGTTTCGGCATCCGTCAACAAGGCGCTGCCGCGACTCGCCAACATTCCTTCCAGAGTTGCCGCATCGGCGCGCATCGCCCAGCCGTACGTTTGCTCCTTTGTCGCCGCTGTCGCATCTTGTCCAAATTGTTCCCATGTGCGCGGCGCGCCATTCACATTAACCGATTTCAGTAAATCCGCGTTGTAAAACAAGACGAGCGGCTCTTGGTCGAACGGAAAGCCGTAGGTGCGATTGCCGAGCGTCGGGTAGGTTCCCAAAGCTAACGCGCCCTGCCAAAAATCGTCGCGGTCTTGTTTCGAGAGCCCGAGCTCTGCATCGCCCAAAAATGGTTCGAGCGCGCGCAATCCGCCTTGCGCCGCGAATTCGGCAATTTGGCGGCGGTCTGCCAACACGAGGTCGGGTGGCGTACCCAAGGCAATGGCGGCGGTCATTTGCTTGGAGAGATCATCATGTCCACCGACATAGACGGGATTGATCGTGAGATCGGGATACGTCTTGTGAAACTCGTCTGCCAATTGCTCCAGCGCCTTTTGATGTGTCTCGTCGAACGTATGCCAAAGCGTCAACGTATTTGTCTCTGCTGATGCGGCGGACGATGGCGTTTCAGACGGCGCGGCGGTGGGCGCGGCGGAACTGCATCCAAAGAGAACAATGAGAATGCCGCACGAAAGCAGAATGAGGGAGAGGGGATAGCGAAACGAAAAATAGGGAACGTGCATTGGGAAAAATTGCGTGATGAAACGGGCGCGCTTGCAAAAGTAGATGGATTATAGGCGAGAACGAGCAGTGCCACAATTTGGCAAGCGGTTAAAAAATCGCGGCAACGCAAACACAAGTCTGCGAATTGGGCATGCGGAAAAAATGATGCTTACGCGGCGGCGCTTGTTTCTTCGAGCCGCAGCAGTGCAGGCGAGAGCAGCGCCGCAAAGCAGACGATTGTCGAAAGGATTCCGCCAACGATAAAAACACCGCGCACGCCAATCGCTTCCCCTAACGGTCCAGCCAATAACAAACCAATCGGTCCAGCCAGCCCGACGACTGTATTGAGCAGCGCCAGCACGCGCCCTTGCATTTGATTTGGGACAATGATTTGCAGAACCGCTGTGAAGGGCGCATTCCCCATTGAAAAGGTGAGCCCGCTGACAAACCACCAAAACGTGGCGAGCAAAATCATGCTGCTTGGCGTCAGCGCGGTCAAGGCAACGGCGAAACAGGAAAGTCCAAAAAATACCATTACCGTCACGACGCGACGATTGAACCCCGTCCAAATGCTAATCAAAACGCCGCCGATGATGATGCCGATGCCCGACAATCCTTCCATCAACGCAACTTGGGATACGCCTCCACCGAACCATTCTTTCACCAACAACGGCGTGAGCGTAAAGGTGGGCATGATTGTCAAAACGACCAATCCCATCACAGCGTAAAAAACGAGCAGACTGCGATTGCCGACGACATAGTTCACGCCCGCTTTGAGTTCGGACCACACATCAGAGATGGGCGCGGACGACGCGCGAATCTGCGGAATTTTGAAAATAAAGAGCGGCACAATGCCAAGCAATGCGGTGATGACATCAATCAAAAGCGCGCCTTGCAGCGGCAAAAAGGCGAGCGCCAACGCGCCGAAAGGGGCGCTGGCAATGGTTATCAAACCAAACACAGTTTGATTCCAACCCGCGACGCGCGGAATCCAATATTCCGGCACCAGCATCGCGGTGCTTGCGGTTGCGGCAGGTTGTTGAAATGCCTGCATGCTCGAACGAATAAACATCAACAGATAGACCTGCCACAATTGCACGCTGTTTGTCGCGAACAAGCCGATGAGAATGAGCATGCAAAACGCGGTGATCGAATCCGCCGCGATCATGATCACGCGCCGACTCCAACGGTCGGCGAACGTGCCGCCGAGAGGACCGAGCAGGGCTTGGGGCAAAAGCGCGGCGATGCCTGCGGTCGCGAGGGCGGTTGCCGAGCCGGTGGTATCGGTGATCCACCACAGCAAAACAAATTGTGTCAGCGCGCTGCCAAAAAGTGAAAATGCTTGCCCGACCCAAATCGAAAAAAAACGCGGCTGCCAATTGTCCGCGTCGGTAATAACAAATTCTTTCGGTAATGGTGTGGAAGTCAGTTCGCTCATGGGGCGTTCGTATTTTTTAGATGCTCATCGAAAATGGGCTTGAGACGCGCCACAGCGGCATCGTCGTCCCAATGTTCTAAAATGTTTCCCTGCTCATCCAAGAGGAAAAATTCCGGTGTTGCCGTAAAGCCCAATTTTTCTTGCAGCGCAAATGTAGCTTGGTTGTGAATGTTGGCGCGCACAAAACGAACGCGTCCTTTGTACTCTTGCTCGAGCCCATACACGATGGGCATGACCTCGCGGCAGGTGCTTCAGAGCGGCGAGTAAAACGCGATGAATTGGAGACGTGGTTGGGCAAGTTCAGTTGACGGCGAAATCGGCGGTGCGTTAGTGGAAGGTGCTGCGCATGCAGTTACAAGCAGGCAGCCAATCGCCGCTGCCGCGAGAAAAAAGAATAGATTCCGCATCAATGCCTCCTACGTCTGACTGACGACCGTGCCATTCTCCAAACGTATGCGATGCGTGAATTTGTTTTCTTGGACTGACACATGACTGATGAGAAAAATCTGATCGAACGCGCGTCCGATTTCGCCTTCGGTGAGCAAGTAGAGTAACGCGTTGGCGCGTTCGTCGTCAAAAGAACCGAGTGGCTCGTCGAGAAAAATAAAGCCCGGCGAAGTGCCGCGTTCTTGCGGCAGCGTTGCGAGGGCAAACGCGAGACGCAGCGCCAGCGAAAATTGATCTTTGGTGCCGCCGCTGAAAATATTTTTTTCTTTCCACGCGCCACTTTGTCCCGCGCGTTCATCCCACACTTTGATTTTGTAACTTTCCGGATCGAGTTCCGCATCGTGGTAGCGGTCCCGCGTGAGCTGCGGCAAAATGCGGCGCATATATTCCATCGTCGCGGGCAGAATTTTTTGGACGATGCGACGTCGCGCGCGGGCGACAATCTCCGCGCCGTACTTGCGCTGAGACTGGGCGCGTTGTTCCGCCTGCAATTCACTCTGCGCCGCTTCCACATCCACTGTTTCGCCGGTGAGACCGAGCTCGCGTTCAAAGCGTTCCTGTGTGCCGCGCAATTCGCCCACGCGCTGGTGCAAACGTTTCACGCGCGTGTCGAGGATCGGACGCTCTTCCAAATTCGTCTGCGCGAAACGTTCGGCTAAATCTTGCAACTCTTCCGGCGCGGGCTGCTCCGACAAGCCATCCTCAATGCCCAATTCGCGTTCGATGCTGCGCGCGGCGTCTATGGCGTGACGCGCATTTTGTGTACGAATCCCAGCTTCGCGCTCCAAACCGCCAAACTGTTGCTCCACCTGAGCCATATTGGCGCGTACCTCCTCGCCGCCTGCATCGTGAAACGCGTGCAACAGCTGTGTTTCCAGCCCCACCAGAACCACTCGCTCCAAAGTGGGTGACCACGTTGGCGCGCTGCCGTTCAATAACGCGGCAACGCGCGCGTACTCGTCTTGAACTTCGCTGCCCGTTTTTGCAATGCGTTGTTCGACGCGTACGGCGTCATTTGAAATTTTCTCGGCTTGGTCTATGCGCTGTTGCAGCGCCTTGATGTCACCCTGCGTGGCGCGGTATGCGTCGCGCAGAGCTTCGGTCTCCGGAGGCAAGTCGTACTGCGCCGCGCGGCGCGCCAAGCGCGGGCGCCATTGAGTCAAAATGCGTTCCGCTTTGTCGCGCGTGCATTCGAGCTCTGGAATGCCTGCGCCATCGTTGGCGGGTGACAATTCATTGATGCGCTTGACCACTTCATCGCGCTGCGCGCGCGCGTAATTCAATTTTTCGCGCGTCTCGTCGCGTTCGGCGGATAGTTCCGCGCGCGTTTTATTTTCAAGCGTTGCCGCGAGTTCGATGCGTCGCGCTTGCGCCGCGCTGACCGACGCGGGGATGGGCACAGCCAGCGCGTTCAGTTTTGCCGCCGCCGCGTCGACGCGTCCCTGCGCGGTGGTCACGAGGGTGCGCCGCGCGTTATTTTCGCCTTCGAGTTTGCCCAAATCTTCGATCACGCGCGCGGTTTGACGATTTGTGTTGATCAGGCGACCGGCGAGCAGAATGACCGCGAGCGTTGCCAATGCCGCGAGAACGAGCGCGACGATGACGCCGAGCGCCAAATTGTTGGAGGAAAGAACGAGCGCGGGCAGAAACAGCGCGCTGAGGACACCAATGCCAATTGCCACGCCGCCGAGATAAATGAGATACCGCCGCTGTTGTTGATTGAGAGCGTCGCGTTCGCGGCGTTTCACATCGAGCGCGCTCGCGTCTCCCTGCTGTGCAGTGATTTCTTGCACTGCGTTTGCCCAGTCGCCGAGCGCGTCGCCAACATCGTACGCGTTCAATTTTTCATCGAGCGCGGCGAGACGTGCCTGATGCTGCTCAATCGTTTCATTGAGCGTCTTGCCGCGTTCTAAATGTCCTTCGAGCTCTTGTTGGAGATTTTGCGCGCGCTGCAATTCCAGCGTGGCATTCCCGCGCGCGGCTTCGACGCGCGTAAGGCGCGCGGCTTGGAATCCCAAGCGTTTGATTTCACGCTGACGCGTTTCGAGCGCGGGCAGCTGTTCGTCCACCGCGTGCTGAATGGCGTCGCGTTCTGTTTGTAACGCCGCCAGCTGTTCGCGGTCTTGCGCCAGCGCGTCATAGCGAATCAGCGTTGCCGCCATCAACTGGCGCGCGCGATCCAACGCATCCACCCGCGTGACATTGGCTTGCAAGTTAGCGCGTTGTTGTGCGAGCTCTTGCAGCTCCGCATCGAGTGTCGTGCGGGCGTTCATTTCCGAGATGGCGAGATCAACATTCGCGCGCAGGTCGAGCAGTTTTAATTGCGCTTCGGCGCGTTCACATTCGTCGGCAACGCCGGGGAGTTCTGCTTGCGCCCGCGCGAGTTCGACGCGGTGGGTGAGGCGCGTCACTAATTTTTCATCTTCGCCGCGCAATTTCAACTTGTCTTCCATTTCGAGCAAGCGTTCGAGGTTCAAGATTTTCGAGAGCGATTCTTCGCGTTTCGCCTTGGTCATCCCTTCGAGCTTTTCCAATTTTTTTTGTTCGACGAAACACGTGTTGAGCAGCGCCTCTGCATCGAAACCCAATTCGCTGACGAGGCGATCATTCACCGCTTTGTTGGCGCGCACCGCTTCGACCGTACCATCGGGGCGCGTGATTTCCAATTCCCACTTGTTGGATTTATCGCGGATCAGCGTGCGCGTAATTTTGAACACGCGGTCGCGGACTTGCAAATCAAGTTCGACGAGCGCTTTTTCTTGATCGTAACCGATGAGGTCGTCGAGACTGCGTGCGCCGCTTTCGGTGATCAACGCCTGCCCGAACAATGCGAAAAAGACGGCTTCAAATAGCGTGGATTTGCCCGCTTCGTTTTTGCCTTGTACGAGGATGCGTCCCGCGTCGGGAAAATGAATTTCAACTTGACGAAGTTGTTTGAATTCGTGAGCGTAAAGACGTTTGAGGCGAATCATGTTTTAGGGATGTGTGATAAGCAATGAGGGATGAGTGAATCTGCAACACGGATTTACCTATTCTACGCATAGAACGATTGTTCCGCAAATGTGAAACGAAAAGGGATGCAGCATTGCTGCCGCATCCCCGTTGTGCTTTGCATACCTGACAGGTTTTGAAACAGTTGCGTAAAGCCCGTTAGAACTTAGTGATACGTCACGCGCACGGCAATCCAGTCGAGCGAGAAATCGCGCGAGGTGCTGCTTGACACATCTACTACGCGCACGCGGAAATTCGCGTTCGACAAATCGCCCGTCGTCCATGTACGTCCCCACGTGTCGGCAGCAGAGCCCAGAATGTAGGTTGCTTCGCTCGTTGTCAACGTGCCTGTTTGTTTGGCAGTCGTCCAAGTTGCGCCGCCGTCGGAAGAGAGCTGCACGCACATTTTCGGCGCGCCGCTGGTTGAATCCGCGCGCGCGTCGAGCCGCACTTCGATGCCATCAATCGCGCTGCCCGGAATGGAAACGTTATAGTTGTAGTAACTGTGCTTGTCCTTGCCGCCGTTGCCGCAGTTGGTATTGCGATTCGTGCCGCTGTTGGTATCCACTGCAAAGGCAGCATTGTCCGAGTAAGCGTTGGTTGGATTGGTTTGATAGCCGTTGTTGTCACCACCCGTGAGCGCACCATTGGCGCTTGGACTCAACCAGCCCGTGTTGCCCGAAGGCGCGGAAGTATTCGTCGGTGTTGGCGAAGGTGGAATGGTTGTCGCGGTGGGTGTGTTGGTTGGCACGCCCGTGTTCGTCGGCGTCGGCGATGGCGGAATGGCTGTTGCAGTGGGCGTGTTGGTTGGCACAGTTGTGTTCGTTGGAGTGGGCGTTGGACCCGCGCCGGATGTGCCATCCACGACGAGCGCAAAGGGCTGGGGACCGTTTGGAATGTTTGTACCATTCACTGTAACCGTCCACGTTCCTGCGCCGGCGGACTGGACGTACACATTTTCAACGTTGTTGCGCGTGTCCGCGCTGCCGCCGGTTTGCGACCATCCGCCGCCAAAAACATTGCCGCGATAAGTTACGCCGCCCGGACCGGTCACTGTGAGATCGAGATTGTTCACCAGATTCACCGACGCGGCGGCTGTCGAAGCGTAATCGCTCCAAACCACCGTGACTTTGAATGGCTGTCCGCCCGGAACGTTATACGCTTGCGAATAGTTACCGCCCGTTGAGAGACCCGTGCTGTTGTCCACGAATACGGCAGTGTTATCCGTCGCGTTGATGAGATTGACGCGGCCCCAGCCCTCGTGAACGTTTGGAATGGGATAATCGTTATCGTTCGCGCCGTCATTGTTTTCGTCCAACATGTCAACGGCGGAATTGATGAGTGTTGCTTTTACCAATGCCGCGCTCGCGTTGATGCCATTGGCTTTGCTGTAATAATCTTTTACCACCGCCGCGGCTCCGGCAACCAACGGATTCGACATGGATGTGCCGCCCATCCATTTGTAGTCCACGTTGTACGGCATGCCCCAGCCATCGTACGCATACGCGCTATTTTTCGGATTCACCGGATCGCCGTATCCTTCTTGATACAACGAACCGCTGGTGGAAACGATCCACGTGCCGGGCGCGACGACGTCGGGTTTGATGCGCGTATCGTCTGCGGGACCGCGCGACGAAAATGCTGCCATCTGTTCTTTGTTGCCCGCAGTCAAATCGTCCTTGATGGGATTCGCAGGATAATCCGCGCCCCAGCGCTGTCCGTACGTGCCGAGCAGATTCGCGCCGCCCATGCCACTGCAGGTTGTGCCGGGCTGATACGCGTCGTGCGATTGATACGTCAACGAGGTGTCGCAGGGATAATTGTCGGTGCGTTGATTTTCACTTGCGCCGACGGTGATCACATTTTTCGCGGTGGCGGGCGAACCAATCGAATCATTGTCAACGATGCCGTCGCTGTTCGCGTCAATGCCTTCGTTGCCCGCGCTGAACGTAATGACGAAATCTTTGTGGCTCCAAATGAAATCGTCCGCGTTCGCGCTGTCCGTTGTGTAATCACCGGCGACGGCAGAACCCCACGAATTGGAATGAATGCGCGCGCCCGCGTCGTACGCTTGTTGAAACAGCGTGCGCAGGTCGGATGGAATGCCGGTCAAGTAATAACCGTCCACATAGCCATAGAGCGCTTTGCAGAGACTGGAAATTTTGACCCAATTCTCGGTCGCCTGAAAAACGAGGTGCGCGGCGGGCGCCGTTCCTTTGCCGACGCCATTCGCCCCGCCGTCACTCAGAACGGAACCCGAAGTGTGTGTGCCGTGCGCGCTGTCAACATCCACCGCCCCATCATTGGTGATGGTTTGGAAACAGCTGTTTGTCGTGCCGGGCCAATTGTAGATGGCGGTCACGCGCGACGCGGGAATATCATTGTGCGCAGTCGCGGCGGTGCCTCCGCCAATCCCTGTATCGGCGACGGCGACGGTTTGCGTTGAGCCATCATAGCCGTTTGCATTCGCCGTGTTCGCGCCGAGAATGACGCCCGCGCCCGCATCGTTGTGTTTGACCTTGAGCGTGAAATCTTCGATGTATGCGACATCCGCAATCCGCGCGATGGCATTCACTTGCGCGGAATCCGCTGACACATACATGTTCTTGTCAGCGGGCGAAAGCAATTGCGCGCCGGTGTTCGAAATTGCCCGCGCAACTGCGTCACTGCGGCGTTCCACCTGAACACGATAAAGGCGGATGCCGCCGCGCTGCAACGCCGCGCTCATTTTGTAGCCGGGTTGGAATGCGCCCGCGTACACGACAAAGCGCATTGAGGCAATCGCCGCGAGTTGTGCCGGCGTGGCGCGCACTTTGAAGGCGTTGTCGGGAATGTACCCGTACAGAGTTGCGCCGGTGTCGGTCACTTGCTTTTTCCAATTGTCGCGGATCGCGCCGCGAAACTGTACGAGATAATATCCGCTGCCCCCCGCTTCGGTAGAGGAGAGGGTGAGATCGGACGGTAGAGCAAGTGCTTCTCCGGCAGCAGGAGAAAAAGTTCCCGCTTTGAGATAAATCGGCGCGATGGGTGTTTGCGCGCCGAGATCGCTGACGCTGACGCCAACGAGCAAGAGAACAAGAACCAATGCAAGCAAAGTGAAAAGAACGAACCGAGAACGTTGCATTGCGGTATCCTCCTTGGAGTGATCGGGACGACGCGTCTGTCTTTTTCGTCGTCAGGGGTTGGGTGGTATGGGAAACGCCGTTCGCTTCAGCCCATCGTTGGGTGAAGCGAACGGCGCGATTGATTTGCGCTTGGGCGTTTTATTGGGTTCCGGAAACAACGAGCGCGAACGGCTGTGGACCGTATGGCACGTTAGAGCCTTTTACCTGCACTCTCCACGCGCCGCTCTCTGCGGATTGGATAAACACATTTTCGACATTGTTAACTTTGTCCGCCTTGCCTCCTGTCTTGCTCCAACCATTCGCAAACAAATTGCCCTTGTATTTTTTGCCGCTGGGTGAAATGACGACCAGGTTCAAATTGTTCACGAGGTTGAGCGCCGCGACTTCTGTCGAGGGATAATCCGACCAAACTAACGTCACTTTAAAAGTTGCTCCTGCGCCAACATTGTACGTGAAATTCTTTTTCGCTTTGGTTGCAAGACCTGCGCCTTCTTCCACGAATTTGCGCTGACCATCCGTCGCCGCGGCGACATCGACGCGTCCCCATCCTTCGTGGTTGTTCGGAATCGGAAAATCGTTGTCGTTCGCGCCATCGTTGTTTTCATCCAACTCGTCGTGCGCGGAATTGATGAGCGTTGCTTTTACCAATGCCGCACTGGCATTGAGCGAATGCTCTTTTTGGTAATAGTCGCGCACCAGCACGGCTGCGCCGGCGAGCAACGGATTCGACATTGAAGTGCCGCCCATGTATTTGTAAAATTCGTTACGCGGCATGCCCCAGCCATCCCAGGCATAGTCACCCAATTTTGGATTGATGGGATCGCCATAGCCCTCTTGATACAAATTCTGTGACGCGGAAAGAATCCACGTGCCGGGCGCAACGAGGTCGGGCTTGATGCGTCCATCGTCCGCCGGACCGCGGCTCGAAAACGGCGCCATCTGCTCTGCATTTCCCGCGCTCACATCATCCTTTAGCGGATTCGCCGTAAAACCCCAGCGCTGACCCGCCGTGCCGAGTATATTTTGTCCGCCCATGTCATTGCATGTTTTGTTGGGCTGATAGAGATCATGCGATTGATATCCAAGACTCGTATCACATTCCCAGTGTCCTTGCCGATCATTTTCGCTTGCGCCGACAGAGATCACGTTCTTTGCGGTTGCGGGCGCGCCGACTGAACCGAGATCAACTACACCGTCATTGTTGTTATCCACTCCCGAATTTCCATTCGAAAAGGTAACGGTCATGTCGCGTTTCTTCCACACGAATTGGTCCACCTGACGCGAGTTTGCGGTATAGTCACCGGCAACGGATGAACCCCACGAATTGGAATGGACACGCGCACCCGCGCTGTACGCTTGTTGGAATAATTTTTTGAGTTTGTCCGGCAGACCGGTGAGAAAATATCCGGCAGTGGGTTCGCCCGCGCTTTGGCAAAGCGGCGTCAGCGTCGCCCAATTTTCACTGGCTTGGAAAACCAATTTTGCTGCCGGCGCGACGCCTTTGCCTTCACCGCTTGCGCCGCCGTCGCTCAGCACCGAACCCGACGTGTGTGTGCCATGTCCGCTGTCAACGTCTCTTGCGCCGTCATCTTGAACGGTGGCAAAGCAAATGTCTGCTTTGCCGGGCCAATTGTTGATGGCGACGATGCGCGCCACCGGAATATCGGGATGCGCGCCCGCAGGTGTGCCATCGCCCAAACCGGTGTCCGCTACTGCCGCGATTTGCGTTGAGCCATCATAGCCGTTCGAATTCGCGGTATTTGCGCCAATGATGACGCCGCCGCCATACTCGTTGTGTTTGATGGGCAGGACATAATTTTCAATCCACGCGACATCGGCAACGTGCGCAATCGCATTCACTTGCTCCGACGATGCGGAGAGATGCAGAATATCCTCATCGCCGCCCGAGATTTGCGCGCCGGTGGCTTGAATCGCCGCGACGGCGGCTGCCACATTCGCGCCTTCTTCGATACGGACGGTGTAGGCGTTTTGCGCGCCGCGTTTCAAATCGGGACTCAATTTGTAGCCGGGTTGGAACGCGCCGACCCATCCAACATTCGGTGATTGTTTCGCACCGTTCGCTTGTGCCACGTTCATCCGTACTTTGAACGCGTTATCGGGAATGTAATCGAGAAATTCAACGCCCTGCGTTGCGAGCTGCTGTTTCCAATGTTCGCGCACGGCGCCCTTGAATTGAAGGATAAAATAACCGCTCGCACTCGCTTCCGCGTCCGGCGCGATGAGGTCTGGCTCAAGCGACAGTGTTTCGCCCTGTGAGGGATTGAACGTGCCTGCTAACAAACGAATCGGCGCGCTGCGTGGTTTTGCCGCAGACGCGCTCGAAGCTGCCAACGCCAGCGCCATAACGCATAATGCGCCAGCCGTCAGCCAAAATATTCTTTTCTGCATCTTGTTCTCCATAAGTGAAGCGTTTGGGTCGGGACTCTATTTTACTCGTTTTTGTTGCGGTACAAATTTACCACACGTAACCTTGCATCTTGAATTAACGCGCGCTCGTCATCATCCTCTGCCGTGTCGAACAATTCATCCGCCACGCGTTCGAGTTCGCGTTCGACATCTACGCGCTCTTCGGGAACAACGTTGCCGAACTCGTCTTGCGCGCGCGAACGAATTTCGATTTGTGATTTGTCCAGATCAAAATAAAAATTCAGTTCACTGCCGAGCCGCCAAATGTCAAAAAATTTCAGTTGATGATATTGCTCGCGTTCGAGGATGCCCTCCATCCGCAATTGCAAGAGTTGATTGCTGTGACTCACCGCGCGAATTTCTTCATACACGTACTCGGTCGGATTGTCCATAGGCAAATTGCCACAGCGAATTTCGTGGCGGCGCATCGCTTGCGGCTCGATGAGCTTGCGCGTCATTTTCACCGGACGTTTCGCTTCGCTTGGATCCAATTCCAAATAATAAAAGCCCGGCTCGTTTTTGATTTCGCCGAACGTCAAGCGTTCCGTCGCGCCGGGAATCAACACTGTCGCGTGTTCGACGTTCAATTTGTTGGTGAAATGAATATCACCGACGAGGAAATAATCAATTTGCTTGAGCGACGCGATGGTGGACTTTTTGAAAACGCCTTCTTCAAAACCGGGCGGCACGGCATCCTCAACGCCGCCGTGCAATAACAAAATTTTCACATCCGCATCGGGCGCGTTGATTTCAACATCGTGCAGTGGGTCGGTGTCGGCGTCCGCGCGCGGGTCGGGCGCGAGTCCGCCGATGGCAATGCGCGCGCCGTCAATGTCGAACGTTTCAAATTCGATTTCAGTTCGTTTGTTGAACACGCGCAGCGCGTCGAGTTCTTGATAAATGCGAATCGGCGTCGCGCTCTCGCCCATGTAACGCGGCATGTCATGATTGCCGCTGATGGCGAGAATTTTGACGCCGTGGTCTTGCAGCCGTTTGAATTCGCGCGCAACGAACGCGAGTTCGACGGGACTCGGGTCGGGATTGTCAAACAGGTCGCCGCCGTGCAGAAAGAAGTGCGCGTCCTGCTTTATGGCAAAGTCAACGGTCTCTTTGAACGCGTCGCGAATTTGTCGCCGCCGCGCGCGCAGTTGGTCGCGCGTCATTTTGGCGTAATAGCGGTTGAGGTGATTGTCAGCAGTAAAGACGATGCGGATCATGTATTTTGCTCACCCAGATGTTGGATCGCCTGATTGATTTAACTGCTCATCCATTGACGTAAAAGTTTTAAGACTGAAGGACTCAATTCGCTCCATACTTGATATTAGGCGATCAAGGGATTTTCCTAGATGCCGGCCTGATCGGCTTACATCCCCTGAGATACCTCTCGTACTCGAAATGGACTCTCGGAACGCGCGTGTTCCCAGCAAGCCCTTTCGTGTGCTTTCAAGTAGGTCTTTCATCGAGTTTCTCGAGTTCTGCAATTCAGTTAGGGCTTCCTGTCCCCTAACTGTCAACCAAGACATATATCCAGAGAAGACTTCGACAAGGGCATCGATACTTTTATCGTAACCAGATATTTCAGAATCGATAAATGCAGATAAGGTTTCCATGTCTTTTGCGTAACCTGCTGCAATCTCTCTAGCTCGCGCGGCGACTCCTGGGCTTCCATCTTTTGGTAAAGAGTTGATTAGATCTGTATTTTTATTAAGCTTGCCATTGAATTCCACGATCTGTTCGCCAATTCTTTGCATAATTCCAGCTAGATCCGTGGCAATCTCATTACCTTCAACTAAGAAATCCAGTATTCCAAGTTCATTTCTATCATCGAGTTCTGAAACAAGGCTAGATTGTGGAGCGGCTATCAGTGTTGCCACCTCACGTGGTTGATTGATTCTCTCATTGGAAAGAAAATCTGTAACCGGGCTTCCGAATGTGATAGTTCCTTTCAGATTAGCAATTCCGATCTCAAGAAGTGCTTCTTTCAACTTGTTCACTTCATCGAACTGAGTTGAATATGTCAAAACTCTATAGCTACGCAAATCGAATGGAACTTTTTCCATTGATTGTGCTATGAGAACAGTGGGGATGCCAAGTGCGTGACATAGCCCAAGTTCATAGTAAACATTTGGGTTTTGCACGGTAATTTCTGCTACGACGAGCTTTGCTTCTGCAATATTTCTGACAATGTCGCGCAGAATATTTTGTTGATCAAGCGAACTATCAGCTCTGCTAACTCTATATCCAGCTCCTTCAAGGGCAGGCGTGATAAGCTGTTCGTAAATGGATTTGAACTCTTGATCAAACGACATGACAATAAATGCTTTTGGAGTGTGGTTCATAGAAATTTATCTGGTTCCTCAAAAAGTTTTCCTTTGAATTGTACCGGCTGTTTATCGTTCATTGGTTAGAAAACAATTCCAATTTCGCATTCTTCTTGCCGTAGGTTTATCTGCTCCGTGGCTTCGTTCAAAACGGCGCGTGTGCCTTGTTCTTTGACTCCATCTTTCCACATCGTCAACCTCACCCCAGCCCTTTCCTGAAATGAGAGGGAGTCATGCGTTCCCCTCGCCTTGTAGGAGAGGGGTTAGGGGAGAGGTTTCCTCCGAAACGGCGCCCTTCCCTTATTCTTCGCCGTCATCTTTTCCCCATATTCCAATTTCACAAAATCCGCAATCAACTGTTTTCGCAATTTCAAATCTTCGTTCACGCGCTTGTTCGCATAAGCAATATATTCCTTTTTCAATTCATAGCCAACATAGTTTCGCTTTGTCGCGCGCGCGACTTTCAAGGTGGTGCCGATGCCCGCGAACGGGTCGAGGACAAGGTCGCCGGAGTAGGAAAAAAGGCGGATGAGCCGGTACGCGAGTTCTTCGGGAAAGGGGCAGGGATGCGGCAGTTGGTTCGGCGGAACGGGCGCGATGTGCCAGATGTTGTTGGCAATATCGCGCGTGAACACGGCGTCAAGTTCCATCGCGTCGCGTTCCTTTTCTTTTTTCGTGCGTCCCGCATACATTTTCTTGTCGCCCGGTTTGCGAAAAAGCAAAATGTATTCGAGCATCAAGTTCGGATAATAGTAACCGGGATACGGATTTTGAATTGTCGCGCCCGCGCGTTTTACGCCGCCCGTCACTTTAGCCCAAATAATGTCTTGATGAAATTCCCATCCGATTTCTTCGAGCAGCGTCGTCACATGATACGGCACGGGAACATGCTTGCCATTCAACAGCACGGTGCCAATCACAATCGCGCAATGTCCGCCCGCTTTTGTCACGCGCAATGTTTCGGTGAACACGCGTTTCAAAAATTGCAAATAGTCCGCGTAATTTTCTTCTTGACGCGGGCGATAATTCTTTCGGTTGGCTTTTTCAATCAACGAATCTTGCGCGTGCGCGTCGTAATCAATCGCGTTCCAGTACGGCGGTGACGTGACGGTCAGGTCAACAGACGCGTCCGCGAGTTCGGGCATGGATTCGCAAGAGTGTTGAAAGATGGTGTTCACGCGTCCAACTCTTCCACCCATTCCGTCTTTTTCGCTTTCGCGCGCTCTTGTTTCACTTCGCGTTCGCGTTTGTCAATCACCACTTGACTGCGCGCGTCTTCCAACGCTTTCACCACGTCAATGTCATTGCCGCCTTGTGCGCTCAAACGCTGCCCGATGCGAACCATCACCGGCACGCGCACAATCGGTCCGAGAATCACCGCTTCGCCAACGTTCAGTCCCGGCAAGTCCGCGAGCAAACCTTCGCTGATTCCTTCGGACGATTGCTTGATGGCGAGTTGGTCTTGCGGATTCGTGAGGCGCATGATGATTTGTGAATTGCATTGCGACAAGGTATCGCCGTGAATTTTGTACGGACGCTGCGTGACGAGAACGAGGAACAAGCCGAACTTGCGTCCTTCCGACGCGATGCGTTTGATAATTTGCGCCGCTTGCGAACGCGCGCCTTGCCCGCCCGGCACAAAATTGTGCGCCTCTTCCAAAATAAAAAATATCGGGCGCGCCAAACCGTTCGTCGTCGCTTCGCCCCACGTATCATTCAAAACTTTGTTGACGACAAATTCCGTGACCCAACTGTCCACGCCCGCGAGGTCAAGCACCGACAAATTCATCGGACGCATCAAATCTTTAATCGGCACATCTTCATGTCCCCAAATATCTACGCGCGAAATGCGTTCGACATATTTCAATGCTTTTTGCGCGCCCGATATCGCGTCAAGCGATGGCGCTTTATTTTTTCCATTACTGCCATTTTCGGACGCGGGCATTTCAAATGGTTTCGCGAGTTCGTCATCATCCGCCGCGCTGCCCAAATCTTCCCAGCCCAAATCAATGTTCGCCTTGTTGTACGCCGCCTTTTCAAAATCTTCCATGCCGCTTGGCGTGACGCCTCTGCCGCGTTCGTTAGAACGCGACTTTTCAGGTCCGCGCGGCATGTTGTCATTCGACATCATCGCATCTGCCGCCGCGCCGCCGCTGGCAATCCGTTCGAGCTCGCGCAAGTATTCGTGCGGCGCGTAATCGCGTCCGCGCAAATTATCGTGCGCGGTTTGCAGCGCTTTGCGAATGTTGGTGGACGTTTCGGGAATCCCCGTCATCGCGCAAATTTCATCCACCTCGAGCGCGGAAAATTTCATTGTAAATTTTTTCGAGCCGCCGATTTCGGCATCGGTGATGCGCCCCGCTTGTCCCGTCGGCATTCGGTAAATGTCAATGCGGTCGGCGAACGGCGTGACGCGCATACTTTCATCGCGCCGCATTTTCACGTAATCGCTGTTCGGGTCAAAGATGACGATGGTGCCGCCGAGGTCTAAAAGTTTTTCGAGGATGACGCCGACGGTGTACGATTTGCCCGCGCCCGTTTGCGCGATAACCGCCATGTGTCGCCGCAAACCGTTCGGATTCAATAACACATTTACATTGTCGCGATTGATGAGCGAGCCGATGTCAATGCCGCTTTCGACATCTTGCGAAAAAAAGCGTTTCAACAAATCATCGGGCGCTTGCGTGACCGGATTGCCCGGCATTGTCGCGTGACGCGGAAAGCGCACGCTCGCGCCTTCCAAATAGCCCAACACTTTGGCGGTGCCGACGATGATGGGCTGCGAGGTGGAAATGCGCGTGAGAATTTGCGCGACTTCGTTGTACGAAAGGGAAGTGTCGAGAAGGCGCGACGAGACGGAAAGTTTTGTCACCTGCGCGAGAACATCAACCGTTGTTTGCGTGCGCGGGTCTTGGACCTGAACAACAATATATTCCAAACGCGGCGGCGCGATTTCGCGATTGGTGACAAAGGTAAATTCATCGGTGCGGACTTCGCCGACGACATAACCGACGGTGTTCATGGGATCCTCCAACGCCAAATGCAAAATGCACAATAAAAATGCGAAATGAAACAAGCGTTCTAACGCGTATTATAGTTGAGTGACAGCGCGGCGTCAATCACAACTTATCGTACGCTTGAGTGCGGTCGCGGCGGCGGGCGAGTTCGTTGGCGTAATGTTTGCCGAGTGTGTTGGCGTGCGCGCGTGCCCAGTCAGTAAGCTTGGTCGTGCCTGCGGGCGGCGATTCCGTGCACAACAGATTTTCCATCAATCCTTGAATCTCATCGCGCGTAATCGTTACATCGCCCATCAACTTGCTGATCAGCGCGCCGGTCCAATATCCGACGATGGGCGGCACCGAAATGATCGGGCGCCGCGCGCCGATGATTTCGCCCAATCGTTCAACCAACGCGCGATAGGTGAATGTTTCGGGACCAATCGCATCAATGGTCACGTTCGCGCGTGCCGCGCCTTGCGCCACCGCGAGCTGCGCGAAATCCTCGACAAAGATGGGCTGCAATTTGTATTGCCCATCGCCGAAAACGCCAAAGATCGGCAGACGCCGCAAAATCCACGCGATGTTATTGACCAAAATATCTTCGTCGCCAAAAATAACCGCCGGGCGCAAGATTGCATACGACATGCCTATTTCGCCCAGCGCGCGTTCCAAACGCGCTTTGCCAGAAAAATATTCGAGATGTGAAGTTTCAGAGGGGTTGGTGATGCTGGTATGCACAATGCGCGCGACGCCCGCTTTTTTTGCCGCATCGAACAATTTCAATGTATTCGCCACGGCGGTGGCATGCCCAAAATCGCTGCCATAGTTGAAACGCACCCAATAGGTGTTGTACAAAACGGTTGCGCCGCGCAATGACTCGACCAGCGCGTCGGGGTTATCGAAATTGAAAGGAAATACTTGGACGCGCGCGCCAAACGGATTTTCGCGATGTCCGGAATTTGTCAGCGTGCGAACGGTGATGCCGCGTTCCAACAAACGCGCCGCGATATATTTTCCCGTATAGCCGAATGCGCCGGTGACAACGTGAGTTTCTGATTCTGCCATGTTGGGTCTCTATAAAAGTTCTGCGCGAAAAAATTATCCAATCGCGCGCAAATAACGTTCCGCCGAACGTTTCACCGCGTTTTTCGCGTCGCTCGCCACAACGCTGTGCCACCAGCCGCCGTAAATTTTTTCAAACACGAACGGCTCGATGGCGTTCACAATGCGTGTAATCGCGCGCGCGTTCAACGGAATCATGTTCGGATAACTGTACATGAAACTCACAAAGCGGCGGTCGCTCGCAACCTGAATCGTATCGCCCGTAATCAAAACGCCGCGCCGCGCCGCACCGTTTTTCCAGTGCAGCATCGCCGAACCTTCAAAATGCCCGCCGCCGCGAATCAACGTGAGCTCGTCATTGAGCGTTTGTATTTCGGTTTCCCAAAAAATAAAATTGCCGTCGTGACGCATCACCCAATCGCGATTATCGGCGTGCCAATAAATCGGCGCGTTATCGAACGCGCGGCTCCATTCTACGCAAACGGTGACGAGATGCGGATGCGACACCGCGATCCATTTGATTCCGCCCAACGCGCGCACCGTTTCGATGGTCGTTTCGTCGAGCAATAACGTTGGGTCCCAGAACGCGTTGCCATTTTGCGTTTGTACCAACAGCGAACGATGCCCAATCGCAAAACTCGGCTCGCTGCCAATGCCGCACAAATTCGGTTCAAGCGTTGCGATGCGATTGTGATGCGTGCGTTTCAATTTTTCCAACGTCGTCCATTGCTGCCCGTTCGCGCCAACGTATTGCCGTTCGTCATCGCAAATCGGACAGTTTGCGGGCGGCGTTTCGCTTGCATCAAATTGCACACCGCAAGTTGCGCAAATATAGTTTTCCATTTTTCCCCACCATCACCCTGAACCGATTATAACATTTTTGAAAAATGAAAACACCGAACGCTGTTACACGTTCGGTGTTTGTTCTGCGCTTGCTTCCTGCGCGTGCTCGCTTGGTTCGCGCTTTCGATCGTCAGGCAAGAACCAAGCGAGGCCCGCCATCACCCCCAACAACACCACTACAATTGTCATTTCATTCATTCCTATTGCGGAGTTACTAACGTCAAAACTCGGTCGCCCGCCAAGCCAAACAATTTTCCGTCGCGGAAGGCGAGTTTGGAAATTTCTTGTGTGCTGGTGCCTGCCGACAACGCGTTCCATGAATTGCCGCCATCGCGACTCCAGAACAAACCGACCGGGTAAAATTCCACTTGTCCTGTTCCAACCCACACCCCGCGCGCAACATACAAAATATTTGTATCGTTCGGATCAATCGCAATCGCCGAAATCGTTTCGCGCGCGCCGGGAGTCATGCTGATGCCCGTGTTAATGGCGTTCCACGTTGTCCCGCCATCCGTACTTTTGAACATGCCCAATGCTTCGATGCCTGCATAAAGTTCTTGCGCGTCGTTTGGATTCACAGCCAGCGCGGACACTTGGCTCGGCAGAGCGTTTGCCAAAGTCTGCCAGGTCTTGCCGCCATCCTGACTGATTTTGAGATCGCGTTTTGCGGCGAGGTAAACCAAATTCGATTGCGAAGATGCAGACGCAAACGCGCCGACAAACTGTTCATTCACATGAGCGGATTGCGCGAGAATCGTGCGGATGCGCGCCAGTGAATCTGCTGCGGTGCCGCGCACAATTTGACTGCGGTCTGAAATCGCCGCTTGCTGTAAATCATTAATCGCGCTTGCGGCGTGAATTTCGCCCAATGCGTAGGCGGCATTGCGGCGTACAGCAGGGACCGGGTCGGTGCGCAAGGTATTTCGGAGCGCGTCAGTCGTCAGAGGCGAGGCAATATAGCCCAACATGTCCGCCGCGTTGCGTCGCTGTGCCACATTATTCGAGCGCAGCGCGACGAGCAATTGGGGTACGGCAGTCTCGCCGGCGAGTTCAAGATTGCGCTGTGCTTCTTGGCGTTCCGCAGTGAGTTTGTCATTTTTGAGAGCGCCAACCCAGCCCGCAATGCGGATTTCCGCCATACTGCGCGGTGTGGCTGCGGCATTGACGGCTGCCAGTGCAATGACAACAATCAAAGCCAGAATCGCCACCCCTGTGATAAGGGCGCGTGAACGGTTGAGTTTTGGAAGTTGAAAGGATAGCATTCGAATACCTCGAGTGGCGAGCTGTTGTTTGTTCCTGAATTCAAAAAAAAGACGCAGAACGGATTCAAAAAGTTCCGTCCTGCGCCTTGCCTTTATTAGAAAACTTTAATGTTTAGCGAAATTCGATATTCATTAATATCAATATCACGACAATTGTGAGCGCGCCGCCGAGAATTAGCATCAGCAAGCCCCAAAGCGCCCACCACGTCGCGCGTTCGAACGAATTGTTCGGGGGGACGATATTGACGCGCGCGTTGTTCTCGATCTGCGTCAGGCGCGCATCCATTTGACGCATCAAATACAACTGTTGCGTTTGGGACTGTTGAACCGAATGTACCATCGAACCTAAAACAAGCATCTCGGACATGGTTGGCGCGTTATTCGTCGCGTATGCGCTCGGGGGATTGGAATTAACCGCAATGACGGGGTTGGGCGTGAGCGGCAAAATTTTTGCATCGCTTGGCGTCGCCCAAGCGGGCGCGTCGGTGACGGTTTCGTAATCATAGTCTTGATAATTCATAAATGCCTCACTTGTGAACGGTGTGAATATTTAAGCACACTTTGTTGAGCGAGGCGAGCGTTTGGGATTACGACTTGATAACGAAATGTTTATGGGAATAAAACATTCGGACGCGCCAAAAAGCATTTTGAAAACGACGAATGCTGCGCCCTACTTGGGGGGAATTTCGCTGAGGCGTTGATACAGGGTGCTGCGTCCGTCGCTGCTGGCGAGAAAATCAACAAACGACGCGCTATTGGGGGCAAATTCGCCGGACTCTTGTGGGACGATGAGAAAGACGCTTTGCAAAAGGGGATAGGTGCCTGCGCGAATATTGGCGCGGGTAGGCGCGATGTTGTCAATGCTTAGCGCGCGCGTACGCGAATTTGCATCCCAGATGTTTGCCGCGACGTATCCAATCGCGTTCGGATGGTCCATGACATAATCGAGCATGTCGAGATTGGTCGGCTGAATCAACGCGGTCGGTGTCATGCGGGCGCCTTCCATTACTTTTTCTTCCATCACCGCGCGCATCCCCGCACCCTCTTCACGCGTCAACACTTGAATTTCGTCGCTGCCATTCGGCAGAGCAATGCCCATCTGCGACCACGTATTGAACTCGCCCGTGAAGATTTTTTTCAAATCCTCGCGCGTGAGATTTTGCAGAGGGTTGGACGGATGCACGATCACAAACAAACCGTCACGTCCCAGTTCCAATGCCGCGGCGTGTGCGCGTTCCAATTCGTCCGCGCGCGGATTGCGTTCGACGAATGCAAAATCAAACTGATCGAATGGGAGCTGGCGCAAAGCCATCGTTGAATTGCTGGTGGAAAAATCGAACGTCGTGGTGGGATGCGCGCGGCGGTACGCATTCGCGGCTTCACGCGCAATGTATTGTGTCGAATCGGCGGTGCCAATTTTGAAATGAATTGCGGGGGGGGGCGTGGGCGTCGCGCGGCAGGCGAAAAGGACAAAGCTAAAAGCGAAAAGTAGAAAGCTAAAAGCGAAACGTAAGAAATGAGCTGACGCTCTGTGCGCGTAGAGTTGAAACAGTTCGCGCATTTACCCTCGCAACAATGCCACAAGGGCAATGAACGCCGCCATCACCCAGCGATAGTACACAAAAATGTCGGTCGAATTGCGCTGGAGGTATCGCAGTAAATATTTGATGGCGAGAAAGCCCGTGATGGCAGCCGACACAAAGCCAACCAAATACAAAAAGAGATCGCCCGTGCCCAAGCCGCCGCTTTGCGATTCGGTCACAACATCATAGAGACTCTTCAAGCCCGCGGCGGCGATGATGGGTGTGCCGAGCAAAAATGAAAAACGCGCCGCATCGTCGCGTTTCAATCCCAAGAACAGACCCGCCGTAATCGTTGCGCCGGAGCGCGACACGCCCGGGAAAATTGCCAACGCTTGGGCGGCGCCAACAAGCAGCGCATCTTTGATGGTGAGCTGTTCCATGCCGCGAATATGTTTTGCTACTCGTTCCGCGAGGAACAAAAAGAAACCGAGCGCGGCGATCATCAGCGCCATCGCGAGGACTGCCCACAGTAAGAGGGATGCATTCGGCGCGTGAAAAATTTCTTCGATTTTCGATTCTGCCAGCGCGCCCACAAGCGCGCCCGGTATCGAGCCGAGCACAATGAACCATGCCAGGCGGCGGTCGGGATCATTGCCAATTCTGCGTTCCGTGATACTTTTGAATCCCGCGCGAATCAAGCGCACCCATTCGTTCGCAAAAAACGCAAGGACAGCGAGCAAAGTGCCGAGGTGCAACGCCAGATCAAAGGGGAGACTTGTGATAACGGGATTGTCCCAACCAAAAAGCCAAGGCACGAGAATCAGATGCGCAGAGCTTGAAATGGGAAGAAATTCAGTAAGACCTTGAATGATGCCAAGAAAAATGGCTTGAAAGATGACAGAGAGATCCATTAGAAGAAAGTAGTTGGCAGATGGCGAATAACAGCTAGTTCTCAATAATCAGGACATCGTGTGCGCTTGCGTGCTCACGACATCGTGTGCATCTTAACAACCGAATATACTCAGGACATCGTGTGCGTTTGCTACAGTGTGCTTTCTCACAGGAGGCACAAT
>SHND01000039.1 GCA_004295045.1 Chloroflexota bacterium | reverse complement strand
CGTATACTCGACCCGCCTCTACGAACTCGCGTTAGAGGTGTATACGCGGGCGGCGTTTCCCGAACAATGGGCAACCACGCAGAACAACTTGGCGAACGCCTACAAAAATCGCATTCGCGGCGAGCGGGCGGACAATCTGGAAGAAGCGATTCGCCACTTCGAACTCGCGTTAGAGGTTTATACGCGGGCGGCGTTTCCGACCGATTGGGCAATGACGCAGAACAACTTGGCGAACGCCTACTCGAATCGCATTCGCGGCGAGCGGGCGGACAATCTCGAAGAAGCGATTCGGCACTACGAACTCGCGTTAGAGGTGAGGACGCGGGCGGCGTTTCCCGAACAATGGGCAACCACGCAGAACAACTTGGCGACCGCCTACGCGGATCGCATTCGCGGCGAGCGGGCGGACAATCTCGAAGAAGCGATTCGCCACTACGAACTCGCGTTAGAGGTTTATACGCGGGCGGCGTTTCCCGAACAATGGTCTGGGACGCAGAACAACTTGGGCGAAGCGTATCGAAATCGCATTCGCGGCGAGCGGGCGGACAATCTCGAAGAAGCGATTCGCCACTACGAACTCGCGTTAGAGGTGAGGACGCGGGCGGCGTTTCCCGAACAATGGGCAACCACGCAGAACAACTTGGCGACCGCCTACTCGGATCGCATTCTCGGCAAGCGGGCGGACAATCTCGAAGAAGCGATTCGCCACTGCGAACTCGCGTTAGAGGTGAGGACGCGGGCGGCGTTTCCGACCGATTGGGGTATGACGCAGAACAACTTGGCGAACGCCTACCTATATCGCATTCGCGGCGAGCGGGCGGACAATCTGGAAGCAGCGATTCGGCACTTTGAACAAGCTTTGTTGGAGTACACGCCCAAAAATTTTCCGGAGCGTGCTCGCACCACTTCGCTCAACTTGGCAGCCGTAGGTGAGACACGCGAGGATTGGCGCGCGGTTCACCGGGCATTGACGACGGCGGCAGCAGCCGGAGAACGCCTCTTTTTGGCTACGGTCAGCCAATTCGGGGAACAGACAGAAGCGCAAGAACTAGCGCATCTCTATGACCGCGATCTTTTAGTCTGTTTGCGTCTCATCGCCGCTGACGCAGAGGTTGCACGCGATGCCCTGTCGGACGCGGAAGCCGCGCGCTCGCGCGCGTTCTTACGTCAACTCAGTTTGGGTGATTTTGCGCCGCCCGCGTCTATTCCCGCGCCGCTCGTCGGACAAGAAAAAAATATCCTCGCCCAACTCCGCGCGACCCAAAACGACCTCGCGCGCCTAGTCGCGCCACGCGACCTCAAGCCCAAAACCGAAGGTACGCTGACAGACCGCATGTCGGAAATGGAACGTGCGCTGACCGAACGCCGCAAACAACTACTGGATGAAGTGGAACGCGTAAGGAATGACATGCTTTCTGCCTCGCCCGATGCGGCAGACTATGTTTCGCTCCGCCGCGCGGAAACGCCAAAGTGGAATGATTTGTCCGCGCTCGCCGCGCGTGTAGGGAAAGACGCAGCGCTCGTCGAATTTCATTTACTGAATGACCAAACGCTGGCGTTCGTCTGGCGCGCAGGTTGGGATAATCCCAAAATGCTTTCACTGCCGCTCACGCGCGAACGCTTGCTGCATCGTTACTTGCTTCCCTACGAACGCGAAGTGCTGAACATTTATCGCCGTTCACAGGCGCAGGCGTCAGGACGCGAACTGTATCACGATTGGCTCGGTTTGGGTGAGGAATTGCTCGCGCCGCTCGAACCATTGCTCGGCGATGCATCACTCGTTTATTTCATTCCGCATCAATTTTTGCATCTGCTTCCACTCCACGCGCTCACCGTGAACGGCGAACCATTCATCGCGCGCCGCGCGGTCGCGTACGCGCCGTCGGCGGCGGTGTTGGGACGGGTGTTAGACCCGAAGGGTTTTGGAAACCCTTCGGGTCTTGGGGGCGCGCTCGTGATGAGTTATTCCGAAATAGATTGGCAGAATGATTGGTTTATGGACGAAGCGCGCCAAGTCGCCGCGCTGTTTGGCGCGATTCCATTGGCAAATGCATCGCGCGACACGTTAGAATCGCGCGCGCCCGACGCGTCACTTATTCATCTTTTGGCGCACGGCTTGTATGACCGTGAGGATTCACTCAATTCAGGCGTTGCCTTGAAAGGCGGTATCTTTACCGCGCGCGATTGGATGCGTCTCGATTTGCGCGCAGACCTTGTTACGCTCGCGTCATGTGAATTGGGATTTAGTGACGTGAATCCCGGCGACGATGTGGTGGGCATGACGCGCGCGCTGCTGTATGCGGGCGCGTCGTCCGTGCTGCTCGCGCTGTGGTCGGTGTATGCAAAAACCACCGTGAAATGGATGCTCGATTTTTATCAGCGCATTAAACCCGACGCCACGCCCCAAGCCAAAGCATACGCGTTCCAAGACGCCACGCTCGCCCTGCGCGCCCAAGACAATGACCCGTATGTGTGGGCGCCGTTTGTGTTGGTGGGAAATTGGATGTAGGGGCAACATCGTGCCGCCCGTTTGGACGCGGATAAACGCAGATTGGCGCGGAAACAATGATTTTGAAATCCGCGTTTATCCGCGAAAATCCGCGTCCGAAAATGAGTTTTTTCGGAGGAACCTATGGACTGGAACGAATGGGAAGAACTGACGCCAACGGATGCGGCGGTAGACCAAGTGACCAAAGTGTATCGCGGTGCGTCTAAAAGCGTCACATCGGACGAGGTAAAGGAATCGGCGCGCAGCGCGGCGCGCACGCACAAGCCCGACCTACAGCGTCTGTCAGACCTTGCGAAAATCATCGCCGCGCCCGACGCGCAATATTTTATCGTGCGGCTCGGTTTTGAATTCGAGATTGACGCGGAATCACGCAAGGCGGGCGCGCGTTTTTCGTTCGTCCGCTTTACCGCGCTCTTGCAAAGCGCCGCGCACGGAAATGCCGCGCCGCGCGTCTATGACCTTTTCCCAAAAGATTTGTACGAGGGCGAGCCGCGCGTGGTCAAGGTCGAGTTCGGTCCCGAAATCAAAGCCGGAGATGTCGGCGGTTCCGTCGGCAAAATCAGCAGCGACCTCCAAGTCGGCACCGTTTCCCCCGCCATCGTCGCCTACAAAGGACGCGGCGAGCGCGAACCGCGCTGGGAACTCACGCCCAAACAAAAAGAATTGATCGGGATGCGCAACACGTGGCTTGTGGTGGAAATTCCTGCTGAATGTCACGGCACGCGTCTCAGTGTCCGCGTCGAAGGCGACATTGAAACGAAATGGGGACCCATTCCCGTCGCGCCCAAGGAACGCGTCTGGGAAAATCGTCCGAGCATCCTGATCGGCGCATAAATGCACATCCTCCTCGTTTTTTGCGACGGCGTCGGCTTGGGCGCGAATGATCCCGACAGTTCGTCGTCAACCAATCCCTTTTTTCACGCGCCGATGAAAACATTGCGCGCGTGGTTTGGAAAAATTCCCACACGCGAGGATGGAATTTTGTACGGCGCAAACGCGATTCTCGTTCCAACCGATGCGTGTTTGGGTATTGAGGGATTGCCGCAAAGCGGCACGGGACAAACGACGATTTTTACCGGCGTCAACGCGCCGGCGGCAATTGGCGAACACTATGGTCCCTATCCGAACGAAGCGCTGCGCAAGATTTTGAAACAGCACAGCATTTTCAAACAACTGAGCGCGTTGGGCTTTTCCACCGCGTTCGGGAACGCGTATCCCCCATTTTTTTTTGAACGCCTTGAGCGCGGCAAAGCGCGGCGCACGGCGACCTTGCAAGCTGCGATGGCGGGCGGCGTGCGCGTGCGCGATGTGAACGACCTCGCGCGCGGCGACGCGGTGAGCGGGCTTTCGATGGACAATCGTTACTGGGTGGAGAATGGCGCGCCCGTGCCATTGATCACCGCGCACATCGCAGGCGAAAATTTGATGCGGCTCGCACAGCAGTTCGATTTCACCGCGTTCGAATACGCGCCGACGGACATTGTCGGTCACAAAGACAAGCGCGCCGACATTCTCGCCGTGTTGAATGAGGTGGATGAATTTTGGGGCGGCATCGTTTCGCAAATGAATTTAGCGAACGATTTGGTGATCATTACCAGCGATCACGGCAACATTGAAGATTGGTCGGTGAAAGGACACACGCTGAATTCTGTGCCGACGATTTTGCTCGGCGCGCGACGCGAGGAGGCGGCAGAGAAAATTCATGCGCTGACCGATATTGCGCCGACCATTCTAGACCTCTTGACCGGTGAATAAAAAAATCGCGGCGCACACCGCGATTTTTTATTGGTAATAAATAAACACCGTTTCATTCTGCAAACTCACATCCAATTCCGTTCCGTCAAATTTCACGTGATACGCGCCGTCGTCCGTGAGCGGCGCTTCAAAACCGCCGCTGCCGTACTGTTTCGCCACACCGCTGACGGTGACGATGCTGTTGCCGCGCGCATCGCGTATCGTCACCAACATGCCCGCGTTCGGCAGATTGCCCGCGATGATGCGCGGTCCCGGTAACGAGTCCATCAAGACGCGCGGCTGTTTTATCGCTTCGGTTTCTTGCATAGGCGGAGGGGGCGCCCACGCAATCGGTGTTTTATCCGCAGACAACGTTGTGAACGATGGAATGTTTTCGGGAAAGGTCGGCGGCGCGTCGAGCGGCGTATAAAATTTTTCGACGGGCGGAATGAATTCGCCGAGATTCGGCTCAATCGTCGGCGCGACATTTAAAAGCTCGTCGGGCGGCGCGCCGAGCAAATCTTCGGGCAGATGGGTGGGCGGCACGAGAAAATCCAATTCGCCCGCGCGCGGCAAATCCTCCGGCATCGAAGCGGGCGGCGCGAACATTTCCAATTCCGGCGCGTCGGGAAATTCTTCGGGCGTCGAGGGCGGCGGCGTCGGATCGAAGCGCGGCGGCGCGGCGGGGGGGGGTGAGGCAGCCGGGACGACAGGCGCAGGTTTTGGTTTTTCCGCAGGCGCTGCGACATCCTCCACCGCGAGAAATAACAACAGATCGTCTTCTTCCGGCGAGTGCGCGTCGGTCAAGAGGCGCGCATCGGGCGGCGCGACCGGCGCGCTCGGTTCCTCTTTTGGCAGCGGAACCGCTTCAGGTGATTTTTCTTTGTATTCGATTTTCGGACGCGGCGAACGACGCGGCGTAACGGATTTGCGGTCCGGTTTTTCGGTTTCAGATGGTGAGGTGGCGGAGGATGTCTTGGATTTTGGAGATACAACGCGCGGCGGCGGTTTGACAAGCGGTTTTGGTTTTGCCGGCGTCGGTTTACGCGGCCGCGCCAGCGGTTCGGTTACGCGTGTGCTTTCATCAATCGCCAATTGTTGCAGCGCAATTCCACTGTAGAAATGGGTGAGAATAGATTCGTAATTCGCGCTCGCGTGCGCCAGCGCCAACATTCCGCGCAAGCACATGCCAATGCCGTGTCCCTTGATCGAAGCAAAGCCGCACGGACAAGACACACTTTTCAAATAGGCGGGCGCATTCAACAACACACCTTTCGCGTCGCGCGTTTTGCCGTCGCAATGCTCGAAATAGAATGCTTCGATTAATTGATCGTCAAAAGTGGCGACGATACCGCGCGTTTCCATGACCGCGCGCGCGGCGCGCGGATTCGCGCGCTCGCTCCACGCCTGACAATGACGCGTGGTGCAAACATCCGCGCTGCGGTCGGCATGCCGATGCGTGTTGGCGGCGAACGTACGCGCGGCGATTGCCAGCGCTTTCATCGCGTCGAGCGGCGCATCGGCGGACAACGCGGCGGCGACCACCCCGCGCAAATAGTCTTCGAGCAATATGCGACGGACGGTACCGTCGGGCAGGAGGAGTTGTAGCGATTCAGGAAGGGAAAGCATTTTCGATTTTCAAATTTCAATCTTCGATTTGCGGAACACCCAATTGTTTTCCATGCGGATCTTTTTTGCGCGTATCATTTCGTCGAGTAGGATTTTCAACTCGGGGCGCGGAATTTGAAATAGACGCGCCAGCGCTTCGGGCGGCGCGGCGAGAACGGTCTTGAGATATTGTTCGACGAGCGCACAGCGCGCGCTTTGTGTTTCAATTTGTTTTGCTTGGCGCGTCTCGTTTTCAAACCAGTGCGCGACGAGATCGAAAATTTGCGAGGGCCACGCCGCGCCCTCATTCGTCGCGCCCATCGCAGCGACGATCATTTTCGTCTGCAATTCGTCGAGCGCGCGATGATAACGCGTGTTTCCCTCTTTGCCGACAAATCCCGCGCTGCGCTTGAGCGTTTGCGTTGGCTGCGCGCCGAATTGCGCGAGCGCATCGTACACCCGTTTCGCGTCATACAAAAGCGCGCCGTGCTTGTACGCGCGCACGCTATCTTTTTCCCCTAACGCCGCAATCGCATACGGCAGCATTTTCAAGGAAATAAAAACGGGTTTGCCCGCGAACGCTTTGCCATAATACGCGCGTTTCGCGGCGGGTAAATCATTTTTCCACGCCCATACTTTGTCCGAATCCGCATCCCAATCGTCAATGTGCGCGTCGCGTTTGCCTTTGACCGCTTCAAAGAGCGACGGCAATTCCAGTTTCCGATCGCGCGGCGCAAAGAGCCAGCAAAAACCAAAGCGGTTGATGCAGCGCGCCGCGTCCGCAAGGGTGACGATGCGTTTCGAGTAAGCAAGTTGATAGTGAGCGAGGCGTTGTCGTTCGAGGAGACGCGCGTCCATGGAGAAAAATGATGCCGATGCGTTTTGCATCGGCATCACAACTATAGCACGCGCAAAATGGCGTGTCAATTTTTTCCGCGTTCCTCTGCCAGCATTTCCAACCGCTGCGCTTCGCCTTCCAACAATTCAATTGCGCGCTGCACGGCGGCTTGGTCTTTTACCTGCGGATCACGCCGCGTCACTTCTGCCCCCGCGTAAAAGCCCCACGGATCGCGCGAAAAGCGCACGCGATATTTGCCCAACGCTTCCTTTGCCGCTTTCCATTCTTGCAATTCGGCGAACGCGTCGACCAGAATTGACGTGAGCGCGTAATATTGAAAAGGGGCGGAATTGGGTTCGGCAGCGCGCGGCGATTTGGTGCTGCGCGGCGGGATTTGTTTATCGAGCGCGGCGAGTTCTGTTTCGCAGAACGAAATCGTTTCGTAAAATTTTTCCGCGTCCAATAATTTTTGTGCATGCAGCGCGGCGCCTTGGAGTACATTTGGAATTGCGAACAATGGTTGTTTCATATTTCGTCAGCGCGATTATAGCAGACTCGCCTATTCTATCTCTCGCATGTAAGAACAGAACCGCCGATACAAGCTCGGCGGTTTAAGGCGGCGCATTTCACATTGTGAGAATTCGTTTGATTTACACTACCATCCGTATCCTGCATAAGACCCATAGCCGCCAGACATCCCATAGTTTCCGTATCGGTTGTATCCGCCATAGCTGTAATTCTTGTTCGAGTAACTGTAGTTCGAGTAGGGACATGGGTTGTACATATAGCAACAGTAATTATAGGTCGGATAATAAGACATTTGATATCCACCATAATTGCTCTTGCCGTAACCATAGCCGCCATACCCCATGTTATATCCGTAAGGCCCGTCCGCCAACGCGCTCCCCGCAAAGGCGATGAGCAGAATAGTGACAAGGACGGAAACCAAAATCAAGCGTTTCATCATTTCACCTCCCACGTGAAAAATCCGCCGCCTCTCTCTATTCTACACCATCTATGCAAGTATGAATTGCGCCGCTCCGAATGGGGGTGTGCGTCAGATTTAAAGACCCTTCGTGGTCAGCGATTTCAAGGAAACTATTCGATAAATTTCCACACCCACAAATTATTGTCCGCCGCGTTCACAAAAACAATTTTGTTTCCATCTGGCGAAATCGCCCAATCGCCGCTCGCGATTTTGAACGGCTGTGAGGGGGGGGTGAGGCGGCGCGTTTCGCCCGTTTCAACATCGTATTCGTAAAACGAATGGGTCGGCGCGTTCATTTCAAATGACGCAATCACCAGATGCGTTCCATCGCGCCACTGCGCCGCGCCAAAGAGGTCTACTTTTTTCGCGTCTGTGCCATCCGTCCGCTCGACCCACAAGCCGTTGCGCGCCGCGTCCTTGTCATTCACGATCACATACGCGAGCCATTCTCCCGTACGCGAAGGCGTCGTGAGCCGCGAGCGCTCCGCCGTAAAAATTTCTGTTTGCTTGTCCGTCGCCAAATCATAAACGAACGTTGTGCTGTCTTCCGTGTCGCGCGACAAACGTCCGTTCAGCAGCAAACGATTGTTGTCGAGCCAACCGCTCACGCCGCCGCGCAGCACTTGGGCGACGCGTTCCGCTTCGCTAATTCCTTTTCCGTCAAAATCAATTGGCGCAGAGAAAATATTGGAAACGCGATTTTCAATCGGAAAGGTATCGCGCGTTTCCGTCCACACAATGCGCGTGCGGTCCGGCGAAAACTGTACCTGGCGTCCGCCATTTTTGACGCGCAACTCTTTGCCATCCTTTACACGAATCAAACGCGTCCCGGCTTGTTCGGGAATCTGCGCGTAATCAAAGTCGCGCGTGTAAAACGCCACGCGTTCGCTCCACATTTCGCTCTTGTTCGGTGCGTTGAGATTGACGCGATAAATTCCCGTCGGCGCATCCGCGTTCGGTTTGTCAATGAACAGAATATTTTCCGAATCCACAGACCAGCCCGGACTGGGGCAGCACCCGCCATCCATCAGTTGGATGAGTTGTGCCGGCGCCTGCGTCGGTATAGGACTAGACGTTAGAGTTGGGAGGTTGGTGGGTTGAAGCGTGGGCTGGTCGGTCGGCGATTCGATGGTTGCCGTTGGCGGCGCAGTCCCGGACGCAGTGGGCGCAGAGGTTGCTGGCGTGACATGCAGAGCCGTCGCATCGGGAAGGGATGAAACAGCCGTTGGCGCGGGTGACGCGCACGCCGCGAGAATAACGGCAACAACGAAAAAGAACGGAAAGAATTGACGCATTGGTTTATCGAAAATCGAATGCGGGGGGCCACGGATTTTTGAAATCGTTGATCAACGGCGCGCCGCCGCGATAGCCGTCCGGCTGGTCGTACATCGTTTGCCACTTGCGCGGATCGTCCAGATCGCGTTCAAAGCCGCGCCCGAATTGTCCGAACAACGCGAGCGTGTCCCAATCCGCTTCAATCAGATTGATCGGATTTACAAAGCGTTCGTTGTTGTTGGCGCGAATTTCGAGGTGCAAATGCGGCCGCGAATGGCACGTCTCGTCGGGGTCTCCGCTCAGCGCGACGACATCGCCTTTTTTCACGCGGTCACCTGCGCGCAGCGTCGGCTTTTCCAGCAAATGCCCGTACAACGACCAATAGCCGTTGCGATGGTCAATCACCAAATTATGCGGTGCACTGCCCATCGAAGTATCCGCGCCCAGCACAACGCCATCGCCAATCGCAACGAGCGGCGTGCCGCACGGCGCGGAAAAATCGAGACCAAAATGCAAGCCCTGTCCCGCCGTGTAAAATTCTCTGCGATTCGCGTATGCGCCCGTCGTGTTACCGTACAATTGTCCGAGCAGCCACGTACCGGGACCGGGGGAATCCCGGAAGGGAAGAATGAATGGTTTGGTCTCTTGCGCTTCGGTGGAGGATGGAAGGAAAAGTGCGAGCGCAGCAACAACTACAAGCAAAATTCGTCGCATCATATTGTTCGCGTTTTTTTTCGAAAATGAATCGCGTTCATTTTTGAAAAATTAGATCAACCACACTCCATTTTCTTGCACCACTTGACCATCGAGCAAAATTTTTCCGCCGCTGCGTAAATTTTTCACCATGTCCCAATGCACAGCGCTGACATTTTTTCCGCCGATGAACGGAAAGCCCGCGCCGACGGCGAGATGAATTGTGCCGTTGATTTTTTCATCGAACAGCACATCGCGCATGTGGCGTTGAATGCCGGGATTGCAGCCGACGCCGAATTCGCCGAGATAACGCGCCCCCTCATCGCTGTCCAGCGTTGCGCGCAAGAATTCTTCATCCGTGCGCGCAGTGGCATTCACAACGCGTCCTTGCGAAAATTCCAAACGCGCGCCTTCGACCACATGCCCCAAATAGCTCGCGGGATATTCACTGTACGTAATGAAACCTTCGGCGGAATCTTCAACGGGCGAGTAGAAAAATTCTCCGCCCGGCACATTCACGCGTCCGTCATCAATTTTGGCGGCGCGTCCTTTGATGCTGAATTGGATGTCCGTGCCTTCTCCAATGATGCGCACTTGGTCAGCCGCGTCGAAACGCTCTGCCAAACGCTGCATCTCGCGCGCCAATACATCCCAATCGAGCAAACACGCGCCGTACAAAAAATCTTGGTAGTGTTCAAGCGTCATGCCCGCTTCTTGCGCGAGCGCGGGCGTTGGGAAATTGCAGCCCACCCACGTCAATTTCCAATTCATCACGCGTTCGATATAGGTTTTGCGCGATTGGCGGAACGCGTGAAAACGTTCGGGCGGCACATCGGAACCTTCGCGCGTATTTTCGGGAGCATTGATGACAAAGTACGCGTCCATGTTTGTCATTTGAAAATCATCAATCGCGGCAGGCGTTGCCAGCAATTCGAGCGGCGCGTGTTTCAACCAGAGTGTGCCGATTTCCGCATAATGCATTCGCGCTAACGCGTACGCGCCGCGTTCCGCAATGCGTTTCACCGCCGCGCCAACGAGCGGGCGCGCGAGGGGGCTTGTCACAATGACGACTTGCCATCCCGGCTGGATGTCGAGACAGCGTTCGACCAAAAACTGTGCGTATTGTTCGATTCGTGGGTCGTTCATATGAAGCTCCAAAAATGTGGAATGAAAACTGCGCGCCCAAGTGGTATCTCTTGTATGCGCGCAGGATAAATTTTAGATGAGAATAAGATTGGAGAGTAGCCCGAACTATGTGCCTTCATCCGCAGGCGGCTCGGCAGGTAGGTCTGACTGGGGAAAGCTTTCGGCTTCACTCACTCTACTGCGCGGCAAACGGCGCGCCATGATGTAACCCAACACGCACAAGAACAATCCGCCAACGTACAACAAGATGCGTTCGCCCAAACCAAAACTCAACCCGCCGAGACCGAGCAAATCCATCAGCCCCAAGATCAACATGAAAAAGCCAATCGAAAAAACACCGGCGCCCATCAACGTCGTCAGCATGGTCACGCTCCTCGCTTTTGAATTTCCGACAGCACCATATAGTAACCGACGGTGCAATTAATGCATCCCGCGACGAATAAAAATGCGCGTTCGAATTCCGAAATGCCGACCGGATTAATCAGGTCCAGCACGGCAATGAGGATGGTCGTCATGCCGCCAATAAAGAGTTGAATGCCCATCACCGTTGGCGAGACAAAGGGACGTATTGCTGCCAGCGCAATGTTCGCCGCAATGAGCAGAAACCCAAAGAGCGGCACACCCCAAGAAATTTGCATAGTCAATCGAGCGCGTGGCGAATGGCATGCAGCGCCGTCTCAACGTCCGCACGCGTGATGCCGTAATGCGTCGCGGCGCGCAACTTGAATTCGCCGCGCGGCTGCAACAATACGCCCGCGTGTTTGACGCGTTCGGCAAGCTGCGGCGCCTTGATGCCATTTGGCGCGAGTCCAAAAATCACCATGTTCGTTTTCACCGTCGCGGGGTCGAGCTCAATCCCCGCCACATCGGCGAGTTGTTCGGCAAGATATTTTGCGTTGGCGTGGTCCTCCGCCAACCGGTCAACCATCGTTTCGAGCGCCACAATGCCTGCGGCGGCAATGACACCGGCTTGCCGCATCCCGCCGCCGACCAATTTACGCGCGCGCCGCGCCTCTTGAATAAATTCGCGCGAACCGACGAGCATCGAACCCACCGGCGCGGACAATCCTTTGGATAAACAAAATTGCACCGTGTCCGAGTAGCGCGCCAAAGCTTTAACATTCACGTTCAGCGCGACTGCGGCGTTGAAAATGCGCGCGCCGTCGGTGTGAATTTTCAATTTGTGCGCGTCCGCGATTTCACGCACTTGTTCCAGATACTCAATCGCAAGCGGCGCGCCGTTCATCCGCATCTGCGTATTCTCAACACAAATCAATCGCGTGCTCGGAAAGTGAACGTCATCCGCGCGAATCGCGCCCCGAATTTCATCGAGCCGCATTGTGCCATCCGCTTGATTGCGAACGGGATACATTGCAATTCCGCCCAACACCGCCGCGCCGCCCTGTTCGCTCGTAAAAATGTGCGATTGGTCGCCGACGATGATTTCGTCGCCGCGCCCGCAATGCGTCAGCAGCGCGACAAAATTGCCCATCGTGCCGCTTGAAACAAAGAGCGCGGCGTCTTTGCCCAACATTTCCGCCGCGAGTTCTTCCAGACGATTCACGGTCGGGTCTTCGCCAAAAACATCATCGCCCACTTTGGCGCGCGCCATCGCCTCGCGCATCGCGAGAGTCGGATGAGTTACGGTATCAGAACGGAGGTCAATCATGTCGTAAGCTTTGCTGCAACATGATATTCAATTGGAAGGAGACGTTCCAAATTAAGATGTTTGGACGCATCCAAAATTTCGATGCCGACGATTCGTTCACCTTGTCCCACATCAAGGACGATATTGTCTGAAACCCGCTGATTGACGACATCCTGCGCTTTATCATCAAGGCGAAGATACAAAAGGTCGGAATGCGCGTCGTAATGAATTTGCATTTACTTGCCCCACTTTCCATAAAAAACATACACAGTCACAGTGACGATTGTTTCCTCTTCAATCACGTACATAACTTCGATCCGTTTTTCGGCATACTGTTTTCCCAAGCGCTCCTTGTTGTATGGATAGACTTTCGCCTTTGCTAAACGATTATGTTTTGCGGGAATGACAGCTCCGCTTGTCAATACATCTTTGATTTCTATTTCATTGGCGCCGCGTTCCATGGCGCGTCCAAGAGTGTGCGGATCAATGCGAATGTCCATGTTGCCATCAGCTACCAGCTAATACTGTTTCACCACCGTTCGATACGCGCTGGGCTGCCGCGCCTGAAAGACTTGCAATTCTTCGCGATATTTTTTTACGAGGTCGAGGTCAATTTTTGCCACCGCCCAACCTTCTTGCGGCAGATTCGTTTCTTCCTCTTTTGGCACCTCGGCATACAATTCGCCGCGCGGTCCGATCAATTGCGTCTCGCCAAAAAAGGAATAGGTGTATTCGCTGCCGAGCCGATTCGCGCCGCCGACAAACACCGCGTTTTCGTACGCCCGCGCGAGCAGGTACGTTTTCCATTCTTCCACATTCGGCGCTTCCCAATTCGCGGGGACGACGATCAATTCCGCGCCGTCGAGCGCGAGCGAACGCGCCGCTTCGGGAAACGCCAAATCCCAACCGAGCAAAATTCCGAGATTGCCAAAATCGGTTTCAAAGACGGGGAATTTGAAACCGGCGCGAAATGCCATTTTCTCTTCGCCCTTGAGATGCACTTTGCGATATTCACCCGCCACTTCGCCGTTCGGGTCAATCAACAGCGCGGAATTGTAAATCACGCTTTCGACTTTGTGCTTGACGACCATGCCCGTCACAATCCACGTATGAAAATCACTCGCGAGTTTTCCCAAAAAATTTGAGGTATAGTCCGGCAGTTGTTCCGCGAGATCGGTAAAGTTCACGCCGTTCTCGTAACCTGTCGTCGCGAGTTCGGGAAAGACAATCAAATTGACGCGCTGCGTGGTGCAAATTTGTTGAATGATCTTGCCCATGCGGTCGAGGTTGTCGTTGACCGCGCCGAGCTGGGGATGCAGTTGGACGAGAGCAATAGTGACGTCACGCATAAGGACTCCGTTAGGTCTTGGGTTATTGTTCCAAAAACTTTTTTAAACCCGCGAGCATCATTGACCAGTTCTGTTCTGAATGCTCGCGATCTTGTTCGGTTGCATTATTATCTTGCGTCAACGAAACGCGCGTTTGAGCTCCCTCATCCGACAATTCGATAGTTACGGTGTGATAGTTTTCGGGAGTATCGGGTAATGTCCATACTTGTCCTTTGCTACTCACTGACTTGCAATAAAGAACCCGTTGAATACGAGTTGGATTCTATCAAAAGCAAGAACGAATGACAACACGCGTTATAATGCCGTGATTCTCCCAAAAACAGGAGCCCTATGAATCCTCCGCTCTCTTGGTGGCAGCGCCTCACGCGCGCCGGCAGTTCCCTCGCCATGACGCAAACGCTGACGTACTATGCCGCGTTCATCGCGCTCGGTTTGACGACGGCATCGCTCGGTCCGACGCTGTTGGGCTTGCAAGCACAGACGGGCAGCACGCTGGGCGAAATCAGTTTCTTGTTCACGGCGCGCGCCTTTGGATATCTCATCGGTTCCTTTATTGGCGGACGCCTGTACGATCGTTTGCCGGGACATCGGACGATGGCAGTCGCCATTTTAGCTACCGCACTCTTGATGGCAGCCGTGCCGACGTTGGCGTTGTTGTGGGTTTTGACCGCCGTTCTCCTCGTCCTTGGACTTGTGGAAGGGGTGATTGATGTCGGCGGCAACACGTTGATCGTGTGGGTGCATCGCGAACGCGTCGCGCCCTACATGAACGGCTTGCATCTCTTTTTTGCGATTGGCGCATTTCTTTCGCCGCTGCTCATCGCCTGGGCAATCTTGCTCACAGGCAATTTTGGCTGGGGCTATTGGCTTCTGGCATTGCTGCTGCTGCCCGTCGCGTTTCGCTTGTTGCCATTACCGAATCCATTGCCCATCGTCTCGCGCGCCGAACACGCCAGCGTGCGTCCGAATTATTTTCTGCTGCTCCTTTTCGTGTTGATGTTTGTGGCAATCTCCGGCGCGGAAGCGAGTTTCGGCGGTTGGATTTTTACGTACGGCGTCAAAACGAATTTGCTGACGGCAGAAGCGGCATCCGTTTTGAATTCTGCCTTTTGGGGCGCGTTCTTGTTGGGGCGCGCGCTTTCAATCCCGCTCGCCTCGCGCGTGCGCCCGCGCGTCATTGTGATCGCAGATTTGCTCGTCGCGCTCGCGGCGATTGCGCTGATGATTCTATTTCCATTCGCGCCGTGGGCGTTGTGGCTTGGCACAATTTTGTTTGGGCTGGGCGTCGCCTCCGCGTTCCCGACCGTGATTACCTTTGCGGGACGCCACATGATCATTACCGGCGCGGTGACGGGCTGGTTTTTTGTCGGCGCAAGCATCGGCGGGATGACGCTGCCGTGGGTGATTGGTCAATTGTTTGAACGCGTGAGTCCCGAAGCGGTGTTTTGGGTGATCGGCGGCGCGCTCGTTTTGGCATTCGGCGTTTTTGCAACGATTTTGTTGTACCTCAAGCGCCAAGCGCGAGTATAATGACGATCAAATAGACGTTTTACTTGTTTGCAAATCCTTTTGCCTATGCCCACCTCGACCCCTCTCCGCCTCCTCGTCATCACCAGCCGTCCGCTGGTGGATTCCAATAATCGTCGAATCAATTTGCTCGACGTAGCGCAAGAACGCGCGCGTGTGCGCGACGCGCTGCAAAATTCCCACATTGCCGTTGACGTGCAGTTTGTGCCCGAAGGGACAGCGCACAGCATCAAGACGGCTCTGCGCGTACCGCGCGATATTATTCACATCACATGCCACGGCACACCGGATGGACATCTGGTCATCGAGAATAACGTTGGCGAGGCACATCTGCTGTCGAAACAAGATACCGCACGACTGTTTGCAGAGAACACCGCGCTGCTCGTCTTTATCTCTGCCTGCTATTCCGAAATCATTGCAAATGATTTGCACGCGGCGGGTGTACCTACGCTAGTCGCAATTGATTCACAGCGACCAATTGAGGATCGCGCGGCGATACTTTTCGCGGAACAATTTTACGATGGTCTCGCGCGTGCCTGGACATTCGAGCACGCTTTCAAGGATGCCCAACACGCTGTCACAATTCATCCAGAGGTTGGCGACCGTAATCCACCGCTGGACGAAGAGGGCAAGCCCGAAAAGCCGTGGTCACAACGCTTCATCTTGATCGGCGATGGAAACACCACACTCCACGCGACAATTGGCGATTATGACGAGCATGGCACAACCGAACGCGTCGCGGGCAATTTGCGCGAACGCAATCGCAATTTCGTCGGCAGAGCGCAAGAGATTGTCCAAATCGTCAAGGCGTTCGACGCGCGCGGGATGCAAGCGAACGCGCGGCGCGTGGCGCTGCACGGCGCGGGCGGCTTGGGCAAAACGGAACTCGCGCAAGCGGTGGCGTGGTGGTACGCGGAACGCGGACGCGTCGGCGCGGTGGTGTGGGCGAGCGCGAGTCCGACCGAAGATGAATTTGTTTTGCGCGACCTCGCGTCGCTGCTGGCGATTGCGGCGCGCGCGTTGAAACTGAATTTTTCGGAAAAGATGCCCTTTGACGAACAAAAAGCGCTTGTGCGTGACGCGTTGGGCGCGCAGGAAACGCTTTTGCTGCTCGACAACTGGGAAACGCTGGTCAACACGGAAAAAGCGCGCGGGGTTTGGAATTTTGTTTTGAATCTGCCGCCAAGCGTGCGCGTCCTCGTCACCTCGCGCGACAAACTGCCGCCGAAAGATGCCGAGAACGTTGAACTCGAAACGCTCGCGCCCGACGACGCCGCGCAATTATTTTTGAACATTGCGCGCCGCGCGGATTATTTCAAAAACAATCCGCAGTTGAGCGGACAAGAAGCGTCGGCTTTGGGCGCAATCATCGAACGGCTCGGCGGATACGCGCTCGCCATCGAAGTCGTCGCGGGGCAGACGGAAAGCCGCACGCTCGGCGCAATCTGGCGCGACCTCGTGCAGATTCCCAAAAATGTTTTGGAGGGCAAGACCGAGTTTGGCGAACCGCGCGGCGTGTGGACCTCGCTCGATTTTTCGTACAACGTTCTTCCCGACGCCGAAAAAGAAATGTTTCGCGGGATGGGCATCTTTCTCGCGCCCGCGACAGTGGACGATATTGCGGCGATTTTGCAACCTGTCATTGCGAGCCCCGAAGGGGCGAAGCAATCTCCAAGCGAAACGGGGATTGCTTCGTCGCCCAGTGTGCTCCTCACAATGACGCGCGCAACGCTCGACACGCTCGTCAAACGTTCGCTCGTGCGTTTTCGCGAAGGACACTATGCGCTCCTCCCCATCGTGCGCGATTACGCCGAAAGTTGTCTTGCGGACGCGGGACAAGACCCGCGCGAATTGCACATTCGCGCAGTGAATTATTTTGCGAACAAAGGAACACTTGAAGCCAAACTGACAGCGAGCGACCACCTCTATCAACTCGCCGCGCGCTTTCAATCCGAGCAAGCGGCTCAAGTTTTTATTGAATATGTGTGGTCGTTTTACGACGACCTCGTGACGCGCGGCTATTGGGCAGAAGCGCGGCGCAAGACCGAAGAATTGATTTTGGTGGCGCGAGCGTTGGACGATAAAGTGACCGAAGCGCAAGCGATGGTTGAGTTGGGGAATATGTACCATCGAATTGGCGAATACCGGCACGCCTCAGCATTGTATGAGCAGGCACAAGAGCTGTCGAGCAAAGCGGGCGACAAACGCGGCATCGCCCAAACGCTGCATCAGATGGGGATGGTGGCGCAAGCCCAAGGCAACTATCCCGAAGCCCTGCGCTTGTATGGCGAGAGCATGCAACTCGAGCAAGAACTCGGCAACAAAAGCGGCATCGCTACCACGCTGCATCAGATGGGGATGGTGGCGCAAGCCCAAGGCAACTATCCCGAAGCCCTGCGCCTGTATGGCGAGAGCATGCAACTCAAGCAAGAACTCGGCGACAAACGCGGCATCGCCTCCACGCTGGGACAGATGGGGAATATGGCGTATTCGCAAGGCAACTATCCCGAAGCCCTGCGTTTGTATGGCGATGCAATTGCAACATTCCAAGAACTCGGCGACAAAAGCGGCATCGCCTCCACGCTGGGCCAGATGGGCAAGCTCGCGCAGCAGCAAGGTGAGTTAAAAGACGCGCTCGGATATTATCTCAATTCGTTTGTGCTCTTTCTCGAACTGCAATCGCCGTATCTCCGAACTGTTGCAAGATGGACGCAAGAACTGCGCGCGCAAGCGGGGCAAGAACAATTTGACGCGTGGCTTGCAGAATTTGTTTCAGATGAGGCGAGCCGCCGCGCGCTGGTGGAGATATTGGATTCCGTTGTTTAGAAAACAACGGCAAAAGAAAGAAAGAAAGCATTCGACAAAGATTTAGAAAACTACGGCAAAAGAAGGCAAGAAAGCATTCGACAAAGATTTAGAAAACTACGGCAAAAGAAGGCAAGAAAGCATTCGACAAAGATTTAGAAAACAACGGCAAAAGAAGGCAAGAAAGAAGACAAAGGTTTCTTTCTTGGGTGCCTTTGGTTCATTTGTTTGCCGATGATTTTTAATCAGCGGTCATCGGCAAAGAAGGCAAGAAGCAAGACAAAGGTTTCTTTCTTGGGTGCCTTTGGTTCATTTGTTTGCCGATGATTTTTAATCAGCGGTCGGAGACAACACATGGTCAAAATTCAGTGCATCAATCCTCAATTCATCCAATCGCCTCACATTTTTGATTGGGATGAGACGCCGTACGGCAGCGTCGTGACGCCCGATGTGGAAGGGGCGAAACGGATCATTGCGTATTGCAAAATGTGCGCGTATGAAAATCCCGTGTGGGTGAAAAAGATTCCGACAAACGACCCGATTATTCGCGGAGACAAAAAAGATGAGCAGTAGCCCGCCGCCCATTCAGCCGACGCCGCTCACCGCGCTCGACCGCTTTTGGCTCGAGACGACGCGCGGCGCGGTGAAACAGTCCATCGAGTCGCTCGAAGGCGCGGCAAAACAACTCATCGCCATCACCACGCTCGCGTCAACGATTTATTTCGCGGCGGTGTCTTTTAGCGACATCAAAGCGGGCTTGATGCAGTTGAGCAGCGCGGAATTGTGGGGCTTGGCGCTCATTTTCGCCTTGCCCATCGTGTTGTGGCTCGCGAGTTTGTGGTTTTCGATTCTGGTGTTCAAACCCGAAATCTATCAAACGAATCTCGATTCGCCCGACCTCGCGCGCGAGACGTACGAAACCATCGCCGCGTACAAGCACAAGCAGTTACAGCGCGCGTACTTGTTCCTCGTCGTCGCGTTTTTTCCCCTCATTGTCAACGTTCTGATTTATTTCCTCTTTGTGCCGCTCCCGCCGAAAACGTGAGACATGACTCGGCACATCACAAATTCATCTTCGGGACACAGATTACACAGATTTGCACAAAAAAAAAGTCGAAAATCTGTGGCATCCGTGCAATCTGTGTCAAAAAAACAATGCGGCGCTCGTTGAAGCGCCGCACGCATTACCGACCCCCACCCACATAACTAGGCGACTATACCCGCCAATGTGACAGGCATTGCCAAGCATCCACAGACGGACCAATTCGCTATATGGGCTGTCGGTATGCTTACTATAAACCTCTCTCCGTACCATGTCAAGAAAAATCTTCAAACGGAATTCCCTTGTTTCTGCGCGCGATAAAATCGAGTAGAATGCGCTATCTTTGACGGAGGAATTGCGCAATGAAGTATCGGCATCTCGGCATGGCAGGCATTCAAGTCAGTGAACTCTCATTCGGCGCGTGGGTGACGTTCGGATCGCAGATTGGCGAAGAGACGGCAGCAGCGTTGATGCGAACGGCGTACGACGCGGGCGTGAACTTTTTTGACAACGCGGAAGCATACGCGAGCGGCAATGCCGAAACGGTGATGGGCAATGTGTTGAAACGCATCGGCTGGCGACGCGAAGCGTATCTGATTTCAACCAAATTTTATTGGGGCTTGAATGAAGGCGTCAACCAAAAAAATACGCTCAACCGCAAATATCTGACGCATGCAATTGATGGCTCGCTGAAACGCTTGCAGCTCGATTACGTGGATTTGATTTTTTGTCATCGCCCCGACCCCGAAACGCCCATCGAAGAAACGGTTTGGGCGATGCACAATATCATCGAAGCGGGCAAGGCAGTTTATTGGGGCACTTCGGAATGGAGCGCGTATGAGATCGTGTCGGCGTTGCACATCGCCGAAAAACATCATTTGCACAAGCCGATTTCGGAACAATCGCACTATAATTTGTTCACGCGCGAGCGAATTGAAAAAGAATACGCGCGCTTGTTTCGCGAGCATCGCTACGGCGACGTGATTTGGAGTCCGCTCGCGTCGGGTCTCCTGAGCGGCAAATACAACGACGGTATTCCTGCCGATTCGCGCGCCGCGCAGCCGGGGTACGAATGGCTACAAAAAAGCGGCATCACGCCCGCGCGCGTGGACAAAGTAAAACAGCTTGTTCCCATCGCAAACGATTTGGGGTGCACCCTCGCGCAGCTGGCGATTGCGTGGTGTTTGAAAAATCAAAACGTCAGCAGTGTCATTCTCGGCGCGTCGCGCGTGGAACAGTTGCAAGAAAATTTGCATGCGCTCGAGGTCGGACCCAAATTGACGCCCGACGTCGTCGAACGCATCGAGCAAATTATGGGGAACAAGCCGCAGTAAAAATTTATCGCAGCCACTCCATCCAGCGTCCCAAATGATCGCAAAAGGCGAGCGTTTCTTCGGACGCTGTGCCATTCTCGTATCGCGTCAACACCAACGGCGTGGGCCATTCTTTGGGTTCCATCGCCAAATCGTACAGCTGGCGTCCCGCGCTTTTTTCCACCAACATCGTGTGATATTGTTCGCGCGCGTGCCGCGAGAATTGATTCAACACGAAACTGTGAAACAGTAACACCGGCACATCGCTTGCAATCGAATCCAACGCCCGCGCCGCCACCTCCAACGCATCGCCTCGAATGAGCAGCGGCGGACGCTGACGCGCCAACTGAATCGCTTTCTCCAAACGCTGCGCGCGTTCGACATGTTCGGGCCACACCAACGCGCGCAGCCACAACATCGCGTCCGCATCCAAAACATTGTTCGGATGCAGATCAATCCCAAAACGAAATGCGACGCGCGGAAGCTGCATGGTCAGCGGCGGACGTTTTGCGCCGCGCAATTCACACTGCAGCACAATGTCCGAACCGCGCGCGCCGTACAAGATGACATCGCGATAATCGTAGGCGTATTGATCCCACTGCAAATTCAACCCCGCGCTCGAACCCACTTCGATGAGCGCGAACGGCTTGCCGCCGACATCCTGCGAGACCAAATGAAACGCCGGCAAAAAGCACGCACAGCGCGCAATTTCATTCACCTGCACGCGGCGCGTCTCCAAAAGTTTACGAATTTCGGCTGCGTGCGCGAGACAAAATTCGCGGAACACCGGGTATGGGTCGTCGCGCGTATTCAGTTGCGCTGCCAGGTCGGGAAAAAATTCGCGCAAGGGATGCGCGGGGTTGACGTCGCGCATTAACAAATAATGCACGGCGGAAAAAAAGAGGTTGGGCGCCGGTTGGTGCGCTGGCACGTGCGATGCCAGGACCAATAATTTGCCATCGCCAATCAGCTCTCGGGAGAGCCGAAAATACAACGCCGTGGGATCTTCGATCACATGGCGCGCATTCCATTCAAAACGTTGAATCAGTTTGTGCGTGTCCGGCGCATTCAGCGGATTGCTTTCAGCCAACGGAATTTATTATCCGCGCAATTTGAATCGCTGAATTTTGCCCGTCGCCGTTTTGGGCAATTCATTTACAAATTCAATCCAACGCGGACGTTTGTATTCTGCCATTTTCTCTTTGCAATACGCAATCATTTCGCGCTGCAAAGCATCGTCCGCATTATAACCTTGTTTCAATACGATAAATGCTTTCGGTTTGATTAAACTTGCGGAATCGGGCACGCCGACCACCGCGCATTCCAAAACCGCCGGATGACTCATCAGCGTACTTTCTACTTCGACGGGCGAAACGAAAATGCCGCCCACTTTGAGCATATCGTCCGAACGCCCCGCGTGCCAATAATAACCATCCGCGTCCACATGATACTTGTCGCCCGTCACCAGCCATTCGCCCAAAAACGTGCGCCGCGATTTTTCCGCTTGATGCAGATACAAAAGCGCGGTGGTCTCGCTCTTTACCAAGAGATTTCCAACCGCGCCTTGCGGCACATCTTGCAGATTTTCGTCAACGATGCGAACTTGCATCCCCGGCACCGGCTTGCCGCTGCTGCCCGGACGAATATCGTCGGGCGAATTCGAAATAAAAATATGCCAAATTTCCGTACAGCCAATGCCATCAATAATGTCAACGCCCGTTTTTTCCTTCCACTGCTCCCACACGGGCGCGGGCAGCGACTCGCCTGCGGAAACGCAAAGCCGCAATGACGACAAATCGTACTGCTGCGCGAAATCTTCCATCCCCAAGATCGCGGCGTAGCCGGTCGGCGCGTTGAAATGAATCGTCGGCTTGAACTTTTGAATCGTTTCCAAAACATTCGTCGCAATGCGCGGCGGCGCCGCCATCAGCACACAGCTCGCGCCGACGTACCACGGAAACACCAAATTGCCGCCCGTGCCGAACGTGAAAAATAATTTCGCCGTCGCAAAGGTGCGGTCGCTTTCGCGCATTCGCAGAACGTTCACTGCCCACAGCTGCGAAGTAAGCGGCAAATCCTTGTGCGCGTGAAGAATCCCCTTCGGTTCGCCCGTCGTCCCGCTCGAATAATTCAGCGCGCAAAAATCGTCGCGGTGCGTCGGCGCGGTTTCCAATTCCGTTGATTCATTCGCAATCCAATCCGCGTAATGTACGGTGTCATTCCGAGCGGAGCGCAGCGGAGCCGAGGAATCTCCGCCAATCACAACGATATGTTTCAAAAACAATAATTGTTCGCGAACGGATTCAATCGCCGACAGCATTGACGCGTGAACGAGCAGCACCCGCGCGCGCGAATCGTTCAAAATATACGCGTGTTCGTGCGGCTTGAGGAGTGTGTTCATTCCCACCGCCACCGCGCCGATTTTCAACGCGGCAAAATACGCAATCGCCCATTCCGCGTTGTCGTGATTCAGAATCGCCACGCTTTCGCCGAAATGCACGCCGAGTTTTTGCAGCGCATTGCCGACACGGTTCACTTCGTCGCTGCATTCTTGAAACGTGAGATTGCGTTCGTTCGAGTACAGCGCGGTTTTTTGCGCGCGTTCTTTAAGGTTGTGTTCAAGGATTTGGACGGCGTTGTAGATAAGTGGTAAATCGGATGCTCTCATCGTTGAGTAAAAATCTATTTGAATTCAAAAAATTTACTCTGTAAATTTTTTGAATTCAAATCACTAACTTTGCCAAACCGCCGCATCATATTTCGGTAATTCGCAGCGCAGCGCGCCGTCGGTGCGATAGCCGAGCGCATAGCCCGCTTGCATGATTTGGTGAATCTCGCTCGTGCCTTCATAAATGATCGCGCCGCGCGAATTCCGCAAATAGCGTTCCACATCGTACTCGTCGCTGAAACCATACGCGCCGTGAATTTGAATCGCCTCGTTCGCCGCTTCAAACGACGCGTCCGTCGCAAACCATTTCAGCAGCGACGTTTCTTTCGTATTGCGAATCCCCTGATTTTTCATCCAGCCCACTTTTAAGAGCATCAATTTGCCGTACTCGTAATCGCGCACCATCCGCGCGATTTTTTGCTGCACGAGTTGATGCTTGCCGATTTCGCGCCCGAACGTTTTGCGCGTATTCGCGTAACTCACGCTCGCTTCCAACGCCGCGCGAATCAGACCCACCGCGCCCGCGCCGACGGTGTAACGCCCGTTGTCCAAACACGACATGGCAATTTTGAAACCTTCGCCTTCTTCGCCCAACCTATTGGCGACGGGCACGCGCACGTCACTGCAATTCACCCAACCCGTCGAACCCGCGCGCACGCCGAGCTTGCCGTGAATGTCGCCGCGCGTAATTCCCGCGCGGTCCGTTTCGATGAGGAACGCGGAAAGTTGGTCATGCGGATCGGGACGTTCGGGATTCGTGCGCGCGACCCAAAGAATGTGATGCGCTTTGGACGCGAGCGAAATCCACATTTTTTCGCCGTTCAACACATACACATCGCCGTCGCGTTTCGCGGTGGATGCCATGTTCGCCACATCGCTGCCAACGCCCGGTTCGGTCAAACCAAACATCGCGTATTTTTTGCCTTGCGCTTGCGGGACGAGAAATTTTTGTTTTTGTTCTTCATTGCCCCATTGCAAAATGGCGAGCGAATTGAGTCCCATGTGAACGGACATGACAACGCGCAAACTCGTGTCCAGCGCTTCGAGTTCTTCGCACACGAGACCGAGCGTGATGTAATCGAATCCTTGTCCGCCGTATTTTTGCGGAATGCAAATTCCCAAAATGCCGAGTTCGCCCATGCGCGGCAAAATGTTCGGATTCATTTCCTGCTTGCGGTCCGCCTCTTTAATAATCGGCGCGACCTCTTTTTTACAAAACTCGCGCACCATGCTTTGGGCGGAGAGATGTTCTTCGGTGAGTGTGAAATCCATGAAATTCAAAATTCAAAATTCAAAATTAGAATTAAGCACATCGAATTCTTAATTTTGAATTTTGAATTTGCAATTACGTTTCCTTTCCAATCAGGTCGCGCGCAATCACAATGCGCTGAATGTGTGAAGTGCCTTCGTAAATTTGCAGACCTTTGATATCGCGGTAATAGCGTTCGACGGGATATTCGTTCGAGTAACCGCGTCCGCCGTGCAACAACACCGCTTCCGACGCCGCGCGCACTGCCGCTTCGGTGGCGAATAATTTTGCGATGGAGGTTTCGCGCGTCGCGCGTTCTCCTTGCGCTTGCAGCCACGCCGCGCGATAGACCAACATGCGCGCCGCGTCCACGTCCGCTGCCATATTCGCAATCACGCTTTGAATCATTTCAAAATCGCCGATGCGCTGTCCGAATTGACGCCGCGTGCGCGCAAACTCGACGCTCGCGTCCAGACACGCCTGCGCGACGCCCAACGCGCCCGCCGCGACGCCGAGCCGTCCATGATCGAGCGCGGACATTGCCACCTTGAAACCTTCACCGACATTTCCCAGCAGCGCGCTTGACGGCACGCGCATATTTTCAAAACGAATATGCGCGTGGTCTGACGCGCGATGCCCCAATTCCTGTCCGCGCATTTTCTCGCGCGCAAATCCTTTAAGGTTTGTTTCAATCAAAAACGCGCAGATGCCTTTGTGTTTCAATGCGCGATTGGAATTCGCAAACACAATCGCCACATCCGCGATGTTGCCGTTCGTTATCCAAATTTTTTCGCCATTCAAAACAAATTCATTTTCGTACTCGTTCGCCGTCGTCTCCATGCTCGCCGCGTCGGAACCCGCGTTCGGTTCGGTGAGCGCATAACAGCCCAGCCATTCGCCGCGCGCGAGCTTGGGCAAAAATTTTTGCTTTTGTTCCGCCGTTCCCCATTTCAAAATGCACTGCGACACGAGCGAGGTATGGACCGTCATCAAACCGCGCACTGAGGAATCCACGCGCCCCAATTCTTGATAACAGAGCGCGAGCGAAACCGCGTCCCATCCTTCGCCGCCGTACTCGTTCGGCAATGGTCCGCCGAGAAATCCCAACGCGCCCATCTCGCGCACAAGTTCCAACGGCATCGCGCCGCGTTCGTCCATCTCGCGCGCGAGCAGCGCAATGCGCGTATTTGCGAAATCGCGCGCGCGGTGTTGGATTGTTTGTTGCGAGTCGGTGAAGGAAAAATCCAATCTCTAATCTCCGCTCTTGCCGCGAATAAATCCCAACACCTTATCCCACGCATCTGCCGACTCGTTCGCAAATTCCGTTTGCTTGCGGTCAAAGAAACTGTGCGGCGCGCCGTCATAAATTTTTATCGTATGTGCGACGCCCGCCTTGTCCAATTCCATATCGAGTTGTTCCACCTGTTCGCGCGGAATGCCCGGATCATCGCCGCCGAAAAGCCCAAGTGTCGGATAATGAATCTTGTGCGCCTCTTGCAACGCAGTCCCGTCCGCGCCGGGAATTTGACGCGCGAGGCCCGCATAAAACGGAATCAAACCCGCGAGTTTGTACTTTTGCGAGCCCGTGTAAAGCGCGAGTGAGCCGCCGCGACAAAAACCGACAATGAATGTTGGCGCGTCGCTGTCGTTTTGCAAATGCGCGAGCGCGGCGCTCACGTCCGCGTAAAATGTCGGCATCGTCATTTGCTGCACATGTGGCATAAAATCAAATTCATCATCGCGCGCAGTCAGTCCCGCCGTGCGCCCGAAATAATCCAGCACCAACGCGCGCACGCCCACTTCAGCGAAACGCATCGCCAATTCCTTATAAAATTGATGCAGTCCGCGAATATCGGGATAAATCAAAACCTGCGCGTTGAATCCGTCCGTCGGTTCTGCGAGATACGCGCCGAAGGGGATACCATCCGTCGCCGTCAAAACAAGATCGCGTCCCGTCGCGTTGCGTTTTTCGCCCGGCGGTTCGGGTGGCCGCGCGTTGTTGTCATAGCACATGGTTGCCTCCTGTAGGACAAATTTCAAATTTGTCTTACTCAATCACCGCCGTCGCTTCAATTTCGATCAGCGCGTTCGCGTCGTACAAACTTTTCGCTTCCACCAGCGTCATTGCGGGAAAATATTTGCCGAAATAGGCGCGATACACTTGACCAATGCGTTCGCGCTGCGCGTGGTACGCGCGCTTGTCCGTCACAAAAATCGTCATGCGAACAACATCGGTCAACTCGCCGCCCGCTTCATTCACAATCGTTTTGATATTTTCCAGCGCTTTTTGAAATTGTTCAATCAAATCAAACGGATTTTCGATTTTCCCCGTCGCGTCCATCCCCGTTTGACCTGCGAGAAATAAAATTTTTCCGCCCTGCGTCAACACGCCATTCGCGTAACCGACGGGCTTGGCGAGGGCGGAAGGATTGATGACTGTTTTTTTCATTTTCGATTTTAGAATTTCGATTATCGATTAACGTTTGACGTTTCACAATTCGCCATCGGCTATTAGCCATCAGCCATCAGCGTCCTTTGAACGTCGGTTTCTCTTTTGCAACGAACGCTTCATAAAACGCGCGCTGATCTTGCCCCATCATCATCAATGCTTGCGCCTGCGCTTCCGCTTCCAACGCGGAAGTGATGTCCATCGTCCACTCGTTATTCACCATCAATTTCGTCATGCCGAGCGAATACGTTGGACCATTCGCCAAACGCGTCGCCAGTTCGCGCGCGGTGGGCATCACCTGCTCGAGCGGCACAACGCGATTCGCCAAGCCAAATTTTTCTGCTGTCGCCGCGTCCACGTCGTCGCCCAACATCAACAATTCCATCGCGCGTCCTTGGCCAATCACGCGCGGCAACAAAAAGCCCGCGCCCATGTCAGCGCCCGTCAAGCCCACGCGCGTGAACAAAAACGCGAATTTCGCAGAATCGGCGACGACGCGCAAATCACTGGCTAACGCAATCACCGCGCCCGCGCCCGCCGCCATGCCGTTCACCGCCGCGATGATTGGTTTTGGCAAGAGGCGCATATTGCGAACGAGATGCCCCGTCATGCGGCAAAATTCCAAATGCTCGCGCATGTCGCGTTCCAGCAGCGCGCCGATAATTTTGTGGACATCGCCGCCCGCGCAAAAGGCGCGCCCGTTCCCCGTGAATACCACCACACGCACATTGTCGTCATAACGCAATTCTTCAAACAGATCGCGCAGCTGCGCGTAAATCTCTAACGTAATCGCGTTCAGTTTGTCGGGGCGATTTAACGTTATCGTCGCAATGTGGTCTTGGATGTCATAGCGGAAATCGAAAGGCATATTATTCAGGACACAGATGGCGCAGATTACACAGATAACCAATGCGGTTTTTAATCTGTGCCATCTGTGTTAGCTGCGTCCGAAATTTCACGTAACAGTTGGACGTTCCTTTGGATATTTTTCGTAAAGCTGTTCTTGCATCACGCGCTTCATTCGTTCCATCGCGCAATACACATCTTCAAAGCGCGTATAAATCGGCGCGATGCCGAAACGAATGTTGTCGGGAAAACGAAAATCGGGAATCACGTTCATTTCCTCAATCAACGCGCGGTCAATCCGCAACCCATCGGGATGTCCGAGCGAAACGTGCGAGCCGCGCACATTTGCATCGCGCGGCGAATTCAAGGTGACGCCGAACGGTTTCAGCCATTCCTCCCACAACGCGATTAAAAATTCCGATTGCTGAATGGATTTCGCGCGCAAATTCTCCATGCCCGCTTCGAGCAACAAATCCACGCCCGTTTCCATCGCCAACAGCGAAAGCATCGGCGGCGTGCCGACACCGAAACGCGTGATCGCTTGCGCGGGCGCGTACTCGAAATCCATCGCGAACTGATTTTTTTGGCTGAACCAACCTTGAATCGGATTCAACAATTCATTTTGCAAATCGCGCCGCACGTACAAAAATGCCGGCGCGCCCGGTCCGCCGTTGAGATATTTGTACGTGCAGCCGACTGCTAAATCGGCGTTGCAGTCGTTCAAGTGAAGCGGAATCGAACCGACCGAATGTGACAAGTCCCACAACACGAGCGCGCCTGCGTCGTGCGCCGCGTTTGTAATTTCGCGCATGTCGTACACCGCGCCGCTTTTGAACGCCGTGTGCGTCAGCGTCACAAGCGCGCAATTATGATTATCAATCGCGTTCACAATCGCGTCAGTTGAAATGGCGACATCGTTTTGTGGCGCAATGTACGTAACTGTTTTGCCGCGCATACGCGCGATGCCTTGCAGAATGTACGAATCGGTTGGAAAGTTGACCGTTTCTGTGACAATCTGATTCCGCGTCGGGCGCGCACCGAGCGCGGCGTTCACCAATTTATAGAAATTGACCGATGTCGAATCCGCAACTAACACTTCATCGCTCTGCGCGCCGAGCAGCTGCGCGATTTTTCCACCGAGCCGCGTCGGCGCGTCCATCCAGCCTTCGCCCCAGCCGCGCACGAGACGTTTGCCCCATTCATTTTCGACAACCTCATGCACGCGCGCCATCGTTCGTTTGGGCAAGCGCCCCAACGAATTGCCGTCCATGTAAATTGTGTCCGCATCATCTATGACGAATTCGTTGCGGAATCTTGCGAGCGGATCTTGCGCGTCACAATCGCGCGCAAACTCTAACGTCAATTCAGTATGATTCGCCATCTGCTGTTTGCCATTCGCTATCGGCTACCTACAACGCCGTCCGAATCTTCCACAATTCCGGAAACAACACCACGTCCAACATTTTTTTCAAATACGGAATGCCGGCGGTGCCGCCCGTGCCTTGCTTGAAACCGATGATGCGTTCGACGGTGGTGACATGTCGAAAACGCCATTGGCGAAACAAGTCTTCGAGGTCAATCAATTCTTCCGCGAGTTCGTACAGGGGCCAATGCGCTTCGGGGTCGCGGTACACTTGCAGCCATGCTTGTTCCACCGCAGGATGTGCGCGGTATGGTTGAGCCCAATCGCGTTCCAACACTTCTGGCGGCAAATCAAGCCCGCGCCGCGCGAGCAAACGTAATGCTTCATCGTACAAGGATGGCGAATGTAATTCACGGTTCAACGGTTCGTAAATTTCGGGGCGATGCGCGTGGGGTCGCAACATCACCGCGTTCTTGTTGCCCATAACAAATTCGAGCATCCGATATTGGTACGATTGAAAACCGGACGCGTTGCCCAGCGTGCCGCGAAATTGCAAATACTCGGTCGGCGTCAACGTCGAAAGCACCGTCCACGCGTTGGTCATCTGTTCCAAAATGCGCGTCACGCGCGCGGTCATCTTGAAACTCGGCATCAACTCGTCGTTTTTAATTCGTTCGCGCGCCGCGTTCAATTCATGCAGCGCCAATTTCAACCACAATTCCATCACATGGTGAATAATGATAAAAAGCGGCTCGTTGTGATTGTCGGAACGCAGCTGCTGCGCCGACAATAATTTGTCCAACGCTAAATAATCGCCGTAACTCATCGCGCGCTCAAAGTCCAGCCGCGCGCCGTATGATGAATCATTCACCTTTTCATTCAACATTGAATTCTCCTCGTTCCCACTTTTTACTTTTTGCTTTGAACTTTTGACTTTTAAAACATCACCATCCCGCCATCCACATTGATTGCCTGTCCCGTAATCCCGCGCGCATTTTCGTCAATCAGCATCAACGCGACGTGCGCGACTTCTTCGGGAATGATGAGACGATTTTGCGGCGAAAGTTTTTCGAGATACGCGCGCGCGTCCGCTTCCGACATTTTTGTGCGCTGCGTCATGTTCGCAATCGTGCCGTCCGTCATGGACGTATCCACATACGCGGGACAAATCGCGTTGACGGTGATGTTGTTGGAAATAAATTCCACCGCGAGCGCGCGCGTCAACCCGAGTACGCCATGTTTGGACGCGGTGTACGCGGCGGTATATTTGCTGCCCACTTTTGACGAGATGGAAGCGATGTTGACGATGCGCCCCCAATTTTCCGCGACCATCAGCGGCGCGACCGCTTTGGTGACGTAATAGACCGAATCCAAATTCGTCGCGATAATTTTGTGCCACAGCGCGTCGTCGTGTCCCAAAAATTTGTGCGAACCGCCGACGCCCGCGTTATTCACCAAAATCGTAATCGCGCCAAATTTTGCTTGAATCTGCGCGACCGCGTTTGCAACCGCATCGGGCTGCGTCACATCGCACGTCACCGCGAATGCTTCCCCCCCCTCCGCGCGAATTTCTTGCGCGATATTTTCAATATCCTTTTCCGTGCGCGCGGAAACGGCAACTTGAATTCCGCGTTTCCCAAATTCGCGCGCAATCACCGCGCCAATCCCTTTGCCCGCGCCCGTCACCCATGCAACACGTTTCATACATCTCCTATGGACAACCACAAGGGATTGCCCATACCAATCGAAAATCACAAATCAAAAATCGAAAATTCACTTACCCGCCCCACGGGCTCCACACAATCACCTTTTCCGGCAAAATTTTATACAGCGCGCGCACTTCGCCGGGAAAACGCATACTCGGCGGATAGACATCTTTTTCAATGTAACGCTGCGACAATTTGTTAAGGTGTTCTTCCGCGCCCTCTTGAGTAATTTCGACAACGCGCCCGCGAATCGAAATATATCTATCCGAATTGTCGGGGTCAGGAATTTGCAGCGCGACGTGCGGACGTTCCTGCATATTTTTGTCTTTGACGCGTCCGCGTGCGGAATTGACGATGATGTGTTTGCCGTCCCAATCCACATAAACGCTCGTCACGTGCGGCGTGCCGTCAGGCATCAGCGTCGAAAGATGACCGTACGCTTTTTTCTGAAACAAATCCAAAAAATCGTCGGGAATCGCGGCGCGTTTCGGTTGCGCTTTTTTCCACGCCGAGTACGCGTGCGCAAATTCGGAGTCTGCCATTTCGATACGATTGAAACTCACGCGTTGACTGCGCGTCATCACTTTGTACGCGAACGGCAGCGGATCAAGATGCAGATATTTTTGCACGTCTTCGAGCCATGCCAAACTTCGCAGCGCGGCAGTTTGAAAACGCCAAATCACCGGTTTGCGCACGCGTTGAAATTCGGGCAGCGCGGTTTCCGCGTTCGAACAGCGCGCGAAAGCATCCGCGAGCGCAATCGAATCTTCCATCGCGAGTTTTGTGCCGGAACCAATCGAAAAATGCGCGGTGTGCAGCGCGTCACCCAAAAGCACAATCGGCGTGCCGCCGCGCGGCGTGTGATACCACTTGCGAACCTTGACCAAGGGAAAATTGTTCCAGCGCACAAAATTATTGTGCAATAACGCGTGGCTGTTCAATTCGCGTTTGAAAATTTCCGCGAGATATGCGACCGTTTCATCGTCGCCCATTTTATCGAGACCCGCATTGAGCCACGTTTCGGGCGGACATTCGACGACGAACGTGCTGTGCGTGGGGCTGAATTGATACGCATGCCCGATAAACAAACCTGCGTCCGCTTCACGAAACATCATCGTCAAGCCATCGAACGACTGCGCCGTGCCGAGCCAAATGAATTTGTTTTGCCGAATCTCGATGGACGGCTGAAAAAACCCTTCATAGGTTTTCCGCACCAAACTGTTCGCCCCGTCCGCGCCGACGAGCAGATCGCAATCCAAATAATCCGCAACATTCGTCACGTTTTCGTGAAAGCGCAAAGTCACGCCGAGTTCGCGACAGCGTTTGTGCAAAATTTGCAGCCACGCGAGGCGCGCGACGCCGGAAATCGGATTGCCGCGCACGTAAATTTTTTCGCCTTTGTGTTCGATGATGACGTTATCGCGTTTTTGCGCCGCGCGCGTAAATTCGTCGTACGTTTCCTTATCGTACTGCGCGAAATTATCAAGCGTCGTTTCCGAAAAGACGATGCCCCAGCCGAACGTATCATTCGGACCATCGCGTTCGACGACAATGATTTCGTGTGCGGGATTTTGTTTTTTCAGCAGCGCCGCAAAATACAAACCTGCGGGCCCGCCGCCCAAGATGTTGATACGCATAATTTTTGTTTTTCGGCGTTAGAGAACGCCTTCTAGGCATCCGACCATCCGACTACCTGACTTGCCTCGCCCCTTCCAAAAACAAATCCAACGCCGCCTCCAAACGCGCGTCCGCGTCTCCCAATTTTTGCTGCGCGTATTCGCTGAGCGTCGTTTCCACAATCGCCACGTACGCCCACGCGAGCCAACGCGCATCTTGTTTTTTGATTTCTTTATGCTTGATGGCATCGCGCAAGATCTGTTCCACCAAATCGGGGACTGCGCCCTGATACGCGCGCACCATTCCGCCGCGTAATCGCCCATTGAACGCGTTCAGGTCTCGGCGGACGAGCCGCATCACATTGCGCTGCGTAGGACGCATTGCCAAATAGACGCGCGTCAAGGCGCGCAAACGCTCACGGCACGAACCGGCGGCGGGAACCGCGTCGAGCGTGGTTTGTTTCACGCGCGCCATGTACGCCGTGAACATGGCATAATATAATTTTTCTTTACTGGGGAAATGATGATAGAGCGCGCCCGTCGAAACGTTGGCGGCGACGCTGATATCGCGCATGGAAACGTCCGCGTAATTGCGTTCGACAAATAATTTTTCGGCGGCGGTGAGAATCGTTGTGAGGGTGGAATCGGAATGCGGCATCGTTGTCGCAAAGTATCGCATAACATACCGAACGTTCGGTATGTTGCACACGCAACAGCATACCGCAAATTCGCGCGTGCGTCAAACAAAAAATGCCGCGCGGGGCGCGGCATTTGCATTTATTCTGTTGGCGCAGGCACACTGCTCAGCCCTTCGATGTCCAGATTCCCTTTCACCGTTTGCGATTTCAAATCCAACGGCGGAATCATCAGCGCTACAACAATGGAGAGCGCGGACGCTATCGTGACCATCCAAAATCCTTGATGAATTCCCGCCGCCAGCGCAGCCCGCGCAATCTCCAGCAAGCTGTGCATCAGTTGTGCCCCGTTCGGCAAACTATTCGCCGCTTGTTCCAACGCCTGCAGTGCACTGGGGCTCACCAACGCGTCAGGATGTTTGAGCGCTTGCGTCAATCCCGTCGTAATGCCAGCCGGTAAATTCGCCAACAGCGCGTTCGTATATCCCGCCGCGACCATTGTACCCATTAGCGCGGTGCCGACAGTTCCGCCAATCGAACGAATGAATTGAGTCGAAGAGGTTGCTACACCAAGGTTGCGCGGTTCAACTACAGTTTGGACGGCGAGCGTCGAGTTGGGCAAGAGCAACCCCAAGCCTGCACCCAATACAAACATGTACACCCCAATCCACGCGAGACTTGTCGTTGGACTAATCGTTGTTAACAGAAACGCGCCGAGCGTGACGGCAACTGTACCCAGAATCAAAAAGGGACGCACGCGTTTCACGCGCGCAATAATTTGTCCGCCGACAATGCTCGACAGCGTCATGGTCAAAACGAGCGGGATCAATACCACGCCCGATGTGGAAGCGCTCAGCCCCATCACGCCTTGCAGATAAAGCGGAGCGTACAGGATGATGCTCAGCATTGCCAGCATAAAGAGAAACATCATCACGGTTACGGTGGAGATTGTCCGATTACGAAAGAGTGGCAAGGGAATAATCGGGTCGGACGCGCGCTGTTCGATGGGAATGAATAACGCAATCGTAATGAGCGTGACGACGAATCCGCCAACGACGAGTGGCGACGTCCATGCTGCCCCTTCCCCAATCCACGTAAGCGTGAGCAAGAGCGCGACGACCCCAATCGTACTCACCAATGCGCCAAGCCAATCAATTTTCCCATGCGCATAGTGTTCTGTATTTGGCAGGACGAATGGAAGCGCGGCAAGGGAGAGAATACCAACCGGCACATTCACATAAAATACCCAACGCCAGCCCAATGAATCGGTGATGGCGCCGCCGACGAGCGGACCAATGACAGACGAAAGAGAAAAGACGGCAAAAAACAACCCTTGATATTTCGCGCGTTCAGCGGGATCGGGAAACACATCTGCAATCAAAGTAAAGACGGTTGAAAAAATCGCGCCCGCGCCAATCCCCTGCAAGCCGCGCGCAATGATCAACCACCAAATGCTCGGCGCAAAGCCGCACAACCAACTGCTCAACAAAAAGATCACGATACCGGCGAGCAGCACCCATTTGCGCCCAAACATGTCGCCCAGTTTTCCGGCGATGGGGATTACTGCCGTTTGGGTCAGCAGGTACACCGTCGTGACCCATGCGTACAAATCAAATCCGCGCAAGTCTGCAATTATGCGCGGCATCGCGGTGCCAACAACAGTCTGATCGAGCGAGACCAAGAACAATGCCAAGAGCAATCCGCCGACTGCCAATAATTTCCCACGTTGAGTTGTATCGGTTGTCATTCCAAAGAGTGAATCCCTTTTGCCAATTTTACAAAACGAAACCCGTTTCCTCAAACAACAATGTTTCAAGGCAACGGGTTTACTACGGTTGGCAATGAAATTCGTGGAAATTTTTAAGTCGAACGATCCATTGGCACAATCCCGCGCTGCAATGCCACCGCCACCGCTTCCGCGCGACTCTGCACCTGCAATTTGCTAAAGATATGACTCAAGTGTGATTTCACGGTGTTCTCGGAAAGATTCAATTGCGCCGCAATCATTTTGTTGCTTGCGCCCGCGACCAATAATTTCAACACGTCCATTTCGCGCGCGGACAATTCGTCATCGTCTGATTCCTTCATGCTCGTCAACAATTTCGCGGCGACAGCGGGTTCGAGCGGAGAGCCGCCTGCGGCGAGGGCGCGAATCGCGCGCGTCAATTCTTCGGGCGTCGTATCTTTGAGCAAATATCCTTGCGCGCCTGCGCTTAACGCGGGCACAATGTATTCATCCGCATCGTAGGTGGTGAGGACGAGAAAGCGCGTATCTGTTTGTTTCGCCCGAACCTGTTTCATTACTTCAATACCCGAAAGTTGCGGCAAACGCAAATCGAGTAGCACCACATCGGGCTGCTGTTCCAAAATCACGCGCACCGCTTCCGCGCCATCGCCCGCCTCACCGACGACTTGCATGTCGGATTCATAACTCAACATCGAGACAAGTCCGTGACGCACAACGGGATGGTCATCTACAACAACAAGTCGAATCATTCTTCGTTTGAAACCTTTGGGGTCTCAGAGACCCCAAAGGTTTTTTCAACGCGTTCTGCGCGCGTTCGCGGAATCAGCGCTTGCACTTTTGCGCCGTCATCGTTTGTTAATTTCAATTCGCCGCCCCACTGTGCAATGCGTTCGCGCATCCCCATCAAACCGAATCCGCTGGTCGGATTTTTGACCGCTGTTGCATCGTTCAAGGCGTCGTCATCTAAACCGATGCCATTGTCATGAATCTGCAAGCGAATTGCATCGGGTAGATATTCGAGCAAGACCTCTGCCTGCGTCGCATTCGCGTGTTTGCTCACATTCACCAACGCTTCTTGCGTGACGCGCAACAACGCCGATTCAACTTCCGCGCGCAATTCCCATTCTGCGCCGCGCGTTGCAAAATTGACGCGTGTCGTTTCGTTCGCAGCGCGCGTCGCGAGTCCGGCTAACGCATCCCGCAATTCACCGCGCTCTAAATTCGCCGCGCGCAAATTCCAAATGGAGCGCCGCGCTTCCGCCAAAGCTTCACGCGCCATTTCTTGCGCCAGCTGCATGTGTTGGCGCGCATCGTTCGGGGCGACATCGAGCGCGCGTTGTGCCGCGCTGAGTTGGACGACAATGCCGGTTAAGCCCTGCGCGAGCGTATCATGAATATCACGCGCGACGCGCGCGCGTTCTTCCATCACTGCCGCTTCGCGTGATTGTTCCAATAATTCTGAGGTTTGCTTTTGCACGCGCGCATCGAGCGAAGCCGCGAGTTCGCGCAATTGTTCCGCTTGCGTGCGACTGGAACCGAGCGCGCGCTGCATCCCATTTGACAACAAGTACGTCAATGCCGCAACCGTCCAAAAAATTCCGATCCAAAAACCGGTGGTCAAAAGCGGCGCGTAGGCTTGGAGAAAAGTCGGAAATGTTTCGCGCGGCAAAAGGATGCCCTGCATTTCCAAAATTCCCAACGCCAGAATCAGCAAGGTCGCTAACGCGGCGAGCGCGATACTCGCGACGCCATCAATCAACAGTCCTGCTGCGCAAATTGGCACAATCAACAGGGCTACCCAAAATCCGTTGACACCGCTTTCTAAACCGAACAAGGTTGTCAGCAGCGTCCAGACACCGATAAAAATTACGCTCGAAAGACTGGGGCGTCCGAAACGCACGAGCGCAATCAAGGCGATGAAAAAAACGGCGATGACAAAGATGGGGACGAGCGGATTGCGCGGACCTTCGTTCGCAGGCGGCGATAGCGGAGTGAACAAACGGAGCAAGAGCACCATCGCAATCCCAACAAACAGCGGAATCAACATGATGGGCAGCGCGCGCAAAAATGCTTCGCCGCGCCGCTGTGTTTCCGACTGAATTTGAATCGGCTTGTTCACGTCCGCCATGTGCTCATTATAGCACTCGCGCGCACACGCGGAACGCCAATTCAATCGCTTGGGGTATCACCCAAACGGGTGATTTTTGATTCGCCCAAAGTTGTCACGCGTCAATCACCTGCTTTCCTGCTTACAAATCACGCCAAGTTCGTTATAGTGCAATTAACTTTTCGCGTTCATGTCATTTTCGCGCAAGCGAGAAATGACAGACGCAACTTTGTAGGAGAAATCAAATGGCAACGGCAACAACCAGTTTGAAACAGAAAAAAGCGCGCGTAAATCCATGGCTCATCGTCGGCGGTGTGGTCATCGTATTGGCAATCGTCGGCGCGGTCGTAATCACAAATATGTCGAACGCGCAAGCGCAAGCCGCCGCGTCCGCTCAAACGACGATTCCCGTCACACGCGGAACGATTACGGGCAGTGTTTCAGGAAGTGGAACAGTCACCGCAGACCAATCGCTTGATTTGGCATTTCAAACGAATGGGCAAGTCGAACAGGTTTTGGCAAAACAAGGCGATGTGGTTGAAAAAGGACAAGCCCTCGCAATTCTCGACACGCGCAATTTGGAATCGCAAGTGGCGAACGCGCAAGCATCGCTCGCGTCCGCACAAGCACGTTTGAAACAAGCACAACAGGGCAACGCGACGCCCGAACAAATCGCGGCATCTCAAGCCGCGCTCGATTCCGCGCAGAAAAATTTTGACAAAATTGCTGCCGGCGCAACCGACGCGGAACGCGCGGCAGCACAAGCGGACGTGAACAGCGCGCAAGCGCAATACACTGCCGCGTTGAAAGCATCGCAAACTTCCGGTTCGAGTTTGGAAGCCGCGAAAGCAGCGATTGAAAAAGCAAAGAACGCGTTAAATCAAGCGCAAGCGGCATACGACCGCGTTGGCGGCGCATCGAATCCAAATATCGGCATGCTGCCGCAATCCAAAGATTTGCAAAACGCGACGATTGATTTTCAAAAAGCACAAGCGGATTACAACGCGCTGCTGACAACTTCGGGACCCGACGCGCAATCCAAAGTTGCGTCCGCGCTCGCAAGTTTGCAAGCGGCGAAAAAACGTCTGGCGGACTTGGACGTTTCGCCCGATGAACTTGCAACGGCGAAATCGAATCTCGAACAAGCGAAATCGAATTTGGCAAAATTGACCGCGCCGGCGAGCGAGACCGACATTGCTATTCAACAAGCGGCGGTCGCGCAAGCAGAGCAACAATTGAAACAAGCACAGTTGAATTTGGAAAACGCGACGTTGAAAGCGTCGTTCGCCGGTGTGATTACGAATGTGAACATTGTGCCGGGCAGTAACAGCAGTGGCGTTGCCATGACACTCGTTGACCGCGACCCGTTGCATGTGGAACTGCGCTTGAGCGAAAACGATGTCGTGCAAGCGGCGCTCAATCAAAATGTAAAACTTTCGATTGATTCGATTGCAAACTGGCTCGCGGATGGCACAGTCACATACATTTCGCCGATTTCATCCGTGAGCAATGGCGTGGTCACATATCAAGTGCGCGTAGATTTTGCAGACACTGACCCGCGCGTCAAAGTCGGCATGACATCGAACGTGGACATTGTTACATCGCAAAAAGAGAACGTGCTGCTCGTGCCGAATTCTGCGCTCTTGCCGCAAGGCAGCCAACGCGTTGTTCAAATTCTCGGCGCGGACGGTAAAGTGCAAGATGTTCCTGTCGAAATTGGAATTAGCGACGGCGCGCAAACTGAAATTATCAGCGGCGTAAACGAAGGTCAACAAATTCTCGCACTGCCCGGCGCAAATCGCGTAGTGAGCGGCGGAGGAATGTTTGGAAATTGAAATTCAAGTTGAAAGTTGAAGGTTGAACGTTGAGTACGCGAAATTCTATATTATCGCAACTTGCAACGTTCAACTTTCAACATCGAAAAAAATGATTACCGTACAGAATTTGACGAAAACGTACCAGATGGGCGATGTTCAGGTGAACGCGCTCAATGGCGTTTCATTTGAAATCAATAAAGGTGAATTCGTCGCGCTCATGGGACCGAGCGGCAGTGGCAAAAGTACAATGATGAATTTGCTCGGTTGTCTCGATACGCCAACCAGCGGCACGTATACGTTGGATGGCAATCAAGTTTCGCAATTGGATGATGTGGAACTTTCGGCAGTGCGCGCGCAAAAGTTGGGATTTATTTTTCAACAATACAACTTGCTACCGCGCCAAAGTGCCTTGCGCAATGTTGAACTGCCATTAATTTATCGCGGCATTCCGGGCAGTGAACGCCACACACGTGCCGCCGCCGCGTTAGATATTGTGGGGATGGGCGACCGGATGGAACATCGTCCAAACGAATTATCCGGCGGACAACAGCAGCGTGTGGCGATTGCGCGCGCGTTATCGGGGAGTCCGTCCGTGATTCTCGCGGATGAACCCACCGGCGCGCTCGACACAAAAACGAGCGCAGAAATCATGAGCATCTTACAGCGTTTGAATCGCGAACAAGGGCTGACGGTTGTGCTTGTTACGCATGAACACGATGTCGCGGCGTATGCAGAACGCGTGTTGACGATGCGCGATGGTGAATTGGTCAGCGACCAAAAACAAACACCGCGTTAAGAATTTGAGGAATGAATATGGCAACTAATACAGCAATTTTAGAAACGCGCGCAAGGAACGCGCCATCGAGCGCAGAAATCGTTTTTGCGCCACTCGAAGGTTCGGGCAGTGTCAGTTGGAGTGAAATCGCGCGCACCGCGTTCGATAGTTTGATGGCAAATCGCGTGCGCTCTTTTCTCACCATGCTCGGCGTGATTATCGGTGTCGCCTCTGTCGTCGCGTTGATGGCGCTCGGCGAAGGCGCAAGCAAGTCTATCACGTCACAAATTGAATCTATCGGCACGAATCTGCTTTTCATTTCGCCGGGGCAACTGAATAATGGCGGACCGGGACAGGGGAATGTCGCGGCACAAACTTTGAGCATGGACGATTACGAAGCGATTAAGGCATTGAATTTGCCCATCAACGGAGTCGCGCCGTCAGTACAAAATGTCGGGACACTTGTCGCGCCCGCCGCAGATAAAAATGTTTCGATTGTTGGCACAACGCCCGCGTACTTTACACTGAACAATCTCACGTTGAACAGCGGAATGTTGTTTGACGAGACGCAAACGCAGGACGGCGCGAGTGTGATTGTGTTGGGTTCCAATGTCGCGCGCGATCTATTTGGCAATGGACAAGCGGTTGGGCAAATCGTGCGCTTGAATGGACAGCCATTGCGCGTGATTGGCGTGTTGGAGAAAAAAGGCGGCGGCGGTTTCGGTTCGACCGATGACAACGCGTACATGCCGATTACGTACGTGCAGCAGCGTTTTGCGAATATGCGAACGGCGGACGGCAACAAGTATCGCGTTTCGTCACTCACGCTTTCCGTCACCGATTCAAAAGATATTAGCGGCGTGCAAGGGCGCATCTCGGCATTACTGCGCGAACGGCATCATCTCGCGAGCGATGGCACAAATGATGACTTTTCGATTCTGAGCCAAGACTCGATTCTTGGTACGTTGAACACCATCACGAGCTTACTCACCGCGTTTCTCGCGGCTGTAGCAGGAATTTCTTTGCTCGTCGGCGGCATAGGCATCATGAATATCATGCTTGTCAGTGTCAGTGAACGCACACGCGAAATCGGTTTGCGAAAAGCAGTGGGCGCGCGCGGACAAGATATTCTGCTGCAATTTCTCGTCGAAGCAGTTGTGTTGTCATTGACCGGCGGGTTGCTCGGACTCGCGCTCGGCTTTCTCATCGCAACCGCCGTTACATTTTCAGGACTCATTATCGCGAGTGTGACTCCGCTTTCGGTTGCACTTGCCGTTGGATTCGCGATTGCCGTTGGTTTGTTCTTTGGAATTTATCCCGCCCAGCGCGCGGCAAAACTGAATCCAATTGACGCGCTGCGTTATGAGTAATATCATTACAACATGACCAAGTCACTCTCTGATTTTCAGCGCGTGTTTCTCTTGTTCGTGTGGCTCATCGCCTTTGGCATCGTCATCGTTTTGGGTCTCGACCCGCGCGCGCGTTCATCCAACGGGGAATTGATCGAAGTGTGGCGCTTGTTCATTCCTCTCGTCGTCGCGGGACTCGTATCGCTAATGGTGCATCTTTCCAACCACCTGAAATAGAAACAAACAAACGGGCGTTCCGAAGGGAGCGTCCGTTTCGTTTTGAGCGCTTGATAATGTTAAATGTTTTTTTAATTGACTTGAAGATTGGTTACTATATACTAACAAACGCTATTTATATAATCTTACATAATGCAAGGTAATTTCGTGCTTATTCGCCTCGTGTTATTTTCCCTGCTCGCTCAGATTTCTCCCGCCGCGTGCGCATCGCCTACACCAACCCCGATGCCGCCAACCACTGCTCCCATCGCTCAATGAAAACAAAATCTTCCATCCTTACCGGCGAACGCATCGAGCAGCGCATTTATTTGATTCGCGAGGAGCGCGTAATGCTTAGCCCGCATTTGGCAGTGCTGGACGGTGTTGCGCCAAAAGTATTGGTGCAGCAAGTCAAGCGGAATATTGAACGTTTTCCAAAAGATTTTATGTTTCAGCTGACACGCGTCGAGTTTGAAAACTTGAAGTCACAAATTGTGACTTCAAGTTGGGGTGGCATACGCCGCGCAACCCCCTACGCCTTCACCGAACAAGGCGTCGCAATGCTGTCAGCGGACGTTCGTGCGTTTGCGACAGAGCGCGACACAGTATGCGGAACTCGCGCTGCGGCTGCAAGAATTGGAAGAAAAATATGACGCACAATTTGCAGAGGTGTTTCAAGCATTGGAACAATTAATGCAAGAGCCCGAACCCCCGTCGCGCCAAATTGGTTTTCGCACACGCGAAAAAAGAGCGCGCTATCGAATACGTAAACGCAAATCATAGAGACGAGTTATTCGTCAAACACGCGCGGTACGCGAGCAAGCTTGCGCGCTGCGCGATTCTATTCAAGGAAACAACCATGACCAAATCAACGATCGGCTTATTGTTAGTGAATCACGGCTCACACTCTGCCACATGGCGGCAAGCGCTGATGGACCTCGAAGCGAGAGTGCGCGATACAATTCTCGCGGGCGGACTCGTACAAGGTGTCAAGACCGCGCACATGGAATACACCGAGCCATCCATCGCCTCACAGATGAAAGCATTTGACCACGAGGGCTTTACCGACGTGATTGTTGTGCCGATATTTTTAACCGTTAGTCCGCACTCTTTTGACGACATCCCAACGATCCTCGGTCAGAAACATGACCCCGAAGTCATCCAAGCGCTCGCGGAAGAAAAGATCGAACGCTACACGCCAACCGCCCGGACGCACATTGCGCCCTTGCTCGATTTTTCAAACACTCTGCAGAAAAATGTATTGCGGCGCTGTAGAGACCTGTCGAGACAGCCCGAAAAAGAGGGGCTTGTACTCATCGGTTATGGCGATGAAACCTATGACAAAGAATGGGGCGCGCTGTTCGATCAAGTGGCGGCGTACGTAAAACAAAATATCGGAATCAGCGAACATAACTATGGCTGGTGCGGACACATCGTGCGCTACAACCCCGCAGAGACCACCAAAACGATCAGCGCGGCGTTACAGAAAAAGGATTCTGCCGTCGTTATCCCGGTTCTCGTGGCATACGACGAAATGTTTCAAAAGAACATTATCGGTCGCGGCATTGAACAAGTGGATGGTTATCAGGACAAAGTTTTGTACAAGGGCGATGCCATCTTGCCTGATACCGATATTGATGATTGGGTCGTCCGTATCAGCCACGAATACGCCAGCAAGATCGCATCGTGAGCTATTTCAAGATGAGACGTGACAGGTTTCGGCAATGTGCGGTGTATTCCCATCGCCTTTATCGCACAAAATCTGTCATGTCTGAACAACCGAGTTGTGTAGGGACAAGGGATGAGTCTGCTTAGCATCGTTCGATGGATTCACATCATTTCAGGCGTTGCGTGGCTGGGCGAAGTCATTACCGTGAACTTTGTGCTCGTCCCTGTCGTACTCAAGTTATCGAAACAAGAACGCGGCGCATTCATCAGTCTCGTATTCCCGCGCGTTTTTCGTTTAGCGTCGGTCCTGGCGGGAACCGCCATCATATCCGGCGCAATCATGAATTACCTGATTACCGGCTGGACGAATCTTGACGTATGGCTTGGCACACGCCAGGGTATCGCCATTTTAATTGGCGGAACATTGGGTTTATTGCTGGCGCTATTTCATTTCTTTGTCGAACATCGCCTTGAGCCAACCGCCGTCTCGGCAGACCAGATGTCAGATGCTGATACGGAAAAGATGTTGGCTGTGCTAAAACTTGTGCCGCGTGTTGGCATGATGATTGTTGCGCTGGTTATTCTGTTGATGATGTTTGCTGCGCGAGGGGTTTGATTGAATGTCGTAATACATCACAATTTCAGCGCGTAGGTAGCGCCCTCTAGCGTGGTGTGTCAAAAATGAAAGGGATTTGCGGCGTTAGAGAACGCCTTTCTACGCAAGTACGTGATGATTTGAGAATTGGCGAAGGTATTGGTAAAAACAAAAGTTTTATACAATCCGGAAAAAAGGCGCGGGACATCGGACGAGGGGAGGAAATGAGGTGCGACTAGAGGTGGGGAATATTTGCAGGTCAAAATGACAAGACTCGATAGACGGATATAATTAGTGGCGTAATGTCACAATTAAATTCTCCTTCGCAACAGGAAATTCGCCGCACGGACAAATATACGGGAGGATATTTACTCTTTGTCTGTGTGCGCTGTACGATTCAATATGTTCTGCTGCCATTCGTACTCCCGTTTTTCGGCTTGAGAGCCGATGTTGCCGTAAGCATTAGCATCCTCATAGATTTCATCGCTCTGGGTATGATTACTTTTAACGTCTATCGCTTATGGAATACGAATTGGCGTTATCGGTATCTCGCGTTGAGCGTTGTGATGGTCACGATCCTGTTGATTTTTTTGTACAACGACCTGCGTCATCTCTTGCAAATTTGATTGGGGCAGGATTGGTTAGAATAAAATTCGTTGTGCCTTTTGCAACAATAGCGTTGCTGCATATAATCCAAGTAGTTCATTATTCTACGCAAGGCGCGCCATGACGACGCGCTTTTTTCATGCGCTATGGCAAAATCTATTGACCGCGTACGTGATTTTTTCCGCAGTAACAATCTCGAGATTGAGATTCACGAACTTCCCGATTCGACACGTACCGCACAGCTGGCGGCGGAGGCAGTCGGATGTGAATTGGGGCAAATTGTGAAATCGCTGGTGTTTGTTTTGGACGAACGCGATACGGTGCTTGCGTTCGTTGCCGGAGACCGCCGCGCCGATCCATTCAAAATTGCGCGCACGCTCTACGCGAGTACAGTGCGCATCGCTAATGCAAACGAAGTGCGCACGCGCACGGGCTTTGCGATTGGCGGCGTCGCGCCCGTCGCGCACACGAGCGATGAAATCAAAGCAAAGTTATTCGACGATTCGTTGTCGCGCTTTGAAACGGTATGGGCTGCAGCAGGCACACCCCATTCGGTGTTTCCAATTGCGCGCCAGACTTTATTGGAATTGACCGGCGCGCAAATCGCGGAAATTACGAGCCGCGAGGAACCAGATCAATAAAAAAAATCCGAAAGCGTGAGCTTTCGGATTTTTTACTTTTATCCTCTTTTGGATTTTTTCTTGGTCGCCTTTTTCTTGCCGCCGGAATGTCCGTTCTTTTTCGCGCGCGTGGCAGGAACACGACGCGTTGTAGTGCGCCGCCGCGCCGCCGTGCGTTTGCGCGTCTTGGGCGCGCTGATTTCGATGGGGCGATATTCCTGTGCGGGCGCATTCGCGCGCGCAATCAAGTCGTGACGAATAAGCCGCGCGGCTTCTAAAATTTGTTCGATATCGCGATCGAAAATTTGCAATATCACATCCAGATCACTGCCGCGCCGTGTCGTCGCCGTGACGAGTAACTCTAAGACGCGATTCAAATCCATCTCGCCCGATTCCGCGTACACACTCGAGCTTTCGCGCAATTTCATGGGGTATCGAAATGGGTCTTGCTGTGGATGCAGTCCCGGCACTGCGTGCGTTTCCGATTCCCACCCACCGCTCAATTGAAATACATAAATATCATTCGCCAAAGAATCGAGCGCGTACTCGAGCGACGCCTCGAACGAAACACGTTCGTCGGGCCAATTGCCGGTTCTCAACATGCGATTGCGCGAGCTCCACAAGTGCGCGAGATTAAAGGCGAGTTTCGTGTTGCGCAGGGCTTTACGACATTCCTTTAACAGCATGAATGCTTCCGCGCCTGTCGCGGGAAATTTTGGAAATTCGAGCGTTTCGATGACAGGCACAAAACTCATCTCGCGCGCCGTATAGTACGTGGCAAAGACATTGAAAATTTTAATTGCCTTGTCCATCTGGTCCTGACGGTCCCAGCTCCACTTGTCCACCTGGGCGAGATGAAAGACGAAATAGTCGGCGTCAATAAATTCCGCGAATTCCATCGCCTGTTTCGTCGCCTCGATCGCTTCGTACTTGTGAAAAAAATTCGACGAGAGCGCGTCACGATTTTGAATTGGTTGATGTACGCCGACGCGCATGTTCGGCGCGCGCAATTTCATCAACAGGTCGGGCTGTGATTGAACCGTGCGCCACCAGCGATTGTTTTTGCGCGGAATGAATTGATCGGGAAACGTCGCGGGGACGGTCCACAAATCTTCGGGCTGCAATTCCAATAACGTGTACGGTGATTCGAGGCGCGACTGATAGAGTTCAATGTAATCGGTCAGACGCTCCGGGACGCGCAGGTTGCGCGGCAAGTCCGCACGATTTACATCCGATAATGCGCAGCCAACAATGATTTCAGCCATGAGGTTAAATCTCTTTCAGAATCTTGGGTGGGATGAGCCACACCAGTTCGCCGCGCAGGTCGGCGGCATCTTCAATGTCCACCCGCGCGAGCCCCGCCTTTGCCATTCGGATTGTGCCGCCCGTAAGCTGCGCGAGCGCGAACGAAAAATCGGGTTCGTGCCCCACAAGCAAAAGATCGCGGTCGGGATGATCCGCCAACAATTGACGCAAGGAATGGAGTCCAAAACCGGGCGCAAGCAAAGGCGTGGTAACCAATTCGACCTGCAATTTTTCAGAAACGATTTGCGCCGTTTCAAACGCACGCGGCAGCGGACTGGTGAGAATATTTTGGGGACGCACTTTGAGTTCTTTCAGCGCACTTGCCACACTCTCGACCTCTTTGTATCCCTTTTTCGTCAAAGGGCGTTCATCGTCGGGACGCTCCCAGTGTTCCCAATTCGCTTGCCCGTGCCGCAAAAAATACAATTTCATAATCGCCTCCCCCGCGCGCAAATCATGGCGCGATTATACGCAGGTCAATGAGGGATTGCAAAGTGGTAGAATAAGCGGCATGTTGCAAGTTTCCGGTTCCAAGTCGCAAATCAAAAAGCGGCTGCTGCGCGTGTACAAAAAATTACATGCCCGTTATGGCGCGCAAAATTGGTGGCCCGCCGAGTCGAAATGGGAGATCATGGTGGGCGCGATCTTGACGCAGAATACGACGTGGAAAAATGCCGAAAAAGCGTTGACGAATTTAAAGCGCGAGAACGTTTTGGACCCCACGCGCCTGCGCGAATTAGAGACAGAACAGCTTGCCATTTTGATTCGTTCGGCAGGATTTACCGCAAGCAAACCGAAGCGATTGAAAACCCTCGCCGAGTTTTTGATTCGCGAATATGACGGCGACCCGCTCAAGCTGTGCGGCGGCAATTTGGAATCCGAACGCGCGCAATTACTAGCCCTCACCGGGATCGGACCGGAAACTGTGGACGCGATTTTGCTCTATGCGGCAGAGCAGCCAATTTTCGTGATTGACAGTTACACGCGGCGCATCTTGGCGCGGCTGGGCTGGGTGAATGAAAAGATTTCCTACGATGCTTTGCAAAAACTGTTCATGGAACATTTGCCGCATGATGTTGCGCTGTTCAATGAATTCCACGCGTTGTTGGACATTCATGCAAAATATGTTTGCACAAAACGCGCGCCGCGCTGCGCCGAGTGTGTACTCGAAAAAATGTGCTTGAGAATCGGCGTGTCGTGATTTTGTAATTCATGGGGGCGCGTGTATAATTTGCCCTTGTCCGCGTGGTGAACCTATGCCGCGCGATTTTTTTGGCATTCTGAAATTGTCAATGTTCGGGCGTGGACAGCGCGCCGATCAGGAGTATCGAAGGTGAAACGACCGTATCAACCCAAACGCCTACACCGCCTGCGTGTGCATGGGTTTCGCCGCAAAATGCGCTCAGTTGGCGGACGTAATGTTTTAAAAGCGCGCCGCGCCAAAGGACGCGCGAAATTGACCGTTGGTGTAAAACGCGCCAAAGTGTTTCGCAAACCGTAACACGTAGGAGCGAAGCATTCGCATGCAAAATTGTTTGGAAGGTTACGAACGCGTCTGCGAATGCTTCGCCCTTACCCTTTCGCGTGAAACGCGCGTGGCGACTGAAAGCAGAATCCGACGTACAGCGGGTGTGGCAACAAGGACGCGCGTTTGCCCACCCGCTTGTTATATTGCGAGTCCGCGCGAATGGGTTGAATCAATCGCGCGCGACATTCGTGGCGGGGAAAAAATTGGGGAACGCGGTGACGCGCAATCGCGCGAAACGCCATTTACGCGAAGCGCTGCGTCCGCGTTTTTTAGAGATACCAAAAGGATACGATTTCGTATTGATCGCGCGGAGTAACATCGCGCAAGCGCCCTTCACAGAAATCGTACAAGCCGTCGAACAAGTATTGCAGCGCGCCCAGCTCTTACCATGAAATATCTCGCACTCGTTCCAATCCGTTTTTATCAACGCTTTATGTCACCCGCGCTGCCGTCCGCGTGCCGCTATCAGCCAACATGTTCTCAATACGCGGTGGAAGCGATTGACCGCTTTGGCTTGGTGCATGGCGGTTGGCTGGCGGTGAAACGCATCGCGCGCTGTCATCCCTTTCACGCGCCGGGCTTTGACCCCGTACCCTATAAAGATTAAAGGTTCAAGGATCAAGGATGAAATTACAACGCGTTGCTCCCTCATCCTTTTGAATCCGCAAAGAAATGTTCAACGTCAAGTCTCTTTTTACAATCACTCTGACACTTTTTGCTGCCGCCCTATTCGCCGCCTGCGGTGGAGCGCAACCTCAAGGATGGTCTTCACCTACTCTCGATAACGGGTTACTATTCTTTGGCACGACAAACGCCAAAGTCGCCGCGCTCGATGCCGCGAGCGGAAACATGAAATGGGAATACGCTGGTGAAAAGGACAAGCCGCTGGTCTCGGTCTACAGTACGCCCATCGTTTCGAACGGCAAATTATTTTTTGGCGCATACGATGGGATTTTTTACGCGCTCGACCCCGCAACCGGCACCGTGAAATGGCAATTCAACGAGGGCTCACCCATTGTACCTTCCGCTTCCGTAAATGATGGAACCGTATATTTTGGCGCGAACAATAATAGTTTTTACGCGGTGGATGCCGAAACCGGAACTAAAAAGTGGCAATTTGCCACTCAAGACAAGGTATGGAGTGATGCCGCGCTGGACAATGGCACGCTCTATTTCGGCTCGCTTGACCAAAATTTGTACGCCGTAGATGCCGCGACCGGTGCAAAAAAGTGGGCTTTTCCGGCGGGTGGTATGATTGTGACAACACCGCTCGTCTTGAACGGAACTGTTTATTTTGGAGCGTTGAATAAATTTTTCGCGCTCGACCAAGCAACCAGTCAAGTCAAGTGGACGAAAACGCTATCGGATTCAAATGAATGGATTTGGTCAGATCCAACTACCCAAAATGGGAACATCTATTTTGGCACGCTCGCGGGGAATGTGTACGCCATAGATGCAGCGACCGGCAGCGATAAATGGGCGCAACCTTACAAAGCCGGCGGACAAATTCGCTCTTCGATAATTCCCGCGGGCAATGTCGGTTATTTCGGAAGCAGCAATCAAAACGTGTACGCGATTGATTTAGACAGCGCGCAGCTCAAGTGGAACCCGGTTGCCTTACAAGGTCCAATTCTCGGGTCGCCGCTCGTAGTCGGAGATACGTTGTACGTGCCGACGCATGGCTCGAACATGTACGCCCTAAACACAGCGGATGGCTCGCGCAAATGGTGTTTTGATGCGAACTCCAATAAGGCGTGTTCGCAATAGAGCAGACCCCCTGCAAGTTCAATTGCGAGTCCCAGTGATTCAAGGATAAAAGTATGGAAATAATCAGTAGTCTGTTTAACACCTTTGTCTACAATCCGATGCTGAATGGAATGATGTTTTTGTATTCGCTCATTCCGAATTACGGCGTTGCAATTATCCTGTTCACCGTTCTTGTGAGTCTTGCGACGATGCCCTTTCGCATCAAATCACAGCAGTCCATGAAGGCACAGCAAGACAAAATGGCGGTGATGAAGCCAAGACTCGATGAGCTAAAGAAAAAGTACAAAGACAATCCACAAGAATTGCAGCGCCAGCAAATGAAAATGTATCAAGAAAATGGCGCGCTCAATCCATTCAACATGGGCTGTCTTCTCACCCTGCTGCCTTTTCCGATTTTTATCGGCATGTACCAAGTCATCAGCGGCGTCATGGCAGAGCGTCCCGAACAAGTGATGCAGCTGTCACAGCACCTTTATCCGTGGTTCCCGACTGCCGCGACATTGATTCCCGTCAATTCCAACTTTTTAGGGCTGAATTTGGGTGCGATCTTGAACACCCAGAACCTCCTTGTTGCCGGTAGTGTCATTATTGTAGTCGTCGGCGCACAATTTCTCCAAACGAAAATGATGACCCAGCCCGCTGCCGCCCTCGACCCACAGCAAGCGCAAATGAATCAGTCCATGCAGCTGATGATGCCGCTCATGTTCGGTTTCTTTGTGTGGAGCGCCCCAATCGGCTTGGCATTGTATTGGATCACCTTTAGCGTCGTAGGCATTCTGCAGCAGGGCTTTACAACCGGTTGGGATGGATTGACCAACCTTTTGCCCAAAGCGGCAGCGCAGCCCGTTCGCACCAAGCGCGTTGCGGAAACGTCATCGAACACTCCGCCGAAATTGAGCGCGTCAAACGGCAACGAAAATCTAATGCCCACCGGCAACGGCGACGACGCAACGAACATCAACAAGGGAAAAAAGAAAAGTGGAAAAAAGCGTTAAATCGAGTGGTCGCAGCGTCGAAGATGCGATCCAAAACGGACTCGTCGAATTGAACGTCGCGCGCGATCAAGTCGAAGTCGAACTTTTGAACAGCGTGAGCGACGATCCCGAACGTCCCGTCCTCGTACAACTCACAGTGCGCGAAGAAGCGGAACCCTCCTACGCGATGGCGTCGCCGATAAGCGCGCGCGCGCCGGAGAGCGAAAGCGTCGCGAGTTTGGAAACCGAAACAAGCAACGAACCCCAAACTGTCGAGGAGACTGCAAAGCAAGTTCTCGAAACATTACTGCGGGGGATGGGGATTCGCTCTCAAGTCGTTGTTCATCGTGACGCAGAGAACAATGAAGGACCCGATTTTGTGCTGGACATCGTGGGCGCGGACTTGGGAATCCTCATCGGACGACGTGGAGAAACTCTGCGCGATTTGGAATATATTGCGCGCTTGATCGTGTCAAGCAAAACACACAGCAACGAACGCTTTGCCGTTGATGTGGAGGGCTATCGTTCGCGCCGCGAACGCGTCCTGCGCGAACTCGCAAAACGGATGGCAGATCGCGTGAAACAAAATCGTCAGCCGATCACCCTCGAAGCCATGCCGCCGAACGAACGCCGCATCGTTCACATCACCCTCAAAGAACATCCCACCGTGAAAACCCAATCCATCGGCGAAGGCGAACGACGGCGGGTAATGATACTGCCGAAATAATCAAGTAGACACGGAAACAGGTAGATAGGTAGCAAGTGGCTTGTCTACCTGTTTCCTTATTTCCCTGTTTCCATGTCCGCTCCCGATTTCGTCGTCATTGGACACCTTACGCGCGATGCCCAGTCCGATGGCGCGCACACGCTCGGCGGCGCGGTGACATTCGCCGCCATCGCCGCGCGCAATCTCGGCTATCGCGTTGGGATTCTCACCAGCGCGGCAGACGATTTCCCCGAACCAGAACTATTGCGCGATATTGAAATCGTGCGGGTCCCTTCTCACACCACCACAACGTTTCGAAACGAATATGTTGACCAGAAACGACATCAGCACGTACACGATGTCGCGCAGTCTCTCACCGCGCAAGATGTACCAGGCGAATGGCGTCATGCCAAAATCGTGCTGCTGGGTCCGGTGGCAAATGAAGTGGAAGCAGATGTGGTGTGCGCGTTTTCCGATGAAACTTTGGTTGCCATCTCACCGCAAGGATGGATGCGTCAATGGGACGAAACAGGTCGCGTGAAACCGCGCGCGTGGACTGAAGCGCCGGACATTTTGCCTCACGCCAATGTTTTGATTTTGAGCGAAGAAGACCTCGGCAAGTACAAAGAACGCCTGTCCTCGTATGTTGCACTTGCGCCAATGGTTGCGCTGACGCAGGGACAGCACGGCTGTACAATTTACCGCCAACATGAACGCCCCCTCCATGTTCCTGCCTTTCCTGCGAACGCCATTGACCCCACGGGCGCGGGCGACAGTTTTGCGGCAGGTTTTTTGATTCGCTTGTACGAAACAAACGATCCACTCCAAGCCGCGCGTTTTGGGAATGCCACGGCATCCCTCGCCATCGAAAGTATCGGCGCAGCCACCATGCCAACGCGCGCGCAGGTTGAAGCGCGTTTGACTTTAGCGCATCCTTGAAAGGAAATGCCGCGCAATTTAGAGATCGAAAAGCGTTCCTTTTTCCCGCTTGGCTTATGTAACCCAAAGATATATCTACAGAAGGATTCAATGCCGTTCGCGCTGTTGCTCGGTCTTGCGCGCACGCGCGCGCCGTTGTATAATGCTGTCACCACAAAATCTTGTGGTTTGTCATAATATCAGGCACAATATATGCGTTCGTTTGCATTCGCAAATCAAAAAGGCGGTGTCGGAAAAACAACCACTGCCGTGAATATCGGCGCGTTTCTCGCGTGGCAAGGGCGCCGTGTTTTACTCGTTGATCTCGACCCGCAAGGCAACGCGTCGGCGAGCATCGGCGTGAACCGCTTTGCCCTTCCCGCGTCCGTGTACGACGTGTTCAGCGGTGGCGCAACCTTGCGCGAAATTTTGACGCCGAGCGTGATGGAACAACTGACGATCGTTCCCTCGACGCCAACGCTGGCAGGCGCAGAAATCGAATTGGCAAATGTAGATGGGCGCGAATTTATTTTGCGAGACGCGCTGAACAATGCAGAACGTTCCCTACCGGATGAATTTGATTATGCCTTGATTGATTGCCCTCCGTCGCTTGGCGTGTTGACGGTGAACGCGTTGAGCGCGGCGGATTACGTCATCGTTCCGGTGCAGTGTGAATATCTCGCGCTTGAAGGACTTGCGCAATTGATGCAAACGATCGCGCTCGTGCGCGAAAATCTGAATCCAAAATTAGAATTGTTCGGAATTGTGATGACGATGTTCGATCCGCGCGCGCGCCTCGCGTCGCAAGTGATTCAAGAAGTGCGCGCCCATTTTCCGAACGAATTGTTTGAAACGTTGATTCCGCGCAATGTGCGTGTCGCCGAAGCGCCAAGCTTTGGCGAGCCGTTAGTGAAATTCGACATTCATTCACGCGGCGCGGAAGCGTACGAAAAATTGACAAATGAGTTTTTGATGCGGGAAGCGAGATTGGGAATGGGGATCAGGAGTCAGGGATTGGATGAGGTTATTGTTGTTAGCAATTCACCTGTTTCAATCAACGCTACCCCAACCCCCGAACCCCAACCCCTATCTCCCGTTCCAACGGAGTTGCAATGACCACAGCCACCAAACACGGACTTGGACGCGGATTGAGCGCGTTGATTCCACAGAAACCGCTCACAGAAAACAATTATCAAAATCTGGTGCGCGAAATTCCAATCGCGCAGATTGAACCGAATCCAAAGCAGCCGCGCAAAAAATTCGCGCCGAACGCGTTGGACGAACTCGCCGCGTCCTTGCGCGAGCATGGTTTGATTCAACCGCTCGTCGTACAAGAAATTCAAACGCCGTATGGTTCGCGCTATCAACTCATTGCGGGCGAACGCCGTTGGCGGGCGGCACAGCGCGCGGGAATGGACACGGTCCCCGCGATTCTCAAAGGCGCAACACCGCAGCAAATGTTGGAACTCGCGCTCGTGGAAAACATCCAGCGCGCGGAGTTGAATGCCCTCGAAGAAGCCGAAGCGTATCAGCAACTCATTCAAGATTTTGCCTTGACGCAAGAACAAGTCGCGCAAAAAGTGGGCAAAGACCGCACCACCATTTCCAACGCGCTGCGTTTGTTGAAGATGCCCGATGCGCTAAAAGAAGCGGTGTTGAACGAACAAATCCGCGAAGGACACGCGCGCGCGCTGCTGCAAATTCCCGACGCGGCGAAACAACAAAAATTGTTGGCGCACGTGATTGACGAAAATTTGTCGGTGCGGCAGACCGAAGAGCTCGTGCGGCGCACATTGGCAATAACCATCAGCCATCGCCCGAAAAATGAGGCGAATGAGAAACGCGAAGCGAAAAGCGAGAGACCACAGGCGGCGTTCGACACTCATGCGATTGAAGAAGATTTACGCCGCGCGTTGGGAACCAAAGTGGAACTCTATCGCTCGCAGCGCGGCGGAAAAATCATCATCGAGTTTTATTCGGATGAGGAACTCGAAACGATTTATGAAAAATTGGTAAATGGATGAACAAAGAAAACAGGGAAACAGGTAGATAAAAATACTTGTTTCCCTGTTTTCTTGCCTACCTGTTTTCTCGTTTCCCAACGACAGTGCTATAATCTTTTTTGTCTCTGCGAAAAAATTTAATTCAGGTGAATGGATGCCCGCAATTTTTCCTTTTACAGCTATAGTTGGTCAAGAACGTATGAAACGCGCGTTGGTGCTAAACGCAATCAATCCGCTCATTGGTGGTGTGTTAATTCGCGGCGAACGCGGCACGGCGAAATCTACTGCCGTGCGCGCGCTTGCCGCGCTGCTGCCCGAAATTGAAGTCGTCGCCGATTGTCGCTTTGGCTGCAATCCACACGATTCGCATTTGTGCGACGAGTGCATGGAACGCGAAGCGCGCGGCGAAGTTTTGCCGATTGCGCGGCGCAAAGTGCGGCTCGTAGATTTGCCCGTCAGCGCGACCGAAGACCGCGTCGTCGGCACGCTCGACATTGAAACCGCGATTAAACGCGGCGAGAAAAAATTCGAGCCCGGCGTTTTGGCGAACGCGAATCGCGGCATTTTGTACGTGGACGAAGTGAATTTGTTGGACGACCACGTCGTTGACTTGCTTTTGGATTCCGCTGCGATGGGTGTCAACAATGTGGAACGTGAAGGCATTTCATTTCAACATCCCGCGCAATTCGTTTTGGTCGGCACGATGAATCCCGAAGAAGGCGAACTGCGCCCGCAGCTTTTGGACCGCTTTGGTTTGTCCGTTGACATTCGCGGCATTCCCGACGCAGAACAACGCGTGGAAATTATCGAACGCCGCTTGTCCTTTGAACAAGACCCCGAAACGTTCGTGGACGAATGGCAAACCGCCGAAAAGAAATTGTCCAAAGAAATTGAAACCGCGCGCGAAAAATTGCCCGAGGTGAAACATTCGCACGCGGATATTTACGCGATTGCGGAATTGACCTCCGGGCTGGAAGTGGACGGACACCGCGCCGACCTCGTGATTCTCAAAGCCGCGCGCGCCCACGCCGCGTTCGCGGGACGCACCAATATTGACGAACAAGATATTTTGCTCGCCGCTGAACTCGCGCTCCCGCATCGTCTCAAACGCAAACCGTTCCAGGACGTCGAAGTGCGTTTCGAGCAACTCGAAAAACAGTTGGAACGCGCCCGTGAAGGGGTGCAAAGCGAAGGGCAGCCGAAAGGCGACCAAAAGCAAGAAGTAAAAAAAAAGCGTCCCTAGCCGCTGACGAATCCTCCGAACAGACGCCGTCGCCGAGCGACCAATCGGTACAGGGACAGGGGCATGACCCAAGCAAGCAATCCCCCCGTCCCGCCGACCGCCCCGTGTCCATCGGCGACGCGTTCACTCCTCGCAAATTCCAAACTCCGATAGATAAAATGGCGCGCAAGACGGCGGGCAAACGCTCGCGCACGCGCACCGAACGCAAACGCGGACGCTACATTCGTGCACGCGAAATGCGGGGCGAAGTGAGTGATGTCGCGTTCGACGCGACGTTTCGCACTGCGGCGCCGCATCAACTCCGTCGCAAAAGCGAAGGCAGCGATATGGCGCTTTCGATTGAAAAACAAGATTTGCGAAAAAAAGTGCGCGTGCGCCGCGCGGCGAACTGCATCTTGTTCGTCGTGGACGCGTCGTGGAGCATGGCAGCCGCCGAACGGATGATTGCGACCAAAGGCGCGATTATGTCGCTGCTCGTGGACGCGTACCAAAAACGCGACCGTGTGGGGCTCGTCGTTTTTCAAAAAGAAGAAGCGCGCACCGTTTTGCCGCCAACGTCTTCCGTTGACCTCGCGCAAAAAGCGTTAAAAGATGTTCCCGTCGGCGGCAAGACGCCGTTAAGCGCGGGCTTGCTCCTCGCGCATCAAATTCTTGTCCGCGAAAAAATCCGCGATCCCGAAGTAATGCCGCTGGCGATTATCGTAACCGACGGCGCGGGGAATGTTTCGATGACCGATTTGCCGCCGCAAGAAGAGGCACATCGCATCGCGGGCATGTTCAAAAAATCGGAAATCCGCACCGTCGTCATCAACACCGAACACGAAGCGTTTGACCGGGGACTTGCCGCGACGCTCGCGGAAAAATTGGGGGGGAACGTCTACACGCTCAAGCAGTTGCGCGCGGAAGAATTGTATGCGCGGGTGAGAGAAAATTTGAAATAGGAGTCGCGTTATGCCGATGACCGAGTCCGACAACAGCGTCCTCGTTACATTGTTCAAACACAACACCTGGGCGAACTTGCGACTGCTGGACTATTGTGAAAAACTAACTCCTGAACAACTGCGCGGCACCGCCACCGGCACCTTTGGCGACACCATGAACATCCTGCCGCACATCATCGGCGCCGAACTTTCCTACGTCGAACGCGTGAATGGCAAACAGCCACCTACTCCGATGCAAGAAGACGTTTTCCCCGGCTTTGATTTGATGAAACAGTTGGCGCGCTGGTCGGGAGATGAAATGCTGGCGCTTGCTCTGTCCGCCCGCGCCGATTCCTTGGTCGTGGAAAAATGGCCCGAACACAAACAACAAGGCGCATACCCTCTCGCCGGTCTGATAGTACAAGTCATCAATCACGGCGCTGACCACCGGTCCCAAATCGCAACCATCCTCACCCAGATGGGTCTCACCCCGCCCGAAATGGACGGCTGGGTGTATATGGAAGAAACGGGCGAATTCAAGCTCTCCGAATATAACCCCGAAGCGGAATGACCTCTGCTCAAACGTTTCACGTGACACTGCAACAAGTGTTCTAATCATAGATTGCTGTATTGAATGTTTCTAACGCGCTTAGCGCATAAAAATATTTTGCTATATAATTTATTGTCTTGAATCATATTTACGTCTATATTCGTCAAACGAGATGGTTTGCACGCCAAAATAACTTGACGCTATGGTTTGTTCCATTTCTGGATCTTTTGATTCAATTTGCACTGTTTCAACCCTAATTAATGCGTTCGATGCCTCTTTTTTCCGCATCACCAGCCAGATAATCGTCATCATCGCCACGACGAGCGCGCTTCCCAAATACAACCAGCGCATAAAAGCAAGATTTGTATCTGTCCCCGCGAACCAGCTGTGCAGCGTCACGCCAACATACGCCGCAAAACTGAAAAGATGAACTGCCCGAAAGGTTTGTATCCCAATCCATTTGCGAACATAAAACGTGATCGTCACGAGCAGCGTGAGGTACAGACTGAGGATGCCGATGCCGGTCCACACGGGACGATAGCTTGAAACAAAGGGAAACACGATTTCGGCAAGATTGAATGGCGTAAAGGTATCGAACAACAGAACCACGACATGCGCGAACACAAAAACAAGCGCCAACAGCGAAATGTATTCATGCGCGTCGTAGGTGAACGCGCGCGGAATTGCGCGGTCAAAAAATTTCGCCGAGACGCCCAAACCCCAAATTGTCGAGAGCCACAAGAGAACGTACGCGATGATACCTGACGCGCGCGTGATGAACCACGCCGCATGTGTCCCGCTGAAACCAAACAGCGCGTCAAACAGATTGCGCCAAATCGCGCCGAGAGGCGATTTCAGAAAAATAAACATTAACGCAAGCAAGCCAAACGCGAGCAAAAGCAGCATCACTCGCGCCGTCTTTTGAAAAACTTGAACTGTATCATCACTTTGTTCCATAAAAATCTCCCTTGACGCGCTCTGAACCCCACAAAGTTCCATCACGCTTGACCGCAAGCCATTCGATGTCCTCGCGCGCGCCCGCCACAAATCCCGCATCGCTCGACCCCGCAATCAATAACGCCTTTGCATACACTTCGGCAATCGCCGCGTGCGGCGCCAAAACCGTGACGCTCAACCAATCTGTCGCCGCCGGCAAACCGGTGCGCGGATCAATCAAATGATGTTGTTCGCGCGCGCCCTGTTTCCATTTTCGTTTTGTGATGGACGATGTGGCAACCGCGCCTTGCGGCACGCGCAGCAGCGCAATTGTTTTTGCCGCATCGTTTGGATCTTCGATTTCAATTTCCCACGCGTCCGTATCACGCGGCACGCCAATCGCAAACAAATCACCGCCCGCATTCACAGCGCAAACATCCGTGTCTTGAACGAGCAGACGCGCCGCGCGTTCGGCAATCCACCCCTTGGCAATTCCGCCCAGATCAATTCTCGTATGCGGCGGCAGCCACACCGCGCGCGTCGCATCGTGAAACGCCAACTCTGCGAAATTTTCCGCGTACGTTTTCGCCAACGGGACGCGCGGGCCCACGGTGTGTGCGCGCACGAGCTCCATGCTTGCATCGTAGCCCGCATTTTCGAGCGCGCCAAGAATCGCGGGATTAAAAAGTCCACAAGTCTCTTGCGACAACGCCGCCGCTTCGCAAAGCAATTCAAACATTTCGGGCGACGCGTTAAACCACGCGCCCGCCGCGCGATTCAGCGCGGACAGTTCGCTCGTCGCTTGAAAACGCGTGAACTGCGCTTCGCATTTTGCGATAAATTCACGCGTGCGGGCGAACGCCCCGGCAAGCGCCTCCGCGCCGCCTTGGGCAGTGAGCGTGATGCGCGTGTTCATCGCAAAAAATTCAAACGTTTCCACCGCGCTGATTATGACCCGCCGCTGCGCATCCGCCCTTGGTTCGTCCCGCGCGTCGTCGGCAGCTGCGTTTGCGTATCGGGCTGCACCTGCGGCGCCGAATCGGGATTCTGCAACGGCAATTGTTGAAATCGCCGCTGCCGCCGAGTCGGTTGGAGGTTTTGAAAAGGCAGATTATTTGTTCCGGGCAGCGGTGTCGCTTGTTCCAAAGCCGGCGTCACCTGCGGCGCGGCAGACGCGCTGTTTTCATAAGGATTTGGCGTATGCGCCACAATTGCCCAACTGCCGAGAAAGGCGCTAACACTTGCGCCTGCAATCAACCACCGCCAACGCGGCGTAAAGGGACGCGTATATTTTGTTGCCATAGCAATAATTCCTTTCAATGTATAACACTTGTTTTTGTTTAATGCAGGATTAAAGGCGGTAGGCACGAAATGGAATTTCACGCCCAAAGAAAGATGAAATGTTCCGCGCCAAGAGCGCGGATGCCGTAAAAAATGGTAAATTTCGAATGCAATTGCGATATGATTTGCGTTCCGCGCGCAGTTGTGGCACTATCGCGGGCAATGTCCGAAAAGAATCTGCCAATCATGGACTATGAAGGTTCGCGCTGGCGCGAGGAATTTTGGCGCGGGCGTGAATACGAGGACGCGGTGGAACGCATCGCCGTCAGCGCATTGCTCCCGCCGCGCGGCGCGCGATTGGTGGAAGTTGGCGCGGGGTTCGGGCGACTCGCCGATTTGTATCGCGGCTACGAACAAGTCATTTTGCTGGATTACGCGCGCTCGATGTTAAAGGATGCGCGCGAACGATTGGGGCATGACGCGCGTTTTATTTTCGTCGCGGCGGATTTGTACAATTTGCCCTTGGCGGAAAACGCGCTCGATACCGCGTTAACGATTCGTGTCTTGCATCATGTCGCCAACATTCCGAATGCATTCGCGGAAGTTGCGCGCGTCGTGCGTCCGCGCGGCACGTATCTCACCGATTTTGCGAACAAGCGTCATTTGAAAGCGTTGGTGAAATATCATCTCGGTCGCAGAAATGCTGTGAATCCCTACTCGCTCGAACCGTACGAATTTGTGAAACTGAATTTTGATTACCATCCAAGTTACATAAGCAAAGAGTTGAACGCGGTGGGCTTCGAGATCCGCGAAGAACGCGCCGTCTCCACCTTTCGCATCGGCGGTGTGAAACGCGTCGTTCCCACTTCTCTCCTCGTTTCGATGGATGGCACATTGCAGCAAGTGACTGCCCCGCTGAAAATTGCGCCGAGTATTTTTTTCAAAACCGAATCGGTGAAACATGGTGACGCGCGCGTGAATGAAAATTTATGGCGCTGCGTGAAATGCCACGCGGAGAAAATTGCGCTGAATGGTACGACGATGCAATGTAATGCGTGCGGCGTGGAATTTTTTCAGAATGAGGGGATTTGGGAGCTGAAAGCAAATTGATTTTTTTCTTTGACGCTCCTCATTCGACATGCTACAATGTTTTTCTGAGCGTTCCGTTTTTGAACTATCGCTTTTTTCATTCGCCATGATTTACCTCGATCATTCTGCCACCACACCGGTTGACCCGCGCGTACGCGAGGCGATGCTCCCGTATTTCACCGAAATTTTCGGCAACCCTTCGTCGCTGCATCGTTACGGACAAGACGCGCTCGCGGCGGTGGATGCCGCGCGGCAAACGGTCGCGGATATTCTCGGCGCGCATACGCGCGAAATTATTTTCACCGCGAACGGGACCGAAGCGAATAATCTCGCGCTGCGCGGCATCGCGCTCGCGGCGCGCGCGGAAATGGACGGCCATAAAGGTCGCCCCAACATTATTACGACGCCGATTGAACATCACGCGATTTTGCGAACGTGCGAACAACTGGAACGCGAATTTGGTTTTGAAATTACGTACGTCCCCGTAAATCGGCACGGCGTTGTGAATCCCGACGACATTGCGCGCGCCATCACCGCGCGGACGATCTTGATTTCCGTGATGTACGCGAACAATGAAGTCGGAACGATTGAACCGATTGCGGAAATTGGAAAACTCGCGCGGGCGCGCGGCATTTATTTTCACACCGACGCGGTGCAGGCGGGCGGCTATTTGAACGTGAACGTGAACGATTTGAACGTGGATGCCATGTCGCTCGGTTCGCACAAATTTCACGGACCGAAAGGTGTCGGCGTTTTATTTTTACGAAATGGTGTGAAAATTTTGCCGACGCAAACGGGCGGCAATCAAGAACGCGGACGACGCGCGGGCACGGAAAATGTTCCGTACATCGTCGGTTTCGCGAAAGCGTTGGAAATTGCCCAAAGCGAACGCAACGCGCACAACGCGAAATTGCGCGAAAACCGCGAACGATTGGTTGATGAATTGTTGGAGGCGATTCCCGGCGCAGAGGTGACGGGGCATCCCGAACAGCGTTTGCCCGGACACGCCAGTTTCGTCATTCCCGGCGCGATCGGCGACGAAATGGTGTTTGCGCTCGACCTCGCGGGCGTTGCCGTTTCCACCGGTTCCGCGTGCACCGCCGGTTCGCCCGAACCTTCGCACGTTCTCGCGGCGCTGGGTTACGATGCGGAGGCAGCGCGCGGCGCGCTGCGAATCACGTTAGGACGCGAAAATACGGACGCGGAAATAGACGCGGCATTGCAAATAATTCCTGCGACGCTGCGGCGAATTCGAAATTCAACAATCGAAATTCGAAATTAACAAGGAGACCACAATGCTTTCTCAATCACTGCAAGATGCTCTGAACGAGCAGATCAAAAATGAATTCTACTCGGCGCACGTCTACCTTTCCATGTCTTCATGGTTTGAGGACAAAGGACTGCCTGGCTTTGCCAAGTGGATGCGCGTGCAGTATGGCGAAGAACTGGAACATGGGCTGAAAATTTTCGATTTCATCAATGACCGTGACGGACGCGCGCTGGTGCTGGGATTCGACGCGCCGCCTGCCGATTGGAAGTCGCCGCTCGATGTCTTTGAAAATTCGTACGCACACGAGAAAAAAGTGACGGCGATGATCAACAACTTGTATGCGATGGCGCAAAAAGAGCCGGACTATGCGACGCTGGTGTTGATGCAATGGTTCATCAGCGAACAGGTCGAAGAGGAAAAGAGCGCGAAATTGATCGTAGACCAGTTGAAATTGGCGGGAGACAGCGCGAGCGCGATTCTCATTCTCGATCGGGAATTGGGCGGGCGCAAAGACGGCGCGGAAGGCGAAAGCGGCGACGCGACCTAAATAAAACTTTTTGTTTCGATTTTTCTCACGGCGTTCGTTCTGTTTGTGCTGTCGGCAGCGGCTTGCGGTATCAACAGAACGAACGCCGTGTCGCATTTTTAGGCGCGTGGCTTGATCACAATGCGATGCAGTTCATGCGCGGCATCATGCAAATAAATCAATGCGCGTTCGCGCACCTCGTACGTTCCATCCGAGACCTGAACCTCGATCCCGTCGGGATAAGCATACTGCGGCACAAAAATTTCTGTCCGCGCGCTGACCGCAGGGTCGTGACGGAATTCAAATTCAAATACGCGCGTCAACCAATCGTAATGCAAATAAAGCGGCTCACCCGCGACGGCGCGCGGATACGGACGCGCGACGGTACGAAGCGCGCGTCCGCCGGAATTGATGTCAGTAGGATCGTTTTGTTCCGAACGGCTAAAGATGGACAAATCCTCGCCGTTGAACGAATCGCCGCGCTCTGCCGTATTGTCGGACGAATAATTCCACAACGTGCCGCTCATCAAATTGGCATCCAACGCGCGAAACGAACGGTCCAACGCGCGCGTGGTGAGCAATTCATCCGCTGCGCGCAAAAAGGGTCGTGTGTGTAAATCAAAGGGAATGCCGAACTCGCCCAACAGCACCGGGACGCCGCCCAATTCATGTAACGCCTCGTGGCGAAACACATTGAGCTGCGCGGCGAATGATTGTTGAATCGCGCCCGCGCCCAACACTACACGCCGTTCCAACATATTTACCCCAAGGTGATTGAGATAACGCCGCACCATCAACGTAATGCCGTCGTACCAATGCGGCGCATAGACCACGTTGGGTAACTCTGCCGCGTTCACCGACGGGGCGGGTTCGCCTGGTTCGCCTTGAACAAAAATCAACGCGCGCGGATCAATCTGGTGAATTGTTTCGGCGAACCGCCTGGCAAAACGCGGATAATAATCGCCGCGAAAACTCGTGGCGCGTCCTTGCACGCTGGTGAAGTAATTCGGACGAAGCAGTTGCGGCTGTCCGCGCGAATCAAAATCCCACACGCCGTTTTCTTTCCAAATACAATTCGCGTCCGGCAGCCACGCGCGTTCCCGCTTCACGTTCGTCATTTTGAACCACACGCGCTGCGGCAGCCCCGCGCCCAACAACATGCCTTGATACGGACTCGGCGTGGGCCAGTAACGAAACTGCCCGGAGGATTTCAAATTTTTCCAGCCGATATACCCGCGCGAGGGTTCGTTCATCACTTCATAACCAATGACGTGCGGCATCTCGCGCAGCCGTACAGCCAGCTGTGAAATCGCGGCGAGATAATGCTGCTGCAAAAATTCTTGCGCGGACACACCGTTGATTTTTGTTTCGGGCGCGAAATCGTTCCCGGCAAAAAAAAGGGTGAACATGGTCGCGGGCGCAAGACGCGCATAATTCGTCGCCCAAATCAAAAGCGGCGGACGATCTTTTTTCCAATCATGCAGCATCGCCGCGCCCGTTTCGCGCAACTTGGTTAGATCAAAGCCCAATGCTTCCAACGTCCACCCCGGCGCGCCATCGCCGCCGGTGAAACGACTCCACACATCTTGATGCGGATCAATCAAAATTTGAAAGCCGTACGCGCCCGCCTTTTGGATCACCGCACAAAGATAATCGAGATACGCGTTGTCGTACTCGCCCGGACCGGGGTGTTCAATTGCTTCCCACGTAACGACCAAGCGCAAAAACGAGAGTCCCCATTCGCGCAAACGCGTAAAATGTTCGTCCGCCTCTTCCAGTGGAAACGGACGCCCGACGAACGAGACCTTGCGGTCGTTGTAAAAACGCGGATCGGAGAGTTCGACGCGCGGCGTGTATGGAATTTTGCTGCTGCCGCCCAAATTTACGCCGCGCAAAATCAGCGTTCGTCCCTCGGCGTCCTTGAACCACATACCTTGTGCTCGAATCATTGCCGTAACGCTTGAATAATTTTTTTGTTCGCCGCCGGAAAGGCATAGTGTTCCAATTCGCGCGGCGCGACCCATTTCCAATTTTGCGCGCTTGCAAGCTTTACGCGCCCTGCAACAAATTCGCAGCGAAACGCGTGCAACGTAATTGAAAAATGCGAGTACGCGTGAGCCACCGCGATAATTTTTTCACCCACGCGAATTTCAATTCCCAACTCTTCGCGCACTTCGCGCGCGACACATTCCGCTAAACTTTCGTCCGCTTCCACTTTGCCGCCGGGGAATTCCCACAGTCCGCCGAGCAGTCCCTCGCTCAAACGCTGTTGGATCAAAATCTTGCCGCGTTTGTAAATCACACCCGCCGCGATGATTTTGTGCGGCAGTTCTTTTTTCGCGCGTTTGACGGGCAATTCATATTGAATTCCCAACTGTCGCGCGGCGCAATCTTTTTGCACGGGACACAACAAACAGCGCGGATTTTTCGGCAAACAAATCGTCGCGCCGAGTTCCATCAGCGCTTGATTAAAGTCGCACGCGTGTCCTTTCGGCAGCAAAGCCGTTGCAGCATCCCACAATTTCTTTTGCGTCGCGCCCACTTTCGGGTCCTCACGAATTGCATAGACGCGGCACAAAACGCGCGCCACATTTCCATCCACGACAGGAGTATTTACGTTGAACGCAATACTCGCAATCGCGCCGGCGGTGTAGCGCCCAATGCCCGGCAGTTCCAACAAGCCCTCAACCGTGCGCGGAAATTTTCCGTCGCGTTCGTTCGCCACAATTTGCGCGGTGCGATGCAAATTGCGCGCTCGCGCGTAATAGCCCGCGCCTTCCCACGTTTTCAGCACCGCGTCGAGCGGCGCATTCGCCAGCGCGAACACATCGGGAAAACGCGCGAGAAATTTTTCGTAATACGGAATCACCGCCTCGACACGCGTTTGCTGCAATAAAATTTCCGAGAGCCAAATGCGATAGGGGTTGCGCGTTTTGCGCCACGGCAGCGCGCGTTTATTTTTTCCATACCAGGCGAGGAGTTTTTGGGAAAAGAGTTTCATAGAGGCGTAGCAGGTAGTAGATAGCAAGGGTAACCCCTTCCTGCTACGTGCTACTTGCTACCTGTAACCTGCAACAGTTTCTCAAAAATCTCCGCCTGTCGCATCGCATCTTCCAACGCGTGATGATTAAGGGGCTGTGCGCGCGGATGAATTGCAGGGGGCAATTGGCGCATACTCGTTGCTTGCCAGGAAGTTTTGTACGCGCCCATGTAATACGATTTGATGTCGAGCGCGGAATATCCAAAGGGATTTTTTCCCAGCCCAACAAACTTGATGAAATAGTAGTTGATGAAACTCCAATCAAACGGCGCGTTGAATCCGACGAAAATTGGACGCGCGTCGCCCGCAACGGTTTTCACCCAACGCGCAAAACGTTTCATCGCGCGCGGGGGTTCGATGCCCTTTTTTTCCAAATCAGCGAGTACGAGTTGGCACGTCGCCATTGCCTCGGCGGTAAAATTTTCATTCAGCGGTTTCAGTTCAATATAAAACGGATTTGCTTTGCTGCCGACAACGCACGCGCCGATGGAAAGCAAACTGTATTCGCCGGGAATCGGACCGGAGGTTTCAACGTCAACGGAAATGTAAAGTTCGCGGGACATAGAAATTAAAGAGCGAATCGCCAGCGATTCGAGGAGATTAGAGATTGGAGCTTGGAGTTTCTTTTGATGCGGGGCGATTCTAACATGAATACGGCGGGATGCATATAAACAGAATTTATTTCTCATTCGAAAGGAGACGACACGGTATGTAATATCTGTTTGCGTTGTCTACGAGTGGAACAATTCGCTTCGACCGCGCATCTTGAATGTGAAGCGGAAAGCGAAACCAATCGTTGCGGGCTCGCTGCTGCACGCCGGACTGACTTGGCGTAAAGGGAGGATTTGTTATGCGAATGCGGTCTATTGTTTACTTGGGCTTGTGCGCGGCGTTGTTTTTCCTCAACGCGCCGCGCGCGAACGCGGATGTTGCGCCCGAGCCGGAAGCCGCCGCGAGCGACATTTCGCCCGGACAAGGCACGCAAGTGCAAATGGTCAGCGAACGCGTCGTGCTGGATGTACAAATGCAGCCGTCCGTACGCGCATCGCAAACGTCCACCGCCACCGTCGCGCTTGTCACTGCCGATTTCACGATGCGCAATCTCGGCAACGTGGATGAAACGATGGATGTGCGCTTTCCCAAAAGTTTTCCCACTTCCGACGGCTTTTCGCCGAGTCAAATTGGCGCTGCGATTGAAGCCATCGAGACGTTTGTCAATGGCAAGTCCGTCGTGAATCGTACCGTCAACGATAAAGGCGTCCCATGGGCGGTATGGCGGGTAGATTTTCCTGCGGGGCGCGACGTAAATCTGCGCGTGCAATATCGTACAATCGGTGTGGATAATTACGGCAGCGTGGATTTTTATTACGTTCTCGAAACCGGCGCGGGTTGGCGCGGTCCAATCGGGCAGGGCGATATTATTTTTCAATTTCCGTATGCGGCGAATGTGGACATGGTCGAACCGCGTGCAGATTACATCCGCGCATTGTATCCCGCTACCACGCCGCCGTTTATCGTGGAAGGAAATGCCTTGCATTGGCATTTCGAAAACCTCGAGCCAACGCGTACGGATAACGTGCGCCTGCAGATTGTGCGCCCCGATTTATGGCAAGCGCTTCTCGCTGCGCGCGAACGCGCCTTTCAGAACCCCAACGACGCGTCATCTCTAATCAATCTCGGGAAAGCATACCGCCACGCCATTCCAATCAAAAATTGGTGGCTCCAAAATTCGACCATCGCGGAACGTTTTGGCGCACGCGCTGATGCCGCGTTTCGCCGCGCGACCGAACTCGCGCCGAATGACGCCGCCGCGCATCTCGCCTACGCGCAATTCCTCGCCGACCGCGCGCGATCGCAAACGCCCGAACCGTATTACAGCGCGGCGCGCCGCGAACTCGCTCGCGCCGTTGAACTTGCTCCCAACGCGCGCGAAGCGGCAAGCATCGCGCAGCAGTTGGACTCGCTCGCCAAGATTCCCGAAATCGCGCGGCAACTGAATTCGAGCACCGTGAACATCAAGCCCACGCGCAGTCTGTTTTCAGATTGCGCGCGTCCCAACCCGCCGTCTGAATTGAAGTTCAGAGCTATTAGCGCAAATGGCAACCGCGCGACGGCACAGTTTGACAGGGACGCCGCAATGTTTCAAGCGCGGCTTGCTCGAAACATTGGATGCTGGTTTATCACGCAGCTCACACCGCTTGATATTCACTTTTAGCTAATGTTACACATCTCATTTCGAATAGAATGAGAAATCTCGGTTTCTCCAAAGATTTCGCACGTAAATTTCACGTGAGCAAAAACGGCTCAATTACGCTTTTGCGGTAGGTGCATTTTGACGAAACACAAATAAAAATCTCGCCTCTCCCGTGGGGAGAAGCAAAGGGGGCGAGGGTCATTTTCGTATCCGCAAGCGTGGGCTTGACATGACCATTAGCATAATTGACCGCGCGCGCGCGCCGTTGTAAAATCCGCGTTGTGGCACGCTTTCCTCTCGACGACCTGCAGGAACAAATTGCCGCCGAAAATGCGCCGCCCCCGCCCAACCGCCGCCGCGTTCTTTTATTGGCGCTCATCGGCATCATCGCCGGATTCGTCATCGGCTATCTAATCGCCCAAGTTTGGTTCGTCCCTCCTGCTCCGCAAGCGATTGAACTTTCGCGCGCCGAACAGGACGACTATATTCTCATGATCGCGGAAGCGTATGCGGCGGACCGCAATGCGTCAATTGCCCAACAGCGGCTCGCGCGGTTGAACGATCCGCGCACGGCAGAACGCATCATCGCGCTTGCCAAAGCGTACGCGCCGCAGCAAGATTATGTCGCACAGCGCCTGGCATTGCTCGCGGTTGCTGCAGGTTCAAAAGACAAAACACTCGTCGCCCTCGCCGCTACCGTCACTGCGCCAACACACACGCCCACACCCGCCGCAACATTGACACCCACCACAGACAGCACGCTCGCTCCTACCGACGCGCCGGTGCCCAATTACGTTGTCGTCACGGGCGTTCCCACTCTAACGCCAACAATTTTTTACATTGTTGTCACGGGCGTCCCCACCGCCACGCCCCAACCAACGTGGACGCCGACTCCCCTTGTAGAAACGCAAGACGAACGCCCCGCAGCGATTTCGCCAATGCCTTTGAATCTGGTCGCCGAAAAAATCGCGGTGAACGTGCCCGAGTACGCGAACGTTACTTCCGCCGAGATTCGCCTCGCCGCGCGCCCAAGACAATGTACGCCGGCGGATCGAATGCCGCCTATCGTCACAGTTACCACACTGTTGTGCGCGGGACAAACGTACGCGCCCTTTGAAATTCAGGGCAACAACATTACGCTGTACGGCGATTCCGAGAAAACCGCGTTGGTGAAAGGTGAACCGCGTCGTTTTGCCATCACCGCGCACGGGACAAACATTGCCATCGTCGGCGTGCATGTAGAAGGCGCAACCGACGACCGGGACTTGGACCAATGGCTCTGCTTGTATCCGCGCTGCGACCACACTCCCGAAATCGGCGGCGCGTTGGGTTATGGCGGAGGAATCTTGTTAGACAATACCTCGAACGCGGCGGTGATTGATTCCCAATTCAACAGCGGCACAAGCGGGGTGTTTATTCAAAAAGGATTTAGTAATAAAATTTTCCGCAATACTTTTTCGGAGCACAACGGTTGGGGCGTAATGTTGATGCTCACGCGCAGCGATTACGTCGTCGGCAATTCGTTCGCGCGCATCAATCGCGCTTGCACCGGACTCGACAATGTTTATCATGCCAACGGTTGTGAAAGTTCCGGCTTGGCAATGACCAAAGTGCAAAATACATTGGTGTACGACAACACCTGCCAACGCGTGAGCAATTGTTATTACGCGAACGGCGACGGTGGCTACGGCAGCACCGCCATCAAGTTTTACAACAATGAATGCGAGGGCGCGAAAAACAATTGCTTTGAAGTGACGTACGGACTCGGACACGAATTCGATTACAACGCCGCGGTCTATGATGCCGATTACGGCGATCATTGCAATTATCCGTTCTGGATCGGCGGCTCGACCGCGTACTTTGGACCAAACAACAATTGGAATTGTTTGCACGATTATGACACCGCCATCAACGACGCGCGCACAAAATCGGACAAACCCACCGAAGCATTGGCGCTAGCCGAACGCCCCACGCCGACGCCGACGCTGACGCCAACGCGACGCGCGCAAGGTGTGGCGCAACCGGCAGGATCAAAATAAATATGATTCATCCTCTTGTGGCACAGCTCCATTTCACGCGCCGCGAATTTCAACGCGCGCTCGAAGGTTTGTCCGAAGAGGACGCGCGCAAACGAATCTTGCCGATGAATTGCATCAGTTGGAATGTTGGGCATCTCGCGTGGCAGGAACAAAGATATTTTCTCTCGTTCGCGCAAGATGGAGTTATCTTGGGTCCATTTGGCGGTTCCGGAACTGCCGGTTTATTGTGCAGACAACATCAACGCCACTATCTGCTCGGACATAAGCGGGGAAAACGTAGCACTTGCTTGGAGGCGCATATCTGGAGGCATTACGAAAAACGATAAGGAACGGCTTTTCAACGGAAAACAGGAGACTTTAATTCAAGGATAACTACAATTGCTTAAGAACAAGCATAGAAGTATGCCAACGCAATCCATATTAAGCGAGAAACCATCCACGCCTGAGACGGGTCTTCTCAATGTTTCGGAGCTATACCGCTTTCTGACTTGATTTGCACCGTCCAGAAAAGACTTAACTCTGAAACTTGTAATTGGATTGAGCGTAGAGTAATAGACATGTAACATTCTGCGTCCTCTGCCCATAGATTCCGTTGGAGGTCGGCGTGAGCAATCAATCTTCGAAAAATGAGCGTGCGAAAAAATGGTCGTATGCTATTGGGGGATTTCTTGTTGGGCTCGCTACAGTTGTGGGAACGGTAATTGTACTGTTTCAATTCCTGCAAACCCCAATTCAAGAGGCAGCACAAGCGACGAGAGAGGCAAGGCAAGAAGCGTTAGATGCTACGAGGGATTCAAGACAGGCAACCTCAAATGCAATTTCTCAAAAAATACTAGACAATAATCAGGACATGCTGGAAGTTCTGAAAACCCGACCAAATGATGACAAGTCGCGTACTGAGATTGCCCAGCTTCAGAGAACGGCAGAGCCTCTTCAAACTGCGAGGGCAGAAATTGACATTCCTATGACGGCAAATCCTGTTAGAGAGTCGCCTAGTCCAACTGGAACATCACGCCGCCACGCGCCTGAATCGACTCCGAACAGCGGTGCTTGGACACGCACGGCGGGAAGTGTTGATGCCGACACATTGACTCCCTCACCTATAGACATTGCAAATACTCAAGGTTCAGATGGAAATAGTGAGATATCACCAGCAACTGCTGTGCCTCCAGCTACCCCACCGGAGCCGCCACCCACTAGCACACCTAAAGTATCTACTCCGATTCCACAGCCAACGAAAACACTGAAACCACCGCCAACTGATACACAAGAGCCCGTACCAACAGAGCCCCCCACAAATTCACTTAGATTTGAATGGAATCAGCTCAGTGTCTGCGTTGCAGACCCAGATGTTGTTCAAAACAAAGTCCATAATCTCAATGATATTCCAGTACATGTGGAGGGGTTCATCAAGGCAAAGCCAGACGGGGGGGATGAGAAGATTATCTCAGAAGTTCCCGGACCTTATCAAGAATGTCCCGCGGGTGGCTGGTGCGGACCAGAGGAACGTATTCGTAACAGATTTGAGGGAAAGTTTGAGGGTGTCGTGTGGGGAACAACCGATGTCTATTACTATGGCGTTCTAGTCGCAGAAAATTCATTCGGTCCTGACCATCTGAGCTGTAACCAATAAGAAAAAATACCCGAATTTCAAACTTACAACTAGGCAATAGCCATTCAAATAAACATGACATATCCACTTGTTATCCAACTTCGTTTCACGCGCCGTGAATTTCAACGCGCGCTCGAAGGTTTGTCCGAAGAGGACGCGCGCAAACGAATCTTGCCGATGAATTGCATCAGTTGGAATGTTGGGCATCTCGCGTGGCAGGAACAAAGATATTTTCTCTCGTTCGCGCAAGACAAAATTCTCATTCCAAGAATTCAAGAAGAATTTCGTTACGGCGCGCCTGCTAGTACGCCAGCGCTCGCGGAGATGCAAGAGGCGTGGCAAACGATTACGCGCGCGGCGGATGAATGGCTCGATGCGTTGACAACGGAAAAATTGCTGGAGGTGTATCACCATCCGTCGGGCGAATGGTCAACGCGTTACGGAAATTTATTGCAGCGCGTGATTTATCATTACTGGTATCACACCGGCGAAAACATGGCGATTCGGCAATCGCTCAAAAACGAGGGCTTGCAAGATTTCGTCGGCAACATTGACGACGAAGCGCCGTATCGAGCCGAGTAACGAGAAACGAGAAGCGAGACTGACGTGCTAGTCTCGCTTCTCGTTTCTCGTCTCTTTTTATCTCCGCAAAAACCTCCGCTCCAATTCCTCCAACGTCACGTACACAAACGTCGGTCTGCCGTGCGGGCACGTCGCGGGCGAATAAATCTCTAACAGTTCATTCAACAAATTTTGCTGCTGCTCCAACGTCAACGCGTCGCCCGCTTTCAACGCGCTCACACACGCGAGTTTCGACGCCAATTTATCGCGCAGCGCATCGCCTTCCAACGCGCGATATTTATCGTGTTCCATTACTAAAATATCCATCACCTCGCGCGCCGACAATTCCACAAAACCCGGCAGCGCGTTCACCCGAAACGTATTCGCGCCGAACGGTTCAACGTCAACACCCAACGCGCGATATTCGTCAAGATGCGCGCTCACAAGAGCAGCTTCGTTCGGCATGAGAGAGATGGGTGGAGATTGGAGACTAGAGATTGCCGTTCCCTGTCCCCCGCCCCCCGTCCCCCACTCAAAATAAATCTGCTCCTGCGCCGCGTGCTGGTCAACGATCACAAATCCATCGGGCGTTTGCGCGAACAAGTACGTATTGTGAATCTGCCCGAGCGCGCGCCACGTTCCCGCGCGATATTCCGCTTGCGCTTCGCGTAACGCGCTGAACGAACTTTCCGGCACATTGCTAAAGGGCCATTCCATTCCCGCCGCGTTTTGCGTGATGGGGAAATCGCGTAACGTATGTTCCACCGCTTGCTGCACCGCGCCGTAAATCGAACGCGCTTGAAAAAAACGCACTTCGGCTTTGCGCGGATGCACGTTCACGTCAACGTATTGCGGGTCAAGTTCAATGTGAATTACCGCGAGCGGATGCCGATTCTCTGGTAACCGCCCCGCATACGGACGTTCCAACATCACCGCCAAAAGTCCCGAACGAATCGGACGCCCATTCACGAAAAAATTTTGCCACTCGCGCGACGCGCGCGCGAACGACGGTTTAGAAACAAAGCCACGCACTTTTAAATCAAAACTGTCGTACTCGACCGCAATCATTTCACTCGCGGCTTCGCGGCTCCACACTGCGCCGATGCGTTCCAATGCCGACGACGGCGGCGCGAGCAGCGAATCTTTGCCATCCACCGCGAGCCGAAAAGCGATGTGCGGATACGCGAGCGCGTATTGCGAAACGATTTTCGTGACAAGTTCCGTTTCCCGCAGCGGCGCTTTGAGAAATTTTTTGCGCGCGGGCACATTGTAAAAAAGTTCGCGCGCGGTAATCAGCGTCCCAATCGGCGCGCCCGCGACATCCAACTCTTTTCTCCCATCCACGATGCGAATGCGCGTGCCTTGCATATTCTCTTTATCCCGCGTCAACATCTCAAATTGAGATACCGCCGCAATTGAGGGCAGCGCCTCGCCGCGAAAACCGAGCGTTCGCACCGTTTGCAAATCGCGTTCACTCGAAATTTTGCTAGTGGCAAAACGCTCGACGGACAATTCCGCGTCCGCGCGCGTCATCCCACCGCCATTGTCGCCCACGCGAATCAGTTGCAGTCCGCCCTCGCGAATTTCCACCGAAATCGCCGTCGCGCCCGCGTCAATCGCGTTCTCGACAAGCTCTTTGACAATGGACGCAGGACGTTCCACCACTTCGCCCGCGGCAATGCGGTCCGAGACGGTTTTGGAGAGGATGTGAATTTTCAGATTACTCATTATTCAGTTTCCATCAGATTCGGTAATAAAGAAAAGTCCACTCTTTGTCAGTAATCCGTTTCAAGTCTATCAAAAGTTTTTTTGATGGACGCGCCTCGTCAAGCCAAATATCCCAAATATCAATTGAGCATTTTGCGAAACCATTTCGTTTATTCCAATCTAATGCGTAAATCGCCGAGACTGTTTGGCACTGAGGGCAATGCCACACATAGTTTTCTTTGCCAGAGTACCAGTCGCTTACTAAATTAGTCCAATCCTCAATTACATATCTGCAATTTGTGCAGAATGGAGTCTGCGTAAGCGCGCTGCCAAGAAAAGATGGCTCTTGATATAGCTCCAGACTAATATAACAAGAATTTTTGCTGTCGGATATCTGGGTCTCAACTAATTCACCGTCCACAATCTCCAAATGACGAACAAAATGGCTCGAAACAAATTCAATCAACTGCAAAAAATTTTCGCCAGCATAATAAAAATGAGAGTTTCGTGCTTCTTTTTTTTGCAAGAAGGCTTGGCCCAACAAACCAATGCTCGCCAACATATTAGCAAGTTCAGTTGGTTCAAAACACCATATTGGGTCAATCGGATACAAGATAAGTTTGCTATCGGACATAAACAATAAACTACGCAATCATTTCTTTAATCCGCACCTGCATCTCATTCAACAGCACCAACGCCTGCACGGGCGTCATGTTTGCAATGTCCGCGTCCGATAATTCGCGCAGCACCTCGCGCCATGCTTGCACACGCACGTCGTACAAACTTTTTTCTTCGCGCGCAATCGCGTATCGCGCATCACTTTGCGCGGTTTCGGATTCAACGCGCGTTTCGTCTTTCGGCGTTAGAGAACGCCTGCTACGCGCATCTTCTATTTCGCGTTGCTCGCCTATCGCTTCTCTCTTTTCTCCCTCTCGCTCACTCTCCAATTTACTCAAAACTTGATTCGCGCGTTCGATGACGCGTTGCGGCAAGCCCGCCAACTGCGCGACGTGAATGCCAAAACTTTTTTCTGCGCCGCCTTCAATCACTTGCCTCAAGAAAATTACACTGTTGTCGCGTTCCTGCACCGCCATTGTAAAATTTTTCACCGCGCCGCCGTGTTGTTCAATACTTGGCGCGTCCGCGAGCTGCGTGAGTTCGTGGTAATGCGTGGCGAACAATGTTTTCGCGCCGATGAGATTGTGCAGTTCTTCGGCGATTGCCCACGCGAGCGAAATGCCGTCGTAGGTTGACGTGCCGCGCCCCACTTCATCCAAAACAATCAAACTGCGCGGCGTCGCGTGACGAAGAATGTGACTCGTCTCACTCATCTCGACGAGAAACGTTGAGCGTCCTTGCGCGATGTCATCACTCGCGCCCACGCGCGTAAAAATGCGGTCCGTCAAACCGATGCGCGCAAAACTCGCGGGGACGAACGAACCAATTTGCGCCATCAAAACAATCAACGCGACTTGGCGAATGAACACGCTCTTGCCCGACATGTTGGGACCGGTGAGAATCAAAACGCGCTGCGTTTCGTGTTCGAGCCGCGCGTCATTCGGCACAAAAATTTCATTCTCGCGCAAAAATCTCTCGACAATCGGATGCCGCCCTTCCCGAATTTCAAGCGCGTCGCCGTCGTCCACAATGGGCTGCACGTAATTGTAATTGGCGGCGGCTTGCGCGAGTGAACCGAGCGCGTCGAGTTGGGCGAGAATGCGCGCGGCGCTTTGCAAACGCGCGGCGTGCGATGCCACCTCGCGGCGAATTTGCGTGAACAACTCATATTCCAAATCTTTTGCGCGGTCTTGGGTCGCCAAGATATTTTGTTCGCGCGCTTTGAGTTCTTGAGTGACGTAACGTTCCGCGTGCGAAATCGTCGCGCGGCGTTCGTACTCTTTCGGAATCAACTTCGCATCGCGGCGCGGCGCTTCGATGAAAAAACCAAAGACTTCGTTGTAACGCACGCGCAAAGTTTTGATGCCGGTGCGTTTGCGTTCGCGTTCTTCCAATTCTGCGAGCCATTCACGACTCGCTGCCGCGCCATCGCGCAGTTCGTCGAGCGTCGGGTCAAAACTCTCTTTGATGAGTCCGCCCTCTTTGATCAAAATCGGCGGGTCATCCACGAGCGCGCGGTCAATCGTTTGCCGCACGTCGCCCAATTCGTCCAATTCATCATTCAACGCGCGCAAATGTTTCGATTGCGCGTCATTCAAACGCGTTTTGATTTTGGGAATTCGCAGCAGCGCGCGTTTCAGCCCAATCAAATCGCGCGCGTTCGCCGTACCGAAACCGATGCGTCCCACCAAACGTTCGACATCGTACAAACCATCGAGCAATTTGCGAACATCCGCGCGCAAAAACGCGTCGCGGTGCAATTCCGCCACCGCGTCTTGGCGTTCGCGGATTTTTTCCAAATCGAGCAGCGGTTGTTGAATCCAGCGCCGCAGCATCCGCGCGCCCATCGCCGTTTCTGTGCAGTCCAAAACGCCGAACAGCGAACGCGCGGTATTTTTAAGGTTGCTGTCGGGCGCGAGGGACGCGGTGAGTTCCAAATTGCGCCGCGTCGCCGCGTCGAGCGTCATGTACGCGTCGAGCGAATAAGTGAACAGATGATTGAGATGCTGCAAGGGCAGCGCGCTTGCGTCCGCGTTGGGCTGATTATTTTTCAAATAGTGTAACGCCGCGCCCGCCGCGGAAATTGCCACAGACAATTCTTCACAACCGAACGCGTGCAATGTGTTGACGCGAAAATGTTCGAGCAAAAGTTCGCGCGCGGTATCCGTTTCAAACGCGCGATTAGGAGTTGGTGAAACGCGCGCGGGACGAATCGCGCTCAAGCGCGCGATAAATTCTTCATCCTTTGCCAACGCTTCCGATACAACATATTCACTCGCCTGCACGCGTTCCAGCTCATCAAACAATTTTGACTGCGCGTCAACGCCGTCAATTTGAGTTGTCGCAAATTCGCCGGTGGATAAATCTATGAAAGCGAGACCGAAAACGGGGGATGGGGGATGGGGGTTGGCGGAACGTTTCTCGTGTCTCGTCTCTCGTCTCTCGCTTTTCTCCACCGCAATCGCCGCCAAATAATTCTGACTCTTGCTTTTCAACAGCGCGTCTTCCACCACCGTCCCCGGCGTAATCACGCGGACGACATCGCGTTTCACGAGGCGTTTCACTTTTTTCGGGTCTTCGAGCTGTTCGACGAGCGCGACTTTGAAACCTTTGTCAATCAGTTTGGCAATGTACGCTTGGACGTGATGATGCGGCACGCCCGCCATCGGCAAACGCACGCCTTTGGCGAACGAGCGATGTGTGAGAACGAGTTCCAATTCGCGCGCGCACGTTTTCGCGTCGTCCTCGAACGTTTCGTAAAAATCGCCGAGCCGAAACAATAAAATTGCGTCGGGAAAACGCGCTTTCAAGTTTTTGTACTGTGTCAGCATCGGCGTCAGTCTTATTTCTGTTGACATGTTTGGAAAGTATAGCATGGAACGAGCAATCGAATGCGGCGACGTTCTGCGTCCGCTTTTTTGTTTCCTGCGCGCCGTGATAGAATCTTTGCACAAAAGAAAACACGTCTCGAAAATGGATGTCTGGTGACACGAAATTCAAAAAACGATTTCAGCTTTGAATTACGCATATTCGCTTTGGCATTTTTGCGATGTGATAGAGGGAAATGAAAAATCTACACACAATTTTTATTTTGTTCATCGCGCTGGCGCTCGCCGCGTGCGCGAATATCGCACCAATTACAACGCCCCTTCCGTCAACCGCCACCATATTTCCGCCAACACAAAAAATTGCGCCAACCAACACGCGCGCGCAAAACACGGCAACGGCGCTTCGCTCCACGGCAACCACGATTCCGGTAACCGATACGCTGGCGTCACCTACCCGAACGCCGACCAGCGCCGCAACCGCGATGCCAGCCACGCGAACGCCAATTCCAATTGCGGGCTTGCCCGGCGAAACGCTTGCGGATTGGGAAACGTTTGTTGCGAGTTTGGCAAGCGGCGCCGACGCGCAAGCGCGGGTAAATGATTTTTGGAACACGGTAACGCAAGCGCGGCGGGTGCCGTTAGTTTTGAACGATGCAGTGATTTTTTTGTACAAAGGGGACGCAGCCAGCGTTTTATGGCGCGGCGATTTTTCCTTTTGGCAGTTGGGGAAAGGGATTGATGGGACGCGCGTCGGCGAAACCGATTTGTGGTACGGCGTCGCAAAATTTCCGCGTGACAGCCGTACCGAATATGAAATTTTATTGAATGGGACGCAAGCGCTCAACGACCCGGCGAATCCACACAAACACAAAAGTGCATTCGGTTACAACAGCATTTTGGAAATGCCCGAATTTCAGGTCACCGATTTTTCAAAACGGCGCGCGAATGTGCCGCAAGGGACGCTGACAGATTGGACGAGAATCGAAAGCCAGGCATGGGGCGCGCCGTTGAACTATCGCGTCTACACGCCGCCGAATTATGAATCGTTGGAAAATCTGCCGGTAGTGTATATCACCGATGGCAACGATTTCTCCGATCCCAAAATGAGCGGCACGCCGGCGATCATTGATAACCTTATCGCCGCCGAAAAAATTTCGCCGCTGATTGCCGTTTTTATTGATGCGCGCAACCCAAATAATCTGCGAGACAATCAACGCGAAAAGCAGTTTCTGGCGCGTCCTGAAGATTTTGCCGCATTCATCGCCACCGAACTGGTGCCGCACATTGATGCAACCTATCACACCGACGCGTCGCGCAGCGGACGCACGCTGATGGGCGTGAGTTACGGCGGCGCGTTCACCACCTACGCGGGTCTGCGGTATCAAGATGTGTTCGGCAGGCTGGCAATTTTTTCGCCCGCGTATTGGGTGTATCAATCGCAGGTCGCTGCGGGTGCGCCGCGCATGAGCGCATTTGTGAACAAGGCGTTGGAAACGCGCGGCGGCGCGCCTCTAAAAATTTTCTTGAGCGGCGGCGTTCCGGGATGGGACGTGGGCGATTTGAAACCGATGGCGGAGCGTTTTCGAAAACACGGAGATGCGGTGGAAATTTTCCACTCGCAAGAAGGACACAGCTGGAGCGCGTGGAGCGGTCTGACCGATGAAATGCTCGAGTATTTATTTGGGGAATGAACTAACGGTTGAATTTTTACGCAACGGCTAACGTGGTGTAATTGATGGTATCAAAATGCGTAAAGACGTACGAAAAAACGTTTTGCGTTTCGAGAAATTGGGCGAGCCCTTGCGCGCGCACGCGATTCAAATTTTCAGAAACGCGCTTGCCCGACTTGGCTTGCAAACGATTTAGTGGTTCGATTTGTTCCGGCGCAATGGTCCAGCCCGTCTGTGCGGCACAAAATTCGAGCAGCCGCACGACAAACGCGCCGACATCCCCAACGGGCTGGCATTGATAACCGAATAATTTCAAATGTCGTGAGGCGACTTGCCCCTCGCCTTGCGGCAAGCCGTGCGCCGCCATTTTATTTTGAAACGCGCGCATTCGTTCTTCAAATTCAATTGTATCGAGTTGTTCAAACGTGCGCAGAAGCGATTCCACTTGAATCGCGCCATAAAGCCAACTCTTCACATTCCGCCTGAATCCCGCGCGCTCCTCCCATTCCGCTTTCCCCGCGCGCCAACGTTTGCGAAACGCGTTGGTTTGGGCGTTGATGTACGCCGAATCGGCAAGCCACACCAACAGATCCGCGTCCGCAACATTTGGAATTTCCTGCTGATACAACCACATCAAAAAGTGAATCGTGCCGAGCGGATATTTTTCATCAAAATGATGTTCCAACGATTTGCGCTGCAAGTCATTGAGATTCAGACTCGTCTTGAATCCGGGCAACTCTTGGCGCGCGTTCAAGCGCAAGATGTGATGCCCCAACGATTTGCATTGCGCGTGATAAATATCCAAATCAAGCCACACAGCATCAAGCGCCTCATTCCATGCACACGCGGTGGAATAATAGACAGTGGTGTATTTGGAATAGACTCCAATAATTTTTGCGTTCGGATGTTGGCGCAAAAACAAAACCGCGCTGAGCGCGGCATCGAGATCATCGCCAATGATCAGATTCACGGGATCGCGGTTGGGCTTGAGCCAAAGATGTTTCGAGTAGAGCGACGCTTTATTTAACATTTTTTTATTCTATAGCACGATTGCAAACCATCGTCAAGGCGTTGTGCTACAATGCGTTCGCACATGGTCGGGTATTTCGCCTTTGTCTTTTTCACCGCCTTTATAACTGCCCTTGTTCTAACTCCTTTCGCCATTCGTCTCGCGCGGCGTTTGAATTGGCTGGATAAACCCGCGCCGCGTCGGCTGCACCAAATTCCAACGCCGCGCATCGGCGGCGTTCCCCTTGCCATCGCGTTTCTTGCCGCGCTCGCGGTTACCATTCCCTTTGCGCGCAGTGATGAAAACGAAATGTCGCGCGTGTTTGGCTTGGCTGTCGGCGTGGCGATTGTGGCGCTGGTGGGGCTGATTGACGATGTACGCGAATTAAAAGCGTTACCACTGTTTGCCATGCAGCTTGGAGTCGCGTTGATCGCGATTGCATCGGGCGTACTCATCAAGGAAATTTCCAGCCCGCTCGATGGTTCGCCGATTTTTCTGCCGCCGCTCATTGCCATCGCGTTCACCATCTTTTGGATCGTCGGCATGATGAACACGCTGAATTTTTTGGATGGGCTTGATGGTCTCGTCGGCGGCGTCACGGTGATTGCGGGCACAGTGCTATTCCTGCATACATTCCGTTTGCATCAAGATAGTTTGGCGCTGCTGCCGTTGGCGTTGATTGGCGCGACGCTCGGCTTTTTGATTTTCAATTTTCCACCCGCGAAAATTTTCCTCGGTTCCGGCGCGTACGTGTTGGGGTTTGCGCTCGCGGTGTTGTCCATCATTGGCGGCGCCAAAGCGGCAACCGCGCTCCTCGCGCTTGCGATTCCGATCCTCGATGTCGCGTGGCAAATTTTGCAGCGCGTGCGCGCAGGCAAATCGCCGTTCGCCGCCGACCGCGGGCATTTGCATATTCGTTTGTACGACAGCGGGATTTCGACGCGCGCGATTGTTTTGATTTATTATCTGCTGACCGCGTTGTTTGGCGCGTTGGCGTTGATTTTGCCGAGCGGAATTCCGAAATTGATTTCGTTGATTGTGATTGGTGGGATGGCAGTGATTGTGTTGGCGCGCTTGAGGAGATGATGCAGCCGCAGCGCCTTGTGCCTGCCTGATTAATATCGCACCCGGCGCGATGTAACGGTGCCAAAACCCCACTCAAAGAGGAAAATCAAAATAGCGAGGGTGCCATTCACTACGACGATGATGCCAAAGACAAAAATCAAAGTGCTGAGCACCTGCTGACCCCATTGCAGCAGCTCGGGCGTGATGTTGGGCGACCAACCAAGCACGAGTGCGAGCAAGCCGATGCCGGCAAAAATTGCGATGATCACGCCCCACGGTTCGCGGTCCGATTCGCTTGGAATCATCGAGGTCGAAACGGCAAAGACAAAATAGAGCGCCACCCACGTCAGTGGATCGCGGATCACCGCGCCGAGCGTTTCCAAGACTTGCGACACGCTTTGCGGCGACCACAAGCCGAACCCCAAACCCATCAATGCCCAGACCGCGAGGATTCCGAAAATAAACGGCGCGACACCAATCAGCGATTCCCGCAGTGGATCACTTTTTTCTACAGTGACCGAACCGAGCGAAAAATGTTTGCCGCGCATTTTGCCGAGACCGATGCTCACGCGTCCGGTGCGCACGCCGACCAAATTTGCGACGAGCCAATGACTAAATTCGTGCAGCACCACGCCGGGCAGTAACACCAAAAAAAGCGCGCGCACGGCGCAGCCCGGATTGCCGGTGACCGCGTACGTTAAACCTTGAATGTGCTGCTGCAGCCAACGCTGCAAGAACAACATCAAGCCAAAGAGTACGAAAAAAAGAATGATCTCCATACGCCGACGAGCGGGAAAAAAAAATTTACGCGCTCACGCGCTCTTTTTCAATCCGGCGCGACAGATGGCTACAAATTCATCCGCTTTCAAACTTGCGCCGCCCACCAGCGCGCCGTCAATCTCCGACTGAACGATAAATTCATCAATATTCTTGGCGGTCACACTTCCGCCATATTGGACGCGCACATTTGCTGCCACCGCTTCGCCGTACAAATCGGCGAGCGCGCCGCGAATGGAAACGCCAATCACCGTGTTCGCGCCCGCGCCCGTAGCGGCTTTGCCGGTGCCGATTGCCCAAATGGGTTCGTAGGCAATGACCAAGCCGCGCACTTGATCCGCGGTCAAGTCCTTGACCGCCGCGTGAATTTGTCCGCGCACCCAAACATCCGTTTCCCCATTCTCGTACGTTTCCAATTCTTCGCCCACGCACAAAATGGGTTTCAGGTTGTGTGCGAGCGCCGCATGAAGCTTTTGATTCACGATGTGATCGGTCTCGTGAAAATATTGGCGGCGTTCGGAATGTCCAATGATCACGTACTGCGCAACGTCCACGAGCATCGTCGGCGCCACTTCGCCCGTGTACGCGCCTTTGGGTTCAGAGAACATGTTTTGCGCGCCGACGCCGATTCCTGTGCCGCGCGTCAATTCGTCCACGCGCCACAAATAGACAAACGGCGGACACAACACGATTTCTACTTTGCCTGTTGTAACAAGCTGCGTCAATTCGTTTTTCATCGCGTTGACGAGTTCGGTCGCCGACGCGAGATTTGTATTCATTTTCCAATTTCCGGCAATGATGGGAGTTCGCATCGCTCTCTGTTTGTGGACTTGTGATTTATGATTTCACAGAAAATTTTCCCTGCGCTGTTTCATAAACCACAATTCGTATATTCTCAACAAGTTCGCGCGATTATAACATATTCATTCCGTCGCGCGCAGCGCGATGTTCTTGTCCGCATAAATAAAAACCCGCTTTGCGCGAGTCGTGTGACTCGTACAACGCGGGTCGGTATAGCTTGTCGGGAATTCTATGCAGAGACTCAGCTGTTTGGTTTTGGCGTTGGCGCTTTTTCCGCATCGAACTTGCCCATCAAATCGTTGCGGCGCTGGGATGCCGCTTGTTTGCCGGCGTCAATCGCTTCTTGCAGCTTGGCTTTTTGTTCTTCCACCGCGAGGCGAGTGCGTTCCTGCCCCTCCGACGCCATTTTTTGGGCGCGCTGCATCGCTTCGTTGGAAAATTCTTCGCCGCGATTGTATAACTCGATGCCGCGTTCACGAATCTGTTCGCGCGTTTCTTCCCCGGATTGTGGCGCAAGCAAGAGCGCGACCGCCGCGCCCACGATGCCGCCCAGCAGGAATCCCGCCAAAAATTCTACTCCACGCGAATTGTTCATAGTGTTTCTCCTTTCACTGCCCACGTCGCGCAATCACACGAAGCGCTTCGCTCACTCCCGCCGCCAAACTGGAAATGCGAACGACGGGAGAAACGACATTGTCGCTGACAAAGACGCTGGTGCCGCGCACCGTGCGGGCAGTTTCATCTGCCGATTGCAAAATCGGATAAATGTTCTCGCGCAGCATTTTGGAAAGGGATCGGATCTCCAAAAGCAACAAGACCAAAATCACTTGGACGACGATGGTCTCGATCGCGAGAACAATGATTGATATATCGCGAATGGTTTCTACGTTTGACATTCGTTGTTCCAAGATTATAACACAAAAGAAATTTGCCAAAAAAGCCTGGTCGCTGTTTCCAAAAATAAAAGCGGCGGCGCTTGATGACGCCGCCGCTGCTTGCTTTGTGTTTACTCGACCAAACGGAAAGTCAGGGCTTTGACTGTGCCAAATGGATTTGCGCCAAGCGCGATATTTGGCGCCGCAACTTGCCCGTCCATCTTGAGGGTAAAGATCATATTGTCCGGTTTGTTGGGTCCGTTGATCACCCAATCCATCCCGTCAACATATCCTTTGGTGAAAAAGTGATATTTCAATGTCTTGCCATAGTCGGTGAGAAGAACGTAATCGGCATTTTCGCCTTTGTATTCTTTCACGATGCGGAACTTGCCTTGCTCCGCCAAGATGCGCCCGCGATACTTTACCGCGTCTTGAGCCGAAGTTGTGGTGAGGCGCAAATGATAGCGTTTCCCGGTCCGATACAGATAATAACCATTCGGACCGTTTTTGACGAAGGGCGTCGCGCCATCCAGCATCGTGATTGGCAGCGTCAAAAGTCCGTCAGTTCCCGCGCGCACGCCGAGCGGCGCACCGGAAGTTTGTTTCGCCGCGGCGCCTGTAAAGATTTTTGACGGAACGTATGCGCCGTTAATCTTGAGGTCGAGGAACAACCAGTTGCCGCTCCAATTCACATCTATGCCTTCACCGCCCCCGGTTGTCGCGAGCGAAAATTCAACCCGATTGTATTTGGGCGTGGAAACTGTATCGTCACCCGTGCCATTCACGACGGCGGCATCATAAAAATTCGCACTGCCGTTTGTTTCAATCGCGCCCGCGAATGTTTTGGCTGCGCCGTCGCTCCCGGTGCGAATGTGCAATATTTCTTGTCCGCCTACATCTTCGCTCCAGATCCACAACCCCAAAGTGCTGGCGGGAATCGTGGGCGCGCCGGTGAAATCAGACCACTTGATCTTTTGTCCGGTCGGCGGCATTGCTTCCGTCCCATCAACGCCTTCCGTCCCTTCTTGCGCAAATGTCGGCGCCACACTGAACGCGCCAAACACTACGAGCAGCGCAAGCAGGAACATGCCCCCGCGCGCGATTTTGAAAACATATTTGTCAAACATACAACCTCCTCATGAATGAATCTTTGAGCAACCCTGCGTCGCTCGCCCCAAGTATCGTCAACGCATCTTGCGCGCGTTTTATGTGTTTGTAAAATTTTTGCAAAATGGATTTGTGCCTTTTGTCCTATTGTGCCGCGTCAGACTTCCACAGCGCGCGCGTAACAAACAGGGCAATCAAACAGGTCGCGGTCGCTTCGAGCAAATTCACCGAGCCGATGGCAAAGATGGAAAAATTGAGCAGCGAGCTGATGATTTGCCCGATGAAAAATCCGATGACCGCGACCAGCCAATAGACGATCAAGCGCAGCCACCCTTTGCCAAAGAGGAGAAAAAATCCGAGACCGATGAGCGAAGAAATAACAAAAGCGAGGACGAGCTGTGGCGGTGTGAACATGGGAAAGGAATTCTACTGAATGATGCCGCCGCCCAAACAGCGCGCGCCATCATAAAAGACAGCCGCCTGTCCCGGCGTAATATCGCGCAGCGGCAAATCAAATTCGATTTGTACGCGCGTTTCATCGAGCGCGCGAATCGTCGCGGGATGTTCCGGTGAACGATAGCGAATTTTCACCTGCGCGCGCCGCGGCAGCGCGCCGCCCGGCTGTGGGGGAATCCAATTCACAGACCGCGCGATCAATTCGCGTTTGCCCAATTCATCCGCCGTGCCAACAACCACCGCGTTGCGCGCCGCATCGAGCGCGGTGACGTACAACGCTTCGGGCGCGGCAATGCCCAAACCTTTGCGCTGACCGATGGTGTAATCGGGAAGCCCGGTGTGCATGCCAAGTTGCTTGCCGTGCGCGTCCAAAATTGGACCCGGCGCCAGCGCGGCGGGACGATTGCGCCGTATGAAATTGCGATAGTTGCCGTCGGCGATGAAACACAAATCTTGCGAATCCTCTTTGGATGCAACGCGCAAACCAAAATTTTTTGCGAGTTCGCGCGTTTGCGCTTTGGTGAATTCGCCCAACGGAAACATCGAATGGGCGAGCTGTTCCTGCGAAAGAATGTGGAGCGCGTACGATTGGTCTTTGTGCGGATCAACCCCTTTCCACAATTCGAATTCACCGCGCTCATTTTTCATCACGCGCGCGTAATGTCCTGTTGCCAAAAATTCCGCATCCAACGCGTGCGCTTTGTTTAACAGCGTTCCAAACTTGACGTGTTGATTGCACTGCAAGCAGGGATTCGGCGTAATGCCGCTCACATAGCCGTCGGTGAAAAAATCCACAACGCGCGTTTTGAATTCCGCTTCGACATTCAACAAATAAAAAGGAATGCCAAGGCGTTGACAGACGCCGCGCGCATCCGCAACGGCTTCGGGCGAACAGCATTTGTTCGGAAGCAGACCGTCGCCTTCCTCCGACCACATTCGCATCATCAGCCCGACGACATCAAAACCGCGCTCGACGAGGAGCGCGGCAGTGGTCGAACTATCAACGCCTCCACTCATGGCAACTGCCACACGTATCTTGCTCATATTTTTAGTGTACGCGCGCGGTTGGGTTCTGTCAAAATGTTTTCCGAGCGCCGAGACGAAATCTCTCGCAACCTCTTACGCATTTTCGCCTGACACGGCGCGAATGGCATTACACAACTGCATCACATCTTGCTCATTATTGAAAAAACCTGTAGCAACTCGATTCAAGAGGGGCTCTGGCACGTGACGAATCAGAACATTCTTTTCGTACAAACGCGCCGTGAGATCCGCGGGCGCGATGCCGTCAACCGAAAAATGCACCAGCCCCGCGATCTCTGCACGCGGCATGTACAATTTCACGTTGGGAAGTTTTGACAATTCATCATACGCGTAGCATCCCAGCTCGCGCGTGCGCTGATAAATCCATTCCCACCCGATTTCATCACGCAGCCACTTTAAGCCCTCGTTGAATCCCAACAGAGCAGGAAAATAGTGAAACGCGTATTGATACCGCATCGCAGTCTCGCCGAACTCTATTTCCGCGTCGCTGCGCGCGACGCGCTGCTTGAGCGCAAAATAACCGGAAAAGGTGTTTTGAATTTTTGGCATCACCTCGCGGCGAATGAACAATGCGCCAATGCCGTCCGGTCCGCACAACCATTTTTGCCCGGACAAGGCGTACAAATCTACGCCCAACTCGTCCACGCGCGACGGAACCATGCCGCACGCCTGCGCCGCATCACAGATGACGAACGCGCCAACGCGATGCGCCATTTCGCACAGTTCGCGCATCGGCAAAACCGCGCCGGTTGTCCACGACACATGCGACAACACGACCGCTTTCGTGCGCGGCGAAAGCGCGCGCTGAAGCGAAAACACAGGATCGCAATCACACAAACCAATGTCCGTGTAAATCACATTCACGCCGTAACGCGCTTTGAGCAGCGCCGCAGGATTCAGTCCGCCTTCGTGTTCACTTGTTGCGGTCACCAATTCATCACCGGCGCGCCAATCGAGACCGAGCAGCGCGATGTTCATGCCTTCGGTGGTGTTGTGCGTGAGCGCGACTTCATCCACGTCGCACGCGAGCAGTTCGGCGACGAGCGCGCGTGATTCGTCCACCAGCGCGAGCAGACGATCAAACGCGGGTTGCCCGATGCGCCCGTTGTTTAATTCCTCGTGCGCGAATTCGGTGATTGCGTCCACCGCGCGTTTCATCAGCGGACCATTCGTGCCGGTATTGAGATACACCGCGCGCGTGACGGCGGGCATTTGCGCGCGAATCATTTCGATTTTGTTTTGGTCGTTTGAGGTGGGAACAAGTGAGAGATTCATGTTTTCGCTTGTGAATTCTTTCTGCGTTGCATCAATTATATTTTTTTAATCACACATCACTGCGCGTAATCCATTTTTCCACCACAGGCGCGCGATACGTTTCCATCTCGTCGAGCAAGGCGTGCGTGTCGGACGCGACACGGAGCATCGCGCGATGGTCGGGACGAATGAATCCTTCTTGCGTTGCGTGGTCAAACATCGCGAGCATTGCGTCAAAAAATCCCGCAACGTTCAACATGCCGCACGGTTTTTGATGCAAGCCGAGCTGCGCCCACGTCACGATTTCACAAAATTCATCGTACGTGCCAAAGCCGCCCGGCAAAGCGATAAAGCCGCTCGCCAAATCCGCCATGAGAGCTTTGCGCTCGTGCATCGTCTTGACCACGCGCAGTTCCGTCAACCCGCGATGCTCGACTTCTTTTACAACGAGATGTTCGGGAATCACACCAATCACGTCGCCCCCTACTTCCAACATCGCGTTCGCAATGACTCCCATTAGCCCGACATTGCCGGCGCCATAAACCAACCCGATCTCGCGCCGCGCCATTTCTTTTCCCAACGCCAACGCGGCATCACGATATACTTGGCGCGCGCCCACATTCGACCCACAAAAAACACACAGTCGTTTCATAAGCCCCAACCCGTCATTTGTCAGCTGTCCGATTTTTCATTCGCGGTCTCTAAACTCGACACCGCTTCTTGGACCGCTTGCTGTACTTCTTGTTCCGTATTTTTGCGCTCTTGCCATTCTTCGCGCAAAACACTCATGCACACCCCATCCACGTAATTGCCATTGCTCCACATATATCGCCGCAAACGTCCCTCTTCAATAAAACCGACGGCGCTGTACGCACGAATCGCGCGTTCGTTCGTCGCCAACACTTGGAGACCGACGCGCTGCACGTTCCATTGTGTGAACGCATAATCCACCAACAACGAAATCGCTTCGCGCCCATACCCTTTGCCCCAATACTCTTTGTCGCCAATCGTGATGCCGAGCTCGCAGCGGTGCGCGACGCCGCGAAAATCGTCGAACCCGAACAAGGCGCATTGTCCGATTACGCGACCGTCAGCTTCGATGATAAAAAAAGTGCCGTCGCGTCCGCCTTTTTTCGCGTTCTCATCAAATTCCGCTTCGAGTCGTTCGAGCGATTGCGGAATGGGCGGATCGCCGCCGCCCGCGATTTCCACTTCGGGGTCGTTATTGAATTCCCACAAGCGCAGCAGGTCGTCACGACGCATACCGCGCAGGGTGACACGTTCACTTTTGAGCATATGACAATGTAAAAGCTAAAAGTTAAAAGCGAGAGTTGAAAATCGTACCGATTCCACTTGTCGCTTTTAGCTTTTTACTTTTTGCTTTGAAACAATCCATTTGGATACACCCCTTGGTTGTTCCAAAACAAATAGCCCGCGCTGTGCGCATCGTCCGAACCTTGCGCTTGTTTCAACATATCCGACAAATTCATCTGATATGCTTGCAGCCAAGGTCGAACGAGCGTCCAATTGTTTTTCGTCCGTTCCTGCGCTTTCAATGTGCCATAGCGCATAATTTCGTACGGACACGCGTACGCGTCAGAGCAATTTTTAATACCGAACGCGCTGCCCCACAAATTTGTCGCATAGCGCCACGTCGAAGGATACATCATCGGCGAGATGTAATCAAACGGCGGAGCAATGTTTTCCCAGACCTGTCCGATGCCTTGTTCGTCATCCGTTGCGGTCGTTAAACCAAAAACATCACCGGAGAAAAACGCGGTGGTCGGGCGCAGCGCCTCCGCCGTGCGTTCCAGAAAATTTTGGATCGTACTCACACGAAAATCGGCGTCTCCAAATTCACTCGCCAACACTTCGCGCGTGCCGGGAAAACGGATGTAATCGTACTGGATTTCGTCAAAGCCCATCGCCGCGAGTTCTTTGGCAAGCTCGATGTGATAGTTTTGCACCTCCGCCTCGGCAGGATTCGTCCAATACGCGGAATTTTCGTACAAAAGTCCGCCCCCCGAATTGTGCAGCGCGAGGTCGGGACGGTTTTGCGCGAGCAAATTGTCTTTGAACACTGTGACGCGCGCGATGCAGTAGAGTTTGTACGCGCGGCACATTTCGACTTGATCCTGCGCGGTGAACTCGCGCTCGACGTACGCGCCGATTTCTTTTGCGAGCGGCACTTGCGAATCCCACAAAAGATACCCCGGATCTTCTTTGACATCAAAGACCACCGCGTTCATTTCGGTGCCCTGCAATTGACTCAGCACACGTTCCGCGTCAGCGCGTTTGATGCCGTAATAAAGGTGGATGCCTTTGGCTTGGAACGGCGTCAATGCAAAATCTTGCGCGCCACCTTTTTGTAAATCAAACGCGCCGAGCAAATATCCGGGTTTTTTGATGTACAACTTGGGCACGGCGCTAAAGTCTTGAATCATAAAGTTGCCCTGCTCGCCGCCGGATAATCCCGGCGCCATCGCGCCGTGCGCGTTCGCAAACAGCAGCGCCGCGTTCGGCACAATTTGCTTTGTTGTCGAATCAATCACGCGCCCTTGCAGTGTTGTCGGCTGCAATTCCAATTTCACCTGGGCATCGTTTCCCGCATTCGCGCTCGCTTTGGCATAACCCGATACTTGGGCGGAAATTTCCGCGCCTTCGCTCAAGCCCAGAAAGACTGCTTTGCCTTGTGCGTCCGTATTTATGCTGGAACCATTCGCCTGAACGCGCACACCGGGCAGTGGTTTTTGATTCGAGGCGTCAACGACGAGAACGCGTAATTCGGAGGGCGCAAGCGGGATGGTGGCGATTTGTTTGTCGTCGCCCGCCGACTGCACGGTGACATTGGCGGTGCGATAGCCGGGCTGTGAAATTTTGATTTTTGTGCCATTCCGCACGCCATACGCAACGAATTCACCTTGCGCGTCGCTTTGCAGCACCTGTCCGTCAAATTCGATGCGCGCGTTCGGCAAGGGAGTCTTGCTTTCATCCGAAATGATTTGACCGCGCCATTCTTTTGGCGTCATCTGCAGCGCGGCAGAAAAATTTTGCGTCCACCAATCGTTCGCATCAATTCGCTGTGTCGTTTCTTGAAAACCATCCGCAAAGGCGCGCAGTTCCCATTCACCGCGCGGAAATTGAATTTCAAAATAGCCCTGTGCATCCGAAAACGTCGAGCGTCCGGCGAGCGTCAGCGCGGCTTGCGGAATCGGCGCGCCGCTTTGATCGAGAATTGTGCCTTGTAATGTTTTCGTTTCAAGATAGGCGGCGCCGAGACCGAGTGCGCCGAGTACGAGTGCGATGCAAAGCAGAACAACAAACAGAATCGAAAGTTTTGACATGAACAGTTGATTGCAGGCGGGAAAGCGGAAATGTGAGCGCGATTATATCATGTGCCGCGCGCGGAGAAAAAATTAGCGCGCGCGGCTCAAGTTTTTTGCAGAGAAATCGTTTCCAGACTTGCACTTGGACCACTTGTCCACATTCACGCACTCTCTTTCCACAGATTTTCGCAAGTTGTCCACAACGCGCGCATTTGTTTAGTAGGCGCGTCCTGACAGAGACACAAGAAATAGTGGATGCGTTCTTTTCTCTCGACGCGCTCTAACTTTATCCACATTGTATTCTTTATTACAGAACGTTAAAGTTTACGCGCGCGTTTCAAGATTTTAAGGTGAAGATATTGCGCGCGTCCAAACATTCCTGTAAGATACCGCTCGCGTCGCATCTGAGGGAACCTTCGTTCCGAATGCGGCGTGTGCTTTTCTCCATCCTTTTATTAGGAATTTCCACAATGATTACACATTCCCCCCCAGTCTCCGCGCCGCCCGATATCACCCGTGAATTTTCTACCAAACCGCTCACGCCAAATGCGGCGCATTTATGGCAAGCGGCGCTGGGCGAATTACAATTACAAATGACCAAAGCCACGTTCGATACGTGGGTCAAACCAACCTTTGCTTTGTCTTACGATATGGAACGCAGTTTGTTGACCGTCGGCGTACGCAACGCGTACGCAAAACAATGGTTGGAAAATCGGTTGTATGGTATGATTGAACGCACATTGAATCACGTGCTGAATCATCCTGCCGAGATTCGCTTTGTTTTGAAAACGCGCGAAGAGAGCGAAGGCGATGAGCTTGCAGCCCGCGAAGCCAATAACGGCGCATCCACATTTGTCTCCACCGACGCCATGCCGCAAGCGCGCCCGAACGATTCCGTACAAACTCCCATGCTGACCGACAAAGTACGCTCCGCCTCGCAATATACGCCCTCGCGTTCCCAAGCGGCGACGCTGAATCCCAAATATACGTTCGACGCGTATATTGTGGGGAATTCAAATCGCCTCGCGCATGCGGCGTGCATCGCCGTCGCCGAGCGTCCCGCCGAAGCATATAATCCGTTATTTCTGTACGGCGGCACCGGCTTGGGCAAGACGCATTTACTGCACGCGCTCGGCTGGATTCCCCAGTTGCGCGGCAAGCACGTGGTGTACGTCTCGTCGGAAACGTTCACCAATGAAATGGTGAACTCGATCCGCACGCAAACCACTGAAGAATTTCGCCGCGCGTATCGCGAAGTGGATGTTTTGCTCGTGGACGACATTCAGTTTATCGCGGGGAAAGAATCCACTCAAGAAGAATTTTTTCACACCTTTAATTCATTGCACGCCGCGAACAAACAAATTGTTCTTTCCAGCGACCGTCACCCGCGCGCGATCGCAACGCTGGAAGAGCGTTTGCGCTCGCGCTTTGAAGGCGGACTCATTGCGGATATTCAGCCGCCCGATTTTGAAACGCGCGCGGCTATTCTGCGCTTCAAAGCCGAAGCCCAACCAATGGCTGTGCCGTCCGAAGTCATTGATTTTCTCTCGCGCAAAATTCAATCCAATATTCGCGAATTGAACGGCGCGCTCACGCGCGTCGTCGCCTACGCGCAGTTGATGCAAGCGCCGCTGACGGTGGACCTGGCGACGACCGTTTTGCAGGACATTTTGACACAAACGCCGGTCAGCATGGATCAGGTTATCAATGCCGTCTGCGATTATTATCGCGTCAGCGTGGAAGATTTGAAAGGGCGAGGACGCAACAAGGAAGTGGTGACACCGCGCCAGATGGCGATGTATCTCTTGCGTGAAGCCACCGGCTCGTCACTGCCTCAAATTGGCGAAGCGCTCGGCGGACGCGATCACACCACTGTGATGTATTCCGTTGAAAAGATCGGACAGGAGATTGAACAGGACGACCAGCGACGCAGGGAAATGCTGGCGATCAAGGAACGGTTATACAACGGGCAAGGACGCAATTAGAAAACTTCGGCTCTGTGCGAGCCGAAGTTTTTTTCAGCAACGGGATTTAGACCAAGTGACGAGTATCACAAAACCTTCCTTTTTCTGGCTTATTCTCATCGAAAGGAAATAATGTTATGACAACTTGTCTGTGGAAAACCCCCCTATAACTGTGGATAAAAGGACGTTTATGGGGATAACCCCCCTCGTCGCCTATTTAGTAGCACGATATATTGGGTACTTTTGGGGACGAAACCCTATTTATAGGAATAGCAAAAATAAGTTTATTTTTGCGGATTTTTGTTAGAGTTGTTCGCGTCCACATTGATCTCTTTACCACATGTACGCGTGGAAAACTCTCCGCATCTTGCCAAGTTATCGCGTCCGCTTGCACATCTTGTCGCGCAGCCATTCCAAGCCGCGCCCAATATCTCGCCCACGCTCACGCGTTCTACGCGACCCATCGCGTAAAATGTGAAATTCCCCAATACGCATCGTCCGCGTCCACTTTTCCCCAGCCCCTACTACGAATACTAAATATATTGAAAAATAAAAATAGAGAGAAAAAGCTCTGTACACGCGATTATCCCCAAGAACAAAAAACCTTCGAGCAATTGTCGCCCGAAGGTTTTTTGTTACAGAAACTATTTTGCCCAAGACGCCACACGCTCGGCGCTGTAGTTGTATTGGATGTTTAATTTGTCGGTCACACTTTTCAGCACCTGTCGTTCGTTTGTCCCATCCGCGTTGATCGCAAAAAATTCCCACTTGCCATTACGATTCGAGAGAAACAGAATTTCTTGCCCATCCGGCGAAAAGGTTGGCGCAACATTGTCGGGATGACTAAACGAAAGGGGATCGTTCCGCGTCAGCAGAGTCGGATTCGTACCATCCCACACTGCCACAACAATCTGCCAGGAGGGCGGTTGGCGAACCATGTACGTCACACGCGCTCCATCCGGTGAAACGGACGGAGTGTTGATCGTCAGATCATTGTCAATAATTTTCATCGGCGCATCGCCGAGCGAAGTCAACATCAAGCCCAATTCCGGACTCATGAACGCGATATTGTTCAGAACGCGATTGGCGCTCGGCACGGTTCCGCCGGTGGGCGGCGTACTCACATTGTTAATCGAATCGTCGCGTAAATCATAGGCGAGCAAACCCCAACGTGTTACATCATCGCCGCCAAAACAGCGTCCCAAGAAACAGACCGGCGTGCCGGCAGTCACGCGCGCAACGCTCGAATACACAACCTCGTTTTCATTTGCCCACGTTGGCGAACGCACTTGCGTACCACCCGCCACATTGCGCTCGTTGGAGCCATCGGTGTTTGATATCAGCAAACCCGGTATGGGACCTTGCCGCGCAAATGCGAATTTAGAGCCGTCTGGTGAAAATGCTGGGTCCAGCCCAAAGGTGACGCGGCGCAAACCTGTGCCATCCGCGTTCACGGTATAGATATTTCCGCCCGATGATTCTTGGAAAATAATTTTGCCGCCGCTCAACGTACCTTCCGGCACACGCGTGGCAAAGGGATTTGGCAGCGGCGTTGCGGTTGGCGTTGCAATGGTGGCAGTCTTGACACCATCACCTTGCACATTCAAGCGATACTCTATCGGATAACCGCTTCTGTTTTGTAGAGCGAGGTAATATGTGCCGGCAGATTCAAACCGCCCTTCCCATACTTGGTCATATTCGGGGGATGCGCTGCTGACGCCGACAGAATGCAAGCCGCCTTGGGCTATCCACCGCGCGATAGATCCGGGCGTGTACACCCGAAATAAAACCCCGCTTTGTCCCTTCATGTCCAGCATTGCTGTGACAAGTTCGTTGTTTCCGCTTTCGTCGAATTTGTACCACACCTCCGCGCCGGCTGGTATTGTTGCCAATTTGCCTGTGATGGGTAGGGCATCGCCCGGACCGGTTCCTCCGGCAGCGAGACTGCTTCCCGCCCACACCAGTGCGCCAAGCATCAACACACTGAAAAACGCGATGCCAATCCAAACAAAATTCTTGTGCCTCATTATGTTTGCCCTCGAGTGTTTGTGTTCTTTGGTTACTTGCACGCCGCGTCTCTATGTTTTCGCCGCGCGTTGGCATTGTAAAACATCCCGCGTGATTTGCAATTCTGTTACGCTGCTTTTTCAGTAGCGGCTTGGGCAGTTTGATACAATTCGTCCGATTTTGCCGCCATCACAAAATCGTTGCGATGCAGCCCGTTGATTTTGTGGGTCCACCACGTCACTGTCACTTTGCCCCACTCTGTCAGCAGCGCGGGATGATGACCCTCTTGTTCCGCCAGTGCGCCGACGCGATTGGTGAATGCCAATGCTTCGACAAAATTTTTGAATTTGTACACGCGCTCCAGATGCGGAACCCCATCGCGTTCGACAATGTTCCAATCCGGAATTTGCGGCGACAGCTCCTGGATTTCCTGTGCGGTTACGCGCGGCGAATCGGCGCGGCACGCAACACATTTTTCCTGTAATAAAGATTTCATTGATTCTCTCCGTTCGGCAAAAACTGAATCGCGTGCGCGTCCAACTCGAAAAATCTTTCGCGATTCAATTCTATGCCTCCATCCCATTCAAAAATAAATTCACTGCCGCGCACTTGCAGCACAATCTGTTGATGTCCCGCGCGCCACACTGTTTCGACAATTTTGCCGTGCAACACATTTTCAGTACCGTTGCTGGATTCGGAAATTCGTTCGAGCGCACGCGGACGGAGCAGGACAAACCTGCTCTCACTCGACGCGCGTTCCTTTGCAATCGCAAAAATGCCTGCATCTGTTTTTGCGCGTACCTCTGAATCTCTACGCTCCAGTGTTTCGATCTTTATCAAATTCGTCAAACCCATGAAACGCGCGACGAATGCATTCGCGGGTTGTTGATAAATTTCCGGGGGCGCAGCCGCTTGTTGAATTTGACCTGCATTCAAAATAATCAGCCGATCCGCAAGCGCAAACGCTTCGCCTTGATCGTGCGTTACGTACAATGCCGTCATGCGCAAGCGTTTCAGCAGCACGCGCAGCTCATGGACCAATTCCTCGCGCAAAATCCGATCGAGTGCGCCGAGCGGTTCATCGAACATCACCAAACGCGGACGCGGCGCGAGCGTGCGCGCCAACGCCACGCGCTGCTGTTCGCCGCCCGACAAATTGTTCACATCGCGCGCAGCGAATTTATTGGCGTCAAGTCCTACCAATTCTAACGCCTCGTTGACGCGTGTTATAATTTCGTTATGTGAAACGTTTTGCATTCGCAAACCGAACGCGACATTTTGAAAAACGTTTTTGTGCGGAAACAACGCGAGGTCTTGAAACATCATGCCGAACCCGCGCTCGTGCGGCGGAATGTTTCGCAGGTCTTTGCCGTCAAAAACGATCTGTCCCGCGTCCGCTTCTTCCAAACCCGCGATGATTCGCAGCAGCGTCGTTTTGCCCGTGCCGCTCGGACCCAACAAACACACAATTTCGCCGTCCGCGATGTTGAACGAAATATCGCGTAACAGCGGCGCGTTGTCATAATTTTTGGAAATGTTTTGAATCTGAAGCATATCGCAGATAGCACATGGCAGATGGCGGATGGCGAATGGCGAATGGCGAATAGCAAATCGCGGATCGAAATGTCAATCAAAAATCAAAAATCACCTAGTCACCCAATCACCCAATCACCCAATCTCTCCCTCTCAAAACTCCGCGCCTTCCCCAAATCGCGCGCGCTCCATCAACGCAATCGCCGCCGCGCTCACAAGCATCAAGATCGCGCTCAACGCCATCGCCTGTCCGTAATTCGCCAGCCCCGGCTGCCCCAACAAACGATAAATGGCGAGCGGAATCGTTGTCCATTCCGGACGCGCAATCAAAGTCGTCGCGCCAAATTCACCGAGCGAAATGATGAACGCAAACACCGCGCCGATGATTACGGCACGCGTGACAATCGGCAAATCAATTTCGCGGAAAACGCGCGTTGGATTCGCGCCCAGCAGCGCAGCCGCTTCGCGCATGTTCGGCTTGATTTGACGTAATAGCGGCACAATGCTGCGAATGACCAACGGCAGCGCGACGAGCGTATGCGCAACCGGAATCAACCACAACGCGGCGCGAAAATCCAATGGCGTGCGGCTGAACGCAATGATATAGCCAAAGCCGAGTGTCACGGCGGATGTGGCGAGCGGCAGCAAAAATACCGCGTCAAAAACTCCCCCGCCCCTCCGCGTGCGCGTGATCGCGTAGGCGGCGAGCAAGCCGAACGCGACGGCGAGCGCGACGGTGATGCTGGCGAACAAAAGTGAATTGCGAATCGCGTCGGTGGGCGGAATAAATGTTGCCGAGCCGCGCACATTTTCATTCAGCGCGAAATAATTTTGCAAACCGAAACCTTGCGCGGTTTGAAGCGATTCCAAGATCAAGACCACCAACGGCGCGAGCAAAAAGAGTAGCATTGCCGCAATATTCGCCGCGACAAAAATTTTTTCGCCGACGGTCTTTAAGGCGCGGCGGGTAATCGCTTGCGGGCGCAGCCGAATGGGCGCGGCGAGGCGCGCTTGTAAAATGGTATAGGCAAGAATAAAAATAAAGGTGAAAAGAATTTGAACGAGAGAAAGCGCGGCGGCGAGCGGCAGGTCGAACAAATTCGCGGCGGTGCGATAAATTTCCACTTCGAGCGTTGCCAACCGCGCGCCGCCCAAAAGCAAAATGACGCCGAACGAAGTAAAATCGAAAATAAAGACGAGCAGCGCCGCTGCCAAGATGGCGGGCATCAACAAAGGTAACGTAATTTCAAAAAATACGCGCGTGCGGTTCGCGCCGAGCATTTGCGCGGCATTGCCCAGCTGCGGATCGAGATTCGCCCACGCCGTGCTGACGATGCGAAAGACGATGGTGTAATTGTAAAAAATGTGCGCGAGGAAAATGATCCAAATCGTGTCGAGCAGCTGGATGGGCGGAACGGTCAAGCCGAGCAGATTCATCAACGCGGTATTCAAAATCCCGCGCGGTCCGAACAAGGCGATGAACGCGGGCGCGACCACAATCGTCGGCATCAAGAACGGGAGCGTCGTCAAGGCGCGCACGAGCGTTTGGCCGCGAAATTGATAGCGCGCAAAAATGTACGCGGCGGGCAATGCCGCAATCACGGTGAGAATTGTAGAAAGCGCGGCTTGCCAAGTGGTGAACCATAAAACATTCAGATAGTACGGGTCGCTGAAAATCTCTTGAAACCCCGAAAGGTCCAACGCGCCGCTTCCGAAAAATGAAAAACCCAAAATCGCGCCGAGCGGATAAAAATAAAAGAGCGCGAGAAACGCAAGCGGCACAAGTAAAATGAGGGATTGGAAATTGAAACGCGCGCGCATTTTGTTTTTCGACGAATAACACAATGAGATTCCTCACTTTGTTCGGAATGACAAGTTTGTGTTATTCGCGGATTCTATCGCACTATCGCACCATTGCACTATCGCACTACCGCACCATCGCACGATTGCACCATCCGCACTATCGCAACACCGTTTGTGTCCATTCCTTGATCCATTTTTCGCGGTTCGCGTCTATCAAATCTGCGGCAAGTTGCGCGGGGTGTTGGGGCGTTTCCGCGAATTTGTAAAAGTCGGGCAGCTGTGCGTTCGGATTCACGGGATAGACAAACATCTGCGTTGGAATATCCTCTTGGAAATTTTTCGAGAGCATGAAATCCATAAAACGGCGCGCCATTTCAGGGTTGTTGGCATTTTTGAAAATGCCCGCGAATTCGATTTGACGAAAACACGCGCCGTCGCCCAACACATTGCCCGTCGGCGGTTCCGTCAATTTGCCGTCACTGAAAAAAACTTCGGCGGCGGGACTCGTCGCGTAGCTTACCACAATCGGGCGATCACCTTTGCCGCTCCATGTGGATTTGTTGTAATACGCGTCCTCCCAACCTTCGCTGATGGCGACATCATTCGCGCGCAGCTCTTTCCAAAAGTCGAGATACTTGTCACCGTACGTTGCAACTGTCGCCAGCAAAAACGCCAGCCCCGGCGAAGAGGTCGCCGGATTTTCGACGACGAGCAAACTTTTGTACTCGGGTTTGCTCAAATCAGCGAGTGTTGTCGGCGGCGCGAGATTTTTTTCTTTGAACCACGCCTTGTCGTAATTCATGCACACATCGCCAAAATCAATCGGCGTCAGGCGAAATTGTGGGTCGAGTTTGTACGCGTCGGGAATCGCGTCCGCGCCCTTTGGTTTGTACGCTTCGAACAAGTCCGCTTTTTCCGCGCGCGACAAAAATGTATTGTCCACGCCGAAGAACAGATCGCCCAATGGGTTTTCTGCGCCCGCGAGAATCGCTTTGTTCAACGCGGCACCCGCATCGCCCGCTTTGAGAATTTTGACTGCGACGTGATTTGCGTTTTGAAATTCCGCCAGCACTTCATCACTCACGGCAAACGAATCGTGCGTGACGACGGTTAGTTGAGAGGGAATAATGTGAATAGTCGCGGTGGGTGCGGGCGCAGTTGTTGGCTGTAGAGGCGCGCCTTGACATGCCGCGAGGGTGGTGAGGATGAAAACAGTTGTGAGAAAAAATTTTTTCACGTGACTCCTTTGCAGAACGCATTAAACAACGCGTTCTACGCGCGTGGATAAAAACAACAACCGCCTCCGAAGATGAGAGGCGGTTGTTTAGCAAAAAGAATTGCCCTTTACAACACGAACCGATATTCCCTGCGCGAGCATTATCTCGTGACGCATCGTCACACTCAATTTCGATGCGTTATGACGCGCGTTGGTGTGACGCGGCGTCAACAGGTTCAAAGGGTCGACTGCTCGGCGATGAGTTATATCGCAGCAGCCCTCTCAGCCCAATTCTATCGAGCTCCCCGGGGATATTTTTGATTTGTGATTTTAGATTTTTGATTTCATTTGCGTGCAATGAAAAAGAGATGCACCAGCAGCAGCGTGCCATAATCCCAAAGGACCGTCGCGCGCTCACCGAGCATTACATTGCTGAGCCCGCGCGTGCTGCCGCGTTCCAACGTTTCGTCGCGCAGCGGATATTCCAAACCTTTTGTCGTAATTCCTTCTACTGCTTTGTCCAAAGGAATGAGCGAAACCGTATCGCCCTTTTTTCCTTGAATCACATCATTCCCTTGCCCAATCCACATCTCACTCGCGGCATCTACGATTTTCAAATTTCGACTCTGTGTCAATAACAACACATTCCCCAAGAATTGATCTACGCGTCCGCCCAATGCGCCAAGAATTGTAATCTCGTCCGCGCCGCGTTCTTGTGCGAGCCGTAGCGCGAGTTCCAAATCCGTTTCATCTTTGGCGCGCGGATATTGAATCAACTCGACGCGATGCTCTGCGAGCCACACGCGTGTCTCATCATCCACCGAATCCATGTCGCCAATCGCAACGTGCGGCGCGTGTCCGAGAAACAAGCGCGTGTTGCGCGCCCCGCCATTCGCCGCAATTCGCAAATCGGCGCGCTGCCACAATTCTTGCAAACGCGCGTTGACTTGCATTTCTCCATTGGCGACAATGATGGCGTTCATCTCGACACAGCGCGTTCATGATTTCTTGGCGCGCCTCGCGTCGCGAGCGCGCGCCAACTCGTATGCTTCCGCCAGAAATGTTTTGACGCGCTCGAACGTTGCGGCGCTTGGGTTGAGAACGCAAATAAAAGACTGCGCGGCATAATCGGGATGCGGCATGATTGTATCCAGCGCGGTGTAATCATAGTCATCGCGTTTCACCAGAGTTGTGCCGAACAACGACTGAAAGGTCTGCTTGCTGACGCCGATGTTGAGGCGAAACACGCCGGGGCGGTCGAGGCTGGAGATTTGCTCATACTCGTTGCCTGATAAAGCAATCGTCACGAAAGACAGCATTCGCTCATTGCCATAGAAAAAGAAAATATAGCCCAAGTTCGTCGTTGTCTCGACGTTAGGAAAGGTGTTGACGATGTATTCCGCAATCTCCGCTTCCGTTGGATCCGATGCGTCTGAATGATTCACATTCGACATTATTCGTTCGCCAAGTTGACAAAGTACTTGTGGAACCGCGTATCACTTGTGAGTTCGGGATGAAAACTTGTTGCGAGCAGATTGTCTTGGCGCGCGGCGACAATCGTTCCATCTTCCAACTTTGCCAACACTTGGACGTTATCGCCAACCGATTCCATCAAGGGCGCGCGAATGAAAATCGCGTGAAATGGGCGTGACGATGAATCGTCCGCCCCGCCATTTGTGATTTCGGGAATCTCTAAATTCGTTTCAAACGAATCCACTTGACGCCCGAACGCGTTGCGTTTCACTTGCACATCCATCACGCCGACGAGCGGCTGTTTCATTCCAACATCTTTTGCCAGTACGATCATGCCCGCGCACGTTCCCCACACCGGCTTGCCCTGTGCGACCATTTCACGAATCGGTTCAATCAATCCGTACTGTGTCGCGATTTTTCCAATCGTCGTACTTTCGCCGCCGGGAATGATCAAGCCGTCGAGATCGCGCAATTGTTCGGGCATGCGCACTTCCACCGCGTCCACATCCATCGAACGCAGCATTTCGATATGTTCGCGGAACGCGCCTTGTAGAGCGAGAACACCGATTTTCATAATTCGTTTTCCGTAGGGGCAATTCATGAATTGCCCCTACGGAATCACCACCCGCGCACCGCGAGCTGTTCTGCTTCCGGAATCGCGCGCGCCGCGATGCCGAGCATCGGTTCGCCGAGTCCGCGCGAAACGTCCGCGATAATTTTCGGGTCGTTGTAATGCGTGGTCGCCATCACAATCGCTTTCGCGCGTTTCGCGGGATCGCTCGATTTGAAAATGCCGCTGCCGACGAAAACGCCGTCCACGCCGAGCTGCATCATCAACGCCGCGTCCGCCGGGGTGGCGAGTCCGCCCGCCGCGAAATTTACCACCGGCAGTTTTCCTGTTTCGGCAACTTCTTTGACCAATTCATACGGCGCGCCCAATTCTTTGGCGACGTGATACCATTCGTCGGGACGCATGTTTTGCAAACGGCGAATTTCGCCCAACACCGCGCGTGCGTGACGCACCGCTTCGACCACATCGCCCGTGCCTGCTTCGCCTTTGGTGCGAATCATCGCCGCGCCTTCGTTGATGCGCCGCAGCGCTTCGCCGAGATTGCGACAGCCGCACACGAACGGCACATTGAATTGATTTTTGTCAATGTGATTCTCTTCGTCCGCAGGCGTCAACACTTCCGATTCGTCCACGTAATCTACGCCGAGCGCTTCCAACACTTGCGCTTCGACAAAATGACCGATGCGCGCTTTAGCCATCACGGGAATTGTGACCGTTTCCATGATTTCAATAATTTTCGTTGGGTCGCTCATACGCGCGACGCCGCCCTGTTTGCGAATATCGGACGGCACGCGTTCAAGCGCCATCACCGCGCACGCGCCTGCGTCTTCGGCAATTTTCGCTTGCTCCGCGTTCGTCACATCCATGATGACGCCGCCTTTGAGCATTTGCGCGAGCCCCACTTTGACTGCCCACGTACCAACTTGCTTTTCCATCGTTCGGCTCCTGTGAATTTGATTTGCGATTGACGAACAGACGTGTTCACGGCGTTGTCAATCGCGAACAAAAAACGTTGACCCAAATTGAGCCAACGTTTGAAAATTCACTTGTGATTTTTCCTCCGCCAGCATTATCTGGATCAGGTGATAGGGTCAAAGATGGGCTTCCACATCGGATGCGACAAGGCGCCGATAAAGTTCATTAAAGCGTTGACTTGCGCATCAAAGAATGCGGCTTGCAGTTCTTTTTCTCAGCCGGACTCGCTCCAGCTCCCCGAAATTATTTGTTTGTTAATTCGATAGAGATATTAGCATGAACGACGCGCACTGTCAAAAAAAATTATTGCATGGCTCGATATTGCAAGCGAGAACGGGAAACAAGATAGACGCGGCGATTAGGGAATTGTCGCTTTTCTGATGCGCAATACTTTGCCCCCATTGGCTTTTGACTAAAATGGCTATTGTTTTGCGCGTCGTGTCATTTTATAATTCGGTATCATGGTTGGGTGGAGGATCAATGAAACGGATTTTGGAATTTGTCTTGCTTTGCGGGATCGCGCTGATATTGTTGACGCGTGCCCAAACAATTTTGGCTTTTAGTATTGTCGTAGATACGACCGCGCAAGAAGTCCCCTTTGTCACGAATGGCAACTGCACACTCGGCGAAGCGATTGCCGCGTCCGAAATGGATACGGCGGTAGATGGCTGCGCGGCGGGCAGCGGCGCGGATGTGATTACGGTTCCGGCGGGGCTTTATCAAGTCGGCAATTGGACATCAATCTCGCCCTATAGCGAATATGCGTTTCCTTATGTGTCGCATATGCTGACGATTGTCGGAGCGGGCGCAGACCAAACAATTTTGGAAGCTGTGCCGACTGCCAATCAAAATCTGGCTTTTTTCGACATCTCCGCTGGTAACCTCACTTTGCAAGGCATGACGATGCGCAGCGCGACAGGTGATTATGGCGGCGCGTTCAACAACCGCGCAATTCTTGCCCTGCAAGACATGGTCTTGACCAATAACCACGCCAATTCGGGCGGCGTCGTATGGAACAGCGGCGCGCTGACGATTGCGAATTCCATTTTGTATGACAATAGCGCGAGGATGAATGGAGGCGGCGCGGTTACGAACGTGCTGGATGGTTCGCTTACCATTTTGGACAGCACAATTTATTCCAATACCACGACCGGATATGGCGGTGGGATTTATCACGACAGCACAGGGAATGCGACACTGACGAACGTCGCCGTGTACAGCAACACGGCGACATTGGGTGGTGGGATTAACTTTAACAGCCGCGCCAAGTTAACCATTTCCCACAGTGCGATTCATAGCAATAGCGCCGGGTACGGCGCGGGCATTTCGGCAGGCAGTGGCACCATCGTCATTGACACCTCGCAGATTTACGACAACCACGCAAACCATCCTTCCGGCAATTCGCTCGCGGGTGGCATTTTGAACGGCGGGACAATGACCATCACGCGCAGCACGATTGCAAACAATTCTGCATATTACAATGCGGGGATTTACAATGCGCAGAATGGCACTTCCGGGTATTTGTATGTTGGCGAAAGCGCCATTCTCAATAATTCCGCCAGTGAAGGCGCAGGCGTGGCGAATGGTAGTGGGAGTTACGCCGAATTCGTCAATGTCACGCTCAGCGGCAATCATGCAATCGTGGACTCGGCTGCCATCATAAATACAGGCACCTTCTCTCTCTCCAACAGCACGATTGCGAACAACACCGCGCCGCATTACGGCGCAATCTATAATCAGAGCGGCACTATTCAGCTTCGCAACACCATCGTCGGCGAAAATCCCTCTGACCAAAGCTGTTACGGCACAATCACTTCGGACGGTTACAATCTGGATCGCGGCAACAGCTGCGGTTTCACAAACACCGGCGATTCGGTCAACACCGATCCGCAGTTGGGCGTCTTACAAAACAATGGCGGCGATACGGAAACGCTCGCGCTTGCCTCGAACAGTCCCGCGATAGATGCAGGCAGCAACGCGTTTTGTCCCGCCACCGACCAGCGCGGCGCGACGCGTCCCATAGATGGCGATAATGACGCCAATGCAGTATGCGACATGGGCGCGTTTGAATATGCGGGCGTCGCGCCGACAGGTGTGCCGACATTGACGCCGTTTCCAACCTTTACGCCAACACAGACACCGCAATTCACCTACACTCCAACACGCACACGTACACCGACTGCGACCTTTACCCCTTCCAATACGCCCACGCCGACGCAAACGCCGCGCGGACCGATTGCGTTTTACGTGGCGACAAATGGGAGTGATGGCAATGATTGTTTGACGCCCGCGGCGGCGTGCGCGTCCGTAAATGGCGCGTTGGCAAAAAGCAACATGCAAACCGGCGACACTATCAAGGTCGCAGTCGGCACGTATTTTGGTTCTGACGCGCAAGTGGTATTGGTGAACAAGAGCGTAAATCTTTCGGGCGGCTGGGACGCATCCTTTGACGCGCAAAGCGGTCACGCCACATTCGATGGACAAAACGCGCGGCGCGGCATTACGATTCAATCGGGCAAGACCACTATCATTGACCATGTCATTGTTCAGAACGGCTATATGAATGCTTCGGGCGGTGGAATTTACAACGACGGCGGCACGGTTACATTGAATTCGAGCATCGTGCAAAACAATGCCGCGAACTTGGGCGGTGGCGGAATTACAACGCTCGGCAGTATGACTATCAACGACAGTTCAATTCAAGCCAATCGTGCGGGGCAAGCAGGATACAGCGGGGGCAGCGGCGGCGGCGGAATTTATCTGTTCAGCGGTGCGCTCGTCGTGAATCGCAGTCTTGTCCGCGACAATACCATACTCGGTAGTTTTGCGGGCAGCGGAATTTACGCGCACGGCACGTTGACGCTAAACAATTCCACGCTTGCCCAAAATCACGGCGCGCAAACGGATGCGGCGTTGTCGGTATTTCTTTCAACAGTCACGTTGGAAAACACCACCATCAGTGGCAATGAAAAATACGGCGTGCAATTCAAAGGCGGCACGTTTACATTGCGCAACACGCTTCTCGCCGACAATGCAACTGCCGATTGTTATATCTATTCCGGTTACAGCGGCACCTTTTCAAGTCTCGGCTACAACCTCGTCGAAAACAAAAGCAACTGCGCGTTTGGTGATAATGATATTTTGAATACCGACCCGCAGCTCGGCGCGCTTCAGGACAATGGTGGACTGACGTATACGCAAGCGTTATCGTCGAACAGTCCTGCGATTGACGCGGGCGATCCCGCGAATTGTCCCGCCACCGACCAACGCGGCGTAACGCGTCCCCTGGACGGGAACGGCGACGGTAACGCGGTGTGCGATATTGGCGCGTATGAAGCGGATGCCGTTCCGACCGTGACGCCGACGAATACACCACCCGCGACCGCGTGTCCCGTGCCGACTGCCGCGCCGGCGTTGTTCAAACCACTGAACAACGCAAACCTCAATAAAACTGCCGCCAAGCTGCAATGGAATATCGTGCCGTGCGCGACGCGATATCAAGTCGTCGTGCGTCAGGATTCCAAAAAAGGCGCGGAGATTGTGAACAAGATGGTAACGGGGCAAAGCAACAAAATAAAAAACCTGCTGCGCAACCATCGCTATTATTGGCGCGTGCGCGCGTGTAACGACGCGCAGTGCGGACCGTGGGCGAATTGGCGGAATTTCCGCGTGCAATAAAACAGGACGCAGAAAGGGACAAACAAAAACCGCGCAGGAGATTTCTCCTCGCGCGGTTTTCCTTTTTTTCTTTCGCGGGTTTCGCGTCATTGTTCTTCCGGTAATTTTTTCGGAATCTGATAGCGACACGCGTCGGCGCCGTTATTCAAGCAAGTGATCTCTTTTACTTCAACCGGTCTGTCGGTGAGCCACTTCATCGCTTCGCTGAACGTGCCGACGGTGACGAGACAGCACGGCTTGTCGTGACGCGGACGCCATTGGCACATGCACGCATCAATCACCACGAGAAACGCTTCGTCATTTTCTTCCAGACGCGCGGGTTGATTCACCGTCTTGTTCGCCGCGCCGACGATTTGTTGCAGCAAGATTTTCATTTTCGCCTGCGTCGAAATGAGCGGCATGTTTTTCAACGCGTTGCCCGCGATGCCCAACAGCGCCGATTGTTCGCGCAAGCTGTAGCGAAACAATTCGCGCCCGACGCGAATCAAAATCGCGCGCGCGCCGCGCGGTCCCAAAAAATCTTCAACCGCTTGTTCCACTTTGCCATATTCGCTAAAGGTCACGCCGTAAGAGATGCTATTTTCGGGATAGTTGTTGATATAGTGCGAAAGTTTTGCGCCATTCAAGATCGCTTTGATGCCGTCCGCGCCCATCACTTCTTCAATCGAGAGAAAAAGCAAGCGCAGCGCGGCGCTGGGCATTCCGCGGTCGGTCAGTGTAGAGATAGTTTGAGCTTCCATAAAAATTTAGATTGAGGCATCTAATCTTGCGCGCGTTCCAAGATCGAATACAACAATTCCAATAAAACGTACTTGACGCTCTCTTTTTGCGTAGCAATGCATGGCAGCACTTTGATGCCGTCGTCGAGTCCCAGCGCGATCTTCATGTCTTCCGGCGACCACGCGTCGGGATGATCTTGTTTGTTCGCGGCGACGACGAATGGCGTTTCGCTGTATTTGCGAAAGGTATCCAGAATGGAACGCGCTTCGCGGAAGGTTTCGGGACGCACCGCGTCCACCATCACCACAAACCCGAGCATCCCTTCGGACAAAATTTCCCACATGAAATCGAAGCGGCGCTGTCCGGGCGTGCCGAACAAATAGAGCACCAAGTCGCTATCAATGGTGATGCGTCCAAAATCCATCGCCACTGTCGTCTGCGCTTTGACGGCGCGCGTTTCGTCTGTGATTTTGCGCTCGGTGCGAACGACGGCGATTTCACTAATGCTTCCAATAAATTCCGTTTTGCCAGCGGAAAAGGGTCCCGTGACTACCATTTTGACAGTCTGCATAGATCCATCACAAAAAAGAGCTAAAGATTATTTGATGCAGCCAACGCATCCGAGAGAATCGTAATTCGAAAGCATCTTAGCGGCGGCGAATGCCGTCAATGATGCGCAGCAAAACGCCGCGCGATAATTTCGCACCCGGCAGCGGCGCTTTGGGCGGAACGGTTTCGGCGCGAACGGGTTGTGCCAATTCAATCAAACCGTTTTGTTTCAGTCCATACACCACGCGGCGCACCTGATATTCATCCAGTCCGATATATTCACCGATTTGCCGGATTGTGTTGCGCGAGTTGATGAACGAAATCATTTGCCACTCTTCGCGCGTCAGAGAAATGTTTCGCAGATTCGTTTGCGGACGCTCGGCAAAGCGGAGCGGCACATCCAAATCGGGAATTTCGTCGCGTAACCTTTCCCATTCGTGCTGTCGCCGATTCCCCTCCAAAATCACATTCTCGAGCGAAAGGGGAACCGTGATACGTTCTTCCGGCGGCAGTTGATTCGGCTCGAAACGAAAATCGCCTGCCACCCACGTGAACAACTGATAGACCGTCTCCAGCAAATAGCCGCGCACGCCCTGAATAATATCGTTCTGCGAGAGATACCCATTGTGAATGAGCAACAGTCCCAGTTCTTTGTCCGTATCCACGCGCGAACGTTCGCGCACGACTTTAGCTTGTTCAGGCGTGAGGCGCCCGACTTGGACCAAAACGTCGGTGAGCCGCGCAGATTTGCCGTCAAAGGCGGCGTGAATTAAACGCCCCTCGCGGAAAAATAACGAGGCAGGCGCGGAATGACCGTTCGCGCCGTTGGCGGTTAGCTCCGGCGTGACGGACAACGCGCCGGTCTTGTGCGCCAGATTGATCAGATTGAGTAACTGGTGCAGAGAAAAATCGCGGAGATTGCCTTTAAGCGCCATGCGGTTTCGGTGCGAATGCGGAGTGATTCATAAATCTCAAGGTGTCGGAAGCGTGCATTCACTTCCGCTGATTATACCTTAAAGAAAAACGCGGCGTCAACAGTACCAAAGACGCGAAATTTCAGTTTTGGGCAGCTTCAAGTTGACGCGCAAAAAAAACATCGCGATAATCGGCAAAACTCAACCGGAGAATGCATAATGGATGACCAAGCACGCCGCGCTGCCCTCGCGCAGCGCCTGTCCGACGCGAACGCCGCGCACGCTGAATATGAAAAGACAGAGCTGCAAGGCGAATACGATCAACAATGGCCCGAATGGTATGCCGCGTACTTGATTGCTCACGCCTGGAATGAATTGTTTGCGCGCGCATGGGATGTAAACGAATTATCAACCGCGCTCCGCGAAGCAGATACCGCGCACCGCGCCGCCGCATCCAAATCGTCGTGGCAAGAATTTTACGCCGCGCGTTTTGCGGCGAGCCAACCTATGGCTGGGCAATAACGAGAGCGCCGTCTTGCGGCGCACTGCGCGTCATACGAGTTTGATTTTTTTGCACTTGAAAGCGATATAGCTCGATGCGCGCTAAAAGAATCGCTCCGTCGTAAATTTCCAAATCCCCGCGATAGTTTCCATCCGGAATCGTCTGCGGTTTAAAATCCACAGTCGCCGCATTGTCGAATTGCATTTGTCCCAAGCCATTCGACAGCGTTCCTGAAAAATCAATTTGCGCTTGTGGACGCGCTTTTGTTTCCGCTTGCGCGATGACGCGTTCCTCGCGCGTCCTGGCTGTTGTCCCACGCACAATCCAGCGCCACGTCAATTCTCTTTGCTGCGGATTGACCACAAAACAACGCGCGTCCAATTCGCGCGCCGTGCGACTCGTGCAGGTGACGAGAATTGTGTCGGGCGATGGAATCACATTTGACGCGTAATCGTTCTGCGGCGCGCGCAGCTGCGCGTACGGAATCCACAAGCGTACTTGAGCGTCGGGAAAATCGTGCGGGATTGTTACAACTGCTGAATCCAAAATCGTTTGCTCAACGTGCGGAGTGATGGTCAAAGTCGTCGGCGTTTCAAGTTTGGGCAAAGCCACGCTGGACAAGCCCGCTGGAATATCCAGCTCTCGCGTTATGTCAGCGTACGAAATGGTCACCTGTTGTGGAATGAACGACGCAAATGCCAAAGCGGCAGCGCGCGTCCCCTTCGCCTCAGCCAACTCTTTTGTTCCGGAGACGATTTCTGTTGCGCCAATCGTTAGGCGTAATGGATTCGGCGCGGTCGTTTCCGCGTCGAGCACGCGCTGATATTCAACTTCTGGCGCGCGCGCATACAACGCAAAGGTTTCATTTTCCCACAAAGGTTTTGCATCATAGCCGCGTGTCATTGGATTTTCGCCGCGCGCCAGCAGCGCGTAATCGTACACCGCGCCGGGCTCGGCATTATGCATTTCGGTATAGCCGGTCTTGACGTTGCCATGCAGCTCGCGCGACATGAGCGCATACGCAGCGAGTCCCATCGGAATGGTTTGCGCTTGCGCGCGGTCGGTGAGAAAGACGCGCGCATTCGGTGGAATAATTTTTGTCACAGCGCGAATCTGTAAATCATCGGCATCGAAAAAAGGGGGCGCAGGTTTGAAATATTGTTCAAGCGACAAGGCGAAAGTGAGTGATGCAATCGCGAACACTGCGCTCGCGCCAACCCAAACTGCGCGTGTGAGGACGCGCGCATTGAGCGGAAGCGAAAACAAGCCGAGTGAAAACAACGCGAGCAGCGGCAAATTGACCAGCGACAGTGCTTTTAAGAAACCGTACGGGTACGGACGCAGAAATGGCAATCGCAGCAGGGCGAGATATGCCGCGATGGTGGCGAGCAGCAAGAACCACGTTGCGCGCTCGCCGCGCGTCAACGTTGGCTGCACGCGATTGCGCGCAATTTGAATCAAGCCCCAGCCCGAAACGCCAAGAATGAACAGGAGCAGCGGCAGACCGGCGATGTCCCAAATTCGCTCTACGCCCCCGTACAGCCACGCTGTCGGAATGATGTGCCCGACCACGCGTTCGATGGTATAGAGCGAGAGCCCGTATCCATCGCTCAACGGAACAAATTCGCGCAAGCCGACGGGAATGCGCACGGAAGCGTAATATTCGCGGTAGAGATCGCCAAGATGGAGCAGCGTTGGAAAACTCAAAAGCAGCGCCAGCGCGAGCATGCCCAAACCTGCGACCAGTACGCGTACGCGCGTCGGATCAAAAAGGCGTTTTGGAATTTGCGCGTCGCTTGGCACAATCAAATAGTACAGCCCAATTGCCCCAAGCATCAGCAATACCAATGTCAACGCCGGATTGAACGCAATGTTGAGCGCGGCGAGTAGGAGAGCTGCCAAGAAAATATCGCGGCGTCGCCGCTCACGCAGCACCACAATTCCAGCGGTCAACGCGACGGGCAAAAGTGTGAGCGATGTGTTGTGCGGTCCAAAATTCCAATAAGTGAACCACAACAGCAAACCGTTGATGCTGTACAAGCCCGTTGTCAAGAGACTCGCGCGCGCGGACATTTTGACGCCCACGCGGCAAAAAATGAACGCGGCGATTACGCTCAAGCCGCGCAAGATGCCGAGCAAAATGGCAAAGAGGTCGAGCGCCTGGCGATTCAAAAAAACGTTGAAGGTCGCGAGCAAGTACGAAAAAGCCCAGGGCAGCGGCGCAATGTGCCGCCCGGTCAAATCTTCCAGCAGCGGATTCGGCGGCGCCTGCGCGAGCGTGTTCATGGTGTACGTTTGCAAATAGTCCGCGAGCGGAAGTGAATTTTCATAGTCCCAATTTTCGCCGATGATTGTGAGATAGCCATACCGCGCCAGCGGCGCGACGGCGGCAGCAAACGCGAGCAAAGCGAATGCTAAAACAATGACTTGTTCGCGCGAAAAGGTGAATCGAAATGGTTCGCGCTCGCGTCCCATTTTGCCAAAAAGTAGTGCGTTCAAAGATAAAGCGAGGACAAAAAGCGCCCACGTTGCGTACGTCAAGTTAAAGCCAAAGAATAGCGCGAGATAATCCCAAACGATAATGAGCGCCAAACCGATAAAGGGAATCAGGAACGCGCGATACGGCAGCCAAATCCCCGTAACGAGAATTTGCGCGACGCCCCAGCCGAAATAAAACAGCGCGAGCAGTATCGCCGCGCTGAGGAACAAAATTTCAAAAATGATCATCGCGTTTTCCACAGCCCGATTCCGCCGATTGTGGTACAGAGCGCCGCAAGCAAAAACCACGCGCCGGTCAGCAATTTCACCGTTGTGTCATTCAAACCCGCGACATTCACATACCACGCGAGATAATCCCAATGCGCGTATGTTGGGCGAAAAAACCAACCCCACACTTCGCGCGCGTCGGCGAGCGGCACAGGCGGAATCGCAAGCGCGCCATCGGGGTAAAAAGTATTTTCGCCGAGCGTCAACTCAATCTCTTGAACGTGAACGCCCAATTCATCGCCCTGCAAACTTTTGCCTTTTGCTTCGGAACCGCGCGTAAGAACCTGGACAGTCATGTCGCCGCGCGGCAGTTGAACGCGATATTCCAATTCGCCCGCGTCGCTGCGCGGCACGCGTATTGTTTCGAGCGGCGCGCCATTGGCGAAAAATTCAAGCGTGCGTTTCGGTTTTGTCTCGACGCGATAGTCCAACGCTGCGAAATGTAATTCGCCCGGCAGCTGCGTCGCGTTTTTGATCCACAATTCCGCGCGCGGCGGAATGAATTGTGGAAACAATTCCTCCTGATTCACAAATCCGCGTGTGAGAAAAATTCCCTCGTGCGCTTGCACAGCATTCGTCCACGCGCGCATACGTTCATTCACCAAGTCCCATTGGGCGAGGAGCGGCGATGCCGACGGTTCAAAGTGGCGCACCACTTCGCGCGGTTCGATTTGAATGTACGTATCGAAATTTACCGTCATGCCCAACAGATTCACCCACACGCCGCACGCGAAAAATAAAAGCACCAGCGCGCGCTGCCACAAGGTTCGCCACCAATCTTGCAGCGCCGCGCCGAGCGGCAGCATCCAAAACATCATCGTCGCGGCGAGATAACGTGGACCCCACGCGCCGTCGCCTGCCCAATACGAGACTCGCGCGTGAAACAAAATCACTGTCGCAATCAGCAAAATACAAAATAAAGCTTCGGGGCGATAACGTTTGAAAAAACGCGGCAAGGCAACGACGCTCAACACCAGCGGCGGCGCATACAGAAAAACACTTTTGCCGCTGCTCAATAGTTGTCCGTACACTCCGCGCCACAGCGGATAATCCGCGTCCACGCTGCCATAGCCAGTCTCGAAGGGCACGCCGAAACGAATAAAATTATAATAGCCGAGAAACCCGAAACAGAGCGCGAGGGGACCAAAAAATGCGAGCGCATAACGCCATTTCAGGAAATCGCGCCGCCCATGTTCCACTGCCAAGGCAGCAAAATACGCCGCAAGCGCCGGCAAAATCAACGCGCCTTGCACTTTGGTCAAGATGCTCAAGCCCGCTGCCAATCCTGCGACAGCTAACCAGCGCGACGCGCGCGCGTCGAAAAAGGCGCGCAGCGCATACGCGGCGAGCAGCCAACAGAACGCGAGCAGCGTTTCCGCGTACAGCGTTCGCGTGTAGAGCCAAAACATGGTTCCCAACGCGGCGATCAAGGTCACGCCCAATGCCGCGCGCGTTGAAATTCCCATACGCCGTTGCCACGCAAAAAAAACAACGCCGCAGAGCGCGCCGATGAGGGCGTTGAACAGGGATACGACGATGACGCGTACAAGCAAATCGCGCGCGCGAGGTTCGAGCAGCCGCGCCGCCGCATCGCCGACGACGTAAAACGGCGATACCAACAGCGAGGTCAACACACCGGTTCCGGAAAAAATCTTGCCTTTGAGACCGCGCCGTCCGCCGACGACCGGCGCGCGATTCGGATTGGGGATATTGAACTCGCCGCGTGTAATAAAAGATTGGGCGACGTACAAAATCGTTTCTTCGTCAGGCGAATAGGTGTGACCGCTCGCGCTGAACAAATAAATCCCGAATAAAAAAAGGAGCAGCGCGAATGCAACGCGCCGCGTCGGATTTTTTGCCTGCACAGCTGTCTTAATCATTCAAGCCCAATTCCACAATTTGTTGCGCGATCTCGCGGAGAAGCGGATCGTCTTGATCAAAACCGAGTTCTGCGTACGCGTGCGCCACATCATCGCGCCAGTCGGAGACGATGGCGGACGGCTGTTCGGGCGCGGTGTTGGCATCTGCCTCTGCAAGCGACGCGCTTGGCGCGCGCGTATCGTTCGCCATTTGTCTTGACGCATCATCGCGCGGGGCATCTATTGCTTGCGCCCTACGTGATGATGCCACATTTTCATTCGGCTTGAAATAATTTTTTGATACGGCGCGACCCTCATTTACGGCGCGCAAAAAATCGGCGTACGCGCGCGCCGCGTCTTGCACCGCGCACTCTTGTTCGATGTAACGCCGCGCGTTCGTGCCCATCGTCGCGCGCAATGGTTGGTCTTGCAATAATCGTTCCAACACGACGCGCAGTAATTCGGTTTCCGTATCGTCCACATCAATTTTCGCCACCGCGTCATCAGGCAGTTCCGCGAACCAACCGACACGCGAAACGATCACCGCTTTCGCTTGCGCCATCATTCGCAAAACCGCGCCCGACGTTTCGCCTGCCGTAGGATAGCGCAGGTTAACACACACATCCATCGCCGCCATGTAGGCGTGAAATTCGTCGAACGGCACATAGCCGATGACATCCACCGCGTCGCGCACGTCAAACACGTCAAGCAAATTGGCGACATCAAAATTGGGCGATGCCGCGCCGACCAAGAGCAGACGCGCGTTTGGAAAATTTTTTCGTAACGCGTGAAATGCTTCGAGCAGAACCGTCGTGCGCTTTGTCGGACCGAGATTGCCGAACGAGCCGAGCAGCATCGCATCTTGCGGTAATTGCAATCGCGTACGCGCGTCTCGCTGCGAAATGACGGCAGTGTTTGGCATTTCGTGCGGAATGATTGCGATGGGAACGTGCGGCGCGATGTTTTGCGCGGCGTTCGCCACATAGCGACTGTGCGCGATCACCGCGCGCGAAGCTCGAATCACCCGTTCGCTCAACGGATAATCAAAGCGATTCAGCGCTTCGAGTCCCAACGCTTCGCGTTCCGCCAGTTCGGCGCCGCGTTCGCCGTATGCGTCGCGCATCGCTTGAATATATCCGGCGCGGTCTCCCCGATTCAACGTCATCCATGCAATCAAATGATGCAGCACGAGATCGTGCAGCACAATCACGCCCGGTTCGCGGAGCGCGCGTTGATAAATGTACGCGTGCGCGGGCGAATTGCCGAGCTGGTACAGCGCGAGCTCAAAATCGCGCGCCGCATATTCGCGATCATCCAGCACGCGAAAATGTTTTGCGATTTCCGGATTTGTCGGTTTGTAGCCATCCACGACGAGCGTAAGCTCTGCCGACGCGCCAAACTGCGCGGCGAGTGATGGCAACAATTCCTCTGAATAATCGCTGATGCCCGACGGCGCGGGATGGAGTGGAGAAAAATAGGCAAGCTTCATTTGGCGAACATTCGCAAAAACTCAGAATAACCTTGCGCCGCGCGTTCCAAAGTGTGATTCTGTTTCACATACGTACGCGCCTTCGCGCCCAACGTCGCGCGCACATTCGGATTTTGCGCGAAAAATCGCAGATATTCTACGAGTAAATTCTTTTCGTGCGCGTCAGGCTCAATTTTCACACACACATCGTCAGGCAATTCCGCGTACGCGCCGGTGCGTGTGACAAAGGTTGTTTTCCCCGCCGCCAGCAGCCGCAATAAACTGGCAGAGGTTTCGCCTGCCGTCGGATAACGCAGATTCAAACAGACATCGCTCGCTGCAATGTAATTTTGATACGCTTGCATTTCGACAAAACCCACGCGTGAAACTACCGCTTCAATGTTCAACGCCCGCAGCAGCGGGATGACATCGTAGTTTGGCGACTCGCTTCCGATCAAGAGCAAGCGCGCGCCGGGATGCGTATGAAACAATTCTGCGAACGCTTCCAGCGCGACGGTGATGCGCTTGTGCGGATGAATTTCGCCGAACGCGGAAATGAGAAACGCATCGCGCGGCAAATTCAATTTCGCGCGCGCATCGGACAAGCGAATTTCTTTCCCGAATGAAATGCCCATCGGCACTCGCGCGACAGGAACTTGCGGCGCGGCATTCCGCACAAAACGCGCCGCATAATCACTGTGAACAATGACGCCGCGCGCGCGTTGCGCCAGCTCTTCACTCAATGGGTATTCAAAACGATTGATGCGCGCAGGATTCGCGCGGGCTGGCTCTGCGACTGCATCACCGTACGCGGCGCGCAGCGCGTCAAAATACGGCGCCGCATTCCCGCGCTCCAATGTTTGCCACGCGCGCAGATGATGCAGCACAACATCATGTAAAACAATCACCCCCGGCATCCGCAGCGCGGCGTTGTAAAAATTCACGTACAGCGGCGCATTTCCGATGTGATAGATAACCGCATCAAAATCCTTCGCGCGCGCGTCCAATTCGCGCAGCTCGAATTTTGGCAGCGACGCGAGCGCGAGATTTGCCGGCGTGATGTGGTCGGTGACGAGCGTAATTTCAACATGACGCGCGAGGTGCGGCAGCAATTCTTCCGAATAATCGGAAACGCCCGACGACTGCGGACGTAACGGCGATGCATATGCGATGCGCATTTAGATACGGGGTCGTGAGAAACCGGCGCGCAGAACGGCAAAACTTTCGCGCAGCGCGGGCAAAAGCGCGCGTACGCCGGTCGGTTGAAACAGGGGCAGCGATGCGTACACGATTCCTGCCGGTGTTCCCGCGAACAAAGTGATGAGCGCGGCTCGCGCGCGTACTAAATCTTGCGCCCGCGCGGGATTCAAATCAAAAAATGCGCGTTTGATGTGTCCCAAATCAATTCCCAATTCGTCGCCCACAAGCGCTTGTGCGGTGTACGCGCGAGTTTCCTGTTCCACCGAGTCAACCCAAAAGCGCTGCTCGACATGGCACGCTTCATGCGCCAGCAGCGCGACCCATTGCTTGTACTCGCAATCGCTCGCGTCGGCGCGCAGCGGCATCATGAAAATCGTGTTGATGAAATTTAACGTAAGACCGCCAAGGATGCGCGGTGTAACATACACGCGCGTTTTATGATAATCCAAAACATCCGCCAGTTCGCGCGAACGCGCGCCTCCTGCGCGCAGTGATTCATACGCTTTGATTGCATTCAAATCATCAATCCGCGCGTTCATGCGGTCAGCTGCTCGACAACATGATCCCAGCGAATATCTTGCACGCGTTCGCGTCCGCGATTACCCCACGCGCGGCATGTTTCGATATCCTCGAACGCGCGTGTGAGCGATAATGCAATTTCATCTACATCCGCGCGTGTGACCCAGCCATCATTTTCGTTTTCGATAAATTCCAACACGCCGCCCGCATCGTCGGTTGTGATGACGGGGCGCGCGGACATGAGCGCCTCGACCGTTGCAAAACCGTAATCTTCGTCCACTGGCGCATAAAAGACGGCGCGCGCATTCGCGTACAATTCGATCACACGCGCATCGTCCACGAATCCCAAAAATTCAACGCGTGATGAGATGCCCAAGCGCGCGGCGAGCGTCTTCAAGTTTTGTTCTTCCAGACCTGTGCCGGCAACGACGACGCGCCCGCGTTTTGTTTTCGCCAAGGCGCGCAAAAGCAGTTCGACGCGTTTGGCGCGGTCGAGTCGCCCGACGTACAGCGCATAATCGCCGTATTCGCCCGCGTAAAATTTTCCCGCCAAGCGCGGTGGGGGATAGAGCGGAATCGCATCGAGCGCGTTGAAACGTTTCAAACGCGCCGCAACATTTTTGGAAATGGCGAAACGCGCCTGCGCTTCACCTAAAACGCGGCGGTCGAGTGAGAATAATTTTTCGCGCGTCATACGGTCTTGGGACGACGCGGTAAATTCCGAAAGCGGCGTGCCGTACCAATCGTATGCCTGCCGATATTGATGGATGAGCCAAACAATTTTTTGCGGATGCTGCGCGGCGTACGAAGGAAATTTTGTCGCGATGATGCGGTCCACCTTTAGCCCATTTGCCATTTTCAAATCGAGCAGCCGCCAAGCGAGCGCCGATTTGAATAATTCCGCGTGCGGCAGCCATTGAAAAGGCAGCGCAACAATTTCGGCGCGATGTCCTGCGCGCTTTAGGGCGTTGCATAAACCCTCTACGAGCATCTCTGCGCCACCGCGCGCAAAGGGAACTTGAGCATTGCAGACGAGAATGTTCATTGGAAATTAGAGCTTGCGCAATAGGTGATTGGGTGATTGTACACTTGCGCTGCACATTCACGCCTCACGCAATACGTTCCTTTTCCAATTTCGCAATGCGCGATTCCAATTCCGCGATTCGCTCTTCTTGCGTTGCTAATTCCGTCAATGCCTTTGCAACTTGAAGATTGAACGCGTTTTGCTGCTGCACCAGCGTATTCAATAATTCCACCATCACGCGCCGCACAACGCGTTTCACAAAATACACTGCGCGCCAAGTCAATGGCGCGTTCGGCGCGGGTGGTGGGAGGGTCGCGGAAATATACCAATTCGCGTTGAGGTTCGCAATCGCTTTTTGCAGCGCGGTGAGGTCTGCGTCCGATGTGGGCGCGGGCGTGCGGCGCACGCGGGCGCGCAGCTCATTCAATTCTCGTTCAACGTCAATGTTTTGTGACATACGGATGTGCCGCAAAAAAGATTAGGAATGGGTTTTGCGTGTGGGCAACAGACGCTTGACGCCGGAAAACGCAGTGCGCTGCTGCGCTTGCTGTTCCAACGCGCGCGCCCAATTTTGCACCTGCGCCAATTCTGATTCCAATGCGTTGGCGTAACGCATCACGGTTTCCACGTTCGGATTGGCAAAGGTTGGCAAAAGCGTCGCGCTTGTGTTTGATGTGATGCGACGCGTCGTTGTCGGCAAAATGTCCAACAATGCCTCCGCGCGCGCGTCCCAAGATTGCTGCTCAAGAAACGCGTCGAGTTCTCGATGATCAATCGGCGTAGGCGCGGCGCGCTCGACGGCTTGCAAAAATTCGGCGGGCGAATGCGCGATGAAAACGTAGGGCACGTGCGCAAGCTGCGGCGCGTACGAAACTACAACGGGCAGATGCGCGGCGAGATATTCGTACACTTTGAGTGGATCGCGTCCGCGCGTGAACGCGTTATCGGGAAATGGCGCGACAGCGACATCGAACGCAGCGGCATAACGCGGCAGCTCTGCGTGCGGCACCGCGCCGTGAAAAAAAATGTTGGGAAATTTTTCCAAGCGCGCGGCAATCGAAGGACGATGCGCTTCGGGATCGCAGGCGCCCAACAAATGAATCATCCAACGCGGACGCGCTTGAGCAACGTACGCGATCAAATCCGCGTCGATCATGGAATCCATCAGCGTTCCCCAAAAACCGAGCGTGAGTTCGCCGCGTTCAATGCTCGTACCTTTCAACGAACTTGACGTGTCCCACATTTTCAGATCAACCGCGTTTGGAATGACGTGCGCGGATTTTCCAAAACGTTCGAGTGATTGCGCAATGTGCGATGTCACCGCGCACAGTACGTCGCTGTGGCGCACGAGATACTCTTCTGCGCCCGTGGCAAATTGTGTGTAACCGAGCGCCGGTGCGGCGGCAAAATCATCCATCGCGTAATAGACCATCGAAAAATTGTGCGCGCGCAAAAATGGAATCAAACGCACAAAGGGATCGAACGGCGCGGGAAAAATTGCAACGCGCGGCGGCGCCGCATCCCACGCGCAAATCAGTTGTAATAAATTTTCCGCGATGTGATTCATCTCACCACTGTCGAGTCCGTACCACGCGCGGCGCAACTGCATGGGCGACATGCCTAGCTCTGTGAGGGCGACAACGCGAAGCGGTAGATTTACACTGTCACGCGAGGCGGAGGGCTGTGGTTCGACGAACAACGCCATATGTCCGCGCTGCGCGAGCGCGCGCGCGATTTGTGTTGGATTGTGTGCCCCGTCCGCTTCATCCCACGCCAGCGTACTGAAATAAATAAAATTCATCGCGTCAATGCCTGATAGAGCGCGCGCAATTTCGCGTGCTGTCCTTCCCACGTCAATTCACGCAGTACTTTGGCGCGCCCGTGTTCGCCCATTTTCTTTGCCAAGGCGGAATCGTCCAAAAGCTGGATGATGCGTGCCGCGAGCGTTTCCACATCGCCGAATTTTACCAAAAAACCGTTTTGTGCGGCATCAATCACTTCGGGAACACCACCCGCATCCGCGCCGATGACCGGTTTCTCGTACAGCCACGCTTCCAGATACACAATGCCAAATGAATCGGTGCGCGAGGGCATCGCGAACAGATCACATGCGGCGAGCAGGTCGCGTTTTTCTTGATCGGAAATGAAACCGAGTTGTATCGTTCGCGCCTTGAGCTCATCGGGTTGCCCGGCGAAAAATTCTTCGAACGCGGACATTTGCGAACCCGCCAAGACGAGTGTCGCTTGGTGGGTTTGCCAAACGCGCTGCATGGCTTGTACGAGATGCACGGTGCCTTTGTCGTACGCGGCGGTGCCGATGTATGCGACGATGGGTGTGGTGATTTGATACTGCGCGCGAAATTGTGCCGCGTCGCCGCCCGCCAGTAATTTCGGATCTACGCCCGCGCCGATGCGGTGAATTCGTTCGCGTGACACACCGCGTTGTGCCAACGCATCACCTTCGCGCTGTGTCATTACAATCACCGCGTGCGCGCGTTTGAGCATTTCGATTTGATGCGGCAGTGTATAAAAGTGGACGACGCGCGCGTCATTGCTTTCGCCGAGATGAAGAAAAGGAGTGATGACGAACGGAATCTTTTTGCGCTGCGCGAAACGATACGCGGCGTACACGCTGGAATCGAGGGAAATGTTCGCCGTGTGAACGAGATCAAAACGTTCGGAACTGGTATCGAGCGCGCGATCGAGTTCCGGCACGTACGGCACATAGCGCGCGAGCGAAAACAACAACGGAGTTGTATTTTTAGAAACGTCCGCGAGAATGGACATGCCGCGTTTGAGCGCGGGAAACGCGAATTGCGAGAGCGGCAAGTATTCGATTGGAAAGCGCTGCACAAAGACTTGATTCAGCGTTTCATTTTCCAGCGCGACCGCGCGTTTGTCCGCGCGCCAGAAACGTTCGAGGTCCCACGCGTCCGTTGTGTAGACCGTGACGGCGTGTCCGTCGCGCGCAAGTCGTTCCGCATTTTCCTGAAACACCAATTCCGCGCCGCCAATGTATGGCGCATAGCGTTGAATGACGTACAAAATTCTCATTGCCCACTCAACACCCGTTTCAATTTGTTCGCAACGCTCGACTGTGCTAACGCGTTTTCTAAATCGCGCACATGAATTTCGCGGTCGTGGGCGAGGCGTTCCAAATGCTGTGCATAGGCTTGCCAGCGATCCAATTCCTTCGCCGCGTTCGGCATCGCGCCGTGCGGTGCGGGCGGCAGGGTGCGAGTGCTGGGAGTCAATTCGTCCAACGCATTTAATAATTGATTCGTCCGCTTTACCCACGTCTGTTCAGCCAAGTACGCATTGAGCGCGATAGATTCAATTTCAACGCGCGCCGCTTGCTCAATTTGAAAAAGAAAGTCTTGTGCATCGCACGCGCGATAGACGTACGGCATGTCGGCAAGCTGTTCGAGATTTGTCGCGACAACCGGCTTGTGGCACGCGAGATATTCATACACTTTAAGCGGATCGCGCGCCAGATTAAAAGGTGTCACCGGAGTTGGCAAGAGGCATACGTCAAACGATCTGGCGTAGTGCGCCAACGTTTCGCGCGCGATGCTCGAATGAAAATGCACATTCGGCGCAGCGAGAGCCTGGGAGAGCAAAGGACGCGCGGGGTCGAGATCGTACGCGCCGATGAAATGAAATTGCCATTGCGGACGCGCGCGCGTGATGAATTGGATGAGCGGCACGTCGAGGTTATAGTCCCACATCGTCCCCCAAAAACCGAGTGTGAGTTCACCGCGCTCAAGCGAATCCGCATTTTGTGTGATGGAATCATTTTGAAACGGCGCCAGATCAACGCCATCACGAATCAATTTAACATTTTTGTATTTGGAAAATTTTTCGCGCAGGCGCGGCGAGAGTGTGACAATGAGTTCGGAATGTTGCGCGAGATAATTTTCTGCCAGCTCATCATAGCAGTACGAACCGAGCGCGCGCATTTCAGAAATGTCGTCCAGTACATCGTACACGAGTGTATAACCCTGCGCGGCGAGCGCGTGTGCAACTTGGAGGGCGGGGCGAAAAGGCGCACAGCAAATCGCGATACCGCGCGCATTCCCAAGCGGGGTGAACTGACGCAGGCGCGCGTCAAGATCTGCCGGTGACGTGTAATCGAACCCGTACCACGCGCGCACGAGATTCAATTCGTCCCAGCCCAAGTCCTCCAGCGTCACAACGCGCGGATTGTTGGCTGAAGCGCGGGCGCGGCTCTTTTCAATTTCAATGTAGGTGACCGAATGCTTGCGCGCCGCAAGCTCTTGCGCGAATTGTACGGGACGATGCGCGCCGCCGGAATTATCCCACGCGATTGGACTGATAAAAACGATATTCATGCGTTATTACGTGATAAGGAAATAAAATATGTGTAAAAAGATGAAGAATAGATAAAGATACGCTTTTATGTCACTAGATTGATGAAATAAAAGCATAAATTACGTTTATTATTTTTTAAGAACGGATTTTAGAGACCAGATTGGATTAAAACGCTGTAACGTATTGATATGTGCTTGTTTTGCGCGTGCGTCGCCCTCAAGCGCTTGAACGAACGCGGTACGTTCTTGCAGCAGCTGCTCTGTGCGCGCAATGTATTCGCGTAGATTTGCAGTCGCGCAGGCATCAGCGTACCACGTTTTGGTGTCCGGCTCGGCAAAATCAATCGCCGTTTCTGAGCCGGCAAGCAGAGCAAGAAATTGATTCAGCCGTTTCGACCAGGTGCATTCTGCGAGATAGGCGTCCACCTGTAGGCGATCCAGCGGAATCGTCAACGCTTTTTCAATCTGTTGCAAAAATTCTTGCGGCGTTTCAGCAATAGAGACGTACGGCATCCCGCGCAGCTGCGGCGTGTGCGCGGCGACGACCGGCTTGTAGCCGCTCAAATACTCGAACACCTTCAAGGGATCGCGGGCGCGATTAAAGGCGTTATCGGGAAAGGGAACGATGGCAACGTCAAAATTTTGCAAATAGCGCGGCAGTTCCGAATGCGCGACGGGTCCGCGCAATTGCACGTTGGACAAGGCGCGCAAGCGTTCTTGAACAGGCGGCAATGAAGGATCAAGATCAATTGGTCCGATGAGCTGAATTGTCCATTGTGGACGCGCGCGCGCCGTGAACTCGATCAGATCGAGATCAATGTTGAACGCGTTGACATGACCCCAAAAGCCGAGCGTGATGTTTGAATGGGACGACGTCTCCGAACGCGGCGATATAAATGTCGCGGCATCAAATCCTTGCCGCAATAGTTGAATCGGAGCGCGGGGGTTCCACGCGGATAATTTTTCAACCAACGTCGTAGAGACGGCGATGACGAGGTCGCTTTGCGCGACAAGAAATTGTTCCGCTGTTCGATTCGCAAAGTACAGACCGATTTCGGGAAATGCTTCAAAATCATCGAGTGCGTCGTAGACAATTTTGTAGCCGCGCTGACGAAAGAGTTTGAACCACTCGACAAACGGAACGAATGGGTCGGCGTACACAACAACGCGTTCTGCCTCGCGCGCTTCAAACGCGTCGAGGATACGCTTGAATGATTCCACTGCATCGAATTTGGGATCAAGTCCAAACCACGCACGTCGCAAAGCGCGTTCGTCGAAACCAAGCGCGTTGAAACTCACAAGGGTAAAATTAGTTTCGGCAGATTGCGTTTTGCTGGCGACAACCTCGATAAACAAAACGCGCTGTCCGCGCGCCAGTAATTCGCGCGCCAGAAAATGAATGGGACGACCTGCGCCGCCCATCTCATCCCACCCCTGCGTCGAAAGAAAAACAAAATCCATACCTATCGCTTGAGAGCTCGATTCAACACGTTGAGTGTATTGATCACGCGCCCATTGGCGTACGCGTCACGTTCGCGCGCGAGCGATTCCTTTTCCTGCCACAGCTGTGCGCGAGATTCATCTTGCAGGACTGCGAGCTCTGCGAGCTCTGCGAGCGCGCTTTGCGCTTGTGCCAAATAATCATCCGGTTCTGCACGCGGCGCATCTTGCGCGAGTTCATATGCGCGTTTTGTTTGTTCTGCCGCATGCGTCCACGTAAATTCGCGCACGACGCGTTCTCGCAGCGCAGGGTTGGCGGGCGCTGCGTAGGCGGCGCACACCGCGTGGCGAATGGACAAATCATCGCCCGGATCACAGTACCAGGCGTCGTCTCCAAAATAATCGCGTCCCCCTGATTCGGATGTCAATACAACCCGGCAGCCCGACGCGGCAGCTTCGAGCGCGGCAAGCGGTGCGACATCAAACCAGCTGACCAGCGCGTGAACACGCGCGGCGGCATACGCGGCAGCCAATTCTTCGCGCGGCAGCGAGGGCACAAAGAGAACGCGTCCCTGTGACAACTGGGCTTGACGTTGACACAAATCTAAATATTCCGGTGTTTCCGCTTTGCCGATCAAGACGAGTGCGACCGATTCATCACGCAGTGCGCGCAAGAGCGCGAGTTGATTTTTTACCGCGTCGAGCCGTCCCGCGCACAAAATAAAATCGCGCACGCCATATTTTTGTGCAAAGGAATCGCCGGAATGGGGCTGCGCAAAGACAGAGCCAATTCCGTTTGGCGCGATGATCATGCGATCGCGCGGTGCATCGAAATCGTGCGCGACGAGCGCCGCTTCACTCGGTGAAAGAGGGAGCAGCGCATCCGCGTGACAAAAGATCAACTTGCGCGCGGCGTATTCGGCTTGACGTTGGACGTGACGAATTCGTTCCTCCAAATCAGCTTGGGCGCCGCGCGGTTCATCAATCCCGGCAAGTCCTTGCTGAAAAAAACGCGTCGCGTTCCAATACACCGGATTGACCACGATGCGCGCCCCCTGCGCCCGCGCGGTGAGAAATTGCTGGAGTGTTTCAAAAATTGCCGGCGCATCAAAAAGATGCACGATTTCATTCGGCGCGGCAGCGGATGCATCACCGACATGTACGGAAACGCCGAGCTGTGCCAATGCCGCAGCCGTTTGTTCGAACTGTTCTTGCAAACCACCGCGATTGAGCGGCGGCACAAGCCACACCTTCAAGGACGTGTGTTCAGCCATGTCGCAATCGGTCCAATCAAAGGCAGCGTGTACAAGCGTTCGCGTCGCCGCGCGGCGATATGCTCAAGCTCTTTAATCCAAATGTCTTGCCGCTGTGCGGTGTCTTGCAGCTCCTGGTACCGCGCGCGTTTGATTTGCCACATTTCCATGAGCTGGTTGGTCAATTGGAGCAGCGCCGCACCGTCGAGCGAACGCGTTATTGGCGCGACCGCGCGATATTCAGAGGCGAGCGTTTGCGCGACGCGCTCCCATGTGAAATTTTCCCGAATGCGCGATGGCAGTGCGTCGTCGCGCGGCGCCTCCAGCGCGGTGCAAATCGCGTCATGGATCGAAGATTCGTCCCCCGGATCACACATAAAACACGCGCTGCCAAAATATTCGCGCCCCGGACTATTTTGCGTCATGACCAAGTTGCAGCCCGCGATTCCGGCTTCCAAAGCCGCCATGCCTTGCTCTTCCCACCAACTCGCCATGACATGCACGCGCGCGGCTGCGCACGCATCGGCAACTTGCTCTGGAGGTAACGCGCCGCAAAAATACACGTGTGTGTCCGCTGCCGCGCGGCACATTTCAAAATACGCGGCATCCGGCGCGCGCCCCACAAATACCAAAGGCACACGTTCATTACGCCACGCGCGGATGACGCCAAGCGAATTTTTGCGTTCTTCGACACGCGCAACGCACAAAACAAAATCGCGCGTTGGAATGGAATGGGTTCGCAAAAAGCGTTCCGCGTCGCCGTGCGCGTACGCGGGATTCACTCCGTTCGGCGTCACAGCAAGTTTTTCGAAAGGCACACCAAACTCGTCATGCAAAATTTGCCCTTCGGCGTGCGACAAGACAAAAACGCGGGCTGCGAGATCTAAAATCAATTGATGCGCGCCGCGAAAGATATCGTGTTCCAGTTGAAAGACGCGTTTCACGCGCGCATACTCTTCTGGCGTCAATGCGTCGAGACTGTGCTCCGGATGATTCGGCTGCGGATTTATGCGCGCGTCGAGCCACTGATCGCGCCGCCAATAAATTGGCGTGGTGACGAGAGGTTTATTTTGGCGCAGCGCGTTGAACGCAAACTCGAGCGCGCTGAATGGATCACCGAGACTATAGAGATGAACAAACTCAAAGGGAGTGAGGTCGAGGGATGGATCGGTGGAGATGGTAGCGCGGATGTCGAGTGCTTCAAGCGCGCGAATCGTTTCTTGCAGGGCAAGCAAATCACCGCCGCGCTGTTCGAGCGCGCGCCGACGCGGATAAAACAAAACGTTCATTTTTTATTCTCTGCGCTCATGCTCCAAAAGTTGCCGTTCCAACGCTTTACCGTGCTGCGCGCCGGTATGCAAGTGCGCGGTCAAAGTCTCTGTGGCGCGTTCGTTTTCGCCAAGCAGCTCGCATAACGAAAGAGTTAACGCTTTCAATTTCTCGAGCGCCGCGGCGTCCAGCGCGCGGTCAGACGCGTTCAAATTCGCCAAGAACAAATTCCATTCGGCAAGCGCGGCATCATCCGGGAGGGGCATAGAGTTCATTTTGTCGTGAAAAATTTTTCCAGCGCGCGCACAAGGCGAACGCCGCGCGTATCGAGCGCGCGCTGCAAGGAATCAATTTGCATTTGCTGAGCGGCAATCGTCTCGTGCGCCCACGCGCTGTCGCGGTCCACGCGCCGCTGTTCCGCGATCAATTCATCTAACGCCGCCGCGACGCGGTGCGGATAACGCGTGGTGATGAGATCAAGGACGCGCTGTTGGGCGGCGCGCATGACGAGTGGGTCCAAACTACTATTCGCGCCGTGCAGACGATAGTATGCCAGTTTTTCCGGGACGAAATACGCCGCATATCCTTCGCACATGATTCGCATCCACAACTCGGTATCTTCGCTGTTCAGCGCTTCGTTGAATAAACCCACCTGCTCAAGAATCGTACGCCGCACGAGAACGGTGTGCGGTGTGAAATAGCCGCCGACGATCAACGAAGGCAAAATGTTGCCGTTCAAAATCCGCCGCGCGTTCGCCACTGCATAATCGTCAATTTGTTCGCCTCGCGCGTTCACGCGCACGAGATCGCAATAGACGAGCCCCAACGTGGGATTTGCATGAAACGCGGCAACCTGTTTTGCGATGGCGGTCGGCACAAGCCAATCATCGGCGTCGAGAAATTTGAGATATTCGCCGCGCGATTCACGGATGCCGCGATTACGCGCGGCGGGCAGTCCGCGATTTTCTTGATTGATAATTTTTACGCGCGCATCGTTTTGATACGGCGCGCTGCGCGTTTCAAAATCATCGGTCGAACCGTCGTTGACGACAATGATTTCGAGCGCATCATACTCTTGCGCGAGCGCGCTGTCCAATGCGTCGCTGAGAAAACGCGCCTGGTTGTAACAAGGAATGATGATTGAGACGAGCGCAGACATTACAGTTATTTTTCAGTCGCGGGACGCGGCAGCACTCCCAAGCGAGTGAGCGCGCGGACGATGGGCTGGGATTCGAGCTGTTGTAAATCGTTCAAGCGCGGGGTTGCCCACGTGGTTTGAGCTTGAATCACTTGCGCGCGTTCCTGCGCCGTTTGTTCCCACGCGCGGCGTTGGTTCTCGAGTTCGTTCGTGCGCGCGATGTGGTTTCGCGCAAAATTTTCGAAGAGCGCAGGGTCCGTCAGCGCGACCAGCGCAATGAGTAACGCGCGTTGGTTCGCTTTGCTGAGGGGTGCGGGCAAGCGCACGGCAAACTGCACGAGCGCGGACATTTCGGGAGACGCATTTTGAATTATTTCCGTCGCGCGCAGTGCCGCATTCGTTTGTAACTCGTCATACAACGCGGAGGCATCGGGATGAATTTGTTTTAGCAGCGCGTCGGATTCGGGGCTGTGCGCAGTGCGGCGTAAATGTTCGGCGCGAAAAAGTTCATCGCGCACTTGGGCGTTCAATTCCAGCGTGAGTGAAAATTTTTGCGCGAGTGCGCGCTGGAACAGTTCAATCTGTTCCAGCAGCGCGTACGTATTGCACAGCAGGGCTGTGTCAGGATGTGCGCGCGCGAATTTCAAAATGGGTTCGTTGTAAGCGCACCACGCGTCGAGCGCATTGAAAAAATCGAAACCGATCACTTCGTCGCGCCGCGCGAGCGAAAGAATCACGTCAAAGGGATGACGATAGACGAAAAGAAAACGCGCGTCGGGCACAAGCGCGTTCCAAAATTCGAGCAGCAGACTGGTGCGCGGATCCTTCCAGCCCCATAGTTCGTGTGACGCGCGGGCAGCAATCAGTTCGCGCGCGCGCTGTTCCTCCGCCGCATTGGGTGTCAGCACAAAATCGCGCGGGACGAGCATATTTTGGCTCCGCGCGTGCAGCGCATCCTCGTGAAAGTTCACAAATTCGATATCTTCAAAATAGCCAAAGGGATTGTCCGCTCCGGGCGCGGCGAGGTGCGCGCCCAAATGAATCCCCGCGCGCTCAAACAGACTTGCCACGAGCGAGGTGCCGGAACGATGCATGCCGGTGATGATGAGAACGCGTGACATGGAAAAAGTTTCTAGCGGCGGAGGCAGCTTGAACGGTTCGAAGCCAAGAGTGCATCGGCTTGGTCGGGCGCGACGAAAAACTTGCCACTGCCGAGCGCCCGACAAGCGTGCAGCCCGGTCCAGTTATCAGGAACATGATTGATGAGCTCAAGGTTCGCGCGGCTGGCGAATTTGCGCGGCTGAAGACGCGCGAGCGCCAAGAGCGCAGGTTTTTGTTCCAGCGCGCGCGCGACCATTCCTTTGAAACCGTTCGGTTCGAAATAATCGATCGCGGCGTCCACATTGCCGATAAGATAAATATATTTGTTGAGATTCTGCCGCTGCATAAAAAAGAGGAGTTCGGCTTTGCCAATGAGCCACACCTTGGCGTCTGGCGGCAATAGCGCATTCACTTGATCGGCGGCGTCCTGCTGCATTTGCCAAGTGATTCCCTGCTGACGACCCGGTAATGTTTTCGGGAAAAAGGCGTGAGCGGCGCTGAAGACAAGCAGAATGCACGCGAAACCAAAATACACCGCGCGCTGTGTTGAAGGAGATGCTTTGAGAAAACGTAACGCTGTCGCGCAACTTTTGCACAGCAGCCACGCCGCAAAGAGCGCAATGTACGGCAAAAGCGGAAACCAATCGGGATAATTTTGAAAATCGAGAAACGAATAGAAGACAAAGCCGCAGCTTACAAGAAGCGTACCGGCGGTGCGATGGTTTTGAAAAAAATAAAAGCGCGCGCGCGCAAGAAGCTGTCGCGGCTCCCAAAGACGCAGCTGAACGGCGAGCCAAATGAGTAATCCACTCACACCGAGGATGCCAAAGATGGCGTGAGAGCCATAACCGAGGAGAAATGTATTTTTCAGATGGGCGAGCCGAACGGCGAAAAAAGTTTTGTTGGCAGAGTGCATGAGCAGGGGCGCGAGAAATGTTTGCGCCAACATTTCGTTGAATGCATTTTGCGCGACAAAGTATGCGGCATAAAGCGCCATGACGCCAAAAGCAAATGCAATGGCGCCAAGCGTGGCGCGCGTGCGCTCCTTCCAATTCGCGCCTCCTTGAATGAACACCAGCAACAGGACGACGACGAGATAGCCCCACGCGATTTGCCAAGCCAGTCCGGCAGCGGCGGCGCACGCGCCCGCGAAACCCCATTTGCGTTTCTGCAACGCAACGAGCGCGGCGAGTCCGAACACCAACATGACCGCTTTGGGTTCAAGCGTCGTCGCGGCGCGCATTCCCAACCCTTCAAAGCCAATCAAGATTGCGCCGGCGACAAATCCCATGCCCTGCGAACGCGTAAAGCCATAGGTGACGAAATAGGTCAAGAGTGCAATTGCGACAAAATTCAGAATTGCCGCAAAGCGAAACGAGAGAATTGGGTGCAGTCCAAAGAGGTCGCCGAGACGCATCGCCGCGCCGCCAATCAGAAAGGTGAGCGACGCTTGTTCGTTAAAAGCGTACTTGTGCGGCGCCAGCCCGAACGCGACTAATTGGGAGAGATACGCAAAGATGCCCGGGTCTTCGGTCAGAGGGCGATGCAGTGGATCGTACTGCCAAGCCACAATGAGCGCAGCGCATGCAAGGACAAGGGGCGGGACGAGGATGAGGAATCGAGATGTCGTTATTGCGCGCAGTGTTGTGACGGCGCTATGCTGAGCGCGTAAAGAAACGTTCATGTGTACGTGCAAGTTTAGGGCGCGGGACAGTTGGTGCCGAGTGTCGAGATTTTAACTATCAGGCGCTTTGCGTTCGCGTCATAGTACCAGCCGCCGGTGGAACCGCCAACCGCCGCGTCACTGCTTAATTCGGGCAGCGCGCTGCCCCATGCCGTGTTGACGCCCACTGCGCCATTCTCTGCTGTGACGCTAGTTGGCTTTTTCTTGACCGAGCCGAGTCGCCAAATGATTGGTTCGGATGGAACAGCATCAAGCGTGCAGAGCGCAAAGCGCTTGTTTTTCTTTGTCACATCCAGCGTGAGCCAGCCGTTGGTGATGTCATGATAGCGAAAGGTCGAGTGTTTCGTCGGGTACACATTGACCGTCAGCGCGCCGGCGGATTGATTGGTTCCATGTTTTGTCAGAGCGCTCTTTACGTACATTGGAATAATTGCGCCGCGCGCGATAAAGATCGGTTCTCGCCCCCATGGTACCGATAAAGAGAGAATACGCGGACCTTTGATCACTTGCGATTCGTCCCAATAATTGATCCACTTGCCCGGCGGGAGTTTGATTGGAACCGAGTCGGCATATTCGGTGACATATTTTACAAAAAATTCGTTGCCCAGTTGTGCTTGATAACTCGAGGAATTGGTAGAGCGAAAAATGGGCGTCTTGGTTTCCGACGCCGCTTGGTCGTAACTGTGCAGATATGGCGCGAGCTCCGCGTGCAGCGTGGCGTAATACCGATACGCGCGCATTACCTGAGGCGAGTAACTCGGACTCCACGGCTGTTTGGTGAGCGGCACATTTTCCATCAAGGGTTGAAACGCGCCCCAGTGCATCCGCCGAATGTACGTTTCCGAATCGGGCGCGGTTTTGTGAAAGCCCGAAAATTCATTGTACGGCATGGGCATGAGCAATGAAGTGGCAAACACACGCTCGATGCCGGTCTTCATCCCGCTGAAATCGGTTGCGAGATCGTTGACATATGCAACATGCGCGTATTGACGCAACCATGCATCGCCGGGCGTGTTGACCCCGTAGCGTTTGAACACAACATCGCCGTCCGACACGTGCGCGCGCGTATAGTTGAGCAGGTCGAGCGCGTACGCTTCGCCATATGCAATCACTTGATCGCGCTTGTCCGGACGAACACTGTCGGTGTAGAAACCGCCCAATACATCCCCGACGCGGGCGCGCAAATTATCCAAGAGGGAATGCCAATACGCGACTGCATCCGGATTCTCGAAATCAATCCAGCTGCCGTGACCTACAAAATTGTTGGTAACAACTGCCTGTCCCTTTTCGTCCTTGACGAAATAGTTGTTTGCCAGAGCAACTTGGTATTCGGGACATTCGAGCCCAATGAGGGGGACCACCCAAAAAAGGCCGCGAATATTTTTGGCGCGCATTCGATCCAGCACGGTATCGCTGTAACGAAATTGCAAATTCCCGGTACACGTTTGCCAATCGGGCGAATCAAAATGGAATGCGGTGATCGGAATGCCGTACTCTTCCATCTTGTCGAGATTCGTCAAGACATTTTTTTCGGTGCCGTCCGCGCCCTGAATCGGTCCAAGAATCCATAACGGCGGCGCATAGCTTTGCCATTCGGGCGCGGCATCTGATTCGTTTGGCGCGGCGCTCCAGGTGAGGGCAAGAATTCCGATGAGTAGAATGGTGAAAGGAATGAGGCGTTTCATGTTATTGTCTTTTCAGGAAAAAGCGCATATTCGCGCGCGGAAATTCTTCGACCGGATCATAGTGTTGTGCCAACCAATCGTAAAATGGTTTGGAAAATTCGGGAAAATTTTCGCGCGCGAGCGTGATGAGTTTTGGTGGATTGCGATCCAGCGCTGCGAGCATGCCATCCATGCCGCCCGGCTCGGACGCCAGAACGCCCAAGCCCGATTTCGAACCGAGATGTACAATTTTTACTGCGTTCGGCAAATGCAATTCAACGAGCACGATGGCGTTGCCAAAAGTCAACACCCGATCACCCGGTTTGAGATAGGTTTTCGCTACCTCTACGACGTCCATTTGGTCTTGAAAGTTCATCCCGCGCACCGTGTAGGCGCGCACATCTAACAAATAGACGGCGACGATCCAAAGTGCGGCTGCGGCAATCAAGATAGCGGAAAGGGTGGACGCGTGCGCGAAATGCATCCTCCGTTCCGCAAATCTCCCCGCCGCGTGCGCGAGCATCCAAATGCCCCAGCCAACGCTCAATGCCATTACCGGCAGGAGCGGAAACAAATCGGGGCAAAAATCAAAATCCACAAACGAAAAGCCAACAAAACCGATGGTGTACAAAATGAGCGGAGTCTGGTCCAGATTGAGTAACGCGCGTTTCGAGCGCCGCGCGTTGACGAACTGCGCGATCAGAATTCCGCCAAATCCTAGGATGCTTGCATAGATGAGCTGATGTTCCAAAGGCGAAAAACAATATTGTCCGCCGTCCGCGAGAATATCAGCGAAATTTGCGCGCACAAGCTGCGGCAGCGGCGTGCTCGCTTGGGTATTGGCGAAATGAACGACGTTCGCGCCAATGGTCGCGTTCCATGCCGGAATGAGCGCGTTATTCAAGCCGAGATAAATAATGACGAGCGCGAATGGCAGCGCAATCCCGCCGAGTACACGCAATAGGGATTTGATTCCCTGACGCCAAACATCTCGAAAGCTTGAATTTGGCGTATCAAGCCAAGGCGCAAGCAGCGCGGCCGCGCACGCGATAGCTGCGACCATCAGTCCGGGCTGCCATGAAAGGGTTGCTAACGCGGCGCAGATTCCGGCAAACACCCAACGGCGGCGCGCAATGCCAATGAACGCCAACATGCCAAAGAGAATGAGAAATGCTTTGGGTTCGGGTCCGGTGATTGCGCGCAGTCCATAAAAATCCCAACCCGCCATCAACAGCCCCGCCAGCAAGCCCACCGCGCGCGAACGGAACAACACATGTCCCGCCAAATAGGTCACGCTCGTGGTCGCCATCGCAACGAGCAGCGACATGAGCCGCGTGCCCATGATGTCGGAAATGCCGATTATACGCGCAGCGACGAGGGCAAAGGCGGTTGCGAAATCTGCTAACGGCGCTTTGATGATCGCAACATCGCGATAAATGGCGTGTCCATCCAAGATTTGCTGCGCGGCGTAAATGTGGTACGTCGTGTCGTGTGGGATCGCCTGAAGCGTGATGTCATAATTCAGCGCGTATTCGCCCGCAATGAGCGCGAGCAGCAGCATGCACAAGACGTCGAGCGCATACGACCCATATTTGGTTGTCGTAAGCCAATGCCATAACGCGGGAAAGAATGGAGTATCCGTCGGAAATGTTTCGGACGCGACCTTGAGGGAATTTCTTGCACTCATGAAGACTCGATAAACGATTTTGCATTTTACCACAAGTGCGCGAATGCCAAGATTCGATTTGTGCTGCGTTCATGGGGCGGCAACATTTTCCAACAACCACTGTATCTCTGACAACTCGACATTCGGCGCATACGTGAACGAATAATCGTCCAATTCGATGACGAGCCGCGCACGGACCGCGCCGCGCGGGACCACGCCATCCAAAACGAGGGTTTGCCAACCTTGCTCATCGCGCGGGAGCAAAGTTTGTGCGCCATTGTCCGTGATTCGATTCTGCTGCGCGTCGAAAAATTGAAAATTCAAGCCCGGCGAAAAATCATAGAATCCTTCGCTCACACCGCGCACTTTTATGCTGGCGCGGAATAATTGTCCCGGCGTCACCGGCAGCAGTTCACTCTGTAGCCGCGCGTTCACGGGCGTGGTCAAGTCGAAATGCCAAATTGGCGGATTGCTGCCTTCCGCAGTTTCGCCCAGCGTGAGTCCGGGTTTGTCGGGTTCAACCTGAACTTGCCAATCCTCCAAATGTATCGGCAGAGGCATCGCTTGCCATTCAACCGGTCGTACTGCGCGCGCGATGGACGTATCGCCGAACGAAAGCAGTGGCGCGACCTTCGTGTTGGTCGGATTGACGATATCGTCCGCGCGCAAATTCACGCCGACCCACCAAATATTGCGCGGCTGCTGTGATTCTGCCGCGAGAGCGTGGGCGCGCGTCTGATAAGCGGACGAAACGTACGGCGCGATGAAACGCGGCGGGCGCAGCGCGCCATCCCCGGCGTACACAATCACGTCGCCGGGCGCGACATTTTCATTCAAGTAATTCGACAACTCGCGCCAACCGCCATTCAACAACAGCGCAGTGGTTCGTTCACCGCGCGAAACCTCTTGCGTGCCGCGATACATGCCGACAAGTTCGCGCGCGGCGAGAATAATAAAAAGCGCGGTGAACAACAGCGCCAGCACAGCTGCGGTTTGTTTTGCTATGAGGCGCGGGGCGATGCGCGCCAGCACGCGGCTTGCCCATTCGCTCAACAGCACAATGCCGTGCGCGGTCAATAAAATATAAACGGGCACGAGATACAACACATAGCGCGACGGAAAACGACGGGGATGAATGATTGTGACGACAAGAAAGACCGCGCCGAACCATGTCACGGCAAGCAGCAGCGAACGGAAATCGCGTCGGCGCAGTGACAAGAGCAGTCCCGCGAGAATCAGCGCGCCGCTTAACAGCAGCAGCCACTCGTTGCCTGCGAGGTCGAGAAAGAGCGCGCGCAAAAATTCTAGGTTGACCGTCACCGCATTAAAGTTGCTGGCTGCTTCACGCCCGAGCTGCCGCTGGAAAAAATTTTTCAACATAAAGGGAATGAGCGGCAGGATAAAGAGGATAAAGACGCCCACGCTAACCCACAGACGCGCCGAGCGTTTGAAAAAATCGGCGAACAGCGGACGCACGCGCAGTCCATTCACTGCGCGCCAACTCTGTGCCAACAAAACGATTCCTATCATCAAGTACGCGCTGCCCACGGCAATCAACGCGAGATAATGGTTATAGAGCAGCAGCGCGCTGATGAACGCCAGCGCGAGCCACCAACGCCATGCTCGAGTCATCACGGCGCGCTGCGACGCATAGATCAACAACGCGGCGAGGGGAATGACAATCGAATACATGCGTCCCACTTGCGAATACAACACAGCGAGCGGCGCGCACGCAAGCAAGAGCGCGGCGATCAAACCCGTCGTGGTGTTCGCGCCGCGTTTGCCCGCGATATAGATCGCGGGAATGGCGAAAATTCCGGCGAGCGCGGCGGGCGCGCGCAGCATCCATTCATTCCAACCAAACGCGTCGAACGCGCGGGTGATGAAAAACCACATCGGCGGATGCGCGCCAAAATCGCGCAGCGCGGGCAGAATCTGCGTTAGCTCTTTTTGCGAAATAAAGAGCGTGAAAATTTCGCCGTCCCACAAACTGAAATAGCCCAGCCGGAAAAAACGCAGCGCCGCGCCAAGCAGGATGATGGGATAGATTAGCCACGCCCGGTTACGGCGATTCATCATTGCGCACATAAACATCAATCACATTCACAGTACCGCCTTCGGTCTCATCGAACGATTCGACCAGATGGTAGTTGGCTTGAATCCAGGCGTACAATTTTTGCGCCCATGCTTCATCTTTGCGGCGGCTCAAAGTAATCACGCGCGGTTTCTGCGCCTCCAATGCCGCGAGATAACCATCCAAACCATTTTCGTACATAAAGAAAATGCCTTGATGCTGTTTGGGACCAAGATGCAAAACGGGCGTTGCGTTCGTGCGCTGTGTCAAAACCAAGACGACCGCGTCGCCGAACTGCTGTATGGTGTCACCTTTCGCAAGTTCCTGTTCCACGCGCGCGACAATATTTTCTTGCGCACTGCGGAGACGTCCAACCGAATTGGTAAAAAACGAATCGCTTGTACCATACGCCAACAGTGCAACAGAAGCAATTCCCAGCAAACTTGGCACGATCCATGAGGTCACTTGGGGAAATGCCCGCGAAATCACTCGCGCGAGAAATTCGATGACGCGCAGAATGAGCCAGCCGCAGCCGAGCGCCAAAACGCTCAAAAAAGGCAAGAGGTCGGGACAATTTTGAAAATCAATTGCCGCAAAGAGTCCAAACCCTAACGCGCCGGCAATCATTGCGAGAACGCCCCATGATGCCTTTTGCAAGGTCGCGCGGCGCAGAGGTCGCACTGCCTCGATGGTCAAACCGACCGCGCCAACCAGTCCCACGAGCAAGAGTCCGCGTTCGCTGGCGAGACAACGCCAGCTGGCGGTCGCAAATTTTTCAATATTCCCCGTGACGCGTGTGACGATGCCACCGCCCGCGCCCGCACTTTCCCCGCGCAAAAAATTGAAATTGCCGAGAATTGTTTGCGCCCACGCGTCATACCACGCGCCCGTCACGGCGAGATACAACACGAACGGCACAAGTGCGAGAAAAAATCCGGCAAGCACGCGCCCCGATTGCTTCCACCGTGCCTTTGGTTCTGCGCCGAGCCAAAATGCCGCGAGCGCGACGATGAGATAGATGCCCGCGATTTGCCATGCGAGAAAGGCAAGCGCGGCACAAATGCCCGCCCACCACGCCGCGCGGCGCTGAATTGCCCAACAGGTTGCAATGCCGAGCACCAACACAACAAGCTTGGGTTCGGGTCCCGAAGCGGCGCGCGCGCCGAGAAAACTGAAACTCAGCAGCGTCAGCGCGCTGAACCATCCCATCGCGCGCGAATGAAAGGCATCGCGCGCAAATAAATACATCAGCGCCACCGCAGCCACCGCCAACGCGAGAAACCACAAGCGAATTGCGATGACATCATCAACACCAAATGGACGCGCAACGAGCAGCGCAGACGCGGCGAGCAGCGGCGTCAACGGCGTCTTGACGATCATCGCATATTTGTACGGCGGATGTCCGCGCACGATCTCTTGCCCCGTGTACATCATCATGCTCAAGTCGGGCGAAAGCGCACGGGTAAAAGGATTATTTTGAAAAAAAACGAAGAGGGCGAGCAGCGCCAAGATTGTAACGAGGACCGCGTCACGGGCGCGCGATGACAATACGGAGGTCATTGTGGGTACAAATTATAAATGTGAAAGGGAAACCATCAAGCAGAGTGGAGAGGATAATAGCAAGCGAGAGGCGCGGAATCTTCGATTGTTCTTATTCGCCCCTTTGCGGCGGCGCCAACGCGTCGTACTCCAGGCAGCGGAAACGAATCAATATCAAATTGGATTATGGCGCCGCCGATGCAGTCGTCGTCTCTTTTGTCGCTTTTTGCACATCGAGAATTTTCACGCCTTCGCGGTTGAGGAAAATATAGCCGAGCAAAATCGGTACGAGCTGCGCGACGCGCAGCAGGATCGGAAACAACACGGCGGTATTTTTATCCACGCCGAACAGCGCCAGAACGAGGACACTTAGCGCTTCGAGCGTGCCGAAACGTCCCGGCGCGGAGGGGACAAAACTCGCCATATTCGTCACGGCAACAATGATGACATAGCCGTACAATGGAATTTGCAGACCGAGCGCTTGCCCGATCAACCAAAAGTTCAACGTCGTCATCAACCAGATGACAAGCGAAAACACCAACACCATCGCGATGCTCGAACCGTGATACAACACGCTCAAGCCATCCACGAACGAGTGGGTGATGCGCGCGACGCGTTCTTTCCACCACGGAAAAACAAATTGCAGAACGCGAATAATCAGATTGGAAACGTGACGGCCGCGCGCGGCAAGAACCAACATTCCACCGAGGACGACAGCCAGAAAAACCGCGGCGAGTTTTTCAAAATTGGAAATGTCTTCGGGCAGGCGCACCGTCCACAGCGTTGCCAAGAGAATGCCAAAGAGGATCAAGGTGTCCATCGTTTTCTCGACGGCGATGCTGCCGAGGATCGCGCTTTTGCTCAAGCTTTCGCGTTTGCCCAATACGTACGCGCGCACGAGTTCCCCCGTTTTCGCGGGCAGGACGTAATTTCCAAAAAATCCGATTAACACCACCGAGAATAAACCGCGCCACGGCAGGTAACGCACCGGTCGCAGCAACCAACTCCAACGCATGGCGCGCACGGCGAACGCGGCGAGAATCACCAATGATGCCAGCGCGATGTAAAAATAATTCGCGCCGCGCAACGCTTGTCCCACTGCTGCCCAATCCAACCCGCGAAAGGTGAAATAGAGCAGAACGAGTGAGATGCCGAGACCGACAAGTAATCGAATGCGACTCATGTTACTTTCCTACGTACTCGACGCGATAAATCACAGCTGGATTGTTGGGATCAGCCGTGTTGCGTCCCTCACCGGAATTCATATCGGCGATATAGAGCGCGCCATCGGCGCCAACGGTGAGATCAATCGGGCGATTCATCTGCGTCACAAAATCTTGGTACTGCCATTTTCCATTTTCATCGCGCCATGCCCGAATCACTTTGCGTGGGTCGGAAAAGAGCGCAAGAAAAATATTGCCGCGATATTCTTCTGGAAATTGATCCGCTTCATACATGACCAAACCGTCGGGCGAACTCGCTTGCTGAAACTCGATTAGCGGACCGAGCGTGCCGGAATCGAGCGGCGGCTCGCCAAGAAAAAACGGGAAACCGTAATCGCCGCCTTGCACAATCAAATTCAATTCATCGCCTTCGGGTTTGCCCGTTTTTTTGTCTTCGCCATTGTCGGTGGCATACAACGTTCCGTCCGACGCGAAAAATAAATCAAATGGATTGCGAAATCCGCGCGCATAAATTTCCAAGTCACTGCCATCCGAATTCGCGCGCATGATCGTTCCCGCCGCTTCAGGGACGCGCTTGCCTTTGAAGAAAACGCGCTTGCCGCGTATTTCGATTTGGGTCTCGCGCGGATGCCCAATCGTCACATACAATTTTCCGTCCGGTCCGAACGCGATACTGTTGTTGGCGTGCGATGCATCTACATAAAAGAGCTTGTCGAGAATAACATCGTTTGTGTCCGCAACGCCATCGCCGTTCGAGTCGCGTAAACGATTGACTTGCCCCAAACTCGAAATAAAAATGTCGCCCGTCTTGGTTTCGATGGCGATGCCGCGCGGAAAACGAAATCCTTCCGCAAAAATTTTTACCTCGTCAAACACGCCGTCGCCATTTGTATCGGTCAACCGCTTGACGCGTCCCGATTGAAATTCGGTCACGTAAAAATGTTTGCCGTCGGTGGCAATCGTCGTCGGTAATTCGAGATTCTCCTGCGCGACTGTAATACGAAATCCTTCGGGAACGTGCGGCAGCGCTCTTTCCGGTAACGCTTCCGTTTGCTCAATCGTCGGCGTGGCAACTGGCGCTGTCGTCGGCGCGGGCGTTGACGTCGCACAGCCAATCAAAACAAGTAACGCCAAAAAGCAGACAGCAGACCGCAAAAGACAGACAACCCTTTGGTCGTCGGTTGTCGGTCGTCCGTTGTCCTCACGAAACATATCCCAAATCCGCGAGCCGTTGAATCACCTGCTCTTCTTCATCCTCCGAATACGTGCCGCCATAATCGGTGCGCACTGCATCCGCCGTATCGTACTGTAACGCCGTCTGATTGACAAATTCGGGTGTGAACGCTTCGGTAAGAGCGCGTCCGTCCATGTCCGGCGGAATGGGCAGACCGAGCGCATACAAAATCGTCGGCGCGAGATCAATGAGTGAAGCGTTTTCAATTTTCGCGCCGGCTTGAATATTTCCGCCGCTCAGCGCGCCGATGCCTTCGAGGCGATGATGCCCGGTGTGTCCGAGCGTGGGACCGACGATTTTGTTTGACGCGAATTCCGATTCGCCGAAAGCTACATATTTGAAATCGGCGGGCAGTAACAAAAGGTCGGGGGTGTTGTCCAACAAATCGCCGTGATAAATCTCTTCGCGATTGAGCACCCGCGCGATCAGTTGTTCGCCGGTGTCAGGATGTTTCAGTTTCAATAATTCGCTGCGAATTTCATCGCGCAGTTTTTCGTACGCGGAGCCCGGCGCCACGATACCGCTGGGCTGGCGTCCTTGAAGGTTGATGTAAATTTGTCCGATGTGCCCCAGGGCAAAGGCGCGCGTGCGCGTCCAATCCACATCATCAAAAGATAAAAAGAATCTTCGCAGTGTGCCGTACGCGCGCCCGCGATTGAATTTGCGGCGTAGGTCGAGTTTCAATGCCTTGAGGGTGAGATGCACGTTTTGCGGCGTGATGCCCGCGCGGAACATGGCGCGTTTGAGCGTACTGAGCGCGCCGCGTTTCAAAACGAGATAGCCGCGTTCCAGCAAAAAATTGTTGACGTGGAGAAAACCTTTCATCGGTCCAAAACCGTGATCGGACATGAGAACGATGGTGGTGTTTTCGTCCGCGTGCTTTAGCATTTCGCCCACGCCGTCATCCACCTGTTGAAAAACGGCAAGCACTTTATCGCGGAGCGTGCGATCGCTTTCGTTCAAATTTTTCGGATCGGCTTCCAGCAAATACCAAAATTGATGCTGCAAAATATCGGTGATGCCAAAGACGTACATGAAAAAGGTGTACGGTTCCTTTTTCAAAAGATACAACGCGTAATCCGCTGACGCTTTTACATCGGCGCGCACTTTATCCAAATAGGTTAAGGGCTCGCTCGGATTTTCACCTTCGCCCGGGGTAATAACAAACGGTCCAACCCTTTCCAACAACTCTTGTTTGAGTTCGGGCGGATAAGTGTATTGCACCTGCGCGTTTGGCGTCATGAGGTCAGTCACCATCACGCCGTTCACTTGCTCGGGCGGATAGGTCATTGGCACGTTCACCACGCCGACGCGCAGCTCGCGTTCGCTCAATAAATTCCAAATCGTCGCGGCGCGGCGCGTTGTGCTATTTGCAATCGTGACGCGATAACCGTGATTAGGGAAATAAATAAAGTCCACCAGCCCATGTTTGCCCGGATTTTTTCCGGTCGAAAAACACGTCCACGCCGCGGCGGTCACGGGCGGAATCGAAGACATCAACACGCCCTGCGCGCTCTTGTCCAATAATTTTTTCAGATTCGGCAGCTTGCCGTTGCGCATCAGGGGATTCAAAACATCCCACGTCGCGCCGTCAAGACCGATGACTAGAACTCGTCGGTTCATATTTTTGGTTTGGATTATTCCTTGTCAGTGAAGCACGGACAGCGAAAGTTTTTCCGCGCCGCTTTGATCTTTGATTTGAAGAATGGAATCAACTTTAACACAGCCCACAAGTTCTGCAAAAACTTGCTTTTGATATGAAAAATCGCTATAAGAATGCTATGAGGAAACGATTCGTTTCCCTCTTATTCGGCTCGTTTGTGACGTTGATATTTGTTTTTGTTGGCGTTGGCATTGCTCTCGCCAGTACGAACGCGCCAGTTCCTCATCCTAAAAAAATACGGTCGGCGCTCACACCGGAACCCATTGGCACCGGTACACCGATTATTGCAAACAGCGTTTCCGGTTTTGAAGCCACTGCGGCAGTGACTTCAACACAGGATTGTTCTCCGGTTCCCAAAAGGGTAACTCCCGACGGCACACCGGAGCATAGTCCGACCCAAGTCCCTGCTTGCGGTTTTTCTCCCGACAATGACCCAAAAGGTTGGAGAATTTGCGAGGGGGAAGGATATGGCGATGCGAGCTGTAACAGTAATCAAGATCCGAAACTAATTCGCGCGATTGACCGCCGCGCGGCAGCTACGCAAGATGCCAAAGAAGCCAAGCCCCCATCAGGGCGCGAAAATTTTCAAGGCGCCGACGCGCCGATTCCTATCGAAGGCATCAACTCTTTACGCGTGCACTCTCCGCTCAAGAAAAAAGCAAACCTGTATTATTGCCAAAATGCAGGCAACGACCCAAACTGTGTGTGGTTCTTTGACTCGGTTCCCGAACAAACGCCCGTGTCCGATACGCCGTTGTATTGGTGCAATGGCTGTTTGTTCACCGTCATTTACAGCATCAATGCGCGCACTCAAAAAGTGTATCAGCATGTCGAAGTGCGCGGCGATTTCGGTTCCAATGCCGGACGCGCGCCACATCAAGCAATTAAAATTGCTATCGGCGAATATATTCAATCGCCAAGACCTGCTGCAACATGTCGCGGATATGTGATTGGAAAAGATTTCATCAACATTGTTGTCAAGCATAGGGGGTCCAGTCAGGAGGCGATAAGCGCAGCGTCCAAAAAATATTATGGCGAGCGCCTCATCCGACAGGGACGGTGGACGCAATTCCGCGTGACCTTTATCGGCAGACCGGAAACCTACGCCTGGGATGTGCGCGTGGAAAAGCGTGAGCAAAATACAGCCACGCAGACATGGCAAGAGTGGAGCGTCCCCATGTATGATTCTGCGTCCGCCGACGCGCAACTGCGCGGCGAGCACCCGATTCTCGGATTGATTCGCATCGAAAAATTATTTGTAGGCGATGAAAAAAACGGCGACTGCGAAGACGAGATGACGCAGGACGGCGTCATGTATTGGGATGACATTCGCGCATACTGGTACAAACCCTGATACCGACACAATGAATGTCCGTACAAAAATCTCGCACAAAAAAGGATGCGGTGATTTCCACCGCATCCTTTTTTTATCATATTGATGCCGCGCTTATCCCAAATACCCCAGCGCGCGCAAACGTTCTTTGACCTCTTCCGACTCTTCTTCGGTGTAATCGGGAATCATTTGATCGCGCGCCCCCAACGCGTCGCCTTGCATCATTTCTTGCGACATGACGAATTCATCGCGCAACGGCGCGGTCAAAACATGTCCGTCCAAATCCGACGGAATCGGGAGCCCCATCAAATACAAAATCGTCGGCGTGACATCCATGATGTTCGCGTTTTCGATTTTCACATTTTGTTTAATGTCGGTGCCGAGCATTCCGACAAAACCGTCCATGCGGTGATCGCCCGAATTGCCGAACGCGTTTTCGATAACATGATGCGATGCGAATTCGAGCGTGCCGAGCGCTTTGTAATTTTCCGCGAGCGAAAAAACGACATCGGGCGCGTCGTCAATGAATTCGCCCCAAAAGACATCGGACTGTTTGTACACCTTCGACACCACTGCCGCGCCCGTTTTGGGATCGCGCAGTTCCAAAAGACGCGCGCCAATTTGTTCGACGACGGTTTGATATTCGCTTTGCGGCACACTGCCGTATGGTTCGCGTCCTTGCAGATTCACAAAAATTTGCCCATAGTTGCCGCTGGAGAACGCGCGCGTGCGTGACCAATCCACGTTGCGGAAAGAAAGAAAACCGCGCCGCACCCAATCGAGAATTTGATTGCGATTCGTCATCCCTTGCGAGAGACGCAGATTCGCAAAACCAAAATTCATCGAAAGCTTGTAACCGAGCGACGGCGTGAAACCCAAATTAAACAACGCGTGTTTCACTTGCGTTGGAATGTCGCGCTTGAGTTTCAAAAATCCCTCGCGTAATAGCCAGATATTGAAATTTACAAATTTATGGATCGCGCCAAAGCCGTGATCGCTCATCAAGATCACTTGCGTGTCCGGGTCTTGGGCTTGCGCGAGCGCGACGAGTTTGCGTACGTCATTGTCCAACACGCGATAATAGTTGCGCGTCCGCTCGGCGAATTGTTTTGCTTCTTCCGCATCGTGCATCGGACTCGTCGGATCAATCACATGCCACAATTCATGCTGCAAACGGTCCGTGCCTTCAAAGTACACCATCGCAAAATCCCACGGATCGCGCTTGAGCAGATATTCCGCAACGCGCTGGCGATATTCGGTGTGTTCTTCCAATTCCGCGAGCACATTCGCCACGTTGTCTTTGGTGTACACCTGTTTGTGATACAAAAGATATTCGCCGAATTTATCTTCGACTTCTTTTAACAGCTCGGGCGGGTACGACAAATCGCGCGCCCCTTTTGGCGCGAGAAAGTCCGACATGAGCGTACCATTCACCGGAAAAGGCGGATAACAGAGCGGCACGCTGACGACGACCATGCGCTTGCCCGCTTTGCTCATCATTTCCCAAAGCGTTTCGCTGCCGAGCATGCCCGCGTTCACGGGAATTTGTTCGAGCGTTCCGCGTTTGCGATGCAAAAATTCGTAGACGCCGTGCTTGCCGGGATTTTTTCCCGTCATGAATGACGACCACGCGGGCGCAGTCACCGGCGGATAAATCGTTTCGAGCGTCCCCAACGCGCCGCGCTGTTCGACCTCGCACAAAAAAGGCATATAGCCATTTTGCATCAACGGGCGCATCAAGCGAAACGTCGCGCCGTCAATTCCAATAACAAGTACTCGCACGAAAATTGAAAGAGCGTAGAGATTGATGGGACACAGTTCGTCGCCGCGTTAATCTCTACTCTCTACTCTCCAATCTTTTCTCTCCGAAATCGCTCGCGTGACGCGCATTGCGCGCCGGTAACACTTGGACAGTGATTTGCGGACCCGGCTTGCCGTGCGCGCCGAACCAGCCCGCGCCTTCGGCGGCAACGTCGAGTTCGAGTAAAAATATACCGGGCGTGTTCGGCGGCAAGATATAACTCGTAAGCGAAACGGATTCGCCGGGCGCGAGATTGCGCGGCAAAATTTTGCGCGGTCCCATGAACTGATGCATGTTGCCGTGACGGTCAAGCCAATGATAGCTGGCGGACACTAAACGCGTTCCCGAACCCTGTTCGCCATTCCACACTTCGCGCGAATTGTTTTTGAGCGTTACGTTGAACGGCGCGCGTTCACCCACACACATCTCCTCCGGCACTTGCCACTCGACGTACTCGACATTGTAAAAGTCCGGCGTGTCGGTGCGCTGACGCTTTGTCAATTCCTTGTATTGCTGCGCGGTTTCCGTCGGCACGCCGTCGGCGATCAAGCGTCCTTGCATGAACAAGAGGGCGCGATCACACTGGCGTTCGATGTCCGCCATATGATGCGAGACGAACAAGATCGTTGTGCCGCGCTCGCGAATTTCGGCGATGCGCTCGAAACATTTGCGCTGAAAATTCGCGTCACCCACCGCCATCACCTCATCCACCAACAGCACATCGGATTCGATCACAGTGGCGATAGCAAAGCCGAGACGCATTTGCATCCCGGACGAATAATGTTTGATGGGCGTATCAATGAATTTTTCCAATTCACCGAACGCGACAATTTCATCGAATTTTTTCTGAATCTCGCCGCGTCCCAATCCGAACAACGCCGCGCTGAGAAAAATATTTTCGCGTCCGCTCAATTCTTGGTGAAAGCCCGCGTTCAATTCGATCAACGCGTTCAGTCGCCCGTTCACGTACACTTTGCCGCGCGTCGGTTCGATGATGCGCGCCAGCAATTTTAGCAGCGTGGATTTTCCCGCGCCATTCGGTCCGATCAAGCCGACCATTTCGCCCTGCCCGACCTCGAACGATACATCGCGCATCGCCCAAAATTCTTCCAACGCGGTGTCTTTGCCGTTCCCGTTGACGCGCGAGAACTTGCGCACAAACAAATCTTGGAGCGAGCGTGTGCGTTCGTGATAGAGCAAAAAACGTTTGCTGACGTTATCAAAGCGGATAGAAGTCATGACAGGTTTCAGGTTGAAGGGTTACGCTTGGGGATTGGCGAGCTGTGCTTTTTGCCACGCGTACTGCTTTCGCAAGCCCTCTTCCAGCGTGACGCGCGGGGCGTACGCCAAATCGCGTTGCGCGCGCGAAATATCGGCGGCGCCGTGAAGGTGATCTCCGGCAGCACGCGCGTGATATTCCACCCGGGGCTGTGTGCCGGCAATTTCGCCGAGCATTTCTAAAACCGCGTTGAGCGTCGAGCGCGTGCCGCCGCCGATGTTGTACACGCGCGGCGCGCCGTTGGGCGCGTTTAACGCAAGCAGATTCGCGTTCACAATATCGCTGACAAATGTCAACTCGCGCGTCTGTTCGCCATTCCCAAAAACGCGAATTGTTTTGCCGCGCAGCATCGCATCAATAAAAATGTTGATCCACATATCGGGACGCTGACGCGGACCATAGACGCTGAAATAGCGCAGCGCGACGACGGGCAAGCCGAATTGTTTTGCGTACAAAAAACACAAATGCTCCGCCGCAAGTTTCGTTACGCCGTATGGCGAAAGGGGACGCGGTAAATCTTCTTCGCTCGTCGGAAATCTTTCCGCGTCGCCGTACACCGAAGACGAACCGGCAAAAACAAATTTTTTGATTTGCGCGGGATGCGGCAGCGTTGCCACCGCTTCGAGCAGCGCTTGCGTTGCCAAGATATTGCGTTCGACGTACGGCTCAAAGTCTTTGCCCCAGCTCGGACGCACGCCCGCCTGCCCGGCTTGGTGAAAAATAGATTTAACGTTGTGACGCGTCAAAAGGTCGCGCAAATCGGCAGTCCGCAAATCCGCTTCGACAAAGGTAAAGCGTGAATTCTGACGCGCCGCGCGCAAATTATTTTCCTTGACATCCCGTGCGTAAAAATCGGTAAAAGAATCCAGTCCGAGGACGTTGTAATTTTCTTGTAAGAGGCGTTCGGTGAGGTGCGAGCCGATAAAGCCGGCAGCGCCGGTGATCAACGCGGTTTCTTGCGGCATAGCAGCGACATTATAGAGGCAATCCGAAAAAATCAGAAATAAAAAGAGGGACAAAGAATAGGGAATGGCAAGTGACTTGCTCGCCACACCCTATTCTTTGCAGGGACATGACCCGAACGGCTATTTGCGTGGTACGTCGTTGCCATCAAGTGGCTGCGGGGCGGGCTCGTCATTGATCAAGCGTGGATAAACCACAATCGGCACGTCGGGATTGCCGAGGTGATCCCGTTGATTCATTTCGATCAAGCGCGCCCCGATAGAGTTGCCGAGCGCCGCCGTTACCAGTCCGGCGCGGATTGTGAGTGCGGCAATGACGATCAGCGCAAACACCACCAACAATGTGAACAAGCGTTGACGAGACATTTTAACCTCCTCGTTCGGAGGAAAGGGACAGGGCTCTTTATTTTCCTGCCCAACTCCGAATTTCTGAGGTTATTCAAGCACAACGACATTTATTTTTCGTTTCATTCGCCAAATCAAAGTGGAGACGAAAAATAAACGCGCTTGAGGTATTGAGATTGCGAATTTAAACGGTTATACTGTGGTCCACCTCTCTATTTTTTCCCTCGCATAAATCGGCAAGGAGGGTATATGGGGCAAAAAGAACATTTGCGGCGCGAACAACCTTCGCTCCAAATCTGGCTGCTCGGTCAATTCGACGTACGTGTGGGCGGCAAACGCGCAGTCATCCCCACGCGCGCGGCGCAATCGCTATTTGCGTTTCTCGTCCTCAACGCGGGCGCGGCACAGCGCCGCGAAAAGTTGGCGGGACTCCTCTTTCCCGAAATGCCGGACGAAAACGCGCGCCGCAACCTCCGTCACGCATTGTGGCGTGTACGTAAAGCAATTACCTCACCGCACGGCACAGACCCCGAACCCTTGCTCGCCGAAGAACTCGCGATTACGTTCAACCCGAACTCGGACTATTGGCTTGATGTGGCTCAGTTAGAAAAAGCAGCTGACGACAGACGACCGACGGCTGATAGCGAACTAACAAAAGGCGATTCCGATGTCACCGGTCTGTTGTCCGCCGTCGCGCTCTATCGCGGTGAACTCTTGCCCGGTTTTTATGACGATTGGGCGGCGCTGGAACGCGAGCGCGTGCAGGCGGTGTTCGAAGGCAAGATGCAGCAATTGCTGGAAATGCTAATTACCGAGCAGCGCTGGCTCACTGTGCTGGAATGGGCGGAACGATGGATCGCGCTGGGGCAGACGCCCGAACCCGCGTACCGCGCGTTGATGATTGCGCACGGCGCGCAAGGGAATATGTCCCAAGTCGCGCTGGACTATGAGCGCTGTGCCGAGCGTTTGCGCGAGGACGTGGGCGTTGAACCGTCGGCGGACACGCGCGCGCTGTACGAAACGCTTGCGGGCGGCGGCAAAGCCGCAACGATTGCGCCATCGGTGCCGCCGATTTTGCTTCAACCTTCCGGCACCGTCACCTTTCTTTTCACGGACATCGAGGGCTCGACCAAGTTGCTCGAACGCTTGGGCAACGAATATGCCACTTTGCTCGCCGAGCAGCGCGATCTCTTGCGCGAGACTGCCGAAAAATATCACGGACACGAAGTGGACACGCAAGGCGATGCGTTCTTTTTTGCATTCTTTCGCGCGGCGGACGCGGCGAACTTTGCTACCGACGCGCAGCGCGCGCTCGCCACACACAAATGGCCCCAGGGCGCGACCTTGCGCGTGCGAATGGGCTTGCACACGGGTGAACCGATGCTCGCGCGCACGGGTTACGTTGGCTTGGACGTGCACCGCGCGGCGCGCATCGGCGCGGCGGGACACGGCGGACAGGTGTTGATGTCGCGCACGACGCGCGATCTCGTGGAACACGATTTGCCGCACGGCACGCGGCTCGACGATTTGGGCGAACATCAACTCAAAGATTTGCGCTATCCCGTTCACATTATTCAGCTGACGATTGAAGATTTACCATCCGACTTTCCGCCGCTTCAAGCGCGGCGTGGCGAGGGCGAACCACCCGCGCCGGGCGAACCGCCGTTCAAGGGCTTGCAGTATTTTGACGAACGCGACGCCGATCTATTTTTCGGACGCGAAGCGCTCACTGCGAAACTCGTCGCTCGTTTGCGCGAATCAAAGTTTCTCGCCGTCGTCGTCGGCGCGTCGGGCAGCGGCAAATCGTCGGTCGTGCGCGCGGGCATGCTTCCTGCACTGCGGCGCATGACGGATGAAAATTGGCGCATCCATGTCATCACGCCGACCGCGCATCCCTTGATGGCATTAGCGACTGAACTCACGCGCGAGGTGGAATCGGTGACCGCCACCGCGACGCTGATGGACGATCTCGCGCACGAGCCGCGCAGTTTGTATTTGTTTCTACGGCGACAAGTAGCCGATAGCAGATTGCAGATAGCCGATGGCAAAGCGCAATCCGCCATTAGCCATCTGCCATTCGCTATTCGCCATTCGCTTCTCGTCATTGACCAATTCGAAGAACTTTTTACCCTCTGTCATGACGAATTGGAGCGCGAGCAATTTGTGGACAATCTGTTGACGGCGCTTTCGGATGAAGCGGACGGACTCGTGACGCTGGTGTTGACAATTCGCGCGGACTTTTACGCACATCTTGCGCAATATCCCGAACTCCGCGACGCGGTGGCGCGTCATCAAGAATACATCGGACCGATGACGATGGAAGAATTGCGCCGCGCCATCGAGGAACCTGCGAAGCAACGCGCCGCGCAAGACGGACAGCCATGGGAATTTGAACCGGGTCTCGTGGATTTGATGCTGCGCGATGTGGGCGATGAACCCGGCGCGCTGCCGCTTTTGTCACACGCGCTTTTGGAAACATGGAAGCGGCGCAGCGGACACACGCTCACGCTCAAAGGTTATCACGACGCGGGCGGCGTGCGCGGCGCTATCGCGCAAACCGCCGAGACGACTTTTGAGCAACTCACACCCGAACAGCAAAATATCGCGCGCGGCATTTTCTTGCGCTTGACGGAATTGGGTGAGGGAACAGAAGACACACGGCGGCGCGCGTCGTTCAACGAACTCATTCCGCGTGGCGAGGACGCGTATCAGGTTCGCGCGGTGCTGACGAAATTGGCGGACGCGCGGCTCATCACCACAAGCGCCGATTCTGCCGAAGTCGCGCACGAGGCATTGATCCGCGAATGGGACCGCTTGCGCGAATGGCTGAATGAAAATCGCGACGGACTGAAATTGCATCGGCAACTGACCGAGGCGACGCGCGAGTGGGAATTGTTGGAACGCGATCCGGGCGCGTTGTATCGCGGCGCGCGTTTGGCGCAGGCGAATGAATTCGTGGAGGCGAATCCCAACGCGTTGAACGAAGGCGAGCGCGCCTTTTTAGATGCGTCGGTTGAAAATGAGGAACGAGAGGAAAGAGAACGCGAGGAAGCGCGACAGCGCGAGTTGTTGGCAAAGGAGCAGTTGCTGAAAACGGAAACCTTGCGCGTCGAACAAGAACAAGCTGCGAACATGCGACTGCGTCAGCGCGCGATCTTTCTTGCAGGCGCGTTTGTGCTGGCGATTGCGCTAGCTGCTATCGCCTTGTTCTTGAGCGAACAGTCGAATCGAAATGCAATGCAAGCCGAGCAAAGCGCACAACAAGCGGTTCACGCGGAGGCGACTGCAGTATCGAACGCAGATGCCGCGCAAAAATCGAACGAGGAAGCGATCCGTCAACAGCGCATTACTCTTTCGCGAGAACTCGCGGGTAGCGCCATCAATAACCTAGAGGTAGATCCAGAGCGCAGCATTTTGCTCGCGATGCAAGCGGTGACGACAACGCACGCGGTGGACGGAACGACGACGAAAGAAGCGGCGGAAGCACTGCATCGCGCCGTAGAAAATTCGCGTCTGCGAATGACATTATATCCGAACTCAAGTTGGGTTTGGGGGCTTGCATTCAGTCCTGACGGAAAGAATCTGGCGACGGGTGGAGATAACGGGCAGGTCAAAGTGTGGGACATCGCGACAGGCAAAGAATTGTTGACTGTGTCGGGACGCGAGAAAGATTGGAACTCTGTTGCTTACAGCCCGAATGGACGCCTCGCAGTAGGTGACAACACAGGCAAAGTAACGGTTTGGGATGTCAATACTCAACGCCCGCTGCTTGAACTTCAAGGAAATCCAAGTCCTGTGGCTGCCGTTGCGTTCGATCAAGTGGGCAAACGCTTGGCTGCGGGTAGCGATGACGCCGTTGTCAAGATTTGGGATGCGGCAACCGGCACGGAATTATTGACGCTGCCGACGCTGCACGAAGCGCCAGTCAGCTGGGTAGAATTCAGCCCGGACGGGAAACATCTCGCCACGGCAGCGCAAGACGAAACCGCGAAGGTCTGGGATCTTGCCACTGGTAAAGAGCTGTTCAAGGTGGTGACAACCTTTACGAGTTACGCCGTCTCCTTTAGTCCCGATGGAAAATATATCGTAACGTCGACGTTCGGTGCGCCTCAACTCTGGGACGCCAATACGGGAGCGGAAGTGGGAGCTTTTTCAGGACCTTCGGGCGATACGAGTCCGGCGCGTTTCACGGCGGATGGAAAATATCTTGTCGCATCACAAGAAAAGGCGTACATTTGGGACATTGCCAAGCGAGAATTATTCTCAAGTTTTGCCATTGGCAGCTCGGGTGATATTGGCGCTGCCCTTAGCCCCGGCTGCGTAGCTCCGCCCGAGGCGCCTTTTGAATGGTGCGGTGTCTACCTTGCGACCAGCAATCGCGACAAAACGATCAAACTTTGGGACATTACTCCACTGGGCAATCGTGAGCTGATGTCTGTACCGGGGGTTTGGCACTGCTTGAATCCAGATGCGACCCACTTAACCTCGTACACCTACGATCCGCTTGCGGTTGAGATTCACCAAGCGCCGCCGTGGCAAATTCCTGCCCAAACATCTTTTCTGGAGCCGTCGCCGCTCTTTCCACCGAGCAGCCAGACACTCTTCTCACTACAAGGAGGAGTTGCCTTTAGCAAAGACTGTACGCGCGGGGCGACGGTCAATTACGACGATTTGACGGTGACGATTTTCGACGTCACCACCGGCAAAGATCTGCTTACCTTCAAACTTCCAGAAGGGACCAAGCGGAGTGGGCGGCTCATCACGACAATTGATTTTAGTCCTGATGGCACGCGGCTCGCCACCGAAGGTCCAAACAACACAGTCAAGATATGGGATGTGAACATGGGCAAAGAATTGCTCACGTTAACGGGACATAGCGACGGCGTCCGTTGGATTCGTTATAGTCGCGATGGGAAAATGCTGGCGACCTCCAGTGCCGACGACACTGCCAAAGTCTGGGATGCCGAAACGGGCAAAGAGCTAGTAACGTTGCGTCATCCGAATGTCACGGGAATCGCCTTTAACGCGGACGGCACGCGCCTTGCCACAGGCAGCTTGGAGGGCATCGTAAAAATCTGGGACGTCAAAACGGGCGCAGAACTATTCAACCTCACCGGGCACACGGCTAGCGTTTGGGCGCTTGCCTTCAGTCCGGATGGTACACGCCTTGCGACCGGTGGAGGTGAGGGAACAGGAATAATATGGGATACGAAAACGGGTGAGCGATTAATGAACCTATCGTTTCCTGCCGCCGTTCGGAGCGCAGTCAGTCAAATGACCTTTGCTGACGACGGCAAACGTCTCGTCACATCTCTCATGTTCGGCGACCGAACGCACATCTATCTCACGAACGTTCAAGATTTGTACGCATTAGCACAATCGCGCGTTACGCGCACGCTGACGGCGGAAGAATGCCAGCAGTATTTGCACGTCGAGCAGTGTCCGCAGCAGCGTTGATCGGAGTGAGAGCAGATGTTAGATGGGATCGCAACTTTGAATCTCGTGCCAGAACTGCCCCGCGCGTTTCTATTTCACTGCGCGCCAAAGGCAGAGTCTCTCCGCAGCAACGCGTCGAATTGGCAATTCTCTCTGCGCGAAATGAATGGCGAGCCGCGCGAAAAGAATTTTCCCGATTTCGACGCCCTTGTCGAGTTTCTCCGTTCGGAGCTCGGAGCCGCGCCCACTGCCGCTAAAAATCAGAACACGTCCGCCGCCGTGGCACTGGGCGATGTAGAGAGTTGGGTGCCACTGGTCGAAGATGCCTTGCGTCACCTCTTTGATCTCCTCCATTTGGGAGAACATCCCTTGACCTCGCTTACGCTCGTAGAAAAACAACTCTGCTTGCGCGACGGCGAGTCCGCCGGTTTTCTCGAACGCGCCAAAGCACTGAGCCAAGTTCTTGTCCAAGCGCTCGGTGAACTCGCGCCCGATGGTCCCGAACCCAACAAACACACGCCCCCGCATCGTGCGTGGCATCCGTTCTTGATCTTGCGCGACTCGTATCTCTGCTGTGAACCGAACCGCAACATCATGTGCTGGTTGCAGATCGGTGAAGGCACGTTCAATCGTACCCGCCGCCGCGCGTTAAGAACTTTGGCAAGAGCGCTTTATGAAATGGAAAGGGCAGCAGAAATAGAATAGATAAACAACGTTTTTGAACGTGGAGCAGTGTCCGCCGAAGTGGTGTAATAGATTTTGCGCGCGTTCTTGCACATGTTATAATTTCGTCTCACCAAACCCCTCCGCTGACGTGGCGTCGCATGTTGCTTTTCGTGTGACACTGTGCGACGACACGGCACATCTTGGAGGGGATGTCTTTGTAAAGGAACTTGAATGATCACTTTTATCAATATCGTCCAGATCATTATCTCGGTCACGCTGATCGTTATTTTGCTCGTACAAATGAAAGGCGAAGGTCTTTCGGGCGCGTTCGGCAGTGACAGTCCCGTCGCACATCAGCGGCGCGGTTTGGAAGCTACGCTCTACAATCTCACCATTGCGCTCTCGGCGATTTTTCTTTTGCTCTCGCTCGCCAGCGCGCTCGCTCCCACGTTCTTTCAATAGTGCAATAGTGGTTTGGTGCGATAGCGTGAGCGTTGGCATCTCCTATCGCACTATCGCGCGATTGCACTAATACATTATGGTTCATATCCGCTGGCAGGCACTCATTGCTGTCCTCGGCATAATTTTTCTCGGCACGCTCCTCGCGTATTTTGCATTCGGTCTCTCCACGGTCGCTCAAGCCGATTACGGCGGCACCTATATCGAAGCGATTGCCGGCACGCCGAACATTGTCAATCCCCTCTTTAATCAATCCAATTCCGTTGACCGCGATCTCTCGGCGCTGATTTTCAACGGGCTCACGCGCGCGGACGAACGCGGCGTCATCAAGCCCGATTTGGCGCGCAGCTGGGAGATTTCGCCGGATGGCTTGGTCTATACCTTTACGCTGCGAAGCGACGTCACGTGGTCGGATGGCGCGCCATTCAGTTCCGCCGATGTCCTCTACACCATTCAGACGATTCAATCGTCTGATTATCCGGGGTTGAGCGACATCGCCGCGTTGTGGCGCACCGTCGCGGTTACGGCGATCAATCCACTTACAGTTCGGATGCAATTGTCGCAGCCCTATGCGCCATTTCTCGATTACACCACCATCGGGCTTTTGCCGTCGCATCTGTTGCAAGATGTGGGCGCGGCAGACTTGCCTACGGCACAATTCTCACACCAACCGATTGGCACAGGTCCGTTTGTCCTGGAAGAATTGACGAGCGAAGGCGCGACGCTGACGCCGAACCCGCGTTATTTTGGACAGCGTCCCTATCTCGGCACGCTCCAATTTAAATTTTATCAAGATGGAATCGAAGCCGCGCTGGCGGCGTACGAACGCGGCGATGTGGAAGGCGTTTCGCAAATTACGCCGGAATTGTTGACGCAAGCGCGCGGCTTGGAAAAAATGGATTTGCAAAGCGCGCAGATCGCCGGGATGACACTGGTATTTTTCAACAACAGCAAGCCGCAGTTTCAAGACAAGCAGGTGCGGCAAGCGTTGTTGTATGGGATGGATCGTCAAAAAATCATTGATACCATCTTGCAGGGGCAAGGGCTCATCGGCGCAGGACCTATTTTGCCAAATTCTTGGGCGTATGACGAGGCGCTGAAAAAATATCCGTACGACCCGCAGCGCGCGAACCAAATCTTGGATCAAGCCGGTTGGCAGGACAAAAACAATGACGGCGTGCGCGAACGCGGCGAACAGCAACTTGCGTTCACGCTTTTGACGAATACAGATGACCCGACGCGCGCGCGCATCGCACAGCAACTCGCAGATGATTGGTCCAAGATCGGCGTCAAGGTGGATGTGGAACTCGTTCCCGCGCCGAGTCTCGTACAAGAGCATTTGCGCCCGCGTCAGTTTGACGCCGTGCTGTCTGCCATAGCAGACCTGCCTGCCGATCCCGACCCGTACAATTTTTGGCACAGCACGCAAACGCCCGATAAAGCGGATGCGGGACAAAATTACAGCGGCTGGGAAAATGCCGACGCGGACGATTTGCTGCAGCAAGCGCGCCGCACCATTGACCTCGCCGCGCGCGCGGACTTGTATCGGCAATTCCAAATGTTGTTTATGGAAGATGTGCCTGCAGCGGTGCTGTATTATCCCGTCTACACTTATGGGATTGATGAACGCTTGCACGGCGTACAACTTGCACCGCTGCTCGATCCCAGCGATCGCTTTCGTAACATTTCGCAATGGTATATCAACACGCGCCGCGTGATTTTGAGTGAATCGCAAGTGCGCGCCGCGCCGACGCCTCTGCCGTAAAACTGAAAATTGAAATTCTAAATTGACAAAGCAGTTCGTTCGCGTAGAATGAGTGGCGAAACAGCAGTCTCGTTTCGCACCAAGCCCAAGTGGCGAAATTGGCAGACGCGCAGCAATCAGGGTGCTGTGCCAGCAATGGCATGGGGGTTCAAGTCCCTCCTTGGGCATAAAGCGTGAGGTCGAGAAACCATCTCGACCTTTTTTGTCGCCTATGAACAAATCGAACACCGAACCGGAATACAAAGAGTTGTTACACGTCGCAATGCGCGCGGCACGCGCCGCCGGACAAATTATTCGCGAGGGTTGGGGCAAACCGCATGCGATCCAATTCAAAGGCGCGATCAATCTGGTCACCGACATAGATCGCGCGGCGGAAAAAATAATTTTGGAACAGCTGCGCACGGCAACACCCGAGTTTGATATTCTCACCGAAGAATCAGGCGCAATGGAAAAAGGTTTTACTTTTCGTTGGGTGATTGACCCGCTCGATGGCACAACGAATTACGCGCATCACTTTCCCTATTTTTCTGTTTCCATCGGGTTGGAAAAAGATGGCGAAAGCGTAATTGGCGTTGTGTACGATCCGATTCTTGAGCAGATGTTTTCAGCGATACGCGGCGGCGGCGCATTTTTGAATGAGACGCCGGTCTATCCAAGTCATGCCTCAACATTGAGCGAAAGCGTTGTGGCGACAGGATTGGTGTACGAGGTGTGGGAATCGGAGCGCGGCATTTCCGAAATTGTGAAAATGATCAAGCGCGCGCGTTCGATTCGCATCAACGGCAGCGCGGCGTTGGATATTTGCAATGTTGCGTGCGGACGGCTCGACGCGTATTGTGATACGGGATTGTTTGCATGGGATTTGGCTGCCGCGCGTGTGATTCTGGCGGAAGCGGGCGGGAAATTTTCTTTGTACGGCGCGGGCGCGCAGATGGACGAAAAATATTGTATTGCGTCGAATGGAAAAATTCACGCGGAATTGGAAGAATTGCTGATAGCAAATAGTCAATAGCTGCGGCGCAATTCGCCGCGCTCAATTTGCTAAAAAACCGCGTTCGCGTATAATTTTGCGGCTTGGCGGCTGGCAGGACGCGCCGCTTTTTTGACGCCTGTTTACGGCGTATCGGAGGAAAGAGATGTACGCAATTATTCGCACGGGCAACAAACAGTATCGCGTGGAAAAAGGGGACCGCATCGCGGTCGAACGTCTCCCCAATCAAGTTGGCGATCAAGTAAAGCTGGAAGTGTTATTTCTCGGCGACGGCGATAAATATACAGTCGGTAAAGATTTGGCAAATACGAGCGTGGTCGCTCAAGTGTTGGACGAACGCAAAGGCAAAAAAGTGATTTCGTTCGACTATCGTAACAAACATCGCCGCCGCACCACCCGCGGGCATCGTCAAATCGAAACGCATTTAGAAATTAAAGACATTGCGGTTGGCTGATAGCAAAGGGCGTATGGCAAATGGCGTAAAAGGTTTATGCTATCTGCTATCTGCTATCTGCTATCTCCTATCTGCTAACAAAAATGGCACACAAAAAAGGTGGCGGCTCGAGCCGCAATGGACGCGACAGCAATGCACAGCGCTTGGGCGTGAAACGCTATGATGGACAATTCGTGCGCTGCGGCTCTATTCTCATGCGTCAGCATGGCACCAAGATCAAACCCGGTCACAACGTGGGCTTGGGTAAGGACTATACCCTGTTTGCACTAATAGATGGGTACGTGAAATTTGAACCGTACTCGAAATCGCAAAAACAAGTTAGTGTCTATGCGGTGAAACCGGTTGTCGCCGAAAAAGCAGTTGTTGCAGCACAAGCGGAAACCGCAGGATTGAACTAAGTCGCGTCTGGTTCAGCACAAGCGCTGTGTGACGACACCGCAGCAAGTTGCATGACTAGACGCGCGCGGAAAAGGATTTGATATTGTGAAAGAAGGCATTCACCCCACGTTTTACCCGGACGCCCTTTTTACCTGTGGTTCGTGTGGAACGACATGGCGCACAGGTTCCACGAAAAAAGATGTTCACGTTGATATTTGCTCCAACTGCCATCCCTTTTTCACCGGCACGCAGCGCATCGTAGATACAGCAGGGCAAGTCGAACGCTTTACCAAGCGCTTGCAAGCGCGTGAAGCGGCAGTCGCTTCGGGCGAAGTCAAAGGCAGTAAGCGACAACGCCGCGCGGAAGAACGCGCCAAGCGCAGCGGTATGCTCGAAGCCACGCAGCCGGAGCCGACGACCGAAGTCACGGCGGATGAACCGGTGGCAGAGGCAGCAGGTGGTGAAACTGTCGCACAAGCGGAAGGCGAAGGCGCGGTTGCGAGCACGGCGCGTCGCGAGCGCAAACCGCGTCCGCCGCGTGAACGCAAGCCGCGCGAAAATAAACCTGTCGAGCCGATTGAATCCGTTGAATCTGTTGGAATGGTTGAACCCGCTGAACCTGTTGAAGCGCCAAGTGATTCCAACGCCGAACCCGCATAAAAAACCTTTCCGGAAATTTCAAACGCCCACGCCTCATCGGTACGCCAGATGACGTGGGCGTTGCTGTGAAATCCAAAATGGATCGTTTTTTTGAACAGCAAGGACATGTCGAACTTGTTTGCGGCTCGATGTTCAGCGGTAAATCTGAAGAATTGATTCGCCGCGTGCGCCGCGCGCAGATTGCGCGACAGCAAGTGATGGTCTTTACGCATGCGATTGACGTGCGGTACGGCAGCGCCATCATCGCTTCGCACAGCGGCGTAAATTTGGAAGCGCGCCCGATCAAGCGCGCGGCGGAGGTGTGGGACTATTGGAACGAAAATGTAAATGTGGTCGCGTTCGATGAAGCGCAATTTTTTGATTGGGAGATCGCGGATGTCGTCGCGCAGCTGGCGCAGCGGGGCGTACGCGTAATCATCGCGGGCCTGGATACCGATTTTCGCGGCGAGCCCTTTGGACCGATGCCGATCTTGATGGCGCAAGCGGAAGAGGTGGACAAATTGACCGCGATCTGTATGGTGTGCGGTGGACCCGCGTCGCGCACGCAGCGCTTGGTGAACGGCGAACCCGCCGCGTATGATGATCCGCTGGTCGTCGTCGGCGCGAATGAAATGTACGAAGCGCGCTGTCGCCGACATCATCAAGTCCCGCGCCGCAAATAAATTCGTTTGTCCTTCCGAACGGCGCAAAGAATCCCGCAGACCGGAAAAAAGTTTCTTTGCAGCGTTCAGACTGACATTTTTGAAATTCCGCTTGGCTAACCTCTTTGCCCTCGTCCTCGTTTCATTTTCATTCACTCTCATCCTGCTTGCTCTCGTGCAATATCTGCGGACTCGTTCGCGCGCGGCGTTGATTTGGATTGGCGCGGGCGTAATTTTTTTATTCGTATTTCTCCTGCTCGCGAGTCGCTTTGCCGTGCAGATTTTTGGCACACTGCCGCTCGCTCTGGAACTGAACCAGTTTGCGTCAGAAAAAATTTTGCCGCTTTTCGCCGGTATAGTGGGCGGCGCGGCGGCATTTGGAATTTTGGTTCTGGCGCGCAAACATCTTGAATTCGCGCTCGGCGCGGCAGGTGTTGGCGTCCTGATTCTGTTTGGCATCGTTGCGTACACGAGTCAATCGCCGCCGCCGCTCCCCGAACATCCGGGCATCGAGCAGATTACGCTGCCCGAAAAATTCCGTGTCCAAGCTTTCGCCTCTGACGTTCACGACCCCAGCGCGTTGGCGTTCGACGACGCGGGAAATTTGTATTACAGCGAATTGGTGGATGGCAGCATTGTGCGTTTGCGCGATGCGGACGGCGATGGGGTGGCGGACGAGAAAAAGATTTTTGCGTCGGGTTTCAATAATCCGCGTGGGCTCGCATGGCACGATGGTAAATTGTACGTTTCGAGTCGCGGGCAAATCAATACGCTGCGCGATACGACCGGCGATGGCGTCGCGGATGAGAACGAGATTATTCTCGACAACCTTTTTTCACTCGATATTCAACATTCCAACAACGGGATTGCGTTCGGACCGGATGGGAAATTGTATATTGCGATTGGCGGACCGCGCGTGGGACAACTCGAACTAAAAGACCAGACCTATTGGTACGAGGGACAAGCGCGCGACGATTGGCAATTCGGCGGAGTGCTGCAAGCGGATGCCGATGGCAAAAATGTGAAATTGTTTGCGCGCGGTTTGCGGAATCCGTATGCGGTGACCTTTGATGCCAAGGGCATTTTGTTTGCAACCGATAACGGCGATGAAACCATTCCTGTTCCTGATGGCGATGAATTGAATTTGATCGAGCAGGGCGCGGACTATGGCTATCCGTACTTTTTTGGAATTCCACCCGCGTGGTCGAATACGCGCGTGCCGCTTTTCGTCTTTACACCGCATACTGCGCCGACTGATTTGATTTCGTACGATGCCAAAGGATTTCCCCGCAAATTTCGCGGCAATCTCTTTGTGGCGCTCTATTGGCATGGTTTGGAGGGTTCGCAGTATCGCCAAGTGGTGCGTATGTCCTCTGACGAAAATGGATGGACCGCGCACGATTTTATTCAAGGCTTGGATCGCCCGGTCGCGCTCGCGTTGGGACCCGACGGCGCTTTGTATGTTGCCGATATGCGCGGCGGCAAAGCGGACCCGGAATTTCCCGGTGCGATTTATCGCGTGTCGTATCAGGGCAAATAAGGTGCAGCCGATTTTTGCGTTCTTGCAGTTTGCGGGTAAAACGTGATGGTGTTTCAGTTCCAACGCCGCCGCGATCTCTTGGCGCTCCTCGCCTATTTTCTCCTCACCCTCGTCCTCACCTATCCGCTGATTTTGAATTTCACCACGCATGTCGCGGGTGACGGCAGCGATGACCCCGCGCTCGCGTGGAATTTGTGGTGGGTGCCGTACTCGCTCTTGAATTTAGGTTCCAGCCCAATTTATACAAATTACATGTTTTTCCCCATCGGACTGAATCTCGGTTTTTACACGCTCACCTATCTCAACGCGTTTCTCGCGATTCCGTTTCAGTTTGCGTTCGGCATTATTCCCGCGGCAAACATCAATTTAATTTTGTCGTTCGCGCTGAGCGGATTCGGCGCGTATTTGCTCGTCACATACCTTTTGAATCGGACGCGGATGAACGCGGAGGAACGCGGAAATGAAACCAATCCGCGTATTCTGCGTTTATCCGCGTCCAATTTCTTTTTTGCCGCATTCGCGGCAGGATTGGTGTACGCGTTTTCGGCGAACAAATTCTTGTACGCTTCGCTCGGACAATTCAACATCGCGTCGTCGCAGTGGATTCCGTTTTACATTTTGTTTTTGCTGAAAATTTTCGATTCGCCAAAACCACCATTGCGTTATGGCTTTTTGCTCGGATTTTTTTTGCTCGCGCAAGCATTGAGCGAATTTATTTTCGCGTCGTTTCTCATTCTTTTTACTTTTGCATACATTTTGTATCGGCTCATCAAAACACGTTTTCAAATTAAAAATCAAAAATCAAAAATCAAAAATCTCCTTCTCGCCTTTCTCGTTTTCACCATCCCCATGCTGCCCATCCTCGCCGCGATGATTTCTGACACGCTCACCGAAGGCGATTTCATTCAGCAAGGTCTCGGTTTTTCAAATATTTTTTCCGCCGACCTTGTTGGTTTTTTTGTTCCTTCACAGCTTCATCCACTGTTCGGTTCTCTCGTTTCGCGTTTCTCTTTTCCTTACATCAATTTCATGTATCTCGGTTTCACCGCGCTCGCGCTCGCAATCCTCGCGTTGTGGAAAGTGAAACCCGCGCGCATTTGGGGCTTTTGGTTTTTACTTTTCGCATTGATTTCTTTGGGACCGACGTTGCGAATCAACGGCGCGGAATTTGATTTGCCAATGCCGTTCGATGCGCTGCTCGAAATTCCGCTCATCAAAGGCAATCGCTATCCGTCGCGCTGGAGCGTGATGTTGACATTGAGCTTGGCGGTGCTGGTGGGGTATGGGCTAGCGTGGTTTTTGAATACAGTAGGCAGAAGGCAGAAGACAGAACGCGGGCTAATACGATTTGTCCTGCCTGCTGCTTTGTGCCTCCTGCTTGTCTTTGAACCCCTTTCCACGCCTCTTCCCCTCTCCAATCTCCAAGTGCCGTCAATTTATTCTGAAATCGCGCGCGGCGCGGGAAATTTTTCGGTGATGGAAATTCCGCTGGCGTGGCGCAACGGCTTTCGCGTGACGGGAAGCTATCGCGCCGACTCACAAGCGCCGATTGACCGCATTTTCATGTACGCGCAGTTTTATCAAACGACGCAGCAGCATCCGATTTTGAACGGCAACACCTCGCGCAATCCCGAATTGAAATTTCAATATTTTGCCGAAGCGCCGGTTTTGAATTCACTCGTCGCGCTTCAAATGGGACATGAGATTGATGCCGCGACGCGCGCGCGCGACAAGGAACTCGCGCCGCGCGTCCTGCAATTTTTCGGCACGCGCTACATCATGTGGCATTCGCCGTTTGAAGAAACAAATCGCGATGTCGCAAACAAAACGCGCGCTTACATCGAAGAAACTTTTCCCGCCACGAAAATTAGCGAGAGTTATGAAAACGGGCGCGGCGTCGTCGCGTACCGCGCAAATGAGTTGCCTGCGAATGAGTCCTTGATCCTCAAACCGAATGACCCGCTCGCGCGTTTGTATTTTGGCGAGGGCTGGGGCGCGCTGGGCGGTGATGAATTTTGGGCGCAGCGCAAGGAAGCAAAATTATTTTTGCCGCTAGAAACGCCGCGTGATATGAAACTCGCGTTGTCGAGATTTGAATCCTTTGGAGGACCTCATTGGGGCATCTCTGCGAATGGCGTCGAAATTTCGCAGCAAACCCCGCCCGAAGCAGAGACACAAATTGCGATGATTCCTAAAACGCTTTTGCGTTCAGGCATGAATGAAATCACTTTTTCCTTTGACAAAACGCTTCCCATCGCGGAATCACCCAATCACCAAAATTCCCTCGTCGTTCGCAGCACAGGCGAAGAACAAGGCGCGTTCGGGCACATTTTCGTCAACGGTATAGATGAATCGCCAAATGCGCGCGGCTACAACATTGTTGTCATCAATCCCGAAACGTTTCAAGTGGAAGCGCGCGAAAATTTTGACACCTTCGCGTCGGAACAAGAATCCGAACGCATGGCAGAATTTATCGCGCAAATTCCGAACGGCAGAATTGTCGCGGTGGCAGCAAGTGATGAAGCATCGTTTCATCTCACCGAAAATGCGGTCAACGCGCTCAAGTCGCTCGGCGCAAAACAAGATTTGCGCGGCAAGTTTCGCTGGTCACACGCGCTCATTGCCACTAAAGGCGAACCGCAAACCGCGCGCGAAGCGGCATCGGAAATTAACGTATCGCAACTCGTCGTCGGCGCGGCAATAACGGAACGAACAGCTGCCGCCAGCATCGGCGAAATTCGCATCGAACCCGCACCCTAAAAATTCTTGTATCTCGTATCTCGTTTCCCGTTTCTCGCTTCTCGTTCTCTCTGCTATAATCGCAATGTTGTAAAAATGACGGCATCTGCAAAACCCCGCGTTCTCGTTCTCGGTCTCGACGGCGCAACGTGGAAACTCCTTGATCCGCTGCTCGCGCAAAACAAACTCCCAACTCTGGGCAAGTTAATCCAAAACGGTTCGCGTTCGATTTTGCGTTCATGCATCCAGCCCTCTTCGGAACAGGCGTGGAGCGCGTTTGCGACCGGCAAACAGAACGGCAAATTCGGCTTGTACGGATTTTATCAGCGCGCTAAAAATTCGTACGCGCTCGAATATATCAACGCGTCGCATCGCCGCGCCGCAACGCTGTGGCGCATCTTGAGCGAACGCGACAAAAAATGCGTCGTCGTGAATGTGCCGTTGACGTGGCCCGTCGAACCAATCAACGGCGCGTTGGTGAGCGGATTGATGACGCCCGGGCTCAACAGTCAATTTACGTATCCGCCCGAATTGAAAAATGAACTCTTGAAAGAATTGGGCGAATACATTATTGATGTGGACATCGAACGCGGCGAAACCGGCGGCGAATCGCTGGATGAACTCGCGGCGCGCGTGAAACGCATGAGTGAATTGCAAACGCGCGCGTTTGAATATCTGCTTGAAAAAAATCCCGATTGGGATTTTGGAATGTTAGTGCATCGCGCGCCCGATATTTTGTGTCACAAATTTTGGCGTTATCAAGACCCGACGCATCCGCTCTACAACCAACGCGACGCGCAACAATGGGGCAGCGTCATCAACGACTGTTTTGAATATCTCGACGCGTTCAACGCGCGCATCCTTGAAAAAATTGCTGACGAAAATATCACCACCATAATTTTGTCCGATCACGGTTTTGGTCCACTCACGCACGCCGTTTATTTGAATCAATACTTGGCGCAGCGCGGGATTCTCGCGTACAAGGAACAATCGGGAAATACTTTTTCGTCTGCCTTGCGCGCGGGCGTAAAACGTTTGAACAATCCGCTCGTCGCCGCCGCGAAAAATAAAGCGTTTGAGCTGATGCCGCGTTTGAAATCGAATCTGCATTATTCGATGGCGTACGGGAACATGGATTGGGCGCGCACGAAAGCGTACGCGGTGGGAACGATGGGTAACGTTTATTTGAATGTGCGCGGACGCGAACCGCAAGGCAGTGTTGAACCAGGCGACTATGAAACGACGCGCGACGCGGTGATTACGGCAATGCGCGAATTAACAGACCCGGAAACGCAAAAGCCAATTTTCGATTTCGTCTTTCGTCGCGAAGTAATTTACAACGGCGACGCGTTGAACGAGGCGCCCGATGTGATTGGTTTGATTGACGGACCGTACCATATCGCGGCGGTGGACTGGCGCGGCGGAAACGGAACATCAGACAACGTAGTGGAAAAAGTCGGCAATCAATTATTGTTCGTCAGCGACACATCGGGGCAGCATCGCATGGATGGCATCTTGATTGCGAACGGCGCGGGTATTTCGTCCAATCACCAATTCACCGAATCACCTAACTTGATTGACTTGGCGCCGACAATTTTGCAGTTGTTTGACGAAAAAATTCCTGACGACATGGACGGGCGCGTGCTGAATGAATTATTATTGAACCAACGCGTTGCAGAATACGCGCCCGCGATGAATTTTGAAAATAAGATGGACGGCGAGTATTCAGACGCGGAACAAAAAGAAATCGAGGAACGTTTGGCGGGACTGGGGTATTTGGGGTAGGATGGGGTAAGGAGGCGCATGATGCTAAAACCCGACACATATATTACTCCCGAAGAATATCTCGCGCAGGAACTAACCTCGCGCGACAAGCACGAGTATTGGCACGGCGAAACGTATATGATGGCGGGCACAACGCGCCGTCACAATCGGATTGTCATCAATATGACCAAGGCGTTTGACAACCGATTTGGTGGTCGCCCCTGCGATGTTTTTACAACGGACATACGCCTGCGGATTGAAAAAGACAACGCGTATACATACCCCGACGTCATGGTCGTTTGCGGCAAAACGGAACTTGATCCGCGACAGCAAGACACGGTGATGAACCCAAAAATCATCGTGGAAGTTTTATCCGCTTCAACGCAAGAATATGACCGTAACGAAAAATTCAAGATGTATCGCAATATTCCTTCGCTGGAACATTACGTGATGGTCGAGCAGGCGCAGCCCTACATTGAATCGTATCGGCGTGAAGGACGCTTTTGGGTCTTGGAAACGTTGGAAGGAATGGACGCGGCGTTGAAATTACGCGCGCTGAATTTGGAAATACCGTTAGCGGAAATTTACGCTCGCATTGATTGGTCGCAGCAAGAAGAAAATCCCACAACGAATGGATGAACAAAAAATAATGACACAACAATACATCGGCGAAATCGCTCCACACGGCGGTACGCTTATCAATCGCGTCGTCAGCGGCGCGCAGCGCGAAAAAATTCTCGAACGCGCGGAACGCGCCCAAAGCGCGCATCACTATCGCACGCTCAATTCCGTAAATCTGTCCGACCTCGAAATGATCGCGGTCGGCGCGATGAGTCCGCTCACCGGATTCATGGGCAAAGCGGATTACGAAAACGTCGTCAACACTATGCGCTTGGCGAACGGACTGCCGTGGAGCATTCCGATTACGCTGCCTGTGTCGCGCGAACTCGCGGACAATTACGCCATCGGCAGTGACATTGCGCTCGTCGAATCGGACGGACATCTCGTCGGGCTATTGGAACTCGCGGAAAAATTCGATTACGACAAAGCGCACGAAGCGAAAAACGTGTATCGCACCGACGAAGAAAAACATCCCGGCGTCGCGCGCTTGTACGCGCAAGGCGACGTGTATCTCGCGGGCGAGGTGTGGCTGATTGATATGCCGCAGCAGGCGAAAACGGAATTTCCGGAATTTCGTCACACGCCGGAGCAAACGCGCAAAATGTTTGCGCTCAATGGCTGGAACAAAATTGTCGCGTTCCAGACGCGCAACCCGATTCATCGTTCACACGAATACATTCAAAAGACCGCGCTCGAAATTGTGGACGGTTTATTTTTGCATCCCCTCGTCGGCGAAACCAAAGCGGACGACATTCCCGCCGATGTGCGAATGACGTCGTATCAAACGCTGCTGCGCGATTATTATCCGCCCGACCGCGTGCTGCTCGGCGTCTTTCCCGCCGCGATGCGTTATGCTGGTCCGCGCGAAGCCATTTTCCACGCGCTCTGCCGCAAAAATTATGGCTGCACGCACATGATTATCGGACGCGACCACGCGGGCGTTGGAAATTATTACGGCACGTACGACGCGCAACAAATGTTCAACAATTTCACGGCGGAAGAAATCGGCATCACGCCGTTGAAATTTGAACACACCTTTTATTGCAAAAAATGCGGCGGCATCGTTTCGGCGAAAACGTGTCCGCATCCCGAAGAGGACCATGTGGTTTTGAGCGGCACCAAAGTTCGCCAAATGCTCGAACGCGGTGAAATGCTTCCGCCCGAATTTACGCGCCCCGAAGTCGCCCAAGTGTTGATTGAAGGCATCGCGAAAAAGAAAGCGGAAAGCCAGTAACATGAGCCAAACACCTAATTTTCAATTTAGCAAAGGCAAAAAGAAACGCGTCCTCGTCATTGGTCTCGACTGCGCGGAACCGTCGCTCGTCTTTGACCAATATCGCGCGGAACTGCCGAATCTGAATTATCTCATGTCGCACGGCGTGTGGGGCGAACTCGAATCGGTTTTGCCGCCCATCACCGTGCCCGCGTGGATGTGTTCGCAAACTTCAAAAGATCCCGGCACACTCGGCATTTACGGTTTTCGCAATCGCGCCGATTATTCGTACGAAAAAATGACGATTGCGAATGCGCGTTCGATTGTGGAACCGACGGTGTGGGATTATCTCGGACGCGTCGGCAAACAATCGTACATGATTGGCGTGCCGCCATCGTATCCGCCGAAACAGGTCAACGGCGGCATGGTGGGCTGTTTTCTTTCGCCGAACGTCAACAGCAAATTCACGTACCCCGAAACATTGCGCGAAGAAATTTTGCGCGTCGCGCCGAATTACGCGGTGGACGCGGAAAATTTTCGCACCGAAAACAAACAGTGGCTGCTCGAAAAAATCTATGAAATGACCGAAGCGCGTTTCAAAGTGATTCATCATTTGATGAAAACACGCGACTGGGATTATTTCATGTCCGTCGAAATCGGCGTGGACCGTTTGCATCACGGCTTTTGGAAATATCACGACCCGAAACATATCAAGCACGAGCCGGGCAATCCATTGCTCAACTGCATTCACGATTACTATGTGTGGCTCGATAAAGAAATCGGCAAGACGCTCGAATTGATTGACGACGAGACGAGCGTGATTGTGATGAGCGATCACGGCGCGAAACGGATGGACGGCGGCATCTGCATCAACGAGTGGTTGGTGCAAAACGGTTATCTCGTTCTCGACGAAAAACCGCAAGGCGTGATTCCGTTAGCCAAAGCGAAAATCAATTGGGACAAAACGCGCGTGTGGGGCGAAGGCGGTTACTATTCGCGCGTTTTCCTTAATGTGCAAGGGCGCGAACCGAACGGCATCATTCCGCCCGACCAGTACGAAAAGGTGCGCGATGAATTGATTGCCAAATTCCACGCGCTGCTCGACCATAATGGCAACCCGATGAAAACGCACGCGTTCAAACCGCAAGATGTGTACAAAAAAGTGAACGGCGTCGCGCCTGACCTTATCGTCATTTGGGGCGATTTGTATTGGCGCGGCGTCGGTTCGCTCGGTTCGGGCGAAATCTATACGTTTGAAAATGATACAGGTCCCGACGACGCGAATCACGCGCAGCAAGGGATGTACATTTATTTCGACCCAAAGCGCAAACTCGGCGGACGCGAATTGAAAAATTCAAAACTCGTTGACATTGCGCCGACGGTGTTGAATGAATTCGGGCTGCCGATTCCGGCGGATATGATTGGCAAGAAAATAAAACATGAGGGGTAAAGGTGTCGGGTGACGGGTGACGGGGTTATTGCCTCGTCACTCGTCACTCGTCACTCGTCACATTCTGTGGAACACCAAGGATTCACACTCTGGTTCACCGGGCTTTCCGGCGCAGGCAAAACAACCGTTTCGCGCGTCATTGAAGACGATTTGCGCGCGCGCGGCATGAAAGTGGAAGTTCTCGACGGTGATGTGGTGCGCGAAAATTTGTCGAAAGGTTTAGGGTTCTCGAAAGAAGACCGCGACACGAACATTCGCCGCATCGGTTGGGTGTGCGAAGTGTTGTCGCGCAACGGCGTCGTCGCGATTGCGGCGGCGATTTCGCCGTACCGCGAAATTCGTGACGAGATTCGCGGCAAAGTGGAAAACTTTGTCGAAGTGTACGCCGAATGTCCGATTCCCGTTTTGGCGGAACGCGACGTGAAAGGTCTGTACAAAAAAGCGCTTGCGGGCGAAATCAAAAATTTCACCGGCGTCAGCGACCCCTATGAAGCCCCGCTCAATCCGGAAGTCACATATCATTCGGACAAAGAAACGGTGCAAGAATCGGCGCAAAAAATTTTGAGCAAGTTGGAAGAGATGGAGTTGATTCCTCTCATGGAGAAAGCGTAAAGCGAAAAGTTAAAAGCTAAAAGTAAAATCCAAGCGCAAAACTTTTAGCTTTTAACTTTTAACCTTTAACTTGGATCGTCTTCGCCTCGGTCTCGTCGGTTACGGTTATTGGGGTCCGAACCTCGCGCGCAATTTTCATCAGTTGCCCGAGGCGTGGCTCGTCGCGTGCGCGGACGCGGATAATGCGCGCTTGGCAGAAGCCGCGCGTTTGTACGCGTTGCAACAAACCGCGAATGACGCACGCGCGTTAATTGAAAATCCAACTCTCGACGCGCTGGTGATTGCAACACCGGCGCGCTCGCATTTTGAACTCGTGTCGCAAGCGTTGAACGCGGGCAAACATGTTCTCGTCGAAAAACCGCTCGCGCTCACGAGCGCCGACGCGCGCGCGTTGACGGACCTCGCGCAAAAAAATAAACGCGTGTTGATGGTGGGACACACGTTCGAGTACAATCCCGCCGTCTGGAAAATTCAAGAATTGTTGGACGCGGGCGCGTTGGGCGAGCTCTATTACATTTACGCGAACCGTGTGAATCTCGGACGCGTGCAAACGGACATTAACGCGCTGTGGAGCATCGCGCCGCACGATGTTTCAATCATGCTCGCGTTGTTGAAACAAATGCCGCTTTCCGTTTCCGCGCACGGCGCGACGTATCTGCATCAAGGCATTGAGGATGTCGTATTCGCGCTGTTGAATTTTCCAAACAACATCGTCGGACACATTCACGCGTCATGGCTCGACCCAAGCAAGACGCGGCAAATGACGTTTGTCGGTTCGGAAAAAATGATTGTGTATGACGACGTGGACCCCGAAGCGAAATTGAAAATTTACGACAAGGGCGTGTACAAACGCGGCGACGCGTTCGGCGAATTTCAACTGCGCGTCCGCAGCGGCGATTTGTACATTCCGAAAATTGATTTGACCGAACCGCTCAAGTACGAGTGCGCGCATTTCCTCGAATGTATCCGCGACAACAAAACGCCGCGCACCGACGGCGAGAACGGTTTGCGCGTCGTGCGCGTGTTGGAAGCCGCGCAAGAGTCGTTGAAGCAGAATGGAACTCCTATTCAACTCAATTCGATGGACGCGGATAAACGCGGATGAACGCGGAAAATAATAAAGTAATTCACCCCAACGTATTTTTCACCACTGACCCAACACTCGGCGCATTCGTCATCATCGGCGAGCCGCCGCGCGGAAAAGGTTCGGGCGAACTCGTAACGCGCATCGGCGCGCGCGCGGTGATTCGTTCGCACACCGTCATTTACGCGGGCAATGTCATCGGCGATGATTTTCAAACGGGACACGGCGTTTTAATCCGCGAAGAAAATGAAATCGGCAACAACGTCAGCATCGGTTCGCACACGATTGTGGAACATCATGTTAAAATTGGCGACAACGCGCGTTTGCACTCGAACGTTTTCGTCCCCGAATTTTCGGTGCTGGAAGAAAACTGCTGGCTCGGTCCGAACGTCGTCGTCACGAACGCGCGTTATCCGCAATCGCGCGGCGTCAAGGAAAATTTGCGCGGCGCGCACATTAAACGCGGCGCGAAAATTGGCGCGAACGCGACATTGCTCCCCGGCGTCGTGATTGGCGAAAACGCGTTGGTGGGTGCGGGCGCGGTGGTCACGCGCGATGTGCCTGATGGCACGGTGGTGGCGGGCAATCCCGCGCGGGTGATTAAAACGATGTACGATATTTTGGAATACCGATAAACGCGAATCGGCGCGAATAAAAAAGCGAATCTACACGAAACCCAAAAAAAGAAATACAAAAAGTTCGCGAGGATTCGTAACGATTCGCATTGATTCGCGTTTTCCTTCCCATGACAAATTCAATCACCGAACTCCGCATCCAATACACCAGCGGCGCGCTCGATGAACAGGACGCGGACGCAAATCCGTTTGTGATGTTTCAACAATGGCTCGACGTTGCCATCGCGGAAAATTTGCCCGAACCGAACGCGATGCTTGTCGCCACTGCCGCGCTCGACGCGAAACCGTCCGCGCGCGTTTTGCTCTTGCGCGGCGTGGACGAACGCGGTTTTGTCTTTTTCACCAATTACGCGAGCCGCAAAGGCAAAGAACTCAAAGACAATCCCTTTGCATCGCTCGTTTTTTTCTGGCAGCCGCTGCATCGCCAAATTCGTATCGAAGGGCGCGTCGAACGCGTGAGCGCGCAAGAATCGGACGCGTATTTTGATTCGCGCCCGCGCGGTTCACAGTTGAGCGCGGCGGCGTCACCGCAAAGCCAAGTCATTCCGAACCGCGCATTTTTGGAAACGCGCGTGGCGGACCTCGACGCGAAAAATCCGAATCATGTTTTGCGTCCCGCGCAGTGGGGCGGCTATCGTGTCACTCCCGATATCTTTGAATTTTGGCAGGGGCGCGAAAATCGTTTGCATGATAGATTGCGCTACACGCGCGGCGTGAACAATGTTTGGAACATCGAACGGCTCGCGCCGTGAACAGCAGATAGCAGATGGCAGATAGCGAATGGCGAGTAGCCGCTTAACTATCGCACTATCGCACTATCGCACTATCGCACGATTGCACGATTGCACTAAAACCCCAATGCATAAATTTCTGAAACCCCTTCTCGCCGCATTTTTATTTCTGCTCGCGTTCAGCGTGTCCACCGCGTATGCGTGCGGCTGCGGCATTTACATTCCCCGCGAAGGCGACGCGAACGTGGCGCAGGAACGCGCGCTCGTGCGTTGGGATGGCGCGCGCGAGGATATTGTCATGTCGCTCGGCGTGTTGGGACAATCGCAAGAAGCCGCGATTGTTTTGCCGATTCCATCACGCGCGGAGGTGAAACTCGCGCCGTCGAATTTGTTCGACGAACTCGCGGAATTGACGAAACCGCTTGTGCGCGATGAGGTGGAATGGACGTTTGGTTTTGGCGTCGGTTCGAGCGCAATGCCCGATGCTGTTGGCGGCGCGCCGCGCGGCGTGAATGTTTTGTCGCGTCAAAATATCGGACCGTTCGACGTGGCGAATTTGGAAGCGAGCGACAAAGACGCGCTGAAAAATTGGTTGGACGAAAACGAATTTCAACTCGACGCGTCAGTGATTGATTTGATGCAGCCGTATGTGGACGAAAAATGGACGTTCGTCGCCGTGCGCTTGCGTCCCGAAAACGCGGGGCAAGAATTGGGCGGCGACTTGCAGCCATTGTGGATTTCGTTCGATTCCGATAAATTGGTGTATCCGATGCGCGCGTCCGCGCACGCAAAAAATTCACAGCAATTATTTTTGTACGTCCTCGCCGACCACCGCATCGAAAAACAAAACGCGTTCGGCGCTTCGCGCGTTTCCTACGCCGATTGGATTGAGCCCGCGAACCTTTCCAATTCCGCGCTCGCGCCGTTGGTGACGCGTAAATTCTTTCTAACGAAATTTATTGATACCGTGAACCCCGCGCAAGTGAAGGATGATTTCAAATTTTCCGTCGCGCCGCAAGACACCACGTTCCGTGAGGTTACGATTCGCCGCGTAAAACAAGACGCGACTCCCTTGGCTTTACTCGCGTGTTTTGTCGCGATGATTCTCGGCATGTCCGTTTTCGTTATTGCGCTCGTGATGTTCACGCGACGACGCGCGGTGGTGCAATAGTAGGATAGTGCGATAGTGCGATAGTGAATCGTAAATCAAAAATCAAAAATCAAAAATCAAAAATCAAAAATCAAAAATCAAAAACTCCAATCTCCGATCTCCAATCTCCCAAAGGATTCTCATGCAAAAAATTCCTCTCGTAGATTTACACGCCCAGTACAAAACCATCAAACCCGAAATTGACGCGGCGATTCAGCGCACGATTGACCGCACCGCGTTCATTCTCGGACCTGAAGCCAAACAGTTTGAAGAAAATTTCGCGCGCTTTTGCAATGTCAAACACGCCATCGGTCTCGATTCGGGAACTGCCGCGCTGCATCTCGCAATGATGGCGCTCGGCATCGGCGCGGGCGATGAGGTGATTACCAGCGCGCATACTTTTATCGCTACCGCCGAACCGATTTCGCTGCTCGGTGCGCGTCCCGTGTTCGTTGACATTGACCCGCGCACGTACAATCTTGACCCAAACAAATTGGAAGCGGCAATCACGCCGCGCACCAAAGCGATTATCCCCGTGCATTTGTACGGACAGCCCGCCGAGATGGATGCGATTATGGACATTGCGCGCAAGCACAATATCCCGGTGATTGAAGACGCCGCGCAAGCGCACGGCGCGACGTACCGCGGACGTAGCGTCGGCACGATGGGGTTGATGACCTGTTTCAGTTTTTATCCGGGAAAAAATCTGGGCGCGTATGGCGACGCGGGCGCGCTCGTGACGAATGATGATGAACTGAATCATAAAATTCGGATGCTGCGCGACCACGGGCGCACCAGCAAATACGAACACGAAATCAGCGGTTACGGCTTTCGCCTCGACGGCATTCAAGGCGCGGTTCTCGATGTGAAACTGAAACATCTCCCCGAATGGAATGCGGCGCGACGCGCGCACGCCGACTATTACACCGAATTGTTGTCGAACGTGGACGCTTCGATTGTGACGCCGTACGAGCCCGCGCATGTTCAAGCGGTCTATCACTTGTACGTGATTCGCACGCGCCAACGCGACGAATTGCTCGAATACCTCAAGGCGCGCGACATTGAAGCCGGTATTCATTATCCCGTGCCGCTGCATTTGCAACCCGTGTACAAAAATCTTGGATACCAGCGCGGTGAATTTCCCGAAACCGAAAAGGCGGCGCAAGAAATTTTATCGCTGCCGATTTATCCCGAACTTACGCACGTCCAAATGGAACGCGTGGTTGACACGATGCGCGAGTTTTATCGAAACAATTGAAGGTTAAAAGCTAAAAGTGAAAGCCAAGGGCGAAACTTTTAGCTTTTAACTTTTTACTTTCCACTTGAACCCTCTTGTCACCACCCAATGGCTCGCCGACCACGCGAACGATGCAAACATTCGCATTGTGGACACGCGTTGGTATTTGTTGCAGCCGAGCAAAGGCGAAACCGATTATCGCAACGCGCACATTCCGAACGCAATCTATTTGAGCATTGACCGCGATTTGTCCGCGCTGCCACTGCCCGACGCAAAAACGGGGCGTCATCCCTTGCCCGACACGGCAGCATTCGCGGAAACGATGATGCGCGCGGGAATTGGTAACGCACACGAGAGCTCGCAAACGCATGTTGTCGTATATGACGATGCCGGCGGCGCGAACGCTGCGCGCCTGTGGTGGTTGCTGCGCTATTTTGGACACGAAAATGTTTCGCTGCTCGACGGTGGATTGGTGCAGTGGATTGCGGAAGGTCGTCCCCTAACCAGCGCAGTGCCAACCTTTCCACGCGGTGAGTTTCACGCGCGCGCGAATCCAAATATGGTCGTCACGAAATCGGAAATGATTGCGTTGCTGCGGGATTCGCGTACGTTGATTCTCGACGCGCGCGCGCCGGAACGCTATCGCGGCGAAACGGAACCGGTAGACGCGCGCGCGGGGCATATTCCCGGCGCGTACAACGCACCGGTGGCGGCGAATTTTGCCGCAGCAGATGATCATCGTTTCAAGAATCCGGCGGAACTCCGCGCGCGCTATGACGCGTTCGGCGCGAACGGCGCGGATGAAATCGTCGCGTATTGCGGCAGCGGCGTGAACGCGGCGGCAGATTTGTTCGCGCTGCATCTGGCGGGCTATGACAATACGCGCTTGTACGCCGGTTCGTTCAGTGAATGGAGCCGCGATCCAGAGCTGCCGGTCATCACAGGGGCTGAACCGTATTGAGTGGTACTGTCGTTCTACGCGATGTTTCCCAAAATGAGTGGCTGCGCTTTGAAAATCCGCGCGAAATAATTCAAGCCAATGCGCTCGACGAAATTCTCGCCGCGCTCGAACGCATCGAGACCTTTGTCAATCAAGAAAATGGATACGCGGCGGGATTTATTTCGTACGAAGCCGCGCCGGCGTTCGACAACGCGCTGCGCGCGCACGCGTTAAATGATTTTCCGCTCCTCTGGTTCGGTTTGTACGACGCGCCAATTCCTTTTCACTTTCAACCTCTAACATCCAACCTCCAATCCCTCGCATGGGTCCCAAACGTATCGCGTGAAAACTATAATGCCGCGATTGCGCGTGTGCGCGAACACATCGCGCGCGGTGACACCTATCAAGTCAATTACACCATGCGCCTGCGCGCCGAGTTTGACAATGACGCGTGGAACTTGTTTTCGCATCTCGTACACGCGCAGCCGAATAGTTACGCCGCGTTCCTTGACACGGGACGCTTCGCGATCTGTTCTGCGTCGCCCGAACTTTTTTTGAAACGCGCCGGAGATTGCTTGACCATGAAACCGATGAAGGGCACCGCGCCGCGCGGGCGCTTTTTGCGCGAGGACCGCGAACGCGCGAACTGGCTGCATCATTCGGAAAAAAATCGCGCGGAAAATGTGATGATTGTGGACATGGTGCGGAATGATTTGGGACGCATCGCGGATGTCGGAAGCGTACACGTTGCGCAGTTGTGGGAAACGGAACGCTACCCAACGCTTTGGCAAATGACTTCGACGGTACAGGCAACGAGCGACGCATCGTTCGCTGAAATCTTGCGCGCGACCTTTCCCTGTGCCTCCATCACCGGCGCGCCGAAAGCGCGCACGATGCAAATTATTTCGGAATTGGAAACCGAATCGCGCCGCGCCTACACGGGCGCAATCGGATTCCTCGCGCCCAATCGCCGCGCCCAATTCAATGTCGCGATCCGCACCGCGATCGTTGACCGCGAAAAACATTTTGCCGAATATGGTGTGGGCGGCGGAATTGTATGGGATTCCGAAGCGGGCGACGAGTACGCCGAAACGCGACACAAAGCGCGCGTCTTGACGGAAAAGCTGCAGGAATTTTCGCTCATCGAATCGCTGCGCTGGACGCCGAACGAAGGATTCTGGCTGCTTGAATATCATCTGCGTCGTTTGCGCGACTCGGCGGACTATTTTGATTTTGTGTTGGATGAAACGCGCGTGCTTGATAAATTGGAGCGCGTCGCGTCCAAGTTGCCGCGCATAGGACACAAAGTGCGTTTGTTGATGGCGCGCGATGGTTCAGTTGAAATTTCCGCCGCGCCTTTGCAAGCACAACGCGAACCGGTGCAACTCGCGCTGGCGCAAAATCCTGCCCATTCGCACGACAAATTTTTGTTTCATAAAACCACACAGCGCGCGGTCTATGATGCGGCAATGGCGGAACGCGGTGATGCGGACGATGTGTTGTTGTGGAACGAGCGCGGTGAAATTACGGAAACATGCGTCGCAAATATCGTCGTGCAATTCGGCGACGAATTGTTTACGCCGCCGCTGGAATGCGGTTTGCTCGGAGGAACTCTGCGCGCGTATTTATTGGAGCAAGGAAAAATCCGCGAACGGGCGATTTTGTGGCAGGAATTGATTGACGCGCGCGCGTTATTTCGCATCAATTCCGTACGCGGATGGCAGTCCGCGCGATTGGAGAACGCATCGCCCGCGATGGGCAGAGATTAGAAGTTCATTTTTTACCCGTGCTATAATCCGAAAGTAGCAATGGAACAAACAATCTTTGAGCTCCCCTCCTCCGACGCGACCGGGGACAAATCTCTAATCTCCTTTCCTTCTCAAAATCCCTATCTCTCGCTCTTTATCCCTGCGCGCAACGAAGCGGGAAACATTTCACCATTGATGGAAAAAATCGCGCGCACGTTTCGTGACCACGCGCTGGATGGTGAAGTGATTTTCGTGGATGACGGTTCGACGGATGCGACGTGGCACGAAGCCGTCGCGGCGGCGGAGCGCTATCCGTTCTTGCGATTGTATCGGCATCGGCGCACGTTCGGCTTGACCGAAGCGATGCGCACCGGTTTTCGCCATGTGCGCGGCGAGGTCGTAATTTTTCTTCCCGCCGATTTGGAATCGGACCCCGAACAAGATATTCCAAAACTGCTTGCGAAATTGAATGAAGGGTATGATGTCGTCGCGGGTTGGCGGCAGGGACGCAACGACGGCAAAATGTTCGCGTCGCAAATTTACAATGCAGTGTCGCGCGCGTTGTTCCATTTGCAAGCGCACGACATGAATTGGATCAAAGCATTTCGCCGTCAGGTGTTGGATGATTTGCATTTGCGTTCCGATTGGCATCGCTTTATTTTGCACATTGCGGCGGAAAAGGGATACAAAATCGGCGAAGTGCCGGTGAATTTTTATCCGCGCCAAAAAGGCAAAAGCAATTATGGCTTGGCGCGCATTCCCATCTCGTTTCTTGACGTTTTGGTGGTGAAATTTTTGCTGACCTTTTCGCGCAAACCGATGTTGTTTTTTGGCGGACTCGGCGCGGCGGCGATCTTGTCCGCGTTTCTCATTTGGCTGTACTTGACGATTTTGTATTTCAATACGCCGGGCAACATGCAGCAGCGTCCCTTGTTCATTTTCGCGGGCGTAATTTTTGTCGCGGGCATTTTGTTGTTCATCGGCGGATTTTTGGCAGAGCTCGTGGTTTCGCAAACGGACCGTTTGGAAGATTTGGAACAGACCTTGCGCGAACGTGAGATAGAGAAGTTTGGCTCGCGTTCCCCGAACGACGACGTGCGAGTGGAATGATGCGCGTCGTTTTATTAACCCACGTTTTTCCGCGCGCCGCAGCTGATCCACTCGGCGCGTTTTTGTTGCATTCCCTTGAACCACTCGCCCCGCGCGGATCGTTTCTCGTCGTCGCGCCGCACGCGTCCGGATTACGCGAACACGAGCGAATTGGAACCATTCCTGTCACGCGCTTTCGATACGCGTCCGATGTACAAGAAACGCTCGCCTACACAGGGGTAATGCACGAACAGGTCGCGCGCGGGCTGGGCGGAAAAATTTTGTTTGCGCGCTTTTTGTTTGCGTATTTTCGCGCGGCTTTGGGCGCGGTGCGCGCACACAAACCGCAAACGCTTCACGCGCACTGGTGGCTGCCCGGCGGATTTGTCGGCGCGCTCGTTTCGAAATGGACGGGCATCCCGCTCGTCATCACCACGCACGGCACCGATGTCGAACAGCTGCGTCGTACACGCTGGGCGAAATTGCCGGCGCGTTTTACGTTTGGACAGGCGCGCGCGATTACCTGCGGCTCGAATTATTTGCGCGAACAATTGATTGAACTTGGCGTCGCCAATGAAAAACGTGTGCGCGTGATTCCGATGCCCGTAAATCCGTTGTTTGTGAATTGCGTATCGCACATTACCTCCCGTGAATCGAAATTCGAAAATCGAAATTCGAAAATCGAAATTTTGACTGTGGCGCGCTTGACGAAACAAAAAAGGATTGACACCTTGATTGATGCGCTGGAAATATTGCGCGCGCGTGGAATGGATGCGCGTTTGCGAATTGTTGGCGACGGCGATCAACGCGCGGCGCTGGAACAAAAAACACGCGCGCAAAATCTGGAAGCAGCTGTGGAATTTTTGGGAATGCGTCCGCAGAATGAATTGCCGAATTTGTATGCACAATGCGACGTTTTTGTTTTGCCTTCGGTGCGCGAAGGGATGGGACTCGTTCTCGCCGAAGCGTTGTTATGCGGCGCGCCGGTTATCGCCGCCAATTCGGGCGGTGTGACGGACATTGTACGCGCGGGCGAAACAGGACTGTTATTCTCGGAACGCGATGCCAACGCGTTGGCGGATGCTTTGGAAAAATACGCGCGCGATCCGCAATACGCCGCGCGCTTGGCAGAAAATGGACGCGCGCTGGTGATGGAACGTTTTACACCCCCGCGTGTCGCGGAACAATTTTTGCAAATTTATGAATTCGCAAGCCGCTAATTCGTCGTCCGCCGTTCGCCAATCGCCCGACTTGGTTATTGCGTTGTTTATCGCGCTGCTGCTGTTCGGTGTGTACTTGCTTTCCTTTAATGGACGTATCACATCGTCGGATGGGCTTTCGATGTTTGCGGTGACGGAAAGTTTGGTCAAGCGCGGCGATGTTTCGACCGATCAGATGTGGACTTTTTTCGGAACCAAGAGCGCGTCCGCGCCGAACGGCGAGGTTTACAGCAAGTACGGCTATGGCGCCTCGCTGCTTGCTGCGCCATTCTACGCGCTTGCGTTGTACGTTCCCTTTAGTGGCTTGATGCAAGTGACGCTGCTGTCAAGCGCCATCGCGATTGCGCTGACTGGCGCGCTGGTGTATCTCGCAGCGCGGCAGCTGCATTTTTCTGCAGGCGTTTCGGTCATCAGCGCATTGTTGTTTGGCTTGGCGACGCCCGCGTGGGTGTACGCCAAAGAATTTTGGAGTGAGCCGTTCGCGGCAATGACGTTGTTTGCTGCGTTTTATTTTTTGCTGCGATATCGTGTGGAATGGAAAACGCGCGATGCGGTGTTTGCGGGAATTTTGTTGGGGTTGGCGATTGCGGTGCGAACGACGAATGTTTTGCTCGTGCCGCTGTATGCGCTGTACGGCTTTGTAGAAATTGATCGGGACGCGCACGGAAATTTGCCGTTCCGAATCCGATGGCGCGACGTAGGAATATTTTTACTTGCAATCTTGTTGTTTACACTTTCGATCTTTTTTTACAATTACATTCGTTTTCAAAATCCGTTCACGACCGGTTATCGCGCGGATGAAGTTTTTAGCAACAACATTTTGCTCGGCGCGTATGGTTTGTTGTTCAGCCCGGGCAAAGGATTGTTGGTGTACGCGCCGTTTCTCGCCGCGCTGCCTTTCGGCGTTTGGCAGTTTTCAAGAACGAATCGTCGTGAACTTGTTTTTAGTTTTTTACTTTTCGCTTTTTACTTTATCCTTTTCTCTGCGTGGTATTACTGGTGGGGCGGCACAAATTGGGCGGCGCGTTTTTTGGTGCCAACGTTGCCGTTTCTTGTGCTGCTCTGCGCGCCGCTCGTGAAATTGCTGCTCGAACCGCGCACGGGTTTTTCTTTTTATCTTTTGCGTTTCGTATTCATTGCGCTCGTCGCCGTCAGTTTCATCAACGAACTCGCGGGCGTCAGCGTCAATTCCCTCACATATCGTTTGCGCGCCGTGAATCTCTCGAGCAACGCCGATTGGGACTCGATCTTTGCGCCCGCGCTGTCGCCGCTGCTCGGACATTGGCAAACGCTCAAACCGACGAATCTCGATGTCGCATGGATGCGCGCCACGCCGGATTCGATGCAGGTGGACTGGCTCGTCGTCGCGTTGACGCTCTTGTTTGTTTTGTTTTGCGCGTGGATGTTGTTTCAACTCGTGCGCGGCAAAAATCTCGCGCGTTCTTTCGTGCGGGGCGCATTGATCGCAGCCGTCGCGTTGACGCTATTTTCGCTCGCGCGTTATGCGGATGATCCGCGTTTGGGCGGAAATGCGGGGTATGCTGATGCGTTGCGAACGCTGGAACAGTCGAGCACCGCGCGCGATGTTTTGATTTTGAACGACGACGCGCGGGCGCGTTATTTATTCAACGCGAATCGCGCGCCGTTGAAATGGTACGGCTTGAGCCGCGATCCCGCGCGGTGGGATGCGCCGACGCAGGCATTGGTGACGCGTTTGGGACAAGAATACGCGCGCGTGTGGTTCGTTTTTGACGAGAGCGTGGACGCGCCAAATCCGATACGCGACTGGTTTGAAACGAATTTGCACGAGGCGCGGCGGTTCGATTTCGAGGAGGGCGTGACGCTCGTATTGTACGAGGCGCGCTGAAAAACAGGCGCGTGCGAGATAGCTTCAAGGATGCTGCGAAAGCTTAAGGTAATTTCTATTGACAGAGCTGCCGCACTCTGGTAAAGTTTATGGTAGAACAAACGTTCTGAACTATGAACACAAAAAATACCAACTTGCCGGAGACCTCGCCTCTCCCTTTTTTCCAATTTCGCTTGGAACCAACGTGGGAACAAAAGTTGGAAATTCTGGGGGGCGGCGCATCGGATGACGTTGCTTGTCAGACCTGCGCGTCAAATCCAAATGCGGGTGTTGTGACGCATCGCGCGAATCAACCGATTGCGGCGAAGGACCTACAACCGCGCCCGCGCGATTTAAGATCGTGGCTCTCGTCCTCGATTCGTTCCGACGGGAAACGGGTTCCGATTGTGAAAACGCTAATGACGAGTGCGTGCGAAAAAGATTGTTACTATTGCGCGACGCGACGCGGACGAAATTCATTGCGCCGCGAAACGTTCAAGCCGGACGAACTTGCGGCGGGATTCAATATCATTCATCAACGCGGATTCGCAGAAGGGTTATTTTTGTCGAGCGGTGTGATCGGCGGCGGCACGCGCACGATGGAGAAAACGATTGCGGCGGTGGACATTCTGCGGCGCAAATATGAATTTCGCGGTTACGTACATTTGAAACTGATGCCCGGTGCAGAACGCGCGGCAGTGGAACGCGCATTGCAACTTGCCGATCGAGTTTCCGTAAATTTGGAAGCGCCGAACACTGCGCGTTTGCGAAGATTAACCGGCACAAAAATGTTCACTCAAGAATTGCTCGCACCATTGCGCGCCGCGCGTGATTTGATGCGCCAACAGCCCGCCTTTACGCGCACGTCTATGGTGACACAATTCGTTGTGGGCGCGGCAGACGAAACAGACCGCGAAATTATTTCCACGGCGGCGCATTTGTATGGCGAGCTTGAATTGTCACGCATCTATTACAGCGCATTTCACCCCGTTCGCGATACGCCGCTCGAAAATCATACGCCGACGAATCCACTGCGCGAGCTGCGTTTGTATCAAACTGACTTTTTGTTGCGCCAGTACGGATTCACGTACACAGAGCTCGCGTTTGATCCCAATGGTAATTTGACTCTGGATACCGATCCCAAAACTTTTTGGGCGCTCCAACATCCCGAACGCTTTCCGTTAGAAGTAAATCGCGCTTCACGTGAAGAACTCTTGCGCGTGCCGGGACTTGGTCCCAAAAGTGTGACGCGCATTCTCACCCTGCGCCGCACTCATCAAATCAATTCCTTGAAGGAGCTTAAAGACCTTGGCGCTGATGCCCCACGCGCGGCGCCATTTATCCTGCTTGATGGGAAAACAGCCGCGCGCCAGCTAACGTTGTTCAACTGAGGCGCGGTTTGCTCCCCAAATTGGATTTGCCATAGGGGTCTTGTCAAGCGCGCGGCAATTGTGTATTATTTGGCTGCGTAGTTGCCTTACCCTTTTGCTCTAGCACTCGCTTGTCCGAACGTTCGCGCCAGACGCCAAAGGCGCGTCGTTCGCAAAACAAATTGAACGACCCTGCTGTCAAGTTCGGTGGACAGCAGGCGCTTTTTTTATTGTTTGGAATTGCGCGAAAAAGGAGGAACGATGAGGTCTCGGCAGATTGTCGTTGGCGCCTGTCTTGCGGCAGCCGCGCTGATTTTTATACTTTCTTCATCGGTTTTTGGCTGTTTGGTTGATGAACAAGACGGATGCCGCCAACTGGCTTCACCTGTTCGCATCAGCGCGTTGGGCGGGGGCAAAGGCAATGCCGCCGTCTTTCCTCAAATCCAAATGGTCGCCCTGAAAGCGGATTTATTGCAATTTGTTGACCGGACCGCGAATCCAAGCTGGAGTACGCAAGGACTGGAAGAAGCGGGACGTACGCCCGAAAGTCGCGCGGGAATTAAAGTGGTGCATTTGACGCCCGTTTTCGGGCTCGCCACGCTCACCGATTCCGCGCTCGCAGAGACCCGAACCAAGCTCCTTTTGCAAGATGCGAACCCCAATTTGATCCAAGCGCGGCAGCTGGCAACGCTTGACCAAGCAATTGCGCGCCGCGAACAAGAGCGTCTCGCGCGCGCCCGACAGCTCGCCGCGTTGGCGGCAAAGAAAAAGGCAGAAGCGGCGGCGCACGCACCCGCGCCGGTCATTCCCGGCAGCGCCGATCCGTACAATGCGCCCGCGCCTTCGGGACAACCGGTTTATATCGCGCCAATGACTTCGGTCTGGTACGGGGTAAGTGATCGCGGACGGCGGCTCACCATGTGGATGGATGCAAACAAGCAAACCGGGCTTGACATGGCGATCTATGGTCCCGATCAGCAGGATGTGTGGAGTGCGCGTCCCGTCGGCAAAGCGGCGCCGGATGAAGGACACGATTTTTTCTGGACGGGGCGCTCGCGTTTCAAAGGCGTTTGGCGCGTCCGCATTACAAATGCGAATGATTTTTCCGTCCCGTACACGCTCACGGCAACGGCGGTGAGCGACAAGAATGGCGATCTGTGCCGCGATTGCCACGGCGTAATCGAGGACGAATGGGACCGCTGTGAACATGAAGGTTCTTTCTGCGAAGATTTAAAAGATCAGTACGCCAATTGAAAAAAGATGGGTTTAGCGCAAATGCGCTTTGCTGCGGACGTCGTTCACGGCAAAGCGCATTTTGTTTTGTACTCACATTGCCCTGTGCTATGATGGACGACGCCCTTGCCGCGTCGTTATGAATTACGCACTCGCCAAAAAATATCTGGGAATCCTCGCGCTGTATTTCGTCCTCGCGCTCTTGCTCACCTATCCGCTCGCGCTTTATCTGAATACACACATTCCCGGTCACGATACCGATGGTCCCGCGCAAACGTGGAGTTTGTGGTGGACGCGGTTTGCGCTGTTGGATTTGGGACGCGCGCCGTTCACGACCGATTATTTGTTTTATCCGTTGGGTTTGAATCTCGTCGCGTACACGCCTGTTTTTCTGAATGGGATTCTTTCGATTCCACTGCAATTGGCGTTTGGCGTGATCGTCGCACAAAACGCGATGGTCTATTTCGCGCTGGTGAGCGGCGCATTCGGCGCGTATTTGTTTACGCGCGAAATTTTGTCACGCGCCGCGCAAAAAGAAACTCACATCGAAGGCGCGGCAATTCTCGCGGGCGCGTTGTACGGTTTTGGCGCGTGGCATCTCAATTATGTCGTCGCGGGCCATTTCATGCTCATCAGCAATCAGTGGCTGCCGTACTATGCGCTCTATCTCGTGCGTTTGGATCGCGTCAACGCGTCGTGGCGCGACGGCGCGCTGTTGGGATTGTTTATCATTCTTACCGCGTGGACGGAATTGACGTACGTTCCCTTTCTCGCGCTGCTGACCATTTTTTATCTCGCCTATTTACTGCGCGTAAAACGCGCGCTGTTTTTTTCTATCCTGAAAAAATTACTTGTTGCCGTCGGCATTGCGCTGATTGGCATGTTGCCGTTAGTTCTCTCTCTCGCGCTCGATTTTCAACGTTACGGCTATTACCTCACAGCGGGCGTCGGGCGGATCCAGATTTTTTCGGCGGAACCGCTTTCGTTTTTTATGCCGTCGGGGCAGCATCCAATTCTGGGCGCGTGGGCGGAAAGCATCACGCGCGCGAATACGAGTTATGCGTTCATCGGCTGGGCGGCGCTCACGCTGGCGCTCATCGGTTTGTACACGAAACGCGCGTCGGCGTTCGCGCGCTTTTGGGGAATTGCCGCGCTCTTGTTCGCGCTGTTGATGTTGGGTTCGACATTGTACGTGGGCGGCGCAAATACGAATGTGCCAATGCCGTTCGCGCTGTTGCGTTTGATTCCCTTTGTCAATGCAAATCGCTATCCCGCGCGGTTCAATGTAATGTTGATGCTGTCGCTTCTGCCGCTCTTTGCGTGGGGCGTCGTCGCGTTGTGGCGGGCGCGTCAGCCGTTCGGGAAAATCGCGCTCGCGTTGTTGGTCGTGCTTTTGATTTTTGAGCAGCTCGTTCTGCCGATTCCGCTTACGAATTTGCAAGCGCCAACTGTATTTGAAACGATCCGCGCTGAAGCCGGCGATTTCAGCGTGCTGGAGCTGCCGCTCGGCTGGCGCGGGAGCATTGTGATGCAAGGCGAAACGGATGATGTGGCGCAGTTTTTTCAGACGACGGATCACAAACGGCGCTTGGGCGGCATCACTTCGCGTTTTCCCGATTTCAAACTGCGCTATTTCGACGATGCGCCGGTCTTGCGTTCTTTGATTGCGTTCGAAGAAGGGCGCGCGGTGAGCGCGGAACAATTGGCGCAAGACCGCGCCCAAGTGGAAACTGTTTTGCGTTTTTTCAATATTCGATACGTGAGCGTGAACCGCGCGCAAATATCACCCGAAACGCTTGCGTTCGTGCGCGAAAATTTTCCGCTGCAAGAAATTTTTTCGGATGCGGAACGCATTGTGTATCGTGTCAAGCTGCCTGCCGCGCCACAGCGGACAACGATTGATCCCGCGTCCGAAAGCGCGCGTTTGAATTTTGATGACGCGTGGGGAGACTCGCAAGAGGACAACCGCGGATTCGGCTATCGGTGGGCGATGAACGAAACGGCGCGCGTATGGCTGCCGCTTGACGATGCCGATTACGAAATGACCTTTCGTTTGCGCGGCGCGCGCCCGCAACAGCGTGTACAATTGCGCGTAAACGAAAACAACGTGGCGGAATGGAACATTACGGATCAATGGAACGACTATACCGCGCGCATTCCAAAATCTGCGCTGCGTGATGGCTTGGACGAATTGGTGTTTGTGACAGAAACGACGCCGTTGGAAAACGCGGCGGTCGAAGAGCGCGTCATTGGCGCGACGGGAATTGTTTCGCCCGTAGATATTTCTGCGACGGGCGCGGGTTTTGCGGCGCGTAAATTTGGCGAAATTTTTGTCGCGGGACGCAGCATGATTCCAAGTACGCGCGGCTATCATCTCGTCGCCATCAACGCCGAAACCGGGAACGTGGACGCGGTGGGAGCGTTCGACACATTTGCGGATGACAAGGCATCACAGCGCTTGGTGGAATATGTTACCAAATTGCCACAAGGTGAAATTGTCGCGGGCGTGGCGGTTGATGACGCCTCACTCAAACTGAGCAGCGACGCCTTTGCGGCGCTTGAATCTCTCGGCGTCGCGGGAGATGTGCGCGGACAATTTCGCGCGGGGCATGCGTTCATCGGCGTCAAAGGGATTGCTCCCGGACAAGCGGTGGAAGATTTGAACGCGGCGGTTCCTGCGACAGTGGCGATTGGGAAGAATGTGACCAAACCGTATGCGGCGTTCGCTTTGGGACCGTTCGAGATTATACAGAAATAAGAAAATGCAAGCGATGCTTTCGCAAGCTCGCGTAAATTGATGTGAAACGAAAATGATGTTCAAGGGAATGACTTGGCGGCGCGCGGTCGGCTGGATTCTCGCGCTGGCAATTTTATTTTTTCTCGCGCGCACGCTCGCATCCACCTGGGACCAGGTCGCGCAGAGCGGCGTGACGTTTCAATTAAATCTGCCGCTGTTGATCGTTTCGACGCTGCTGCTTGTAGTCGGGCGCAGTTTTGCGGTGGAAGCGTGGCGGCGAATTCTGCGCGCGTTGGGAAATTCGATCTCTTTTCGATTTGCAATTTACGCGTGGTTCGTTTCCAATCTCGCGCGTTTCATCCCCGGCAATGTGTTTCAACTCGCCGCGATGATGATGCTGACCGAAAGCGCGGGCGTGTCGAAATTGAACATCGTCCTGAGCCAAACCGTCTATGCGGCGATTGCGCTGTCGGTCGCGGCGTTGTACGGTTTGACGCTGCTGCCCGTTGCCGCGCAGTATATTCCGTTGATCGCGCTGGCATTCACGGCGCTGATCATTTTGTTTGCGCTGCCGGCGGTGTTTCAATTGCTCCTCCGTCTCTCGACGCGATTCGTGCGAATGGTGCGCCGCAATTCCGAAATCACGACGCCGCGCGTGAAAACGACGTTTTGGCAAAATTTGATTCCACCGCTCTGTTCGTTCGCAATGTGGACGATCAACGGTTTTGCTTTTTGGCTCTTTGTGCGTTCGCTCACCGAAATTTCGCCGACGGCGATTCCCGCGTTTATCGGGATGAATGCGGCGGCGTATTTCATCGGGTATGCGTCATTCATCACGCCGAGCGGCTTGGGTTTTCGGGAAGCATCACTCGCGTTTTTTCTTGAACCGTTTTTCCCCGCGCCGGTGGCGGTTGCCATCGCGTTTCTCGCGCGCCTGTGGAGCATCGGCGGCGAATTGTTGGGCGTCGGGATTGCGGTGTGGTGGAAGCCAAAGCAGACGGCAGACGGCAGGCCGCAGACGCCAGAAAGCAACCCGCAATCCGCGGTGGGTGGTCCACGTCAATGAAATCGCGCGCGCATTATTTCGCACTCGCCGTCGTGTGGCTGCTGATCCTCGCGTACGGCATTTATTTTTCCGCGCTCTCGATCCAGCGGCATCGCGCGTTCTTGACGAACGCGTCGGACTTGGGACAAATTGATCAAGCGGTGTGGAATTCGCTGCAAGGGCGTCCGCTGGAATTTACGCGGCGCACGGGGGAAGAGAGCATTCGGCTCACCGATCACGTCGAGCCGATTTTTGTTCTCATCTCCCCGATCTTTTTGCTGTACGACAATGTGGAAGCGCTGTTGATTTTGCAAAGTTTTGTGATTGCGCTCGGCGCGCTGGCGGTGTTTTGGATTGCGCGACAAAAATTGGAGACCCGTTTCCAGCCATTGGATCCCATTCGATGGCAAGTGGAAATTGCCGGCGCTTTGTTCGCCGCGATGTATTTGTTGTTTCCCGCGCTGCAAGCCGCGAATCTCGCGGAATTTCATGCGGTGACATTCGTTCCCGCGTTGGCGCTTTTCATGTATCATTTTGGCGTGCAGAAAAAATGGGGGCGTTTTGCGTTGTTTGCCATCTTGATGTTGATGGTGAAAGAAGAGATTTCGTTGTTGGTTTTCATGATGGCGGCGTATTTTACAATTTCGAATTTCGAATTTCGAATTTCGAATTGGCGAACATTGCCCAAACGCTTCTTTGTTTTTTTAAAAACCGCGCCGCGTGCGCCGATGGTGTTTGCGGTTTTGTCGCTCGTTTGGTTTGTGCTGACGATGTTTGTGATCATTCCGCAGTTCAATACGCTCGGACGTTCGCCCTACACCTGCCGCTATGTCGTGAGCGAAGATTGCCGCGAAGTGGTGCGCGGATTGTTTCCGGAGCAACGGTTCGGTTATTTGTTTCAATTGTTCGCGTCGTCGGGCTTTGTCTCTATTTTGGATCCGATTTCGCTCTTACTAGGTTCGCCGTTGATTCTCGCGAACGTCATTAGCAATTATCCCGCGCAATATTCGGGAACGTTTCATTATTCCGCGCCGCTCGTGCCGTACTTTGTCCTCGCGTCCATTGGCGGCAGCGCGTGGTTGATTCGAAAACTAAAGGCGCGCGGAATCCAACGCGCGTTTCCGGCGGTGATTGCCGCGGCATTTTTGATCGCACTGACGTATCATTTTTTTGCGGGCTATACGCCGCTCGCGCGCGCCTATTCATTTCCACAAATCAGCGCGCACAACGCGTTGTTTGCAAAATTCGCCGCGCAAATTCCACGTGACGCCAAAGTTTCGACGACGCCTTCCCTGCATCCGCACTTGAGTCATCGCGAATTTTTGTATCGCTTTCCCGTAGTGAATGATGCGGACTATGTTTTGCTCGATGTGAACGAATCGGATCGCGGTATTCCGAGCGAGTTTCGTATTGCCTACAACAAGTTGGTGGACGATGGCGCGTTCGGCATTGTGGACGCGCAGGATGGTTATGTTTTGTTGCAACGCGGCGCGCCGAAACAAAATTTACCCGACGCGTTTTATACGCCGTTCCGCGCGCCCGCCGCGCAGCCGCAGCATCCCGCGCAGATTGATTTTGAAGGCAAGGTGCGCTTTTTGGGGTACGACGTATTGCGAGATCAATATGGGCGCGCGTATTTGAAAACGTATTGGCAGCGGCTCGAAGCGTTGGACCAAAATTATTATTTGTTTCCGTTCCTCGCCGATGAAAATGGTGAACCGATCGCGGATTTGAATTTTCCGATGACGCTGCTGTTTTGGTATCCGAGCGCGGCATGGCAAGAAAATGAAATCGTCGTCGGCAAAACCTTGCCGCTGGAATGGAATCAACCTGTGCGGCTTGGCGTCGGCGTTGTGCAAGGAGACGATTGGGGTGACCGCGATGCGCGCTTGCGCGTGACGCGCGTCGAACCATCAACGCTGACGGTAAAGGACGATACGTGGGTGGATTTCGGAGCGTTGAGTGATGACGAATAACTTTCGGCTTTTTTTGTCCTATGCTAAGATACGTCGCCGTGTCCAGAGCAATTAACCGCACATTTTTCCTCGTTTTCGTTTTTACGCTCGTCGCCTTTGCGCTCCGCGTTTTTCAACTCGACAAACAAAGCTTGTGGTATGACGAAGCGTTCAGCGTCTATTTGAGCCGCTTTGATCTCGCCACGATCACCGCGCGCACCGCCGCCGATATTCAACCGCCACTCTATTATTATTTGCTGAACGTTTGGATGGCGCTGGCGGGCGGTTCGGAATTTGCCGCGCGCTTTCTCTCGCTCTTTTTTGGCGTGCTGACCGTTCCTTTGATGTTTGTCACGGCGCGACGTTTGTTCAATTCCAATGCCGCGCTTTTTGCGTCCCTCATCGCAACGTTTTCCGCGCTCTACTTGTGGTATTCGCAAGAAGCGCGGATGTACACGCTGATCACGTTTTTGGGATTGCTGGCGAGTTACGCGCTGCTGCGCGCGTTGGCGGTAGAACTGTCAGTTTCAAGACGACGAACATGGTGGATCGTTTTTGTCATCGCCAATATCGCGGCGGTGTACACGCACTATTTCGCGTTCGCGCTCCTCGCCTTTCAATTCCTCTACGCGTTGTATGCTGTATTCGTCAAGCGCGCGGCGTCGCATTCGCTGCGCGCTGCGCTCCTCGCCTTTGTCGTCATTCTGATCGCGTTCCTACCGTGGGCGCCGTTCATGTTGAATCGGCTGGGCGAAGACGCGAGTTATTTTCGCGGCGCACTGAAATTGGACGAAGCGCTGCGTCACATCCTCATCAATTTTTCGGTCGGCGAATCGGTATTGGAAAATATCGCGCAGTGGATTGCGGTGGGCTGGCTCATCGCCGCGGTGATCGCGCTCGTCGCCATCTTGATTGCGAATCGTTCCGCGCCCGCCGTCCGCCGTCGGTCATCCGATGGACTTGTCTTTGCCATTCTCTATCTCATTGTTCCGGTCGTCTTTTTGTTGTTTCTCTTTTCGCGCAACCCAAAATTCAACGCGCGTTATTTGATGCTCGCATCGCCGGGCTTGTATCTGCTGCTCGGCGCGGGACTCGCGAGTCTGCTCGAACTCGTACGCTCCCGAAACGTTCTCGCGCGCCTCGCCTCCGCGGCGGTCTTGCTTTTCGCTTTGAGCTTTTTACTTGTCACTTCGCTCTATTCCATCACCAACGCGTACTTTGATTCTGCATTCACAAAAGCGGATTTTCGCGGCGTGGCGAATTTTATTTCGCAGCATGCGCAAGGCGACGAAGCGATCATTCTCACGAGCGGACATTTGTTTCCGGCATTCGATTATTATTATCAAGATGCGAAATTGCCCGAGCTGCGTTTGCCCGATGACGCGACGTTGAACGCGGACCATGTTTTGAATTTCAATGCGGCGCAAGAACTCAATCACGCGTTGGAAGGAAAACGCGGCGCGTGGCTTGTGCAGTGGCAGGATGAAGTGGCAGACCCGAACAGCGTCGTGCCGATGCTGCTCGATGCGCGTGGTCAAGAACAAACAACGGACGCTTCATTTTGGCAAATCAAACTGCGGCATTGGCGTTTTGAAGATGCGTTCACGGCGTTGCCAACAACTCCCGAAATCAAAAATCCAAAGGAAGCAAATTTTCAAAACACGTTCAAGCTGTTGGGTTGGGAGCAGCCGAAACCGCTGGCGGCGAATGAGGGCGCGTCGCTGCGTTTGTTTTGGCAGGCGTTGCAGCAAACGCCTGATGATTACAATGTCGCCATTCGCATCGTGGACGCGAACGGAACGTTTTGGGGCAAAGTGGATCGGCGTCCGGCAGGATTGAATTATCCGACGATGCGCTGGCAGCCGAATGAAATTGTCGCGGGCGATTACGTCGCGGAATTATTGCCCGGCACGCCGGCGGGGGATTATTACGCGACCGTGACGTTGTTTACCAAACAAAACGAAACGGGACTCGATGTGCTTGCGTCGAACGGCGCGCCGTTGGGCAAAAGTGTCAAGGTTGGTCCAATCAAGATTTTGCCCGCGCAAAAACAGCCGCAGCTCGTTGACTTGAAAATTCAACATTCGCTCTCAACGCCGCTTGCGCCATTCACTTTGCTCGGTTATCAAATCGGCGCGGAAAAATCGAGCACGGGCGACAGTGTGCCTCTGACCTTGTTCTGGCGCGCAGACGAAAAGCCGAACGCCGATTACAATTTCCAAATTCAATTCGGCGATTCACTTTCCGCGCCGCAACCGTTGGCGAACGCAGCGTATCCGACCTCGCAATGGAACGCGGGCGAAATCGTGCGCGGGCAGTATACGATTCAGGTTCCGCCCGATGGAAATGCGTGGAACGGAAATCTGCGACTGGTCTTGCGCGATGGTCAAGGCAACACGCGCGTGGCCGATTTGCAACAGCCGTTCGTCGTCGAAAAAACGGACCGCAGTTTTGACGCGCCCACGCCGCAGGTGAAACAAGACGCGAATTTCAACAACGTCATTTCACTCGTGGGGTACGACATCTCCGCGAAAGAAACGAAAGCGGGTGAACCGCTCACGGTCACGCTGTATTGGAAAGCGACGGGCAAAATGGAAAAACCGTACACGGTGTTTGTGCAGTTGCTCGGCGATGCTCCCCCCCCCGTGGCACAAAAAGACGCGCAGCCGTTGAACGGCGCGCGTCCGACACAGACATGGGTTGTGGGCGAATTTCTCACTGATCCCTACACGCTCGAAATCAAGTCCGATGTGCCGCCCGGACAATACAAAATTCTCATCGGTTGGTACGACGCGAGTGATCCGACGTTCGCGCGCCTGCAAGTGATTGACGCGCAGGGGAATGGCGTGGGGGATTTTGTGACGCTGAGTCAACCGATCGAGGTGAAATGAAAATGTGGGAGCAATTTGCTCTTGCTTGTACTAGGATTCGTATCTCAATCAAGGGCCCGTATAGGTTCTTCTTGTACGACCAAAGTTTTGTGCGTCATTGCAAGAATTGTAATTTGCATTGATGCAGAATCCATTACTTGGAGAACCTGGACAATTACATGGTTCCCCGAATCGTTGATAACGCCCGAAATAAATATCCACCCAATAATTGCCTTGGGAGCAATTCAGATCCCCACTGTCCTCTAAATAGAATTTTTTGCGGCTGTAGGCTGCCCCATTACTGTAGTGTAGGGTGATAGATTGAGCTGTCGTAATTTTAGTACCCCAAGGCCAATAGGAGGCTGGATCCCCACATGTGCCGTACGAATGATTAGCAAAATGACCTTGGCTTACTTCCACGCCAGCAGCGCCAATTTGATTTCCCATTGCATAGCCTGTGAACCATCCAGTATAGGTTGCTGCATAGACTAGCGTAGGCGCCATTGTGGCAAGCAAAATTAGCAGACCAATAATCGCTATGACTAGGAACGAGGAGTGGGCGCGTGTCAAAAGTTTTGCCATGTCTCGAACCCTCCGTTGGCGGCAATCACCGAATTCGCGGATAGAAACTTTACAGAAAAGACCTCATTACTACCCGTAACGATCGCGGATGGATCGGTAAGTACTGTGTTCCAAGTTAGACCGCCATCCGTCGTACGATGAATGCCTGTACGGAAGCCTCCCGCCACTGCAATATGATTGGTTGAAAAATCGGGAGCCACCGCCAGACTCGCATTATCCGCGGTTAAGGTTTGTTGGAATTGTTTATTCGTTAGCCGTCCAACTCCGGAGAGCGAATCATCAAAAAGCGTAGCCTCCAAATCTCTAAAGTTTCCTGCTGCGCGCAAGACCTTACCCGGTATGGCTATATTCTTTTGGCTGTCGAGGTCGAGCAAGAGGGCTTTGTCCGGCTGCTCTTCATCGGTAGCGAGTACCATTGTCTTGTCAAATGATTCGGACAGCCGATAACTACCCTCAGCCACTTTGTCCCAAGATGACAAATCAGTCGTTCCATACAAACCACGATTCTTTCCCAAGGGAACGCTCGCGAACAACCGATAATCTTCGGAACCTTGTGCAGCTCCTAACCATTGTTTAGGACCACCTGGTAATCTTTTATTCAATGACCACGATTTACCGTCCGCTGAAACCCAGAGTCCGGATGAGGTTGCGACTACGAACTCTAATCCTTGCTTAGCCGAAGCCACTACTGCAAGCGAATTGGCCCAATTCCCAGCTCGATCTGGCAAGGAACCGAGCGCCGACCAATTTTGTCCCCCATCTTGGGTTTGATACAGAACAATGGTTCCTTGTTGAATTACGGTAGCGTAGGCGGTCATCTCTTTCAAAGGGTGTGCGTAAATTGCGGTCACGAGTTGGCCATTCAGATTGCTCGCCTGCCAAGTCTGTCCAGCATCGGTGGAATAAAGTATTCCGCCTGAATTTTCGCCGGATCGTACTTGGGCTGATAAAAGTGAGCCTTTAGTTGGGTCAATCGTTAGAAGAGCAGGTCGTCCACTGTAACTTGCCCGTACAAGTATTCCGACAGAGCCACGCGGGATTGTGTCTAACGCAAAATGGAAACCGCGCCCCTTGTCAGCTGAAGGTCCGAGACCTTGCTTTGCTGTCTGCGCTACTAAAAGAGCTTTTGGGCTATCAATCTGCGGTTTGTTTGGGATTGGCACAAGGTCAGGCGCGGCGGGTTCTTCCGATTCTTCCACAATGACACCATCCACAATTCGCACAACGAGCTGAGTGCTCTGCGCCTCTGTTCCAACCAACGTAGCTGCCCAACCACGTCTTCGCCCATCTTGTCCAGAGGACCGCGAGTCTCCTTCGACATCAATACTTTGAAGAAAAGCAACGGCTCCCTGAGGTTGCCAGCGTTGAGCACGAGTTTGGAAAAGATCATATGCTTGCAAAAGAGTCAAAGGTTTGGCAGGTTTTTGTTGGATCTGCTGTGCCGCTTCTGGCAGCGAATACTCGATGGGAGGTTGAGCAACCGCCGTTGGTTTGCTGCCTACTACGGCGAAAAGGATTCCGACTAGGCATACCATCGCCAAGACGTTGAAAAACCATTTGGGGCAGCTCATTTTTCCTCCATGACAAGTTTCGTTTACATCTGGAGGATACTCCATTCAGTAGAAAGAAATCAAGGTACAAACGTACTCTCTTTTGCTGTTGTGCCAAAAGAAAGTACATTCGTACTTGCAGCCGCGAATCCTTTTATTTCTCCAGATCGTTGTCGTCCTTTTGAACCCATCCCCGCTCGTGCGCCAAGTTGGAGAGCGCCACGCGGTTGTGAACTCCTAGTTTTTCATAAATTATCGAGAGATAATTGCGAACGGTTTGTTTCGCCAAGCGTAGTTTCTCGGCGATCTCTCGATTGCTGTACCCTTTTGCCACCAGAATCACGATTTCCTTTTCCAAGTTTGACAACGAATCCATGCTAACCCTCAAATCTTTCTAGCTATTTGACCAAGCACAAATTGTTCTATTTTCCCGCCCACTATTATAGCAAGCACGTACTGACAAAACACTGACAGAATTCTTAATCCTCCAACGCAGACGCTTTTTTCGTACCCCTCGTTCCTATGGTATTATCGTCAGTCGTCCGCGATATCACCTTCGTCTCTTTTTCTTGCAAGAATGTCTCGTCCCTCCATTTCTGTCTTTTTTCCCTGTTACAACGACGCCGGCACCATCGGCGTCATGGTGATGCGCGCCTTGCAAACGCTGCGCCAAGTGTCGGATGATTACGAAGTGTATGTGTTCGACGACGGTTCGTCCGACGATTCGCACGCCATTCTGGAAGAATTGCACCGCATCTATCCGAATGAATTTTGGTACGAGACGCATGAGAGACCGTACGGCTACGGCGGACAAATTCGTGCGGCTGTCAAAGCAGCGCGCAAAGAATGGTTTTTCTACACGGACGGCGACGCGCAGTACGATGCGCGTGAATTGAAATTGCTTGTCGAAAAAATTTCCGACGAGGTGGATGTCGTCAACGGCTACAAGATCAAACGCCAAGACCCGTTCCATCGCATCCTCATCGGCTATGCGTACCAGTATTTCATCAAATTCATTTTTAATTTGCAGATCCGCGATGTGGACTGTGATTTTCGGTTGATGCGCCGCAAAATTTTTGATGTGGTGGAATTGGAATCGCCGAGTGGGACGATCACCTTTGAGATGGTGAAAAAAATTCAAGACGCGGGCTATCGCTTTGTCGAGGTGCCGGTGCATCACTTTTATCGGCAGTACGGCAAGTCGCAATTTTTCAATTTCTCGCGCGTGGGACGTACGCTCACGGCGATTTGGGGCTGGTGGTGGCGCTTGGTGGTAAAGCAGGAAGCAGTGAAACAATATCAGCCGAAACGGCAGGCGCAAGTGGAGAAACAGATCTACAAGGAATCAAGGATTCAAGTAACAAAGTAAATAGGGTGGACCTTGGACCTGGCTGCCTCTTTACCTTTTTACTCGCCTGCACATGGCTCAGACAAGCGCATTTCACAGTAAAAACGTCCTCATCACCGGCGGACTCGGTTTCATCGGCGCGAATTTGGCAATTCGTTTGGTGGAACTTGGCGCGCACGTCACGTTGGTGGATTCGCTCATTCCCGAATACGGCGGCAATTTCTTTAACATTGAGCCGATTCGAGAGCGCGTGACGGTGAATATCGCAGACGTGCGCGATGAATTTTCGATGGATTATCTCGTGCGCGGGCGCGACTTTCTTTTCAATCTCGCGGGGCAAACGTCGCATCTCGATTCGATGCGCGACCCGTACACAGATTTGGACATCAACTGCCGCGCGCAATTGTCCATTCTCGAAGCGTGCCGCAAAAATAATCCAAACGTAAAAATTGTGTACGCCTCCACGCGCCAAATGTACGGCAAGCCCGATTATTTGCCGGTGGACGAAAAACATTTGCTGCATCCGACCGATGTGAACGGCATCAACAAAATGGCGGGCGAGTGGTATCACATTTTGTACAACAACGTCTATGGCGTGCGCGCAGTTTCTTTAAGGTTGACCAATACGTACGGACCCAGAATGCGCGTCAAGGATGCGCGGCAAACCTTTTTAGGGATTTGGCTCAAACGCGTGATTGATGGTGAGCCGATTGAAATTTGGGGTGACGGTCTGCAAGTGCGCGATTTCAACTATGTGGATGATGTGGTGGAAGCGATGCTGCTCGGGGCGATGAGCGACGCGGCGAACGGAAAAATTTTCAATCTCGGCAGCGCCGAGATTATCAACCTTAAGGATTTGGCGCACAAGTTGATTGCGCTCAACGGCGGCGGCGAATGTAACATCATTCCGTTCCCCCCCGACCGCAAAGCCATTGACATCGGTGATTACTATTCTGATTTTAAATTGATTGGCAATGCATTGAATTGGGAACCGCGCGTGAATTTGGATAAAGGATTGACGCGCACGTTGGAATATTATCGCAAGCATCGGCAGGAATACTGGTAAACAAATAGACAGGTAAACAGGTAAACCGGCAAATGGTGTTGCTGTCTACTCGTTTACCTGCCTACCTGTTTACCTTTTCCCTCGCAACATGATTCCCTTTTTCGATCTCAAAAAACAGTACGAATCCATCAAAGCTGAGATTGATGGCGCGACGCGACGCGTCTACGCGAGCGGCTGGTTCATTCTCGGACCCGAAACCGAAGCGTTTGAAAATGAATTTGCAGAATACATTGGCGTCAAACATGGCATCGGCGTCAATTCAGGAACGGACGCGCTGCATCTCGCCATTCGCGCGCTCGGCATCGGCGCGGGCGATGAGGTGATTACGGTACCAAACACGGCTGTCGCAACAATCGCCGCGATTGAGATGGCGGGCGCGACGCCGGTGTTGTGCGATGTGCGCGCCGATTCGATGAACATGGACGCCGATTCCTTTGCCGCCGCGATCACGCCGAAAACGCGCGCGGTGATTCCCGTGCATCTTTTTGGACAAGCTGCCGAACTCGATGCCATTATCGGCATTGCGCGGCAATATCGGCTCGCCGTGATCGAAGATTGCGCGCAAGCGCACGGCGCGACGTATCAGGGACAGCGCGTCGGCTCGTTCGGCGATGTCGCATGTTTCAGTTTTTACCCGACGAAAAATCTCGGCGCGTATGGCGACGGCGGCGCGGTGGTGACGAATGATGCGCGGCTCGCGGAAAGAGTAAAACTGCTGCGGCAATATGGTTGGCGCGCGCGGTACGAAAGCGAAATCAGCGGCGTCAACTCGCGCCTCGACGAATTGCAAGCCGCGCTCTTGCGCGTCAAATTAAAGCATCTCGATGCCTGGAACGCCGCGCGCCGCGAACGCGCCGCGCTCTACACCGAACTCTTGCCAAATATACGTGTGGCGTCGCCGGTCGAAATGCGGTACGGCGAACACGTTTATCACCTCTACGTCGTCCAATGCGATGAAGCACAGGGCGCGTCGCGCGAATATCTTGCCGCGTTTCTCAAAGAGCGTGAAATTGGGACGGCGGTGCAATATCCGACGCCGATTCATTTGCAGCTCGCGTACCAACACCTCGCGCGCGCGGGTTCATTGCCCGTTTCCGAAAAACTCGCGCGCGAAATTTTGTCGCTCCCGCTTTATCCTGAACTCCCACTCACCGACGTTCGCACTGTGGCTGACGCGATCCGCGAATTTGAAGCATGACCATGCTGCTCAAAATGAATTTTGGATGATTTGAATGTAGCAGGGTAAAATCCCGTCTTTTTCAGTTTGGCATTTTTGCAATGCGTTGTATTCCCCGTTTTTCACAAATCCCACAGGCATGGATTCTGCTCGTGTTGTGTGTGCTTGCCGCGTTCGCCGTCACGATTCTCGCGTATCAAATTCCAAGCGCGGCGACGATTGATGTAGGCAGCGGACGCGATGCGCCGTTTGTGCAAGGATTCTCTTTCCGCGAAAAATTGCCCGATGGTGAGGACGCGCGTTGGAGCAATGGGCGCGCAGAAATTCGTTTTGTTGGCATCGGCGCGCAAGAGGGAAATCTAAAACTGCGATTCGCCGCGCCGCGTCCGCAGAACCCCGCGCAAGTTCAAATTTTGGCGAATGGCATTCCTCTTGAAGCGGGTGCGCCGTCCAATGATTTCCAAACACAAACATTTCCCATCGGACGCGCGCTCATCGGCGTCGGCGGCGAACTCGTAGTTTCAATCAACAGCGACACCTTCACCCAGCCGCCCGATACGCGCGCGCTGGGCGTGCTTGTGGATTCGGCGCAATTTGAAGCAAAGGGCGCGCCCGCAATTCCATCGCCGCGTGTGTTATTTTATTTCCCCGCGTTGGTCGCACTCGCGTTTGCGATTGGCTTGGTGTGGAGCGGCAGAACCTGGGTCGCTTTTGCAACAAGCTGCGCGGCGCTTGGTTACGGATTGGTGGGTTTGATTCAAGCGCGCGTCGAGACCGCGTATTTTCTCGCGCCGTTGTTTTGGTTCGCGTTGCTGTTGTTTATCAGCGCGCTCGCATTTGCATACGCGTTGCAGCGTTTAACGAATGTGCTGCGGGTTGCGCCGCTGCGTCCGCGCACCCTTCGATTGCTCTTTTTAGGAATGGTCGCCGCGTTCGCGTTTCGAATGATTTTCGCCGTGACGCCCGGTTATATCGTAGATGTGCAAGATTACATCGTGTGGTCGTACAAGACAGTGACATACGGTTTGGGGAGCATGTATTCTGCCGTCAACGGTTTGTGGATTTCAGACCAATCGCCCGGGCTGAATTATATTTTGCACGTGATGGGATTGATCTATCGCGGCATTTTCGCGCCCGACTTTTTGTATCCCGCCGTCGCGGGTGATCCGCTCTTGCGCGGCACGACGGACAATCCCGCGCTGCTCGCGGACCCGATTCAGCGCACTCTGCTTCGTCTGCCGATGTTGTTCGCGGATGTGATGACCGGCGCGTTGATTTTTGCGACGGCGCGAAAATATGTCGCGGAAAAGTTCGCGTGGCTCGCCGCGTTCGCGTTCTGGTTCAATCCGGCGGTGTTGGCGAATGGCGCGTATTGGGGACAGACCGATGCGATTCATTCGTTATTGGTGTTGGTCTGTTTTCTGTTGATCGTTTTCACGCCGCGCGTTGGGCTCGCGTTTTTTATTTTGGGCGTCGCCGCGTTTACGAAACCGCAAGCGATGATCTTTGCGCCGCTGCTGCTGCTCGGCGCGTATCGCGTTGGCAACCTTAAAGGAATTGCACGCGCGATTTTATTTGGCGCATTGGGCGCGGCGGTGCTCTTGCTGCCTGTCGTGCTGACAGGCGGCACGCAAGGATTGCTCGCTTACTTTAACGATACGGTCGGGCATCACCCCACAGTTACCGCGAATGCGCACAATTTGTGGTGGATGGTATTTCACGACGATTTCGATACTGCGGATACGGTGGGACTCTTTCCGGGCGCGCCCTTCTCGATTCGCACCTTTAGTATTTTGCTCTTTGGCGGTTTTTATTGGATGGCTCTCTTGAAAGCATGGCGCGCGCCGCTGGAAGATTTTTTTGTGTTGGGCGCATTTGTCGCGTTCGCGTTCTTTATGCTGCCCACCGAAATTCATGAAAATTATGGCTATGCGCTGCTGCCCTTGCTCGCCGTCGCCATGACGCGCGATGCGCGGCTCATTGCTTTGTATGCGGCAATTAGCGCGACGATGACGTTGAATTACGCGCTGCATGATCCGCCGTTGTATAACCGTCTCGGCTTGGATGACCCACACGCGCAGCTTGCATCGGCGCGGTGGTGGAATAGCGCTGCGAATATGATTATTTTGGTGGCGTGGACAATTTTGATGTTTGCGCCGCGCGTCATTCTGAATGGTTCCCGTAAACGTCCGTCGAATGGTTCCCATGAGCGCCAATCGAATGGGGGCGAAGAATCTTTGCTTGCCGAATAAAGATTCTTTGCTGCGCTCAGAATGTCAACTTGATGTTGAATGATTACACCCGATCAATTAGAGTACGATGAACGCGCGGACGCGGCGCCATCGCAATACACCTCGCGGCGCGCGGTTTTTCAATCGCTGTTACTGCTGATTCCCGCGATTTTGCTCAGCACGACGGGACAGCTGTTTTTGAAAATGGGCATGTCGCAGGTAGGCGGTTTTGCCTTTACGCCCGACGCGCTTTTGGCTGTGCTGCCGCAAATTGCTTTCAATCCGTTGATTTGGATTGGGTTTGCGGGTTTTATCGGCGGCACGATTTTTTGGCTCGGCGTCATTTCACGCGCGCCGCTGTCGCTCGCGTATCCGATTCTAGCCCTGAGCTATTTCGTCGTTGTCGTCGAGGCGTGGCTTTTTCTGGGCGAGCCAATTTCGTGGCAGCTGCTGCTGGGCGTCGCGGTTATTTTTGTCGGCGTTGTGATTGTGGGATTGAGTGAAGAGCGCAAATGATGAATAACGCGTTTTGGCTGTTGATCCCTGCCATTTTGTTTAGCACAACCGGCGAACTGTTTTTCAAAATTGGCATGAATCGCATCGGCGGATTTGAATTTTCGGGAAATGCAGTTCGCGGCGTGCTGCCCCGAATTGTTCGCAATCCGTTCATTTGGGTGGGATTCACCGGGTTTGGTTTGGGCGCGCTGTTTTGGCTCGCCGTTCTCTCGCGCGTGCCGCTCTCGATTGCGTACCCGACTCTGGCGCTGAGTTATTTTGTCGTAGTAATCGAGGCGCGGCTCTTTTTGCACGAACGCGTAACGTGGAAGCGGATGCTCGGCGTGACGATCATTGTGCTAGGCGTAGTGATCGTTGGGTTGAGTGAGGCGTGAAACTTGGCGGTGCGGCAGAAATGGGTTGTGGCTCAAGTCGTGGCGCTGGCGCTGATTGCGCTCGCGTTTTTTTTGCGCGTCTATCGGCTGGGCGACCAAAATATTTGGTGGGACGAAGGATGGACGGTGTGGATGGCAAAACACGATTTTGCGTGGATTGCGCTGCGCACCGCGAGCGATGAACACCCCCCCCTGCATTATTGGGCGATGAATGTTTGGCAAACCATTTTTGGCGCGGATGTTTTTACGGGGCGATTTTTTTCTGTGGCGTTTGGCGTGCTGCTCGTCGCGCTGGTGTACCGTATCGGCAAAGAAATGGGCGGCGCGCGCTTGGGTTTGCTCGCCGCGTTATTTTTATCGCTCGCGCGGTTCAATGTGTGGTGGTCGCAAGACATCAAGAATTATACGCTGTCCGCCTTTTTTGCGTGGGTGAGTGTGCTGTTTGTTTGGAGATGGTTGTTTGACAATTCGCAGATGGCAGATGGCAGATGGCAGATGACAAAACGCGATTGGCTATTTGCTATCGGCTATACGCTATCTGCTTTTCTCGCGTTATTTTCGCACTACCTCGCCGCGTTGATTGTACTGGCGAACAATGTTTTTGTTGGAATCGTTTTGTTAAAGAAATGGCGGCGCGGCGAGAATGTTCGTCCGTTGTTGATTCGTTGGACATTAGCGCAAATCGCTGTCGTGATTTTGTTCGCGCCGTGGCTTTACATGTATTTACAAAACGGCGCGACGTGGAGCGCGGCGCCCAAGTTTGATTTCGGATTATTTTTGCAACTCGCGGCAACTGTGTTGACTTTGGGCGTGACAACGTTCATTGAAAATTATACGCTCGTCGTTTTGGGATTGTTGTTCATTGCCGCGCTGAGTTTGGGATGGGTCATCAGACCCCAGACGGCAGATGACAGACCGCAGACCGCGACTCGTCGTCCGTCGTCCGTCATCCGTCACCGTTCGTCCGCTGTCGTTTACCTCGTCCTCATCGCGCTCCTTCCGCCCGCGTTGATTTACATTTTGTCGCTCACGCCCGCCGCGATTTTTGCGCCAAAAATTCAGGCGCGCTATTTGATGATGCTCACGCCCGCGATCGCTCTCTTGCTCGCGCTGGGCATTTTGTTTGTTTCTGAAATTTTGCGCGGACGCGTCGCCCAAATCGTTTCTGCCGCGCTCGTGTTGTTTGTCGTCGCCGCGCAAATTTTTACGTTGAACGATTATTTTCGGGAACGCTATCTGCGCGACGAATATTTTTCGGTGACGCAGATGATCAACAATTTCGCTTTCGACGACGACGCGATTGTGTTGAACACGGATCAAGAATACCCGACGTTTTTGTATTATCTCAAGCGCAACTTTGATTGGGTCGGCGTGCCGAACGGCGCGCAAGTGAGTGAGGCGACAGCAGAGCGCGTCGCCGCGCAAGTCGCGTCGCACGACGCGGTGTGGGTGGTGACGATTCCCGACGCGCTGCAAAAAGACCCGACGCGTTTGATAGAGCAAACCATCGCGGAACGCTTGCCGAAACAGTACGAACAAACCTTTGGCGACAAGCGTCTGGCATTGTACGCAAGCGAAATTCGCAACGTGAAGGATGTGCCGCGCGAAAATTTTTCGCCGCAAATTTTACGCGACGATCTCTTTGACGCACGCTTGAAATTGGTGGGCGTGGATTTGCCAATTTATGAAGCGTTTGGCGGCGATGTCGTGCGCGTGGTGACGTATTGGCAAGCGCAAGATTTGACGACGATCAATCTTGCGCTCCAAAAACTGAATGGCGAAATCGTCGCGCGCGCGGCGATTCCAATTTCGATTGGCGCGCACGAACGCGCGCAGGGCGATTTGCAAATTCCGCCCGACGCGAATCCGGGCGAACTGCGCGTCGTCGCGCAAGCGCGTTTGAATTCACTGCCGCTTGGGGCAATTCAAGTTTTGCCGCGCGATGGGACGAACGCGAATGTAAATGACGCGGCGATGCAGCCGCGCGGCGAACGCTTTGGCGAAAAAATCCGTCTTGTGGGTGTCAATACACCAACCAAAAAATTCCGCGCAGGCGAATCCGTTCCGCTAACTCTATTCTGGCAAACGGACGCGGCGATTTCGACGAGTTATTCCGTTTTTGTGCATTTGCTCGGTGACCAGTACAATCCGGCGCAAAATAATTTTTTGTGGGGGCAGATTGACCGTTTGCCGTTGGATGGAAAATTGCCGACAACCGCGTGGACGCCCATGCAAACGATTGCCGACGCGTATCAAGTGAAATTTGACCAAGACGCGCCGCCGGGTGTGTACAAAATCGAAATTGGCTTGTACGACGCGAACGGCACGCGGCTGCGCGTGTTTGACGTGAACGGAAATGATGTGGGCGATGCGTTGATTGTGGGACAAGTAGAAATTGAAAAATAAAAACTTGTCGCGAACGAATGTCAAGGATTCGAAATTTATCCAATGAACAGATTTTTCACCTTTCTCTTTATCGGCTTGCTATTGCTTGTTGCGGCGTGCAGCAGCGGACCGCTTATCACCAATCTCAGCGTCAATCCCGAAACCATTTCGCCGCGTCCGGGCGAACCGAATCGCGCGACGAAAATCGGTTATGCGTTATCGCGTCCCGCGCGCGTGAATGTGTTTCTCGTGAACGAATCGGGCAAATATGTTTTGCGCGAAAATCAAGCGCGCGCGTCGGGCGATTTTGAAATTTTGTTTGGCGGTTCGGTGGACAACAAAACGTTGAACGACGGCACGTATCAGGTGGTCGTCGAAGCGCAAGACGACAGCGGTTTGAAGGAAAGCAAACTTGGCACGCTCAACATCGTGAACGCGGATACGACGCTCCCCGAATTGCAGGCGTTCACCGTTTTCCCGCAAGAATTCACGCCGAATCAAGACGGTCTCGACGACCGCGTGATTATTCGTTATTATTTGACGAAACCGGCGCGCGTGAATGTATATCTCACGGATGGCGAAAAGAAATTTCCGATTGACGAAAAAAAGGAAACGACGATTCTCACCGAAGATAAATTGAGCGCGGTGGGTCCGCACGAGTACGATTACGATGCGGGAATTGATCGCGGCGCGCCGCCTCCCCCCGACGGCAATTACACCATCGTTGCGGAAGCGGTGGATGCGAACGGCAATATGATCACAGAACAAGCGCCGCTTACGATCAAAGATGGCGGCACGCCGCGCGCTTCCATCATCGGCAGTGGGGGCGATTTTAATCCCCGAGTTGTTCCATTAGGCGATACATTGTATTTTACGGTGACGGTGAAAAATGTCGGCACCGTGCCGATTCGCACCAAAGGACCCGAACCGGGTTTTGTCTACACGACGAGTCAAAATTTTTCTACGGTGGAGCAGTACGAAGAGCCCGGCATTTGGCGGCTCGGCGTAGATTCCGAAGGCAATTCCATCGGACGGCAGTATCCCTATCGCTGGCAGTTGGGCATGAACGACGAATTGACCCAAGTCGAACGCGACGGCAAAACAATTTACTACTTGATGCCGGGACAAGTGGTAACAATTTCCGGCGGCATAAAAATTACCGACAAGCCGCCCAAGATTGACCCGGCGTATTGGTTTGGGTTGGTCCAAGAGCAAGTGCGAATTGTGGAAGACCATGTTGAGCCGACGCGGATTACGGTAGATTTCTAAACGGGGAGGACGGCATTGCTTGAAACTTTTTACGCCACTAGCGCACAAATCTGTTTTGCGCTGCTCGGTTTGTGGTGGGTCGTCGTGCAATTCAAGTATGATGCATTCATGCGCGATGCGTCGCGCCGCCGCACCGCGTACAACATCTCGCTCTATTTCGTTTTGCCGGGCGCAATGAGTTTGTTTTCGCTGTTGGCGAGCGAGGTGACGGTGTTGTGGCGTATTGCCTTTGCCGTCGCCGGCGCGATTGGGGCTGTGGAAACAGTTCAGATGATGCGCCAACCGCCTAGCGCGGGGTCTCCCGCTTTTGCGCGCCCGGCGCGCTGGTTTGCCCTGCTCGTCTATCTCCTCATTGTAATTTTTGCGGCTGCCCCCGAAATTCTCCGCATGTTTGGCATCACGCCGTTGTTGGTTGAAGCAATTCTGCTCTCGCTCCTGATTTTTCTGGGCGTCCAGTTTGCATGGGTCTTTTTCGCAGAGGTGAGCGAGAAATAAAAAATCGGCGGATGCTCCGCCGATTTTTTTATTGAGCAAATTATGCTTTGGGTATCGCGCCGCGAATAAATTTCTCCAAATCTGTTTTCAATTGCGCCAGCGATGGAATGTGAGTGTACATCATGTGTCCCGCCTCGTAATACGCCATCGAAACATTGCCGCGCAAGCTCTCATCCAAACCCAGATGATTGAATGTGTATTCCGTCGCCAGGTACGGCGTCGCCAAATCGTAATAGCCGTTGGCGACAAACACTTTCAAGTACGGATTGATGCTCATGGCTTTGCGCAGCGTGTCGGCGACGTCCACGTAGCGGTTCTCGTGTTCGGCGAAACTCCACTGCGTATTCACTTTGAATGACAAAATTTCGTACGGCAAATCGCTTTCGAATTTTAACTCGCGACGCACATAATCGTAAAACGTTGCCGCATACGGACCGATGATATTGCTCAAGCTTGGATCATTTTCGATGGATTCGCCCGCCGCGTCGCGTTCGATGCCTTGAAAACGCGAATCGAGGCGTCCGACGGTGCGGCGCTGCGCGCGCAGCAGCTCTTTGATGAATCGGAAAATATCAATGCGTAAATTCGTGCGCTCGATATAGTCGGACGACAATCCCGTCAACCGCGCGAGAGTTTGAACGATGCGCGCGCGTTCCTCGCCCGCCAGCGCGTCCCCTTTCATCAACGCGTTAGCGTAATCATTCAACGCGAATTGTTCCGCCAGCCGCAAGGTCGCGCGCAGGTCGGTTTGCAATTCCACGTCAAGTTTTTTGTGATACCACGCCGTCGCGGTGTAGGTAGGCAAAAAGAAAATATAGGGCAAGTCGTTGCCCGGATGAAAATCGGCTGTCGAAAAATTGAGAATGGACGAAACGAGCATGATGCCGTTCAGGTAAAGCCCATGCCGTTCCTGCAAATAACCGCTCAACCCCGCCGCGCGCGTCGTGCCATAACTTTCGCCGATCAAAAATTTCGGCGAGAGCCAGCGATTGTAACGCGTCGTGTACAAGCGGATGAAATCGCCGACCGATTCAATATCTTTTTTAAAAGTGTGAAACTCTTTTGGTTTTTCGCCGCTCGTCGCGCGGCTGTAGCCCGTGCCAACGGGATCAATAAACACCAAATCGCTCACATCGAGCAGTGAATACTCGTTATCCACCAGTTGGTAGGGCGGCGGGGGGAGATCGCCAATGTCGGTCATCGCGGTGCGGCGCGGGCCCAGGACGCCGAGGTGTAACCACACCGACGCTGAACCGGGACCGCCGTTGAACGAAAAGGTCAGCGGACGCGTGCGCGGATTTTCAATATCATCGCGCGTGTAGGCGATAAAAAAGAAAGTGGCTTTGGGTTTTTCACCTTCCGACGCGCCATCTTTTTCTGTTTCTTCTTTCAGCACCACAGTGCCCGTCGTCACCGTGTACGCAATCGTTTGCCCATTCAGCGTGATGCTGTGTTTTGTTTCAACGAGCTGGTCTTGAATTTCAACTTTTGGTTCAGTTTCCTTTTTCGCTTCTGCCTCTGCCATCGTCATTGCTCCCGAAAAAATGTATTGTATTCAGTTCAATCTGACGATATTCTATCACAAGCCGCGTCCGAAATCTGCGCGTACTATTTTGCAGATTGTTTCGTTAGAAATAGTTGAAAGGAATTCAAGGAGGCACCACATGGCGCAAAAAAGTTTTGGAACGAATGGAAGCATGACCCGCACGAAACTGGTTGAGGCACTGAACGAAGATTTGGCGCGCGAATATCAAGCCATCATCGCATACGTAAATTATTCCCAAGTGCTCAAAGGCGCGGCGTATATGAACATTGCCGCCGAACTGGAAAAGCACGCGGGCGAAGAATTACAGCACGCGCTCACCATTGCCAAGCAAATTGATTATCTCGGCGGCATGCCGACTGTGACGCCCAAACCGGTCAAGACTTCTGAAAAGGCAGAAGAGATGCTGCGGTTTGATTTGGATAACGAGAATACAACGGTCATGAATTATCGCGAGCGCGTTCGGCAATGCGAAGAGTTGGGGGAATACGCGTTAGCGGAACAAATCCGCGAAATTTTGGTGCAGGAACAGGAACATCAAATTGATTTGGCAACGGCGCTCGGTCAAGAGGTTCCCGATGTAACCAACGCGGCACAACGCGCCTAAAGCAAAATCCAATTCAGTTCAGGAGCGGAACATTCGCTAAAAGGTCTGACAACTATGCAAACCTCGCGGCGAATGTTTCGCCCTGCCTCGCGCCAAAAAGGAATTTCCTCTAACGCGCGAGCGCCGCAGAGACGCGCTGCAATTCGCGATTGACGCGCACATTTTCGAGGAACGAACGACGCTGCGTTTCGTCTGAAATTTTTTCGGCGCGCGCTTGCAATGCCTCGTGCGCGGATTGTAATACTTGACGCGCGCGGGGATCGTTTGCGCGTTCCAATACGCGATAGGCAGTCAGTGACGCGTTGAGCGCGGAGGGCGCGCCTCGCTGCGCGGGATGCGTGTCGAGATACGCGAGAATTTTTTCAACGTGCGCTTGCGCGTTTGCCAAATCATCGCGTCGCAGCGCAATTTCCGCCAAACCCGCGTGTGCGTCGAGCGCGTACGCCAAGGGCTCGAGCGTTTCCCAAACCTTGAACGCGTCTTGAAACGTCGTTTGCGCGTTTTCGATTTCACCCTCCGCGAGTTGCACTTGTCCCAGCGCATTCAACAAGAAACCTTCGCCGTCGCGATGTCCGATTTCGCGCGAGAGCGGAAGGGCTTGTTCCACCAAATTGCGCGCGCGTTCCAAATCATTTTGATCGAGAGCTAGCGCGCTTAAATTGGTCAATGCGATTTCTTCAATGAGGCGGTCCCCTAACTCGCGCGCCAATGCTAACGCACGTTCTGTTTCGGTGTACGCTGTTGCATAATCGCCAAGCAGGCGCGCTGCTTCTCCTAAATTAAGTGTGATGCGACAGACGCTCCGACGATCGCTGATTGCATGCGCAAGGGGCAGTGCTTGTGATGACCATTCGCGCGAACGGTCATACTCGCCCTGATCCATCGCCGCGAGCGCGAGGTTGCTCAAGATAATGCCTTCACCCATCCGATCTCCGATTTCACGGACAATGGCGAGTCCTTGCGAATAATTTTCTACCGCCTGAGTATAGTCGCCGCGTGCGTTGGCAATCAGACCCAAGTTGTTGAGCGCAGCCCATTCGTGGCGTCTGTCATGCTGTGTGTGCGCCAACATTAGCTGTTCTTGAAAATGAGACTTGGCAGACGCAAAATCCCCTAAATCGCGTTCAACCACCCCCAAAATACTTTGGGCGCGCGCTTGGGCTGCGCGATTTTCAGATTCGCGCGCGAGCTCCAACGCTTGCTCCAGAAATGGTTTGGCTTGAACGGCGTTCCCTTGTTGCCACAAGATGACGCCATTGAGAAGCGCCAAGTCGGTTTCGATTTCGACCCGCGCATTTGGCGCAAGCGCTGTGTGCGCCATCGCATTTGTGATCTGTTGTAAAAGATGGGCTGCCGCCGCGTGGTCAGTCATGCGCTCGGCGAGCCAAGCCTGCTTGACCATCACATCCAGCTGTTTTTTAGAATCGTCGAGTTCGCGCGCCAACTCTTCTAGCGATGCGAGATCTGCGCGTTGTTTCTCGCGCTCGCCCTGCACTTCAAAAACATGTTCGCGCGCGCCGAGCAGTTCGCACCGTTCCGGCGAATCTTTTTCAGGAGTGATTGCCAACGCGCGTGTGAAATAATCCACGGCTTCGACATTTGCAAACCGCGCGGCAGCCGATTCTCCCGCGCGGCGCAAGAACTCGCGCCGCTTGCTCAAGTTCTCACTCTGGTCATAATGAAAAGCAATAGTATCGAGAAAGCGCGCAGGGTCTTGCCCTTCTAAAAAGTGCGCGTACGCTTCGTGCAGCATCGCCTGTGTCGAATACGGCAGCGATTCATACGCGACTTGATGCGTAACCACATGTTTGAACAAATAAGCGATCCCTCCTGAGCTTGTCGAAGGATCCGGTTGGTCGAGCATCATGAGATCATAGCTTTGCAGCAGCACAAGATCGGCGTGCACTTGGTCCGGTGAACCGACGCGCGGGAAATATCCACACAAATGCGCGAGGGTGAACCAACGTCCGATGATGCTCGCCGCTTTCAAGGTGAGCTGTTGACGCTCGTTCAATTGGTCAATGCGGCTCAAGACCAGGCGATGCAGCGTATTGGGCAGCTCGATTTCGGCGGCGCGGCTCGGATCGCGGAAATTGATCCCGCGATCGTGCATGTAATCTAAAAGTTGTTCGATATAGAATGGGTTGCCCTGCGCCTGCTCGATCACGCGCGTCATCAATTCCCTTGGGATGCTCTCACCGCTTTCGGGCGCGTGCTGCGCAAGTTTCGCGCGCACGAGTCCTTCGCCCTGTTGATCGCTCAGTTCGCCCAGCACGATTTCTGTAAAATTGGCGCGCGCGCGGATGTTCCCCAAGAGATCTGCTTGCATTTCCGGCGGACGATAATTCAAAAGAAGGAGTACGGGAAGCGAATCAATGTTCGCCGCGAGCTCTTGCAGCAGTTCGCGCGAGGCGGGATCAATCCAGTGCGCATCTTCGATCACAAACAAGAGTGCATGCCCTTCGCCGCGCGCGTCGCGCGCGGCTGCGCGCACACAATCGAGCAGCAGCGCGTAAAGTACAGCTTTGCGATATTCGGGTTCGAGCGCGCGTGTGAAATCATTTTCCGGAATTGGCAGCTGGAGAACGCTTCCCAAAAGTGGAAGCGCGTCAAAGCGTTCAGGAACGAGTTCATTTAATTCATTTTCCAGCGCGCGGATTTGGCGGCGCAGCGGAAGGTTTGCATCCAAACCAAAAAACGCGCGCCAGATTGGCATCCAGACCAGATACGAAACATTCGTCCCAAACGATTGACACTCGCCGCCATAGCTGGACTCGCGCTGCCGTCGTACCGCGCGAATGATTTCGGCGGTCAGACGCGATTTGCCCATCCCCGCGCGCGCCGTGACGCCGACGATTTGTCCTTGCCCGCGTCGCGCGCCCTCCAGTTTTTCTTGGACCAACGCGAACTCGTGTTCGCGCCCGATCATCGGCAGTGAATAGTATGCTTCCTGCAATTGCTGGACGCGCGTTTCCCGCAAACCCTGCACGCGAAAAGGGAGGAGTGGTTCGACTTTGCCTTTGAGTCGAATGGGCGGCATGGGTTCGAGATCGAATTCGTTGACAACAATTTTTTGAACGCGTCCGCTGATCAATACGGTTCCCGGCGCCGCTTCGGTCATCAAACGCGCCGCGAGGTTCACTTCATCGCCCTGCGCGCCGTACATTCGCCGCGTCGCGCTGCCGTATGCGCCTACACGCATCACGCCTTGACTGATGCCGATTTGCAAAGGTTCGATGAAACCCAACTCACTGCACAAGGGAAACAATTCGCGCGCCGCCAAAACCGCACGGCGCGCGTCATCCTCGTGGATGTGCAGCGCGCCAAAGGTCGCGTAAAAATAACTGCCCTTGTCGCCGATGGTCAGTTCCAGTAATGAACCATCATAGCGCGTGAGAGTTTGTTGGACGCGCGCGATAAAGCGGTCCAATTTTTCGCCTGCCGCGTCATCCTCCTCGAAATCAATGCCGTGAAAACGAACGAACACCGCAACCACAGGACGCAGTTCGGTGAGAAAGAGCTCCCCTTTGGTGCGCGTCCGTTCCAAGACTGCGGCGTGAAGCCATGGCTTGATGATTTCGTCGGACAAGGGGGGCGTAGGATTCGGAGGTTGAGGTGTGGGGAAGCGGCGTTGAGCAGAGAACGTTTGATGGGGAATGCGTAACACGGCAAATTGTTGGTGCGTGATAGGATCCGCGCGCCATTCCGCGATTTCGATTTGCGCGTCTAGAATTTCGGCAGTCGCCGCATCAATCAGGATTTCACCGGGATGAGCGAGGTGCTCTGCGACGGCGGTGCGCGCGACGGCATTGCCCGCGATCGTGTCAATCTGTCGAATCTGCGGATCGCCAACGACAAACCGTCGCACCCTCCCGTACGCGACGGTTACTTTGATCGCCAATGCGGTAGTTGTGCCATCCGGCAGTGGGACGGCTCGGAACTGCTTCATCGCTTCTTGCAATGCGAACGCGCACACCACGGCTGCGAGGGGCGAATCGGGAAACCAACACAGCGCCGCATCTCCCGCAAACGTGATCACACTGCCGCCGTAATTTTCGATTTGCGCGATCAACGCATCGTACACGCGATTGAGTTGCTGCGTCAGCTGTTCCGCGCCGCGCCGCACACCGACCATCTGGGTCATCGCTTCGGTCAGCGGCGTAAAGCCCGAAACATCCGCAAACAAGACCGCGCCAATGGCGCGGTCCGGCAGTGATTCATTACGAGCGAGCGCCCAACGGCGGTCGGGCGGCATAAAGGTATCGAGTACGTCCATTCGTTCGGTTTAGGGCCAGCCGCCTGCACCCGCTCCCGGGAAAGCAAAGTTATTCGATTTTGCCTCGCCCGTCTCTCCCAGCGCGCTCACGCTTTCGACCTGATACACGCCTTGCGTTCCGATCACGTAAATGCGATTTTGGCTGCCCACGGCGATCTCGACGGTGCTGCCCGACGCGATGCTCCAGCGCTGCCCGTTCGCGGCGACGTAACGCGCGGCTGCCCCGGGCGCGAGGTCGGCGACGAATTGCGCGCTGCCGTCTTCACCCAGCACCGAGATTCGCGCGCTTTCGGTATTGAGATTTGCAAACGCGAGTATGGTATAGTTCATTCTTGTCCCCCTTGTGATTTGTTCAAAGAGTGCTCTTTGATTGCCGCGCGCAGCTCTTTGATGGTTTCTGCGAGCGCGGCAATTTGCTGTTCCATTTTTTCGAGCGCACCATCCAAATTTGTAACGTCCAAGCCAGCATCCGTCTTGGATTCTACCGCAAGTGTGAGCGTTGCGCGCGCGGGCGCAGAATCCTTTTTCCCATTCACGTTCAGACGCACCGCCGGATCGCCGACGATTGCATAACCCCGCGCGTCATTGTTCGCCGTCCACAAATAAGCGAGCGCGGCGGAATCTACTTTTTTCCCAAATTTCAAATCTTCCAAATCACTGGAGAAACTCGCGGCGAGCTCGGCGTAGCGATTGTTGAAAAATTCCGTCGCTGCGCCGACCGGCGCACCTTCAAATATTTTTTGCAGCGCGTTCTCGAACGTGCCGGTTTGCGCAATGTCCTTGTCCCACACGAACGACGAACCCCACGCGCGGTCAATATGTCCGATCACCGCGAGCGCGCCGCCTTTCGGATGCGCCAAAAGTTTTTTCGAAAGATTCGCCACGAACGGCGCGGGCGCGATTTGCGCGCGCGTACTGGCGCCTTGCCGCAGGTGCGAAAATTCATCTTCGCGCGGCGTCCCCGCGCCATAGCAAGCGAAATGAAACGCGATCATGCCATTCACATTCGCATCGCTCGTCACATCGTCCGCCGCATAATACATCGTCTGCGGAATCGCCTGCCCGCGCATCGCGTTCGGCTGCCATTCAGTCGAAATCAGCGCGCCCTGCTGTTTCATCTGACGCGGGTCGCCGAGATTGAACGCCGCGCCGTGACTGGCGGTGAAAAGGAACGCGGGCGTTTTATCGCGCAGCAATGTTTCCAACTGCGCTTTGGTCGCCTCCTCGCCGAGATATGTTTCGTACGTCCAATCCGTTTTCAGCGCGCGCATTTTCTCTGCGAGCGGTTTCACCAAATAATTCGCGCTCTGCTGTGTCGAGAAATCATCAGGATTCACCACGCCCAAGAACGCCGCGTGTTTTCCCCGCGCTATATTTTCTTTTTCCGCGCGCACCACGCTTTGTGCGTATTGCGCATAGTCGGCGGGTGAATCAAAATGGATGCGTCCCACCGCATAGGCGACGTCGAGTTGATATTGAAAATTGTACGGAATTTTGTCCGGCGCGCCGACGATGAGCAAATAGTACGGCACCTTATCGGGTTCGACGACGCCGGGTCCCACGCCTTGCCGCGCGAGAAATAAATTTTTGCTCTCGCCCGCGTTGTACGAGAATTCGCGATAGAGTTCCTTGACGCGATTCGCCTGCGCCTTGCGATACTCTAATAATTCGCGCAGCGCGTCACGCACGGCGGGGTCTATGTCCTGCGCGAAAATGACGCCCCAACCCGTTTGCGCGAGATCGTTCGCATCCACTGTGACGCCGAGATGCGGCGCATTGGGATCGCCGCGTTTTTGCAGCTCTTGCAAATTATCGGGCGCGGAGGTTTCGCCGCGCGCGATTTGCGCGAGCTGGTCGGCAGGCAGCGGCGGTGTAAGATACTCGCCGGTCGAGGCGTTGACGCCGTTGAAATACAAGAGGTCGTTCATGGAGCGCGATGGATTATGCTTTTTGCTTTTTCAAATTCACTCGGCGCTTGTTTGGGACAAGTCGAATGAGCGAACGCAACGTTGTATTCACTGCTTCGGCATCAGGAAAAAATTCTTGCACATCCGGGGCTAAAACCACAGCGCCTTTCGGAGTTTTCACCTCTTTGATGGTCGTGGTACCGTCCGCACGACGAATTGTAACCGTATAGCCAGATTGCATCGCGCGATGATGTTTTCCGCGTTCTCCGCGTGAAAAATCATATTCGGCTCGCATTTCATCATTTGCTTTTTTGTTTGTTCTAGTCACTGCTCTCTTCATACTTTCTCCGTTCTGTGGGTGTCGCTTTACGACAACTGATAATTCGTAGCTTGTTCTCGCGTTCGGTATAAACGACTACAAGAATTCGCCCTTTATTTGATGTTCCCAGATCAACAAAACGATTTTCTTGTTCCGAATGATCAGGATCATAAATTGTGATTGAATAGGGATCATTAAAAATCGTTATCGCTTCATCAAAACTTACCTCGTGTTTGACAAGGTTTGCTTTTGCTTTGTCTTCGTCCCATTCAAAGTTCGATTCCATAAGTTTTACGGCTCCACCTGAAACCCGATGATGCGTTTGCCAAAGCGTCCGCCGCCGGTGGTCATTTCGTGGAGCGCGGTCGAGAGATCATTTTGCTGTATCACGACGCCTTCGCCATCTACATTCCGTTCCGTCGAAATTTGCACGGCGCGAAAGATCATTTCTTTGAGAAACGCCTGACTGACGCCTTCCGTCTCCGATACAATTTTTTCGAGCTGCACCGTCTGCGTGTTGTAGGGCTTGAGCAACACCGTCAAGTATTCGCGGCGCAGCTGCGAATTCGGCGGTCCGAGATAAATACATTGGCTGATGCGTCCCGGGCGATTTTTGATTGCGCCTTCGACGCGTTCGATGGCGTTCGTCGTCAAGACGAAAATAATTTGGTCATTGGCTTGAAAGCCATCCAATTCATCCAGCAGGTCGCCCAAGATTGGCGTGTGTGGATTCAAGTCGCGTTCAGAAAACATCAAATCTACATCTTCCAAAATGACGAGACTCGGCTGAAACATTTTCGCCAAGTCGCACACGGCTCGGATTTGGACGAGGTCGTGTCCGGTCGCAATGATCGTCGTCGCGGTGTCCAATTTGTGCGCGATATATTTGCAGGTGTACGTTTTGCCGGTGCCCGGCGGACCGTAAAACAAAATGCCGCGCCGCCCCGGCAGCCCGTACTGCATCAATTCTTCGCGGCGCGTGTGAAAATCAATTACCGTTCGTTCAACAACGCGGCGCACATTTTCATCCAAAATAATCTTGTCATCGGTCACTTCCGGGTCGGGCTCGAACATCAAATCGAAACCCACGTTGCCTTCGTCATCGCGAAAGGAAGACTTGATCTGACGTTGAAACATGGGACTGATGATCTGCTGGCGATAGATGCTGTGCGCTGCCGCGTGATCCAAAATCGCGTCAATGATTTCCGCCGCCGCGCTTGCATCCCGACACGCAACCTCCAGCTGCACCATTTGATTGTACGAGATCAAATGCACGCGCACAATCGCGCCGTCGGGCAAATTCTGCTCATCGCGAATCAGCCAAACGGTTTCGGTGGGCAGAAAAATTTCTTCCGTCGCCGAAACTTTGCGCGGCATCATCGTCGGCGGCTTGAGCGGCATCCGCAAACTTTCGATAAAACTTTCTTGCAGCAGATATTTCAGCGGCATGTTGTGTTCGGTCAACAAGGTATCGCAGGCAGGATAGCGCTCGACGATTACTTGCGCGGCGCGATACAAATCCACCCATTTGTACAGGGGATAGGTTCGCGTCAAAATGGGCCACTGATCCGCCGAATGAAAATACGCGCGAATGCGATGTTGTGTGAAATTCGCATCGAGGAAACGCAGCCCCAACAGCAGCGCCGCGATTGCGCTCACCGCGAGCATGACATAAATGTTTAGAGGCGCTCCGATGAGCAGATTAACGATGCCAGCCGCAACGAGCAACACCAAGAGCGCTAGAAACGCGTTTGGTAAGGTACGAAGTCGTGTAAAAAATTGTCTTGTGAAATGATCGGACATGGAAATTTGAAAAGTTGCAAGACCAAGCGTCGAACGCAAACGGACTAAGGACACACTTGAAATTCCAACACTATATTTTTGCCATCGGGTTGTGGCAGCGCGGTTTGTTTGCCGTTCTCATCTTCCCATATGGGCTGCGCCGTAAAGGTTTCACATGCGCCGGTCACTCGAATGGACCACACTTCGGTCGTTTGTTCCGATGCGCCGTTGACAATCGTTTTACTGGCGCCTTGCGGATCGCCGACGGGTTTCGCTTGCCCTTTCGGGAAAATCAACACGCGCCAACGCGGATAATTTACATTTTCGCCCACCGTGTTGAGGAATGCAACCTTGAACAAGAACTCGGCAGGTTTCGATTTTGGCGCCGGTGGATCTACTTGAATGCGGGTGACATAAACCGCCGGCGCAAGGTTTGGCGTTGCCGTCGCATTCGCGCGTGTGTTGGATGCAGGCGGTGGCGCGGTGGCAGTGGGCACGCTGGTTTCAGTATTTGTTGGGCGCGGCGTCGGGGTGGCGAGTTCTGTCGGCGTGGCGCTGGGCGCAAGCGTCGGCGCGCGGCGATCCGCGCTCGAATTGCTTACAGGCAGTGCGGTCGGCGCGGGCGCAGTCGCGTTTTGAGATTGGGGCGCGACAGTTGCTTCGCTCGTTGCAGGCGTGGCGGGCGCGCTGCATGCACTTACGAAAAGGAGTGTAATGAATATCAAAAGAAACTGTTTCATTTATTCAATCCGATTTGTGTTACGGACACAATTGAAAATCGAGCGTGGCGGGCTGCCCATTCGTCAGCGCAAAAGGAGTTTGGCGCCCGTCTTGATCTTGCGAAACGGGTTTTGCCGTGAACGGTGTGCATTGTCCCACGCCAACTTTCCAGGTTTCCGTGAGTTGTTCGGACGTGCCAACCGGAATCGTATTTTCTACGCCCTTTGGCGCGCCCATTGAATTTTTCGCGCCGGGTTCAAAGAATGGCACAAGCCATTTCGAATATGTGACCGGCGCATCGGTGGTATTCAAAAACGTCACCTTGAATTGAAAATTCGGTCCGCCCAATGGTTGATACACGATGCGTGAAATGTACACGCCCGGCGCAACGTTTGGGGTGGGCGATGCCGCGCGCGTTGGCGATGGCGGTGGGCTTGAAGCTGCCGTGACGGTAGGCGCTGCAGTTACCGTCGCGAGGACTGTGCTTCCCCCTCCTCCGGAAGGTACGGACAAGTCAACAGTTGGTTGAGCCGTGGGCGATGGCGCGGTTGTGGCGGCGACAGTTGGTGCAATTGGCGTCGCCGTTGACGCGCCCACTACGGGCTGTGAATTCGATTCCACCGCAACGCGCGTGATTGGCGCGAGGGTCGGCAAGGCAATCGCATTTTGGGCGATGCCGCCGCCGGGGCAATAATCTGGATCGCCCACCGCAATCAACCATTCGTCGCACGACAAGGCGCGTGTAATGCGCGTGCGCGCGATGGCAAGGATGTCCTCGATGCGGCGAGGCACAATCCGTACCGTTTTATCCGAGCTGGCTGTTAACACAGATTGATCGTCGGGACTCAATTCGACGGTTTGGATTTTGTCGGTATGCCCGCGCAAGATGCTGATCGTTTCATCGGTGGTTGTATCCCAGACGCGCGCCGTTTTATCCGCGCTGCCGGTCACAACAAATTTGCCATCTTGTGTAAAAACCGCGCCCGTCACCGCGCCCGAATGTCCTTTCAATTCCTTGAATGGACAATCCGCCTCACTCCCAACCTGCTTACAATTTGCAATATCCCAAATGCGGGCGGTGCGATCTTCGCTCGCGGTCGCAACTTGCGTGGCATCGTGATTGAACGACGCATTGGTCACGGGACCCGCGTGTCCGCGCAGCACAATCTTTGGCTCGCCCGTTTCGACATCCCACACGATGGCGGTGCGGTCATTACTCGCGGTGACAATCTCTTTTCCATCACTGCCAAAGACTGCGTGATTGACCGGACCTTCGTGTCCTTCAAATGTTTTCACGAGCGCGCCCGTCGCCGCATCCCACAAACGCGCGGTGAGGTCATCGCTCGCGGTCAACACAAATTTTCCATCGGGACTGAATGTGACACTGCGCACGACGTCTGCGTGTCCTTGGAGCTCGGTGAACTTGCATTTGGAATCAATATTGACATCACCATGAATGTCCTCGCAGCTGGCTAGATCCCAAATGCGTGCAGTGGTGTCAAAACTTGCTGTCGCCGCGCGTGAGCCGTCTTGATTCAACGCGCCGTCGCTGACCCATCCTTCATGCCCAACCAAATTGGCAATGATCGTACCCGTTTCGACATCCCACACGCGCCCCTCGCCGTCGGCGCCAACGGAAATGACGCGTTTTCCGTCGCCGCTGTAATCTGCGCCCAATACTTTGTTAAAGTGACCGCGCAAGACGCGTAGGGCGGCGCTGTCGGAAATATCCCAAAGCCGCGCGGTCGTATCCGCGCTGCCTGTCAGCAAGAGGCGGCTATCGGGCGTGAATGCGACGCTCCACACCGAATTGTCGTGACCGCGCAATATCGCAATCGCTTGCCCTGTGTTTGCATCCCAGACGCGCGCCGTTCCATCGCGGCTGCCTGTAGCAATATATTTTCCGTCAGGACTGTACGCGGTGCCCAAGACGGCGTCACTGTGTCCACTCAATTGGAGCTCACTGCTGTTTGTGGCGAGATTTATTTTGTACGCATTTTGATCATCGCTTGCCACCACCACGTATTTGCTGTCAGGACTAAACGCAACATTCCACAGCGCGGCTTGTCCCTCAAAGGTCTGTCCCGTACAAGCCGTGCCCTGGCACGTTGTCAAATCTGTGATCTGCGCGGTTTGATCCGCGCTGGCGGTGACGAGGTAACGTCCATCGGGACTGAACGCGGCGGCGTTAATGGCTTGAGCATGTTTGGCAATATCGCCCAAAAATTCACCGCTCGCGCTCCGCCACAATTTGGCAATGCCGTCGTTGCCAACCGTTACAACCTCATCGCCAGTTGGGCTAAACGCGCCGCCCCACACCGCTTGGGTATGCCCTTTTAATTCACGCGCGGCACATGTGCCATCTTTGCAGGCGGACAAGTCCCAGAGCCGCGCGGTCGTATCTTCGCTCGTCGTCAAAAGTGTTTTCCCGTCGGGGCTAAAAGCTACCGTCCAAATCGGCGCGGTGTGTCCTTTTAAAACGTACACTTGTTTGCCATTCGCGGCGTCCCAAATAATGGCAGTCTGGTCGCCCGAACCGGTTGCGAAATATTTTCCGTCGGGACTGGTGGCGACTGAATCTACACTGTCGGTGTGTCCGCGCAGTGTGCCGCGCACGCGCGACTCGGTCACGGCTTGGCGCAAGATGTCATCCGTCTCTACCGATTGTGTCGTACTGTACGCCTGCATCGCCAAAAGCAAACTCACTTCGGGGTCCACTGTGAGCTGCGAAAGCGACGCGTTCGTCATTTTTGAAACGCGCTCTTGCTGCTGTGCTTGTAGTTTCGCAGTGTTGGCTTCCTCTGCGTTCTTGTTTGCCAGCGTACGCGCCTGCTCGGTTTCGCTCAACGATGCACCAAGTTGATTAGCGAAAATGAGCGTGGCGCAAATGCCGAACAGCGCAATCACACTCAGTACCGTCGCGCCAATCGCCAAATAACGAATGCGGCGATTTTGTTTCTCTTCTTTTTCTTTGACGAGCCGTGCTTGCCGACATTCGCTCAAATATGCTTGTTCAGTCGGCGTCAATTCGTTCGCGTGCGCTTGCGCCCACGTTTCCGCTTCTTGCAATGCTTTGCCGCGCAAGAGCATTCCTTCGGGGCGCTCACTGCGGTCCCATAAATCGGCGTCGCGCTGGAGCGCGCTCAAATTTTCTTGAAACCACGCGGCATTGTTTTTACGCACCGGTTCGATCAAACGATCGTGTGCGAGCTCGTACCACGTCGCGCCGCGGCGTTCGTCCGCGCGGACAAGATGCGCGTTCACCAATCCGCGAATGGCGGTGTTCGCCAAACCGCGACTGCGTTCCGGCTCCATCAACACCTGCCCGCGAATTCCCTGCTCGGTGATGAGCTGTCGGTCAAACCATTCGCGGATGACGCGTTCTTTTTCGCCCGATGTCGCCGCGATATTTTTCACACTCGCGGCATAGTAATCGGCGAGCGCGGTGTTGACATCGCCAACTTGGGTGAGGTCGCTTTCGACGATTTCGTTTTTCGTGTCGGGCAGCTTGTCCCACAAGCGATAACACACGACTTGCAGTTGCACGGGCTCGACGTACGGACCTGCTTGCAGCTCCATCGTCCCATCCGGACGCTGAATGCGAATTTGAGACAGATCGTTGACGAGTTTGTTCGCCGCCGCATCGGTAAAATCCACACCGGCGCCGCGCGCAGGTTTTTGAATCGCTTCGCGCGCGGCATTGGTTCCCAAAAGGTCAAGACGGTAGGTTGTGGTGAAACGTGTGGGAATGGGCAAAAGATACGGATCGAGACCCGCGAGATAATCTTCGCGCATTGAGAATAATGCCCAACGTCCGCGATTACGAAGCGCTTCACCGACCTGTTCAAAGAACGCGAATTTTGCGGCAAGGTTCGTCGGCTCGAGCGTCAAAATTTCTTCGAACTGATCGAAAATAAGAACAGGGCTCTTGTTTCCCAACTCGCCGCGTTGTTTGAGATATTCGTCAAAGCTCAAACCTGCAAGAGCTGCAAGCGGCAAGCGTTGTGCTTGAGGCAGCGGTTCTTCGAGCGACAGCAAAGTCGAAAGCACGAAACGGTTAACGCTGGTGGTTGCCGCGCGTTCGGGATTTGCGCCGGGCGGCGGAGGAAGCACGGGCGGCTCACTACTCACCCGAATTGGGCGCGTAACGTTAAAGCCTTCCTCTTGCAATTTTGGCACGAGTGCGGCTTGGATGAGCGAGGTTTTTCCTGCGCCTGACGGCGAGTACAGCAACACAATCCGCTCGGCGATGACTAAATCGAGCAGTTCAAGCGTTTCGCGTTCGCGGCCATACATTTTTTCGCCCGTGCGAAACGAACGCGGACCGACGTACGGGTTGGGACGAGAGTTACTCACTTTTTCCCCGCCTGCTTTTGCAAATCTCTCACAAAATCCTCCGCGCTGCCCCAATAAATGCTAATGTCCGCGTCGCCGAAATAGCTTTCGAGATAACGGCGCGCGCGTTCGGGCTCGAGAATGCGTCCTTCCTCCGGATCAATTTGCGCGGCGATGTGCGAATAATTTTTGCGCCGATTGCCGCCTTGCTGTGACATGATACTGCGATACAAGACGCGAAAATTCCAATCGTCCAATTGAAAACCGAGAAACAACAACGCGCTGTCCGCGAGCGCGCGCTTGACCACACCGGGAATTAAATCTTTGTTCGAGGTGACGCCGATGAGATAATCAAAGTAATCGTCTTCGGTCAAGACCATCGAATCCAAATCCGAAAATTGTCCGAACAAACAATAAACGAGCGGACGCTTTTCATCCGGACGATAATCGGGCTCGCGTTTGTAAATGGATTCCGTTTCCATCCCGTCGTTCCATCTACACAATTCCACCTGTGGGTCCTTGCCTGCCGCTTTCAATGCGTCGGTCAACAAATTGTCCGGATTCGTCGTGATGTAAATGGGAAAGGGCAAGGACGCGAGAACCGCGTGCGCGTCGCTCGTATCGCGTTGGCGATTCAATTCGCCGACGGCGGAAATCAATTGCGGCAAGTCTGCGTTTTGCAAAGCGGGCGCGAGCTGCGCGCCAAAACGCTGCCAAATCTGGCTGCGTAAAAATTTTCCCAAACCTTGACGCGGAAAAATCGGCGACTGATTGACTGCAAGATATTGCGCCACCTCGGGCAAATCTTCGCGCGCGAACGGCGCGAGCGGAAAACGATATTCTTCAGCCCAACGCGCGGCAATCTCGCGGCGCGAACCAAGCAGCGCTTCCGAAATGCCCGCGCCCAAAATTGGCGTGCAGCGACCACTGTTAATTGCGTCCACGAGCGCGGGCCATTTTTCAAAACTCTTTTTCTCGCCGCCGAATCCGGGCACATACCAAATGCGTCCACTCTTGAGCCGCAAAAACAAAACGGGCATCCACGCATCGGCATTGTCACGCACAACGGCGCGCGCCGCCGCCATTGCGCGATCAATTTGTCCATCGCGCTGCAGCTCTTTGAAAAAGACCGGCATGAATTGCGCGACCGTTTGCATCGTGATGTTGCCCTGCATCGCAATCACTGCCGAAACTCCTGCCGCCGCTAAACGCGGTCCGAGTGACGCGAGCGCGCCGTTATCGTTCGATGACATGTTCGCGCTTTGACATGATGCGAGGACGACGAGACGCGGCGCGTTTTGTAATTCGCTGATGCGCGTCACCAGATCACCGCCGTTCTCGACCTTTACTTTGCCATCGTCGCCTTGCAAATACAAACGCGGTTCGCCATCAACTACCGCGCCGTGTGCGACCAGATATAAAATATCCACATCCTCGCGTAATTTTTCGGTGAGCGCGTTTAATGTCGCCGGTTGATTTGCATCCGGGGTGATGAGCGCGATATTTCCCAACGCGTTTTTCGCGCGCTCCAATTCTCCTGCGGCATCCACCGCTGCAAGCGAATATTCTGCCAGATTCGATGGATTCGCGATAAAGACAAGCGCGCGCAGGTCGGCTTGCGGTTTGATTTTTACGCGGCGATAATCTTGCGAGGCGAGATAGCGCGTGAACAAAATGCGTTCGCTGGTGACGAGCGACGAACCATCTTGCGGATCGCGCAGCGTTTCCCAACGCAAGGAATGGAGTTCGGGCGCGGCGGAATCAATGAACAAGCGCAAGCGCAGGGACGCATCTTGAGACTGTGCGTTGGCGCGCGCTTGGGCAAAGGCAGTTTTCACGTTCGCGTCGCCAAACAAATTCGCGCCGAGCAGGGTGCCGTACGCCTTGGGGTCCTGCGCGAGCATGTTCAGCTGCACGGGATCAAATTTGGCAAGCGCGGGCGTGCCGGGCGCGAGGCGAATATCCACATCGCTGTCGGGCTGGCTGTACCGCAATTCGACGCGATACGCATCTGCATTCCAACGATTCAAAGTGATTTCGAGATCCGCAAATTCCGTTGCTGCCATAAACAATCCTTCTACCGTGCGAATGTACTCTAATTATAACTCATAAGTGTGTTAGAGTTCGTCACGTACAAGACAATTTGCCGGTCAAGGCGCGGTGAAATACGCCGCAAGATTTTTACAATGGCGCAGCATAGTTCGAATAAAAATCAAAGAGGAGCAGGCATGATCGAACCCGTCAACGTTTTCGAATTTGAAGCGTTCGCGCGCGAACGCATTAAAGCGAACGCGTGGGATTACATTACCGGCGGCGCGGAAGATGAAATTACACTGCGCGAAAATCGCGCCGCTTTTGAGCGTACGTTTCTGCGCCCGCGCTATTTGGTGGACGCGTCACAGCGCGATTTATCCACCAACGTTTTGGGTACAAAAATTCCGTTTCCGTTGATGCTCGCGCCGACGGCGTATCAAAAATTCGCGCATCCCGAAGGCGAATGTGAAACGGCGCGCGGCGCGGGCGCGCTGGGCATTCCGATGATGTTGAGTACGCTCGCTACGCGCACGATGGAAGATGTCGCGCGCGCGGCGACAAGCCCGCTGTGGTATCAGCTCTACATGATGAAGGATAAAGGTGTGAACGAATGGCTTGTGCGGCGCGCGGAACGAAATCATTTTCGCGCTATCGTACTGACCGTAGATGCAACCTTTGGTGCGAACCGCGAACGCGATCGGCGCAACAAGCTTTCATTCGCGCAGGTGCATGTGGAAAATTTGCTTGCGCGAACGGACGACGCGCCCACTGCGATCATCAAAGCCGCGCATTACGAAGAACTGGCGTGGAAAGATGATTTGACGTGGCGCGATGTCGAGTGGTTGCGCCAAAAAACGAAACTGCCGATTGTGATCAAAGGTCTGCTCACGGCGGAGGACGCGCAGTTGGCGTTCGATCACGGCGCGGCTGCAATCGTCGTATCGAATCACGGCGGACGGCAGCTCGATGGCGCCCCCGCGTCACTTGATGTTTTGCCGGAAATCGCGGATGCGGTTGGCGCGCGTTTGGAAATTTATTTGGACGGCGGCGTGCGGCGCGGCGCGGACATCCTCAAAGCGGTCGCGCTGGGCGCGCGTGCCGTGTGCATTGGACGTCCGTACATTTGGGGACTCGCGGCGGATGGCGCGCGCGGTGTGCAGCGTGTGATTGAACTATTGCGCGATGAATTTGATACCGCGATGGCATTGACCGGGAAACGTAGTGTGAGTGATTTGGACAAGACAATGATTTGGCGCAGAATGAATTGAAAAATCTTCGCGTAGATGTCCTTGACACCCGCGCGCGGTTCTGCTATTGTGCGCGTTACATAAGCAATTGAGGAACGGAACCCAGGTCCATTCCTACGCAAACATCAAATTATGCCCAAAACCAAACAAGAGCTGCTCGGCGAGCTTTCCGAAAAACAACTCGCGGAATTGCACGCAATTGACGAACGCTTGAATGCGGCGTTGTTAGACCGCCGCGCGGGACGTGATGTAAACACGGCGGCGCCTGCGCGCATGGAAGCGCAAATTGGCTCTATCACGTTTCGTTTCGAGACGGTGCGCTGTGGCAAAGAAAATTGTTCGCGCTGTCCGCACGGTCCCTATTGGTACGCCTATTGGAAAGAAAATGGACGGACGCGCTCGCGCTATATTGGGCGCACGCTGCCTACCGCCGCGCGTCAATCGTACGAAGCAAAACGCGCGAAACGTTTGACCAAAGACGAATGACGGACGACGAATGATTTGTTCATTGTTCATTGTCCATTCAGCCCATGTCCTTTCTTTCCAAACTCATTGCAGTTGTTCTCGGCATTACGCTTGTTGGCGGACTCGTCCTTGTCGCCTATCTCGCGTACATGACCATTAATCCGCCTGCGCCGCCTCCGCCGAAAATTGAATTTACTTCGGTCGAAGTCGGCGACATTGTGACCGTTTCCGTGACAACGCGCGGTGATCGCGTGACGCGCGCGGAATTGTGGGCGGGCGATCAAATGCTCGCGCGCGAAGTGAACCCGAATCCTGCACTGTCGAATCCGTGGGCGGTTGCGTGGCAATGGAAGCCGCCCGCGCCCGGCGTGTATCCGCTCGCCGCGCGCGCGTACGATGCCGCAGACCGCTACGGCGCGGCGTCGCTGTTTGGCGTGGTCATTCCGCCGAAACAAAAATTATTGTTCGCCTCGAATCGTGACGGCGGACACGCGTTGTACGAAATTCAAACGGATACGCGCGCAACGGGCTTGTGGCAGGCGCCGCGTTCGCAAAATCGCCAGCCCGCGCTTTCGCCAAACAAAACCGTCGCGTTCGTTTCCAATCAAAATAACGCGTGGCAGTTGGTGACGCGCGCGCTGGACAATCCCACGCTCACCGTCCTCACGCCGAATCTCAACGCCGTTCAACGTCCCACTTTTTCACCGGACGGAAAAAAAATCGCATTTGAAATTACGGATGCGAATGGCGCGACGAATCTAGTACTCGGCGATGCGGACGGTAAAAATCAACATCCGCTGACCGATACCGATGCATACGATGGGCAGGCGAGTTTCAATCCCGCAGGCGATCATCTTGCGTTCACGCAGCGACAAGGCAATGTATCTGATATTTACACCATTGCACTCGACGGCGGACAATTGACGCGGCTTACAAGCGAGACGTCACAAGAAGCGCAGCCCGCGTGGTCGCCAGATGGAAATCGGATCGCGTTTGTTTCGAATCGCAGCGGCATTGCTCAAATCTGGGTGATGAACGCGGACGGTTCCAATCCGCGACAGCTGACGAACATTCCTGCCGGTGCCGAACAGCCGAAATGGTCGCCCGATGGAAATTGGCTCGCGTTCGTCGCGTACACCGGCGCGGGTGAAGGCAACGACCGTCGCGAACTGTATTTGTTGTACGCGCCGACCGGCGCGGTGAACGAGGATCAGCGCGGCATTATTCGTTTGACGCAAAACGACAAAGACGACACCGAACCGGCGTGGGTCTATCCGTAGGTTTGTGAATTGGCTGGGGAAGCGCTGGATTTGCCCAAAAAACGAATTTTCCAAACCCTGTATCCAACGCGCGAATCTGGTGTTATAATTTGTACGTGGGGGGACACTCCTCACAATACAACTCTCAAGGAGGGTAAGTATGGGTCCTATTCTCAGTATTATCGTTTATCTCATTGCAGCGGCTATAGTTCTTTTGGTCGTCAGCCGACTGAATCTCGGGCTGTCCGTCGCTGGTTTTATGCCAGCTATCATCGCGGCAGCAGTCATTGCGATTGTTTCCGGTATCGTCGCGTGGCTCCTTGGTCTTTTCGGTATTACGCTTGGGGGAGCCGGCATACTCGCAGCGATTATCGCAATTATCGTCGCCGCCGTCGTTCTGATGGTTAGTGACAAGTTCGTGCCCGGCATGAAGGTTGCTGGATTCAGCGGCGCTATCATTGCCGCGATTGCCATCGGCGTCGTCGGCTGGATATTGAATTGGCTGCTCGGACTCTTTGGGATCGCCCCTGTCGTCTAAGTCTGCGATCCTTTGCAGGAACAAAACGGCGAGCCAACTCGAAAGAGAAATGGCTCGTCGTTTTCATTTGCGTGATTTGCCGCGTATTATTTTTCTCAAATGAGATATGCTCAATTTATTCTGCTTGTCGTCCTCGCTCTCATCACGACGGGGCTATTGGTCAGTGTGTCGTTGGGAATTTTGTCCGTGAAGGATTTGCCGTTCGCGTTCGGCGCGCTCGCGGTCTTTGGCGGACTGATGTTTGTGTACACGCGCGTGCGAATCCGCGAAGAATAATGCTGTTGCATTCTGCACGATTCCGGTTAGAATGACGCGCATAGTTGTTCCTTTTTCAATTTTCTTGGACTGTCAGTTCGCAAAGCACTTTCATCGTCATACCGGGCTGGACAGTTTGATCCCTGCGTTCGTAGGTAGTTGATCAAACCTTTAGCTATGTATCCAGACTATTATGCTGTGTTGCAGGTTGCCCCTGATGCCAGTCTCGCTGCCATCGAATCTGCGTATGTCCGTCTCACACGGCAATATCATCCGGACCTTAACCCGAGCCCGGACGCGCAAGAACAGATGCGTCGGATTGATGAAGCGTACGATGTGCTAAGCAATCCTGACCGGCGGGCAACCTATGACGATCTCCGGAGTGGAACCCAGCAGATGGTTGAGGCAGGAGTTCAAGCCGGTCTTGACCCGCGTTTTCTGGATTTGATCCACGTACTAGAGTACGAAGCGCGCAGCGGTTATACCGATACGACATTGATTGGTGGGCTCGAAGCGCATGTGCGCCAGTGGACGAGTCAATTTTTCGGCGAGTCGGACGATCTGCTCGAGCGCGCTGCCTCCATTGACGCCTTCTTGGATGGCTATCACAACATGTCGCTCGAAGGACGGCAGCGAGCAGTAACGCAAGCACTGGCGCGCGCACAAAATCGTCCCATCCCGGCATGGCGCGATACCAGTACGGAATTGACTGCGCCGCCGGAATCCACTCCGACGGAAACCGAACAAATTGTTTATTGGTTCCCATTTTCAAGGGAGCGTCGTGGGCGTTTTCTCAGGTCTCCGTTGCTCGTCTTGATGATTGTCGTGGTAGGTGGTCTGCTTCTTGCGTCATTTCTTTGGATGACATTGGGCAGGGCGCAATCGGCGAGCTGCCCAAATGGTTGTATCACACCGCCCCCGAATTGTTTCATCAAAGGTAATATTGACCCTGTAACGGGTTCAAAGATTTATCATGTACCGAGCGGTGAGTTTTACAACGCAACCCAGATCAATACACAAAGAGGAGAACGCTGGTTCTGCAGTGAAGAGGAGGCGCTCGCTAACGGTTGGCGACGCAGCGGCAGGTGAAATTTGAATGCGCTAGATTTTTCAAGAGCCGAGCTCGTACGAGCTCGGCTCTTGTTTTTTATTCCATCTCACCAAAGTTGCTTTACAGTGCAATGGAAATTTTCTTTTGGGATAGACTTGTTTCCAACGAAATTCTATCGCCAATGTTAAGCATTTATGGTGAGACGGAATATCTTGATGCGGCGCTCCCTTTGCGCGTTACTTGAATTTAAAGTTCGCGCGGTGGGTTGTCCCGTCTGCTAACTTGACGACCAATTGGCGACAGGTGTGACTCCATGCTTTCTTTGTCTTCCACACGTACGTGTAGGTATCGTTGCCGGGATCGTATTTCAATTTACTCGCGCCCGGAGTTACCGTTTCTTCAACTCCATCTGTATCAGCAGTTGAATCACAAGCGATCTGTTCTGACTTGGGATAGTTCTCGGCAAAGATGTTCAACCCTTGATCTCCACCGAGCGAGAATTTGATCGGGATCGCGCTGCCGGCTTTGACAACATTCAATGCCGGGAGATTGTCAACCGGAGCAAAGAAGCCGTTGAATGCAAACACGACGTGCTGTGTGACCACATTCGTGCCACTGTCGCCATCTTTGTCGGTGACTTGAACTGTTACAGTGTACGCGCCGATGGTTGAATAGAGATGTGGCGCACCTTCACACACATTTCCATTCACCGTACCGGCTTGCGCGCCAGCTCCATCGCCGTAATCCACTGTGCAGGCGAAGGGTTCGTCAAGCGCGCCGGCGGGATCATTAAAGGTCGCGCTCGCGCTCACGTTTTGATTCGGATTGGAAGGAGCAGGTGTTGTCACTGGCGTGTCAACGCTCGGCGCAACGTTCCGGATGATGACCTTGGTCTTGGCTTTGTCTTTGAGTCCGGCGCTGTTAGTCACACGAACTTTGACTTGCTGTTCGGACGGACCATCGCGTCCCGCCGCGCTAAAGGTGACAGTTTGTCCGTTGGTTTCAAACGTCCCGTCATCGTCGAGATCCCATTCAAAGGTGAATGGACCGCCGTTTGGATCCGTCGCGGATGCGCTCAATGTCACACTGCCGCCTTCATCCACTTCATAGGGTCCGCCGGCGTTCGCGATGGGTTTCGCGGTGAGGTTGAGCCCGACGATTATAGGATCGTGATCCGAGACCCGATACTGGTCTGCGTTGTAGAGACTTGCAATTTGTCCGGCGCTCTTGAAATCGGTGTTATAGTCGAGCACGGTCGGCTCGTCGGCGTTGATATGATATTCCGTTACGCCGGTGACCTGCGGCGCGAGCGCGCCATTTGCCAAGGCATGATCGAGGTAACCCCACTGTCCGTCAAACACGTACGAGTACGCGTCTGCGCCGATGAGGTGTTCGATCAGATTGAGATAGCCCGCGTTCTCAAGCGTGGCAATCGGGTCTTCCAGTGCGTACGAATTCAAATCGCCGATGATGAGTACGTCGGGATCATTGGCGCCGGTGGGATCAGTCGCGAGCCAGTTCGCCAGTTCGATCGCGGCGTTCGTGCGGACAATATTGCAGTTGCCTTGCCCGTCGCCCGCGTCCGGCGTGTTACAGGCACTCCCCTTGCTCTTGAGGTGATTGGCATCCACGACAAAACGTGCGCCGGTCGTGGTCTCGAAAGCTTGCGCCAAAGAGGGACGACTGCGCGGCGCGTCATCGCCGCCGTTGACGAACGCGACAGAGTTGAGCGCGGCGGTGCCGAGCGGGGTTACACGCGCGGGTTTGTAGAGCATGCCCACTTTGATCGCATCTGTGCCGAGCGCATTCACTTGCCCTGTCGCGGCATCGGCGTCTATGAACGCGTACGTGCCGGGGGCAGTCGCGTCATTCAAACGGTCCACGAGGAATTGGATTGCGCTTGCTGCGCCATAGCCGTCGTTTTCAATCTCATTCATGGCGAGAATGTCCGGGTCTATCGCCGTGATCGCTGCCACCGTCTTGGGCCACTGACGGTCAAATTCCGCCTGCGTGTCCGCGCCGCGACAATCGGTCGCCGCGCCGCCGACACCGCCCGTGCAATTATCCACTGTATCGGGCAGACCGTCAAAGGTATTGAAAAAGTTGAGCAAGTTCATGCTTGCGACTTTGAGCGTTCCGCCTACTGGTGTTGGCGAATTGGGGCGCTGGTTCGCGGGTTGAAAGTCGGGGAGAGTGGCGCCGAGCGCGTTGACCGGGCGAACGCGGTACGCGTTGCCGCTCGCGGCATTGCCCGCCCAGGTGTAGGTCATGATGCCGACGATGCCCGTGGCAGTATCACCGCCGCGCAGGGTATTGCTTGCCGAAAGTGGGTTGCCGCCGCGTCCAAAGATAATTGGATCGGGATTCTGATTTTGAAGCGCATCGTCAATGATGATGCGGTTGAGATTATTCTGCGTTTGCAGCGCGATTGCCGCCGCGCCCGGGGTGGTCACGTTCGTCGGCTGCGCGAGCCGCGCGTCCGCTGACATGACGATCTGCCCAAAACGTCCGAGTTGGAAATGTTCGGTCACATAGAGCGTTTGGGGGAGACGCACCAACATGCCTTCGTACTGTTCGAGATAGGTTGTAGAAGGAACGGGGAAAGCCACATCCACCGGTGTCGCAGAAGCGGCGCCGCAGTTTGTAATGGATGAAGCAGTAATTTGAGTCTGGTCCTGGAATTCTGCGGCGGTGCCGCCTACGCGCACAACATCGCCGAGGTTGACACTGTTGTTGTTGCCGTTAAAGACAAAGATGCCGTCAGACGTGGCAGCATCGCCATCCCCGACAGAATCTTGGAGATAAAAGCCACGCAGGGCTGGCGAAGCGCCTTCATAATCGCCCACAACTACGCCTTGCGTGGTCACGGCACCGGTGATCGCCGCCGCAAGTCCATTTCCCTGAATTTGATAAATGGGAGTGTAAGACTGGGCGCAGAAGTTGGTGTCGTCGTTGAGGATGGTGCCTTGCGCTTGTCCGTCAACGACGGTTGCACCGGTCACATTGGTAACGTTGACGAAAAAGGTCTCATCCGGTTCTTCGGTTGTATCACCATTCACCACAACACTAAAGGTGTAACTTGAATTACCCGCAGGAATCGTCTGCCCGGTCAGTGAATTGGCGACATAGTCATTATCGGCGGTTGTTGCCGAATTGTCTTGAGTAGCAACGTCGAACGTCACACCGCCCGCGCCGGCAGGTATAGAAAGGTTGATGAGAAAATCGAATGAGGTTGTACCCGAATTGCCTTCACTGGCAGAAACATCGGCGATAGACAAATTGGGAGTGGGTGAGACAGAACAAGGATTCAGCGGTGAAGCTGTGTTTCGCGGCGTTGGGGCGCCGGAAGCAAAATCGGCAGAGTTGTTATCCGTATCGGAACAACCGCCCGACGCACGCGATATAGAGGTTGAATTGGTGGTTGCGGGAGCGGCGCTGCCTTCGAAAAAGTTCGCTCCGTCCCAACCAACCAGATCAACGATTGTGGCGAGCGCTGCCGGTGAACAAGGCGTCGAGCTGCCGTTACAACCCAAAGGCGTTGTCGTGTTGACGAGCGCCACTTTCCCGCCGGTCCCCGACATATTAATCGCCGTGCTGTCGGTCTCGTCAGGCGTGGGTAATGCGGCTGCAGGCGTCGCTCCGGCGGCTTCTTGAATTAGATAATACTGTCCCGGCGCAAGCGAGCCGGTGAGCGGCGTGATTAGGTTGGTTGCGGACCCAAAGTTGCCGGCTCCTGTCGCACTCGTGTATTGGACTGACCAGCCGGCGAGTGAGACGGTGGTCGTGCCGCGATTGAAAAGTTCGATAAAATCATTGGTATAGATTGCGCCGCTATTGCCGCCGCCGCCGTACACTTGTGAGATGACAATGTCGGGCGAAATCGCTTGGGTTGGCTGTGCACGCGTCAGTGCAAGCAGCGCGAAAAAAAGCAATCCTGCGGCGGATAAGAGTAGGATACGCCGCGTGGGATGGAAAGGAAGCATGGGTGTGTCTCCTTGCTGGGTGAGAGCTGTGGCTCCACAGGTTAAGATAAATCCGGCACGATCTGAGCGGACTCGTCGTGACAGATAAAGGTTGGGTTATGGTTCGAGCGCGCGGCTCGATGTTTGGTGTAAAGAACGGGATATTGACCAACTTGGGACTTGTCGGTCACTTGGAGAACGATGTGCAAAGACCTAAGGGAAAGAATGAGCGTTACACTTCACCTCCTTGTGAAGAGTATTTTGAGGGAACAAAAAACCGTGAAACGCGGGCCGCGTTCACGGTCGGTTACGCCATTCGCTCAGCCTGCCTCTACGGCGTCCACTCTAAAACGAAGCAGGCTTCATCGCTTCCGTGCTGCAAGAATGAGAAACGTATGTAGGGCATTATACATCATCAAATAGATTTTTCAAGATAATTTGCAATTTTTCTTGCTGCGTTCAAATGCACAATCCATATTGTGCAACAAAAAAAGAACCTGTGAGATTGAATCACAGGTTCTTTTTTCTTTATTCCGTCCAACGCTTATTTATGGATCAAGCGTATATCCATCCACTGTGTAATCTGCAATGGCAGTTGTGCCGCTTGCCAAGCCCGTGCAGGTCAAGTGCCACACGCCAAGTGAGCCCTCGCTCATGACCGCGTCCACAGTATTTCCGAAATAGAATGGATCGTCGCGTGAGACGATGTGTGAACCGGTGTGGAGAGAAATATTCCCCGATCCGTCCGCGCCCATTTTGATCGCGCTCAAGCTGCCGTTGATTCCATAAGCCACGGCGCGTCCATCCGGCGAAGTCGTCCAACAATTCAGTGTCTCGTTCGCGCCAAAACCCGATGCCCAGAAACTAATCGAATCGTTGAACGCATAGACACGTGGTTTTGAAGGTACGAGTGACGCATTGGTCGAAACGGAGGGTCCGCTGAGCGTGATTTCAGTCCACGCACCCAAGCCGCTGGTGTTGCCGCGTGCGGCATAGCGCCAAACGCCTTCGCAAGCGTCGGCTCCGAAAAAGCGAGCGGTGCTAAAGCTGCCCGCGCTGTTCGCTTTGATATTATCTACCGCATAGGTGCCCTCGGGTGCAAAATTTGGAATGTTCTCGAACGTGGCGCCATTTTTGCCGTCAACATAGTGACTGGTGTACGAGCTGCAAAGCGCCGGTTTTTGAATCCACAAAGTCACCATCTCGCCCGGGGCAAATCCCCAACCTGTCAGCGCGATGAATTCACTGGAGCGATCGTACAACGTTTTATCTGCTTCGAGATACGCACCCGAGACATTATCCCCATCACCGACATGAGTGATTTGAACTGTGCCGGCGCGCAAAACGGTTTCGGCGAGTCCAATTTCTTGGACGACAATGGTATACGTGCCGAGCAGCAACGAGAATTGATTCTTGACACCGTTTTGCCAGCCGAGGATGACCTGCCCATTAATGTCAGATTTGTACGTCCCATTGGTCACTGCCGTGCCATCCGGCTCGACGACATAGGAATTAACGTGGGTCAATGGGGTAAATCCGTCGCACACGATTGCCGTGCTTTCACCTTGTGCCAATTCAGTTTCAACAGCGTAGCACGATACGCCTGCTGCTTGCGTGACTGCGGGTGCAATAAACACCGCAGAGAAAAGAACAAGTACTGCGAGTCCGACGATCAGTTTCCTCATAACTCCTCCTTTGGAATTTTTGCGAACAAGTTTGTATCTCAAATTGTATGCTTTCCTACGCTGCAAGTCAATCCCCTCTGGGGCGAAATTTTTTTATGTCTCCTTGAACCCCATTCTGTCATCGAATACATCAATGTTGTTGTTTCCTAGCATACGTCAAAAAATACAGTGGCAGGATCGCCGCTCGTATTTGGGAAAATCGGTTTGTCGAACGCGCTAATTTTCCAACCGGCGCGCATATAAAGATTGATGCAGCCGCCGGGACCTCTTACGGGTGTGAACGTTGTTGAGAATTGACTTTGCCCTTTCGGAATCGAGATGACCTGCGCCGGTGATTCGCCAAAACCTTTGTTGTTTCCGGTCTTGTTTGGATCGAACAGCAGAATCAACCAATTGTACGACGCGTTGCCGCCGGTCGTATTCAAAAACGTTGCCGTGAATGTCACATCCTGATTGCGTTTTGCTGCAGCAGGCGAGTACGTAATGTCTGTGACATACACATTCGGCGGATAACTTGGCAACGGCGTCCGCGTTGGTGGGATTGTCGTCGCGGTGGCAAAGGGTTTTGTGGGCGCGAGCGTCGGCGGAACGTTGGTCACGGTCGGTAACAAGGTCGGAAGCTCATTTGTTGCCGTAGGTTCGGCTGTGACAACGACGATTGTCACGGCGGGCGGCGCGGTGGCGAGAATTTCTGTCGCGGGCGCGCGAGTTGGAATTTCGGTTGGAATCTCAAGTGTAGGCGTTGGCTGAGGAGGCGCGGCTGTGGGGACGCCGATAGGCGCTGTGGGGCTCGGCGCGCGCGTGATCGTCGGCGGCAGAATGGGTGTGATTGGGGTAGCGCGCTGTGCGACAAAAATTTGGTCGCGATTTTGAAAGAGCAAGAACGCGGCAATCGCGAGGATGACCAACCCAACTCCAATGAGAATTGGAACGAGTGGAATGCTGCGCGCTTGTGCGGTGGTGGGGGACGGAGTTTCGGGTGGAGTGGAGGTTACGGGAGAGGTCGCCGCCGCTGCGACGGGCGCGACAGCCGCTGTCGCGGTGCCCATATTGGGTTCGCCCTGCACCCATTTTGCGCCATCGTAATAGTACCACTTGCCGCTCTCCGCGCCGAGCATCCAGTAGCGTCCCTGCTCATCCTGCACCATCAGCTCGCGCAGTTTCTCGTCGAACTGTTCCTGCGTAAGGCGTCCCGTGTCGAATTGACCGCGCAATCGAAAATATTCGTTTTCAGCGAGGCGATATTTATCTGATGCCATAATTTGCTCCGCCTGAAAAAATGCAAGCGCACGCGCGAACTGTACAGCATCTATTATAAACGCGTTTTGCATGCAAAAATGGTATGCGGTTGAATAGAGAATGCCTTGACCGACGCGCGGACGAGGGACAGATTTTTCATTGACAATCTTGCGCGCGGCGACTATACTCGCACACATAAATTTTTTTATTTGGAGAAATTTAGATGGCACAAATGTTTCCTCCGCGCATCGGCGATGACACTGCGAGCAGCGCCGAACGCAAATTATTCCGCGCATTTCAAGAACAACTCGATAACGCCTTTCTCGTTTTTCATCACGTCAACTGGCACGGCAAAGATGAAGCGGGTCGCCCGCGCGACGGCGAAGCCGATTTCGTGATCGCGCATCCGCAGCACGGCGTTCTCGTCCTCGAAGCCAAAGGCGGCGAAATTATTTACGAGCGCGCCACGCAAACGTGGTACAGCATCGGCGGCGACGGCGTGCGGCATCGTTTGAAATCAAGCCCGATTGAGCAGGCGATGAAAAGCAAACATCGCCTCGTCCAAGAATTTCGCGCGATGCCCGCGCTGAAAAATTCGCGTTTTACGATTGGACACGCGGTTGCATTTTGCGACGCGCCGCTGCCCGCGCAATGGAGTGAGTGGGACATTGCGCGCGAACTTGTGCTGGACAAAAACGCGCTGCGCGATGTGAACGCGTGGACGCAAAACGCGATGGCGTATTGGCGCGCCGACATGCCCACACGCAACGTAACCGCGCAGCAGTTACGCGACGCGCTCTTTGATTTGTTGGGCAAGACGATTGAATTGCGAATTCCGTTGTGGAGTCAATTCAATGACGAGGACGAACAAATTATTGAACTGACGCGCGAACAATATCGCGTCCTCGACCATTTGAATCGTCAACGCCGCGCGAAAATTTGCGGCTGCGCGGGTTCGGGCAAAACGATGCTCGCCGTCGAAAAGGCGAAACGGCTCGGCGCGCGCGGTTTCAAAGTGCTGCTCACCTGTTACAATCGTCTGCTCGAGTCGCGCTTGCGAAAACAACTGCGCGCGCATCCGAACATCACCGTGCTGCGCTATCACGCGGTATGCGAAGAGTTTGCGAAACGCGCCAAGACACTGCCGCCGAAATCGGACGACCAAACTTATTACGCCGCATTGCCCGAGGCGTTGGAACGCGCGTTGGAAACGGACACGACGCGTTACGACGCGGTCATCATTGACGAAGGGCAAGATTTTCGCGCGGCGTGGTGGAAATCTATTTTGCAGTTGCTGCAAGACCGCGAGAACGGCATCTTGTACATTTTCTATGACGACAATCAGCGCATCTATTCGCGCGAACGCGCCATGCCGATTCCGGGCGAAGCGTTTCCGCTCACGCGCAACTGCCGCAACACGCAGCACATTCATCAAGCCGTGACGCAATTTTACAAGTCGGAAGAAATTCCCGAAGCGGCGGGTCCGGTCGGCGCGCCGATTGAATATCATTGGTACGAAACAGCGGATGAATTGCGCGCGTTGGTGGACGCAATTTTATTGCGCCTCATCGAACGCGAAAAAATTCCGACCAACGAAATCGTCGTCCTCACCGCGTTGAATGAAAGGAGCGCATTGAGCGCGCGCGAACCATCGCGCAAACCTCCGTTGACGAAAACGTATCCGCCGCCCGACGGACAGGTGAATTGGACAAGCGTTTCGGCGTTCAAAGGATTGGAAGCGTCCGTCGTCCTCCTCGCGGAAATTGACCAGGCATGGCTCGAAACGTGGAAGACGGTAGATTTTGACCGCTTGCTCTATGTCGGCTGTTCGCGCGCGAAACATCAACTCATCGTGCTGTTGAATCGTCACGGCATCGGCGCCGTGCAGCGCGCGTTTGAAAAGGCGGGGTTGGAGTTGGAGGATGAGGGATGAGGGACGAATGCAGAATGCACAATGCACAATGCACAATGCACAACCTCGCGTAGTGTGCGCTCTCTAGCGCACAAATCCGAAATGTTAGAATAAAAACAGCATGTCACGCGCGCAAATCTGTTTTGAACACGAATCATTGGAATACGCGTGGAATGAACGCGCGTTCGCCGCGCTCACGCGTTTGAATCGCGCGTATAGCGTGGACGTTTTGCGCGCGACGTTTGACCACGGCAAAAAGAAATTGCAGGCGGCGGAATATGTGGGCGTGGTGCGGCTCGGCGCAGAGACGTTCCAGATTTTGCCGAAAATGTATCGCAGCGCGGATAAAAAAGCGCAGACGCAGGAAGCGACGCGTAATCTGCTTCACATGCTCGCGTACGCGAATGATCTGCAAATCCGCGAACACGCGCTCGCGCCCTTGTTGAAACAAAACGCGGACTGGTTTGAAATTTTGACGCGTTTGTTTGCGACGCATTTGCAAGCCGAATGGCAGCGCGGCGCGCAACGCAATTATCAACGCGTCGAGGACGAATTGCCACTGTTAAAGGGCAAATGGCGCATCGGCGAACAGCTGCGCCACCCGTTGCAGCAGCATCGTTTCTTTGTCGCGTACGATGAATTTACGAGCGATAACGCGCTGAATCGCGTCTTTCGTTTTGTGGTGGAACGCTTGTGGCATCTCACGCGCGACGCGCACAATCGGCAGCGGCTTGGTGAATTGCGGCAGTGGCTCGATGAAGTGACGCTAGTTTCGACGCTGAGTGTTGACGACGCGCCGCCCACGCTCATTACGCGTTTGAACGAACGGTTCGCGCCGTTGTTGAATCTCGCGCGTTTGTTTCTCGCGCAGCGTTCGTTGCAACTCGCGGCGCGCGATGTAGAAACGTTCGCGTTCGTCTTGGACATGAACGCATTGTTTGAAGGATTCCTCGTCAATTTCATTCGCCGCCACCGCGACGAAATTTTACCGCAGTTTCCGAACGCGGACTTGCTCGCGCAAACGCGCGGCGCGACAACGTATCTAGCAACACATCACGAGAAAAATGTTTTTCAATTGAAACCCGACCTCGCGGTGCGTGTCGAAAACTCGTTTCCCCTTTTGGTTGACACAAAATACAAAACGCTCGATTTGAATAAAAATAATTTTGGCGCGAGCCAATCCGACTTTTATCAGATGTACGCTTACTCGCAACGCTATCACTGTCCGCATATTGTCTTGCTCTATCCGCAAACGGCGGATATGCTAGAAGTGGTGAATCAAAAATTTAAGGTGGCGGGGACACAGGAAACGATTCGCGTGGCGACGGTGGATGTGCGGGGGGATTTGGGGAGGCGAGAAGCGAGAAACGAATTGGCAAAAGAGTTAAAGAAGATTTTCGAGGAGGAATGAGTGTGAATCACCAAGATTCGAGTTCCATCAAAATAGGAAACACTGAAGAGTTTAGGCGGGCGGTTGCAGCCTTTCAAGAGTTTGAACGGGATGGTAGACTTGACAGCGAAGAGCGCGCATACAAAAAGCGGCTCATTCGCGTTTTGGGTGCAGTGCTTGCACGCGCAGAGATAGAGAACCCACAGTTCAAAGAAAAGCTGCAAGCGGCGCTGCGGGAGTGCTCAAAAGAAATAAGCAATCTCGCGGATTTCAGGACAGCCGATGATATTCGCAAATATGTTGCGGATGTAACGAATGAACGTTTACAAGAGTTGTTTCTGCGTCTCTTGTATGGCTCCGAATCACTCGTCACGCGCGTTAATTGGTTCAAGGAGCAAGTGGATTCGGAAATAGGTGTGGCGCTCAATGACCCGCGCAAGAAAATTCATCTGGCACTTATTTCTATATTTCTCACAGCAGCGTTTCCGGACAAGTGTACTTTTTATCGCGCGACTCTCATGGGCAATGCGGCGCGCAAGTGGAATATTGCACCAATCTCCGGAGACTCGGCGGGTGAAAAATACGAATCGTATATGCAAAACATGTTGGGGCTGCAAGCTGCGTTTGGCGAGGAGCTCGGTTACTCGCCGGACCTTGTGGACACGCATTCCGCGTTATGGATAAATCGCGACCGTGGTTCCGATAAAGAGGATGAGCTCGAAGAGGATGCAAAGGCAGAGCATCAATTTTCTGGACACGCGATTTGGAAAATCGCCCCCGGACGCGGCGCAAGTGAATGGGAGATGTGTCGTGTGCGGAATTGTATTGTCATCGGTTGGAGTAATTTGGGGAACCGCGATCTTCGCGAGTTCTCCAACAAACAAGAGATTGAGCAAGCTCTGACAGCCGTTGGAGTTGGCGCTGGCGGCGCTGCGTCCATCTGGAATTTTGTGCATGAAATCAAAGCCAACAGTCTTGTCGTAGCCAATCAAGGACTGACGGATGTAGTAGGTATTGGAATCGTCACAAGTAACTATATTCCACCAAATGACCCTCAAAATCCGAGCACAAATTCTCAAATGCGCCATGCGCGTCGCGTGGATTGGCGCATCATCGCACCCGTGCATGTTGATTTTCAATTTGGGCAGCAGACGGCTGCGCCAGTCAAGCCAGCGCAATGGGCAAAAATCAAACAAGCATACGCAGAACAACATCCAGAATTGCTTTCAGAAATCGAAAAATTAGAACGAGGAGAATTTTCAAACTCGAATGTGCCTATCCAAACTGAATCGCGCCAAGTTCAAAATTTGATGGGGATATGCAAGGAAACGCGCAACATCATCCTCTACGGACCGCCCGGCACGGGCAAGACCTACAACGTCCAACGTTTTCGAGATGCGTTTCTCGCGCCCCAGCTGCGAAAAGCAGTTCCGGTTCAAGAACAACACCTGGCGTTGGTCTCTGAACTTAATTGGTATGAAGCCATTGCGTTGACTATGATTCTGGGCGCGCCCAAGACGCATTTCCGCGTCCAAGAATTGCTCGACAGCGAACCGATCCGATTGATGATGCAGTTCAAGCAACGAGAAAAGAATGTTGCCAATACGTTGTGGTCATATCTGCAAACGCATACCAGCCCGAATGTTGAAACAGTCCGTTTTACCAATCGACGCGATCCATTTCTCTTTGCCAAATCAGCAGCCAGCGAATGGTTCTTGACGGATGAAGGGAAAGCATGGGCGAACGATAATCTTGCTCAAACATTCGAGGCGTGGCGAAATCCGTCATCACAACAAATAGACATCAATCAGTTTTTTGATTTCATTACCTTTCACCAATCCTTTGCTTATGAAGAATTTGTCGAAGGATTGAAACCACTCGAACCCGAAGATGACGCGACGTTTGTGCAATACCGCGTCATGTCCGGTGTGTTCAAGAAAATTTGTGAACGCGCCATGCGCGACCCCCAAAACAACTATCTCCTCATCATTGATGAAATCAACCGCGCCAACATCTCGAAAGTGTTTGGCGAATTGATTACGTTGATTGAGGATGATAAACGCTTGGGCGAAGATTATGAATTGAAAGTGCGTTTGTCGTACTCACAGCAGGAATTTGGCGTGCCAGCCAACGTGTACATTCTCGGCACCATGAACACCGCCGACCGTTCGATTGCGCTGCTCGACATTGCGCTGCGCCGCCGTTTTACTTTTGTAGAGATGATGCCGCTACTGGAAAAGGTGAGTGAAAATGTCGCGGGCGTAGATTTGCGCGCGCTTTTGGAACGTATGAATGCGCGCATCACTGCGCTCTTGGATCGAGACCATCAACTCGGTCACAGTTACTTGATGAATTTAGAGAACGCGGACAATTTGCGTTTCGCGTGGTACCATCGCGTCGTGCCGCTGTTGCAAGAATATTTTTACAACGACGACCAGCGTCTGCGCGCGGTGTTAGGAACAGCATTTTTCGAAAAGCGTCCGGAGGCGAAAATTTGGGAAGGTGGCGCTCCCGAAATGCTCGACACGGAAACTGAACATTTTGATTTACAAAAATTTGAAAGCGATGACCAAGCATTTCTAAACGCGCTGCGCGCAATCTACAAACCTGTCACATGAGTCCAAATTCTGCGATTGATTCAATTCCCGCGCATCCCCGCGACAATTCTTGGTTCAGCGTCGCTTTCATCGCCATCGCGCTCGGCGTTGTCGCGTTGGCGATTGTGGCGTTGTGGTCACAGCTTGCGCCGCGCGCTGCTTTGCCCGTTGACAAATTTTTCCCGCTGCCGAATGGCGCCGCGTTCGTTTATCGCGTCACGAAACCCGATGGCACGGTCACGTATCGCGCGCGCAACGTGCAGCGTTTGCCTGCCAATCAACTCGGACAGGCGCTTCCATTGTCGTTGACCAGCGCGTTTTTCCGCGCCGCCAACGTGGATGTTTTGCAGCCCGACCCCACGGCGGCGCTGCGCGCGCTTTCGGCGATTGATTCCGTCATTCTGCGCGATGTGGAATATGACGCGCAAGGCAAGCCGTTGACGCAAACCAAAACGTTGGCGATTCTCGGCGCGGAACGGATTGATGTGTTCGCAGTGAACGATGTTGCCATCGAGCCGCCGTTGCCGGCGCTCGACCTGCGCGCGCCGACGCAAAATTTTACCGGAACATTGAATACAGAAATTCCGTACACCTTTTCATTGACACAAATGCCGCGCGCACAAATCAACACCGCGCTCGGCGAATTGCGTGATTGCATTCAAACGCACACGACGCTCGCTTTTTTGGAAATCCAAAGCGCATCGGACACCACGTTTTGCGCGGGCATTGGACAAGCGCTGGATGAAACGACAACACAGGGAACGCCCGGCGCCGAGCGCGCCGAAATCGTTGCCGCGAGCATTGGCGATTTTATCAAAGGCAGCGCGCCGTTCCCCGGAGTCGGCGGTCCCAGTTTTGAAAGCAACCGCACCTTTCCCGACAATCCAACTTTGACGCTGACGGAAACGCTGCGCTATCAAGAACACATCACCAGCAATGGCATCACCACAGAAATTATTCCGGCGGGCGAGGTGTTGCTGTACGGAACGGCGAGCGGGGCATTGGTTGCGTTCAATCCCACAACGCAAGCGGAACAATGGCGCTTTCAGGCAGCCGACGCCGTTTTCAGTACGCCGAGTGTGGTGAATGGCTTGGTCTATTTCGGCTCTGCGGATAAAAAAGTGTACGCGCTGCGTCTCGCCGACGGCGCGTTCGTGTGGGCGTTTCGCACGAACGATATTGTTTCCGCGCCGCCCGCCGCAAAGGATGGCGTCGTGTACGCGACTTCCGAAGATAAACATCTGTACGCGTTGGATGCGGACACCGGAATTTTACGTTGGACGTTTCCAACAAGCAGTCCCATCGTTGCGCCGCCCGTTGTTTCCGATTCGAGCGTTTATGTGAGCAGCGCGAATGGCGTTTTGTATGCGCTTGATGCGCGCACGGGCAGTCAACGTTGGAAGTTTGCGGCGGAGAAAGCTATTCTCACGCGCGTTTCCGAAAACGCGGAAATGATTTTTGTTGCCGATGATGGCGGCACGGTGTCGGCGTTGGAAAAGGCAACGGGCGATGAAGTGTGGCAGACCAATCTGAGCGGCGCGGTGGTTGGGCAGCCGATTGTGGCGGACGGACGAATTTACGTGGCGTTGACAAATGAGATTTTCGCGCTGGACGCGGCGAACGGCGCAATCATGTGGCGGCATTATGACCCCACGCGCAATTTGCGCGGCGCGCTGATTTTATTCGGCAAGCAGCTGTGGCAATTAACCTCTGAGGATGTGATTGGCTTGAACGCAGACACGGGAACGCTGAACGCAGAACTTGAAATCGGGGACGCCTCCTCGAACGCAGGTTTGAGCAGCGATGGACGCGCGTTGTTCGCGGGCTTTTTCGATGGCGCGCTGTTCCGTTGGGAAGGGACTGCGGAATGAATCGCGCGCTGCCATCACAGAGAAATTTCGCGGCGTTGTTAAATGCGCTGGGCAAAATTTTGTACGGCGCGCTCCGCATCTTTGCGTGGGATTCGCTCAAATCGGGATTCATTGACATTCGCCATTTGGCGCGCGTGCCGCGCGTGATCGCGTTGACGGGACTTGTGCTGGTCTTTGGATTTATCGCGAGTATTTTGTTCAACGACCCCTTGCGCACAAGTGGCGCGTTGGAGCAGCTGCCGCTTTCTTCAAGTTCCGCGCGCGCGATTTTTGTGCCCTCTACGGCGGTGCCGCTGGCATTGCTCGCGGTGATTTTGGCGTGGAGTTTGATTCTCACGAGCGCGCTGCACATTCAGCGTTGGGCGCGCTGGGGAATTTTTTCGAGTTTTGTGTTGGTGGGTGTGCCAACCGGCGCGCTCGGCGCGCTCGCAACTCTTGCGGTTCAAAATACGCTTTCGTTCGCGCTCATCGTTGGCGGCGCGGCGCTGTGTTGGCTTGCGCTGCTGCTCGCGTTTATTTTGCTGCCGCGCCGCGCGTTTTCCATTACGGTTGAATTTGGAATTGTGTTTGGGAGCGTCTCTGGTTTGTTTCTGCTGCTGCTCTTGGGCGCGGTGCAAGCCACGCTGCTTGGCACAGTGGATTTGGCGACCGGTTATCTGGCAGCAGAAGCAATCGTCAATCCGCGCAATTTGATTCTGCCATTGATTTGTCTTTCGGGCGCGGAAATTATAGAGTTCGGCATCACCTTTACCGGGTGGGGCGCGCAGGCGACGCGGCAATACGCGCGGCGTTGGATGATTGTTGTTTTGTTGGGCGCGTTCTTGTTGTATCGCTGGGTCACGGTGCTGTGGCAAGAATTTTTGCCGGGCGTTTCGACCGCGCAAATTCTCGCATGGAGCGGCGCGGCGTTAGCGGTCAGCTGTTTGATTCCGATAGCGTGGTGGCGGCGGCGGCATACGTTCGGCGATGAGGTGACGTTGAAATGGAAATTAGGAATTGTGCTGCTCATCGTTGCGCCGCCATTGTTGGTGTTTGTCAGTGTCATCGCCATCGGCATCATTTTTTTGGCGCAAGTGATTTTTACGCTGCTCGCCACGCAAACGTGGGACCCCAACACATTGCAAGCGGTCAGTCTTGCCGCGGCGCCTGTGTTGAACTTGGGCTCCACATGGCGCGATGTGTTGTATTTGAGTTTGAGCGCGGCGGGCTTGGGCATGGTGATTTATGGAATTCGACGCGCGCGTTTTTCAATCGCCGCGTTCGGTATGCTTTTGGCATGGACGCAATTGGTGTACTGGTTGATGCAAAATGGACGCCCCTTGCAAATGCTGCGCTACAGTTTTGCCGATGTCGAGTTGTGGCTGCTGTTGGGATTCACCGCGCTAACGCTGTATTGGCTCGCGCGCCGCGAATTGAACAATGACCGCGCGCTCAGATTATTGGCGCTCGCGCTTTTTGCGTGGCTGCTGCACTTTACCGATTTTTTGGACAATCCGCTCGCGCTCTTTTTCGGCATTGCGGGAATTTCGTACACCGCGTTCGGCATTTTGTGGGCGGTGTTGACGGCGGGCGGACGCTGGCGCGTAAATGGAACTTCGCCAATCTTTCCAAACGCAAGCCGCGTGCTCTTAGCCATCGGTTACGTGTTGATGACACTGAACATTTCGCACTGGTTTTTGGTCACGCACAATCTCGCCGAACGCGCGCTGAACGATGAATTTACCTTTGTCGGTTTGCGCGTGATTGGTTACACTGCCGCCTATTTGGTCATCGTCGAAGGCGGACGCGCCTTTTTCAAAACCGAGAAATAGAATCAAACGCGCGAATTCAATTTGACACGTCACCTGTTTTTGATATACTCGTTGCAATTCGCAGCGCGAGTTGAACAATATGCAAAACCGCTTTGGCTTTTATTTTGCGTGGTATTACTTTACCTTTGCCAACCCAAAGGTCGAATTACCACGCGTGCCGAGCGAAGCATAAATTCTCAAGTAGGCACACCAACGCGGAGCGTGGGGTTTCGACCCCACGCTCTTTTTGTTGCCGTGTGCTGCAAGAAACTACTTTGCCAAGAAACTACTTTGCAATGATTCTCTCCAACAGCACACCGCCGTCGCTGTGCCGTACGACAATTTTCAAAATTGTCATACCCGGAGGTCATCATGCTCACTGCATTACCTACTCAAAAAATTTTGCCGCAGCTCATTGTTGCAGATGAACTGCCGCCCCAAAAGGAGCAATCGGCGATGGTTATTATTATGAAGCACAACGCGACGGCGCAGGAAATTGCCAGCACGATGAATCGCGTCGAGGAACTCGGTTTCAAACCGCATCCCATCATCGGCGAAGAACGCACCATTATCGGCGTCGTCGGCGATGAACGCGGGCTCGAACCCGAAAATTTTTCCATCCTCGACGGCGTGGAACGCTGTATGCGGATTTTGCATCCGTTCAAATTGGCAAGCCGCGATTTTCATCCCGACGATTCGGTCGTTCGCATCAACGGCGTTTCGTTCGGCACACAAACGATTCCGATTATTGCGGGACCGTGTTCGATTGAATCGCGCGAACAGTTGCTCGAATCCGCGCACGCGGTCAAAGAAGCGGGCGCGAAACTCTTGCGCGCGGGCGCGTACAAACCGCGCACGTCGCCCTACTCGTTTCAAGGTCTCGGGCTGAAAGGGCTAGAACTTTTGCGCGAGGCAAAGGAAAAATACGGACTCCCCACCGTCACCGAAGTCGTGTCCCCCACCGATGTTTCGCTCGTCGCGCAATACGCGGACGTTTTACAAATCGGCGCGCGCAACATGCAAAATTTCGCGCTGCTGCACGCGGTTGGCGAAACGCAAAAACCTGTGCTGCTCAAACGCGGCATGATGTCCACCATCGAAGAACTCATCATGGCGGCAGAATATATTTTGTCGCACGGCAATCAGCGCGTCCTCTTGTGCGAGCGCGGGATTCGCACGTACGAAACCGCGACGCGCAACACCTTTGACATTAACGCGATTCCCGTCCTCAAACAACTCACGCATCTCCCCGTCATCGCCGACCCGAGTCATGGCACCGGCAAATGGGATTTGGTCGCGCCCGTTGCGCGCGGCGCGGTGGCTGCGGGCGCGGATGGTCTCATTGTCGAAGTGCATCCGAATCCCGCCAAAGCATTGAGCGACGGCGGACAATCTTTGAAACCGGAAAAATTCGCCGAGATGGTAAAGCAGGTGCGGAAAATTGCGGAAGCGGTGGGGCGGAGTGTGTAGACAGCTAAACAAGTAGACAGGTATAAAGGTAGACAAGTATGCGTGCGCCCTTGTTGCCTTGCTACTTGTTTCCCTATATCCTTGTTTCCATGTCTACCTTCCCTTCCCTTGCCATCGTCGGTCTTGGCTTGATGGGCGGCTCGCTTGCGCTTGCGCTCAAAGAAAAAAACCGCGCGCAAAAAATAATTGGCATCACGCGCAAGCGCGCAACTCTCGATGCGGCACTACAGCGCGGCGCGATTGATGCGGCGAGTGATGAATTGAACGCGGCGCGCGACGCGGACATTATCGTTCTCGCCGCGCCCGTTCGCACAATCCTGACGCACATTCACAACCTTAAAGAAATCGCGCGCGACGGCGCTTTGATTCTCGACATGGGTTCGACGAAACGCGCCATCGTCAATGCGATGAATCAACTGCCCGAACGCTTGCGCGCGGTAGGCGGACATCCGATGTGCGGCAAAGAAAGCGCGGGTTTTGACGCGGCGGACGCGTCATTGTATCAAGACAAAATTTTTGTTCTCACGCCAACCGAACGCACAAACGAATGCGCGCTCAATACCTCTCACGCGCTCGCGGAAACCATCGGCTCGCGCGTGATTGAAATGGACGCGGCGCGGCACGATGAAATCGTCGCGGCAGTTTCGCATTTACCGTATATCCTCGCGTCAAATCTTGTCGCCACCGTAGATGATTTTGCCGACGGCGATGAAATGGTTTGGCAAATCGCGTCGAGCGGCTATCGTGATACATCGCGTCTCGCGGCGAGCGATGTGACGATGATGTTGGATATTTTGTTGACCAACAGCGAAAATGTGGCGAATATGATGCGCGCGTATTCGCGGCGCTTTGGTGAATTGGCGGATTTGATTTATGACGAGGATGAAAAAACGCTGCGCGAGATGTTGGAACGCGCGGCGCGAGTAAGGCGCGAAATAAAGATATAAATATTAACCCGCTATGCCATTATCAAAAAAACATCGATTCTCCCTGACGATTGCTGCATTGTTGTTGACATTGGTTGCCTGCATGCCTTTTGGGTTTCTGAAGGATCCGCCAGAAACAATGCAGACGCAATCAGTGGGTTCGAATACACTGCCCTTGAATCTCAAGTGGCAAGTCCACACAGATGACCCTATTCGTTTTCGACCTTATGCACTGGATGGTATGGTTCTGATTAAAACATCTACACAGGATTGCGCGTTCTGTCGCGCTAGCAAGGCAAAACTGATTGCTCTGGATGCGGTGTCTGGCGAGAAACTATGGGAATCCTCGTTTACTGGATTGTTTAATGACATCTCACCAATATCATTTAATGACCTCATAATTTTTCCTATTAATGCGGACACTTCACTCCGCGCAGTTAGTAAAGAGACCGGTGAAGCAGTTTGGGAAACGGTATTGAGTGAGAATATGGATAGCCTCATTCACGATGATAAATACGTCTTTGTCTCATCGGATATTGATCCATCTACCGTTTATGCGATTGATCCTACGTCAGGAAAGATCGTTTGGGAAAATTCCAAGGATATTCCAATTCGGAGCCGCTCAGTACTCTCTCTGGATGATGGGAAACTTGTATCTGTCTTTGACACGAGGGTTCTCGTGTTCGAGCCCAAGACGGGAAGACTCGTTCGTCAAACTCCCGCTAACCTCCCAGCGTTTGATGCTCCCATGTACCAGGACGGAAAGGCATTTTTCAACCCTGAAAAAGGCATTTGGGCAATCAACGTTGATTCGGGTCAAGCGATATGGGCGTTTGAACCTGATTGTATTAAAGATGGAAATGAGAATGAAGGACAAAAAAGATTAGGCAGGTATTTTTTGTACGCGCCAAGCGTGCTACAAGCTACAGTCTATGTTACAGGTGGTTGCAAAAGTGTGTTTGCTCTTGATGCGGAAACGGGTCAATTGAAATGGACTTATAAAAGCGACAATGTTGGCACGATGTCGCACCTGCTTGTGATTGACATGCTTGGATATGTTCTGTTTCGCGATGGAAGTATTCGCGCGATCGATTTACATACAGGGCAAGAAAAAGGTAGAGCGATAACAACTTTTGTGCCATTCGCCAATTTTCCAAGCAATCAGGGATTAGCTACTTGGATCAACATGCTATATGTAACCTTTGGAGGTCGCACAGTTTTGGCTTTTGGACAAAAGCCATAGCCATTAAATTAACATGTCCGAATTCTCCATTTCACCAGCCACAAACTCTTTGCGCGGTGCCATCCGCGTTCCCGCCGACAAATCCATCACGCATCGCGCACTCATGCTCACGCCATTGCTGCTAGGCGAAACGCGCATCGAAAATTTTCTCGACAGCGAAACGACGCGCGCGACCTTGAATTGTATGCGCGCGATGGGCGCGGAGATTGTCGAACAAGATGCGGCGACATTGATTGTGCGCGGCAAAGGATTACATTCCCTCCAAGAACCGCGCGATATTTTGTATTGTCTCGGCAGTGGCACGACGATTCGTTTGCTAGCAGGAATTTGCGCGGGGCAGCATTTTTTGTCTGTGCTGGATGGAACGCCCGCGCTGAAACGGCGTCCGATGGGGCGCATCGTCGAACCCTTGAAACAGATGGGCGCGACGATTCTCGCGCGCGACAATGACCGCTTTCCCCCACTCGTTTTTCGCGGCGGCAATTTGCGCGGCATCGAATACGCGTTACCCGTCGCCAGCGCGCAAGTAAAATCCGCGGTTTTGTTCGCGGGGCTTTTCGCTGATTCCCCCACCACCGTTCACGAACCTGCACCTTCACGCGACCACACGGAACGGATGCTGCGCGCGTTGGGCGTTCGCGTTGAAAATCTATCGTCAACAACCGTCCAACTTTTTCCGTCCCCCGTCTCCCGTCCCCCATCTCCCATCGTCATTCCCGCCGACTTTTCCTCCGCCGCGTTTTTTATCGTCGCCGCGTTATTGGTGAAAAATTCTGAATTGTGTTTGGAAAACGTTGGTTTGAATCCGGGGCGCACGGGCTTGCTCGACGCGTTGACGCGGATGGGGGCGAATGTCCAAATCGAAAATCAACGCGTCGAAAACAACGAACCGATTGGCGACATTGTTGTTTCCGCAACAGAATTGCGCGCGACGCAAGTGGGGGGGGGTGAGGTACCGCGCATGATTGACGAGTTTCCTATTTTCGCCGTCGCGGCAACGCAAGTGGTTGGCGAAACGCGCGTGCGCGACGCGCAAGAGTTGAGAATCAAAGAAAGTGACCGCGTCGCCACTGTCGCGCAGGAATTACGCAAAATGGGCGCGCAGATTGAGGAACAAGAAGACGGGTTCGTGATTGCAGGTCCGACAAAATTGCGCGGCGCGCGCGTCAACGCGCACAATGACCATCGGCTCGCCATGTCGCTCGCGGTGGCAGGATTGCTCGCGGAAGGCGAAACGATTATCGAAGGTTGGGAATGTGTGGCGGATTCGTTTCCGAATTTTTCAGAATTGCTTTTGCAGGTTTCGCGGTGAAATGCAAATCAATTTTACGCCGTGACCAACGGGGAATTTTTGGGCAAGATGCGCGGATTCTTTAACCGTGAATGAATGGGCGCGAGTTCACCAATATCAATGTACACGATAGGACGATTCATCACATCATCGTGTTCGAGATAATTTGTAATGCGTTCACGATTGAACTTGCTAAACTCAAGATCAGAATGGTCAACAAAAGCCAACAGGGCGTTGTTGGGAATATCCTTCAAAAAACTTGGATGTTCCATGACGTACCGATTGAACTCGGTCAACAGCTCTTCGTATTTGAGCAAAAATAAATCGTTCATTTTTTCATCTCCTGTTCGTAGTGAGCGCGATACGTTTGCCAATTGCGTTTGATGTCTTCCTGTCCCAACGACAACACTTCGGCGTTGGTATAATTCTGAAATTCCGTTTTTTCTTCAGCTTGATTCGGGTGAAGCAAATCACGATGCGGAAAGCCATGCGCGGTATCATATCGCACAACAGCGTGCCACTCTCCATCAATGAATGCCTCATATTGAACCAGAAAAATCGCTACGCGTCCCTTTGTAGTTTGGCAAGAAAAACGATAACGGTCTTGGGTGCTGTCTCCCAAAAGTACGAGAAAACTCTTTTCATTCATTGCTTGTGTCGGCTAAAGTATATCACGTATTGTATGGCTGCTGCATAAATGAAATACCTCTATCTCCTCGGCTATCCGCTCGGTCATTCCATTTCGCCCGCGATGCAAAATGCGGCATTACGCGCGTGCGGTATTCGCGCGACGCGCTATCTGAAAGCGCCAACTCCGCCCGAAAAATTGCAAGAGATGGTCAAGGTGTTGCGCGGAGAAAATTGTCTCGGCGCGAATGTGACTGTGCCGCACAAGCAAACAATTTTGCCGCAGCTCGACGAACTCTCCGAACTTGCACGCGAAATTGGCGCGGTGAATACGATTTTGAAACAAGGCGGCAAATTGATTGGCGACAATACCGACGCGTATGGCTTTTTACAAGCATTGCGCGTGCGGCGCATCAACCCCGCAGGGGCGCGCGTTTCCATTTTGGGCGCGGGCGGCGCAGCCGCGGCAGCCGCCTACGCGTTGGCGCAAGCCGACGTGGGCGAAATTATTTTGTTGAATCGTACGTTGACGCGCAGCATCGAACTTGCCGACCGCTTGAATCAAAAATTCCCGCAACTCGCGCTCGCCATCAACGATTGGGACGCACTCGCGCAATCGCAGTTGATTATCAACGCAACTTCGGTAGGAATGTCGCCGCGTGTGGACGAATCGCCCGCGCCAAAAAAATTTATTTTTCCCAAGCACGCGGTTGTGTTTGACCTTGTGTATAATCCGCCCGCGACCAAATTTTTGCGCGACGCAAAACGCGATGGCGCGCGCGTGATTGGCGGATTGGAAATGTTGATTTATCAAGGCGCGCGCGCGTTTGAATTGTGGACAGGCGCGCGCGCGCCGATTCGCGTGATGCGAAATGCCGCCACGGACGCGTTGCAAGAAATACAAAAACCCGCCGCGTCGGAGTAGAGATTGGAGCATAGAGATTGGGGATTCGTTTTTTAACTGCCGGTGAATCGCACGGGCCCGCGCTCTCTTGCATTGTCGAGGGCTTGCCGGCGGGCTTGCCGATTTCGATTGAACAAATCAATCACGATTTGTATCGCCGCCAAACGGGTTACGGCGCGGGCGCACGCATGAAAATCGAACGCGACACGGTACAAATTACGGGCGGCATCGTGAACGGTGTGACGATTGGCGCGCCTGTCGGAATGTTGGTTGAAAATCTCGATTGGAAAAATTGGCAAAATAAAATCACCCCCCCCCAAACGATTCCGCGTCCCGGACACGCCGACCTCGCGGGCGCGACGAAATACGATTTGTCCGATTTACGCATGGTGGGCGAACGCGCGAGCGCGCGCGAAACGGCAATGCGCGTCGCGGCGGGCTCCCTCGCGCGGCAACTGCTCGCGCAATTCAACATTAGCGTCGGAAGTTACGTCACTGAAATCGGCGGCGAAATTGCGGAACTAGCGACTATTCCGTACGAGGAGCGTTTTGCGCGCGCAGAAGCAAGCGATGTGCGCGTGTATGATGAAGCGAGCGCGGAAAAAATTCGCCAACGCATTTACGCTATCATGCAGCAAAAAGAAACGGGCGGTGGCGTGATTGAAACTGTCGCGCTAAATCTGCCCGTCGGTCTCGGCTCGCATGTGCATTGGGACAGAAAATTGGATGGACGCTTGGCGCAAGCGCTCATGTCCATTCACTCTGTCAAAGGCGTCGAAATCGGCAACGCATTTGAAAACGCGCGTAAATTGGGAACGCAAGCGCAGGATGAAATTTTTCTCTCCCCTCTCCCAGAGGGAGAGGGGCAGGGGGTGAGGGTGACGCGCGATACGAATCGCGCGGGCGGGCTCGAAGGCGGCATCACGAACGGCGAGCCATTGGTAATCCGTGCCGCGTTCAAACCGATTGCGACAACATTGACGCCAACTCATTCGATTGATGTGACGACGCGCGAACCTGCGATGATGATTTATCAACGTTCGGACCTCGTTCACATTCCGCGCGCGTGCGTGATTACGGAAGCGATGGTTTGTCTTGTGCTTGCCGATGCAATGTTGGAAAAATTTGGCGGCGACAGCTTGCGCGAAATGCAAGCGCATTTTCACGCGTGGAATCCGACTTTGCCTGAAATGAGATAAATGGATCGTCGAAACATTGTTCTCACTGGTTTCATGGGCACGGGCAAAACGTCCGTCGGTCACGCGTTGGCGAAATTGTTGGGGCGCAAACTGATTGACATGGACACCTGGATTGCCGCGCGCGAAGGACAAACCGTTGCGGAAATTTTTGCCGAACGCGGCGAGGCGGATTTTCGCGAATTGGAACGCGCGTTGATTTTGGAACTTGTTGCAAGCGAAAATTTGGTGATTGCGACGGGCGGCGGCGCGCTCGTGAACCCCGAAAATCGCGCGGCATTTTCCGACGCGCAAATTATTTGTCTCGACGCGAGCGTGGATGAAATTCTCGCGCGTTTGAACGGTGCGAACGACCGTCCATTATTACAGGGAGACAAGGAAACAAGGATACAGGAATTACTTGACGCGCGGCGCGACGCGTACAACGCGATTGCAATGCATGTGAATACGAATCAGCGCACGCCGCAAGAAATCGCGCAAGAGATTGTGAATCGGTTGGAGATGCGCGAGATTTTGGTTGAAACGCCGCACGGCGCGTATCCGATTTTTCTCGGACGTTGCTTGCTCGACCACGTTGGCGAATTTTTACGTGACCACAAATTCGCCGCGCGCTGCGCGGTGGTGACGAATCCGACAGTTGGCATGTTGTACGCGCAGCGCGTTTTGGAATCCTTGCGCGCGCAGAATTTTTCCCCGACGTTGATCGAAATCCCTGACGGCGAACAATACAAAACGCTCGACGCGGTGCGCGATTTGTACGACCAATTCATCGCGGCGAAATTGGAGCGACGTTCGCCAATCTTTGCATTGGGCGGCGGCGTCATCGGCGACACAGTGGGATTCGCGGCGGCGACGTATTTGCGCGGTGTGCCGTTCGTGCAAATTCCAACGACGCTGCTTGCGATGGTGGATTCGAGCATCGGCGGCAAAGTCGCGGTGGACCATCCGTCGGGAAAAAATTTAATCGGCGCGTTCAAATTTCCCGTGTGTGTGATCGCGGATTTGAGTGTGTTGGAGACGCTGCCGCTTGAAGAATTTCGCGCGGGAATGGCGGAGGTCATCAAGCATGGGGTGATTGGGGACGCGGGGTTGTTTGAGCAGATAAGGGAAACAGGGAAACAAGGAGACAGGGAGACAGGGAAACAGGGAGACAGGGAAACAGGGAAACAGGGAAGCAGGGAGGTAAGTGGTGAATTGTTGGAACGCGCGCTGCGGGTGAAAATCGAAATTGTAGAGCGCGACCCGTTCGAGGAAAATGTTCGCGCGCATTTGAATTTGGGACATACCTTTGGGCAGGCGATAGAAAAATTGGCAGAATACAAAATGCGCCACGGTTACGCGGTGGCGATGGGCGTTTGTGTTGCGGCGCGGTTGGCGGCGAACATTTCGCTTTGTGACGCGACAACACGCGATGAAATTATTTCGTTGTTTGAGGAATTTGAATTGCCCACGCACATTCCGCAAGAATTTTCCGCCGAACAAATTTTGGATGCGATGGGTACAGACAAGAAAATTCAAGATGGCAAATTGCGTTTGATTTTGCCTCGCGAAGTTGGATGTGTGGTAATTATGAACGATGTGCGGCGCGGCGCGATGCTCAAAGCTTTGGCTGAATCCTACTGACCTTGATTTTTTGACTTTCGCGTTGCTTTGTCTATAATTCTCGGCAATCGCATAGCAATCTGGCGCCGTTGACGCCGCCCAATTTTCATTGGGGCCCAGCAGCCCTTGGACATGAATCCCCGCGCGGGAATATGTCCAAGGGCTTTTTGTTTTTACTCAACAGGGAGGACAGGTACAAGGCGCTGCTCCCTACGAAAATCGCAAATCAAAATTCCAATGTTTCACCGTGACGTGATGCAACATAAAATTTTAATCGCCGAACCGCTCGGCAAAGAGGGACTTGAACTTTTACAACAACATACGAACGTAGATGTTTGTTTGAAATTGTCGCCCGATGATTTGAAAGCAATTTTGCCGACCTATCACGCGTTGATTGTGCGCAGCGCGACGCAGGTGAATGACGCGCTGTTTGACGCGGGAGAAAATTTAATCGTCGTCGGACGCGCGGGCGTTGGTGTGGACAACATTGATGTAGCGTCGGCGACAAAACATGGCATCACCGTCGTCAACGCGCCGACGACGAACATCGTCGCGGCGGCAGAACACGCGGTCGCAATTCTCTGGGCGCTCGCGCGCAATATTCCGCAAGCGGATGCGAGCGTGCGGCGCGGCGAATGGAAACGCGAGCAATTTTCTGGCGTCGAACTCGTCGGCAAACGTTTGGGTTTGGTCGGACTCGGACGCGTAGGCAGTGAAGTGGCGCGGCGCGCGGTGGGGCTTGGCATGGAGGTGGTCGCGTTTGACCCGTATGTGACGCTTGAGCGCGCGGCGCAGATGCAAGTCAAAATGATTTCGTTCGACGAGGTGTTGGCGACCAGCGATTTTGTTTCACTGCACACGCCCGTCACCAAGGAAACGAAAAAATTACTCGGCGCGGACGAATTTGCAAAATTCAAAAAAGGCGCGCGTTTGGTGAATGCGGCGCGCGGCGCATTGCTCGACGAAAACGCGCTGCTCGATGCGCTGGACGCGGGGCAGCTTGCGGGCGCGGCGCTCGATGTCATGGAGCAAGAGCCGACGAAAAACGAACGTTTGTTGAATCATCCGCGCGTCGTCGTCACCCCGCACATTGGCGGAAGCACGGCGGAGGCGGCAACGCGCGTTTCGCTCGAAATTGCCGAAGAGGTTTTGGCAGTGTTGGAGGGACGACCCGCAAAATTCGCGGTGAATGCGCCGATGGTGTCCGCGTCGCTCGCGCAAATTTTGCATCCGTACATGGACTTGGCGGAACGGCTCGGACGCTTGTATACGAAATGGGTTGGCGGTCCGCTCGGAAAATTGGAAATCGAGTACGCGGGCAAAATTGCAGCAGAGGATACGGGCGTTCTCACCGCCGGCATCATCAAGGGCTTGCTCGAACCGATTGTGGAAACGCGCGTGAATGTGGTGAACGCGGCGCTGCTTGCACAAACGCACGGGCTTTCTCTCGCGGAACGCAAAACGCGTGACGTATCGCGTTATGAAAATATCATCACCATCACGGGCGAACGGCGCGTTTCGGGAACATTGTTGCATGATGAACCGCACATTGTTCAACTCGACGGCAACTGGGTTGACTTTGTGCCGAGTGGTTATGTGATGCTCACGCGGCATCGTGACCGTCCGGGCATGATTGGCAAAGTGGGCACGCTGCTCGGCGCGGCGGACATCAACATTGCTTCGATGCAAGTTGCGCGCGATGGTCCGCGCGGCGAAGCAATTATGGTTCTCACGCTCGATGATCCGGTGCCGCAAGATGTGATGGAAAAAATTTATCAAGAGTTGGATATTCAGTGGAGTAAAGTGCTTGACCTCTGAATGCATAATGCACAATGCACAATGAAAAACATCGTGGCGTTCCGCATTGTGCATCGCGCGTTGAAAATTGTTCATTGAAAATTTATCTCGTGCGTCACGGCGAAAGCGCGTGGAATGTAAAACATATTTATACAGGACAGCAAGATGTGTCGTTGAGTGAACGCGGTGCATTGCAAGCAGAACGCGTCGCGGAAAAATTTGCCGGAATTGATTTGCAAGCGATCTATGCCAGCCCGTTAAAGCGCGCGCACGATACCGCGCGACCCACCGCGCGTTGGAAAGATATTCCGCTGCGCTTGGATGCGCGGCTCGCGGAAATTCATCATGGCGCGTGGGAGGGCAATCCCGCCGCCGTGATTCGGGAACAATACGCGGACGAATATCGCGCGTGGCGCACCCAGCCGCATCGCATGAAAATGCCGGAGGGTGAATCGCTCGCGGATGTTTCATTTCGCGTTCAATCTTTTTTGCAAGATAGCTTGAACGCTCATCACGATGGAAACATTTTGATTGTGACGCATGATGCCGTACTGCGCGTGATTATTTTACAAACGTTGCAGATGAGTTTGGAATTTTTTTGGCGTTGGCGTTTTGATAATGCATCGGTGAGTATGGTGGAATGGGTAGGTACGGAACCAGGTTCCGTGCCTACCCATGGTGAATTTCGATTGGCGTTGCTCAATGACGTACATCATTTGATCGGCGTTTATACCAATTGCGACGCGCAAGCGTTGTAGGAATTTATGTATCGGTTGTTGAATGTTAGCCGACAAAGGATTGGCTAACGTTAAACAACCAAAAGTGCGAGGAGTTTCATTATGCAACCGTGTCTCTGTAAAAACCATTTTCGCCAAGTAGCGAACGTCTTTGACAAAGAAACTGCGTTCGCGTACTTGTTGGACGAGGAAAACTGTGTGATTTGCAATCAAGTCATTTTCATCGAGGGCGCGCGCCGTTTTGTGCACAACGGTACCGCGCAAAACGAAAGCGATGAAACTTTGCGTCTGCCAAACTCGTTCGTACATCGCAGCGCGTAACGCGTTGTGCCGACTGCGCGTTGTGATTGCAACAAGGACGCGCCCACACTAAATTTCCCCTTGGCAATGCTGCCAAAATGTTTTCGGTCCCCCTGATGAGAATTGACATCGTTGTCCTCTCGCTGACCTCCGTTGACGTGTCATTTTGACGTGACACAGTGCATCACAATTTCGCTTTTTGGACGCGGATGTTCGCGGATTCACGCGGATTTCTACCCTGTTTTTTTCTTTTTCCGCGTTCATCCTTGTTTGTCCGCGTCCCAATCCGTGATGGACTGTGTCTCTGCACAGTAGATTCCCGTGCTTGGAGCAAACGCGATGTTGAACCGCGCTTTGGGCAACCACAAGGGATTGCCCCTACTGACAGACCCTTTTTTTGAACGCGATGCGTGCGGCACCGGTTTCCTCGCTGACTTGCACGCGCGTCCTTCACACAAACTTGTGCAAGACGCGCTGACGCTGATTGCGCGGCTCGCGCATCGCGGCGCGATGGCAGCCGACGGCAAAACGGGCGACGGCTCGGGCATCCTCACGCAGCTGCCGCACAAATTTTTCGCGCGCGAATTGGAACAAAATAAAATCACCCCCCCCCACGACGGCGACCTCGCGGTGGGCATGTTTTTCATTCCGCGTGATAAAGAGGCGCGCGCACGCGCGAAACAAATTATCGAAAATATTTTCGCGGCGCGCAATCTTCCGCTGCTGCTGTGGCGCGAGGTTCCGGTCAATCTCGAAGCGTTGGGCGAACACGCCTTCAAAACGCGCCCGTACATCACGCAAGCGCTCGTTGCGCGCGGCAGGCATGTTGGCAGCGGCGACGCGTTTGAACGCGCGTTGTATTTCGCGCGTAAAGAAATCGAACGCGTTGCGTTACAAGAAAAAAATCGCGTGTACGTCGCGTCGCTTTCGGCGCGTACCATCGTCTACAAAGGGCTGTTTGTTTCTCCACTGCTCGGCAAATTTTATTTTGATTTGCAAGACCCGCTGTATGAAACCGCGCTTGCACTCGCGCATCAACGCTACAGCACCAACACTGTTCCCGCGTGGGAGCTCGCGCAGCCGTTTCGCCGCTTGTGTCACAATGGCGAAATCAACACGCTGTCCGGCAATATCGCGTGGATGAACGCGCGCGCGCCCTATTTCGATTCTGCTATTTTCCGCGATGAGTACGGAACAAACGCTCGAATTGAAAACCATTCGTCTTTGTTCCAACCACTGCTCGATTTATCCTCTTCCGATTCGGGAATTTTGGACAACGCGCTCGAACTCGTTTCGTTCGGTGGACGCGAGCTGCCGCACGCGGTAATGATGCTCCTGCCTGAAGCGTGGGAAAATGTGCGCGACCTCGACCCGCAAATCAAAGCGTTCTATCGCTATCACGCGACGTTGATGGAACCGTGGGACGGACCCGCCGCGCTTTGTTTTTCGGATGGACGCGTCGCGGGCATGGCGCTCGACCGAAATGGTTTGCGTCCCGCGACGTGGCTCGTCACGCATGACGGTTTCATCGTCGCGTCTTCAGAAGCCGGCGCGCTGGAAATCGAATCCGAACGCGTCAAACAAAAAGGGCGGCTCGGTCCCGGACAAATGCTTGTCGCCGATTTGCAATACAACAAATTGTGGCAGAACGATGAACTCAAATCCCATTACGCGAATCGTCGCCCCTACGCGCATTGGGTCAGCGAATATATTCGTCCGCTCGACGCGCCAGTGTACACTGATCAGTTATCAGAAATCAGTAATCCGTCGTCCGTCGTCCGTCGTCCGTCGTCAATCTCCAGTCTCCAATCTCTTTTCGGTTACACCGATGAAGAGCTCGTCGTCATTCTCAAACCGATGGCGGAAAACAAAACGGAAGCGATTGGCGCGATGGGCGATGATACGCCGCATGCGTTCCTTTCGGAATTTGACCGCCCGCTGTATCACTTTTTCCGCCAGCGTTTCGCCCAAGTGACGAATCCGCCGATTGATTCCTTGCGCGAAGAAATGGTCATGTCCACGCGCGTTTTTCTCGGCGGACGCGGGAACGTGCTTGAGGAAACTCCCACACATGCGCGTTTGCTTGAACTCGCCTCGCTGTTTTTGAATAACGCGCAGCTCGCGCACATTCGCGCGCTCGCTGATGAATTTCCACACGCGACGTTAGACGCGACGTGGGATGTAGGGCAAATTTGCAATTTGTCCTTTGCGGGAGAGGGACAAATTATAAATTTGTCGTACGCGTTGGAAAAATTATGCGCGGACGCGGAACAACACACGCGCGACGGCAGAACGATTTTGATTATCAGTGACCGCAACGTTAACGAATCACGCGCGCCGCTTCCAATGCTGCTCGCGGTAAGCGCGGTGCATCAGCATTTATTGCGCGTGGGCTTGCGTTGGCAAACGAGCATTGTCGCGGAAACGGGCGACGCGCGCGATGTGCATCAATTTGCCTGTTTGATTGGGTACGGCGCGAACGCGATAAATCCGTATCTCGCGTTGGCGACAATCCGCGCGCTGTACGATGTTGGTCACGTTCGCCGTAACGTGACGCTTGACGCCGAAGACGCGCAAGAAAATTTTATCGCCGCGGCGAACAAGGGCATTTTGAAAATCATGTCCAAGATGGGGATTGCGACGCTCGACGCCTATCACGGCGCGCAGTTGTTTGAATGTATTGGCATTGCGGACGATGTTATCGCGCAATATTTCACGGGAACGTCGTCGCCCGTCGGCGGCATCGGTTTGCGCGAAATCGCGGAAACGGTTTTGCGGCATCACGCGCGCGCGTTTGGTGCGGGCGATTTGTCAAATCGCCTTTACAATTTCGGATATTTCAAATTCAAAAAAGGCGGTGAATATCACGCGTACAATCCGAGTGTCGTTGACGCGCTGCACGACGCGGTTCGCACGCCGGGCGCGTTGAACGGAAATTTTCAGGACGGTTACGAAAAATATTTAAAATTTGCGTCGCTCGTACACGAACGCCCCGCCACCGACCTCTCAGATTTTTTACAATTCGTTCCGCGCGAACCGATTCCATTATCGCAAGTGGAATCGGCGGAAGCGTTAGTAAAACGTTTTTCCGTCGCGGCAATGTCGCACGGCGCGTTGTCGCTCGAAGCGCATCAGACGTTGAGCGAGGCGATGAATCGTTTGGGCGCGTTGGCGAACAGCGGCGAAGGTGGTGAACATCCGTCGCGTTACGGCGCGCTTCGCAACAGCGCGATTAAACAAATCGCGTCCGCGCGTTTTGGTGTGACGCCCGCGTATTTGATGAGCGCGACGGAATTGCAAATCAAAATGGCGCAGGGTTCCAAACCGGGCGAGGGCGGACAATTGCCGGGCGCAAAGGTGAGTTTGGAAATTGCGGCGGTGCGGCACGCGCAGCCGGGCATGACGCTCATTTCTCCGCCGCCGCATCACGACATTTATTCGATTGAAGATTTGGCGCAGTTGATTTACGATTTGAAACGCATCAATCCGCGCGCGAAAATTTCTGTGAAACTCGTCGCGCAGAATGGTGTTGGCACGATTGCGGCAGGAGTCGCCAAAGCGTACGCGGACGTGATTCACATTTCCGGACACAGTGGCGGCACGGGCGCGTCTCCGTTGAGCTCGATCAAACACGCGGGGCTGGCGTGGGAATTGGGGCTGGCAGAGACCCAGCAGGTCCTTGTTGCCAACGACTTGCGGGGACGCGTCCGTTTGCGCGTGGATGGCGGATTTAAAACGGGACGACATGTTGTCATCGGCGCGCTGTTGGGCGCGGAAGAATTTTCGTTTGGCACGGCGGCGTTGATTGCGAGCGGCTGCATCATGGCGCGCGCGTGTCATCTCAACACCTGTCCCGTTGGCATTGCGACGCAGAAACTCGAGTTACGCAAAAAATTTCCGCAAGTGGCAGAATGGGTGATGGCGTACTATTTATTCGTCGCGCAAGAAACGCGCGAATGGTTAGCGTCCATCGGCGCGCGCACGTTGGATGAAATTGTGGGGCGCGTGGATTTGTTGCAACGGCAAGAGACTAGAGACTGGAGATTAGAGACTCCAATCGCGATAGCGCAAAATTCGCAGACGTTTGTTTTGGAAAGGGAAAACGTAGTAACGAATTTATTCGTCGGCACGGGAAATGAATGAATTCATCACTACGAAACACAAACTCTAATCTCGAATCTCGAATCTCGAATCTCGAATCTCGAACCTCTCGCATCATGAACAATTACAATACCCTCGACCTCGCGCGCGTTCTTGCCGACCCTGACCCATCGGGCAAAAAAGCGCGCAAGAATGAGCAATCGCGCAATGACCGTCCCGACGAACAAACGTTGGACGATGTATTGTTTCTCGCGTGCAAACGCGCGGTGGACGAAAAGAAACCTGTTGAATTCAAAGCGGCGATTCGCAACACGGATCGAACGGTGGGCGCGCGGCTCGCGGGTTACATCGCGCGCAAGTATGGCGACGCGGGCTTGAAAGAAAAAACAATCGTCGCCAATTTTGAGGGCAGCGCGGGACAAAGTTTTGGCGCGTTTTGCATCAATGGAATGTCGCTCGTCGTGTGTGGCGAAGCGAACGATTATGTTGGAAAAAGTATGGGGGGGGGTGAAATTGTGATTCGTCCGCTGCGTACCGCAAAATACGCGACGAATGAAAACGCGATTCTGGGCAACACCGTTTTGTACGGCGCGACGGGCGGCACATTGTACGCGGCGGGAATGGCGGGACAGCGGTTTTGTGTGCGCAATAGCGGCGCGGTGGCGGTTGTCGAAGGCGTGGGCGACCACGCGTGCGAATACATGACGGGCGGCACGGTTGTGGTGTTGGGCGCGTTCGGCAGAAATTTCGGCGCAGGGATGAGCGGCGGCATCGCGTTTGTGTACGACCCCGAAAATAAATTGCCCGCGCGTGTGAACCCCGACATGGTGAAACTCGAACGGCTTGACGGTGAAGAAGATGAGGCGTGGCTGCGCGAATGTGTGCAAGGACACGCGGCAGCAACCGAGAGTCGTTACGCGTGGACGTTGGACTGGCGGTGGGGCGATACGCAGAAATATGTTTGGAGAGTGGTGCCCAAGTAGACGGGAAAACAGGTAGTCAGGGAAACAGGTAGATGGGAAAATGAAATTCGATGTGCGCCGCGCGACGCGCGCAGATGTTCCCGCGATTTTGGAAATTTATAATGACGCGGTTTTGAACACCACCGCGAGCGCGGAATACGAGCCGCGTTCGTTGGAATCGCGCTACGCGTGGTTTGATGAACACGAGCGCGCGGGCTATCCGATTTTTGTTGCAAGCAACAATGCAAATGAAATTGTAGGTTGGAGTTCGTTGAGTCCGTACAGAGAACGGTACGGCTATCGCTTCACGGCGGAAAATTCAATTTATGTTCATCCGCAATGGCGTGGGCGCGGTGTGGGAAAATTACTGTTGCCGCCGTCAATTGAGGCAGCGCGAGAAATGAAATTGCACGCGCTTCTGGCAAGTATCAGCGCGGACAATGAGGTGAGTTTGAAATTGCACGCGCAGTTCGGTTTTGAAAAGGTTGCACATTTCAAAGAAACCATATACAAATTCGGGCGCTGGCTCGACGTGGTGTATATGGAGAAACTGTTGTGACCGAACTCGAAATCCCACAACCGAATGAAACCGTCACTGAACAAGAATTGCGAACGCTCGCTGCATTCTTGTTCAATCTCATCGAAGCGCAAATTACGCGCGCCGATACGAAAGCGGGCTTGGTGATCGCGGCGGATTCTGTTTTCATCACCGGCGCGCTGTTTCAAGCGCGGCACGGTTTTATCTTGCACGTGTTCAATCCCAACGCGGCGCTCTTGGAACGCGGCGTCAGCGTCTTGATGATTCTCTTTTTCGCCGCGCTGCTCGCCTCGATGGTGTATGCGCTGCGCGCCGCGCGCCCCGCGTTGACAGTCAAAGGGGGCGGCGAAACGATTTTTTTCTTTAACAAAATCGCGCAGTATTCGCACCAAGAGTTTCTCGACGTTTTTTCCAAACAATCCCCGTCACAGTTTCACTCTGCGCTCTTGACCGAAGTGTACAACACCGCGCGCATCGCCAATGAAAAATTCGCGCGCATTCGTTACAGCATTGATTATTTGATTGTGTCCGTCGTGTTGTGGATGTTGATTCAGTTGTTGTTGGCGTTGTCGGGTTAAAGTTTTTCCCCATCCATGCCGAAACAAAATTTTCCCCGCCGTATCTCCGACCCGCGCGCCGAGCTGCGCGCGCTGCACGACATCGGCAAAGCGTTAAGCTCGGCATTTGATTTGCATACCACGCTGCACAAAATTACCGAAACGACAGCAGCGGTGATGCGGCTTGATTCGTGTTCGATTTACCTTTGGGACAAAAAGCAAAACGCGTTGGTGTTGAAAGCCAGCACCGGGCTTTCCCCGAAAGCATTCAACGTGGGTAAACTCGCGTTGGGCGAAGGCATCACGGGCGCGGCGCTGCAATCGGGGCGCTCGGTTGCCGTGCGCGACGCGGCGAACGACCCGCGTTTCAAATACATTCCCGGCACGGACGAAGAAAATTATAAATCGCTCGCGGCAGTGCCGTTGATTAGTCAGGGCAACAAGATCGGCGCGATGAATGTGCAGACGAAACGTTTGCATCATTGGACGCGCCCTGAAATTGATTTGCTTGAATTGATTGGCGAACTCGCGGCGGGCGCGCTCGAACGTGCGGAATTGCTCGATGGCTTGCAGCGCCAAGTGAACGAACTCTCGACCCTCGCGCAAGTGAGCAAGACGATCACCGAACCGATTTTTTTGGATGAGATGCTCGCGGTGATTTGCGAAATGGCGGCGCAAATTATGAACGCCAAGGGCACCGCGCTGCTGCTCTTTGACGAGGAGAATGAAGAACTGACGCTGCGCGCTGCGCACGGCTTGGAACGTGAACACGCCGCGATTTCGCCGATTGATGTGGCGACGAGTCTGACGGGGCGCGCGATTCAAAGCGGCGAACCGGTCAGTGTACGCGATTTACAAAATGAGCCGTCATACAAAAATCGCGCGCTCGCAAAACGCGAAGGATTGCATTCCTTTCTTTCGATGCCGGTGAGTGTGCGCGGCAAAGTGATTGGCGCGTTCAACTGTTATCTCAATCGCGTCCACGAATTTACGCCGCAGGAAACTGAATTGTTTGCGACGCTGGCGAATCAAACTGCTGTCGCGCTCGAAAACGCGAACTTGATGATGAATTCGATGCTGGTGCGCGAGATGCATCATCGCATCAAAAATAATTTGCAGACGGTGGCGATGCTGCTGCGAATGCAGTTGCGCGACGCGGACAAATTGAACGCGGGCGTGTTGTTACAACAAACCATCAACCGCATCCTGTCCATCGCGGCGGTGCATGAAGCGCTGTCGCAAGATGGATTCCGCGTCATGGGCGTGCGCGATTTGATTCAACGCGCCGCGTTCATGGCGCATCAAACGATGGCGCATCCGGAAAAAGAAATTTCGCTGCGCGTCGAGGGCGAAGATATTCGCTTGCCTTCTCAGCCCGCGACGACGATGACGATGGCAGTGAACGAATTGATTCAAAACGCGTTGGAACACGGTTTTGAAAATGTCGCGCGGGGCGCCGTGACGGTTACACTCAAAACAAACAAAGCGCACTATGTGATTCAGGTCCAAGATGACGGCGCGGGCTTGCCGAAACATTTTAGCAAGCAGGATTCGTTGGGACTACGAATTGTGGACGAACTTGCCCAAGATTTACGCGGCGAATTCAAAATCGCGAATCGGCGCGGGAAACGCGGCACGCTGGCGACGTTGAAAATTCCCAAAATAAAAGTGACGGGTGACGAGTGATGAATGAAGGCGGAATGTAGAATGCACAATGCAGAATGCACAAGAACACGTAACGAATAACGAACGACGAACGACGAATAACGGAGTGAACTATGCGAGTACTCATTGCCGATGATGAAGCGGTGATTCGAATGGGCTTGCGGACGATGCTGGAAGACAAAGGGCATCGGGTGGTGGCAACCGCTACCGACGGTGCGTCGGCGGTGGAAATGGCGCGGACGGAAAAGCCCGAGGTGATTTTGCTCGATATTAAAATGCCCGGGATGGATGGAATCGCCGCCGCGCGCAAAATTATGCAGGAACGCCCCACGCCAATTGTGATGCTCACCGCGTACAGTCAACGCGAATTGGTAAATGAGGCGCGCGAAGCGTCCGTGTTCGGTTATCTCGTGAAACCGGTCAAAGAAGATTTGCTCGATGCGACGCTCGAGCTCGCCGTCACGCGTTTCAAAGAGTGGCAGAAATTGCAAAGGCAAATACACGATTTGAACAAGAGCTTGGCTGCACGTGAGATGGTGGAAGATGCCAAACGCGTGTTGATGCAAAAGGAGCATTTGAGCGAACAGCAAGCGTTCAATAAAATTCATCGCGCGAGTCGTTCGCGGCGCGTGACGATGCAGCAAGTAGCGCAAGAAATTTTGAATAAAGCAGACCAAGACAAGAAAAATACAAAATGAAATGGAAATTCTAAAATGAAAATAAATGATCAACGAGGAAACAATGAGCAGCTCACAATTTGAACACGTCTGCGAAACGGTACAACAAGAAATGAATCGCCTGCCGATTCCGGGAGTGGCGGTCGGTGTCTTGGACGGCGATGCTGAACACATCGCGGGCTTTGGCGTGACGAATGTTGCGATGAACTCCATCGCCACATCCCCGCCCGTAACGCGCGACACTTTGTATCAAATCGGTTCCATCACGAAAACATTTCTCGGCACGCTCGTGATGCGCTTGGTGGAAATGGGCAAACTCGATTTGCACGCGCCGCTAAAAAATTATTTGCCCGAACTAAAATTGCGCGATGAAAACGCGACACAGCACGCGACGATGTTTCATTGTCTCACACACACAGGCGGCTGGGACGGCGATTACTTTGACGATTTTGGACGCGGTGAGGATGCGCTGGCGCGTATGGTCATTGCGATGGAGCAATTGCCGCAACTCACGCCCTTGGGGGAGGTGTGGTCGTACAATAATGCGGGTTTTTATCTCGCGGGACGCGTCATCGAAATCGTCACGGGCAAATCATTCGAAGCGGCGATGCAGGAATATCTTTTCGAACCGCTCGAATTGAAATCGGCGTACTTTTTCGCGGAAGATGTCATTACACACAATTTTGTGGTGGGACACGAAACGGAAAATAAAAAACCGGTTGTCGCGCGTCCGTGGGCAGTGGCGCGCACGGCGAATCCTGCGGGCGGCATCATCACCAACATTTCGGATCTGTTTCGCTACGCGCGTTTTCAGATGGGCGACGGCACAACCCGGAATGGTTCGCGGCTGCTTGCCAAACAATCGCTTCAAGAAATGCACGCGCCGCGTTTTGCCGCGACCGATCCCGAATGGGTTGGGCTAACGTGGTACATGCGCGAGGTGAATGGCGTAAAGATTTTGCGGCACAATGGGGGAACGAACGGACAGGTTACGAGCTTTAATATCGTTCCCGCGCGCAATCTGGCATTTGCGATTTTGACGAATGGCGATCAAGGCAACACGCTCATCAATTCGGTCACGCGAACGATCCTCGAACAATATCTGGGAGTATCACCCAAGGCGGATTCGTCCATCGAGATGCCGTTGCCAAAACTGAACGAATACGCCGGAGACTATGACGCGCGCTCCGACAATGTAAGTGTCACATTACGGGACGGCGAATTGATTTTGCAAGTGACGAACAAAGGTGGATTTCCCACGCCCGCCGACCCGCCTCCGCCAACTCAACCGCCGCCCGTGCGCGCGGCATTCTATGCGAACGACAAAATCTTTCTGCGCGATGATCCGTACAAGGACACGCACTGCGAATTTTTGCGAGATGAAAATGGAAAGATTGAGTGGCTGCGGATTTTTGGTCGAGTGCATAAAAAGGTTTCGTAAATTAAAAAAGATGATTGAGGAAATCCCAATCATCTTTTTTGATTCCTGCTATGTATTGCAGCGAAAAATATCCATTCTACTTGCTGCCTACTACCCGTTCCATCATCCTCGCCACAAACTCCAACTCATCCCGATTCACCGTATGCTCCATGTTCGGGTACAAACGCATCGTCACCTCCGCCCCCATTCTCGCAAACACATCGCGCGTTTCCATGACGCGTTCTTTCGGAATGTGAAAATCTACATCACTGCAGCCGAGAAAAACGGGCGTGCCGTCGAATGAACCTGCATAGTCGCGCGGTGTGCCGTCGGGTCCGATGAGTCCGCCGCTCAAGCCGATGATGCCGCCATATTTTTGTGCGTGTCGCGCGGCGTATTCGAGCGCGAGACACGCGCCTTGCGAAAAACCGAGCAGAAAAATTTTTTCGTGCGGAATGTTTGCGGCGCGCGCCTGTTGAATCATGCCGCCGAGCCAATGTAGTGTGAACGTTAATTGTGGTTCATTCTTTTCCAGCGGCTCGATGAAACGGTACGGATACCATGTCGCGTTCGCCGCTTGCGGCGCGAGAAAACAAAAGCCGTCGCGCGGCAATTCCTCCGCCAGCGACAAAATATCTTGCGCCGACGCGCCGCGCCCGTGCAGCATGAGCATTACCGCGCGCGCGTTTTCGAGCGGTTCGCCCGCGCGGTAGATGGGTTGGGCTTGGTGTAAACTCATTATGCTTTATCCCCCGCGCACGCGCGGCATTTCCAATTTTGGGAGCGCCGCTTCGATCTGCGCACGGTGCGGTTCGAGCCATGGAGGCAGAATCAACTGCTCGCCGAGGTGGTTCATGTCTTCATCGCGCCCAAAACCGGGACCATCCGTCGCCAATTCAAACAACACGCCGCCCGGTTCCTTGAAATAAACGGAACGAAACCAAAAGCGGTCAATCTGCGGCGTGGGCGACAATCCCGCGCCTTCCACTTGGGCGCGCACCGCGAATTCTTCTTCGTCATCGCGCACGCGCCACGCGACATGATGCACGCCGCCCGTGCCCCACGCGCCGCGCCGTTCGCTCGGCAATTCTTTCACCTCAACCCATTTTCCCGAGCCACCGCCCGCCGCGCCGTAACGATGCCAGCCGTTTTCCTCGCTGACGTATTCAAATCCCATCTTTTCCG
>SHND01000030.1 GCA_004295045.1 Chloroflexota bacterium | reverse complement strand
TCAATGTTGGGGGAGAGACGAATTAGCAGATGGCAGATCGCAGATGGCGAATGGACAGAGGCGAGATGCGAGAGACGCGAAATTTCGTCGAGATTGTCAACGACGAAATGGGTGATGTTCGAATCGAAGGCGGCGCGGATTTCTTCGGGCGTTTTGTTGTTGCCGTGTACGTAGATTTTGTCGGAATCAAACCCCGCATGGCGCGCGATGACGATTTCGCCTTCGGAGGTTACATCGAGACCGAGACCCAGCTCGCAATACAAATGCGCGAGGAAGGGCGCAAAATACGCTTTCGTCGCATATAAAACGATAACCTCATTCCAACGCGAACGAAACGCGTTCAACGCGCGCGTTGCCTGCTCGCGTAACGTTGTTTCATCATAAACATACAGCGGCGTGCCAAACTGTTCGGCGAGGGAAACGACATCGCATCCGCCAAGTTCGAAATGGTTCGATTCGTTTGTGTGCGCGGTGAGTGGGAAAAGTGACTGAGCAAAGGACATGGAGTAGAGATTATATTTGAAATTTGCGGAACGAAAAACGGCGGACGATATTTTGTCCGCCGTTGCATTTATTATTCCGATGCTTTTTGCCGCCCGGGCAAACGCGCCAAAATGGACTCTTTATTGTCATTCCAAATATGCAGCACTGTTGGAATGCCCGGAATGAAAAACGCGAGCAGCACAATCACAATAAAATAGCGTTCCAACACTTCGGGCGGGATAAGCGACGCAAGAAAATATCCGGCGAGCGTAACGCCCGCGCCCCACAACAACGCGCCGATGACATTGTAAAAGAAAAAGGTGCGATAGTGCATTTTTACCGCGCCCGCGACGATGGGAACAAAGGTGCGGATGAACGGCAGGAAGCGCGCGAGGACGATGGTAATGGGTCCATAGCGATCATAATACTCTCTGGCTTTGGCGAGATTCTGCGGCTTGAAGAAGCGTGATTGCGGACGCGAAAAAATCGGCGGTCCAACGAGCTGCCCGAACCAATAACCCACGTTGTCGCCGATGATCGCCGCGATCACGATGCCCGGCACAAGTATCCAGATGTTAAAGAATCCTTTGTACGCCAGCAAACCCGCCGTGAGCAAGAGACTATCGCCCGGCAGAAAAAATCCAAAGAACAATCCCGATTCGGCAAATACAATTGACCAGATGGCGATGAGCGCAACCGTCGGACCGAGAAGTTCAAGATATTTATCGGGGTGTAAGAGAAAATCCATGATTGAATCAACAATGCAAAATGCACAATGCACAATTGATCATGCCGTTGTGCATTGTGCATTCCGAATTCGGCAATTCCTTTTTTTATCCGGTTGGTGTTTCTGTCGCTTGCGGTTGTGGACTTGTACCACTGTCGCCGCTAGTGACCGGTAAGGTATTGACATCGCCGGTGATGGTGGCGAACTCGGCGCTGATCCAACCCGTACCTGCCGCGATCTCGGCGGGAATTTCGATTTGGATCCACGTGCCATCACCGTTCCGTCCAATCACGGTAACTTCTTGACCCTTTTGCAATTTTCCAAGCGAGGGCGTCGTACGCGCAGGTCCCTGGCGAATATTCAAAACTTCAGTCGTCGTCGCTTTGACCACCTGCGGTTCGGGTGTGGGTTGCGGCTCTGCGGTTGGTTCTTTGGTTGGCTTGGGCGCTTTGGTCGGTTCTAATTCAACCGTCGCGGTCGGCAGTACTTCGGTCTCTTCCAAAGTTGGCTCTTCAGTCGGCACAGCGCCTGCCGTGTTATTGAATTGGGGCAAGCCGCGTACGCCAAAGAAAAGTACGACCGCGCACAAGAGCAGTACCAACGCGCCAAAGGCAAAGGGCAGCCACGCGCGTTCACCACCCGGGACTGCCAGCGGCGATGCCTCGCGCACCGGACGCGGCGGAATTCCGCCGGGCGGAACATTCGTCGTTTCCGGTTCAGGCATCCGCACATAGGTTGGCACTGCATCCGGTTCCAAGGGTGTTTCTGCGCCCGGGAGTGGAACATGCGAAGAATCTGAGACGCTTTCTTGTCCGTAAGCGGGTTCGCCGGTGTACGTTCCGGTATATTCGGTTGGGTACGCCGCTTCGCTGGGAACATAGCTCGTTGGTTGTTCCACGCTTGGCGCGCTTTCCGGAGGCGCTTGCGGTTCAGCAGATGGCGCTTCGTACAATGCTGCTGCCCCTGCTGCCGCCGCGCTCGCGGCGGGAGGAGGCACCGCTGCTTGTCTCGGCGGCGTGCCGGGCATCCATTCGGTGCCGTTGAAATAAAGCCAACGTCCCGTCCCCGGTTCAAGCGACCAAAAGACGCCCGAATCATCCTGCACCATCAGTTTCGCGAGTTCTTCTTGATACTGGTCCTCGCTCATCGGTTCGCCGCGCCGAATGCGCGCTTGCAGTTCGTTAAATTTTTCTTCGGCGGTTACAAAATCCATGAGGTACTCCTGACGCACTGTCTAGTCAGCATCCAACGGGCATCGCACAGCCAGATGCGCTTGCTACACAGCCGTTTAATTCAAATTGAATTGTTCTCCATACCTTGGCGCAATTGCGTTCCGGATGCCAAGCCCGCGCAAACCCTCCACGAGCGCTTCCGCAGCTTGCTCTTCCGCATGAACCACAAATACGCCTTTTAGTTCGTCCGCAATGGGACGCACCCACTCGAGCAAACCGTTGCGGTCGGCATGTCCGCTCAATCCATCGACGCGCGCAATTCGCGCGCGCACAGAATATTCATCGCCCAAAATCCGCACGCGTTTCGCGCCATCGAGAATGCGCCGCCCCAACGTATTTTCGGCTTGGTAGCCAACGAACAAAATGGTGTTTTTGCGATCTCCGATATTGTTCTTGACATGATGCAGCACGCGTCCCGCTTCGACCATTCCATTCGAGGCAATGATTACGGCAGGTCCGTACAAATCGTTGATTGCTTTGGAAGCCTCTACATCGCGCGTATAAGTCAGTTGACGAAAGCCAAAGGGGTCTTCATTTTTTTCCATGAAGGCAAGCGTTTCTTGGTCGAAAATGTCGGGGTGCATTCGGTAAATTTCTGTGGCATCCATCGCAAGCGGGGAATCTACAAATACGGGCAATGGGTTCAGCGCGCCACTCAAAATGGAACGATGGAGCGAATAGACAATTTCCTGTGTGCGGTCTAACGCGAACGCGGGAATGATGGTTTTGCCACCCTGCGCTGCCGTTTCACCAATAATTCGCGCGAGTTCTTTTTCCGAGTCCGCGCGTGAGCTGTGCAGCCGGTCCCCATACGTGCCTTCAATAATCAAATAATCCAATGGTGGCGCGGGTTGCGGGTCGCGCAAAATCAATTTGTTCTTTACGCCGAGATCGCCCGTATAGCCGAAACGAATCGTACGTTCGCTTTCGACGATGTCAAGCTGTGTGATCGCAGAGCCAAGAATATGTCCCGCATCCAAAAACTGCGCGCGGATATTCGCATGGGGCAATTCAAACCAAAAATTATAAGAGCGCCCCGTCAAGGCACGGACTGCCACTTCGACATCGGCGCGTGTATAAATTGGCACGATGGGTTCTTCGCCGCGCCCGGCGCGCTTTTTGTTCAAGTACGCTGCATCCTGTTCCTGAATTTTCGCGGAGTCGAACAACATGATGCGAACCAAATCATTGGTCGCATGTGTGCCAATAACATCGCGCGTAAAGCCATGCTTGGTCAGCGTCGGCAAGTTACCGCAATGATCAATATGCGCGTGCGAGATTAGCACCGCGTCAATGCTTGCCGCGTCAAAAGGAAAATTCGCGTTCCGTTCGTTTGCTTCGCGCCGATGACCTTGCTTGCTTCCGCAATCGAGCAGCAATCGCGTGCCGTTCGTCTCGATCAAATGCATCGAACCCGTTACTTCGCGCGCGGCGCCCCAAAAGGTTAGGCGCATAGCACATCGCTTTGTGCGAATATTTTGTGCTGCGGATTGCAGCCGCGCGCGCGGCGCAGAAATACGATGATGTTAAAGTTCACAGGACTGCCGCAAATGTTGAATGCAAAACACGCGGGCATTTTACACGCAACGCGGGACAATGCCAAATGAGTTCAAAATGCGTGTTTTTGATGAATCCGAAATTCAAAGCATTCAAGCGGACGCGAGCGTTTCAACCAATTCTGCCGCTTTTACAAGCTCTGCAACGGGAATATATTCGCTCGTCGTGTGAATTTGTTCGTAACCGACGCTGACCACAATCGTTTTGATGCCTTTGGCATTCCAAATATTCGCGTCACTGCCGCCCATCGTCGCGCGATACGTCGGCGTGCGTCCGATTTTTTTCAATGCTTGAGCTACGCGCTTGACGAGGCGATCATTTTTCCCGAATTCGTAACGGTTATACGCACGGGTGACGCGAAATTCGAGCTCCGCGCCCGTGCCTTTGACCGCTTTCGTGAACGCTTGCTTGAGCGCGCGCGTATGGCGTTCCAATTTTTTCTCGTTGCGGCTTCGCACTTCGCCGACGAGTTCTATTTTTTCGGGAACGATATTGCGCGCGTTGCCGCCGCGCACCATTCCAAAGTTGGCGGTGGTGTCCTTGTCCAACTTGCCCACTTTGGCTTGCGTGAGCGCACGCGCAGCAATGGTCAACGCGTTGACGCCCTCATCGGGTCTTGCGGAATGCGCGGCTTTGCCGATGATCGTCACGTCCAATAAATTGTGCGTCGGCGCGGCAAGTGTGATCGAACCCACAGGTCCGCCGCCGTCGAATACAACGCCTTCCTTTGCGTGAAAGGCGCTCAAATTCAACCCCTTGGCGCCGACCAGTCCCATCTCCTCTTGCGCGGTGATGGCAATTTCCAATGGCAGATGTTTTTGGTTGTCTTGAACGAGCGACTGGACACCTTCCAAAATCGCGGCGACGCCCGCCAAATCATCTGCGCCCAGCACCGTCGTTCCGTCCGACGCGATTTGTCCACCCGCGACGATAGGTTTGATGCCGCGCGCCGGCGCAACATTATCAGTATGCGCGTTCAGAAACAATGGTTTCGCATTTTGCTTGACGCCATTTCCCGGAATTTTCGCGGTGACGTTATAGAGCGCGTCCACATTCGCCTCCGCGCCCAGTGAGCGCAGACGCGCGGCGACAAATTCTGCAATCGCGCCTTCATCGCCCGAAGGCGAATCTATTTGCACGAGGTCGAGAAACGTTTGCACGAGGCGTTGTTCGTTGATCATATATCCTCTCTAATTACTCCGTACTGAAGCATTCCAACAAGGAGCCGAATAACCATGTCATCCTCTTTGCCTTTCCGTCTTGACTCTGGTCCATCTTCTAGCCAACCAAGAAGCTTTTTCAGTATCTCCTTGTAATATAAAACCTCTATACCAGCTGCCCGAAGTTTCTTATCGACCGCCGGGACAGAAAAATCCACTATGAACACGCGATTTAATTTTCGATTTTCAAGCCATCCCTTCCAAAATTTATCTTTGCGCAGAAATGATTCTGCAGTATCGAACCATTCCATCATTTCGTTAGTAAACAATTCGCTTTTCTTTGTTCCAGAAAAACTCTTACATTGCACAATCTTAACCTCCATAGGTTTCACTGCAACAATGTCAATATCCGACCAACCTGCGGCTTTCTTGCCCAACTTTTTCTTATCTAACTGGAAACGAACATTGCTTTGAACAAGATACCCATCTCGTTCGAAGTACCGAACCGCAAGTTCCTCAACATAACCAAGACTCATTTCTCCTCCTAAAAATTGATGGGATGTTTTGATCTCTAGAAGTCACTTGACCTCCTTGCATCCGCAATTGATCATTTTTGGGGCTGACGGAACTAAACAGTCTGTCTGGAAAATTGCCACGACACCCACATCATAAAGATGATTACTCATATTGTAATGGCATTACGGTTACACGATAAGGGGGGTCAAGAGGAATTCGCTACGCGAGAGGCGTTCGCCAACTATAGCGCACAAAGTGGCACGGGCAAGGTTGCGCGCGGCGATTCGCGCCTATTCGTCCCACACATCGCGCACGATCTCACTCATTCCCAGCGATTCTAGTTTCGCGCGCGACGGTTTACCTGTTTCCCAGTCCCAATCGCGAAATGCATAATATTCGCGCATCATGTTTTCAAAGTCGGGGACGTGTCCCTCTGTGCCGCCATCTTCCAATGGGCGCAAGATTAGCTCGGGCAGTTTTTCCGCGCAGCGCGCGTGATAGTCCAATTTCAAATTTAGCGCGCGTTTCAAATTCCAAATGCGCTCGCCGTACGTCAAGATATTTTGTGTTGAAATGTCGTACCCCGTCGCCGCCGCCAACATTTCGCAAATGTCATGCGCGGGCGGATTCGGGAAATAGCACGTGACCGATGCATTATTCACCGTCCGCCAATCTTGGTGCCGCGCGATAGCCGCGGCTTTGCCCGAACTCTGAAAACGATCCATCGTCTCGATGCCCAGCTCATCAATGGGTCGCCCGGAAGTTTCGACCATGAAAAAATCGCTCTGATTGTGACTGCCACCAATCGGCGACGTTGCGTACGTCACCGCCATCCCCGCCGCCGCGCGCGGGTCGTGCATCGCCACTTCCATTCCGCTGATTTGGACTGCCATACCTTCGACGCCGTAACGCGCGCCCAAATCGCGCGAACCGTGCGCGAGAATTTCGCCAAACTCGCGGCGATGAGCAATGTCTTGCACCAATTTCAACGCGGCATGTCCATCGCCCCACACCAGATCGCCGCCATTCAATTCACTGCGCGGCAATATGTCCAACTCGCGCAAATAATACGCAAAGGCAATCGTCGAACTCGTCGTGATGGAATCCAACCCCAACGCATCGCACTGTGAGCCAATGTACGCGGCGAGATTCAAATCGTCATTGAGAATTAATGGACCAAATCCCGCGAGCGTTTCAAATTCGGGTCCTTCGGCGTGCGGCAAAACATACTCGCCCGCTCTTTCGACGCGTCGTCCACACGCTACCATGCAGGCATGACAGGTTGCGCGTCCCGTCAAAATTGTTTCCGCCATCAGGTTGCCGGAAATTTTTTCGTAATCGAACGTGCCTTGCGTCCAGTATTTCGTTGGCACATCGCCGAGCAAACCGTAAAAATCCATCGCGCCCGACGAACCAACCGCGCGCAAAACTTCGGTTGCCATGTCGTCACTCAAAAATCTTTGCGCGGCTAACATCGCTTGACGAAAGCGTTCAGGGTCGTGCAGCTGCACTTTGTGTTGAAGCGGATGCTTGGAACCGCGCACGGCGATCGCTTTGAGATTTTTCGAACCCATTACCGCGCCCATGCCACAGCGTCCCGCGATTCCTTTTTTTGCGCCCGCCCGCGCGCTCGATGTGAGAATCAACGCGAACTTTATCAGATTTTCTCCGGCAGGTCCGATGCAAGCAGTCACCAGACCGGGGTCGTTCAATTCCGCGCGAATCGCGTCGCCCGTTTCGTACGTTGTCATTCCGCGCAAATGTTTTGCGTCGCGCAGTTCAACGCCGTCGGGTGTGATGTGCAAATAGCAGGGCGCGTTCGCCTTGCCGCGAATTACAATGCCATCATATCCGGCAAATTTCAATTCGGGCCCGAAAAAATTTCCTGCGATGGCTTCGCCCCACAAGCCCGTTTGCGGCGAACGCGCGCACACCGCAAAACGCCCCGAAACCGGCGCGCCCGCCGCGTCGAGCGGTCCATTCATAAAGACGAGGGGATTTTCGGGACCGAGCGGGTCGGTGCTTGCATCAATCCAATCATAGATATAACGCGCGGCGAGACCACTGCCGCCGAGATATGCGGCGGCGTAGGCGCGGTTCAATTCTTCTGTATGGATTTCGCCGGTGTTGAGATGAATGAAAAGGAGCTTGCCTGTGTAGCCGTTCATTACGCGGAAAATTCGGCATCAATCCGCGTACACGCTTTGACCATCTCTTGCGCGGCTTTGACGTTTTTCATCACCATCACCATGTTGCCTTTGAGCTTGAGCTGTCCCGTCATCAAACCTTGAAGCGGGTCGAGCTGCGCGGTGACGACGCGTTTCCATTTCGAGTAGGTGCCGGACATGACAAAGGCAGGATTTTTTTCGCTCTTGTCGTGAACAGCATACGCCGCGCGACATTTTCCATGCCACAAGTCCATGTAGAGATAGGTTGATTCTTGCTGGGGATTGTCTTTATCGGGGTCAATTACAAAATAGAAATCGCCTTCCCAATTTTTGCCTGCCTCGGCGTACGCTTCGCTGCGATTCAGTTCCACTTCCAGTTGTTTCACCCAAGCATCGGATGGGAACATTATTTTGGACATCATTGCCCTCCCTGAGCATTATAGTACCTACCGTTCGGTAGGCAATTGAATTATAGCACAAATGACGCACTGCGTCATAAAATGAAAAAGGCAGCCCCGGCGGCGACGAGACTCCCAAATATCGACGCGAAAAAATTTACGAGATCATTGTCGAGCCAACGCCAGCCGCGCACGAGGCGCGTGGGATTGCCTTGCGAGTCAAACTTTTTTTCGGTTTGCCGTTCGTCGTATTCAGAGAAATAAATTCCTTGCGCCGTTGCGCCGAGCAAAGAATCGAATAGTGAACCGAGCAAACCGCTCACGCCCGCGAGCAAAACAAAAAAAATTCCCGATGCGGACGCCATCAATGCAACGCCGATACCTTCGGCAAGCGCGCGCGCAAAATCTGTCGCGGCGAATAATAAAAAATTCGCCACAATCATCATCGCCCCAATAAAGGCACCGCCGCAAAACGCCATCGCCGTTCCCAGCCAGGTAATCCCACCCGAAGTCCCCGCCGACACAACGCGGCCGGTGGTGATCATGCGCGGGGAGGATTTGCTCAGCACGCCAATTTCGGTTGCCCATGTGTCGGCGGTCACCGTCGCGAGTGCGCCAACCAAGCCGGCAGTGCACAGCTGCGATAATTCAGCGAGAGAATTTTGCGCGGCAAACCAACCGCCAATCGCCAACAGCGCAGCCCAGCCGCCATTCGCGAGCGCCTGTCCGAGATCGCGGCGCGAACCCTTTTGAAATTTTTCGCTAAATTTTTCTTTGGCGCGCGCTTTGTATTTGGAAAGCAGCGAGGACGAGACAAAAAAGGCAACGAGGAGGACTCCGGGGACAAAACCTCCAAACCCAAAAATCGCGGTGCCTGTGAGAATCGCGCCGACAACGCCACTGCGTGTCAGCGAACCGCGCTGATAGGCAAGGAGACCAATAAGCGCGCTTGAACCGAATCCAATGAGGAGTGGAAAAAAAAGCGACATTGCGCAAAAGTGGCGACGCGCCTTGCTTTATCTTTAAACTAGCATCGAACGCACAATCGAAACGGCGGCGAACCATAAAAGAAATTGCACGCCGATGGCGATGCCGCAAAGCAGATACGATGCCAACGGTTCGCGTCGATAGATGGAGGCGCTCAACAAAAAATTCAAGACCAGCATGATCAATCCGATTTGCGGCAGTGAAAAAATCGCCTCTTTCGCTTCCACGCGGTCCGCGATTCCGATCGCGCTATAATGCAGCGGCAGAAATGGAGGAAGTTGATTGCTGACCAACAGTAAAAAGGCAAACAAGCCCAAGTTCACAAACAATGCAACGATCACCATCGCCCATACAAAGCGATCGCGCAAGACCGCTTGCAGCCACAAGGGCAAGCGACCAAGAATTGTTGGTGGTAGTGAAAGTTGACGCATAACGCAAGGCGTAGGGGCAAAGCATTTGCAAGACAATCCGACAACTACGCGAACCTCGCCGCAAATGCTTTGCCCCATCTTTTTCCGAAAACGAAAGAATCAGTTGAAAATCTATCGAGCCGCAAGTTAACGCGGATACACCGCCGTTACCCAATGCGCGTAGCGTTCATTCTTTCCGCGCACAGTAGAAAAATACAATTCCTGAATTTGCCGCGTCAAGGGTCCTGTCCCGCCTTCACCAAGGGGACGATGGTCTATCTCCACAATCGCCGCGACCTGCGCGCCCGTCCCGGTAAAGAATGCTTCATCCGCGAGATACAATTCACTGCGATCAATCGAACGTTCCACGACCTCCAAGCCCAGTTCGTCCCTCGCCAGCTCCATCACCGTCGCGCGCGTGACGCCTTCCAAAATATTATCTTGGACGCTGGGCGTCACCAATTTGCCGTTACGAATCATAAAGAAATTTTCCGCGCTGCCTTCCGAAACATGTCCATCCTGATTCAACACGATGGCTTCGTCGTAACCATTCCAATACGCTTCGGTGCGCGCGAACGAGGAATTGATGTACGCTCCCGTGATTTTTCCGCGCGCGGGAATGGAATTGTCATCCACGCGCCGCCACGAAGAGGTACCCGCGCGTACTTCTAACTTGATATAGTTGCCTTGCGGACGCGTAAACATCGCATACGCGTCTTCCAGATCGTACAGCCGCGGCGTTATGTCTTCGGTTGCTTTGTACGCAATCGGACGCATATACGCGTCTTGGCGATAGTTGTCGCGGCGCAACAGCTCCAACGTGATTTCGATTAGATCCGCAATCGAATACGGCAGCGCGATGTTGAGCAAGCGGCACGATTCCAAAAAACGCTTGAAATGTCTTTTCGGGCGAAAGATATACAACTGCTCTTGTTCGTCATTCCAATACGCGCGCATTCCGCCAAAGCACCCTGTCCCATAATTGAACGCGTGCGTCCCAATTCCGATTTTGGCTTGATCCAGAGGAACAAACTCGCCTTCAAAAAATGCCCACTTGCCCATCGGCGCAGCGCGTTTGGATTTTTCGCGGCGCGGCGAGAGTACCGGGATTGGAGAAACGATTGTTTCCATCTTTTTATCCTCCATCGAAGATTTTCCGACGCGCGCGCACTGCGAACACATCGGGCGCGCGCATCCTTGCCGCGCGCATGACGAAAAATTTTTTGCGCGCGCGATGATACACCCAACTCGCGCATTTCGGTAAATTGGCGATTCCAAATCGCGCCAACGACTACACCAAGTCTGCCTACGCAGACTCCCATCGAAAACGTCCGCAGGGACGTTTCGCGTTTTTGTTGAGGCGAATTCCATTCGCTCCCCCCTCCCACATGACCCAATCTCTCTGTCACCTCCGCGACGGACAACGCATTACATCTTTGCTATAATAGCCGTTGCACGGTTGCCCGCACGCGGATTGTATAGTAACCTTGTGCCAGGCGCGGCGCAAGCGCCGCGAACTTTACAATCGAGTCCCGCCATGCCCAAATCTTCTCGCGTCCTGCGTTCCAAGAAAACGGCGCGCGCTTCAAAACCAGCCGCGCGCAAAAATTTAAAATCCGCTGCTGCGCTCGATGTACTAGAACAAGCGCGCGATGCCGCGTGGAACGGCAAACATGCACGCGCGCTTGAACTCTGTACACAGCTCCTCGCCCAGTCCAACTTGGACATTCCCGCGCAGTTGGACGCCCTCGATGTGCGCGCCGAGAGTTACATCGCGCAAGGGCAACTCGACCTCGCCGAACGAGACGCGCGCGCGATGGTGAGAATGGCAAAGGGAAATCGAAAATCGAAAATCGAAATTCTAAAATTCACCGCCCAAGCTCTCAACCGCCTCGCGCTCGTCCAAATGCGGATGGGCGAATTGCAAGCCGCCGTCAAGACCGCGACGCGCGCGCTGAAAGCGGCACAACAGAGCAAGCAAAAGCCACTCAGCGCCGAAAGTTACTTGCGCTTAGCCGAAGCGCAATTTCGCGCGCAGGTGAGCGAGCCGGCTCTGCAAAACGCGCGGCGCGCCGCCGAGTTGTTTCACGAACTCGGAAATCTTTCGGGCGAAGGGCGCGCGCTGTGGGTAGTCGCATCCGCACTTCAACTTTTGGGGCATCCACGCGAGTCCCACGAAACGGCGCACGCCGCGCTGGCATTGTGTCAGCAAACTGGTGATTCGTACGGCGCGGGCAACGCGCTCAACGTCCTCACATTCATAGAATCCGACATTGCCGAACAGCTGAAACTCCTCACCCAAGCAAGTGTGCAATTTGAGCAAGCAGGTTATCTGGAGCGCCTGAATGTCGTCAAGATGAATCTCGCCATCGCGTACAGTGCGCTGGGGCTGTATCCGCACGCCCGGCGCTTGCAGCAAGAGATCGTCGCCAGCTCGCGCGGCATGGGCGCGCGTCTGAACTTGGCGTATGCGCTCGCCAATTTGGCAGAGGCGGAAATTCGGCTGGGGCAGCTGGAGGACGCGCGCCGCCATCTTGGCGAACTCGCGGAAATGACGCCAACGCTGGGCGACCCGAGCATGTCAGCCGCGGTAGCATGGTCCTTGAGCTTGATCGCGCTCGCGGAGGGCGACGCGCAGACGGCTATCCGCAACGCCTCCAGCGCGGCGGACATCGCCCGCGCGGCGGGAACGACTACCTACGCGATTGCGGCGGGTGCTGCTTTGGGTGAGGCATATCTACAGGCGGGCAACCTCACCGCTGCTCTCGCTGCCACTACGCGCGCGACCGAACTGCACCGCGCGCTGGGCTTGAGCGCGCTTGAAGCGTTTTCGACAGCGGAAGTGTGGTGGCGGCACAGTCAGGCGTTGACTGCGAATCAACAGGTCCACGAAGCGCGCGTCGCGCTGGAGCAGGCGTATCAATTCTTGCTGAACGGCATCGCGAGTTTGAGCGATGAAGGTTTGCGCCGCAACTATCTCAACAAAGTGACGGTCCACCGCGAAATCATTGCCGCGTGGCTCAAGGACGGCAAAAAGCGCAAACTCGCGCCCGAAAAATTGTACGCGCATCTCGCAGGCGCCGCCAACTTGCGTGAACCGTTTCAACGCTTGGTGGATTCGGGCTTGCGGCTGAACGAACTGCGGACGGCAGCGGAACTGTATGATTTTCTGATTGAACAAGCCACCGAGTTGAGCGGCGCGGAACGCGTGCTGCTCATTTTGGAAAATGAACATTCGTCCGCGCTCGTTGGCTCACGCGTGCCACAAGGCGAAAAGGTTGAAAAGGTAATGCGCGACGCGGCAGAATCCATTGCCCGCGCGCGCCGTTCCCGCGTGGCGCAGCTCTTGACCGCCAATCCCAAATCGAAAATCGAAAATCGAAAATCGAAAATTGTTGCTCCGCTCTTCGCGCAAAACAACTTGCTCGGCTTTTTGTATTGCGACCTGAATAGCGTGTACGGACAATTCAACGAGACGGACCGCGACATGCTCGGCATGTTGGCGAATCAAGGCGCGGTGGCATTGGACAATGCGCGCTGGCTCGAAGGGCTGGAACAAAAAGTTTCCGAACGCACACAGGAATTGAACGCGCGCGTGGACGAACTCGCCATTCTCAACAATGTGCAAAGCGCGATTGCATCCAAATTGGATTTTCAAGGCATCGTAGATGCGGTAGGCGATAAACTCACCGAACTCTTTGTCGGTGAAAACGTCTCCATCGGTTTTTATGACCGAGCCAGCGACATGATTCAAGTGCCTTATATTTTTGAAAACGGCAAACGGATTCAAGACGTCTCGTTTCCGCTTGGCGAGAGAGGACTACAAGCGCGCGTCAAGAAAACGCTTGCGCCGCTCGTCATCAACAATCACTTTGACGTACGCGCGCAAGAATACGGCGTGGTAATTGTGAGCGACGCGCCAAGCCCGAAAGCGTGGCTCGGCGTTCCGATTCTGCTCAACGGCGAATATATCGGCGGGTTCGCATTGCAAAATTGGGAGCGCGAGAATGTGTACACCGATTCCCATGTGCGGCTCCTCCAATCGCTCGCAGGCAGTTTGGGCGTCGCTCTCCAAAACGCGCGCCTCTTTCAAGCCGAACAAGAACGCGTCGCGGAACTGCAAATCATCAATTCGATTCAGCAAGGTCTCGCCGCCGAGTTGGATTTTCAAGCGATTGTGGATTTGGTTGGCGATAAATTACGCCAAGTACTCAAGACGGACGAAATCGGCATTCGCTGGTACGACGCGCAGACGAATCTCGTACATTACCTTTACGAATTTGAACACGGGCAGCGTTTAACCGTCCCGCCGCGGCCGCCGGTAAGCACGTTTGAAAAGATACTGCAAACGCGTCAGCCGTTTGTGCAGAACACGAATGTAGAACGCGAGGCGATGCTTGTTACCCACATACCCGACACTGACATCAGCAAATCCAGTGTCACGGTGCCAATCATCGGCAGTGACCGCGTGGTTGGCTCGATCATTGTCGAAGATTACGAAAAAGAATACGCCTTTAGCGATTCGGACGTGCGTTTATTAAGCACGGTTGCGGCATCCATGGGCGTCGCGCTGGAAAATGCGCGTCTCTTTGATGAAACGCAGCGGCTCTTGAAAATCACCGAAGAACGCAATGCCGAACTCGCCATCATCAACAGTGTCCAAGCTGCCCTCGCCGCCGAACTCAACATTCAGGGCATCTATGATGCGGTGGGCGATAAAGTGCGCGAAATTTTCAATCAAGGCGATGTTGGCATTCGCATTTATGACCCCAAGACCGACCTGCTCCATTTTCCCTATACTTACGAAAATGGCATGCCCACCACGATAGAATCTTTTCTGCTGGGGGAGCAAGGGTTTGCAGCGCACGTCATTCGCACCCGCGAGGTGTTAGTCATCAACGAAAATGCGTTTCAAGAGGCGGAAAAATACGGCAGCTATGTTTTGCCCGGCACAGAGATGCCAAAATCTCAAATAATGGTCCCACTCATCGCAGGCGACCAAGCGCGCGGTTTGATTGAAATCGTGGACATGCAGCGCGAACACGCGTTCAGCGAAAGCGATGTGCGGCTCTTGCAAACGCTCGCCAACAGCATGAGTGTGGCGCTCGAAAACGCGCGGCTCTTTGATGAAACGCAGCGGCTCTTGAAAATCACCGAAGAACGCGCGCGGGAACTTGCCATTATCAACAGTGTACAAGCGGGTTTGGCGGCGCAGTTAAACCTTCAAGCCATCTTTGACCTCGTTGGCGACAAAATTCGCGATACCTTTGACGCGCAGTCAGCTATTATCGTTACCTACGACCGCCAGACCAACTTGATGCACTATCCCTACATTTACGAGAAAGGTGAGCGTCTAACTGAAGTCGCGCAACCCCTGGATGACAGGGGCTTTGCCCCGTTTGTCATGCGGACGCGCCAGCCGTTGATGGTCAATCAAGATATGCTCGCGCGCGCGGCTGAGGTCGGGTCATTCATTCTCGGCGGCGGTGAAGTGAGCAAGTCGGGAATTTGGGTCCCGCTCGTCGTGGGCGAGGAAGCGCGCGGCGCAATCTCGATTCAAAATGTGGACCACGAAAACGCGTTTGATGAATCGGATTTCCGCTTGCTGCAAACGCTCGCCAGCAGTTTGAGCGTGGCATTTGAAAACGCGCGCTTGCTCGACGAAACGACGCGCCGCGCGAATGAAATGTCCGCGCTCACCGACATCGGGCGCGAAATTTCTGGCTCGCTCGATTTGAATACCGTGTTGGAACGCGTCACGCAAAACGCGCGCAACGTGTTGCGCGCCGCCACGAGCGCGGTGTTCTTGATAGAGGCGGATGGCAAAACTCTGCGCGCGATTTCCGCGAACGGCGCGACCGCCGACGCAGTGCTTGCCTTTCGTCCGCGTCTCGGACACGGTTTGATTGGGAGCATCACGCAAAACGGGATTGCGGAAGCCATCCCCGATGCCACCACTGACCCGCGCGCGATTCATTTGCCCGGCACCAGTCCAACCGCGCAAGGCGAGAAATTGATTGTCGCGCCCTTGTTTAGCGCGAACCAGGTGAGCGGCGCGATTGCCGCGTGGCGTGACGCGGACGACGCAATTTTTTCTGCCGAAGATTTGGTGTTCCTCGACGGCATGGCGCGGCAAGCAGGCATCGCCATTCACAACGCGCGTCTGTTCGACGATTCACAGCGCTTGTTGAATGAAACGAATCAGCGCGCGGCGGAATCGGAAATCATCAACCGCATTCAGCAGGGACTGGCTTCGCAGCTCGACTTTCAAGGGATTATTGATTTGGTCGGAGCGAAATTCCATGAGATTTTTGGTCCGCCCACGATGGTGATTAGTCTTTATGAAGCGCGAGCCAATCGCATGGACCATCGTTACATAGTGGAACGGGGAGAGCGTTTTCAAGCAGCGTCGGAATCGCCGCCAGACCCGTTACGCGCCGAAATCATTCGCACGCGCCACGCGCTCGTCATCAATGAAAATTTTATTGAACGTTGTCGCGCGTTGGGCATGACTGATGTGTTGGCGGGCGAAGCGCCCAAGGCATGGTTGGGCGTACCCATCTTGAGCGGGGACCAAGTTGTGGGCATCATCAGTTTGCAAGACCTCGACCGCGAAAACGCATTCGATGAATCGGCTGTGCGGTTGCTAACGACGATTACATCTTCAATGAGCGTGGCATTGCAGAACGCGCGCCTCTTTGACGAGACGACGCGCCGCGCGAACGAAATGACTGCGCTCACCGAAATCGGACGCGAAATTTCCGCGACGTTGGATTTGAACGCCGTGCTGGAACAAATCGCCACGCGCGCCCAAACTGTTTTGCACGCGCGCGATGTTTCGATCCGGTTGCTCGAACCCAACGGACTGCTGCGCCCCGTCGTCGCCGTCGGCAAATATGCGGAACTCAACAAAGCCGATGTGCTGTATCTCGGCGAAGGCATCACTGGCAATGTGGCGCAAACGGGCATCGCCGAAATTGCGAATGACGCGACCAATGACCCCCGCGCACAGACCTTGCCCGGGACCGAAGAGGATGAAGCAACGGAAGCGATGATGTTTGCGCCGCTTATTTTGCGCGGCGTCGTAACCGGCATCATGGTCTTGTGGCGCGACCGCGAAATCAGCGGACCGTTTGTGCAAAGCGATTTGGATTTCATCGTCGGGCTCTCGCGGCAGGCGGCAATCGCAATTCAGAACGCGCGGCTCTTTGACGAGAGTTTGCATCTGCTCGACGAAGCGAAACAAGCGCGCGAATCCGCCGAAGCCGCGAATCGCACCAAAAGCACCTTCCTCGCCAACATGAGTCACGAACTCCGCACACCGCTCAACGCCATCATCGGTTACAGCGAAATGTTGAGCGAAGAAGCGCAAGACGGCGGACAGGCGCACATGCTCCCCGATTTGCAAAAAATCAATGTCGCGGGCAAACACCTCCTCGACCTCATCAACGCGATTTTGGATTTGAGCAAAATCGAAGCGGGCAAGATGGATTTGTATCTCGAGACGTTTGAAGTGAAAAAGATGGTAAGCGATGTCGTGAGCGTGATTCAACCCCTCGTCGCGAAAAACAACAACACACTCCAGGTGCATGTTCCCGACGACATTGGCACGATGCGCGCCGACCTCACCAAAGTTCGCCAAAGTCTATTCAACCTCTTGAGCAACGCGGCAAAATTTACGGAACGCGGCGTCATCACTTTGGATGTCTCATCGAGTTCGGACGACAGACCGCAGACCGCAGACGACACAGCGGTTGCCGTCCGTCGTCCGTCGTCCATCTTTTTCCGCGTCACCGACACCGGCATCGGCATGACGGACGCGCAACGCGAAAAGTTGTTTCAAGAATTTACGCAAGCAGACACCAGCACCTCGCGCAAGTACGGCGGCACCGGCTTGGGTCTCGCGTTGAGCCGCCGTTTTTGCCGCATGATGGGCGGCGACCTTACTGCTGAGAGTGTTGTAGGCAAAGGCAGCACGTTCACTATCATCTTGCCCAATAAAGTCACAGAAGAGAAACCCGCGTCCGACGAAATCGAAACGCCGACGGAACCATTGACGCCGAACGCGAAAAAAGTTGTCGTGATTGACGACGACCCCACCGCGCGCGATTTGTTGCAGCGCCTCTTGCGCGCGGAAGGATTCCAAGTTCTCACGGCGGGGGGGGGTGAAGAAGGCGTGCGGCTCGTGCAGGCGATTCATCCCGACCTGATTACGCTCGATGTCATCATGCCGGGCGTGGATGGTTGGGCGACGCTGACCGAATTGAAAGCGAATCCCGAAACGGCGGACATTCCCGTCATCATTCTCACGATTTTGGATGACAAGAATCTCGGTTACACGCTCGGCGCGGCGGACTATCTCACCAAGCCGATTGACCGCGAACGATTGTCCACCATTCTCGCGCGCTATAAAAATTCAGACAAACCGCACAACGCCCTCGTGATTGATGACGATTCGGCAACGCGCGACATGCTCGCGCGCGTTTTACGCAAAGAAAATTGGCACGTCACCACCGCCAAAAACGGGCGCGTCGCGCTGGAACGCTTGAACAAAAAGATTCCAGAACTCATCTTGCTCGATTTAATGATGCCCGAAATGGACGGCTTTCAATTTGTCGCGGAATTGCGCCAGCACGCCGAATGGAAAAATATCCCCATTATCGTCGTCACCGCCAAAGACTTGACGGCGGACGAACGCGCGGCATTGAACGGCTATGTTTCAAACGTATTGCACAAAGACGCGCACACGCGCGAGGAATTGTTAGCACAGTTGCGCGCGTTGATTCACCAGACGTGACAGGTTTCTGCGGTGAACTCCACCGCCAAAACCTGTCACGTCTGGTAATGGAAAAATATAATGCCAAAAATTTTGCTTGTCGAAGACAATGAAATGAATCGCGATATGTTGTCGCGGCGTTTGGAACGGCGCGGCTTCCAAGTCGCCATGGCGTTCGACGGCGCGCAAGGCGTCGCGATGGCAGAATCGGAACTCCCCGATTTAATTTTGATGGACATGAGTTTGCCGGTGATTGACGGCTGGGAGGCGACGCGCCGCGTCAAAACAAACGACGCGACAAAATCCATTCCCATCATCGCGCTCACCGCGCACGCCATGTCCGACGACCGCGAAAAAGCAATGGAAGCGGGCTGCGACGAATACGACACCAAGCCCGTAGAGTTGGAACGACTGTTGACGAAAATCAACGCCCTGCTGCCTGCGCCCGCCGAGAGCTGACGCAACCCATGTCCGCCAAATCCCCCCCCCCCAACGACGCGAGCGCACGCACGCGCCGCGCGCAGCTCTCGAAACTGCGCCATGATTTACGCACGCCCATCAACGCGATTTTGGGATACAGCGAAATCCTCATCGAAGACGCGCAAGACCGCGCAGACGCGGCACTGCTGCCCGACCTCGAAAAAATTCACGCGGCGGGCAAAGAATTGCTCGCGCGCGTGAACGAGGTGTTGGACAATGAAAAAATCGCGGCGGGCGAATGGGACGGCGACATTGAAGCGCTCGCGGCAAATTTGCACTATCAACTCCGCACGCCCACCGATGCAGTGATTGGGTACAGCGAATTGTTACTTGAAGATGCGCGCGCACGCGGACAGCATGACACCATTGCCGATTTGGAAAAAATTCACACGGCGGCGCAGCGGTTTGTGCAGACAATTTCGGAATTGGTGCAATACACAATTTTGCAAGAGGACGCGTTGGGGCTGAATCCGGACCTCGCGCCCGCCGAAGCATTGGTTGAGCAAGCGGTTGAAAGCATCAAACCGCTCAACAACATCGAAGCGCCCACGCGCGAACGCGGCGCGATCTTGATTGTGGACGACAATCCCATCAATCGCGACATTCTCATTCATCGGCTCACGCGGCAAGGACACACGGTTGCGGCTGCGGACAATGGGAAACGCGCGCTAGAGTTGGCGCACACCCAAAATTTTGATTTGGTTTTGCTCGATATTTTGATGCCCGAATTGAACGGCTTTCAAGTTTTGCAAACGTTAAAAGCAGACCGCACCTTGCGCGAACTGCCGGTGATCATGATTTCCGCGCTCGACGAGTTGGACAGCGTGGTGCGTTGCATCGAAATGGGCGCGGAGGATTATTTGCCCAAACCGTTCAATCCGGTGCTATTGAACGCGCGCATCGAGTCGTCGTTGGAGAAAAAACGTTTGCGCGACCAGCAGCGCGCGCTCTTTCGGAGGTTTGCGACGGATGAAGTGGTTGAAGAATTGATGGCAGAAGGATTCGCGCTTGGCGGAAAATATGTCGAGGCGACGGCGATGTTCTCGGACATTCGTTCCTTTACCACCATCGCCGAAGCGCAAGCCCCTGCCGAAACGATTGCCTTGCTGAACAATTATTTCGGTTATGTGATGCAAGCAATAGCTGCCGAAGGCGGCATCGTCAATCAAATGGTCGGCGATGGTTTGATGGCGATTTTCGGCGCGCCGCGTCCGCGCCCTGACCACTGCGAACGCGCCGTGCGCGCAGCATTGAATATGATGCAACGCATTCAAGAATTCAATCAGGAACAAGCTGCGGCTGGAAAACACACGATTAAAATTGGCATCGGCATCGCGTCGGGACGCGTCATCGCCGGCTACACAGGAACAGAAATGCGGGCGACGTATACGTGTGTTGGCGACCCGGTAAATCTCGCAGCCCGCCTCGAAGCGCATACCAAAGTTGTGGGCGAACCGATATTGATTGACGAAAGGACGCGCCAAGAGCTCGGTGGGGGGATTCTTGTGCAGCCGCAAGATACCGTACAGCTCAAAGGCAAAACACAGAGCGTTCAAATTTATTCTATTCCGCTCGCGCAAGTCGGGTAGAATGAAAAATCTTTTTCCTTGCAGCAACATTAGAAAAAAATCGCGCGCATTGTAACAATGCGCGCGATTTTTTAACGGCTGGTTTGACTGTTCAAGGCGCAACGACGTTCAGCTTGCCGTGCATTCCAGCTTCAGTGTGTCCGGCAATGTCACAATGGATTTCATACGTGCCCGCAGCTTGCGGCGCAGTAAAAGTGCCCGACACAGTTTGCCCCGGCTGTGCAGTCAATTTGAAATTCAAATCCTTGATGACAAAGGTGTGTTCCACCGTCCCAACATTTTTGAAATTCACTTTGACTTGTTCACCCGGTTTCGCCGTGATTTCGTTCGGCGTGTAGGCAAACTCGGAGCCGTCCACAGTCACGGTCTGCCCTGCCGCCGGATTGGCGCCACCACCACCGCCGGGTCCACACGCTGCAATCACCGCAGCCACAATGACCAACAAACTCACCAAGAAAAACATTCGACGAACCATAATACTCCTCCCGTTCGGTTCAAGCTCTCCTTGAATCGATTCATTTAAAGTTTAGTTATTCGTATTTGGTTACGAATTTCACAAATCTGCAAGCAATATTTTAGCAAGTTCTTTCGCAGACACAAAAAAGGACAGCCGAGCGCCGACTGTCCTTTTTCGCAATTCACCGGCATCAAGTACGACGCCTACAAATTTCTCCTTCGCCCATAACGCCGCTCCGGGTCAAGGACAGCATTTTGCTTTTCGTTCCAAAAATAATTCATGCCGGTTGGCGCGCCCTGTTCCGTTGGCGGTTTCGGTTTGTGCGAAACGAGGAACCGCACGCTCGCACTCTCGATAAAGTTTCCTGCGACATCGTACGCTTTTACCTTGACTTGATGCGTTTCCGTGTAGCCGCCCGAATCCATGATCATGCCAAATCCATTCGGAAAGACTGCGACTACGCGATCCGCTTTTTTCGTCATCGTCGCGGCGAGCGTTTCGGTGATGGTGTTGATCGTCGTGCCATCATCCTCGAGCTTGCGCGTCGTTGCCTGATACGAAATCACGGGCAGAGTTGGCGAGTCCACCGGTAACGCGAGGGCGGCTTTGAGTGTGGGCGTCAGCGCGTCGTGCATCGTGATATTCCACTTGAAGGTAAAGGGCGAAACTTGGGTCCGACCCAAGTACGAGTCGTCAACCCAAAAATCCACATAGCCCATTGAAAGATTATCTACCGCATCCGCATCCACACTCACCCATTCATCATCTTCCATCAAGTATTGTTTGTCATCCCAGGGATTGATGATCTCGACGCGCGGCGCTTCATTGTCAACTGTGACTTGAGCTGTCGCGGTTTGCGTGGTGCCATCGTTCTGGATGCCGACGAGCTGCAGCGTATACAAACCACTCTCGCCGGTTTGCCACGTTGCCAGCACGCCATTGTCAATCCCGCCTCCACCCTGTCCGATGGTCAGCCATTCAGCGGGGTCGAGTCCCGCGCCCACATTCAAACGCCATTCGCGCATATCGCCCATTTTCGCATTGCCGCGTACTTCGACCGCGCCCTTGACGGAGGAATAATTCGCGGGCGAGAAAATGGCGAGGTCTCCGTTCGCCGCACTGGACGCGTACGTCGTATCGAATTCGGTGGGCGGCTGAGGGATACTATTTTCTTTCACCCAATCGGCTGCTTGCGGCGGATAAATCGGATACACCACCGTCGTTACTTGATCGGGCGGATTGAACGCGGTTGCAAGTTTTCCATTCGGCACAAAAATGCGAAACGGTTTCCAGATGTTATCGGGCTGTGTTGGCTCATTCCCTTTTTTGAAAACTTCGCGCACGACCTGCGGACATTCCTTTGTCGGCAGCAAGCCGCTGGCAAGACACACCGGGATACGCGTAATGTCCGGCGGTTCGACAAATTCTGTCACCGGCAGATTGCGATGAATATACTCCATCACATCATGCCAAATCGGCGCGGCGCCCGTAATCCCCGAAATGTGTTCCATCTCGGAATTGTCCGCGTTGCCGACCCAAACTCCCGTTACATAGTCGGGCGTGTAGCCGAGCGTCCAATTGTCGCGCCACGATGAAGTCGTTCCCGTTTTGACCGCCGCGGGACGCGACATTTTCAGCACGCTGTTCAAACCGAACGCGGGCGCGCGCGCGTTGTTATCGCTCAACACATCCGTGATCAAATACGCAGCTTGTTCGGAGACTACGCGTTCTGTGCCGGGCTGTTTGTACTCTTCCAGAACTTTGCCATCCGCATCGGTCACTTTGAGAACGGAAACGGGGTCCAATTTACGAAAGCCCTCGCGTTGTTCCTCCGGCGGGACGGGCTGTCCTGCCATCACCCCGCCGTTCGCGACGACAGAATACGCGTACGTCTGGTCGAGCAATTTCACTTCGCCGCCGCCGAGCGTCAAGGCAAGCCCGTAATTTTTGTCGAGCGTCGTGATGCCCATGCGATGCGCAAGATTCAAAACATTTTTGATGCCCACCATATCCAGCACTTTGACGGCGGGAATGTTGTACGAGGACGCGAGCGCGGTTCGCAAACGCACCGGTCCGTGATACTTGCGGTCGTAATTTTCGGGAACGTAAGGTGGATTCGGCGGATCCTCAAACGCCGTCCGCACATCGTACACCACACTCGCGGGCGAAAGTTTTGTGCCGTCTGCCGCGCCCGCTTCAAATGCTTGCAAGTAACTGAATAATTTGAACGAAGAGCCCGGCTGCCGGTCCGAAATCGCGATGTTCACTTGCCCATCAATATCTCGATCAAAATAATCTACCGAGCCGACCATCGCGCTGATTTCGCCCGTCGTTGGTTTCATGACGACGACCGACGCGTTCGTGACATTGCGTTTCTCTTCGGTGAGTTTCGCGATCTGATTGCGCGCGATCTCTTCGGCTTTGGATTGGATGTCATAGTCGAGCGAGGTGATGACCGTCCAGCCGCCTTTGTTCACGGCATCGGGTCCGTACTTGTCCTCCAAGTACCGGCGCACATAAAAAACGAAATGCGGCGCTTTGATGTCAAAACGCTTTTGGAAAACTTGAATGTCTTGCTTTTTCGCGTCCTCCGCCTGGCGTTCGGTGATGTATCCTTCCGCAACCATGCGGTCGAGCGCAATGTCACGACGTTCCTTGGCGATTTCGGGATTGTCCAGCGGATTAAGCGCGGGATACTGCGGAATCGCCGCAAGAGTTGCCGCCTCATTCAACGTCAAGTCTTTGGCATGTTTGCCAAAGTACGCTTCACTCGCCGCTTCAATCCCATACGCGAAATTGCCGTAATAAATCGTGTTGAGATACCATTCCAAAATTTGCTGCTTGGAATATTTCTGCGAGATCTCGCGCGCCATGATGGTCTCTTGGATTTTTAATTCCACATTCGTGCGCGACTTGGTTTCGCGTTCGGGGATGATTACTTTTTTGACCAACTGCTGTGTCAGCGTGGACGCGCCTTGCAGCGGCTGTCCGCGCAGCATGTTGTACACCGCGCGCACCATGCCGGTATAGTCTACGCCTTCATTCGTCCAAAAGGTCTTGTCTTCGAGCGCAATAGTCGCGTTGATCAAGTTGGGCGAGATTTTGTCGAGCGCAACATTCGTGCGGTTGCCGCCGGTGGGGTCGAACAACTCGTACAGCAGCACCTTACCGGTGCGGTCGTAAATTTTCGTGGTCTTGAATTGCGTGGCGGCTTGCTGTGAAACTTTTTCGGGTTCGGGCAGGTTCTTGGCGTATTCACCATACACATTCATCACGGTGATAGCCGAAAACGCGACGGTCAAGAGGACGGCGCCGAGCGAACCAAAGAGGACGAGTGCGAACGCACCAAGTAGAATTTTGGGAATCCAACTGCCGCCGTGCTTTTTTTCATGGCGCGCCTGACGGCGGCGATTGTAAATCGGACGAGAACTCATTAATTACCCTCAAAAAATGGTCATCGCGCGGGCGGGGAGCAGGGCGGCAATGACTCGATACGCAAGGCGCATCCGCAGATGATTTTACCGAGAAAGGGCATTCTGGCAAAACGACGCGACCCAATTTTGACTTGGATGTGTTACAATTTTTCGTAATGAACGCTGAATCATTGCGTCTTTTTATCGCCATTGAATTGAATGACGCGCTGCGCGGCGAACTGAAACGCGCGCAAAAACAATTACAAGACGAGTGCAGTCTCTCTTTGGTTGCACAGAATGCAGTCCGTTGGGTCGCGCCGCAAAACAGCCACCTCACGCTCAAGTTCTTGGGTAACTCAAAGCGCACGCAAATTCCCCTGCTCCAAGACGCGCTCGCGCAAGTGACTGCACGTTTTGCGCCATTTGAACTGACCGCGCGCGGGCTCGGCTGTTTTCCAAACACGCGTCGTCCGAACAATATCTGGGTTGGACTCGAGGGCGAAGTACAAACCATTGCCCTGCTCGCTCGACAGATTGAGGAGCAATCCGCGCGGTTGAATTTTGCGCGCGACAAATACGGTTTCACGCCGCATCTCACACTCGGGCGCGTGAAACGTGAAGCATCGCAGGACGAGCGCGCGACGCTTGGCAACATTGTAAAAAATTTTCCTGCAACAACGTTTGGAACAATTCATGCGGACGCCGTACATTTGATTGCGAGCGATTTACAGCCGAGCGGTCCGATTTACACAATTTTGTCTGAAAGTAAATTAAGCGAGGAATCAGGAAAATGAAACTTGCGCGCAATCAAAAACTCGTCGTCGGTGCAGCAACCTTGTGGATGCTCGCGTATCCATTTCTGTTTCTCATGCTGTGGTTTGGAATGTTCGCGACAATCTTTGCATCTGTTGCCGCGCGCAATGAGCCGCCCCCTGCGCCCTTTTTTGGAATTTTTTTGTGCGTGCTGCCCCTTCATCTCTTGACCATTGGCGTCATGTTTGCATTGATGATTTTTTATTGGGCGCACATCATCAAGAACACGACGACTTCTGACACACTGCGCGTTCTTTTTGGTGTTGGGATCTTCTGGTTCGGCTATTTCGTCATGCCCTTCTATTTCTTTTTCTTTGTGTGGCGCGATGAAACCCCCGCGTGGGCGCGCACCCAACCGACATCGTCCGCACAAACTACTGGAGTGTCTGCACAGAACACATGATCTGCTTTACCGACCGCCGCGACGCGGGCAAACGTCTCGCCGCGAAATTAACGCACTACAAAAACAATCCGAGTGCGAATGTGCTGGGCATCCCGCGCGGCGGAGTCGTCGTAGCACAAGAGATTGCGCGCGCGCTGGATGTTCCACTCGATGTTTTCATCACGCGCAAGCTTGGCGCGCCAATGAACGCGGAACTCGCCATCGGCGCGGTGGCAAGCGATGGCGCGGTGCTGCTCGACCAACAGTTGATTCAGCAATTGCACATTTCGCCAAAATTTATCGAGCATGAACGCGCCAAGCAAATGCGCGAGATGCAGCGACGACTTGAAATGTATCGGCGCGGCAAGCCGCCACTCGGTTTGCAAAACAAAATTGTAATTCTCGTGGACGATGGCATTGCGACAGGCGCAACTGTCTTTGCGGCATTGCGCGCGCTCAAGAATCAAAATCCCACGCGCGTCATTCTCGCGGTCCCCGTTGCGCCGCGCCAAGTCTTGCCGCAATTGCGCGCGGCATGTGACGAACTTGAATTACTCGACGCGCCGGAACCATTTGTGGCGGTCGGATATTTTTATCAAGATTTTGAGCAGGTGGCGGATGAAGAGGTGGTACGGATTTTGAGCGAGGCGGAAAGGTAACGGGGTGCGTTAGCTGCGCTGGGGCGGGGAGGGCGAAACCGTCCAGCCAGAAAAATGACAAGGCGTAGAAACTACCTGAGATTGCCGCAGAATCCCCACCGTCAGCTGCACGTATTGTTGGGCAGTTTCTTGATTCTAAAGCAACACGTCTACACGTTAGCGATATTTGGCTTCGAAAGAATATCGTATGCAAATCCACTCACGAAGGTCAAAGGCAGAGCGATTGCTTCCATCCCAAGGCAAAGCAACATAATGGATAAGATTTCTTCCGAGTCCCTCACGCCAGGTACGAATCCGGTGGTGGCGGTTACCAGTGCAAAGACAAGCAATCCTGCACTAATTACCAAAGACCAAGGCCATAGCCGGGCGAGTGGCTTACTAATCTCGACTGGCAGAATCTTTCGCCACCAAGTCAGTGGTTGATTGATACGAGTTGAAACGAGCCAGATGAATGGAAAGAATAAAATCTGTGCGACTCCTCCTCCAACCAATAGAAGCATAATAAAGAGAAGCAGGAGAACAGTTGGCCCATTCTTCCTGTGGACAAAACAGATCGACCATATGATGATGACAAAGCCGATAATCATGGACGAAATGCCAGCCAGCAAATAGGTGGGAAGAAGTGTAAATGCGGGCTCGTTGCCATGTGGCCACATCTTCTGGGCTTCTCCGATAGCAAAGATAAAGAGCCCGCTCGTGAGTACATTCCCTTGAAGTGCCTCGAAAAAGCCATGACTTACCCCAGAGATTCCAAAAATTGTTCCCAATGTTGCTACGTTGATCCTGGTTGCTTTATTCATTCCTTTTGACCTTCATCCCTTTTCAATCAGCGCTGCCCAACGACCTGCGTTAGTGGCGCTGGGGCGGACGGCGGAACGCCGTCCGAACAGAAAAATGCTAAGGCGTAGAAAACTGCCTGAGATGTGCGCAGAATCCCCAGCGTCAGGTGCACGCTTTGTTGGGCGGTTTTTTGCCCACAAGAACCTTTGCTTTAAGAAAGAGCGCAAGCCTATAAAACCAGCCTGCGCTCGTAAATTTTTTATTGTGCCGTCTTTCTCCGTTTTTCGATTTCGCTGACAATATCATCAAGGGATTTATTTGCAAAGATAACTTCTCGCTCTTGAGTGTAATTTCCATAGCCTTGAGTAAATTGTTTTAGAAAACGAACTGCGTCAACAACCCCTAACTCTTTATAGAGTAGGTGAATTGCTTGCTGATTAATTTCGATTAGAGGTTTTACATCCGTAATCATTTCTCAATCTCCTGAACCAGATCAACAGGATTTACCACTTTTACCGCTAAATCTTTGACCTTCTTGATGTTTCGCATTAGTTTATCATCGCAGGTGCAAAAATAATCTGCACTTCCAGATTCTGCCAAAGCGATATGAAGTGCGTCAAGCGGTTTTACGCCAACTTGCATTATTTCTGCGGCACGAGATTTTTCTTTTTCTGTAACGTCCAGAACGCTCTTTGCTTTTGCCAAAACTGACAAAGTATGTTCTTTTCTTACAGGCAAAGAACTTTGTTCGCCTTCATAAAGCAATGCTTCTGATGAAAGTAATTCAGCCTGCCCAATGTCACAAAAAGTAATGATACCGAGAACGGCTTCTGACTCTAAAATAATCCGAATTTGATTCGATGTATCGAGCGGTCTTTGGATGGCGCATAAATCAAGATAGATTTTCACACTGCTATTTTAACACCTTTTGACTTGGAAAGTACCCGCCCTACTTGAGATTAAACGTCAATTTGACGTACAATACTCGCCAAACGCGTTTTATACGGCAAGTATATCCTCGCATGACCTTCTGTCAAGCAAATTGTTCTGATTTCGGGAACAGCGCAATTCGTGACGCCGAGCCCCAAAATTTTCTTAACTTCGCCCGCTGCGCGTACGCCGTTCAACCGGTTGCTGCTTTGCAAAGTGAATATTCCATTTGGTGGCGCGCGATTGAAGAAAATGATGTTTTGGCAATCTGCGAAGAACTGGGGACTGGTCTGGTGCCTTTTAGCCCGCTGGGACGCGGTTACTTGACAGGCAAAGTTGACGAAAATACAATGTATGCCGATAACGACATCCGCAGTAAAAACCCGAGGTTTGCCCAAGAAGCCATCAAATCCCACATTCACCTGCACGGCAGCCCCGCACCGGTGCGCCGTTTTCTTGCTGAATTGATCGCCCTGATCTGGAATCGAAAGATCAATCCCGGCAAGGTCTTTGATTTGACCCTGCCGCTGGAACAGGTGGCGGACGGCTATCGCGCGCTGGATGAACGTCGCGCGATCAAGGCGCTGCTCCGCCCGAGAGGTGAGGACCTATGACTGCATGGACAAGCGACGAACTCGACAAAATTGGAACAGCAGAAGAACTGAAAATTCAATCGCTGCGACGCGATGGCGCACTCCGAAACCCGGTGACGATTTGGGTCGTCCGCGTCGGCGATGACCTCTATGTCCGCGCCGTTAACGGGCGCACGTCTGCATGGTTTCGAGGCACGCAGACGCGTCATGAGGGACACATCCGGGCTGGCGGCGTGGACAAAGATGTCACGTTTGTCGAGGTCTCTGACCCTGCTGTCAACGACCAGATTGACGCCGCGTATCAAACCAAATATCGCCGCTACAGCGCGAACATTGTTGGAAGCACTCTGACTCCTGACGCGCGCGCCGCGACCATCAAACTTGTGCCGCGCGCAAGTTAATAGTTCCCTCTCGTTCTCAAGAACACAACCATTGCCACAAGATTCGAGATATGTCCAAAGAGCGGGTCGAAGCCTTCAGTGACGGGATTTTTGCAATCATATTGACGCTGCTTGTCCTCGAACTAAGCGTCCCCTACATTGCAGATCACTCGAGCTTGAGCCAGTACGCCGCAGCCATGGCGCCGCTTGTCTCAAAAGTTGTCAGTTTTGCCTTGACGTTTGTATTGATTTGCATTCACTGGGTAGGGCATCATTATTTTTTCCGCCAAATCCGCGAGGCAACGATCGGGCTGGTTTGGTTAAATAATCTTTTCTTGTTATGGATTTGTTTCATGCCTTTTCCGACCGCGTTGCTTGGCGATCATCCGACGGACCAATTTCCGGTTATTTTGTACGGTGTGAACCAGTTACTCGCTGCATTGACTTTTTTCGCATTAAGGAGCTACGCAAGGAATCACAAGCTCTTTGTGGATCCTTTATCTGCAAAAGGTATGGGACCGAGCCACAGTATTCCTGCAATCGCACTCTACGGATCAGCGATTCTGTTGTCGTTTGTAAATGTTTATTTGTCCTTGCTTTGTTTCTTCCTCGTTCCGTTATTGTATTTTCTGCCAAATCTAATTTCAAGTGACAACCAGTAATGGAGGAATTCAGAAAATGGAAATCAAACAAAGTGGCTCACAACCTTCTGGTAAAGGACCCGGCGACTGGTTCACCGGCGCCGTACGCATTGACCCGCTGTTTCAAGTCAAAGAACCCGCACGTGCGGCAGGCAACAGTGTCACGTTCGAGCCGGGAGCGCGGACTGCCTGGCACACCCACCCGCTGGGTCAGACTCTGATTGTGACAGCGGGCTGCGGCTTGGCGCAACGATGGGAAGGTCCAGTCGAGCAAATTCGACCCGGGGATGTAGTCTGGTTCGAGCCCGGCGAAAAGCATTGGCATGGCGCATCGCCCACCACTGCCATGACACACATTGCGATTCAGGAAACACTCGACGGCAAGGCCGTGGATTGGATGGAAAAGGTCAGCGACGAACAATATCAAGAAGGAATAAGAAGCGAATAAACGTTTGAGGGAAAGGCGCGCTGGTGAAACAGGAGAGAAATTTTTTTGTCACTTGCTTGCAACACGCGGCAGTGTAAAACTAAACCTACTCCCTGCCCCGCGTTTTGATTCCACCCAAATTTTGCCGTGATGCGCCAACACAATTCGCTGCGCGATGGCGAGTCCCAACCCCGCGCCGCCGCCCGAGCCATAGCCAAAGGATTCGCGCGCACGCGATTTTTCGCCGCGATAAAATTGGTCAAAGATGCGCGGCACATCTTGTTCCGCAATGCCCTCGCCTGTATCAATCACATCCACTTGCACTTCGCCTCCACTGTCGCGTTGGCGCGCTTCGACAAACACGGTCCCATCGGCGGGCGTATGCCGAATCGCGTTTTGAATCAAGTTGTACAGCACGCGCTGCATCTCGTGCGAATTCATCAACACCGGATCAACACTCGGGTCCACCCAACCGCTCAATTTTATATTTTTTTCCGCCGCCTGCACGTGCATCGTTTCCAGCGTATCGGAAATCAAATCACGCAGCGAACTCGGTTCGACGCTCCACTGCATCACCCCCGCGTCGAGCTGCGACAATTCAAACAGATCGTCCACAAGCAACGAAAGATTTTCGGCTTGCAGCTGCGCACTTTTTAAATAACGCTCTTTGGTCGCGTCGTCGGTTACCACACCATCATTGATCGCTTCGATCATCGCGCGCAGTGACGCCAGCGGCGTGCGTAAATCGTGTGACACGGCGGCAACCACGTCGCGGCGCGCCTGTTCCAATTCTTTTTGTTTCGCGGCGGCTTGTTCCAATTTTTCTGCCATGTCATTGAACGCGCTGCCGAGCCGTTCCACTTCATCGCCCGATTTCACATTCACTCGCGCAGAGAAATTTCCTTGCGCGATTTTTTCCGCGCCAATGGTCAATTCGCTCAAGCCGCGCGTAATCGCCCGCGAAATCAAATAGCCAAAGCCGAGCGAAATAATTCCAGAAAAAACCAACAACACCAGCAAAAATTGAGCGTCGTGCGTCGAAATAAACATCGGCATCGAGACGAGCAGAATCACCATTGCCGTCACGCCGACGCACAACGCGTAACCCAATGCGACTTTGCCGCTGATGCCGCCGATGCCCATTCGCAGCACCACATAATACGCGGCGAATCCAAACACTAACGCGATCGTTTCTGCGATCAGAAACAAGCGCAGTAATTCTACCAACTCGCCCATCGGTGCGCCGAGCCATGCGCGCGCCAGCGCCAGCGCGGCGAGCGGCGCGGCGATCAAGAGAATGATTCCGAAAGTGAGTGAGCGGCGCATGGTGGCAGATGGCAAATGGCAGATGGCGCGCAGCTTTGATTTTTTTCTATTCGCCATCGGCTATCAGCCATTTGCTAAACCTCTTTTTCAAATTTATATCCCACCCCCCATACGGTCGAAAGATAATGCGGGTTCGCGGGATCGTTTTCAATTTTTTCGCGGAGACGGCGAATGTGAACGGTGACGGTGGACGAGTCGCCGTAATATTCATAACCCCAAACGTGATCGAGCAATTGAGTACGCGTGAACACCTGCCCGGGATGTGACGCGAGAAACCAAAGTAGATCGAATTCTTTGCTCGTCAATTCCACCGCCTTGTCGGAAACGGAAACGGAACGCGCGCGCGGATCAATTCGCAAATCGCCGCGCACGAGGGTGCGTTCGCCCGTATCGAGCATTGTGCCGGTGGTCACGCGCCGCAGCACCGCTTTGACGCGCGCGACCAGTTCGCGCGGCGAAAATGGTTTCGTGATGTAATCATCCGCGCCAAGTTCGAGTCCGACGATTCGATCCGTCTCTTCGCCTTTGGCGGTGAGCATGATTACGGGCACCGCGCTCAATGTCCGCAAGCGCTTGAAGACTTCCAAGCCATCCACTTTTGGCAGCATCAAGTCGAGTACGACCAAATCGGGTTTGTTTGCATTGAACGCCGAGAGCGCGCCTTCACCATCGCGCGCAATCGAAATCTGAAAACCCTCGCGCGTCAGATACTTGCTCACGACATCGAGGATTTGCGGTTCATCATCCACAACGAGAACTTTTTGCATGGGCATTTCGCCTCGTTATATTCCGAATTTCTTACGAATTCATAAATTGAGAATTTTGTGCGTTAGCGAAATGTAAGGATTTGCGGATACGCTTGCTGCAACTGTAGGTGAGATTTTTGGAGAGGTCGAAATGAAAATTCAAATTTCGCGCGTCGTAATGTTGGGAATTTTTGTCGCGCTGTTCGCCGCGTGCGCTGCCAACCAAATACAGTTCCGTGCGAACGCGCCAGACACGATGGAGGAGGGCGGAATGCTTGCCACTGCATCACCCGTCAAAATTGACAAGAGCCAATTCAAATTGGCAAAAGAAATTTCCAGTTCAACGTGGCTCAATTCTGACAACCTTGACTGGAACGATTTGCGCGGCAAAGTAGTGGTCGTTGATTTTTGGACGTTCGCCTGTTACAACTGCAAAAATACTCTGCCCTACAAAAAAGCGTGGGATGAAAAATATCGCGCGCAGGGTTTGGTAGTTCTCGGCGTTCACACACCCGAATTGTCGTTTGAAAAAGATGTTGCCAATGTCCGCCAAGCAGTTCACGACTATAACATCAAATATCCTGTGGCAATTGACGGCGATTTCGCAAATTGGAATCGTTACAACGTTTGGGCGTGGCCCACCTGGTTCATCGTGGACAAAGAGGGATACATTCGCTACACGCACGTCGGCGAAGGAGCGTACGCGGAAAGTGAAAAGGTGATCCAAGCGCTCTTGGCGGAATGAACGAGTGTGTGCAAAGGCGAGTCTGCGCTCTCGACGCGAGTTCAATACCAATAAAACGTCCGCACGTCGCTGGGCGCGCTCACAGTATCGTACGGCGCGTCGCACGTTGCCGGATTGAATTGCCCGGACTGCACCACATTCACACGCCACAAAAAGGAACGCACATTCGGCGACGAGTCATCAAAAAAATCGCGCGGAAATTCTTGCGCGCTCTCTCGCGTAAAGCCGCACCAACTCACGGGGTTCCCCGCCCGATCCAAAAAATCCACCTGCACGCGATACCACTCCTGCGCACCTAACGGCTGCGCGGGCTGAAATTGCAAGAGCACACGCTTGTTCGGACCGATGATGCGTTCGCCGTCAGTGGGAGAAATCAAAACTGGTGAAGCGACAGGAACGCGTGTCGGAATCGGCGATGGAGTTTCGGTCACGCGCGCCGCGTTCGACGCGGGATTCGCGGCGGGGCTTGTCGCGATCAGCGTGAACGTCGCGGTTGCAGTAGCACGCGGCGTATTCGTAATTGCGCGTGTCGCAGTGGGAGGGACGCGCGTCGCGGTTAAAGGGGGACGCGTCGCAACGAGTACGACAGATACCGGCGCGCGCGTGATAGTTTGCGTCGGCGTCGGATTCAGTGCCACAGTTGCCGGCACGAATTTGCGCAAATCATCCGCGAACCAAAACAGCGCGGCAACGGCGGCGAGGGCGAGAACACTCACCAACAAAATCACGTGCCTGCGCTTCCAATAAAATGCGCGCGGATTTCGCTGGCAGTTCGGGCAAACCACCGCCGACGCGGGGATGCGTTTGCTGCAATAGTTACAGCGAACGCGCGACGTACGAGTCAAAGAATCTTGTTCGGACACGAATAAAATTGTAAATGAGATACGGCAAATTGATAAATCCGTGTTACGTCTTGGCGCGCGGCGTCAGATTCAACATTTGAATCGTCGGCGGCATAGTTGGCGCAAGCGTGAGAAATACATCGAGCCAGCCGCGTTCACATTCGATCACCCATTTGCCGCGCAGCGCGTTCACCGCCTCAATCTCGCCAACGCGTACGAATGCGCCAAGGTCTGTCCGAATTTTTTCCAACTCTGCGCGGCGATGCGCCAAATCACGGTCGAGCAAAAAGTTGTCGGCGGCGCGCGCGGTCAATTCCCCATCATCCGTTGTTTCGAGCCAACGCTGTACGACACCGCGCAATTCCAGCAAGATGGGCGCGGGAATTATTTTGCGCGCCTGCAAACCGCCCGTTGACGCCAACAATTCCAATACGCGGTTAAAGAGCAAGCCAACGCGCGAATACGTTCGGTTAGTAAAGGCGGCGATTCCAACGCCGTGATGCGGAAGTAAATAATAATAACTGCCGTATCCGGGCAAGCCTCCGCCGTGCGACACGCCATAGCCCAACCGTTGGTCATGCCAAATCGCCAAACCGAAACCATACCCCGCCACCGCGCGCCAAACATTGTTATCTTGCAAGGGACGTTCAACCAATTCCTCGTAGCGCTGCAGCTGCTGCATTTCGCGCGCCGTTGCGCGTTCCACCGGACCAACGTCCAAGTCATCGCGCGGCGGAAAGGCATTCAGCAAAAAACTCATATAGTGCGCGAAATCGGGAATCGTCGTAAAGAGCCCTGCCATCGCGGCAAAGGCGCCATCCGACAAGATCGGCTCGGGCTTGAATTGGTCGTCCTCGTAGCGATAACCTTGCGCGAGCATTTCGGATGAAACATTTTTCTTGTCCCACACTGTCGCGTGCATCCCCAGCGGTTTCAAAATAATTCTTGTGATGTATTTTTGAAAGGTCGTCCCCGAAACCAGCGTGACGATGCGTCCCAAAATCGCATAGCCGTAATTCGAGTACTCGAAAGTTACATTCGGCGCGTTGGAAAAGGGAATGCCTGCGCGCAGCCAATTTGTGAACTCGCGTTCGCGGATCGCCATTTGCCGGTCGCCCCACGGATTGTCTTCGGGAAAGCCGGGCGACATGGTGAGCAAATGGCGGATCGTCAGTGCGGACGAATCCGCCGTCGGATATTTCAGTTTCTTGAATTCGGGAATGTATTTTGCAACGGGATCGTCGAGCCGCAATTTTTTTTCATCGCGCAATTTGAGAATTGCCATCGCGACAAAACTTTTCGACATGGACGCAATTCGAAAGACCGTTTCCGGCATGACCGGCGCGTTCGTCTCGACATGGCGCAGTCCAAACGCATCCACGTATGCCAATTCACCATCTATCACAACCCCAAGCGCGATGCCGGGGATGTGCTGCTCGTTTAGATATTCCTCAAGTACGCGATGAATTTCAGGAAACGCCGCCGCCAATTTTTCGCGCCGCGCCGGGTCGGTGAACTGCGGTGGGGAAGGATATTCGTACGCAAAAACTTTTTTGGGTGATTTACCAAATCGGGTGGGCATAAAACAAACTCGCTTTCCAAAAAACAAGGGTCTCGTTCACAAGAAACGAGACCCTTTATACCACAAATTACATTTGAAAACTCTTTGGGCGCAAGACGCATCACGGACCAAACGGCGATTTGCCCGCGAGCAACCGCGTCACATCAAAATACGAAATGACGAAAATCATCATCAGCAAAAACACAAAACCCGCGAGATGAATATATCCTTCTTTGCGCGGATCGAGTTTGCGCCCGCGCATCAACATTTCCGCGATCACAAAAACGAGGCGCCCGCCGTCGAGACCGGGAATCGGCAGCAGATTGAAAATCGCAAGATTGAGTGACAGCACGCCAATGACGCTAATCAAAAAGGGCAGCCCGCCGCTCGGCGTACCTTCGGCAACAATTTGAGTGATGCCGACCGGACCCACCACACCCGAGCTGTTCCCGCGCGCCATGTTTGCAAACAAATCGCGGAACGCGCGCGGCACCGAAGTAAGCGCGGTGTACATTTGCGTCGTCGCTTCACCGATAGCGGGTACGAATCCAAAACGCAAACTCAATCCAAGATTTGCTTCGGAGGCAGGCAGTCCCGCCGGAATCGTGATTTTGGTTTGCCGCGGTTCTCCATCGCGGATGTAGCGCAAAATAGCAATCGTATTGACTTTGTAGTGATTCTGAACGTGCGCAGCGAGCGCATTTTCATCTTGCAAGAGTCCGCTCAACGCATTCGTCGGCAATACCGTAAAGTCGCCAACGCGTACGAGTGAATCGCCCGCGCGCAAGCCTGCCTTGTCCGCAATCGAACCGGGCTGCACGCTCGCGATCTTGGCGCCGACATCTTGGGAAATGGCAACGCCGATTATGCACGGCGGATCATCGAATGGGCGCGGCGTCAACTGCACGTCAAATCGTTCTGCCGCGCCGCGCGGATTCGGGCGTTCGATCCCAAGCGTGATTTGTTTGCCGCACAGCGTCTTGAGCGCGTCCGCCATTTTTTGGCGGCTGCCGTTCAATTCGATCCCATTCACCGCAACGATCACATCGCCCGCGCTCAAGCCCGCGTTCGCCGCCGGCGTGCCGGGATTCACGCGCACGATATTTGTATTTGCCGCCAACGTCATTTGCGGCACCATCATCGGAAGCAGAATGAAAACGGCGAACGCGAGAATAAAATTCATCGTCACGCCCGCAACCAAAATGATCGCGCGCTGCCATGCCGGTTTGCTTACAAACGCATTCGGCGCGGATGACGAATCATCTTCATTCATTCGCACAAAGCCGCCGAACGGAATCGCGTTCAACGTGAATTCGGTGCCGCGATCCAACAGCTGCACCTGACTTGCCATTGCAGACCCACGCGCTTGCGGATCAATCGGCGCAATGCTGGTCAATACTTGTTTGCCGTTCTGGTCTTCGGTCTGGTAGGTTACCCACGCGCCCGTCTGCACACCTTCCGGCAGCAGAAACTTTTTCGGAATGACGATCTTTTTCCCTTGCAGCTCGATTACGCCGTTCATTTTCCAAAAGGTCAACAAACGCGGCGGAAAGCCAATCCCAAATTCGGGCGCTTCGACGCCAAAACGCCGCGCCGCAAGATAGTGCCCCAATTCATGGACGACGACTAAAATGCCAATAATGATCAAAAATAATGGAATGGTTTGCCAAATCGGTAAAGCAGGCATCTCTAATCCTTTCGAATTACGCTGCCAAAATTATAACACGCGCGCGCATCCCGTGCATTAAAGCGGCGTGAGAAAGCGGAACGCGCGAGATTTCATTTTCATTGCGTGCCTATTGCAAGCACAATCTTACGCGCGCGCCCAGCCAAAATTACGCCATAGAAAATGTCGAGCGAATCAATTTCCGCCCAGCATCAGCGAAAAGCGATTGTGCGCTTGAATCACCGGCTGCATGTCCACCGTCACGACGCGTCCATCTTCCACCACAATCCGCCCGTTGATCACCGTATATTTTGCTTTTTGCGGCGCGCAAAATAATGTCGCCGCAACCGGATCATTGAGCGCCCCCGCGTAATCCACTGTATTCAAATCAATCGTAAAAAAGTCCGCGCATTTGCCGACCTCGAGCGCGCCGATGTCATCGCGCCCCAAAACGCGCGCGCCGCCCAGCGTCGCAATTTCCAACGCTTCACGCGCGGTCATCCACTCATGCGCGCGCAGCGGGTCAGATTGCGACAACAAAAACAATTTGCGCGGACCTTCGGGCGGCAACAAACCAAGTTTCAAACGCGCGAGCAGCATCGCCTGCCGCGCTTCCAAGAGCATGTGATTGCCGTCGTTGCTCGCCGAGCCGTCAACGCCCAAGCCAACTTGTACGCCCGTCGCGAGATATTCTTTCACCGGCGCAATACCCGACGCGAGGCGCATGTTGGAACTGGGACAATGCGCGACGCCGACGCCCGACTGCGCGAACTGACGAATTTCATCCGCGTCCACATGCACCGCGTGCGCGAACCAAACATCGTCACTCAACCAATCGAGTGTTTCCATAAATGCGACAGGGCGCAGGCGGTATTTTTCAAGCGTAAAGCGTTCTTCGTCCAACGTCTCGCACAGATGCGTATGCAAGCGCACGTTGTACGCGCGCGCGAGCTTGGCAGATTCTTTCATCAGCGTCGTCGTCACCGAAAAAGGCGAACAGGGTCCCAACACAATTTGCAGCATCGAGCCGTGCGACGCGTTGTGATACGTTTCGATGACGCGGCGCGAGTCTTGTAAAATAAAGTCTTCGTCCTCAACGCAATCATCGGGCGGCAATCCGCCTTGTGATTCTCCAAGCGACATCGAGCCGCGACAGGCGTGAAAACGCACACCAATTTCTTGCGCCGCCGCGATTTGATCGTCCACGCGCGTGCCGCTCTGAAATAAATACGAATGATCGAACACTGTGGTACACCCCGACGCGGCGAGTTCCGCCAAACCGATGAGCGTACTGTTGCGCGTTGCGGCAGGCGTGCGTTTCGCCCACAAGCGATAATGCACCTGAAGCCACGGAAACAAATTATTGTTTTGCGCGGCGGGCAAATTGCGCGTGAGCGTCTGGTCGAGATGATGATGCGTATTGATGAATCCGGGTAACACAATTTGCCCGTCGAGATTCAGCACCACATCAGCGGTCTGCGGCAATTCCGCCAGCGCGCCAATGTGCGTGATGATTCCGTCGCGCGCGAACAAACTCGCGTTTTTCAATTCGCGGCGCTGGGAATCCATCGTCACGAGCATCGTCGCATTTTTTGCAAGCAGCGTTGGCATAGCATCGGCTCCTCAACCTCGAGATGAATCGCATTGTAGCACAGCAAAAAAATCGAACCCGTCCTTTTCGGAACGGGTTCGGCTGTCAGGTCAGAAAAGATGCTCCTCGCTCAAGCGTGTTCCCTCCCCCGCACCACTCACGATCACCTCTTGCACATCCGCAAACGTTCGCAAGCGCGCGGCGATTTCATCAGAATCTTTTGCTTCCACAAGAACGTGCACATTTGGTCCGGCGTCGAGCGTGAAATACGCCTCCAAACCTTCCTCGCGCCACTGACGCACCGCGTCCATGACGCGCACCGTCGCAGGCGTCCAGTAAAAAATCGGCGGACGCGAGGTCATGGCGAGCGTGTGCAGTTCGATGGCTTCCGCTTCAATGTCCGCGCCCATGCCTTGAAGATTCTTGTTCAACAATTCGCGCCGCACGCGGTGATAGCGAATTGGCAAACGCGCAAGCCGTTCGCCGAGAAACGGACTGGTGTTGGCAGCCGCGTGTCCTTCGGAGGAACCCACTTTTTTCGCGTCGCGCGAAACAATTGCAATCACATCTTTTAAATCCCACGCGTCGGGCGGCATGAGTTGACGCGCATACGATTGCTCGCTCGTCGAAGTCACGTTCGTCGCGGCGAGCCATTCGGTAAAACCGGCAGGAATGGAACGCGCCGCGCTGCCCGAGCCCTGCCGCGCGAGAATGGAAAGCGCGCGCTCGCTCAATTCCAAACCCGCCGCGCGCGCGCCCGCGAGAGTCAACGCCGCGAACGCCGACGCGCTGGAGGCGAGTCCCGTCGCGCTCGGAAAATTGTTGCGCGAATGCACGCGCGCGCACGCCTCTATTTTCGCTTCGGCGCGAATCCGGTTCAAATGTTCGACCACACGCGTTTTCGTTTTCTCATCCGCCGGCTCGCCGCCGACGACGATTTCGTCACTCTTTAACGCGTCATCAAATTCCACCGTCGTTTCCGTCACCAACGCGTCGAGATTCATCGAAAGCGAATCGTTCAAAGGCATCCGCAAACGCGCGTCGAAATTGCCCCAATATTTGATAAAGGCGATGTTGCTATTTGCAATCGCGGTTGTTTTGTTGGACATGAAATTTTCACCCAAGTAGAATACGTTCAAACACGAGTTTAGCACGCGCGGCGGAGAGAGCAAATGCGCGCGTGTGTCAACCAATCCCCGCCAAAAGCGCCGCTGTCAATCGTTCGCGTTCGCCCTGCGCCGACGCGAGTTTTCCTTCCAGCGCATCACACAATTTCATCAGCTGTTCGACGCGCGCGACGATGCGATGGTGTTCGGTAAGTGGCGGTAGCGCAATCACAATTGAATTCATCTTGGCTTGATTCATTTTGGGTTGCGCGGTACCTGTAACGTAAGGTTTCAAATCAATCGCGTTAATATAAACCTCCAAATACCTGAGAAGGTCAAACTCGATTGCACCAAGTACATGCGCGTGGTTGTTCACCCAATATTTTCCATCCGCGATAAAGGCGATTGGTGTTGAACGATTTACAAGATTTGCACCATCCTCACCGATAAGCAAAAGTGGTGTGTCAAAAAGAAAATCGTCAATCTTGTCTATTACACCCGATGCGCCGTAGTAATCATATTCGCCCTGTCGTGTTTCGCGTTGTTCTTTTGAAAGTGGAATGCGCTCTCCATCACGGTTGATGGTTATCTCTCCAAATCTCACCCACTCCCACCCCGCTGGCAACTCGAACGGCTTTTCGTCGTCTTGAATCGGCGGCAGCGCGTCGCTTTTGTTTTTTTCCTCTTGCGCCAATTTATTTTTTTCTTGACGGATGCGTTCGAGCAATTGACTGGCAGGTTCGTCTTCGGGTTCGCGGCGGGTGAGTTTGCCACGCACTGCGAGTTCCAAAATCGCCTGACGCAGAGGCGCGATGTGTGCGGGTTCGACGTAGAGTGTGTCGAAATTTTCTGCGATGAATGACCAGCGTTCGGCAAATTCCTCCAGCGTTTCGGCGTTCAGCAGATGCGCGAGCGCTGCTTTATTCAAGCGCTCGAGTTCGGTCTGCGCGTGGACTAATTTTTCGCGGAGCGCGCGGGTCTGGGCAAAGAGTTGTTCGACGCGTGCGACGATGCGGTGTTGTTCGACGAGGGGCGGAAGTGGAATTAACGCAAGTCTTGCATCTTTTGTTCCCAAGCGCGGCATTTTTACGCCATATGTTTTCTGATTGACATACTTGATGAAATCGGGGCGTTTTAACGTCAAGCGCAAATAGTGTGAATCTAATTCACCATAACCTCGAATTGGAACAAGTTCACTGGAGCAAATTCCATCTTCGTCTGCAACAATTACTTTATCCAGATAAGGTCGCAGTTTGCCATAGACAACATCACCTTTTGAAAAGACATTTTTTTCGCTTTGAAAGTGCCGCTCTTTGAGTCTGACTTTTCTCAATAATCGTGAACTCTCCTTCTCAATGTCCTCAAGGTCAAGTACCCATGTATCTTCTGTGAATTGCAGATTTTTGCTACGCGTTGAGGTTCCGTAATTCGTCACATCTCCTAAACGCGCCCAAATCCAAGAAGATGGCAAAACAAAAGGAATTTCATCATCACTGACTTTTGGTAGAGTAGCGAGTTGATTGTGATTTTCGTTGTAAGCTTTGTCCGCTTGGATACGAGAGTAAAGAATTTGCGCGGTTTCATCCTTCGCATCTTGTGCGACGAGTTTGCCCTGCACCGCCAATTGCAAAACCACGCGGTCGAGTTCGTCCACCGCGTCGGGCGTGACAAACAATTCGTCGAAATGTTCGCGTAGGGGCGAAGCATTTGCATTGGCAGCTGTGACTCGATTCGCGAACGCATCGGCAAATGCTTCGCCCCTACCGCGCGCGTGGCGTGTCATGGTCGTCATTGTAACGCTTGCTCCAATTCCGCTTTCAACGCGGCGCGCAGGGCGGCGATTTCGGCTTGATGCGTTTGATACGCGGCGAGCATTTGCGCGGGGTCGCCGTGCGCGGCGTCGGCAGTGTTCGGATTTTTACAGTCGAGATTGTAATTGCGCGCTTTAATGTCTGCGATGCTGACGCGCCATGCGTGTTCGTTTTCTGCGCGATTGTTCCACCACGCTTTTTCCAAATCAAATTCCTTGAGGTCAATGGGGCGCGTCTTGGAATAATTCTTGCGGTCGGGCGGGAGCGGATGTTCAAAATACCAGACCTCGCTCGTCGGCGCGCCCTTTGTGAAAAATAAAACATTGGTGTTGATGCCCGTGTAGGGATTGAACACGCCTTTGGGCAATCGCACAATCGTGTGCAGATTGCACGTCGTCAATAAATGTTCCTTGAGCCGCGTCTTGACGCCTTCGCCAAAGAGCGAACCGTCGGGCAGCACCAGCGCGCCCTTGCCGCCATCGCGCAGCAGTTTTACAATCAACGCCAAAAACAAATCGGCGGTTTCTTTGGTCTGGAAATTTTGCGGAAAGTTTTGCTCCACGCCCGGCTCTTCCATCCCGCCGAACGGGGGATTGGTGAGAATAATGTCCACTTCGCCGTCGGCGTCATAATCTTTGTAGGGGCGGCGCGTGAGCGCATTGTCGTGAATGATTTGGGGAATCTCGACGTCGTGCAAAATCAAATTCGTCGTCGCCAGCAGATGCGGCAGCGGTTTCTTTTCAATGCCGCGAAGTGAGGTTTGCAGCGTCGCGCGGTCGGCGTCGTCGTGAACATATTTCGCGCGCATGTGTTCCAACGCGCAGACGAGAAAGCCGCCGGTGCCGCACGCAGGGTCGAGGACGATTTGCCCCAACTGCGGGTCGGTCATGTCGGTCATGAATTGGGTCACGGCGCGCGGCGTGTAATATTCACCCGCGTTGCCCGCGCTCTGCAAATCGCGCAAAATCTTTTCGTACAGATCGTTAAAGAGGTGACGGTCTTGGGACGAGGTGAAATCAATCTGATTGATTTTGTTGACGACCTGACGCAGCAGCGTGCCCGACTTCATGTAATTGTACGAATCGGCAAACACATCATAGACGACGCGGGCGCGTCCGTTGCCGTGCGTTAACATTTTGTTTTCGTCTTTCAAAGTTGGAAACAACTGCGCGTCCACAAATTGCAGCAGCGCGTCGCCCGTCATGCCTTCGGCGTCCGCCGCCCAATTGCGCCAGCGAAACGGCGCGGGGATGGGCGATTGATACGCGCCGTTCAATTCCAATTCCTGTTCGCGGTCGTCAAAGATTTTGAGAAACAACAGCCACGTCAACTGCGAGATGCGCTGCGCGTCGCCGTCCACGCCCGCGTCTTGGCGCATGATGTCTTGAATGGTTTTGATGGTTGTGGTGATTGCCATGAATTTTGTGTGGCGCGTTGTAGGGGCGAAGCATTTTCAGACGCAACTGCGACTCGATGCGCGTTTGTGTGGGAAAATGCTTCGCCCCTACGAGGTCATCCGTACAATTCTAGCTGCAATTCGCGCACCGCTTGGCGGAATTGCACTTTGCCGCCAAACGCCTTGACCACTTCGAGCGGGCGACCGATTTTGTCGAACGGCGGCGCGCTGAGGAAATTGACCAACTGTTCTTCGTCCAACGCTTTGTCAAGCGTGGCGTAACCGTCGTCTGCAAATTTCGCTACGAGCGCGTCCAACACCTTGCGCGCCACGTTGCCGTATTGTTCAAAATAGTGCGGCTTGCTCTTTACCTTGTTGGCGCGTTCGCTGCGCGTCAATGCCTTGCGGTCGAATGCAATGTGACAAATCAAATCGAATGGGTCGAGGTCAAGTCCTACATCCTCTTGCACATTATCCAGAAACACATCATGTTTCAAAAGCTCCTCCACAATCGCCTGCTTGCGGTCAGCGTCAAACCAATCGAGCAAGAAACTTTCAATCGTCGGATATTGCGTCAATAAATTACGGCGCGTGTAATCGGTGAACGATTCCGTGACGAGTTGTCCCTTGGCATCGAGATATTGCACGCGCTTGGCGGCGACACCGACGCGAACCGTTTCGGTAATTCGATATTTGTTCGGTATCTCCTCACCGCCCTGTCCAAATATATCGCCGTCCGGCGGTTCTTCCGGTGGGTCAGGCGGCGTCACGGGTTGGTCAGGTTTCGGCTCGTAAATCTGAATGGGTGGACCATCAAATTCTTTGTCGTAAAATAAACGCGTGGCGTTGCGAAAATCCATGATGGTGAAATAGAGTTTGTCTTTCTTGACCACCACGCGCGTCCCGCGTCCGATGATTTGCTTGAATTCCGTCATCGAATTGATGATGGTGTCCAACACAATCAACTGCACCGTTTGGGTGTCAACGCCTGTGCCCAATAATTTTGAAGTGGTAACAATCGTCGGATAGGGCTCGTTCGGGTCAATGAAATTATCGAGTTCGAGTTTGCCTTCTTTGCTGTCGCCCGTAATCCGCATAATGTATTTCGGATTTTGCGAAAACAAATCTGCGTTTTCGTTAATCAACGCGCGGCGCATTGCTTCAGCGTGCGCAATGTCGCGACAAAACACAATCGTTTTGCTCATGCGATTGGTTTCTTTTAGATATTCGGATACCAAACGCGCAACCAACTTGGTGCGGTCCTCAATGACCAGCGTCTTGTCAAAGTCGGTGCCGTAATACACCTCATCGGGAATGACATAGCCATGCGCGTCGGTCTGCCCCGCGCGCGGACGCCAGCCCTCGATGTCGCGGTCAAAGTCAATGCGAATGACTTTGTATGGCGCGAGAAAACCGTCCTCGATGCCTTGCTTGAGCGAATAGGTATAAACAGGTTCGCCAAAGTATTCGATATTGGAAACGTCGGTAGTTTCTTTGGGCGTCGCAGTCAAACCAATTTGTGTCGCGCTCGAAAAGTATTGCAAAATCTCGCGCCATGCGGAATCCTCCGCCGCGCTGCCGCGATGACATTCATCCACAAAAATCAAATCAAAAAAGTCGGGCGAGAATTGTTTGTAGATGTTTTGTGTTTCTTCTGTCCCGCTGACCGCTTGATACAACGACAAATAAATTTCGTATGCCTTGTCCACCGTGCGGTCGGTGATTTTGGTCATGGCTTGCCCGAACGCTTTGAAATCATTCGTGCGCGCTTGGTCAACCAAAATGTTGCGGTCGGCAAGAAAGAGGATGCGCTTTTTTTTCTTGGCTTTCCACAAGCGCCACATGATTTGAAACGCGGTGTAGGTCTTGCCCGTGCCGGTTGCCATCACCAACAAGACGCGATCTTGCCCGCGCACTATCGCCTCAATCGTTCGATTGATGGCAACTTGTTGATAGTAACGCGGCGGTTTATCGCCGAGATGATACGGCTGCGCGATGATTTGCGCTTGCTCGGGGGTAAATTGTTTCCACGCGTTAAAGCGCGCAAACAATTCTTGCGGTGAAGGAAATTCGTTCAGTCTCAATTCGCGTTCGAGTTCGCCCGTCGTTTTAGTGCGATCGTGTTCGATAAAGCCGTCGCCGTTCGTACTGTACGCAAAGGGAATGTCCAGTTTGTCGGCGTAGCGCAATGCTTGCTGCATGCCCGCACCGAGGTCGTGATTATTGTCTTTGGCTTCGATAATGGCGATGGGGAGATTGCGTTGATAAAAGAGGATGTAATCGGCGCGGTCGCGTTCGCCGCGCAGCACTGCTTTACCGCGCACAAAAATCTTGCCGAGCGTGAACTCTTCAAAAAACTGCAAATCATTCCAGCCCGCTATATCACGAATAGCAGGGGTGATAAATTTTGTGCAAATATCGCGTTCTGAGAGACCTTTTTTGTTGAGCGAATCTAGCATGGGGAAACTTTTTCCGAACAAATAGTAAATCAACCAAATCGTACGCTGATTATAAACGCACGCGACGTGTACCGCAAGGGAATCGCGTATCATTTTCTCCGAGCCGACAGGTTTCAGCGATGAACTACATTGCAAAACCTGTCAGCTCCACTTACCTCCCTCACTCCAACCGCGCGAGAATGTTGGCGATCTCGTCGGGCGTGAACGCGCGCAGCGTCACGGTGCGGATATTTCCTTGACGCGCGGCGCCGAGCAAAAAGCGATTGATCGTTTCATCGTCGGGCGCTTCGGTGATCATGATCGCATCGTACGGTCCCATCGTCCACCACTCTGCGAGCATTTTGCATCCTTCGCGTTCAGCAATGCGTGACGCGGCGCGGACGCGCGCGGGATCATCTTTGATGCTTTTCGCGCCTTGATCGGTGAGATTGATTAAACTGACATAGACTGGCATGGGGTTCCTCCTTTGGGCATGAATTGATAACGATGCAACTTTAAATTTCCTCACCGCGATTTTAGCATGTGGGTTCTGGAGCGTCAACGCGCGCCGACGCGGCAACAGAACATGCGTTGACGCCAATCTCCATTGGTTTAGAATAATTGGCGAGGTGAGCGTATGCTTTACATTGGCACGAGTGGTTTTCAATATGACGATTGGGTGGGCGTCTATTACCCGCAAGACCTGCCCAAAAAAGATTGGCTCACGTTCTACGCGGCGGAATTCAGTACGCTTGAAATCAATTTCACGTATTATCGAATGCCCACCGCGCGTACGTTAGAGGCGATGGCGCACAAAGTCCCCGACGAATTCCTCTTTACGATCAAAGCCACGCAAGAAATGACGCACGCGCGCGAACGCGATCCAAAAATATTTCAGCAATTCGCAAACGCGCTAACCCCGCTGATTGAATCAAACAAGTTCGGCGCGCTGCTGGCGCAATTTCCGAACTCGTTTCGCGCAACCGACGACGCGCGTGATTATTTGAAATGGTTTCGCGCGCAATTGCGCGACATCCCGCTTGTCATCGAATTTCGCAACAAAGAATGGTTGACGGAAGAAACGTACGGATTTTTGCGCGAGAATGAATTGGGATTTTGCGCGGTGGACGAACCATTTTTTCCGCGCGTGACAGCGGTGACATCCCCTATCGCCTATGTGCGCTTTCACGGACGCAACGCGCAAAAATGGTGGCATCACGAACACGCGTACGAGCGTTACGATTACACATACTCGACGGAGGAGTTGCAAGAGTGGACGCCCAAAATCGAACAGATGGACGCGCTGGCAGAAACAACTTTTGTTTTCGCAAATAACCACTATCGCGGGCAAGGGATAGATACAGCGCGCCAATTGCGTTTATTATTACCGAATGCCGCTTCTTGAATTTACGCGCCAACCTGCGCGCGCCACAATGCAGAATCTGCGCTCACTAATTCGTTAAAGGCAGTTCGACAAAAAACGCTGCCCCCTTGCCGAGTTCGCTCTCCACCCAAATCTTGCCGCCATGGGCATTGACAATTGCACTCGCAATCGCCAGCCCCAAACCCGATGAACCCTCATCGGTTGGACGCGCCTTGTCGCCGCGATAAAAGCGTTCGAACACACGCGGCAAATCTTCGGGAGCGATGCCTTCGCCCGTATCACGCACTTGCAGGACGATGGTGTTTTCGCGCGCCTGCGCCGCGAGCGTGACCGCGCCACCTTCGGGGGTGTGATGCAGTGCGTTGCTCACAAGGTTGTCCAGTACCTGCGTCAGCCGCGTATCGTCAACATTCAACTTTGGCAATCCCGCATCCGCTTCCACAGTCAACGCAATGTTTTTTTGCGCGGCTTGGGGCGCAAAGCGACTCCTCACACTCTGCAGCAGCTCGCGCGGCGAGACCTCCTGCCGATTCAATACCAATGCGCCCGCCTCCGCCAACGACAGCGTTCGCAAATCTTCGACAATGCCTTCGAGATGCTGAATCTCATCGTACACCGCGTCCAAGCGTTTTGGCGTTGGCTGTAAATCGCCGGTCCGCATTGCGTCGAGATAGCCGCCGATCACGGTGAGCGGATTTCGCAATTCGTGGGCAATGTCCGCCGTCATCTGTCGCCGCACTTGATCGGCATGTTGCAAGTCCGCGCTCATTTGATTGAACGCATTCGCCAAATCGCCGACTTCATCGCTCGATTGCACACGGACGGTTTGCCCCAACTCGCCTTTTGCCATGCGCTGCGCCGCGTTGGTCAAATCTTGCACGGGGCGCGTAATCGTGCGCGCCAAGACCACGCCCAAGATAATTGCAAGCAGCGCGGCGCCGCCAGCCGAAATGAGCAAGGTGTCGAGCGTGCGTTCAACAAATTGTTCTTGGGCGCGATTACGCGGAAAGGGCGGCGGACGCGGCAACACAATCCCGATGACTTGCCCATCCTTGAGAATTTTCGTCCCCGTTGCGAGCAACGTGTCGGGTACTTGATCGTCCAAGTGGTACCCTTCATTCGGGTTCACCACCACACCATCGGGCGTCGCCAACGCAAATGGAAAAAAGCGCGGGCGGTCCAACGGGTCATTGAACGATTTGTCCACACGCAAACGAATTGCTTGGTCAATGCCATGGAGTGAGGTGTTCTCCCCATAATAATCTGTGACAAAGACAATGAAGTCGTCCTGAGCTTGCTGCCCCACAAAACGCGAAAATTCACTCGTCGCAGCGAACCAACTCAAAATGGCGACAAGCGCGATCGAAGCAAGACTCACGCCAAGAAACGCGACGATTAATTTAAAAGTCAACGAACGCGGCAGCTTAATCATCTACTTGATCATTCAGGCGATATCCTATACTGAAAACCGTCTCAATAAAACGCGGATTCGCGGGGTCACTCTCAATTTTCGCGCGCAAATTTCGAACGTGGACATCTACCGTCCGTTCCATCATCGCGGCGGCATTCAGTCCATCCAACAATTGCGCGCGCGTAAAGACGCGGCCCGGCGTTTCCATCATCCGCGCAAGCAAATCAAATTCCGTTGGCGTCAAGTTCACCGCACGCGCGCCTACGCGCGCCTCGCGCTTGTCTTGGTCAAGTTGCAAATCACCAACGCGCAATAATGCTCCCGCCTTTGGGGCGATGCCCGCGCGACGCAGTTGCGCGCGTACGCGCGCCAGCAATTCGCGCATCGCAAATGGTTTTGTCACATAATCGTCCGCACCGAGCTCCAAGCCAAGCACTTTGTCTTGCTCCTCCATTTTCGCGGTGAGCAAAATGACGGGCGCCTGCGATTCGCGGCGAAATGCAGGCAGAAAGGCAAATCCATCCATCTGCGGCATCATCACGTCCAGCAGTACGAGATCGGGCTTTTCATAGCGCGCGGTAAATAGCGCCTCTTGTCCATTTTCGGCAGTGAGGACGCGATAACCCTGCTCGCCCAAATAGTCTTTGAGCATCGTCCGCACGTTCGCTTTGTCATCCACTACAAGTATCGTTTGCGACATTGGAAATTCCCCGTACGCACCGGCGAGGTTAGACACCTGTGCACGTCGTCCATAATATCAGATAATTATGTAGAAGGTGTTAAGAGATGCACTGCCGTCTTTTCATCCAAAATTAATCCGCCCTGAACATCTTCTAAACATCTGATCATTACAATGAAATGCGGCTTGCAGTGAGCGAGCTGCATTTTTGTTTTGTAAAGGAGAGTCGCATGTCGCGACGAAATCTCATCATCATTGGCGGAATCATTCTCGTCCTCATTGTCGGCGCGGGCGCGTTCTATTTTTGGCAGCAGTCAAACGCGCAGAGCGCTGCGGCTGCCGCAACGCGCCAAACGGCGACGCTTTCGCGCGGGGAACTTGCCGCCACCGTCAGCGGCGCGGGCAACATCGCCGCACCCGAGCAGTCGAATCTAAGTTTTGGTGTCAGCGGCGTGCCGGTCATTAAAGTCAACGTGAAAATTGGCGACGCGGTGAAAAAAGGCGCGGTCCTGGCGGAAGCAGACGCGACCGAATTGAGCTCGCAGCTGCAAACGGCACAAACCAATCTCGCGAGCGCGCAAGCAAAACTCGACGATTTGAAAGCGGGCGCCACGACGGAAGAGCTTGCGATCGCCGATTCCCAAGTCAAGGGCGCGCAGGCGTCGTACGATGCCGTCATTTCAAAACTTGACCAGTTGAAAGCGCCGCCGGATGCGACCTCATTGCAAGCTGCGCGCGCATCGTTTGCCAGCGCGCAAGCAGCGTACCAAACCGCGTTGGCAAAATCAAAGATGACTGACGAGCAAATCACGGTGCAGCGCGCGACATTGGAAAAAGCGCGCATTGCGCTCCAAGCGGCGCAGGCAGCGTATAACGCGATTGCGTGGCAAGACAACGCGCCCAATTCGTCCGCCGCGCAAAGTTTGCAGTCCGCGACGATTGATTACGAGTCGGCGCAGGCAAATTACAATTTGTCGCAAACGGAAATGAACGACGGCGCACTGCGCTCGGCGGAAGCGAATCTCGCCAACGCGAAAAAATCACTTGACGATTTGGTCAAGGGCGCGACGACAGACGAGCTTGCGTCCGCGCAAGCAACAGTTGAATCCGCCTCACAGACGTTGATGCAGGCAAAACAAAACTTGACGGATCTCAAAGCGGGAGCAACCCAAACCGATTTGCTTGCCGCGCAAGCGAGCGTGGATTCTGCCCAAGCATCACTCGAACAAGCCAAGCGCGCGTTGGACGACGCGAAAATTATTGCGCCGTTCGACGGTGTCGTAGCGGACTTGAAAACATTCGTCGGACAAACCGCGTCCTCCGGGACAACCGCGATCACCCTCGTCAATCCGAACGATTTAGAAATTCTCGTATCACTGTCCGAGGTGGATATTTCCGATGTCAAACCCGGGCAAGATGTGCAACTGAGTTTTGACGCATTGAATGGAAAAACGTTCCCCGGCAAGGTCGCTGCGGTCTCACCGCTCGGCACAACTTCACAAGGCGTTGTGAATTACAACGTCACCGTTACGCTGACCAATCCGGACCCCGCCATTCTGCCCGGCATGACTGCCCAAGCCAATATCGTCACCGCGCAAGTGAATGACGCACTGCTCGCGCCGAATCGCGCCATTCGCAGTCAGGGCAATCGTCGTCTGCTGACGCTCTTGTATGAAGGGCGCGAGATTCCCGTGGTCATTCAAATCGGTTTGCAGAACGAAGCGTTTACGCAAATTTTGAGCGCGGCGATGAGCGATGGGCAAGCGGTGAATTTGCAAGCGGACGATACCGTCCTGTTGAACACGACAACAACCAATTCCCAAAATCAACGCGGCGGAGTATTTGGTGGACCGGGCGGCGGTTTCGGCGTGCCGATTCGGTAAAAAATGAATATGTCTGTCATTGAAATCGAAAACGTAACCAAAACGTACCAGATGGGTGAAACACAAGTGCACGCGCTGCGCGGCGTTTCGCTGCATGTCGAACATGGCGAGATGGTTGCCATCGTCGGTCCTTCGGGTTCAGGAAAATCTACGCTGATGAATATCATCGGCTGTCTCGATCTGCCGAGCAATGGAATCTATCGGCTCGACGGCGTGGATGTCCACAAATTGAACGACGACGCGCTCGCCGAAATTCGCAATCAAAAGATTGGCTTTGTATTTCAGAATTTCAATCTCTTGCCGCGCACCTCCGCGCTCGAACAAGTGGAGCTGCCGATGGTGTACGCGGGCAAGCCGGATCGCCAAAAGCGCGCGCTCGAAGCATTAACCCAAGTTGGGTTGGGAGACCGCACGCATCATCGCCCCAATGAATTGTCAGGTGGGCAGCAGCAGCGCGTCGCGATTGCGCGCGCGTTGGTGAACGACCCCTCGATCATTCTCGCCGACGAACCGACCGGAAATCTCGATTCCACATCGGGCGAGGAAATTATCAATATTTTCAAGACACTCAATCGCGATAAAAACATGACGATTATTTTGGTCACGCACGACCCCGATGTTGCTGCCGAAGCGGAACGGACGATTCACGTAAAGGACGGGATGATTACATGAAGCTTTTAGAATCTGCTCGCATCGCCGTCCGTTCCCTCACCGCAAATAAATTGCGCGCGGGACTCACGATGTTGGGCATCATCATCGGCGTCGCGGCGGTGATTTCGCTCATGAGCATCGGACGCGGCGCGTCGCAAGCAATCTCGAATCAGATTCAAAGCATCGGCACGAATTTACTCTTTGTGCGTCCCGGTTCGTCGAACTCTTCCGGCGTGCGCGGCGCGGAAGGCAGCGCGGGCACGCTGACGATTGAAGATGGGCAAGCGCTCGAAAATATTGACGGCATCGTCGCCATCGCGCCCGAAGTAGATTCGTTCGGACAATTCGTTTATCAGGGAACGAATATGAACGTGCGCGTGCTCGGCGTTACGCCGGAATATCTGGATGCGAGTACGGCAGTTCCGGCGGCTGGTGATTTTATCAGCGCGGCGAATGTGAGCGGACGTTCACTGGTCGTTTGTCTCGGCAGCACAGTCGCCGAAACGTTGTTCCCCGAACAAGACCCCATCGGTCAAACTGTCCGCATCAACAACGTGCCGTTCCGCGTATCGTGCGTGATGCAGCCCAAAGGCGGCACGGGCTTTCTCAGCCAAGACACCCAAGCATTCGTTCCGCTGACGACGGCGCAAACGCGACTCGGGCGCGGAGGACGTTTTCGCGGGGGCAACAACATTGATGTGTTGAATATCAAACTCGCCGATACGAGCATGAGCGATGCGGTGACGCAACAAATCGGTGAAATTTTGCGCGAGCGGCACCGCGTGGTGGATGATGATTTCACCGTCGTGAGCCAAGAGGATATTTTGAGCGCGGCGACATCGGTTACGGACACGTTGACAATTTTTCTCGGCGGCATCGCGGCAATTTCACTGATCGTCGGCGGAATCGGCATTATGAATATCATGCTCGTCAGCGTCACCGAACGCACGCGCGAAATTGGCATTCGCAAAGCGGTCGGCGCGAAACGCCGCGATATTTTGATGCAATTCCTCACCGAAGCGACAATCTTGAGCGTCGTCGGCGGATTGCTGGGCATTGCATTGGGCTGGGGCATCGCGTTAGCGCTGGGCAGTGTTTCTTTGGGCAATCAACAAATCACGCCGGTGGTAGATACGTCGGCAATCGTAATCGGCGTGGTGTTTTCGGTTTTGATTGGACTCTTTTTTGGAACGTATCCCGCGCTGCGCGCGAGCTCGCTGCGTCCCATCGAAGCATTGCGCTACGAGTAATGTGATTTCTAAATTGGCGCATCTCGCCGTACGCGTTCTCATCGCGGCGGCAATTTTGTGGGCTGTGCTTTCCGTTCCACTGCCGCTGCGCGACGCCCAACTCATCGTACTGTTACGCGTGCCTATCGCTGTATTCATCTTTATTGTGTATATCGGAAAGAGTTTGTACGACACATTTTTTTACGAAAGAAAGCCATAGCAAGGAGCAGGATATGAAAGTTGCATATATTATCATCGGCGCAATCGTGCTTGCGATTGTCGCAGGCGCGGGCGGATTTTTTGGTGGAATGACATACGCGCAATCGCAAACACAAAACACGGTCAGCGATTTTGCGCGACAGCGCGCAATTCAAAACGCGCAAGGCAATAATTCTCAAGGCGCGCAAAATGCCGCCAACAACCCGTGCGGCTTTGGCGGCGGACAGGCGTTTCAACTGCCACAGGGCGCGAATCCGAATAATCCAAATAGTGCACCCGGACAAGGACAGGGGCAAGGACAGCGCCGTCAAGGTGGCGGATTTTTCGGCGGCGGTTTTGGTGGATTCGCGGGCGCAGATTTGGGCAACTGTGTTGCGCGCGGCCAAATCAAATCCGTGAATGGCGATACGGTCGAAATTAGTACGGCGAATGATGTTGTGACGGTTAAAGTGAATGACGCGACAGTTATTTCCAAAACAGAGCGCGGGACGATTGGCGATTTGCAAGTCGGTGACCGCGTAACCGTATTTAGCAAAGACACAGGCGATTCGCCAACCGCGAGCGGTATTCAATTGCAGAGAAATTTGCCACAGCCGAATCAGTGACGCGTCACGTAGGGGCAAAGCATTTGCAGACGCGAATGTGACTTGATGGCCGCGCGCGAATGCAAATGCTTCGCCCTTACAACACAGTTTGTTTCATGTTGAAACGTTTTGGATTTTTTCTTTTTATCGCGCTTGCGATTCTCGCGCTCGGCGTGTTCACGCAAGTGAGTTATGCCGCGAACGGCACAAGTCCAAACGACGCGTTGTTTCCCATCGGTCAAGCACAAACCATCGCGCCACATTCCGCGCAGTGGTACAAGTTCGATGTCGGTGGCAAAAAAGCGACAGTACGCGCGACTCTTGACGCGCCTTCCGCAGATGGCTTGCGTCTCGAAATTTTCACGCCCGAACAAATTGCGGCATGGGAGCGCGGCGATGGCTTGAAATCAATCGGCATGGGCGGACCACAACAAGGGCATACACTTGGTTGGAGCGGTGTGTTCAATCAGGCGGGAACTTTTTACGCCGTTGCGTATAACGATAATGATGCTCCTGTGCAAGTGCGCGTGCTGATTGAAGGCGATTCGGTCACAGCCGGACCGCCGCCACCAACGCCGACGCGTCGTCCCGACCCATTGATTACACCAACGCCGCTGGGCAAGGGCATCAATGGCAAAATCGTTTTCGTGGACGCAACGGGCGGAAACATTTACACTGTCAACGGCGATGGAACGAATTTGCAGCGCATCACCTTCGGAATGGATCCCGTGTGGAATCATGCCGGCACGCAAATCGCCTTTGCACGCCAGGGACCGATTCCGGGCATCTATGTCATTTACGCGGACGGCTCGGGCGAACGCTTGTTGTATCAAACCCAAGAGCCGCGCGCGCCCGCGTGGAGTCCCGACGATTCGGAAATTGTCTTTTCGTATCAAGGCGCGACCAAAGGCGGCGGCGAACGTTGTTTCCGCGGGCGCTGTTTTCAATTGCCTGCTTCAACGCAATGGAAACTCGGCGCGGTGAATGTTGCCGATGGCACGTATCACAATGTGCGCGCGAGCGAAAACGCGACCACCCCAACCTTCGCGCCTGATGGAACGATTGCGTACAACGACACCGAAATTGGTTTGATGACGACGACCTCGCGCGGTGAACCGGCGGCGAATCCATTCATCGGCGATTTGCGCGTCACATCCGATTCGTACAATCCGCTGCGCCTCGTCTCACCGCAATATTCGCCGGACGGAAAACTCATCACCTACATGGTGCAGCAGCCACCAACGTGGCAGATCGCGCTGGCGAACGCCGACGGCAGCAATCAACATTTGCTCACCAAAGATGTGACGCTCGCGTACGACCATCCAAACGCCGTCGCGCCCGAATGGTCGCCGAATAGTCAACAGATTTTGTTTCTCGCCAATCGCAATGGCAAATGGGAATTTTTTGTTATGAACGCAGATGGCGGTAACGTCCAACAAGTTTTGAAAAACGTCACCGATGCCGTAGAGCTTCGCTACGATTATCAAGCGGGTCGGATGATGAGCTGGACACAATAATTTTTCATTTACTATCTCCCCTCCTCAAAAAATGCTCAAACGCGCGCGCCGTGTTTGGGCATTTTCCTTTGGTGATGATAAAATCTCGCGCACCTTCCAATGCTTTACATTCATCACGCTACATTCCACACCCCAAACATTCGCTTCACTGACGCAGCGCTCATCCTTCAAGATGGACAAATCAAAAAAATCGGCACAAGCAGTGAACTTTTCTGCCCGCCCGATGCACAGTCCATCGACGCGCATGGCAGCATCATTGCGCCGGGTTTGATTGACTTGCAGCTCAACGGCGCGTTCGGCGATGACTTTACCGCGCATCCCGAAACGATTTGGCGCGTTGCCGAAAAATTGCCGCGCTTTGGCGTCACCTCTTTTTTGCCCACGCTCATCACTGCGCCATTGGAGCGTTATGACGCGGCGCGGCATGTTCTAAAAAATCGTCCCCAAAACTTTCGCGGCGCGGAACCGCTCGGCTTGCACGTCGAGGGACCCTTTCTCAATCCGCAAAAAAAGGGCGCGCACAATCCCGCGTATCTGCGCGCGCCAAATTCAGATGAGGTAAAACATTGGTCACGCGCAAATGGCGTGTGGCTCGTCACCCTCGCGCCCGAGTTGCCCAACGCGCTCGCGCTCGTCGAGGAATTGGCAACGCAAGGTATCATCGTCAGCATGGGACACACGATGGCGACGATAGAAGAGGCGGACGCGGGCTACAGCGCGGGGATTCGTTACGCCACGCATCTCTTTAACGCGATGCCGCCGCTCGATCATCGCGCGCCGAACGCGCCGGGCGCGGCGCTGGCGAATCCCGAATGGGTTGCGGGCGTGATTCCGGACGGAATTCATGTTCATCCGACGTTAGTGAAAACTATCTGGTTGGCAAAGGGGACCAACGTAAATCTGGTCACCGATGCAATGGCGGCATTGGGAATGCCGCCCGGAATTTACGAGTTGAATGATTTTGAGGTTGTCGTTTCCGAACGCGAGGCGCGTTTACAAAATGGAACGCTCGCCGGCAGCATTCTCCCGCTCGACCAAGCCGTGCGAAATTTTATACAATACACGGATTGTTCCTTGTCCGAAGCATTGCAAACGGTCACCACCACACCCGCCGAATTGTTAAACATCCAAAGCGAACGCGGAAACATCGCGGAAGGAATGATTGCAGATTTGGTAATGCTCGATGAAAATCTGAATGTGAAAATGACCATCGCGCGCGGCGAAATTGTCTATGAAGCGTGAACAACTTACTGCTAAATAATCTCCAGTCTCCAATCTCTAACCTCCATCAGGGCAAGCACAAGGCACTGCCCCTGCGCAATCTTTATTCTCTACCATGCTCACACAAACCCACCTCTTTCAAGAAATTCATCAACAGCCAACCGTCCTGCAAAATTTATTTGCCGCCGAACGCGTCAACATTCAGCGCATCGCCGACGCAATCCGCGCGCGTCACATCACCAACGTTTTCATCGCGGCGCGCGGCACCAGCGACAATGCGGGACGGTACGCGCAGTATCTCTTCGGCGCAGTGAATCAACTGCCGGTTGGTCTCGCCACGCCGTCGCTGTACAGTCTCTATCATCGTCCGCCAAAATTTCAAGACGCGCTCGTGATTGGCATTTCGCAAAGCGGCGCGAGTCCCGATATTGTTTCCGTTGTTGCAGCGGCACAGGAACAAGGCGCGGCAACCTTGGCAATCACAAACATTCCCGATTCGCCACTGGGCAAATCAGCGGACTATATCATTCCGCTTCACGCGGGACAAGAGCAGTCCGTCGCCGCGACGAAAACGTACACCACGCAACTGATGGCGCTCGCGCTTTTGTCTGCGAGTCTGGCGAACGACGCCGAAATGTTTTCGACGCTAGAGAAAATCCCGTTGCATCTCGAATCCATCTTGAAAATGAATGACGAGATCGCGCGCGCGGCGGAACGTTTTCGCTACATGCGCGTCTGCGTGGTGATCGGGCGCGGCTTTAATTATTCCACTGCGTTCGAAACGGCATTGAAAATCAAAGAATTGACGTACGTTCTGGCAGAGCCGTACAGCAGCGCGGATTTTTTGCACGGACCCGTCGCGCTGATTGAAGAAGCGTTTCCAACGCTTGTGATTGCGCCGTCCGGCGCGCTGCAAGCAGAGATGCTGCACTTTGTCGAAACATTGAATGAACGCGGCGCGGAGGTGATTGCGATCAGCGATGTGCCGGAGATTTTACAGCGCGCGCGTGTGCAGTTGCCGTTACGCGCCAGCGTTCCCGAATGGGCATCGCCATTGGTGAGCGTCGCGGCAGGGCAGTTGTTTGCGATGCACTTGGCGAATGTGCGCGATTATGATGTGGACCGCCCGCGCGGACTGCGTAAAGTGACCGAAACAAAATGAGCGCGTCTGCGATGCAACGCATCGGCATTGTCACGAGCGGCGGCGATTCGCAAGGGATGAACGCGGCAGTGCGCGCCGTCGTACGCACGGGGCTGCACGCGGGACTTGAGGTGTTCGCGATTTACGAGGGCTATTCGGGCATGATCGCGGGCGGCGACAGAATCCGCAAAATGTCGTGGCATGATGTTTCGGGCATTTTGACAGAAGGCGGCACCATTCTCGGTTCGGCGCGTTCGCAAGAATTCCGCACGCGCGATGGGCGTCGGCAAGCGGCGTTTAATCTCGTATCGAACGGCATCAACGGACTTGTCGTCATTGGCGGCGATGGTTCGCAGATGGGCGCGAATTTGTTTTGCCAAGAGTGGCGCGAACTTTTGAACGAACTCGCTGCCGAAGGAAAAATAGCCCGCGAAACGGCGCAAGCGCACCCGCATCTCATTACCGTCGGGCTCATCGGTTCGATTGATAATGATATGTTCGGGACAGACATGACGATTGGCGCGGACACGGCGCTGCATCGCATCATCGAGGCGGTGGATTCAATTATCAGCACCGCCGTAAGTCACCAACGCAGTTTCATCGTCGAAGTGATGGGGCGGCACTGTGGTTATCTCGCGTTGATGGCGGGCTTGGCAACGGGCGCGAATTGGATTTTGATTCCCGAAAATCCGCCGGAAGCGGGTTGGGAAGATGCCATGTGCGAAAGTTTTCGCGCGGGGCGCGCGACGGGACGCCGACACAACATTATTCTAATCGCCGAAGGCGCAATCAATCGCGCGGGCAAACCGATTTCGAGCAATTACGTCAAAGAGATGCTGCTGCATCGGATGAACGAAGAAGCGCGCGTAACAATTTTGGGACATGTGCAGCGCGGCGGCTCGCCGAGCGCGTTCGACCGCATCATGCCCGCGCAATTGGGGTACGCGGCGGTGCATCAAATTTTAACCGCTGCCCCTGACCAAGAACCACAATTGATTGGCGTGCGCGACAACCGCGTTCTTGTCTCGCCGCTGATGGAAAATGTTCGCAAGACGCGCAAAGTTGAAGAGTTGATTCATTCGCACAAGTACGCAGAGGCAATGGAAATGCGCGGGCGCGGTTTTGTCGAAGCGTATGCGATTTCAAACACGTTGCTGCGCACGCAGCCGCTTCCGCCGAAAGAAGGACAGCGTCAATTTCGGCTCGCCATCATGCACGGTGACGGACCCGCGCCGGGAATGAATACGGCGGTGCGCTCGGCGGTGCGGCATGGACTCGATGAGGGACACATGATGCTCGCGGTGCGCGACGCGATGAGCGGATTCATTGCGAATGATATTCAAGAAATGAAATGGACGAGCGTGCATGGCTGGGTTGCGCGCGGCGGCGCGGAACTTGGCGCGAATCGGCGCGAGGTGCGTGAAGAAGATTATCCAATCATCGCCCAGCGGGTCGCCGAACAGCGCATTGATGGGTTGCTGATGATTGGCGGATACATGGGCTATGAATTCGCGTACGCGCTGCATCAACGCCGCGCGCAGTTTCCCGAATTCAATTTGCCGATTGTGTGTATGCCCGCGACCATCAATAATGATTTGCCCGGGACCGAACTCACCATCGGCGCGGACACCGCGTTAAATACGATTGTCGAAACTATAGACAAATTAAAACAAGCCGCGCTCGCCGCACGGCGTTGTTTTGTCGCCGAAGTGATGGGGCGCGATTGTGGTTATCTTGCGCTTGCGGGCGGAATGGCAACGGGCGCAGAGTATGTGTACATTCCCGAAGATGGAATCACCCTCGAAGAATTGCGCCGCGATGTGAGTCACTTGGTCAAAAGTTTTCAGCAAGGCAAGCGCGTTGGACTTGCGGTGATGAGTGAGCGCACCGATTCGTACTATACTTCAGATTTCATTGCGACGTTATTTGAACGTGAAGCGGGCGGCTCGTTGAACGTGCGGCGTTCGATTTTGGGGAATATGCAGCAAGGCGGACGCCCTTCGCCGTTCGACCGCATTCAAGCGACGCGGCTCGCGGGACGCGCGATGCAATATCTCATCGAACAAGTGGAACGCGGCGACGCTGCTGTTTGCTGCATCGGGCGCGTCGAAGGCAAAATTACTTTCACCAGTTTGGCGGATTTGCCTGAATTGATGCAGCCGAACGCGCAGCGTCCCAAAAATCAAACGTGGCTCGACTTGCGCGAGATCGCTCGCACACTGGCGGAGGAATCGTTGTAGGACAAATTTCAAATTTGTCCTACGGTGCATCGCCAAAATCGGGAACCGCCAACGATTCGCCATCGCGCATTGCCGATTCGTGCGCCACAATCCCCGGCGCATTGTAACGCGCGGCTTGCCACACGTTGTTCGGCGGCGGTTGCATTGTCACACACGCGCGCACAAAATCGTCCACCAAAAATTGATGCGAACCTTCGTGACCGGTGACCATTCCCGCGAACTCTTTGGGCAACTGTTCAATTGGATGAATACGCGCAAACCCAATGCGCTCGGCGCGCGCGAGTTCCTCATGCAACTCGCTGCCGGGGATTTGCACTGAGCTGTCATCGTTCCATTGCGGTTCCGCGCAAACCAATAAATCCGTCACGTCTTGAAATTCCATCGAGTCCACGCGGTTCCACACTTTGCTATTGCTCTGTTCCTCAAAACTGCCCAACGTCCCGTACAAACTTGTACGCACGGCATTGGCGCACGCGGTTTCGCTCCACCCCACGCGACGAAATTCATTGATGCGCGCGATGCCGCCGCCCGATGTCCGAAATAACGCGGTCTCGTTGCTGAAATCATTGCCCCACTTGCTCACCTCGCGAACGAAAATGCCATCGTTTTCGCGGTCACGATAACCCAACGCGGATACGCGCGTTAAGCGTTCCTGCACCGTCGAAACAATCATCGCGACGCTGTGCGTAGCATACAGCATCGGCGGAAAACTCGCGTATTGTTTCCAATCGTCGCCGTGCGCCCACATGAACACTTCGTTGAACCCGTGCGACATGTCGTGAAGATATTCCGCTTCGCCAAAAACAAAATGCCCAAATTCGCCGCGCGCAAATTTTTCGCGGCAAAACAACGCGACGGGAAAATAGTAACTCGTCTCGCCGAGCATGTATATTTGCCCCGTTGTTTTCACGGTTTCAATCAATGCGCTAATTTCTTCTAACGTAATCGCCATCGGCACGGCTGAATAAACATGCTTGCCCGCGCGCAGCGCTTGCATCGCCAATTTCGCGTGTGACCAGCGCGCCGTAAAAATACACACCGCGTCCACGTCGCCTTTCAACATTTCATCCAACGACGAAAAAGTTTCCAGCGCGCCGTGCATATCTTGCGCGTACTGCAAGCGTTCGGGCATCAAATCCGCGATGCACACCGCGCGCACGTTCGGGTGCGCGCGAAAAAGGGAAATAAACTCTGCGCCAAAGCTCGTGCCGACGATGCCAATTTTGATTTGATTCATAGCACACCTCTTTTCTGGAAAATCAAATTGTAGCAAAGAGTGGCGCAATTTCAAGCGCGTTGCGTTTTATGACGCACTGCGTTATAATTTTGTAAAATCCTCAGACAAGGGCAACCACAAGGGATTGCCCCTACGAATAAATATGCCACACGACGCGTACATCTATGATGCTGTTCGCACGCCGCGCGGACGCGGAAAAGCGGACGGCTCGCTTCACGAAATTCAACCCGTTGATTTGCTCGCTACAGTTTTGCGCGCGCTGCAAACGCGCAATAATTTAGACACCGCGCAAGTGGATGACGTTGTCATCGGCTGCGTGACGCCTATCGCGGAACAAGGCGGCGTTATCGCGCGTTCGGCGGTGATTCACGCGGGTTGGGCGACGAATGTGCCGGGCGTGCAACTCGACCGCTTTTGCGCGTCGGGTCTCGAAGCGGTGAATACGGCGGCGATGCAGATTGCGTCGGGCTGGCACAAGTTGGTTGTCGCGGGCGGCGTCGAAAGTATGTCGCGTTTGCCGATGGGTTCCGACGGCGGCGCGTGGTTCATGGACCCGCGCGTGAATCTCGAAAGCGGATTCGTCCCGCAAGGCATCAGCGCGGATTTGATTGCGACGATTGAAAATTTTTCGCGCGACGATGTTGACCGTTACGCGCTACAATCGCAACAACGCGCGGCGTACGCGGAACAAAACGGTTACTTTAAATCGCGCGTCCCTGTGCGCGACCAAAACGGTTTGCACATTTTGAATCGCGACGAACACATTCGCGCCAACACCACGCTCGAACGTCTCGCAAATTTATCGCCCGCGTTTGAAATGATGGGCGACATGGGTTTCGATGCCGTCGCGCTTGACCGTTATCCCAAACTTGAGCGCATTGAGCATGTGCATACCGCCGGTAATTCGTCGGGCATCGTTGACGGCGCGGCGGCGGTTTTGCTTGGTTCAAAAGAAATGGGCGAACGCTTGGGCTTGAAACCGCGCGCGAAAATTCTCGCGGGCGCGGTTGTCGGAACGGAACCGACGATTATGCTCACAGGTCCCGCGCCCGCGTCGAAAAAAGCGTTGGCGAAAGCGGGCATGAACGCGCGCGACATTGATTTGTTTGAAGTGAATGAAGCGTTCGCCGTCGTGCCAATGCGTTTCGTCCGCGACATGAATTTGGATGGAACAGAAAATGTGAATGTAAACGGCGGCGCGATTGCGATGGGGCATCCGCTCGGCGCGACGGGCGCGATGTTGTTGGGTACGCTGCTCGATGAATTGGAACGCAATGATTTGGAAACGGGACTCGTGACGTTATGCGTTGGCGGTGGGATGGGGATCGCGACGGTGGTGGAAAGAGTGTAGGGGATTTTTGATTTTTGATTTTTGATTTTTGATTTTTGATTTTTGATTTTTGATTTTCTATTTTCGATTTTCGATTGCAGGTTTCGAGCCAATATGCCTATTCACTTTGCGCGGGAATCAGAAAACATCATCACGCTCACGTTTGACCACGCGGGTTCGGTGAATCTGATTGACGAAAATTTTTTGCGCGAGTTCGACAATCACGTTTCACGTTTGACGAATGACGCTTCACTTTGCGGCGTAATTCTCGCCTCCGCCAAAGACACGTTCTTCGTCGGCGCGGATATTGAAATGTTGTATCGCGCGGACGATGCGGCGCAAGTGTTTGAAATGACGCAAGCGTTCAAAGCGACGCTGCGAAAATTGGAAACGCTTGGGAAACCTGTCGTCGCGGCGTTGAATGGTTCCGCGCTCGGCGGCGGTTTTGAAATCGCGTTGGCGTGTCATTTTCGAATTGCGCTCGATGACAAAAAAGCGCAGTTCGGTTTTCCCGAAGTGACGCTCGGTGTTTTGCCGGCGGGCGGCGGCGTGACGCGTATGGTGCGAATGTTTGGTTTGCAGACCGCGCTGCCGTACATGGTGGAAGGGACGCGCTTGAATGTGGAGGAAGCACAAGACGCGGGCTGGATTGACGAAATTGTTTCCTCGAAAGAGGAAATGATGGAACGCGCGCGCGAATGGATTTTACAAAATCCGCGCGCGCAGCAAGCGTGGGACGCGGACGGCTATCGCATCCCCGGCGGCGACCCGCGCCGTCCGCAAGTGATGTCGCAAATTTTGCCGATTGCGCCCGCGATGCTCACGCAAAAAACGCATCGCAATTATCTCGCGCCCGAAGCGATTTTGAGCGCGGCGGTGGAAGGGGCGATGGTGAATTTTGAAACGGCGACGCGCATCGAGTCGCGCTATTTTGCGAAATTGCTGACGAGCCAGACCGCGAAAAATATGATGCACGCGTTTTGGTTTCAGTTGAATGAGATTAAAGCAGGGTCAAGTCGTCCACGTGAAATCGAAAAGCGCAAAACGAAAAAATTGGGCGTACTCGGCGCGGGATTCATGGGACACGGCATCGCGTATGTTTCGGCGCTCGCGGGCATTGACGTGGTGATGAAAGATGTGACGCGGGAACGAGCGGAGGCGGGCAAAGAAAAAATCGCGGCGTTGTTGGAAGAGAGAATGGCGCGGGGGAAAATTACGGAAGACTTGAGACTGGAGACTCTGGCGCGGATTCATGCGACGGACGATGTGAATGATTTGCGCGATTGCGATTTGATTATCGAGGCGGTGTTTGAAGACCGCGCGGTCAAGGCGGACGTAATACGTGAAACGTCAAACGTCATTTCGTCGGACGCATTTTTCGGCTCGAACACTTCCACGCTTCCAATCTCTAGTCTCCAATCTCTCTCCTCGCATCCCGCGCACTTTGTCGGCATTCATTTTTTCTCGCCCGTGTACAAAATGCCGCTCGTCGAGATTATTCGCGGCAAGGAAACGTCGGACGCGGCGATTGCCAAAGCATTCGATTACGTTTTGCAAATTGGCAAGACGCCGATTGTGGTGAATGATGCGCGCGGCTTTTATACGTCGCGCGTTTTCGGAACGTACGTGAACGAAGGGATGGCGCTGCTCGCCGAAGGACAGCATCCGCGCGCGATCGAATCGGCGGGCGTCAAGGCGGGCATGGCGGTCGGTCCGCTCGCGGTGAGCGATGAAGTGAACATTGGTTTGATTTGGCACATTCGCGAACAGACGCGCAAAGATTTTGAAGCGGAAGGAAAAGTTTTTCCGAGCGATGCGAGTGACCGCGTGGTGGATTTCATGGTGAACACGGCGAAACGCACAGGCAAAGCGCAGGGCGCGGGGTTCTATGAATATCCAGAGAGCGAGAAAAAATTTTTGTGGCGCGAGTTGCAAAATCATTTTCCGTTGTCGGACACTGAATTGTCGCAACTAGAAATGATTGACCGTTTGTTGTTTGTGCAATGTTTGGAAACGGTGCGCTGTGTGCAACAAGGAGTTCTTACGTCGAGCGCGGACGCCAACATCGGCAGTATTTTCGGCTGGAGTTTCGCGCCGTTTTCGGGCGGGACGCTGCAATTTATCAACGCGTACGGCATCGAAAAATTTATCGCGCGTTCGCGCGAACTTGCAGAAAAATACGGCGCGCGTTTTGAGCCGCCCCAACTATTACTGGAGATCGCAGAACAAGGAAAATCATTTTAGCAATTGGACGCGGATAAACGCGGAATTACGCGGAAAAGAATTTTTGTTTGATCGGCGTTTATCCGCGAAAATCTGCGTCCGAAAAAGTTACGGCGCGCGTTTTGAGCCGCCGCAGTTGTTGCTGGAAATTGCAGCACAGGGCAGGTCATTGTAGCAATTGGACGCGGATAAACGCGGAATAACGCGGAAAATTTTTTTCATCCGCGTTCATCCGCGAAAATTCGCTTCCGAAAAAGTTACGGCGCGCGTTTCGAGCCGCCCCAATTGCTGGTAGAAATGACAACACAAGGAAAAACATTTTAGAAATTGGACGCGGATGAACGCGGAATCACGCGGAAAAATTATTTTGTTGAATCCGCGTTCATCCGCGAAAATCCGCGTCCAATAAAGTGGGGTACAAGTGAAACGACCAATCTTTAACGACGAACATCAAATGTTCCGCGAAACGGTGCGCGCATTTATTGATAAAGAGGTGACGCCGCATCATCCGCAGTGGGAAAAAGAGGGCATGGTCTCGCGCGAGGTGTGGCGCAAAGCGGGCGAGATGGGATTTCTCTGTTTCGACGCGCCCGAAGAATACGGCGGCGCGGGGCTGCAAGACTTTCGCTACAACTCGATTGTGAGCGAAGAATTGTGGCGCGCGGGCGCGACCGGCATTGGTTGGGGTTTGCACAGCGACATTGTTTTGCCGTACCTGATGCATTACGCGAACGCGGAACAGAAAAAACGCTGGCTGCCAAAATTGATTGCGGGCGAACACATCTTGGCGATTGCGATGAGTGAACCGGCGGCGGGCAGCGACCTTGCGGGCATTCGCACGACGGCGGTGCGCGACGGCGACCACTATATCGTCAACGGCTCGAAAACTTTTATCACCAACGGCATCATGTCCGATCTGGTGGTGACGGTGGTGAAAACGAATCCCGAACTCAAGCACAAAGGCATTTCGCTTTTGGTGTTGGAACGCGGGATGGAAGGGTTCGAGCGCGGGCGCAAACTGGACAAGATTGGTTTGAAAGCCCAAGACACCGCTGAATTATTTTTCGACAATGTGCGCGTGCCGCGCGAAAATTTGTTGGGTGACGAGGGCAAGGGTTTTGTGTATTTGATGCAGCAGTTGCCGCAAGAACGTTTGCACGTCGCCATTGGCGCGATGGGGTCGGCGGAGGCAGCGTTTGAAATGACGTTGAAATATATTCGAGAACGTCACGCGTTCGGCAAGCCCGTCGGTTCGTTTCAAAATTCGCGCTTCAAGATGGCGGAAATGAAAACGGAAATCGAAATCGGGTTCGCGTTCATTGACAAATGTATCATGGCGTTGAACGCGCGCGAATTGACGACGGAAGAGGCGAGCATGGCGAAATGGTGGACAACCGATTTACAAAAACGCGTCGCCGACGAATGTTTGCAGTTGTTCGGCGGCTATGGCTATATGACGGAATATCCCATCAGCAAAAATTATCTCGACGCGCGCGTGCAATCCATTTACGCGGGGACGAATGAGATTATGAAAGAGGTGATTGGGCGGGGATTGGGGTTGTGAAGGCAGAAGGCGGAATTTGGAATTTGGAATTCGGATTTCGGTTTGCGGATTTTGCGCGCGTGGTAGGGGCAAAACATGGACCTACATTGAAATGCATCGCATAAGGGTGCGCGCCTACGTCAATCCCAATTCGCGCGTCGCTCGACTCGATATATAATCATAATGCGATCCGAATTGTAATAGAGCAAGGAGCAAGAGCGATGCCAATCCTAACAATCGAAGAGGAACATTTTTTTCAACTCGTCAAGCAAGCTGTGGCTGAAGTTTTGGAAGAACGCAAGGAATGGCTTTATCCATTTATGCGGACGGCAGGGGTTGGTAAGCCACGCGCTGAACTTGTCGCGTTGGCGCGCCGTGCGGAGGGAAACTGGAAAGCGGGTGAACCCGCTGGCAGTGCCGTACAAATCGTGCGGCAACTGCGCGAGGAATGGGCGTACGAGTGATGGCGGATTACTTTTTCGACACGTCAGTACTCATTGTCTAGATGCGCCTATTTGCACTTTCTCAATACTAACTACATGAACGACGAGAGCAATCCCAGTCACGCTAGCAAGCACAATGTAATCACCTTCATTGCCTTTCATTTTTACTTTTACAAAATCGCCCATTTTCGGGATGGCATGATTTTCTGACTCTCCATCTGCCAATTCTAAAATAGCTGCCTTTCTTGATTCTACAGTGCTCAAGTTCCCCTGAAATCCGCTCATCTGATTTGCATGAATGGAATATGGGTCACGATAACCGCTGTGAAAAATCTTCGCATCTCCTATCACTTTAACAGGTACAATGCTCTTGAAGCTGTTGTCAGCCAATCGGTCAAACTCGCGTCCCTTTTTGACTTGTCCTTCGCGACGTGGGACGGTACTCTCGCTTAACGATCGGACAAATGCGGGAAAACTTCTGAGGTCAGCGATTCCGTACAAACCACGTTGATATTCCCAATACGGGGAAGGACGTACCTCATGATTTGTGTGTTTATGCTCTTCTGGAAATTGCACCCATCCATAATCATTCAGCACAACAATAGGAATATCGGTTGTCTTGGACAAACTGATACAAGCTTCTCTTCCAGTACTCGCCCGAACCCAAGCCGCCTGATCTTTGTCAGAGTTTTCCAGAAAAAACAATTGAAGCGTGGCTTGTCGGGTTTCGTTCCGCCTTCGCATAAGTTATCCTCCAACCATCAGTTTCGACTTATTCAACGGCAAAGGTCTCAGGGTCAAAATCGTATGTGGAACATTCCCAAACCCATTGCCGACATTGCCGAATGAATTTTAGATTCTTGGCGGGGTCAGGAATTAACGCGATCTGAATGTCGACAGTGTCATGCCATACTAACGCAATCAGATAATTTTCCCCTTTTTCTCTGGCAACCGCCTCCTCGTTGCTTGTGAGTGTGAACGGTTGTCCCACATAGTCAAGCGACTTGACCTCAATATGATTTTGTTGACCGCTTGCTGTGTATCCCTCAATATCATAGCCAATGTTTTGGCGACTTACATCGGAAACCTGCCAACCTTTTGCCGTCAATACCTCCATGACATGTTGCTCGGCGCTGCGCCAACGTTTGAGGGTAATTTTCTGTTGTGAATCCGTAATGCCCTTTTCGGTCTTGCGGCTAGGCGTGCCTTGTTTGTCTGAGTCTGAACTTGTTGATGATTTTGGGGGCAGCAACCTGGACGCGGATTCTGAATTCGTAAGTCGTTCGATCAATCGGCTCATCTCTTGCCTGCTGGCTGACTTTTCGAGGACCAGGTCAACAAAACGCTCATCTAATGGTTTTTCGAGCCGCACAGCTTCATCAAGGGAACAAATGCTGCCGTCAACGGACCATATTTTTGCTAAAGGTGAAATCTCTTTGAGAGCAATCTGTTTTGTGCCGAAACGATTTACCAAATACGAAACAAATTCGGCGCTCCCATTCAGCGACAGATTTGCGCTTGAAAGATTTGCGGAAAGCTCGGCGTATGTTACCTCAGTGAGCCCCAAATGACGCAACAAACCCAAGATGCCGTTTACACCTTCAACATCGGGAGCAAGCGTCTCAATTCCAGACAAAGAGGCAAGATGTCGAAAATCCGCCGCGTTCAACCAATTCGGGCGCAAGCGGATTGACAGGAGATGTGAGGGAACACGTTCCTTGAGTACGCGCAAGAGTTCTGTCCTAAAAGATTTTTTCTGAAATGCAATGGTGCGCGGGTCAGAGAACGGCACAAGCCCACCAAGCATCTTGATGGCATCCGCAGCTGGGTTTTCCAAACAATCGTACAAGAGCTCGAGAATCAAATCAGCAATTTGTTCAATGGCACGACGCGTTTCGTCATCGAGAACCACCCGCGTTCGAGAAGGGTCTGTGTTCAAATCACTGTTTATCTTGATTGGGAAACCTGTCGGTTCATGCGTGGGTAAAAATGCGTGAACCACTGCATCTTGTTCCCGCAACGCGATAATCCCAGATTTATCGTGCGCAAATGCCAGAGTCACGTCATGGTTTCGGCGCAACGTCCAACTGCGCGTTTCTAGGGACGTCGCAAGTCGCACTTGGGTCGTATGCTCGTTTATTTTTTCTCTCCGCGCGGTAAAGAGCTCCTCGGTGTTGGTGCAAAGTTCAAGTTGGCGCACGTTGTTGAGAAATAACAACGAGGTCGCATCAAACGATTCAAACTCTGATTCGATTCCATGCGCGACAAGGTCTCCAAAAACAAAGACCGTACTGAATCCTTGTTCAAGCAGTTTTGCAACTGGTTGATGGAATGATCTAGATTCGTCGCTTGGAACAGCGTGGGGAATGCGTACGAGTGGCACGCGGGTTGCTTGGGGTATTTCTCTGCGCGTCATTTCGCGCGAAAAACACGCAGCAAGGTCTCCGCTATAAAGATAAATGGTGTTCGCCAGACCAACGACTGATTTGAAACCAATGCCGCGAAATCCGATACTGCTGCCGCGCACTTTGGAAGAAGCTGCACTGCGGCAAAGGCTCTCGAAATCAGATTGGGTGAATTGCCGCCCGTCATTCGCAACGAGGAGGTAATCGCCTACACGTTGAATCAAGAACCTCGATGCGCCTGCATCATCTGCATTCTGCAATAATTCGGCGAATGAGCGACTGTCGTAACTTTCGGCTATGTACTGTTCCAATCCCGCTAAATCTGAAAGCAATTTTGGTGATTGTTGGGCCTCGTGTAAAAGCGCCGAACGCACAGGGTCAAAAAAAGAGGTCATTCATCACCAAACCTTTGGATATAGTCGAATCTTTGACGGCAGACTAGATGTCTTTACGGATATTTCGAAAGCCTCAAGTCCAAAAAACTTATCTTTGAGTAAATAATGCTCATTGACTCCAATCACCCTTCCAGAATCGTCGTGGGTTGATACGACGATTTTGAGGTCTTTTGGAATCACTGTACCCGAATGAGCGTGAATCTCGCCGGTTACTCTAATAGCTCCTGTAGACAAATTCCATTTAGCAAAAAGTCCCTCAAGACCAACTCCTATCCTTTCTTCAAAAAGCTCAAGTCTTTCGATCAAGTGTGTGACATCTTGGTTTTCCATGGGAGCTCCATTCTTTAGATTGTCGGACTTCGGACCTGGGATGTCCCCTCGAGCTGAGAGAGCTTCATTCGTTACAGCGCGAGGAACCGAATATACGGTCGGCGAAATAACATCTGGCCGAGTAATGACTGCAATAGGAATATGCACCGCAGCAGTATTGCCAGATTCGACAAGAATTTGGGAGAGTACTCCATCAGTTGGAGCGGATAACTCTGCGAACGATTCATCAGTCTCTATTTCACATATTATCTCACCTTTCTTGACTTCCTCACCAACGGACTTGTACCATTGGATTATCTTTCCTTCTCTCATATACCACGTAAGTTGAGGTATTGAAACGCTGGTTTTCATAAATCTGAACTATTCTTTCTCTTTCTCCCCCGCTCTCGCGTCATAAACAAAATCCGCCCGTTCCGCCACAATTGTTAGCAGCCGTGCCATTCCCCCGCGCGGTTTATACATCCCCACTTCCCACTCGCTAATCGTCTGTTGGCGCGTTCCCAGCTCTTGCGCCATTTGGGCTTGCGTCAACTGCAAATGTTCGCGCAGCGCGCGGATGGTTTCGTCATTCCATTCCATCGTTTTACTTGACGCACTGACAAGCGGCTTGCTGCGCGGTCCCGGGCGACGGCGCGGCGTTTTTGGTTTGACAGTCGTTTGTTTTTTCTTGCGTTGGGTTGTCATGCAAACATCCTACACGCGCGCGTGTAGGATGTCAAGAGCATTTTAGCCGACACGACGACGCGGCTTGCGTTTGCGCGGGTTTGCCGTAGGAGTTGGAGCGACTGCGGGCGGCGGAGGCGGAGGAGGCGCCGCAACGCGCGGCGCCGTGATGGCTTGTTCGAGCCGCAAAATGCGCGGTTCGAGTTCATGCAGAATCAGCAGAATTTGACCGATGGCTTGTTCAGGCGTGAGTTGATGCAAGCCCCAACGATTTAAAAGCGTGTCCAGAGAATATGCTGCCATGTTAGACCACCTAATTTAGATTTACACGGAATCGTGTATCACTCACATCTTACACGATTCCGTGTAAATGTCAAGCGATTTACAGCAGCGCGTCAAAATTTTAAGGTTCGAGTCAAAGAATAAAAAGAGCGCCGCTGTGCGGCGCTCAGCCATATTTTTCATCCTCCGTCGTCATCAGGTCACGCCGGTGAAATTAAAGCGTTCCACCATCACTGCAGGCGCGCGAAAATTCATGCCGAACCATTCATCGCGGACCAATTGCGTATCACGTCCAACCGCGCCAATATTTTTCAACGCTTCAATGTACGAAGTTGTAAAGCGCAGATTCTTGACGGGCAATGACAGCTGTCCATTCTCGATCAAAAACGTTCCATCGCGCGTCAAACCTGTCATCATCACGTTAAGCGGCGCGACGACGCGGGTGTACCAAAAACGCGTGATCAAGATACCGCGCTGCACCGAGCCAATCATTTCCGCAAGCGCTTTGTCGCCGGCTGCGAGAAATAGATTGCGCGCCAGCGGACCTTGTACGTTCGGCGCGGGCAGCGAATGCCCTGTAGATTGCACGTTATCGCGGCGCGCGGTGAAAGTGTCGTACACGACATCGCGCGCAACTCCATTCTCGATCATTGCCACACGCTGACGCGGCACACCTTCGTGATCGAATGGCGAAGGAAAACCGTCAAGCGCTGCGCCATCATCGTACAAATTCACAAGTGGGCTAAACAGCAACTCGCCGCGTTTCCCGCGCACAAACGAACGTTCTTCCTGCACCGCCAGCGCGTTAAAGGTGTGCCACGCGAGATATTGCAGCATCATCGCCACCGCCGCAGGTTCGAGAATTACCGTATATTCGCCGGGCGCGAGCGCGATTGGATTTTGCGAGCGGAGCGCCTTGTCAATCGCAGTCCGCGTAACCGCATCGCCATCCACCGCGCGCACATCGGGCGACGAGGCAGATGCATAGCCGGACGCCGTTCCCGCTTCATTCATCACCACCGTGTGCAAGTCCGCAACCGTGCCTTGATGAAATTGAAACGCGCCCAGAGAGTTGGCGACCGCGATTTCATACGCGTCAGTCCGAAACGCGCCCGCCGCAATCAATTTTTGCGATGCCGCCTGTTTACACAATCTTGAAATTAGATGCGCGCGCGTTTCGGGCGAACAATCCGCCGTCCGCTGAACAAAGGCGTCCACGCGCGGCGCAGGCGCGGATTCGGGAAGGGGCGCATTGGCTGGCGATTCAGTTTGCGCCTGAGCGATCGCGCGCGCCATCTTGACCGTACGCGCAATGCCTTCTGCCGAAAGATCATTCGATGCCGCTACGCCGGTGCGCTTGCCCAAGATTACGCGCACGCGCGCGGTGGCATTCGATTCAAATACGTTTTGATGAATCGTATTGTTCGCAAAACGCGACAACGACGAGTCCACCGTCTGCAAAACAATTTCAGTTTGGTCGGCTTTGGAGTGAGTGAGCGCGGTGTCCGCGAGTTGTTTGAGCTTTTCGTAACCTAACACAAGTCAAAAGTACAAAGCTAAAAGCTAAAGTCAAAAATAAAATCTACTGCGCCTTTAGCTTTTCGCCTTCCGCTTTCCGTTTATTATTTTTAGCTCTTTGAAAAAACTTTGACGTTCCGAAATCTTGCCGGACTTGCGCCGTGCCCGGTGCGAATCGTTTGCGGCGGCTGTCCTTTGCCGCAGCGCGGCGTGCCCCACACAACCCATTCGGATTCATCGCAAATCGCATCGCACGAGCGCCAAAAGTTTGGCGTGACGCCGGTATAAATCGGATTTTTCAAGAGGCGCGTTTTCCTGCCGCCTTTGATTTCCCACGCGAGTTCCGTGCCAAATTGAAAATTCAGGCGTTTGTCGTCAATGCTCCACGAGCGATTCGTGTCGAAATAAATTCCGTCATCGGTGTCGGCGATGAGCTCATCGAGTTTCCACGTCCCCGGCAGCAAATTGATATTCGTCATGCGAATCAACGGCGTGCGATTCCAATTTTCCGCGCGCATCGTCCCATTTGAACGTCCGAGATTCAACTCCGCGGCGAGTTCGCGATTCGTCATGTATCCGACAAAGCGCCCGTCGCGCACAATTTCCGCGCGCTGTGCTGGAACACCTTCATCATCATAACCGAAAGTGCCGAGTCCGCCGGGAATGGTCGCGTCGGCAGTGATGTTGACAAGTTCGGAACCGTATTGCAAATTATTTAATTTGTCGAGAGTAAGAAACGAAGTGCCTGCGAACGATGCCTCTTGTTTTAGCACGCGGTCGAGTTCAATCGGATGTCCGCACGATTCATGTACTTGCAGCGCGACCTGATTGCCGCTCAAAATGACTGTCGTCGCGTCATAGGCGGGACAAACATCGGCGGTGAGCAGCATGATCGCTTCTTCGGCAATGCGCGGCGCGTTCTCCACCAACTGTTGTTCCAGCACAAATTCAAAACCGCGCGTTTGCTGATGCCGTCCCCACGGATAGGTGCGCGATTGCACATCGCCCGCCTCATCCGTTGCAAAGACTTGAAGCTCACAGCCGCTTTCAATGTTCTCTTGTTGAATCAACGCGCCTTCACTGGACGCAAACGATTTGTCTTCGCGCACGAAAACCAATTCCGCTGTCGTAACGAGATGTGCGCCATTCTTTTTCACGCCGCGCATCGCTTCGTCCGCCTTGAGCAGCAAATTGATTTTGTCCGACATAGAAATCATGAACGGGTCCATTTTGTACGCGGAGCGATAGGTTCCCTTGTTCACCTCCGGCGCTCCCAAGTTCACGTTACGCGATTTGGTCAATGCGCTTGCGCGCGCAATTTGCAGAGCGCGATTCACCGTGGCATCTACATCCGCGAAATCGTCCCGCGAAGAGGCGGCGAAACCCCACGCGCCGTCGGCAATCACACGCACGCCATACCCTTGCGACTCGCTTTGCGTCAATTCTTGCACGCGTCCATTTTTGACCGCGAGCATTTGCGTGATTCGATTCACCACGCGCACATCGCAGTACGATGCGCCGCGCATTTGCGCCATGTTGAGAATACGGGCGGATAAATCTTTCATTGTTGAATAGTTCAAGGTTGAAAGTTGAAGGTTGAACCTTCAACTTTCAACTCCATTTCTCTTTCCACCAACACAAACGGAATAGTTCCTGAATCCAAAAGTAAATCGTGAAATTTTTTCAGAGGCAGTCGCTTGAATTTTTTGCGCAAGCGCTCCACTTCGAGTTCGCCGATGAGATAACTCATGGGTTGACCGGGTTCGGCGATATAGCGGCGCGTTTCCGCGCGCGCGGCGGCGCGCGAGAGACCCACCTTGTCCACCAGAAAACGCGCGGCGTCGTCCATACTCGAATCGTAACAGTGTATTCCGATTTCGGTGATTACGCGCGCGGCGCGCCATAAACGGTCTTGCAGTTGAAACAAACGCATACGCGGGTCGGAATAATAGCCCGCTTGATTCATCAATTCTTCGCAATAGAGCGCCCACCCTTCCGCGAAAATGGACGAAGAAAAATGTTTACGCCAGCGCGAACCGACTTGATTCGCGCGCACGAGTTGGACGTGATGTCCCGGATACGCTTCATGCGCGGCGGTGACAGGATACAAATAATTGCAGTGCGCTTCGAGTTGTTCAATTTGCTGCGCGCGCGGCGCGGTCGTATCAATCGGCGTCACCCAAAATTGTCCGCGCTGATTTTTTTCAAACGGACCGGGCGCGATGTACGCGGCGAAGCTATTCAGCGCGCGGTCGAACGGCGGCGTCTCGACCACTTGGCAATCTTCCGGCGGCAGCGTTACTAAATCGCGCTCGCGCACAAATTCGCGCAAGCGTTTTACTTCATGGCGATACGCGGGCAACAAACGATGCCGCGCGGGAAATTCTGTGCGCGCTTTGGCTATAATTTCGCGCCACGATTTTGTTTTATCAATGCGTTTTGCCCACGCCGCGAGTTCGCGTTCGGTTGCTTGAAACACACGCTCGCCCATCGCCACCACTTGCGCGATCGTGTAAGGCAGCATGTGTTCGTTCCGTAAAATTTTCGCGTACTGTTTCGACCCGATGCCGAGTTTTCCCGTTGACGTCAGCGTCAAATCATCTTGCAAATACACCAGAAAGGCGCGCAATGCCGAACGCGTATTTTTCACGGCGCGCTGCAATTTTTGCGTAGGTTTTAGCTCTTGGGCAAGCTGTGGGATCAATGTTTCGCAAAATTCAATCGCGCCAAACGTTTCCTCAATGCCAATTTCGGTGAGAATGTGCGGTGGATTTTTCAAATTTGCGCGCGCGGCGCTCAGCAGGTCAGGAACTTGTTCCAGTCGCGCCGTGAGATTTTCAACGCGCTCGTCAATCGGCGCAAAGTCGCGCGAGGCGAGCAGAAAAATGGAAAAAAACGGGTCGGCAACGTAATACGACGGGTCAGTTTCCCAATCCCGCGTATCGTCCAAAAACCACAATTCGACTTCAATGTCATTTTGGATCAGCGCCAAGTCTGTCGTCGCGCCGTTTTGCAAGCCGCGCGTTCCATGCGCGCGAAATTTTTTGCGAAAGGTTTTCAATTCCGCAATGCGCGTTCGAATCGCCGCTTGCGACATGTCATCGAGCAAATGGTCGTATTCGTGAATGCCCAAATCGGTCGCGGAGGTCGGCGAGGCGCGATAGGAGGATTCAAAATATGCGGTTGCTAATTGTTCAAACCGTTCGGGTTGATTCATAACCGGACAAAGGACGGACGACGGACGACGAAAACGAAACAGTTATTCGTCGCAGGTCATTCGTTCTTGGTCTCTCCAATTTTCTCGCTCATCCGCTTTTCAAATCTCTCCAAATCCACCACGACCCGCGTATGCGTCCCCTCGCCAATTTTTTCGACTTTATCCCACGCTTCGACGTTGAAAAACAATTTGCGTCCATCAACTTGTGCCAATTCCGCGCGGGCGCGCACCTTCATGCCCACTGGCGTCGCGGCGAGATGTTTGACGTTCACTTGGATGCCGACGGTCGTTTGACCGACTGCCAATACATCATTGACCGCGTTGAACGCCGCATTTTCCATCAGCGCAATCAGCGCAGGCGTTGCAAAACCTGCGACGAGTCCGCTTTTCCAATGTGCGGCGGTGTTTTCCGTTGTGACGAGTTCTGATGATTCACCGACGAGACCGACAACGATTCCGTTCATCAAAATCTTCCTTACAAAAAAGCCGAGCAGCTTTGCGCCACTCGGCTATTCTACTCACAATTTATTTTCGCGCATGTATGCGTGATTCAAAAATCGAATCATGCTGGCGACGGTGCAAGCGGAGGCAGCGCGCCGCGTTCGGGCGAGGAGGGCGCTTCAGGTTTTTGCTGTGGCGCGGGCGTGGTTGTGCCAGTAAGAATTGGAATGTAACGCGGGCGTTCGAACTGCGGCGCATCGGCGAACATTGCTTCAAATTCTGCCGCATCCACCGTTTCTGTCTTGATCAGACGGTCTGACAGTTCAACGAGCTTGTGTTGATATTTCGTGAGAATCTCTGCCGCGCGGTCGTACGCTTCTGTCACGAGACGACGCACTTCGGAATCAATGTCTTGCGCGACTTGTTCCGAATAATTGCGTTGTTCGGAAATTTCGCGTCCGAGGAAAACCAACTCTTCGCGATCGCCGAAAGTGCGCGGACCGAGCTTATCGCTCATGCCGTAGCGCGTGACCATCGAGCGCGCCATATCCGTTACGCGTTCGAGATCGTTCGACGCGCCGGTTGTGATTTCACCAAAGGTGATTTGTTCTGCGGCGCGTCCGCCGAGCAATGCCGCCATGTCATCCAAGAATTTCGCGCGGCGCATCAGATACCGATCATCTTCGGGGAGATGCATTGTGATACCGAGCGCCATCCCGCGCGAAACAATCGAAACTTTGTACACCGGATCGCAGTTTGGCAGCATCCGCATCACAATGGCGTGTCCCGCTTCGTGCGCGGCGATGACGCGTTTTTCGTCTTCACTGATGACGCGGCTCTTGCGTTCGGGTCCAGCAATCACCTTCTCGACCGCTTCTTGCATTTCTGCCATCGTGATTGCTTTTTTGTTGCGACGCGCCGCGAGAATCGCCGCTTCGTTAACCAAGTTTTCAATGTCCGCGCCCGAAAAGCCCGGCGTGGATTTTGCGACAGCCACAAGATTGATGTCATCGCCCAACGGCTTGCCGCGCGTATGCACTTCCAAAATCGCTTTGCGTCCCACCATGTCAGGACGGTCCAAAACTACGCGGCGATCAAAACGACCGGGGCGGAGCAAGGCGGGGTCGAGAATGTCAGGACGGTTTGTGGACGCAATGATGATCACATTCGTGTCCGTGTCGAAACCATCCATCTCGACCAAAATTTGATTCAACGTCTGTTCGCGCTCATCGTGCGAACCGCCGAGTCCTGCGCCGCGATGGCGACCCACTGCATCAATTTCATCCACAAAGACAATACAGGGGGAATTGCGTTTTGCCGTGTCAAACAAATCGCGCACGCGGCTTGCGCCAACGCCGACAAACATTTCAACAAATTCCGAACCACTGATGCTAAAGAATGGAACATTCGCTTCGCCGGCGACAGCACGCGCCAAAAGCGTTTTACCCGTTCCCGGAGGACCGACGAGCAGCACGCCTTTTGGAATGCGCGCGCCGAGCGCGGTAAATTTATCCGGCTCTTTCAAGAACTCGACCACTTCTGCCAATTCCGCTTTCGCTTCTTCGACGCCCGCGACATCCGCAAACGTGACGGTGGGCTTGTCGCCGCTGAACATGCGCGCGCGCGACTTGCCGAACGAGAGGGCTTGATTGTTACCCGATTGGGCTTGGCGCATCAGAAAAAAGAACAGACCACCAATCAAAAGAAATGGCAGAATCGTTCCCAACAACGCGATGATATTGTCCCACTGGGGCGGATTGTCATAGACGACACTGGCTGCAACCAATTGTTCGGGGGTTACACCGTACGCGCGCATTGTGTCTTCAAACGAGACGTTTTGATTGCGCCCAAGCGATGCCTGCGCTTGTTTGCCATCAGACTTGTACGTGACGGTGATCGTAGACCCATTCACCGACGTTTTACTCACCTCGCCATTTTTGATCAACGTCACCAATTCACTGATTTGGATCTGTTTGGTTTGGCTCGGCTTTTGAAAGATATTGAACGCGAGGGCGGCAAGGGTCACAATTATTAGCAGATAGACCAGCCCATTGCGATACCATTGATTGTTTGGATTCATGCTTGAAACACCGTTCCTTTTTCTGCCACAGCATCATAGCATTGACAGCTTGATTTGGCAGAATCGCGCTGCACATGTCGCAGTCCAGACAAATTATATCAGACTTTTTGTGCAAAGCGAAACAAATAGGTCACAGTTGACCTGTTCACTCTATTTACGTTCCAACGTTCTGCTTGTCATTCAGCGTCACTGTCACTTTGCGCTTTGTACTGTCACGCAAAAATCCCACTGAAACCGTATCCCCACCCTTGAATTGCTCTAGTTCTTTTGCCATATCCTGCGGTGTGCGAACGGCTTTGCCATTCACATCAACGATCACGTCATTTAACTTCAAACTGGCTTTGGCGGCAGGGCTGTCAGGTTTAATTTCCAGCACCAAGACGCCCTCTTTGTTTGGCAACCGATTGCGCGTAACAATCCATTCGGCGATGTTCGTTTGCGTGCCGCCCAAACCCAAGGAAAGGGCTGAGGTGGATCGTTCGGGCACAATGAACTTGCCGAGAATGCGAAGCGCGGTAGAGGTCGGCACCGCAAAGCCCAGTCCTTGCGCAAAGGGCACAATCGCCGTCGTAATTCCCACAATGCGCCCCTGCGAATCTACCAACGGTCCGCCGCTGGAACCGGGATTGATCGGCGCATCGGTTTGAATCAAATCGGTCAGCTTGCCGCCGCGCGGATTGGGTAATTCGCGATTCAACGCGCTCACGACACCGGATGTCACCGTCCAGCCCAAGCCGAATGGATTTCCAACCGCAACGACGAGCTGTCCCACTTTGAGCGGACGCTCGCTCAACTCTGCCACAGGCAAATTGCGCGCGCCGATGCGAATTTCGGCAATGTCATGCGCGCGGTCTGTGCCGAGTACGCCAGCTTCAAATTGTCGCCCATCCGCGAGGACCACGCGCACTGCGCGCGCTCCTTCCACAACATGCGCGTTCGTCAGAATCTGTCCGTCGCGACGAAAGATGACGCCGCTACCCTGACCTTGTCCTCGATCTTTTCCGCGCGCGTGCGCCACTTTGGTTTCGATCTTGACAACCGCAGGTCCAACGCGTTCCGCCGCAAAATTGACCAGCGACGAATAGGCGTCCAATGCTTCGGCTTCGCGTGTTTTATTCATTCGAAATTGGGGGCAGACAAATGCTGCGGTTCATCCAAAAAATTTTCTACCAACTCGTTCACTGCTTTGGGATTTTCTTCATGCGGTAAATGTCCCGCGCTTTCGATCCATTCCAAACGCGCGTTGGGCATTGCGCGCAGGTGTTTGGTGGCGTGCGATGCGGGTACGATGCGATCTTTTTTGCCCCAAACGATCAAAGTTGGCACATCTATCTTGTGCAGTTCCTGTGGCACATTCGCTTCGCGTTTTGATTTGCTCATCGAGATGAGCGCATCGTGCTGACCGCGCACATGCATCATGCGATTGCGAATTTGGATTGAATCCTCCGTGATAAGTTCCGGATCACCGTAGGCAAGCCGCACCGGATTCGCGCGATCTCCTTGCATCTTTTCGTAAATGCCCAAGACGCCGCGCGTGATTGGACGCGGCACCGCCTTGAATCCATTGCGCGGGAACGCATTATAGAGGTACGTTGCCGGCGCAATGAGTACCAGTTTGTGAACTGAGTCGGGGAAATCATACGCATACTGCAGCGCCAACGCGCCGCCCATCGAATGCCCAATTACATCCGCTTTTTCAATTTGATGCGCGTCAAAGAACTCTTTCAAGAGCGCCGCTTGCTGTTTCAAAGTATAGATTGGCTCGCGTACGCGGTCAGAGGAACCGAATCCCAAAACATCAATCGCGTAAACGCGATGATTGCGCGCCAGCACGTCCGCGTTCCGCCGCCACGTTTGCAGCGAGTCCAAAAAGCCGTGAATCATCACGACAGGCGAACCTTCGCCTCGCACCGTATAATGGATTCGCCAACCGGCGGAGGTCTTGAAAAAATCGCCCGGGGCGCTCGCATCTTGCAGAGTATCTTCAAATTGATCTAAAAAGCGATTGCCGTAGCGCAGCGCGGCATAAATTCCCGCCGCCGCGCCCATCGCCATCATGCCCCAACCAATTTTTTTCCAAGTTACATTGTTCATTGTGATACAACCTTGCCACATTCCGCATCCCCCAAATGGGCAGGATTTCCCGTAGAGAATACGCGTGCAACCTTAAGCGAATATGAAAATAAAACCCGTCCTCAGTGAGCCAAAGTTTGGCAAAGAAAACGGGTCAATAAATTCAGTTACCGGCGCGGGATATTGTATTTTTCATACGTTTCGTCGTTCAATAATCCTGATAAATCGAGAATTCGTTCTGACCACTTTGCAGCGAGCATCGCCACTGCAAAACGACGACTTGGATCATCCCGAATCAGTAGCCAGTTTCGCTGCCAAACCGCAAGCTGAATTTGAAGGTCTACAAGTTCCGATTGGATTTCAGGGGCAGCATCCAAGACAGTCCATTCGATGAAATGCTTGCTTTCGTCAATCATCATCTCTACAAATTTATCCTGGTCTTGATTCAAAGAATATGATCGCACACGCGCCAGATTTGCCGAAACTCCACCCAATCGAATCGGAACGTGATCACGCAAATAACGCGCTCTTAGATTTTCCCAATCTCTCACGGCTCTATCCCTCCCAAGAGTTCTGTAACAATCTGTCGTACGCGTTCGCGCCGCGCGGGGTCTTGAAGAAACATCGTTCGATTGTTTTGTCTTGCTCGAATGTTGAGCAATGCCTCATATTCAATTTTTTGTTCACTCGGCGTCCAATTCGCGCCCCAAATGTCATCATTTCGACTTCCGATTTGGAGCAATGCTGCTTCGCAATCTGCATGCATCTCTCCGCCTCCGGCGAGAACACGTTTCTCAATATCCACCGCAACTTTGATAACGGTTCCATAAAACGATGACATGTCGTGGATTTGCTCAGGAGTTGCGCGCGAAACAATGATGTGAATGATTGGTTCGCCAAACATCAGGTAATCCCCTCAAACAAATCCGTCTCATCACTCACACGCCCCGTGCGCGATTCCGCCAAGATCATCGTTTCTTGCTTTACCATGTCGAGCCACAACTCTTGCGGAATTTGGCGAAAGATCGTATTGGGTCCAAGTTGGGACGCGTGGCATTGTAACGATTCCAATTTCAATTTTGCAAATTCCGCGACCTCAATACGAGTTGAAATGACATCCTCCGGTGTGGCGCGCGCGCCGAAATTGGCGAGCCATTCGGGAATTTCCTTGCCCTCTCGTTCCAGATATTCGGCAAAGCGCGCATAACGCGAGCGGGGCCAAACGTTGAAATACAATTTTTGCGGCGTCCATGCCTGCAAACCATTCGTCAACTGCTCTGGAAAAATACGCGCGTCGCCCGCCATCCAAAATGCCATCAACGCCGCTTTGTGAATCTGAATGTGATCAGGATGTCCGTATCCGCCCCACGCGTCAAAGGTCACCATCACCTGTGGTTTCTGTTCGCGCACAATGCGGACCACTTTTTCAGTGACCTCCATCAAACTTGCTTGATGCAAGTTCCGGCGATCATCGTTTTCCGGCGTGCCGACCATCCCTGAATCGCGATAATCCAAAAAATACAAATGGCGCAAGCCAATTTTCGCGGCGGCGCAGCGCATTTCGCCCTCGCGCACTTGCCCCAACGTTTCGGGCGTCGCTTGCACGCCCGGCGCGATTTCGCCCACTTCGCCGCGCGTCGCGCAAATGAGCGTTGTATTCACGCCCTGCCGCGCGTATTTTGCAAGCGAACCACTGACCCCTTGTTCATCGTCGGGATGCGCGTAAACTGCCATGAGAGAAAGTTGATCGGACACGAGAAACCTCTGTTGTATGATTTCGGACTTTTTCGTTCAATTATATCGAATTTCAATGCGGCGCGTTTATTTTTTCTTCCAGCCCCGCTTTGACCTTTGCCCACTCGTCGTCGAGGATGGAATAAAACACGCTCGAACGTTGGTAGCCATCGTGCATGACAACCACACGCCGCCAAATTCCCTCGCGCGCCGCGCCGAGCCGTTCAATCGCGCGCTGCGAGCGTTCGTTGCGCAAATCGGTCTTGAACGAAACGCGGATGCAGCCGAGAGTTTCGAACGCATGACGGAGCAAGAGATATTTGCACTCGGAATTGAGAGGCGTGCGCCAAAAATTTTTGCCGAGCCACGTCCAGCCGATTTCGACATGGCGGTTATGTTCAGAAATGTCAAGAAAGCGCGTACTGCCAATCGCTTTCTCTGTCGCGCGGTCAATGATCGCAAACGGCAAAAATAATCCGTGTGCTTGAAGATTCAAAGCATCTTGAATCCACGCGCACACGTCGTCCACACTTTTTGGGGTGGGAACAGGCATGTATCGCCAAATCTCGTCATCTCGCGCGACATCGAATAATTGCGGCGCATGGTCGAGCGTGAGCGGTTCGAGCCGCGCCCATTTGCCCTGCAGCGTTACGGGAGTGTTGTAAGGTGACATGGTTAGTGACTTTACTGTTGCAAAATTTACGCGGGCTGCAATTGCGGCGCGGGTTCCACAGTTTGAAAATCAATGTCGCGGCGGAATTGGCTCATGTAGAGGTCGTAATAGAAGCCACCCTTTTTGAGCAACTCATCGTGCTTGCCGCGTTCGATGATCTGTCCATCCTTTAACACCAACACCATGTCAGCATGTCGAATCGTCGAAAGGCGATGCGCAATCACAAACGAGGTGCGCCCGCGCAGCAATTTTTCCAACGCGCCTTGAATCAGGCGTTCTGTCCGCGTGTCCACCGACGACGTCGCTTCATCGAGAATCAGAATGCGCGGATCCGATAACGCGGCGCGCGCGATGGCGATGAGTTGGCGCTGCCCCAGCGAGAGACCACTGCCGCGTTCGCCCAACATGGTATCGTATCCCTCAGGCATGCGATCAATGAACGTATCGGCGTGCGCCAGCTCTGCCGCGGCGTACACCTCTTCATCTGTGGCGTCGGGTCTGCCATAACGAATATTTTCTTTGATGGTTGTGCTGAACAAAAAGGAATCTTGCAAGACCACGCCAACTTGATGGCGCAAACTTGGGGCGGTCACATCACGGACATCAATGCCATCAATCGTCACCGCGCCTCGAGTCACATCATAAAAACGCGGAATGAGATTCACGATTGTCGTTTTGCCCGCGCCCGTCGGACCCACAATCGCAATCGTTTGTCCCGGTTCCGCGACGAGATTCACATCGCGCAAAACGGGCTGGTCCTGTTCATACTCGGCAAACACATGGTCAAACACCACACGCCCTCGAATTTCAGGCATCGGTTTCGCGTTCGGTTTGTCCTCGATGTCCGGTTGGGTATCGAGCAAACCAAAAATCCGTTCGCCACCCGCAATGGCGCTTTGGATATTTGTCCACAAAGTTGCGATTTGCGAAACGGGCATATTGAACCGCTGCGTATATCCGATAAAAGCAACAATCAGACCAAGCGTTATCGTTGTCCCCACCAAGTTCTGACCATTTAATAACAGCAAGCCGCCGACGCCCGCGACGATCGCGAGCGAAACAAAACCGAACGCTTGGAGAATCGGCTGAAGCGCGCTCGTGTACGTCACCGCGCGAATACTCGCATCGCGCGAAGCCGCGTTCGATTCATTGAACGCTTGAATATTTTCATCTTCGCGATTGAATGCTTGTGCTTCGCGCACGGCAGAGATACTCTCTTGCAAATTCGCGTTCACATCTCCAACCGACGAACGTACACTGCGATACGCCTTGCGCGCTTGCCCCGAAAACCAAGACGTTGCAATAAACATGAACGGCACTACGGCGAGACTGATGAGCGCGTAGACAAAGCTATCCGACAGCATTGTGAACGCGATCCAAACAATCAACAACGAGCCGGAAACCACGCTGACCAGCGGAAAACCGACGGCTTGCTGAATGGAATCGGCGTCATTCGTAATGCGGCTCATCACATCGCCCGCTTCGTGTTTGGTGTAATAGCCGAGCGAAAGCATCTGTATGTGTTTGAACACATCCACCCGCATTTGACGCAAAGCGTTTTGCCCCGCATACGTCATCAGATAAAACATCGCGCCCGTGAGCAGCGAACTGCCGATGTACAATCCCACCATCAACAGCACCAAGCCGCCGAGTCCCGCAATGTAATCGCTCGTCGTCCACCGCGGATTGACCGTCGTGTACCAACAACCCGCGCCTGCTTGCTGTCCTGCGCCCGCTCCGGGAATCAATTGCTGATTAAACGCGGCTGCCGTCGCCGGAGTGAGATAACAATTCACCGCCTGCCCCGTCAAATTGGGAATCAGCACTTGAAACCACGTACTGATCACGACCAACAACAAGACCGCAAGTAGCACATACCAAAATTTGCGGAAATATTGCCAAAAGCGCGCGAGCGTCGAACTCACGCTTTTCGGTTTCATCGTTTCGCGCTGTAACAGCTGTTCTCGACCCATCAACATTGTGAAAACTCCATAAAGACGGAGGACGAACGACGCGTGACACAACAAACTCGTCAACGGTCATTCGTCTTGCGTCACCCTTACGCCATCGCCAATTCCGGCGCGTTGGCTTCTGCATCGGTCATCAATTGCGAGCTGTAAATTTCCGCATAGATCTCTGACGATTCCAACAATTCTTCGTGTGTGCCGCGCGCAGCGATTTTGCCCTTGTCGAGGACGAAAATTTGATCCGCGTTGACAACCGTGCTGATGCGCTGCGCAATGACAAAGGATGTTCGCCCCTTCATCAATTGGTCCAACGCTTGTTGAATTTTGTATTCCGTTGCCAAATCGACGCTGCTCGTTGAATCGTCGAGAATCAAAATGCGCGGATTCAGTAACAGGGCGCGCGCAATCGCAATGCGCTGTTTTTGTCCGCCCGAAAGAGTCGAGCCGCGTTCTCCGACGGGCGTGTCGTATCCCTCCGGAAAGCTCGTAATGAAATCGTGCGCGGCTGCGGCTTTTGCCGCCGCAATCACTTGCTCCAGCGTCGCGTCAGGTTTGCCAAAGGCAATATTGTCGCGAATTGTGCCGGTGAACAGCGTTGTCTCTTGCAGCACGATACCAATATTCGAACGCAAACTTTCGAGCGTTACATCACGGACATCGTAGCCGTCAATCAACACTCGACCTTCGCTTGCATCATAAAAACGCGGAATGAGATTGATGATCGTCGTTTTACCGCTGCCCGTCGCGCCAAGCAAGGCAATCGTTTGTCCCGCGTTCGCTTCAAATGAAACGTGATTGAGCACCGGCTCGCCGCCTTTGAAATAGCGAAAGACCACATCGTCAAATTTCACATTTCCATGAATCTCGGGCAGCGTCATCGCGTTCGGTTTGTCCTCTACATCATTTTTCGTATCGAGGATTTCAAAGATGCGGTGCGCCGACGCGTTCGCTTGCGACATCAAATTGATAATGAAACCGAGCTGCCCCAGCGGAAAAAAGACGTATGCGAGATAGAGCGAAAACTTTTGCCATTGCCCCAGCGTCAGCGTACCTTCGATGATTTGAACTCCACCGAAATACAACATCGCCGCCTGCCCCAAATTCGCAATCAGAAAAATGATCGGAAAGAGAAAAGAAAAGAGGCGGGAGACTTTCAGTTGTTGCTCCAGCAAATCGTCCGCCGTTTTCGCAAAGCGCACTTGTTCTTGTGGTTCGCGCGCAAACGCTTTGACCACCTTCAAACCCGCGAGATTTTCCTGCAGCACCGTATTCATCGCCGAGACGCGAATTTGCACTTGAATGAACAGCGGCTGCGTGATTGCGCCAAACACCAAAAAGACGACGAACGCGATGGGCAAAATCGGCAGAATAACCAACGTCAGCGAAGGATTCGTCAGCCACAATACAATCAACGCCGCGACCAACAGCACCACTGCCTGCAGCGCAAGGACAAGTCCCTGTCCGAGGAACAAGCGCAGTTTTTCCACGTCGTCGGTCGCGCGAATCATCAACTGCCCCGTTTGATTGCGGTCATGGTAACTGAACGAGAGGCGCTGAATTTTGGCAAACAATTCACTGCGAAAATCGTACGCGACATTTTGCGAAACGCGTTCTGCGTTAAACGACTGCGCAAATGCAAAAATCGCTAGGAGAATTGCAAAGCCCACAATGGCGAGCATGGCAACGACCAAATCTTGATTTGCGGTGCTTTGCGCTTTTGTCAACTGTTCAACCGTCGTGCCGAGACGCTGCGCGGCGACGGGTTGAATCGCGGCGGGCAGTTTCAAAATTTCGCCTGCCCCGTACGCGGTGGTAATCGTATCAATGATATTTTGCACCAGCTGCGGCACTGCCAACTGCGCGGCGGTGGCGATGAACAATGAACCGTACGCCAAAAACGCAATCCACCGATAGCGTCCGATGTAACGCACCGCGCGTCCGAGCGTTTTGAAATCTGTTTTTTGCTTCGGAGCTCCACCCCGCCCACTTGCCGCGTGTCCGCCCTGCGCGCCATTTCCATTGAAATTTCCAGAACGTGTTGCTTGCATTTTGTGATTCGCGTCTCGCGTATGGCGTATCACCAATTCGCAATTTGCGATTAGCGATTTGCTATACGCGACGCGCGCCTATTCTAATTTCCTCACTTGCGGTATTTTCCAAATCACGAACAAGGCGAACGCGAGGGAAATCATCGCGCCGAAAATTACCGTGATCGGTTCGTTGAATTTTTCCGCCGCCGCGCCCGCCCACAACGCGCCAATCGGCATCCCACCAAAAAAAGTCAATGTATAAATGCTCATGACACGCCCGCGCAACTCATCGGTGACGATATTTTGCACCAACGTGTTGAGCATATTGAACAACACCATAAAACCCCAGCCAACGCCGACCAGAACCAAAAGCGAAAGCGGCACCCACTGCACAAAAGCAAAGAGGAGCAGCAGTAATGGAAAGACCAATGTGCCGACCGTCAACAATTTTCCTTTATGCCTGAAATTGCCAAGCGATGCGATCATCAGCGCGCCGATCAATGCGCCCAAGCCGCGCGCTGACTGCATCAATCCATTCGTCGCCGCATCGCCGCCCAACACATCCACCGCCCACGCCGGCATCAAGGTCACAAACGCCAAGCCAAACAAACTCACGACTGTGGCAATCAAAATCAGTGTGCGAATAATCTTGTGCGTTGCCACATATTGCAGCCCTTCTTTCAAATCTTCGACGGACGATTTCACGCGCACTTTGACTGCCATCGGCTCGAGTTTCATCAGCAGCAGCGCGACAATGACGGCAATATACGAGATGCCGTTGATCAAAAAACACCACGCCGGACCAACAAACGCGTAAATGAGCCCCGCAACGGCGGGTCCCGTCACCGTCGCCATTTGAAACATCATCGAGTTCAAAGCAATGGCATTCGACAAATGTTCGCGGTCAACCATTTCCAATACGAATGCCTGACGCGCGGGCGCATCAAAAGCATTTGCCACGCCCACGCCGAATGCAAGCACGATGATCTGCCACGGCTGAACCAATCCTGTAAAGGTCAACGCGGCGAGAATGAATGCCATCAGCATCATCGCCGATTGCGTAATAATCAGCAGCGTGCGGCGCGGCAAACGGTCGGCGATCACACCGCCGTACAACATAAAAATCCACGAAGGCACGCCCGCCGCGAAACCGACCAATCCCAAATAGACGGGCGAGTTGGTTAATTGAAAAACGAGAAATCCCTGCGCCGTCGTCTGCATCCACGAGCCGAACAACGACACCAACTGCCCGATAAACCACAGCCGATAATTGTAAAACTTTAACGCCGCAAAGGTCTGCGTGACGCGCCCGCCGGAGGCGGGCATGGTTCGGCGCTGTGCAGTAACATCAGCCACGACTCAGAATCTCCTTGTACCCTTCGCGAAAAGTCGGATATTTCAATTTCACGCCCAATTCATTTTTGATCTTGTCGTTCACACAAAAATAGTTTCCCGACAGCAACCCAATGACGTTCTCGCTGAGCTGATATTGCCGTTCGCCTGACAAAGAGTTCATCGCGCGCCCAAAGACGCCGAACGCGCGCGCGGCGTTCACTTCCAAATTCAACGGCATCGCAGTCCCCGCCGCAGTCGAAATCTCTCGAAAGAAATCGCGCTGAATGATCGGTAAATCATCGGCAGCGAGATAGACGCTCTCTGCGCGGGCGCGTTCCATAGCCAAAATCAAGGTTTGTACCAAATCATCCACGTGAATACGACTCGTCCAATTTTCACCGCCGTTCAACAAACGCAGCCGATTTTCGCGCAGCCCCGAAATAAAATCGCGCCCCTTGCCATACACGCTCGCCACGCGCACCGCAATTGCCGGCACGCTTTCTTGCGCCAGTTTTTCTGCATCCACCGTAATTTTGCCGAGTCCGTAGGTTGGCTTCACCGCAGAGACTTCGGTCAAACGCTCGGTAGCTTGAGGATAGCCGTACACCGAAACGTTCGAAGCCCAGACATATTTTTTCAAAACGCTGCGATCAACATTCCGAAAAATATTGCGCGCGCCTTCGAGCAACATTACGCGCGATTCGGATGGCTCGACACGGCACGACGCCGCCACATTGAAAATAATTTCGCAGTCGTCGCCAATGCCGCGCAAACTGGCTTCGTCGCGTACATCGCCGACGCGCAACTCCATTCCAAGTTTTTCAAGCGCGATCCCGCGTTCCACTTCGCGCACGAGACCGCGCACCCGATGCCCTTGCTCCAACAATGCCTTGACCAGATGCGCGCCGGTGTAGCCATTTGCGCCAAGCACCAAAACATTCATGCGCCGATTCGCTCCGCCGACGATCCTTTAATTTCAAGATAGCGTTCCACATCGCTCCCTGAAAAAGGTTTGCCGTGTCCGCTGTACAACATGCGCGGGCGCAATGCGCGCAGCTTGCGCAAACTGTCGTATGCGAGTGCATTGTCCTCGCCATACATCGGCATCCCCACACGAAATTGATTGATCAATGCGTCGCCGATCAACATTACTCCGTCGTCGAGCGCGAGCGAAAGCGAGCCAAGCGTATGCCCGGGCGTATGAACCACGCGCGCATTCAAGCCAAATTCTTTCAGCGTTTGTCCTTCTTCCAGCAAAATATCGGGCGCAAACGCTTCATATCGCATTTGCAGGCGCAAGCCATTAAACGCGTACTCGAACAATTTTCCCGCCGTGCCGCGTCCGTTGGGCATGTTGTGTTTACCCGCACGCGCTTTGCCAACATCAGCGCGATGCATTGCAATCGGCGCGCCCGTCTGCCGCCGCAGCTCTGCCGCGCTGCCTGCGTGATCCATGTGCACGTGCGTTAGAAAAATCAAGCGCACGTCCGTCCGCGTGTGTCCCAGTTGTTCGATGGCGCGCAGCACATTGCGCGCGGCGTTGGAAAAGCCCGTGTCCACGATGATGATTCCTGCATCACTTGCAACCAAATAAACGTTCGCAATCAGTGACGGAATTGTGTGAATAAAGTGTTGGCGATTCATTCCAAAAGCTCAAAGGCTGCTCTATCGTACACTTTCAAGCCGCAAGGTCAACACGAAACGCGCAATGATGAAGAAAACTCCACAATGTTTCCGCATCGTTGCGCGTTTCTTTCGCAAAAAGCTGTCGGCTGTCTTAACGCTGCGCCTTGCTCATTTGCATCCGCACCGACTTTGATAATTCGGTAACCATCTCTTTATTTTCACTCATCCCTGTTGCCAATTCGCGCAAACGCGCCAATAGATCCAAGACTTTGTCATCGCCCATTTCCTGAAGTGTTTTAAAGAATGGACTCGACATGGGCAGGGTGGGAAGCGTGTGCAGCATTTGTTCACCTTGATCCGTCAACACCAGCGGGTTGCGCCGCCGATCATTGGGATCGGTGGTGCGGCGAAGATACGTTTTGCGTTCCAAGTCGTCAACCACCGGCACGAGCGAGGCAGCTTCCATATGCATGTGCCGACTCAATTCTTTGATGGTGTAAGGGTGATGGCGCAGCAGTCGCATCACGCCGTGATGCAAGGTACTGATGTCAACGCCGCATGTATTCAAATGCTCTTGTAGTTCCTGACGCGTCATCTTGGTCAACATTCCCATCAATACGCGAATTTCGGTCGCCGCCGTGATAAATTCTTGATGCTTCATCGCTTGCCTTTCATAGATATGCGCGCATCCGTTGCAATACATATCTTCCCAATCATTTTGTTTCTAATGATTAGGTTGCTAATTATATGCGGTTTCAAAATTCGCGCAAATCCAGCGTGCGCGCAAACTGACTCGTTTTCCCGCCAACCGATGGAAATGATTCACTTCGACAATCGAACCAAGCATCAGCTCTTGGCTCCATCCATCAATCCATCCACCCATCGCGTCACCGCCCCGGTAAACTCTTCGGGCTGCTCCAACATCACCATGTGTCCCGCGTTTTCGATGATGACGAGGCGCGCGTGCGGAAGGTGCTGTGTGAGGAATTCCGAAGATTTGAGCGGCGTCATTTTGTCGTCACGTCCGCAAAGGACCAGCGTCGGCGCAGCAATCAAGGAAACGCGTTCGCGCACATCGAACGCGTCGCACGCCGCAAAATCGTTATATGTGACGACACTGCCGGTCGCAAGCAGTTGGCGCAAACTTTTTTCCTTGAACGATGGCAATGCATCGGGCGCAAAATAATTTTCGACGAGCAGGCGCGCCGTATTTTCAAAATCATTTTGGATGCCGTCCAAGAATTGCAGCGCGACACGCAACTTTGCACCCGTTCCAACGAGTACCAATCCCGCGACGCGTTCCGAAAATTCCAACGCGACAGTTTGCGCGATCGCGCCGCCCATTGAATGTCCGATCAAGATCGCGCGTTCAATTTCCAAGCCATCGAGAAATTCGCGCACGACAAGCGCATTATCCAAAATGGTTGCGCGCCCTGCACCGGTCGAGCGTCCATGTCCCGGCAAATCCAGGGCGAACGAGTCCGCAATGCGCGCGCTCGCGGCGAGCTGTCCATTCCACACCAGATGGCTGTCGCCCGCGCCGTGAATAAAAATAAACGGTGCGTGAGAACTGTTTTTGTTCTCGCGCACCGCAAAATAAATTTCCTGTTCAGAGATTCTAATGCGAGGCATTTTCAGAAATCGCCGCGTACCCTTCATGTTCCAGGTCCGCCAAAAATTTTTCCGCTTCCATCGCCGCCATGCAGCCAAAGCCTGCCGAAACGATCGCTTGTTTGAAAACATGATCGTGCGCTTCGCCCGCCGCAAAGACGCCGGGAATTTTTGTGTGCAAGCGTTCATCCACTTTTAGATAGCCCTCGTCATTCATCTCGAGCTGCCCTTTGAACAAGTCGGTGTTCGGATAATGTCCGATGTACACAAACACCCCGTTCACGGGCAATTCGCTTTTATCACCCGTCCGCACATTCACCAGGGCGAGCGCGTTCACTGTCCCATTTCCGCGAATGTCTTGGACCACCGAGTCCCACACGAAATTGATTTTCGGATTTTCGCGCGCGCGTTCCTGCAAAATTTGCTGCGCGCGCAGTTCACTGCGGCGATGGATGATGTGTACTTGGGACGCGAAACGCGTGAGAAATAATCCTTCTTGCAGCGCGCTGTCGCCGCCGCCGATGACTGCCACATCTTTGCCGCGAAAGAAAAAGCCGTCGCACGTCGCGCAGTACGAAACGCCGCGTCCGGTCAATTCCAATTCTCCCGGCACGCCCAATCGGCGCGGCGACGCGCCCGTCGCGATGATAACGCTTTGCGCGTTGTAACGCGCGCCATTTTCCGTGTCGAGCGTGAATGGATGTTTTGAAAAATCCACCCGGCTCACATGGTCTTGTTCAACACGCGCGCCAAATTTTTCCGCTTGCTGTTTCATCAACTCGGTGAGTTCCGGACCCGTGATGCCGTCGGGAAAACCGGGATAGTTTTCCACTTCGTTCGTGAGGGCGATCTGTCCGCCGAACTCATTTCCGCTAATCAAAAGCGGATCCAAATTCGCGCGTGCGGCGTACAGCGCGGCGGTCAAGCCCGCAGGTCCGGAACCAATTATGATGACGTTTTCTGACATGGCTGTTCTTGAATATCATTTCCAGCGTTTCGCTGATGGCTGGTCGAAATGACATTACAAACTCATCTTACGCATGTCATTTCGAATGTAATGTCCGATGCAGTTCATCGGCAAAATCTCGAATTTTCAGCGCGAGATTTCTCGCACAACGGCTCGAAATGACATCTGCTGCGTAACGTGAGTTACAAAGTAAAAATCCGAAAAATTTTTTCGGCAAAATTCTATCACGCGTTCAAATGCGATTCAAATCACCGCGCGCAAAAAAAATCGCGCTCGCCGTAACCAAGCCCGCCGTTTCCGCTCTCAAGATGCGCGGACCCAACGTAATGATTTGCGCATGATGGTTTCGCGCAATTTCGATTTCACTTGCCGAAAATCCACCTTCGGGACCGATAAAAAGATGAATCGCCGCCGCATCCGCCGCGCGCAGCGCGCTTGCTAAATCACTCGTCGTTTCCAATTCGTACGGTATCAGCAGGCATCCGCCCGCCTTTAATGCGGCGTCGAGGGCGTCCGTAAATGCTTGGTGTGGCAAAAGAGGCGGAAGCTTACCGCGTCCCGCTTGTTCCGCTGCTTCGGTTACGATCTGCGACCAGCGCGCGAATTTGTTCTTGCCGACCTGCTGCGCGCTCCGTTCTGTCACGATTGGCGCAAACGCGCTGATTCCAATCTCGGTTCCCTTTTGCAGCGCCCACTCGAATTTGTCCGCTTTGAGCAGCGCTTGATACAAAATAATTTGCGTTTGCGGCTCGCCGGTCGCGGCGCGTTGTTCGACGATTTCCCCTTCCGCTACATCGCGCGCGAGATGTTGCAGCACGACGCGATATTCACTTCCCAAATTATCCAGCGCGATCACTTTGTCCCCTGCGCGCATTCGCAAAACATCGCGCAGTTGATGCGCCTGCGCGCGGCTGAAATGCACCGTGCCATTTTGAATTAAAGCGGGCGAAACAAAAAAACGATGCAGCATTCGTTATTCGCTATTCGTCGTTCGTTTTGTGTCGGTACACCATCACCAGCCAATCATCTTCTTGCGCGGTTGCAATGCATTTCATTTTTTGCTCACGCATCGCGTTCTCAACCAAATACGCGCGTTCGACTAAAATTCCAGAACCGATGAACACGCCCGCGCGTTTCAAATGTTGAAGCAACGCGGGCGCCAGCTCCGCGATGGTATCGGCAAAAATGTTGGCGGTCACCAAATCAAAAGTTTGCGGATTCGCTTCAACCATCACACTCGCGCGCGCGACATGAATAGATTTTGCAAGCCCGCTCGTCGCGACATTTTTCTGCGCGGTCTCGACGGCAATCGGATCAATGTCACGCGCATCCACAAATTTCGCGCCGAGTTTCACCGCGCCGATGGCGAGAATCCCCGAACCCGTTCCAACATCCAACATTTCGCAACCGGGCGTCACATACTTTTCCAACATCGCCAAACATAAACGCGTCGTCGGATGCAGCCCTGTGCCGAACGCCATTCCCGGGTCGAGTTCGATGACGATTTCATTTTCGCGCGCCTCATATTCCAGCCACGATGGTTTGATCACTGTTCGCGCGCCAACATGCAGAACCTGATAAAACTTTTTCCATTCGTTCGCGTAATCTTGTTCGGCGAGTTCACGCGTTTCGAGTTCGCCCACGGGACGCACCATGCCCAGCGCCCACACCGCGCGTTCGATGGCGCGGCGCTTTTCTTCAAGCGTTTCGTCTTTTAACAAAAACGCGCGCACGGTGAATGGACGCGCGGCGTCGAGCGTCTCGCCCCGTTCCGGCGTAACGACTTGCTCGATCACCGCGCCGCCGTACGCATCTTCATTAAAGGCGGCGGCTAATGCTTCGGCGCTTTCTGCATCTGCGCGGATGGCAAGCTCGATGACGTTCATGCTTTATATACAAAACCCGAAATCCTTGCGTCTTGCGCCAGAGATTTCGGGTTTGAGTCAGCCGCCCATGATTGCATCTTTGATTTGATCAAAAAAACCTTTGTCTTCGTTCGGCGCTTGACCATCAAGGGTTCGCGCAAACTCTCGCAAGAGACCTTTTTGCTTTTCAGAGAGATGCGTTGGAACCAATACGTTTGTGGTCACAATCAAATCCCCGCGTCCACTGCGTTTCAAATTCGGCACGCCCTTGTTTTTGATGCGAAACATTTTGCCGTGCTGCGTGCCTGCGGGAATCTTTAGCGTTTCGTCGCCATCGAGCGTAGGCACAGTCACTTCATCGCCGAGCGCGGCTTGCGCGATATTCAGAGGCAATGTGTACAGCAAGTCTTGATTGTCGCGTTGAAAGAGGGGGTGCGGCTTGATGGCAATTTGAACATAGAGATGTCCACTCGGTCCGCCGCCCGTGCCCGATTCGCCTTCCGCTTGCAGACGAATTTGCGTCCCTTCGTCCACGCCCGCAGGAACTTTGACGACGAGTTTGCGCATTTCCTGCACACGTTTTTGTCCGCCGCATTGGTGGCACGGCGTCGCAATGATTTCACCTTCACCGCCGCAGCGCGGGCATGGCGCCACATTGATGAACTGTCCAAAAATGGATTGGGTGGCGCGTCGCACTTCACCGGTGCCGCGACATTGCGGACAACGCGTCGGCGATGTGCCGGGTTCGGCGCCACTGCCTCTGCAAGCCGGACAAGTTTCGAGGCGCGGCACGGTAATTTCTTTGTCGGCGCCAAAGACGGCTTCTTCAAATTCAAGCGTCAGCGTTGTTTTCAGATGCGCGCCCGGCTGTGGTCCGCGACGGGTGCGCGAACGCGCGCCTCCAAAGCCCGCGCCAAAAATCGTTTCAAAAATATCATTGAGCGGAATATCCGAAAAGCCGCCCGCGTCAAAATTTCCGTTCACCCCCGCTTTGCCAAAGCGATCATACGAGGCGCGTTTTTCAGGATCAGAAAGAACTTGGTACGCTTCGTTAATTTCTTTAAAGTGCGTGGCAGCATCCGGTTCCTTGTTGACATCGGGATGATACTGCCGCGCCAATTTATAAAAAGTGCGTTTGATCTCATCCGCCGATGCGGCGCGATCTACGCCAAGAATTTCATAATAATCACGCGTGGCTGTCATATTGTTTCATAACCTACCTTTGCCGCCGCGCACATTTCCTCCCACGCGGCGGATACAACAGCGTATTATACGCAAAGTGAACGCTTTGCCAACCTGAAATTTCAAGTGTGTTATACTTGGTTCTCTCCACCAACTCGCAGCCACTATGTTACGCACCCTTTTATTTTTCGTCAGCGCGTTCGTTTTCCTCACCGCGTGCAGCGGCACAACTAATCCCACGCCGACACAGCCCTTTGCGCGTCCGTCGGCGACGATTGAGCGCGCGCCCAATCGTTCTTCTCTTTTGAATGGAACGCCATCGCCACCTTCAACAAAAGTGACCGGCAAATTTATTTTCGCGCCCGGCGACGGCAGTATTTGGATTCAAGACCCCGCGAGCGGCAGTCCGAGTCCCGTGATCAAACCCTCACCCGAATTGTTCGCCGATGCTCCCGGCTGGTCGCCCGATGGGAAATCGTTTGTGTACGTTCGCAGCAGTCTCACCGCGCAAGGCAACGCGCAAAACGCGATTTATCGCGCGAACGCCGACGGCTCGAATAATGAACCCGTCGCGCTGCCGCCGACCAACAAGACGATGTTGAATTGGCCCCATTATTCGTGGGATGGCAAGTGGATTTATTACACCTCGTCCACGCCCGTGCCGCCGAACAAGCAGGACTCGCGCATCATGCGCGTAGCGGTTGACGGTGGAGACCCGCAAACTATTATTCAAGACGCGCGCATGTCAACCGAATCACCGGACGGCAAGCAGATCGCGTTCATCCGCTTTAACTTTGACACATTCACCGCCGCCTTGTGGATCGCGGACAGCGATGGACAAAACGCACGCGCGCTTTTATCGGATGACGTATTCATTATGCTTTCGGCGCCGCAATTCGCGCCGGATGGGTCACAAATTTTATTTGCCGCTTCCGGACCCAACACGCGTCCCCTGCCCGGAATTTCCATGCGGACGCGCGATTGCACACCACAGCTGCTGTGTTTGTTTGCCAAGCCCGCGTACGCAGATGGGTTGCCTTGGGACTTGTGGACCGTTACGCCGGACGGAAGCAAATTTACGCGGCTCACCCAAGTCAGCGCCGACAGTCCGTGGCCCGCGTGGTCGCGCGATAGCACTCAAGTCGCGTTCTTTGATACAAGTGGAGAATATCTCGTTCAAGTTTCGACTCGGGCGGTTTCGCAAATTAGCCAGAACGGCGGACATGGCGTCTTTGGTTGGTGGCAGCCATGAAAGCTCGTGTCTGCTTCATTCTGTTTTTTATGTTTGCGCTATTGGCATTGACGCCCGAAACAATGCGCGCCGCGCCATCCATTTTGCCCGCGGGCTTTACACGCACAGAACTTGGCGCAGGTTTGAATGGACCCACCGCGATCGCGTTCGTCGGTAAAAAATTTTGGGTCACAGAAAAAGGCGGTGCAATCCGCGTAATTCGCCCCAACGGAAAACTACGTACAAGCCCTTTGCTGACACTTGACGTTGACACGGACGCGGAACGCGGACTGACAGGGCTTGCGCTTGATCCAAAATACAATACGAACGAGTATTTCTACGTCTATTACACGACGGGTCCCGGTGCGAAACGATACAGCGGCACGCCGGAAAATCGCGTCTCGCGTTTGAAAAAGCGACTCGACAAGGACGGCTTCCGCGAAAAAATCTTGCTCGACCACATTCCTTCAACGTATGGCATCCACAACGGGGGTGACATTCATTTTGGATTCGATGGCAAGTTGTACATCTCAGTTGGCGACAGTGGCTGCTGTCCGAACGACGCGCAAGGTTTGGACACTCTGCGGGGAAAAGTTTTGCGCATCAACAGCAACGGCACCATTCCCGACGACAATCCATTTTTCAACATGATAGGCGCGCGGCAAGAAATCTGGGCGTACGGGTTCCGCAACCCGTGGCGTTTTACCACACGCGCGTCGAACCATTCGTACGTCATCGCGGATGTAGGCGAAAGCACATGGGAAGAAGTTGACTCGCTCAAAGCTGGCAAGAATTACGGCTGGCCCACTTTTGAAGGCCCTTGCCCTTTTAGCAATCTCGCGTGTGATCCCAACACTGTAGATTACGGCGGCACACAAAAGCCAATCCACTGGTACAATCACAGCAGCGGTACTGAAACGGGCATGGCGATTGCAGGCGGCGTCTTTGCTGAAAACAATACCAACTATCCTGCGCCTTATGCGGACTCTTATTTTTACGGAGACCCTGATTTGGGTTGGGTGCATTTTCTTACGATGGACAACAAGAATCGAGTCACTGCCCAACACGAATTCGATCAAGTATCTTCGCCCGTCGCCTTTGGAATCGGACCGGATGGAAATATCTATGTCGTTGATCATGCCGGCGGCGTGGCTGGCAATGGAGTGATTCACAAATACACATACGCCTCACCTTGAGGCGTACAAAGAAAACGGAGGGGAAAAAATTTTCTCCTCCGTTCTTTTTTTCTACTTATTCGTTCTCCGGCGGCATGAAAATTACTTGTGCCTCCAACGTGCCTTCCGCGTTCTTGGTCCCAATCACAATAATACGGCGCATGATTTGCAAATCGTTTGTCGTAAGCGACTGCAATCCATCGCCAAAAATCTGAGTTGCGTCGTTCACCGTAACATGCAGCGGCGCGCCGCGCGAACGTAATTCAAGCGCGGTTGGACTCGCGGCTATAATTTTCCCTGCGACGATATTGTCGCGCGCATAATCTGCGGGCGTAACGAGAATTGCACGCGGCGCGCGATTTGGGTCTCCGGTGTCATCAAGTACGAGAATTTTATCTCCCGTGTGGATGTCGCTTGCCGCAGCATTCGGTTTACCGACGACAATGATTTTTGTGTTCGCGTCGAGTGTGAAATTACGCGGGTCGCGCGGCAGCGGCTGGACGCTGAGTTCGTTGCCGTTCAGCGCAGCGATTGTCCCCAACGCGCGCGGGCGGATCATCCGCTTCTGGCTTTGGCGCAGCTCTTTGATCGCAGCTTTGGTCGCTTGACGCTGAGCGCGGATTGCGCGCGCGTTATTCCGCATTTCCTTTTTGGGTTTCGGGGTCGCGGTAGGCGCGGGTGTCGGTGTTTCTACCAACGCGGCAAAAGCAGCAGAGGTATCTCCGATGGCAACATACCAAAGCCCCGCCGCCGCGAGCAGTCCACCAACGAAAAGCGCGCCCAAGATTAATAGAAAACGTCGAGTACTTTTCATATCTCATCCTCCAATGTGGAACCAGTCTGTTTGCCCATTCTTAAATCAGCCGGTTAGCTAACCGTGAGCATTTTGTAAATTCATTGTAAAAAATTTTGACGGTCGCTTGCTCATTTTGCAGGCAGCCACACGTTAAAGGTTGTGCCGATGCCCTCTACACTCTCGACGGTTATTTCGCCACGATGCTGACGCACAATTTCTTTGACGATTGACAAGCCCAAACCCGTTCCGCCTGCCACACGCGCCGCGTCCGCCCGAAAGAATCGTTCAAACAAGTGCGCTTGTTTAGAAGCAGAAATGCCGACCCCCGTATCGCGTACGCGCAGCAGCGCGCATCGCACAGCATGTTGCACGTTCGAGCTCGCTTTTCCATTTGACGCAGCCAGCGCGTGCAGTTCGCCACCGGCGTAAACCTGGACACTGCCGCCCGGTCGGTTGTACTTGAACGCGTTGTCAATGAGATTCGCGACAACTTGTTCCAACCGCCCCGCATCTCCAACGACGAGCGGCGGTGAATCAAGAATCAGCATCAGCGAAAGGTTTTCTTCGCGCGCGCGTGTTTGAAAACGGTCCACCCATGCGGGAAGCATGAGGGAGAGGTCGAGCGTCTCTTGCTCTTGCGGCACATCGCTGGCATCCAAACGCGCAAGCGTCAACAAATCCGCGACGAGCCGCGCCATACGCTGCGCTTCTTCGTGAATCAATTTGGCGGCATGCTTGGCGCTCTCCATGTCGCGCGTCGCGCCTTCCACAATCGCTTGCGAAAAACCCTGAATCGAGGTTAGCGGCGTTTTCAATTCATGTGAAACATTCGCGACAAAATCTTTTTGGACCTGCTGCGAACGCTTGACTGCCCGCGCCATCGCGTTAAAACTCGCGGCGAGGCGTCCCACTTCATCTTGCCCCTGCACATCAATTTGCTGATCGTAATTTCCGCGCGCAATCGCTTCGGTCGCCTCTGTCAAACGCCCGAGGGGCTGCGCGATGGAACGCGCCATCAATACCGCCAACACGATTGCCGCGCCGAACGCGGTCGCGCCCGCAATCAACAAGGGTCGCGCTAGATCTTCCAAGCCGCCGATTACAGGACGGATAATCGTCGCCACCATCAAATACATTTTGTTGTCAACGGGACGCCCCACCGGCGCCGCCGCGTACGCCAATTCGCGCCCTTCAATCAGCTGTCGCCCCGTTGCAAATCGAAACTTGCCAACCTTTTGCAGTAACGTGATGCGCGGCAAACGGCGCTGCGCAAATTCACTTTGCGAATCGGCGACAATCAATCCCGTTTCGTCCAGTAACATCACGCGCCATGAAGGATCGAGCTCTGCTTGCAGCTCTTGCGCGACTTGTTCGACGCTTGCGCCCTGTCTCAACGCGCTGCGCGCTTGGATCGCGGCGGGTCCCAACGCGTCAGTCAGCCGCTGGTTCACAATCCCGCGTTGATAATCTTGCAACAAAAACAAAAGCCCCGTGCCTGCAATGCACAGCGTCAACAGAACGACGACAAAATATGAAACGAGCAAGCGCGAACGAAGTGAATGAAACATATTTCAATCAGACGCAAAATGTCAGCCAACCAATTTATATCCAACCCCTGTTATCGTTTCAATCTCGAGACCCGACCCCGCCAGTTTTTTGCGTAGATGCGCGATATGCACATCAACGGTGCGCGTCTCGCCCGCAAAATCATAACCCCATGCAAGTTCCAGCAACTTTTCGCGTGTGAACACAATGCGCGGATGCTGCACCAGAACAGCGAGCAAATCAAATTCTTTGGTGCGAAGCTGCAGCAAGCGATTTTGCACAGTCACCTCACGCCGATCCAAATCGAGCGCCAACGCGCCGAGCTGCACTCGCTGCGTTTTGTGTGTGGGCTGGGCGCGGCGCAGAATCGCTTTGATTCGCGCGACCAATTCGCGCGGATTGAACGGTTTCGTCAAATAATCGTCCGCGCCGAGTTCCAGCCCGACAATCTTGTCCACATCTTCGTCGCGCGCCGTGAGCATCAGAATCGGCACATCGCTCTGCGCCCGAATGCGGCGACAAACTTCATAGCCATCCATAAGCGGCAGCATCAAATCCAAAACGACGAGTCCGGGCGATTCCGTGTGAAATGCTTTTAGCGCGCGCTCGCCATCATGCACCGCGCTGACGCGAAATCCATCGTTCTCTAAATACAATCGCGCCAGTTCCGTAATCTTGCGTTCGTCATCAACCAGCAAAATGAGAGTTGACATGGGAAAAATTATAGGCGCGACGCGAGTGGTGTCAATGAATGCATGTAAATTTCATGTAAATTGTTGGGAGCGGAATCCTATTGAGACAAAGCACAAGCCGCATTACAATCGTTTTGGATGATTACTCAACACCTTGCGCCGGTCCTGCAAGCGGAACTTACAAGGAGAACAAATGAAACGTCTTGCTTGGCTGCTCGCCCTCGGCGCGATTCTTTTTATTGCCTTTGGTACCCCTGCGCGCGCGGCGCTTTCCTTTGAAGACCCGCAGCTGTGTGTCAATAACAAGCTGCTGATGGTGGAACCAACAACTGCAGGCATCGAAGTATGGGTGCGCGTTGGTCCCGAACTGACCGTAGATTTCGATGTTGCCAATTGCGGCGGAGACCCAACTCTGCCCGCCGTCGAACCCGACCATGTGAAATATGACGGCGTCAAAAACCGACTCGAGGTCGCCGTCAAAACCAAAAAATTCACAAATGTGCTGTTGCATTGGAATGGCAACACGTATGAACGGAACAGTGGAGCAGATGGCTGGGTGTATGCCCGGACCAAAGTGAATTAGCAAACAACCGAATATCGAATCTCGAGAGGCAGCCAACATACGATGGTTGCCTCTCTTTTTGCTTGCACTCCCATAAACGACGTTTGCTTTGCCCCCGCGCGTTATTCTCATGTCTCATTGCTTATCGCCCCACCTCTGGTTATAATTGGTTGGGAATTTTTTAACTCCTCAAGCCATCCGGTCGGATATGATGCTAACTTGTCCAAACTGCGGACATGAAAATCCTTCAGATGCCATAGTCTGCGGACATTGCGCGACGCCATTGGCGAATCTCTGCCCCAACTGCGGGTTTGAGAATCCGCGCGGCTTTAAATTCTGCGGCAACTGTGGAACGAATCTCCTCACAGCAAATTTGGCGCGCCTGTCCAACTCGGAACAGCTGCGTCGGCTGCGCGGGCTCATCCCCATGCCGCTGGTGGACAAGATTCTCAATGCCAGCAAACAAATCGAAGGCGAGCGCCGCACCGTGACCGTCCTCTTTTCCGATGTCGTCGGCTTTACTTCGATGTCGGAAAAATTAGACCCCGAAACGGTTTATACCATTATTGACGAATCGGTTGCCGCGTTCCGCGAGGAAATTTATGCGTACGAAGGCACGCTCGATAAATTTATGGGCGATGGCGTGATGGCGCTCTTTGGCGCGCCCATTGCGCATGAAGATGACCCGGCGCGGGCGATTCGCTGCGCGCTGGGGATGCAAAACGCGCTCAAACGCGTGAATGATGATCTGGTTTCCAAACATGGCATCACGCTGCAAATTCGCATGGGACTCAATCTCGGGACTGTCGTCGTCGCCGACATTGGCGCGGATTTGCGGATGAACTATACCGCGATGGGCGATACAGTGAACGTCGCGGCGCGCTTGCAGAGTGTGGCAGAACCCGGGACGATTTTGGCGAGCCGCGCTGTCTATGAGGAGACACGCGCGTTGTTTGAATTTAGCGAGCTGGGTTCCATTCGCGTCAAGGGACGCATCGAGCCGGTTGACATTTATCAGGTGCTTGGCATCAAGCGCGAACCGGGTCGCGTACGCGGCATTCCGGGTCTCGCCGCGCCGATGATTGGACGCGATCAAGAAATGACGCGGTTGCAGCGCATAGTTGAAACTCTCGCGCGCGAACATCTGGGCGGAGTCGTTCTCATTACCGGCGAAGCAGGCATGGGCAAGTCGCGTCTGGTGTACGAATTGAAACAGTGGATCATGCATACGCCGCCGCTTGACCAGATTTGTATTCACGAAGGCAGCTGTGCCGCGTATGGGCAATCCGCTTATGATGTCTTTGTTCAAATTCTGAATAGTCTCTTTGAAATCCGCCCTGAAGCGGCGCCCGACACCCGTCGCGAAAAAATCCACGCGCGCCTCGAGGAGATGGTGCCAAGCGAACGCGCTCGCTTTGAAATTCTTCCGTACATTGAAAACCTGATGACGCTCCCGCCGCAGGAACGCGAATTTGCGGCGCGGATTCAACATCTTGAACCCGAGCAGCTGCGCCAGCAAACTTTTTTGGCAATCCGCGAATTGCTCACCTATGCCGCGCAGTTTCATCCGCGCATCTTGGTGCTGGAAGATTTGCATTGGGTGGACAAACCATCGCTCGATCTTCTGCTCTTTCTTGTGAATTCGTTGCAAGAGGCGCCGATTCTTTTTGTGTGCATCACGCGTCCTGCGGACAATCAAGCCGCGCCGCAGCTGCAACGCATCGCAAACTCGCTGCACAACGGTCAACTCACACATGTTCCGCTCGAGCCCCTCTCTCGACAGGCAAGTGTGGCATTGGTTGAACAATTGCTCACCCTCGCGAATCTCCCGGAAAATTTGCGTTCGCTTATTCCACAGCGCGCCGAAGGCAATCCATTTTACGTCGAAGAAATTATTCGCATGTTGATTGATCGCAACATCATTCGTCGGCGCAACGACCGCTGGGAAATGTCGCCGGGCGCCGATGTTCAATCGCTCCAAGTGCCGCGCACGTTGGAAGGATTAATCATGACGCGCATTGACCACTTGCCCGAGTCCACGCGCTTTACCGCGCAGTGTGCGGCAGTGATCGGACGCGATTTTGCCGATTCCATTTTGTTCCGCATCGCCGAGACGAGCTCTGCGCGCATAGACAACGATCTTCAAGAGTTGATGGATCACGAAGTGGTGCTGCAAACGTTTAACTCGGGAGAACGATCGCCGCAGAACGGTGACGCCGCCAAAGTTGCCGCGTTAAGCGCAGATGGCGCGACAGTAGGAACAGCATCCATCGAACGTCAATTTGCGTTTCGTCATTTCCTGACGCAACAGACAATTTACAATAGTGTCCTCGTGCGCCGCCGCGAACAACTGCACCACAAAATCGCCTCTGCAATCGAAGAACTCTATCCCAATCGTCTCGACGAAAATGCAGAACGGCTCGCATTTCACTATGGCGAAAGTCAGGATGCCGCAAAAGCATTACCGCATGTCATTCGCTCTGCAGAACGCGCCGCCTCGCGTTTTGCGAATGAAGAAGCCCTCGCCTACTATCGAACGGCGGCGGAACTCGCCGCGCGCATTCAAGCGCCGCCTGAAACGCGTACGCGCATCTTGATTGGACTCGGCGATTCACAAACACACATCGGCGATTTTGATACGGCGGCAGCGAGTCTCGGCGCGGCATGGGAATTGGCGCGCGCGCAGCCCGCGAGTCCACAGCAAGCGCGTCAAACTGCCGAAGTGGCGCGCCGTCTCGGACGCGGGTACGAACGACGCGGCAAGTATGACGAAGCGATGCAATGGCTTGAGAGCGCGCTGCGCGAAATCAATCGCGATGTCTCTTCGAGCAATGCGGTTGAACGCGTGCGGATTTATCTTGACATCGGCTGGGTAGATTATCGCCGCGGTAATTTGGACGAAGCGGAACATTGGCGACTGCGCGCGTTGGAAATATCGGAAGGGCAGGATTATTACGCCGAAATGGGTTCTGCGTACAATGGTCTCGCCGCGCTGTACAATTTGAAAGGCAATTGGCATCGGGCGATTGATTACGCGCAGCGCGGTTTGCGCGTCCGCGAAATGATTGGCGACCTCGAAGGCACGAGCCGTTCGCATTCCAATCTCGGCGCGATCATGCTCAACATCGGCGAATGGGATGAGGCACTGCCGCATCTTCAAGCCAGTCTCGAATTGAAACGGCGCACGGGCGACGCAAAATTTCTCGCGTCGGCGTACAACAACCTGGGATACTATTATCTCTACAAAGGCGATACCACCCGCGCGCGAGAATTGTTAACCACCGCCCTCAGTCATACCGAAAAATTACGCGACACCAATGCCATGTGTCTCGCCCTCAACGCGTTGGCGCTCACCGACGTGACGGATGGTGAATTTTCCCACGCAGTCGCGTTGCTAGAACAGAGTATCAACGCCGCGGAAGAAATGGGCGCGCGCGAAGCATTAATCGAAGGCGAATGGATTCTCGCCGAAGCCGAGTTGGGATGCGGCAAAGTTGGACGCGCGCAAGCGATCGCGCAAGAAGCGCTGGAGGCGGCGCAGACGCACGGGATGAAACAAGCGGAAGCCAGCGCGCTGCGCGCGCTCGGAATGATTGGACGTGTCACGCAAAATTTCTCCGCCGCCGAACCGAACCTACATCGCAGTCTCGCGCTCTTTAACGAATTGCAGAATCCCTTTGAAGCGGCGCGCGATGAATTTGAACTGGGGTTGTTGTATCGCGATAAAGGATGGCTGACCGAAGCCCGCGCGCAGCTGGAAGCCAGTTACCAGACTTTTGAACGACTCGGCGCAGCAATCTTTACACAGCGCGCGCAAAACGCGCTGCGCGGCTTGGATTAGTTTTCGGCGTAATGCATGCAATGCCGAATCAATCACTCACGCTCCATGCGTAACGACCTTCGTTTGATTCCCTTTTTCAGTGATCTTTCCGATGACGTGTTGAGCGCGATCGAAAAGTATTGCCGCCGCGAACATTACGGACGCGGCGACCTTGTCTTTGCGAACGGCGAGTTAAGCGACCGCATGTACATTATTCAATCGGGACAGGTCAAGGTCATCTCCGAGCACAATGGTTCGGAAAAAATTCATTCCTATTTGAATCCGGGAAACTTTTTCGGTGAAACGGCGCTGCTCACTGGCGAACCGCGTCACACGAGCATTCGCGTGGTCATTGACTCGGATTTGATTTCGCTTGGACGTCAAGACCTTCAAGAATTAATTGAAGAGTATCCGGCAATCGCTGTGGAAATCAGCCGCGAGCTCTCGCGGCGTTTGACGCACCAAATCCAAACTCCTGTCCAACAAGAAGAATTAAATATCATCGCCGTCGTTGGGCAACAAGCGGCGGCTCTCGCCGAACAAGTTGCCGCGCTCACAGGCGAAGAAGTTTTTCTCTTGGACCTCGGGGGCTTGGGACCGGTCGCCGTGGATCAAACGGCGCTCTCGCAAGGCGGAGTGCAGTTTGCGCGCGGCGGGCAAAATATTACAGCCGAAGACTTGCCGGCGCGTCTCTCGACGCTGGTGCAGGACTATTTTTGGGTGATGCTTGCAATTCCACCGCGTCCCTCCTTGCTCACGATCAAAGCCGTTAATTTGGCGGATGTGACAATTCAGCTGGCAGACGCACCGGAACGTTGGTTGACGCAAACCGCCACACGCAACTTTTTCGTTATCAAACCCAATCACAAAAACATTGCCCGTCTTGCGCGCAAAATCGCGCGGCGGCAAGTGGGCTTGGCGCTTTCATCAGGTGGGGCGCGGGGCTTGGCGCATATTGGCGTGCTAGAAGTTTTCGAACGCGAACACATCCCCATTGATTTGATCGCTGCATCGTCAATGGGCGCGATCATTGGAAGCTTGTATGCGGCGGGAACGCCCATGCAACAGATCACACAAATCGCGCAGGCGATGCCGCGGCAGACAAATTTCATTTCAGGATTCCCAATGTGGGATATTGGGTTGCCGCGTTCGGGCTTGCTGCGCGGAAATCGGACGCTGGACTATTTCAAAAAAATTTTGCGTAACAAGAATTTTCAAGACTTGGACATTCCCTTTACCGTTGTGGCGTGCGATGTGATTACGGGGGAAGAAGTTTTGTTTGAATCAGGAAGTGTTGCGGACGCGGTCCGCGCCTCCATGTCCATCATTGGAGTTTTCGAACCCGCACACATTGGCGACCATTTTCTGGTGGACGGCGGTACGGTGAATCCTGTTCCGACTTCGGTCCTGGAGGACAAACAGGCAGATATTGTCATCGCTTCCAGCGTCATTCCGGGCTTGCCCGAGCGTTTGCATCGCAAAGAGCAATTGAAAACGGGCAAAGCGCCAAACGTGCTCTCGATCATTTTGGGCGCGATCGAAATTATGGAATCGGAAATCATTCGCGCGCGCTCGGACGCGATTGATGTGCTGATTGCGCCGGACGTCGCACAGTTCACCACACTCGAGTACGCGCGCGTCAACGAGCTCATTCAGTGCGGACGCCAAGCCGCAGAAAATGCCCTGCCCCAAATCCGCGAACTCCTCATGCCCAAGCCGCGCACGAAATCCCTTGCGGCTTGACACTCCTTGCATCAACCAAACGACATTCACGAGACTTAATCACGCGCGCCGAGTGAGCTGCGCGCGTTTGGGTTCAGCACCAAAATTCGCCCAAAAAGCTTGACATCGAACGCGTGTTCGTATATACTACGAACATCCGTCCTATTGGACGAATTTGAGGTTGATAATAGTCTGGGAGGCATCACATGGCTCTTTCTGAACGTCAGCAGGAAATCTACAAATACATTCAGCATTTCACTACCGAAAAGGGACGTCCGCCGACTATCCGCGAAATCGGACAAAATGTCGGCATCTCGTCCACCTCTGTCGTCAATTACAACCTCAATATTCTTGAAAAAGCAGGGCTTATTGCGCGTGAAAAAGAAGTGTCGCGCGGTCTGCGCTTGACAGGGCAAAATGGCAAACACCTTGCCGATCCGCGTTTCATTCAAATTCCCTTACTCGGACGGATCGTCGCCGGCAAGCCAATCGAAATCCCCGATGCGGGAACGAGCGCCTTTGAAGCCGATCACGAAAGTGTTACGCTTACACGCGATTTGTTGGGCGGCGCGGACAGCGAAAATTTGTACGCCCTGCACGTCAAAGGGGATTCGATGATTGATGCCTCGATTCACGACGGCGATATTGTCGTGATGAAACATCAAGAAACGGCGCGTAACGGTGATCTGGTTGCGGCGTGGATCAAAGACAAGCAGCAGACAACTCTCAAACGATTTTTCCGTGAAAAGGGCGTCATCAAACTGGTGCCAGCAAACCCCAGTTACAAAACCATCGAGGTGGAGCCCCGAAACGTCGCAATTCAAGGCAAAGTAGTTCTGGTCATTCGACAGTTGGGCGCGGCAGCGTAAAAATAGAAAACCAGACATCGTGAGGTGTCTGGTTTTTGTTTATCAAATGATAGAACATATGTCCTATTCGGAGGCTGATATGGCACTTGGCAAAAAAACGCATAAACTCGCTGCGTTTATTCAAGAATTTATTCTCGACAATCATTATGGTCCAAATTTCGAAGAAATGTCAGAAGGATGTGGACTCAGGAGTAAATCCAACATCAAACGCTATTTGGAAAAACTCAAGCGCGCAGGATTGGTAGATTATGTGGACGGAATCCCACGCGCCATTTGGTTAACGGCAGATACAATTCGCACCGCGCGAATTCCAATTTGCGGTTCGATTTCTGCCGGTGCGCCGATTCCACCAATTGATATAGAAGGCGCGCATACAGAATTTTTTCCGCTCGCCCTTGATGGATTGCCCAAGTGCATTGATCCAAGAACTCTTTTTGCACTGCGGGTGGATGGCGATTCGATGATTGATGCAAGCATCCATCACGGGGATTTGATAATTGTCACGCAACAATTCGACAAGCGCGAAGGCGATACGCTTGTCTTTTGGCTCAAGGATGAGCAAGCCACATCCTTGAAGCGATACTTTCAAGATGGCGATTTTGTTTTAATGCAACCAGCGAATCCCAAATACGAGACACGCCGGAAACATCGAAATCAAGTCGAGGCATTTGGAAAGGTTGTTCTAGTCATTCGGCAATTGGGCGCTGCAGCGTGAAATTATAAAACCAGACATCGTGAATCGCCTTCTCACCTAAAGCTGAACTCTTCCATGTATTCGCCGGTTTCGGCATTGATGACCACAGTCCATTCTGTGGAGGGAGGGATGGGGGTAATGTCTGCGCGCTTTGTCTCATGCTTGCCGCTAAACGGAGGAATCACTTGACCACAAAAAGTAATAACCCACGCCGGCACATTTTGAAAGGCTAATGCAACCTCTTCATTATCGGGCTTTTCAATTCCTCTATTGTCGTCTGTAAAAAGAGTATACTTGGCTACAACTTGTGGCGAGGCAGAATTCAATGGCACAGAGATGTTCTTGGTGGCAATTTCGATCGCTTGAGTTTCAGAAATCTTTGGCGGCGCGGATGTTTTTACTGCAGAGTAGTGAAATCCAAAATCGTCGGGGGCTGCCTGTCCACATTCTTTGTTTGCGGCAAGATTTGCGAATGCTGCACTTTTCGATTGTGCAAAGACCAAAATGGACGCTCCCAAGATTCCTACGCCAAGGATCAGTAAGAATATGCTTATTCGTGTTTTCATAATTCACCTGTAGCTTGACCTGGTGTATCTGCACCCCGGCTACTGTCTGTTTACTAATCACCAAGCGTTCGGCAATCTCGATATTGCTCAAACCTTGTGCTACCAAAACCAAAACCTGCTTTTCGCGTTCGGTCAGTGCATCCATACAAGGCTCCCAAAAAACTTGCTGGCTGCGCCAGCGACCCCACTTGTGCACCATGTCGCTTATTATAACGAAATGAACGGCAGTACGAATGTAAAGTAGCCGCGTTTTTCAAGTCTGCGCGCCTCTTGACATCAGAACGCTTGTTAAGTATAATCAGAACAAGTGTTCTATTTTAGGAAAAGGAGGCGGCGATGAATCGGCAGAAACTCCACACCCAAGCGGACAAAATCGAATATGTGCTGGCGACGCACAAGGCGCCCGCGCGTGTGACCGGCGGACGCGTCACCCCGCGCACGATTCAATTTCACGTTTCCCCTTCCTCCACCACCAAAGTCTCCCAAGTCGAAAAACTCGCCGAAGAAGTCGCCCTCGCCCTCAACGCCTCCACCGTGCGCATCTCGCGCACCAACGGACAAATCAATATCGAAATTCCGCGCGATGATGTTCAGCCCTTGCGTTTGCTCGAACTTGCACAGCAAGTGCAAAAAGACGCGGCGATGGCACAAGCATTGTCCATCGCTGGCACCACACTTTTGGGAATGGGCGTGGACGGCGTTCCAATTTTGCTGCGTGTCTCTGCCCCCGATGTCGCGCACGTTCTCATTGCCGGCACAACGGGCTCGGGCAAAAGCGAGGCAGCGCGGACAATGCTCGCGTCCTTGATGCTGTATCAACGACCCCGCGATGTCCAGGTCATTATCGTTGATCCCAAAGCGAGCGAGTTTCGACAATTTGAACAGCTGCCGCATCTACTTTGCCCGATTATCAAAAATGTTGAAGACGCGGTAGCGAATCTCGAATGGCTTGTCGAAGAAATGACGCGGCGGCAAGAACAGCTGTGTGTGCGTCCGCGCATCGTTTTGATGATTGATGAACTCGCCGATTTACTGATGCAAGGCGGCGCCGAAGCGGAAAGTTATATCACGCGGCTTGTGCAGCGCGGACGCAGCGCGGGAATTTCCGTGATCGCTTGTACGCAAAAACCCACCGCCTCTGTGCTCGGCAGTCTGGTCAAAGCGAATTTTCCTGTGCGGCTTGTCGGCAAAGTGACGAGCGCGAACGAAGCTCTTGTCGCGTCAGGCATCGCGCAAAGCGGCGCGGAAAAATTAATGGGGCGCGGCGATTTTGTCTTGATCGCGAACGGCGAAAAATTCCGCATCCAAATGGCGCACCTACCCGCGCCCGATTACGATTCCTTCCGGGCGCAAATTCTTGGCACCCCCTCCACACGCAACACAATGCGCCAGATGCAATCTCCCAATTTCGTTCAAGCCATGTTTGAACGCGTGCGCTGAAAAAAATCCCCGCAAGTCTCAGAGACTCACGGGGTTCTATTTGGTCGTCAAATCTATCACCAACAAATCGAGCGCCAACGTCGGCTCAAGGCGGCTCGTTTTCAAACTTACGTCCACCTCCAACAACTTGTTCATCACCCCCTCCAGCTGCGCCACCGAATAGTGGCGCGCCTGGTCTGCGATCTTGCGCGCCACGAAAGGATGCAGTCCTAGTTGTTTTTGAATCACGTCGGTCTGCATCCCGCGCGTGGATAGGTCGCGCACCTGGAGCAAGAGCCGATACTGCCGCGTAATCATCGTCAACAAATAGAATTCGTTCGCGTTGTGTCGCAACTGTTCATGCAATAACTCAAGCGCGCGCTGTGTTTTCTTTTGCCCCAACGCATCCACCAATTCAAAAATATTCGACTCTTGCGCCGATGCCACCAGCATTCGCACATCGTCGCGACGGATCGGCTCTCCGTTCTTAAACACAATCAATTTTTCAATTTCATTATCGAGGGCGCGCAAATCCGAGCCGATAGCTAATGCCAGATCATTCGCCGCCGAAAAATCAATCGCGCCGCCTTTTTGCTCGATGCGATCAATCACCCAGTCAGATAACTGGTCAGCGGGCGGCGCAGCAAACAACTTCACCTGCGCGTGCTTTTTATCCTTTTCCGCGAATTTCAGCGCCGCGTTGTTCGCCGCGAGTTTTTTGCTTTCCACAAAAACCAATTGCGTTGTGGGCGGCACATTTGACAAATATTCTAGCAACTGCTGTTTCAATTCCGGATTCGGCTCTTCTTCGGCATCCTCACCCTCGTCACTTGCCTTGCGGCGCGGGTCAAATCGCGCCAACATCCCTTCCACCAAAACCAAACGCTTGTCCGACAAAAACGGGATCGCGTCGGCATGATGACGCAGTTCGCCCAGCGGCAAGGCGCGTCCATCCAACGTCGTCGTATTCAATTCCGCAAATTGCGGGTCGCCCATTCCCGCGCGCAATGCTTTGATTTGCTCTGCGCGTTGGAAATCATCATCTCCGTGAAAAATGTAAATCAACGCACAATTCAGAATGCACCATGCACAAGGTCAAAAAACTCTGCATCCTTGTGCATTGCGCATTCAGCATTATTCATTCCACTCGATATCCACATGCCAATACTCTAACCCCGCAAATTCCCGCCGCGCGACGCCCGCGAATTCTGCCCCCTCCACATTCGGAGAAGTCGTCACGTACTTTTGCAATTGCAACCCGAGCGGCTGCGCCACAATCGCGGCCAGCGTTGTGGCAAGCATCGCGTCAGGCAAACGAGAAACGCGCGGACGTCGCCCCAAGACAACAAATGCAGCCAGCGCGGTCAACGCGCCAAGCGTGACTAGCTGCGTACCGCAGCGCGGATGAACCGCCAAATTGCCCTGACCATTTTTCATGCGGTGCAGCGCTTCTTGCGCGGCGTCGGCGATTTGTTCCGGCGCCACATCGCTAAGGATCGCAAAACCATTTCCATCGGCGCGCCCAACCGCAGATAGATTCGGAATCCACTCGCTCAACACATGCACCGTCGCGTGTTCAATGCCATGATTGCGCCGCACCTTTTCAAGAAAATTCATATTTCACCTCACCTCAAATTATACAACGGAGCGATAAACTGCGAGCGTTTCGCGCGCCGCGCGTTCCCACGAAAATTTTTTCGCCTGCTGCATCCCGCTCGCGCGCAGCGCATTCCAACGCGCATTATTCTGCAAGAGATCGCGCAGCGCATCAACCCAGCCGCGCGCGTCATCAGCATCCAGCAAAATTCCCGCATTCCCCACCACTTCGGGCAGCGACGCGGCGTTGGAAACAATCACCGGCGTTCCACAAGCCATCGCCTCCAGCGGCGGCAAGCCGAATCCTTCGTAACGCGAGGAGTACAAAAACACGCGCGCCGCCGCATAGAGCGCGGCTTTGTCTTGTTCGGCGACAAAGCCAATAAAGCGCGTTCGATTCAACACACCCCATTTTTCCGCGATTCGTTTGGGGTTGGGGAAAAAGTCTGTATCCGTGTCCGGCAATCTACCCGCAATCACCAAACTCCAGTCGGCAGTCTCTAATCTCCCAAACGTTTCAATCACACGCGCAACATTCTTTCGTACGTCAAAGCCGCCCAAATACAAAATAAAATTTTCAGACAAACTGTATTTCGCGCGCACGCGTTGCGCCTCAGATTGGGAAGGTGGAACGAACCGCGCGTCGGCGGCAAGATGCACCACATGAATTTTTTCGCGCGGAATGCATAAGTGTGTTTCGATGTCGCGCGCGCTGGCGTACGAATCCGCGATGACTGCGCACGCGCGTTGTGCCGCCAATGACGCGAGACGCGTGTACAACCGCACCGCAGTAGAGCCGCGATACGCGGGTAAAACTATCGGAATCAAATCATGGATCGTAACAATGGTCGGGCGCGTGGGAAAAAGTGGCGAGCCGAAATGCGGCACGTGCGCGAGGTCAAACTTTTTGCTTGCGCGCGGAAATGTGATTTGTTCGAACTCAAGTTTTGCAAAATTTGCGGCAGGCAAGTGAGTCGGCTGAATCTCAACACGCGCGGGGGCAGTGGAATCGGCGTGTGGCGCAATTAAAACAAATTCGTCGTCGGGGGAAATTTTTTCAAGCGTGCATACAAGCTCGCGCAGGTATTGTCCCGTCCCTGTGGCGGGGTTTGCTAGAAACAATCCATTCAGCGCGACGCGCATTCTTCATCAAGACCTGACAGGTTTTTCTAAAAACCTGTCAGGCCCGGCAACTAACCCGCGCGCAGTGAAGCCACAGTGCGCTGCAAACCTTCATCCAGCCCCACAGTTGCTTCCCAGCCAAGTTCGCGCTTGGCTTTGCTCGCATCGAGATAAATTTTATTCACTTCGCCCGGTTTGTCGGGCGCGTAATTCACAGGTTTGTGAAAACCGGTGGCGTTTTGCAATTTTTCGTAAAGCGTATTGATGCTCGTCCCGACGCCCGAACCGATGTTGTAGATTTCATTGTCGCCTTTGGTGAGCGACAATACATTCGCGCGCGCCACGTCGCCGACAAAACAAAAATCGCGTTCCTTTGTGCCATCGCCATTGATCGTCGGCGTTTCCCCGTTCATCATCTTGTATGCAAAAATCGCAATCACGCCCGCTTCGCCAAAGGGATTTTGACGCGGACCGTACACATTCGGATAGCGCAGCGTGGTGTATTTCAATCCATAGTTGTAATTGTACAAAAACAAATAATGCTCGACGTGATGTTTGCTCGCGCCATAAGGATCGAGCGGATTCACGGGATGATCTTCTTTGACGGGGAGAGATTTTGTCTCGCCGTACGTTGCGCCGCCCGTGCCAGCATAGATCACTTTTTGCGTGCCGACTCGCCGCGCATTTTCCAAAAGATTCAGCGTTCCAACAATGTTCACCTCTGCGTACAATTGTGGATGCTGCATCGAGTCGCGCACATCCGCTTTCGCCGCCTGATGCGAAATCATTTCGGGTTTGAATTCGTCAAATATTTTCGCAACGGTAGCATTATCGCGAATGTCCGCGCGATAAAATTTCGCGTTCGAATTCAAATTGCGCTCGCGTCCCGTCGAGAGGTCATCCAAAACGGCAACCTCATGTCCCTCTGCTAACATCGCGTCAGCGATATTGGAACCGATAAAGCCAGCCCCACCTGTCACCAAGATTCTCATCTACTACTCCTTTATAAAGATGTTCGTAACCAGCCCGCAGCGCTCGCCAAGACTGCGCGCCGCAGGTCAATTTCACCAGTGTCGCAATAATTCAAATCATACTCGTTCGTCGAGACAAGCTTTTCGTTTTGGAATTCAAAACGTAAGAAATTTTCACCCGATTCCAGCATCACCTCCAATCCCTGCAAGACACGCGCGTCGTTGGGCGCGATCGAAATATTCAACTTTACTACTTGCTCTCCATTATGCCGCGCCGAAAGCGTTCCGCGTTGTTCATGCAAGGTGTCATTGACGAGCCAAATTTTTCCGCTCAAAATTTCGCCCGCCTTGCGCACACGACGCGGAAAGGCGAACGAAACAAGCACAGGATTATACAGCTCTTTAATTTTCGCATACGCCAATTTTGGTGCGCGCGAATAATCCACGACGCTCCAGCAAATCGAATACCATGGTTCATTGAATTGCCAGAACGCGCATCCCGACACGCGCGGTTTGTTACGGCGCGCGTGTTCGATCGCAATTTGCAAACCGCGCAGCTGCGCTTCTTGGGAAGCTTGCACAAATTGTTCGAGCGAAATTTCTTGAATCCCGCGCTGGTTCAAAATCGGTTCAGCGTAGCGCCACAATTTCCGGCGCTCGGCGTTGTGATAGTCCCATTCAGCATTCGGCAAAGCAAGCGCGTCGTCAGACAAAAAGCGCGCGAGTGTCTCGACGTTCGGCGCCCCTTGCAATCCAAATTCACCAAAAAACAGCGCGTCGTCATTTTCGTAATCGCGCGTATTCGCCAACCCATGCCAAATGCGCCAATTGTGCGATTCGTTTTGTGACGGCGACGCGGGTTTAAAGGGACGCGTGCCGTCCTCCATTGCCACCGCGTCGCGCAAAAGATTGATAATGTGCTGATTCACGCGCGGAATAAATTCGTTGCCGCCGCACCACAGCGCGACGGAGGGATGATTTCGCAGTGTGCGCACAATTGCGCGGCTTTCTTGACGCGCGAGCCGCAAAAATTCTTGATCACGCGGAAAATAATCAATCCCCGCGCCCGCGAACGGAAATTCCTGCCATACCAAAATTCCCAATTCATCGCACAATTCATAAAATGCGCGTTTTTCTTTTAGCCCGCCGCCCCAGACGCGCAACAAATTGATGTTTGCATCACGCGCCATTTGCAATAACGCCGCATAATCGGCGCGCGTGACGCGCGCAGGAATCGCTTCGGCGGGGACCCAGTTCGCGCCGCGTATAAATTCCGGCAGCCCATTGACGACGAACGTCCACGGCGCGGCATCCGCCGATGAGCGCGGATTTTGTTCGAGTTCAATCGTGCGCAGACCGAACGTTGTTTCGAGTGAATCCAATTCGCCATTCGCATCCGAAATCGTCGCGCGCAAAATGTATACATTGGGTTCGCCGCGATCCCACGGATTCCAGAGGTGCGGATTTTCAAGCTGAATTGAAAACGCTTGCGCGCCCCTTTTTTCGATTCGAAACGGAATCTCAAAGGTTTGCGCGTCAGTTTCAAAATTCTTGCCGCGCACCTCAAAGCGTACGCGCGCGTCGCACGCGTTGCGAGCATCCAAATCCAATCGCACGCGCACGCGTCCGTCAGGCACCCCTTGGACCCAAAGATCGCGTATAAAAATTTCGCGCGTTTGAACGATCCGCGCCCCATCCCAAATCCCACACGTCAATAAACGCGGCGCAAAATCCCAGCCAAAGGACATTTGGCATTTCAACGTCGCGTAACGCTCAGGAAATTCCGACGCCTGCGGGGCATGTGGAATGACGCGGCTTGCCACCCGCCGCCAAATTTTCTCCGGCGCGTTTAATTTCACGCGTGGCAGCTGCTTGCCGCCGGAAACGCGCACGGCAAGCCGATTCGTTTCCAAAATTTTTTCGCGCGGAATTTCATACACTTGGCGCGAAAACATGCCAACATGTTTTCCGAGTTCTAGTTCATTCCAATAAATCGCGCTCTGATAATCAATCCCGTCAAAGATCAAAAACGCGCGAACTTGCTCAGAGCTGTTACGCGGATCAAATTTTGATCGGGCAAGTTCGCGGCGATACCACCAATCGTATTCATCCACCCACTGACTCGCCTCGTTGTTCTTGCCAAGAAAGGGATCAGGAATTTTGTTGATAGCGAACAAATCGAGGCGAATGTCGCCGGGGACGGTTGCGGGAATCCAACCTTCGACGCGCGAAAAATCATTCGGCGCGGGAAATTTTTGCGGCGCGACCGCGCCGACGAACCAATTCGAATCGTTCAACGAAATTGTTTCACGCATCAAAATGTCGCCACGATACGCGTCACGTTGTTCGGAAAACGAATTTGATGCGCGTTCAACAGTTCAACGCCCGCAATGTTGCCGCCCGCGTCTTTAATTTCGATTGGCAAATTCCATTCAATGTACGCTGGCGGCACACGCCACTTGCCTTGCAGCACCAGCGTCGCGTTGTGCTCGCCGAACGCCAGCGTAAAATCTACGTCGCCGAAATACGTAGCCGCGCGTTCGACTTTGAGCGCGGCGGTTTCAAAGACCCAATCATCGGGCAACGCGGGCGTGAGAACAAGGTGGTCGTCCTCTTCGAACAGTAACGCGTTGCGCACAAAACTCACCACATCAGCGGCTGCCCAGCCGTGATGCCCATCCCCGTGTCCGCCGCGCTTTGTGATTGGATGAATGGTTTCGCCCCATGTCCACGTCGGCGACGCGTGTTTCAAAAGAAAACGAAACGCGTCCCAACCATCGCGTTTCCGTTGAAAAATTTCCGCGCCCGCGATGTGCAAGGCGAGATACGTTCCGAAACCGCCGTGCCCAACGTGATGAAAGAATGCGCCGTCAACGAACGCGATTTTTCTCAATTCCGCAATCGTCGCCACAAGGCGCGGATCGTCAGGCGCGACGAGTTGTAATGGATACGACGCGATGAGATTGGAAACCATCGCGGAATCGGCGCGGCGATACGGAGAAGCGGGCATCCAATCCGCATTATTTTTCTCGGCGGCGCGCGCGAGGGCATCATTCACATCGTGGAAAAAAGCATCGTACGCGGTTTGCAATTTTTGCGCGTCCTCCGGACTATTGAATGTTTTCGCGGCAAAGCTTGCTGACCGCAAACCCGCAAGTCCCCACCAATCATCCCAAAAATAAAAATCGTTTGCGCCGAGATGTTCTGCGCTCATCCCCGCAGGCAAAAGTCCATGCTCGGGTACGCGATCATCGCGTCGTTTTGTTTTTTGACGCGCCGCGTCAATCCAATGCGCTGCGTTGAGCGCTTGCCAATATTCATCGTGCAAAATTTCATAGTCGCCCGACAAACGCGCGTTTTGTTCGAGCAGCCACAGCGCTTGCCCATTGGAATCCCATTCACCCTCTTGCGATTGCACAAAGCCATCTTTGCGTAGATAACGCGGGAACGTTTTCAAAACATTTTTTACTTGCTCATGGTAGCCAAGTTGGTCAAGGGCGTGCAGCATGAACGCGGCATCGCGCCACCAAAATTCGTGATACAAAAATGGTCCCGGCGTAATCGAATCGCCATCATGCAAAACAAGGAGATGCGCTTTGTTAGCGTCAAAGGCATTTTGGACGGCGTCGTCCGGCACATGAATCGTCATCCCTTGCGCGAGCAGTGTGCGCCAGCGATTTGAAAAATCGCGCTTTAGTTGCGCGAGCGCGTTGGGTTCAAGCCACTGTACAACGCCAGCGCTCGCTTCGTTTCGTTTTGTCAGAGGCATCGCAACTGTAATGACGCGATGCGTATGCGGGCGCAATTCAATTTCGTATGCCGCGACGAACGTCGCCAGTCCTGTTTTATCCGAAATGTTTGAGCGGTTGTTTAGCGCGTCGAGATGCGATGCGACATCGCCATTTTCAAAATCCGATGTGGCAAAGGCGTCAGGCGTTGGGAGAATTGCGCCGAGCGACTCGTTAATCCAAAGCTCTGTGCCGCGCAGTTCAACATTGTCAATGACCGCCACACCTTCGGGATTAAAGGGACGCAGCGCGAGAAAGAGGTTTGCACTCTGCGCGTCACCGCGCGGATTTTCAATTGTGTACGCGGCAATGAGCCATTCGGTTTCATCATTAGCGCGAGTCGCAAATGCTTCTTGATTCACGCGCAAACGCGCTGCTTGGTACTGTGTTTGCACGAACGGCAAATTTTCATGCAGCTGTTGGGTGATTGTTTTTTCGTCAAGGCGCGAGGGAAAATACGTTTCTCCATCCACTCGCAGCCACGCGTCGAACGACCAGCCCCATTCGTTCGGTTGTGGCGTAATCAGACCGCGCGGATCTACAATTGCTTCGTACCGCGATTCAGGATTGCCAAGCGCGGTCCAGTTACGATACGTCAAATTGATTTGGACCGGCAGTAACGCGTAACCAACAAAACCGCAATCGGTGGGGTCAAGTTGGCGCGTCGCCCAATATGGCAAGATCCAATCGCGCATGGAATCGAGAATTTTGTGATTGTACCAACCGCGTGACCACAGACGCGCGGCGAGAGGAATGAGTTCGCTGGGAATTTGGTCTGTTTTGCCAATTCGTCCCGAACGCTCTAAATATTCGACGACGATCGGTGAAAGGCGATAGCGCGGACCAAAGACGCGGAGCAACCAAGCAAGGAGACGCGACATATCAAAGATGTATTCTACACAGTTTGCGCGCGGGACATAATCTCAGCGTTTCTCTTTTCGCGGCAACTGTTAGATTCGCTATCGCAGACCGGGACGCCGAAACGTCTGCGCAAACGTTTCGCTTTTTTATTGCCGCGAACGCCATTCGCAACGAATTCGATTCGTAGAAAAACGTGTTCTTTATTTGTAATGTACATCGAATCGCGCTATAATCACTTTGCTGTCGCGTCGCAAGAGGCGCGGCAATTTTTTGTCTCACGAGTGAACTCATGCCCTCGGCAAGTGAAACGTATTGGAACAATTTTCAGGTAAATCCCAAAGACATCGAGCGCGCGTATGCGTACATGGTCGAAAAAGGCGAAACTGTCCCTATCGCCGAACTCGCACGCACCGTGATCGGCGCACGCGTGCAGGAAGAACAAGAACGCCGCTCGCGTTTGAGTTCGGAAGCGCATCTCTATCAACCCAAAGCATCATACGAGATTGGACAGCGTTTGATTTTTTCCGCGCTGGATGATGTAGAGGGAACGGTGACGAACCTACGCAACTCTGAGAATCCGCGTCTCGCCCCCTTTCAGATCATTCAGGTTGCGTTGAAAGATGGCACCACGCGTGAATTCGCCGCCGCTTACACGGAACCCCATCCACTGAACGAAGTCAAACCCGCCGCGACGGGCGCAGCCGATGAATCGCCCGATGAAATTTATGCGCGCTTTGGCTCAAACATCGAGCGCGCGTTAACCGTGCAGCTGCGCACGGACAAGGAATTTGTCGAACAAGATGGCAAATGGCTGCTCCGCGATGCATTGTCCGAGATTGACGAGTTCGGTTTGAATATCATCGAAGCGGCGATTGAACAAAACAACAGCGCCATGACCACCTTCGGGCTGGCGCGTGTGCTGAAAAACGACGCGGGAATGAATCTCGACCTTGACGGTCCGAAACGCGATACTACCTTGTTCTCGCTCGATTATGCCTTGCGCCGCGATGAACGCTTTGTGGACGTGGGTCCGCAGAGCGAAACGCGATGGTTTTTGAATCGGCTTGTCCCCGCCGACGTTTTGGTAACGCCGCGCGTCCTCCATTTTGCGAGAGGCGTACGTGTTGAAAACGAGCTGCCGCCCGAACTCGAAACAATCTTGTCGGAAATTCAAGATGACAATGATGCGGATACGTGGAGTGACAACCCGCCGACAACGGTCAATCTCGTTTTGACGTACCCGCATCGCCGCGCCGGCAGTCTCCCGCTGACGCAAGGCGTGCGCGCACTGTTCCCTCACGCGAATAAACCCATGCTCGTGTCATTGGTGGACGAATACAACGTGCGGATTCCTGCCTGGGTTGTCCCTGAGGACAATTATGTGTATGGCTTGAAAAATTGGTACGACAAGCACAAGATGAACTCCGGCGCGCTGTTGGAACTCGCGCCGCGTGAGGAACCATTCACCGCAACGCTTCGCTTTCAACCGCGTCGTGAAGGAAAAAGTTTGTGGGTGCACACCGCCAAAGTGGAGAACATGCACCTCACCTTTGGCAACACGCCGCGACCGGTAGCGTTCAAGTATGACGAAGAGATGTTGATCATCGCCGAAGATCAAGCCGGCTTGGACAAGTTGACCGCCTCGAACTATGGAGATCGTCCGCTCGATTTGCTGCTGCTCGATGTTTTTCCCGAATTGGTAAAGCTCGGCGGCGGCTCTTCGATTCATGCCAAAACATTGTACAGCGCGGTAAATTTCGCCAAGCGGGCGGGGGCGCGCGCAGTTTTCAGCGCGTTGGTAAACAATCCGGCTTTCAGCATGACGAGCGGCGGATATTTTGTGCTGCAGCAAATGGCAGCGCGCGCGGTATGAGCGCGCATACAGCTGCGCGTTTTGAAAATTCCATTCAAGGTGAGTTCAGATGCCGGTTGGACGTTTAACGACAAAATCGAAATTTCATATTGATGTAGCGTATTGGGAAAAGCAAGGACGCAATTTTCGTCAAGAGGTGTACGACGCGCTGTGCCAAGAATGCAAAAGCATGTATTCGCTTGAAGACGTGCGTGAGGTGGATTACGTTGACCCGGTCACGGGACAAGTCACCCGCATTGACGCGCTGCTCGATTGCGCGAGCGCTGTATGCTCGAACGCGCCCGACTTTATCAATCCCAAAATGCCTCTCACCCGTTCCATCTTTCGCGCCTTTATTGCAGCGGGCAACCTCCCCCAATCCGCCGAAGAGATCTATGCGCACATCAATAAAGGTTCGCCCCAAATTATCTTGAAAGAATTATTGAGCGTACAGATGGAGAGCGAAGGCGTTACTTCCGTCTGAGTTGCCGCGCGAGCTTGCGCGCGGCATTTGTTTGACAGAACGAGTGAATAGCATAGAATGTCATTCCCTACGATTGCCCTCGTGGCGGAATTGGCATACGCGGCAGGTTGAGGGCCTGTGTCCAATTGGACGTGGAGGTTCAAGTCCTCTCGAGGGCACAATTTCACGCCTTGTTTATTTCTGCGAAACGTTATCGCAATCAACGAAATGAGCAAGGCGTGATGCTTTTTGCGCTCATTCGTCTTTCGCCAAACCACCACCCTTCCCGCATCGCACACCCCTCCCCAAGACGCGAGCGCGAATTTCCAAAAGCATAACTTTTGTAAAAAGAGAGTATTTTGAAATCTTTTGCAAAGGAGCAAGAGCCATGTCACTCAACCGCTTTGTTGTCGCGTTTGGCACTATCACAGTCACAATTTTCGCGTTTGTCTTATTCTCGAATTCCGCTCCCATCTTCGCCGCAGCGGGAAACATCGAAAAGGACGCGACCACAATCCAGCTCGCCCCGCCCCAACAGAATCCAACGCTCATTCCGCAAACAACGCCCGACACCGGCGGCATCCCGCCGATAGATTTGGGGTCGCTTTTAGGAGGCGATACCCCAACGCCCACCGCGAGCGCGGAAGGCGCCACCAAACCGGTCATCGAAAATGATTTCTCGGCATGTGATGTAATTGAGGATGAGTTTTTCAAGGTCGAGTGCTTGGATGGGCAACTCAATTTTACGCGCAAAGATGTACGCGGTACGCGTTGGATTTACTATCGTCCGGAACTAGGCGACGCAGTGATTGAAGTGACAACGCGCTTGCCCAACGCCGACAAGAATGCGCGTTACGGTGTCATCTTTCGTCTTGACGACACGGGCAATAATTATTATGTGTTTGGCGTGACGAACCAAGGCAAGTATGGCTTATTCCGATATGCCGGTGACCATTACGAAACGATCATTCCATACACCGATTCGCTCAATGTCGGCAACGCGAGTTTCCCCACCAAAATCAAATTGGTGAATCAAGGCGATGTCATTGCGATTAACTTGGGAGGGCAATGGGTGGACAGCGTGCGCGATCCGAATTTGAAAGCGGGGCGCGTTGCCTTGTTCACCGAACCGGATGAGCCAAATCAGACCGTTTTATTCGACGACCTGAAGGTGTCCGAAATTCTTTCACCGCTTCCGGTTCCCGAACCGCGCGTGATTCAATCGGCGGCGACGCCAACATCAATCTCGGATGTTCCGGTCATTGATTTCGGCACAACTCCAACCGCTGCCGCGCCACAGCCAACACAAACTCCTTTCATCATCGTCGTCACTGCGACGCCCGAACCGGCGACAGCGATTCCCACACGCGCGCCGACGCAACGTCCCACACAAGAAGCAGAAACTTGTCCCGCCGGTCCGAATGAAGCGGTGCTGTATATCAGCAACAATTATTCCGGCACGACGATGCGTTTCACCATTGGCGGCGGCGAATGGGGCACGCACGATTACGACGTTCCCGGCGATGGGCAGTATTACTTTATTCGAATGCCTCCGGGGAAATACACCTACACCGCGTTCATTGCAGGCAAGGGCAAAGCGAACGGCGAACGTATGGAATACAAAGCAGGACAATGTTATTCGCTGCGGTTCTCGCCGTGATGCACGAAAAATTTTCTATAAAACCCGCGCCCCATCAGGAGCGCGGGTTTTATTGTATTTGACACTTGACACTCGGTAAGCGGAATAGTAAGCTTTCTCCAAAATTGGATTGGTAGATCAAGGAGTCTTGCCTTGGACACACTTACCGACCGCGAAAAGCAAATCTTGATTCTGGTCGCTCAAGGTTTGTCCAATACTGAGATTGCGAAATACTTGGTGATTAGCGAAAAGACTGTGCGAAATCATATTACACATATTCTGGCGAAACTGGGCTTGAGTACGCGCGCTGAACTCATTGCAACCGCATGGCGCAATGGCTGGCTAACAAATCTATAACTCTTTCAAGAGATTGTTGAAATAAAACTCCCCAAGATTAGGACATGAGTCCCACCTTTTGGCGTGCCTGCGAAAAATGGGACATGGGTCTGATGACAAAACCAATCTTTCAATTATCATAAGTATGAAATCCATTCGACTGCAGAAACTCGAAAAATATGCCTATCGAATTCAAGTAAAGGAGACATGATGCGCTATATCAAAGTCCTTTCAGTTCTGCTTGTCAGCATTGCTAGTGTTGCTTGGGCAAACAACGCCTCCGCAGTTTGGTACGCTGGAAACAAACGACTTTCTGCTTACGGCGTCTACGCAAGGATTTTTACGCCCAGTCAGGCACCTTCGATTGCGTTTGTTGCTCCACCGGGGCACAGCGGAGAATACAATTGGGTATCTGCAGTTGGTAATGGCTGGGTTCAAGCGGGATGGTCCTATTTTCCCTACGAGCAATATACTCAAGCCATGTCCTATACCGAAGCACTGACTGGTGGAATGTACTGGAACATTAATTTTTATGGGAGTCAAGCATGGGGCACTTATATCACGTACAGGGTCGAAAACTATAGCGGAAATTGTTGGCGCGCCAGCTGGCCAGCGGTTGGAGATGGCGACGCATGGTGTGGACTCGCGGCACCTGCTGAAATGCAGGCATCTCTTGAAGTACATGGATCTACTTCAAATGTCGCCAATACAGCTTTTCGCAAGGTCCATTACAAGAAGGCAGATGGGGCTTGGGGAAATTTTGACCAAGCATACTGGGTTGAGAACTCACCATATCGAATCCTAGACAAGACCTTTCTTTTCAAGTGGAATTCAGTTGGTCCATAGGCTTGTCCATTGATGCATATTGAAGTCATACGAGGAGGAGGGCAAAATGAAGAGAAGAACTCAGCTTTTTGTTTTTGGAGTTATATTGGTGCTGGGTGTAATTTTGATCTCCTTAACAGTCAATCAAGTCAAGGCACAGCAAGATATTGTTGGGGAATTGCAGATGAAATTGCTGCAACAAAATGTTCCTCTCAAGAGCATCAAAATAAGTAACTATTTTCCGCTTGGCATCGAGGTTGTGCTTGAAAGCCAAAGCACAGGCGATCTGGTTTCGCCCGATGATCCTCTTTTTGTCGGAGTAGTGCAGCGCGAGATTGTATCTGCAAGAATGCGCGGCAGCAAAATCGAACGTGTGCAAATTGCAATAAACAATCGCCAGGGCAAAGAAATAACCCGCGCAGATCTCTCCGTTGACCCTGCTCTCGATAACACAGCGATTGTTCCCTCAAATGTATCGGACGATGCTCTTGAAACGGCAGTTCGCTCGCAACTTTTAGTTGGAAGGCTAGTCCTTGATGATTTCACGATTGTTCACACCGAAGAAGGGGGGCAGTTGATTCAGCTCAGGTTCACAGCACCTGAAATTGCAGACCTCAATCAAGTTTTACCAGGACTCGTTACCCAATTCTCAAGTGAATTACAACAGTTGAAAAAAGAACAGGGTGCCCAGATCCCCGGCTACAGTTTGGAAGTCTTTGACAAGAACGGCGAACCACTCCTCAAATACAGTGCTGTGTATGAAGCGTCTCGTGAAAAATCCACCTGGTGGATGGCGAACGGCGTGAGCCAAGACTGGTTCCCACATCCCATGCCAACCACAGCCCCTTAACATACTCAAGCAGATTTCCAGTTGACATTTCGCAACGTCTCGAAACATTTCCAATACGCAGCCCGTGTTCTGATGAACGCCATCACACGAGCTCGAAAAAAATCACGCGCAAATTTGCTCTTTTGTTATCCGCATTGCTTTTCACAGCACTCGTCGGAACTGCTGTGACCTCTAAATCACTCTCCCTGGTGAGTGCGCAAGATCCGTTCACACCACACTCACTCCTCACCGCTTCCGTAGCCGACATTCAAAAAGCGGCGTTCGACGCAACGTCCCACACAAGAAGCAGAAACTTGTCCCGCCGGTCCGAATGAAGCGGTGCTGTATATCAGCAACAATTATTCCGGCACGACGATGCGTTTCACCATTGGCGGCGGCGAATAGGGCACGCACGATTACGACGTTCCCGGTGATGGGCAATATTATTTTATTCGAATGCCTCCGGGGAAATACACCTACACCGCATTCATTGCGGGCAAAGGCAAAGCGAACGGCGAACGTATGGAATACAAAGCAGGACAATGTTATTCGCTGCGGTTCTCGCCGTAAAATTTACAGCAAGCGAGCGCGTTGGCGTCCGCTTTTTTTCTCCAGCATTGACGCGCCGTTTACGCGCGAGTAGAATTTCAATACCGAATGTTCGTTCACAAGGAAACTCTACATGGAAACTTATCTCAAACGCCTCGCCGATGTTCTCATCAATTATTCCACGCGCGTTCAGCCCAATGAGATTGTGGTTCTGCGCGCGCTCGATGACGGCGAACCGTTGTTGAAAGAATTGTTTCGCGCCACGCTCGCGGCAGGCGGCAATCCTGTCACGCAAACGATGTACGATTGGAGTTATCACCTTTTGTACAAGTACGGCAATGACGCGCAGTTGGATTTCATCAATCCCGAAAACGAATGGGTGGTGGACCGCGCGGAGGTGCGAATCGAGGTAGAAGCGAATCGCAACACAAAAATTTTCGCACAGCTTGACCCCGCACGCGAACAACGGCAGCGGCGCGCGTGGAAAAAAATGGGCGCGCGCTTTTGGGAACGCGCGAACAGCGGCGCGCTGCGCTGGTGTTCCGTGCAAATCCCCACCGAGTCATTTGCGCAAGATGCCGAAATGAGTTTGGACGAATGGGCTGACTTTGTGTACGGCGCGATGCTGTTGAATGATCCAGATCCCGTGGCGCGCTGGCGCGAAATGTCCGCGCGGCAGCAACGGTGGTGCGATTGGCTCAACGGGCGCGAGGAAATTCAAGTGCGCGGCGCGAATGTGGATTTGAATTTTTCGATTCGGAGCCGCAAGTTTGGCAAAGCCGACGGCACGAAAAATTTTCCCGACGGCGAAATTTTTACCAGTCCGGTAGAGAATTCGGTGAATGGCTGGGTGCGATTTACGTATCCGTTGAATCTCGGACGCGAGGTCGCGGGGGTCGAATTCCATTTTGAAAATGGAAAAATTGTGCGCGCGAGCGCGGCGAAAAACGAGGACGCGCTGTTGACGATGCTCGATACGGATGCGGGTTCGCGCTATGTCGGTGAATTTGGCATCGGCACGAATCCGATGGTGACGCGTTACAGCAACAACACGCTCTTTGATGAAAAAATGCAAGGCACGTTTCATCTCGCCGTTGGCAATGCTTTTGAAGAGGTTGGCGGCAAAAACGAATCGTCCGTGCATTACGATATTGTTTGCGATTTGCGCGAGGGCGAGATGTTGGCGGACGGAGAAGTGTTTTATCGGAATGGTAGTTTTATTATTTAGGAGCAAGAGAACAAACAAAAATTCAAGGAGACTCTGAATGAAATTACGGGTGGTGGTGTTGGGCGCGGGCTTTGGCGGGTTGGAAGTGATGTCACTTTTGTCGGACGCGCTTGGCGACAATTTGGACTTGGTACTGCTTGACCGCAGCGACACATTTTATTTCGGCTATTCTAAACTCGACGTGACGTTTGGGCGCTTGAATCCCGACGCGGTAAAAATTCCGTATCGGCACATTCAAAAGCCGGGCGTTCGTTTCGTGCAAGCGATGGTTACGAACATTGACCCGAAAGCAAGGCGCGTGACGACGGACCAAGGCGTATTCGACGCGGATGTTTTGGTTATCGCGCTCGGCGCGGATTACGCGCCTGAAAAAACGCCGGGCTTGGTTGAAGGCGGCAACGAGTATTACTCTTTCGCGGGCGCGCTGAAATTGCGCGACAAAGTTCCGATGTTCACGCGCGGACACGCGATTGTGGGCGTCTGCGCGCCTTCGTTCAAATGTCCGCCCGCGCCGAGTGAAGCCGCGCTGCTGCTGCATGACAATTTGGTCGCGCGCGGCGTGCGCGAAAATTGCACCATCAGCTTGGTCATGCCGTTTCACATTCCGATTCCGCCTTCGCCCGCCATTTCCACCGCGCTGCTGGAAGCGTTTGCCGAACGTGATATTGCGTATGTCAAAGATTCTTTAATCAGCGCGGTGGACGCGACGCGGCGTGTGGTCAGCTTGAATGATGGACGCGAACTGCCGTGTGATTTATTGCTCGCGATTCCAACGCATCGCGTTCCTGATGTTGTCGAAGCCAGTGGGCTTGCAGTGGACGGTTGGATTCCTGTACACAAGCACACGCTCGAAACGCGTTTTGCAAATGTGTATGCGATTGGTGATGTGACGAGCGTGGGGACGGCGAAATCGGGCGGCTTTGCGGAAACGCAAGGCGCCGTCGTCGCGGCGGAAATCATCGCGCAATTTCGCGGAGAGCCGATGCCGTCGGGCTATGACGGCACGAGCGGCTGTTATGTGGAATTTGGTTCGGGACGAATTGGACGCGTGGATGTGGATTTCTTTTCGGGTCCGCAGCCAACGGGAACGTTTCGCGATGCAACCATCGAAATGGCGCAAGAGAAAAAAGAATTTGGCGCGACGCGCCGCGCGAAATGGTTTGGATTGCGCGCATAGGTGCAGCGTATTGACATTCCCAGAAAGGATTTGATCCGCGTAGATTCGCGTTCAATTTCCCATAACAAAAGTTGTAATGACCGGGGTCAATGATTACGCTTGCAAACTCAGCTGGTTGATTTCATTCGCCACACGCAAGCCCGATTCAATCGCGCCTTGAATCCAGCGGTGATACACGGACGCGTGTTCGCCAGCGAAATAGTAGCGCCCTTCGTTCTGACAGATCGCGTTGTATAAACGTGTGAATTGTCCCGGCTCGAACAACGCGAACGCGCCGCCCGCAAACTCATCGTCGTGCCAAACTTTGGAGGCGCCCACTTCAAACTCTTGAACAATTTGCGGATGAATTTTTGCCACGTCCTCAATCGCCTGCTCGATGCGGTCTTCCGGTTCGAGCGAACCCCAACGCTGCGCGTCCTCCGCCCACGTATAACTCGCGAGCAAAACGCCGCGTCCCGTTTCTTTGCCGTGATCAGGATAATACAAATTGCGAATCGCCAAATCCGTCACGGTGCCCGCGCCAAAAATTCCGTCATCCTCTTCCCAAAAACGCCGCCGTGTTTGCAATAAAACTTTTGTTGACGCGTCGTAATGGACTTGGCGAATCGCGCGCTGCTTGGCAGTCGAAAATGGTTTCAACACTTCGATATGCCGCATCACCGGAAACGGCAGCGTCAAAATCGCGTAATCGCCTGCTTCGGAAAAGCGCCCCGCGCGCGTTTTGTAGTGAACGGTGACGCCATCGGGCGATTGGTCGAGCGCAATCACTTTTGCGCCAAAGCGAATATTGCTTTGCAAATCGGGCAAAAACGCGTTGGGCAGATTGTCCGCGCCGCCTGCGAGTTCCACCAAATCGCGGAACGAGCCACCGATTTCGGGGCGAATAATGTCAATGAACGAGGCGTTCTGTCTGGCTTCGTAGCCCGCGAACAAGCCAAACATTTCAATCGCACCTTCCGACCAGCCGCGCTTTTCCAAAAATTCGCGCAGCGAATCATTGTCATACTCGCGCATAATTTCATCCCACGCGCTCTCGCCTTCTCGCTCCAATTTTTTCTCAATCGGTTCGAGCGCGTGATCCCATAATTCCGCCGCCGTTTTGCCGCGTTCGTTGTCATTCACCTCAAAACCCAACACGCTCGGGTTCTTGCGAAATTCGGACAAACGCATTTTTTTGCCGTTGATGAACACATAACAATTCGGATTGCCCATCGTGAACGGCGCCGTTTTTAATTTGAACTTGTCCACATACGCCATTGTCAACGCGTGCGATTTCGGCAAACGCATTCCGCCCGCTTCGGCGTACAAGCCGTGCGTGAATGGTTCACGGTACGTTTGCAAACGTCCGCCAACGCGATTTTGCGCTTCGAGAACTGTGACCGCATGCCCCGCGCGTTTCAATTCGTACGCGGCAGGCAAACCCGCCATCCCTGCGCCGACGACGATAATTTTTTGCAGACGCGGTGTTTTTTCAAATCCATTGTTGATGATAGAGACATAATCAGGATGCTGACTCATTCACTTCTCCATGAAATACGATTTGATGCGCGCGGCATGTTCCGCGCGTTCTGCCATTGGCATCTTTACCTTGTGATAAATATGATTGTAAAACCAATCGTCTTGAAAACGCGGCGTGACGTGCAAATGATAGTGCCAAACGTCTTGACTGCCGGCGGGTTCGTTATGCTGCCGCGTTGAAATGCCGTCACAGTTGTACTCGTGTTTTAGCGCGAACGCCACTTGCTGCGCGACGCGTTGAATTTCCGCGCCGAGCGCGGGCGGCAATTCGAAAATATTTTCATAGTGTTCGTTGGGTAAGACGAGGGTGTTGGGCGTGTTGCGCGGATATTGATGCGACGCGACAAGCGCGGTGACGGATTCATCCTGATACACAATATCACTCAACACGGAAAATCTATCTTGTTTTTCGACGCTGTGCGTAATCTCACAAAACGGACAGCGGTAATTTTTCGGCGCGTGATTGTACAAAACTATTTTTTCCTTTGCGACTTGGGTTTGCGTGATACTGAATTTGCGGCACGCGCTTTCATCGTCACGAAATCAAACAACAAACGCGCGCACATCACCGTCGTTTGTTTCGACGCGCTGTCGAACAAGGGATTCAATTCTGCCAAATCGAGCGCGTCCACGTGCGGCGCGAGATAACGCGTGAAATCAATCAACTGCTGCACCGTCAAACCGCCGGGTTCTGCCCAACCGGTGCCGGGCGCTTCGCCCGGATTCAACGCGTCAATGTCAACGGTGAGATAAATTTTTTCTGTGCCTGCGCGCGCCCACGCGAGCGATTGTTTCGCCGCTTCGATTGCGCCCATCTCTTCAAACTCGGGCGCGAGAATTCGCCGCACGCCGTACTTGACGCCAACACCCCACTGCTGCGACGTCGCGTAACCGCGCAAGCCAACCTGCACCATATTTTTGCCCAACAGGCGTCCGAGTTCCAACGAACGCGCCATACCGCTGCTTCCCGAAATCGCGCCTTGCTTTTCGCTAAAGTCCAACATGTCGCAGTGCGCGTCGAGTTGAATCAGTCCGAGATTGCCGCGCGTCGCATCGTGCAGCGCGCGGAACGCGGGATACGTGACGCCGTGGTCGCCGCCGACGATGAGCGGAATATGGCCCGCGTCAATTATTGCGCGTGTCGCGGCAGTCACTTGATCAATCGCTTTGTGCTGGTCATAAAACGAAAGCGCGACATCGCCGAAATCCGCAACCTCAACGTCGGACAAATCCACCATTTCGCCGCGATCCATGTCAACAACTTGACCGTCCACGACGCGTTTGGCGAGGAGCGCGCGAAACTGTTCGCGCAGCGCAGCAGGTCCAAAACGCGCACCGGGGTTGCCGATGGACGTTGCCGCGTCGTACGGCACACCGAGATAGCCGAATTTTATTTTTGGCTCAACACGAGCAGGGAGCATGGGGGTAGGGGGCAGGGAGTAGGGGATGGGAGACTGGTTCGTTATCATTCTTGGTTCCTCGCGTGTAATGCGTTACAGAGTGAATAAAGTTGTTTGCCGAGCGCCATCGCATGTGCAAGCACTCGATCTCGTCCCTCTTGATTGCAGTAGGTTAATCGAAATGCGATTTCGATTTGGGTTTCTACCTCCGCGAGTGAGGCATGTGCGATAGACAGATGATGCAGATATTCTTTCGTAGATTCGCGCGTATGTCCTTCCGCGATGTTTGATGGCACGGAGACTGCCGCTCGCCGAATCTGACTTGTCAACCCATACATTTCTTTCGATGGAAATTTTTCGCTAATCTCATAAACCAACACGACCAAATCCATTCCGCTTTGCCAAACCCGCAGGTCCCGATAATTTTTCACACTCAGCGTATTTTCCTTGTTCCCCTATCCCCCATCTCCCATCCCCTACCCTCGCACTACCCTCTCCGCCCAAACTCTCTCTCCAACATTCCCACATTCATCAAAATCATCGTCGGGCGTCCGTGCGGGCAGGTACGCGGCGACGTACATTTTTCCAAATCACGAATCAGCGCGCGCATTTCTTCGAGCGACATGACTTGTCCGCCTTTGATTGCCGCGCCTTTGCAAATGCTCATGATCAATCGCGCTTCGGCTTCCGCTTGGATTGGATTGCCGCCCTCATCGGTCATTTCCAAAATTTCCAAAAACGTTTTGCGCGGTTCTTGCTTTTTCAAAATTTCGGGGATCGCGCGCACGAGGATTGTAGAGCCGCCGAACGGTTCGATTTGAAACCCCGCGCACTCCAAATTTTCGCGTTCGTTTTCGTACACCGCAAACTGCGCGGGGAATAATTCGATGGTAACGGGTTCAAGTAAAATTTGATTTGCCGTACTGATTGCGCGTTCACTCATCCATTTTTCGTACAACACACGTTCGTGCGCGGCATGTTGGTCAACCAGATACAAACCATCGGGTCCTTCGCAAATAATGTACGTCGAAAAAATTTGTCCCAGAACGCGGAGGATCGGAAGGGATGAGGGCTGAGGGCTGAGGGCTGAGTCGGAAAAAGATGTCTGTTGTCCGTTCGTGGGCGGAATGAGATTGAGCGCGGCATGCGTTGGCGAACCAAATGTTGTGGGTTGTCTGTCGTCTGTCGTCTGCCGTCTGTCGTCTGCAATCTGAATCGTCGGCATCGGAAATTTTTCGTTGAGCGCGCGGCGGACCGTACGCTGCACCACGCGAAAAATTTCGTTCGGTTCGCGGAATCGCACTTGCATTTTCGTCGGATGCACATTCACATCCACCGCGTCTGGCGGCAGCTGCAAATTCAATACAAACAGCGGAAATCTTCCAACCATCAATAGCGTATGATACGCTTCCGTAACAGCGTGCGTAATGGAACGATCCTCAACCCAGCGCCCATTCACAAACAGATATTGCATGCGTCGGGTGCCGCGGTGGATGGAGGGGGGGGTGATGTAGCCATGGAGGTCGGGAGACGAAGGTTGGGGGACAGTGGAGAATATTTCAACTCCATCCCCTATCCCCTGACCTCCATCCCCCGATATCTCAATCATCTCTCTTGCCGTCTCCGCGCCAAACACTTTAACCAACACGTCACTCAATTTCCCACTGCCCGCCGTTTGAAACATCAACTTGCCGTCGTTGACGAGAGAGAAACGCACCTGCGGATACGCGAGCGCGTACGCGTGTACAAGTTCCGCGATGTGCGCGCTTTCGGCGCCGGGCGATTTGAGAAATTTCAAACGCGCGGGAACATTGCGAAATAAATCTTCGACGGTGATGACGGTGCCGCGCGGCGCGCCGTGCGGTTGATAAAGGAGCGTCTGCGCGTTTTCTGTCTTGTAAATCGTGCCGTTCGCTTCCTCCGCGCTGCGCGTAATCATCGTTACGCGCGCGACGGCGGCAACACTCGGCAGCGCTTCGCCGCGAAAGCCCAGCGTTTGAATGGCATATAGTTCCTCCGCGGACTGCAATTTGCTTGTGCCATGCCGCGCAAAAGCAGTCGGGACATCGTCGTGAGGAATTCCGCTGCCATCATCGGCGACGCGAATGAGCCGTTGTCCGCCGCCGCGCACTTCGAGTCGAATATCGCGCGCGCGCGCGTCAAGCGCGTTTTCGACAAGCTCCTTGACGACAGAGGCGGGGCGCTCAATTACTTCGCCTGCCGCAATTTTGGAGGCGAGATCATCGGACAGAATTCGGATGGGCATGAAAATTTGACCGCAACAGAGGTTGGCGCGAGCCGCACAAGATTTTACCACAAACAATTTCGATGCTCCGTTCAGAATGACGGCAATGTCGTCAAGTCATTTGCAGGCAACGCTGAAAACGAATCTTGAATTTCATAATTTTTGAAATTGATTGCGCGTCAGATACAATTGCATTCTATGCTTCAGCGTCCCCCTACAGTACAAGAAGTTTTACAAGCGCACGCGCGGATTCGTCCGCACATTTTGCGAACGCCGTTACGCCGCTCGGCTGCCTATTCCGAACAATTCGACGCGGACGTTTTTTTGAAATTGGAGAACTGGCAGCCGACAGGTTCGTTCAAAGTGCGCGGCGCATTCAATCTGCTCCAAGAATTATCCGAAAAGGAAATCGCACGCGGACTTGTCGCTGCTTCTGCGGGCAATCACGGTTCGGCAGTTGGTTACGCGGCGCAGCAATTAAAGATTCCGAACGCGCATATCTTTGTGCCAACGACGACACCCCGCGCCAAAGTGAACAAGATGAAACGCTTTGGTGTGAATGTCCACGAGGTTGGCGAAACGTACGACGACGCTCATCACGCGGCGGTCGAGTACGAACGCGCGCACAACGCCACCTTTGTTCACGCGTATGATGATGCGCGGACCGTCGCGGGCGCGGGAACCGTTGCGCTGGAAATTTTGCAAGACGCACAAGATTTGGATTGCGTGCTGGCGCCCGTTGGTGGAGGCGGCTTGATTTCGGGCATCGCGGTGGTGTTGAAACAACTCGCGCCAAACATCCAACTCATTGGCGTGCAGCCGGACGCGTCGCCCTCCCTGCGCGACTCGCTGCGCGACAAGGTGTGTTACGAGGAATATGCCGCCGCGCCGACGATCTGTGACGGACTCGCGGGCGGCATCGGGCAAATCGTTTTCGACGTTGCAATGCGAAAATGGATTGACGATGTGTTGATCGTGAGCGAAGGCGCGGTGGAGAACGCGGTTGCATTGTTCGCGCGGGATGAGCAAATGATTGTCGAAGGTGCGGGCGCGGTGGGATTCGCGGCATTGATTGAAAACGCGCAGCGATTCAAAAACAAACGCGTCGCCCTCGTCATCAGCGGTGCGAACATTGATGTGGCGCGGCTTGCCTCCATTTTGAAAGATGCCTGACCATGTTGAAATATCTTTTTTTTGATCTCGACGAAACGCTTTATCCTGCGACCAGCGGCTTGATGCCCGCTGTCGGAGAACGAATGCGTTTGTATTTAGAACAGCGTTACAATCTCGACCCCGAACGCGCGCATGAATTACAAAAACGCTATTGGCATGAATACGGCACCACGTTACGCGGCTTGATGATGGAACGCGAAGTGGATCCGCAAGATTATTTGGATTTTGTGCATGATGTGGATGTTGCGCAATTTATCGAGCCGGATGAACGTTTACATCAAATTCTCGCGGCGCTGCCGTACGAAAAAGTGATCGTTACGAACGCCGACGCGCCGCACGCGCGACGCGTCCTCACGCGACTCGGTATCGCCGACCAGTTCACGCGCATCTTTGACATCGTTTTCATGGAATTTGAATGCAAGCCCGCGCGCGGCGCATACGAGCGCGTGTTGAATGCGCTCGGCGTGCGCGGCGAGGAAAGCATTTTGGTTGAAGATTCCGCGCGCAATTTAGCGACTGCACGGGAATTGAGCATCCGCACGATTTTGTTGTTGCCGCCGAATGGGGACCCATCCGTCCAACCCGCGCGCCGCTTTCTCGATCCTGCCGCGCACAGTGCAAACATCGAATGTCCCGCTGATGCGAATCTATGCATTGAGGAAATTTATCAGGTCGCCACCGCCGTTCGTCAGCTTGCGGCGCACACTATCTCCGCTTCCCAAGAATCCTCGTAATGTCGCGTTCCTCTGCCGTTTCGCGTTTCTCGCGCCTCGAACATCCGATTGTGCTTGCAGCGTATACGCTCATCGCGCTCGCGCTGAGTTTTCCACTCGCCCCGCAGTTCGGCGATCACATTGCGGGCGTGGACGGCGATGTGTGGAGTTATTTGTGGGCGATGGGCTGGGCACGCGCGTCCCTCTTGGACTTGGGCGTCAACTCCTTCCACACCGATTATATTTTTTATCCTCTCGGCGGCGCAACGCAATTGCTCTGGGGCACGGCGCTGCCAAGTTTCGCCTCCCTGCCGCTGCAGCTCGCGTTCGGCTTGGTGCCGGCTTTTAATGCGATGTATCTCGCGGCGAGCGTGCTGACCGCGTACGGGATGTATCTGTTGGGCAAAGAAGTGTTGACGAATGACAACGGACCAAGGAGAGAGCCACTTTTCGTTCGTCGTTCGTCGTTCGTCGTTGGTCTAATTTTCGCGTTCAGTGCGTTACGCCTCGGATATGGACTCGCGTTCACGAATTTATTTCACACCGAATTTATTCCCTTTTATATACTCTTTTTGCTGCGGGCAACTCGCAACGTCGGCTGGAAAAATGCCATCCTTGCAGGTTTCTTTTTTGCGTTGAATGTGTATGTTGATTTTCAGATTGCGGCGTTCCTTGCGATTTTGACGGCGCTTTGGTTTTTGTACGTTTTGATTCCGCGCGGGGTGCGCGCGTTGAAAAATTATTCGCAAGTGCATGACGCGCTGCGCGTGCGCGAGGATACGACAGCGCCCTATGCGCGATGGCTCATCATACTCGCTGTGGCAGGTATTTTGTCACTGCCAATGCTCGGTCTCATTCTCAATGATTTTGCGATTGAAGGCGGAAACTATATTCGCGTCTATCCCCTCAAATATTCTGCCGACCGTTCGTATGACGCACTTTCGTTCGTGCTGCCCAATGCCCGCAGTACGCTTTATCAAAATATCGCGCCGCGCGTCGAGGGCGTAAATGCTTCCGTTCAAACCGAAGGCGAGTCGGAATTATCACCTGACCGCCAATCGTTTCTCGGCATTACGGTACTCGCTCTCGCATTGCTTGGAGCAATTCGCTTTCGGCGCAAGCTGTTGTTTTGGATTTTGCTCACGCTGGTATTTGCCATTCTTTCGCTCGGTCCCGTCCTCCACTTTGCGGGTGCGAACACGAACATTCCACTCCCCTTTGCGCTCGTCAATAACATTCCAATTTTGAATCACATCCGCATTCCAATGCGCTATGGCTTGATGGTCTTTTTTGGCGCGTCTGTGCTCGCGGGCGCGGGGACGCTGATTCTGCTTGCATGGCGGCGCTGGCTCTTTATTCCGCTCGTCGCGCTTGTATTGCTCGAAGCCGTCGTGTTTCCATATCCCACGCTCGAATTTCGCGTGCCGCCGGTGTACGAACAAATCGCCCAAACGCGCGGCGATTTCAGTATCCTCGAGATTCCAAGCTTCAATTGGCGTCACGCGGCAAAGAACGAAGCGTATCAAGCCATTCATCAGAAACGAATCTTGCGCGCCTACACGAACCGCATCGCGCCCGACCTCGCCGACTATTTCAATTTGCGGCAGACGCCGATTGTGGTACGCAGTTTGCGAATTCTCGAAGGCGCTGAAAAAGGAATTCTCACCGAACAAGAAATTGCGCAAGACCGCGCGGCATTGGATGACACACTACAGTTCTTTAATCTGCGCTACGCGCTGGTGCATCGCGACCAGCTGGACGCCGCACGCGTCGCGGAAATTGACGCGTATTTGCGCAATGTGTTGAATGCCACTATGTTTTACCAAGATGATTCCGTCACCGGTTATCAACTCGCGGCTCCGTCACACAACGTCAATGTGAGCAACTTGGATTTGGCGAACAATGCAAATTTGATGTATCTTGGACGCGGCTGGCAGACCGAACCGTTGGCGGATCAGGCGGAGGAGCAAGGGCGTTACCTCAAAGGCACAACGAGCGAATTTTTTTTTGACGCGCCAAGTTCAAAGCAACTCGAGCTGCGCGCGTTGTCGGATGGATCGCCAAATACATTGCGTGTGGACTTGGGTAAAAATGCCGAATCCATTTTGGAGCTCGCACCGGGTTGGCAAGATTATTTGATTCAATTTGCCGCGCCCAACAATTCGCCTGAAATTTTGTCACGACTGCGCCTCATTCAAACTGCGTTGCCGGAGAGCATCGCCATCGGCTCGATTCAATTCAAATAAGAGGACTCGTACCTGGTCGCCTATGAAATCCATTGAAACAAAAATTCGCGTGCGCTACGCGGAAACGGACAAGAGCGGCATTGCTTATAACGCGCATTATCTCACGTGGTTCGAAGTCGCGCGCGGCGAATTTTTTTGGCAGCGCGGCATGGATTATGGACGCGATGTTGAAGCGCGCGGCTATCATTGGCCCCTCACCGAGGCGGGACTGCGTTATCATGCGCCCGCCTTTTACGGCGATTTGCTCACCGTGCGCGCGTGGATTGGCGAAGTGAAAAGTCGCGCGCTGACCATTCGCTATGAAATTTCGCGCGACGGAAAAAAACTGTGCACGGGTTTCACCACGCACATGAACATTGACCATGACGGGCGCCCCGTCGCGTTCCCCGAATTTATTCGCAAACTTTTAAATGCAGAGGATTAACAGCGCATCCAAAATATGAAAACAAAACAAATTCCAATTTTGCTTGTATTGATGTTTAGCGTTTGCGCCGGATTTGTGTATGCGATTGGCTCAATTCGCCCATTTGGCGATACCGAGAAATTTAGCAGCGCCGCACCGACCACTGTCGCACAAGCACAAGCCACAGCAATACCGACCGACATGCCAAGCGCGGTTACGACGCGACACAGTGAAGCCACGCACGCCGCGCCGCCGTCCACCAAAATCGCGCAGGCGACAGCCGGAGCAACTACCGCAACTGCCGGAGCGTCCACTGCAACCCCCGACATCAAAGCGACGCAAACCTCCATTCCCGCGCAAGCAACCTTTGATGCGATCTCGACGCGCGCATTTGTGACGCCGAATCCGCGCCGCACTGACACCCCCGAACGCGCCATTGACAAAACGACCAACTTTTTGCTCATCGGCACGGATACGCGTACGAGCGATCCAAATTGGAAACCAAGCACGGATGTGTTGATGGTTCTCTTTTTGGACACGGCGAATCAACGCGCGGCGATAGTGAGTTTGCCGCGCGACCTCGTCGTCGCCATTCCCGGCGAACGCGCCTTTCGCATCAACACCGCCTACTATACCGGCTGGGAGAAAAAGGACGTCGAGAGCGGGGTGGACGTCTTGAAACAGGTCTTGCAGAACAATTTTGGAATTCGCATTGACCATTGGGCGTTGATTGATTTCGACGGCTTGAACAAAATTGTGGACACGCTCGGCGGGATTGAGATAAATGCCCCCTGCGCGTTAAGCGATACGTTGGATGAACAGGCGTTCACCATACCGGCGGGCAAGGTGCAGTTGGATTATTTGAACACCAAACGCTATGTACAATCGCGCTATACCACGAGCGATACGTCGCGGAACTTTCGGCAACAGCGCGTCGTTTGGGGCATGATTCAAAAGGGCTTGAGCATGAATGCGCCGGACCGTGTGCCGCTGTTGTATGACCAACTGCGCTCGAGTGTCGCCACTGACATGACGCTGCTGAATTTCGTTTCGCTCATTCCGGCAGTCTATCAACTCGATTTTCAAAATCATCCCGAACGGATGCGCGCAGAAATCTGGAAATCACCGGTGGTCTATCCGTGGGTGTCGCCGAGCGGCGCCTGGTTATACATGCCAAACTATGATTTGATTCAGCAGTCGCTGGACGGCATTTTCGACGCGCCCCAAATCGCCGCCGACGCGCCATCGCCCGGCGAATGTCCACCGCCGCCCGACAGCTTTATCCCAAGCGATGCGCCAACACTGACGCCCACAGCAACACCGCAATCGTAGCGAAATCCAAGCCGTTACACACTTGCTAGAAACGGAACACAAGCGTTTCAAAATTTTCTTGGCAATTTCTCGCGCGCATGGTAGAATCGTTTGGCAATAGGTCATGTAACCTTCGCGTTTCGCGTTTCGTAGGAAACGTGGGAAAATAGATTCATGCGTTGATGCAAGAAACAGTTCAACGCGAGCGAGGTTCAATTATGGCTGATCCAACTGTTAAAACGGCAACGAAAAAAGAGGCGTCGGACCCAAGCGTTCTGATAGAAATCTGGCGTTCGATGCAATTGGTCTGGCGCTTGATGCTGGACCCCCGCGTCTCCTTTTTGCCGAAACTGATCGTGCCGCTTGTCGCCCTGTACGTCCTCTCACCGCTGGACATAATTCCGGATGTTTTTATCGTGTTGGGACAACTCGACGATATCGCGCTCTTATTCTTTGGCACAAAACTCTTTATCAATCTTTGTCCGCCCGATGTCGTAATGGAGCATCGCCGCGCGCTCGGCGGCGGCCGCGAATTTACCGCCGACGATTATGTGGACGGCAGCTATCGCGTGGTGGATGAAGACAAGTAACAAGTATCATGTATCAAGTATCAGGTTCAATTGAATTTGCGCTTGCTACCTGATACTTGGAACCTGCTACGTTGCAATGCCCGATACCGCAATTAAATCTCAAGCCGATCTCGCCGCCGAACTTGGCATCTCGGCACAGACCCTAAAAAATTGGACGCGCGATTTCGCGCCCTTCCTTTCGCCCCCCGGCGCGCTCGGCGAGGCGAACCGCCGCTTTACGGATGATGATGTGTTTGTGATCAAACGTATCAAAGATCATCTCGCGTCGGGCTTGACCTTTGAAGAGACCGCCGAAGAGTTGCGCGCCGACGGTTACGGTGTCGAAACCAACGGCGATGGCTCGCACGGCGCAATGATGGTGCCAAACGCGCAGCAGGGCTTTGGCGTGATGACCGATACGTTGCGCGTGATGATCGAAAATCAACAAACCGTTCAAAACAGTTTGCAAGTCAATCGCAATCTGCTCGGCGTCATCATTCAAGACAATTTCAATCTCAAAGAAGAAAATGCCAAGCTGCGCGAGCGCATGTTGAAACTCGAACAAGAGCTGGGCGAGATGAAAAAGCGCGATCAAGAATATCGCCTCACGGTTGAACAACGCCTCATGCGCGCCGAGAACGCGCTGCGCGCTGAAGCGAACAAAACGGTTTGGCAAAAATTGTTTGGCGGCTAGGAAACATTCAGTCCACTACGAAACCTGATTTTTGAACGTTGCCTTTCAAAAATCAGGTTTTCTTTTTTCCGTACGCGCAGCAACCGAAATAGGTTCCATTGCTGCACGTACGATTCGGGAGCATCTATGCAAGTTCGGCTTGCGGTCATTGGGCTGGGAAATGTCGGACGGCGCTTTTTAGAATTGGTTCAACGCAAGCGCGCCGTGATTCAACAACGCTTCGACCTCGACCTCATCGTCACCGCCGCAGGCGACACGAGCGGCGGCGCGGAATATTTCAAAGAGCTCGATGTTGCAAAAATCCTTGAGCTCAAAGCAAGCGGCAAAGGCATGGCGGCGTATCCGACGCATGGACGCGGCGAAATGAATATGGTCGAGCTGGTGCGTTCGTGCGCCGCCGATGTGTTGGTCGAAAACACGCTCACAAATCTCACTGACGGCGAACCCGGTCTTTCGACGATGCGCGAAGCGATTGGACGCAACATGCATATCGCCACTGCGAACAAAGGTCCGCTGGTGCTTGCGTATCAAGAACTGTTCGCGCTTGCGGCAAAACATAAAGTAAAAATTTTGCACAGCGCGACGGTTGCGGGCGGCTTGCCGGTGGTGAACATCGGACGCCGCGATTTGGGCGTCAGTGACATTACAAAATTTGAAGGCATCGTCAACGGCACGACGAATCACATTCTTGACGCGATGGCGCGCGGCGAATCGTACGAGTCCGCGCTCAAACACGCGCAGGAAATTGGCATTGCCGAAGCCGACCCAACACTCGATGTGGATGGCTGGGACGCGGCGAACAAATTGGTGATCGTAGCGAATGCGTGCTTGCGACGTCCCACCACTCTGAAAGATTTGCGCGTCGAGGGGATTCGCGGTGTCACGCAGCAAGATTTCCAAGCCGCGCAGGCAGAGGGAAAGGTGATCAAGCTCATCGCGCGCGGAGAATCGCATTTGGGGACTTGGAAATTCACCGTGCGTCCCGAACGACTTGACGCGTTGCATCCCCTTGCGCGTGTCGGCGGCGGATATATGGCGGTTTTGTACGAAAGCGACATCAACGGACAAATTTTCGCGCAAATCAAAGAAGACAATCCTTACCCCACAGCGGCGGCGGTGCTGCGCGATGTAATCAACATTTATCAGTGACAAACCAATGCGCGCTTTGATTCGAGGACGCCGCGTTCTTGGCGGTCTGCACTCCGCGTCGAGTTTGGAACGCATCGGCGATTTTTATTTCGTCGTCAGTGATGATTCATCTGAACTCTATCGGCTTGATTTGCAAGGCAATTTGGTCGGCACAACGCGATTGTTTGAATCGCCCGCTGCGCCGGGCGAACGGATTCCAAAAAAGTCCAAGCCCGACCTTGAAGCGATGTGCTGTGTCGAGTGGAAAGGCAAGCGCGAGCTGTTCTGTTTTGGTTCGGGGAGTAAAGCGCCCACGCGCGATGTCTGCTATCGCGTGGATGTGACGAATCCCGCGTCGCCGCAGAACGTTCGTACGATCTCCCTGTCCGCGCTTTACCACGCATTTCGCGCAGCTCGAGAAATCGTGGGCACGCAAACATTGAATTTGGAAGCGGCGGCAACGACGCAAGACGCAATTTTGCTGTTTCAACGCGGAAATATTTCGGGACACAACACGGTGACGCAAATTGAATTGGGCGCGTTCATGAAATATCTCGACGCGCCGAATGAGATGCCGCCGTCCGCGCGCGTTTCACACTACGAGCTTCCGTACATCAAAAACCGCCGGGCAGGATTTTCCGCCGCGACCGTCTTTGACCATTCGATTTACTTTGCCGCCGCCGTCGAGGATACGGATAATGAGATTGATGATGGCGCAAAATTCGGCAGTTTTATCGGCAGAATTGATGCGAACAAATTGCAATGGATTGCGGTGGTTGAACAGGACGACGAAATCGCCGCAGTGAAAATTGAAGGAATCGCAATTCAAAATGTCCGCGCAAATCATGTCGAATTGGTCGCAGTAACGGACGACGACGAAGGACCTTCCGAGTTCCTACGAATCGAGATTCAATAAAAAGGGCGTTCAAAATTGAACGCCTTGTTTATTTCCACGCAATCACACCAAAGGCGTGCGCGGCGGGTTTAATTGTTTTGAATCCCGCGCGTTGCAAACGCTGAACGACGCCGCGCGTGATATTCGCGCCAAACTTGGATTCGGGATCTCCGATGTAGTGGAATAATTTTCCGCCGCGCCGCAAAACGCGAAATAATTCGCGATAAAACTCTTCAGAATAAAGATCTCCCGCCAGCGACATTGTCGGCGGGTCATGTAAAATCGCGTCAAAATAATTCGCCTCAAATGTTGGCACAATTTCAAAACTATCGCCAATGCGCTGCTCAATTTTTGGATTCTGAAATAAATCGCGCGACCAAGGATTCTGTTTTGCGATTTCTTGCGCGGCGGGATCAAGTTCAATGGTGATGACGCGCCGCGCGGTTTTCGCCATCTCTATCGCGGTATAGCCCAAGCCCGTCGCGGTGTCCAAAACAGTTCCCGAAAGCGGCGCGAGCGTTTTGACCATCGCGTAGGCGGCGCGTTCGGGCGTGATGGCTTTGATGCGGTGCATCGGAAAACCTGCGACAAGCATCGTCGGCGCGCTCGACGTGGGATACAACGAGTACGCGCGATTCGTTAATTCCGAAAATGCTTTGATTTTGAAAATTCCTGCCGAGTCCAACACAAAACACGAGTTTTCATCACGCGCGATTTTTTCCGCGTCGCTCCAACTCAATCTTTCACCATCTTGAAATTGCACCCCATCCGCATCCAACACAACGCGCGTTTTCGACAAATTCAAGTCGGTTGAGGTTTCCGCTTTGTTTTTATTTTTTCGTCGGGCATCCAACAGCGGCTCAACTTGAAAATGCGAGAGAACGATTGTCATTGTACGCGATTTCTTTTTAGCGCGAGCAGTGATAAAAATTCAAACGCGAGATTCGCGGCGAGGAGCGAGGTGATTTCGCCGTGGTCAAACAAAGGATTGACTTCAACAATGTCAAAGCCGATGAGATTCAAGCCGTTCAAACCGCGCACCATTTCCAATGCTTGAAAACTTGTAAAGCCGCCGACTTCGGGAGTGCCGGTGCCGGGCGCATACGCGGGGTCAACCGAATCAATGTCGAATGAAACATACACGGGACGATTGCCAACGGTTTGATGAATGGTCTCGACAATTTTTTCGGTGCCCATTTTCATCGCGTCGCCAATCGTGAGGAGGCGCGCGCCGAGTTGTGTCGCCATGGCGTAATCGTTCAAGTCGGAGGTGGAACCGCGGATGCCGATTTGGAGATACGCGTCGGTGTCAATCAAATTTTCTTCCACCGCGCGGCGAAACGGCGTGCCGTGACTGTACTTGAATCCTTCAAAATCGTACTCCCACATATCGCCGTGCGAATCGAAATGGACGACGGCGATTTTTCCAAATTTCGCGTGGTGCGCGCGGAGTAACGGCAGCGCGATGGAATGGTCGCCGCCGAGCGTGATGACCGTCGCGCCCGCGCTGTGAATTGTTTTCACATCATTCGTGATGCGCTCGAACGTGACTTGAATGTCAACGGGGACAACATCCACATCGCCGTAATCAATGACGCGCAACTGTTCGAGCGGTGAGACGCGCAGCGTTTGGTTACTGCCCCACAACATTGCGCTGACCTCACGAATTTTACGCGGTCCAAAACGCGTGCCACTGCGATAACTTGTGCCGCTGTCGAACGGGACGCCGAGAATTGCGACGTCAACTTTTTCCAAATCGCGCGTCGCGGGTTGACGCATAAAGGTTGTGATGCCTGCGAAGGGTTGGAGGGAAGAGCCGTAGGCGGGATTGGTCATGGTTGGTATGATGGAGAGAAAGAGTGATGGAGTGAATCTATCCCTCTATATCTCATTCACTACTTGTCTAGCGCGCGTCGCGCGGCTTCTTGGTCACTCCACGCGTATTCGGTTGTGCCGAAACACATTGAGCGCTCGTGTCCTTTGCCGCAAAGAATGACGACGTCGTTCGGTTCGGCAATCTGGTTGATGGCGAAATGTATCGCGTCGGCGCGGTCGTCAATGATAAAGTAATTTTTGTCCTGCTTTCGATTCGCCTTGTGTAACCCAGCGGCGATTTGGGAATTGATTTGCGTGAGGGGTTCCGTGCGCGGGTCTTCGGCGGTGATGATGGTGATGTCCGCGTGTGTTCCCGCAATTTCGCCCATCCACGCGCGCTTTTGTACGTCGCGCAAGCCCGCGCAGCCGAAAACGGCAATGACGCGCCCGTGCGTCAATTCACGCGCGGTTTTTAACGCGCTTTCGAGCGCGTACGGCGTGTGCGCGAAATCTACGATGACGTTCAAGCCGCGCGCGTTTTCGATGCGTTCCATGCGCCCCACAATTCCGCGCGTGAATTTCACGCCTTGCGAGATCGCGTCAAAGGGAATGCGTCGCGCGATTGCCGCGCCTGTCGCCGCGAGAATGTTCGAGATGTTGTAACGCCCGATGAGCGGCGATGAGATTTGCAGTTCGCCAAAGGGAGAATCCATCGTGAATGTCAAACCATTCGCGGTGTGGGAAATGTCGCGCGCGGAAATCCATGTCTCATTTTCGATTTTCGATTTTCGATTTTCGATTGATGATTGTGAATAAACAATTTTTTCGTCACTTGGCACTTGGCGCAAGAAATCAAAGACGCCGCGCAAATTGTCATCTGCGTTCAACACGGCGACTTTGGTCGTGCGCGGTTTTCTTGATGAATTCATCAGCGCGCGAAACAACATTGCTTTGGCGTCGCGATAATTCTCCCAACTGCCGTGAATATCCAAATGTTCGTGCGTGATGTTCGTGACGACGGCAATGTCAAAATCAATCGCGTCGAGGCGATGCTGCGCGAGTCCATGCGAGGTGGATTCAATCACCGCGTACTCGGTCCCCTGCTCTACCATTTGCGCGAGATAGTTTTGAATGTCGGGCGCGTCGGGCGTGGTGGTGTGAAACCCCGTGTCCATTTCTTGTCCGCCAATCCGCGCGCCGACTGTAGTGATTGTGCCAACGCTGTGCCCTGCCGCGAGCAAGATATTTTCGATGAGCGTACTCGTCGTCGTTTTGCCGTCAGTGCCGGTGACGCCAATGACGCGGAGGTTGCGCGAGGGGAAATTGTGGAGCGCGGCGGAGAGGTGCGCGAGGGCGGCGCGGCTGTTTTCAACAACAAAAATTGGGAGATTAGGTGATTGGGTGATTGGCGTTTGTGTGACGATGGCGACTGCGCCGCGTTGGATCGCGTCGGGGATGAATTGTGCGCCATCCACGTTGACGCCGGGGTAGGCGACGAATAACGCGCCGGGGATAACGTCGCGCGATTTATCGGTGACGCGGGTGATGTCGAGAGTTGAGAAGCGAGAAACGAGAGCGGACGAATGAGAATCGAGATTGAGGACGCGGATGAGTTGGGCGAGTTGCATCGCGCGCTAGTTTAATCGAGAGGGGAACGAACGGCAAGCGGACCGCGTTGGAGGACGTGGGTGTAAATCATTGTGGTCTTGACATCTTTGTGCCCCAAAAGTTCTTGGACGGTGCGAATGTCATAGCCGTTTTGCAAGAGGTGGGTGGCAAAGGAATGGCGAAAGGTGTGCGGACCAACAAGTTTTGGAATTTCCGCTTCTTGCGCCGCCGCGCGCACCGCGCGTTGCAGAGTGCTTTCGCTCATGTGCCAACGATAGGTGTGTTTGGTCTTTGAATCATACGCCAAGCGTTCGGAAGGAAACGCGTATTGCCATATCAATTCGCGGTCGGCGTTGGGATATTTGCGCGCGAGCGCAAAAGGCAATTCGACATAGCCATACCCGTTCGCAATATCCTGCTGATGCAGTGATTTACGCCATGTGAGATGTTCACGCAGCAGCGTTTCCAAACTCGTGGGCAGCATCGTCACGCGGTCTTTTTCGCCTTTGCCGTCGCGGACAATGATCTGATGCTGCGCGAGGTCAATGTCTTTGACGCGCAGGGTGACACATTCCATCAAGCGCAAGCCACTTCCATACAAGATGCGCGCCATTAACCCCGTAGCGCCAGACATGCGCGATAAAATCGCGTTCACTTCTTCTTTCGTCAAGACGGTGGGCAGATGTTTTGGTTTTTCGGCGCGCACGGATTGGATTTGCGGGTCAAGTGGAATCTGCAATACCTCGCGATACAAGAACAAGAGCGCGCTGAAGGCTTGATTTTGTGTTGACGCGGCGACGTTCTCCTTTACCGCGAGATGGGACAAGAACGCTTGGATTTCAGGTTCGCGCATTTCGCGCGGATGGCGCAGGTTGTGAAAGCGAAGGTAGCGGCGAATCCAATAAATATAGGTGTCTTCCGTTCGCGAAGAATAGTGCTTGAGCCGCAGCATCTCGCGCACTTTGTCGAGGAGTTTGGGTTGTTGTGACATGATGCGTCTCGCCTTCTGCGCCAGCTGAAAAAAATGCTTGACAGTAGCGCAAGCGCGGATATACTTGCCGCATATAAGGAATTATGCGGCACGATGCCGTATAATCCGCCTATATAGAGGACTATACATCAAGGTTGCGGTATAATCCATAGTTAGCCCGTTCATCAAGAAACATGTCGGAGAAGAAAATATGCCAATTTTACTCAGTGTTGAAGACGCTGGCAGGTCTTTACTTTCACAAATGAAGGCGACCCATAATCTTATTCAGGATGAAATTCATTCTCTTCGTTCAAAAATCTTTACTACATTCGCCGAATACGGGATACCCCAAAGAAGTCAATTTCCAGAAGAATATGAGCAGTGGCATTCTAAAATGCAAGGTATGCTGGAAGAACTAGAATATCTTGCAGAGAAACTCAATAGAGAATTCGAAAGTTTTGAATCTGCTTTTGTTGTTGACACATACCCTCCTTCCGACGTGAAGAACATTCAACTGATGAGAGAGTGGTGGCATAATATCTTGCGAAATCACGGTAAATATTCAACTTATGCTATTCTCCTTGTTCTTCCGTCTGACAGAGAATCGCTTCGTTACCTCAAAGAGTATGGAAGAGAACTTGATTTGATTTCTGGAGACGATTGTTTGGTTCTTACATTTGGCGACAGCGGAATTAAACGCCCAAATTTCGAAGATAAATCTTGGATATCAACAGTTGAAGGACATGTTACAAAAGGCTACAGTATCAATATTGCAAATATATTCAATATCGAATTTTCCAAATTTCCTTGTTTGGTTATTTTCAATGATGTGCGCTCGTCAGAACATATTGTAGTTACCTTCAAAGGTTTTTCTGCTGAAGGAATCGCAGAAAAACTTCGAGTAATATTCACGATTATCAAAAGAGCAGTTAAGGAAAAGGAAAATCCTATAAAATCGTTAGAGTTAAAGAGAAAAGAAGAAATTTTTCAAAAAGCAGGTAATACCGTTTTAAGCGAAATCAGAGACTTTGCAGGTAAGACTCTCGAAACGGCAATGGAAGCCATTATCAATGCAAATATAAAATAGGCAAGAAACGGGCTAACAAAGCGTGCACCTGACGTGTGGGATTCTGCGGCATTTTCAAGCATTTTTCTCGCTTCGAGTTTTTCCCGCTCCCAAGCATTGTCCACGCCCGCCCACACGCAGGTAACGCAAACCGTTAGCCCCCCCCACGAAATAAGCGCTTGAAAAATCCAGCAAAAAGGTGTATCTTTATTGTAGAAACGAACAGGAGATACCCTTATGCTCACAAAAGTTCAGAAATGGGGCAATAGTCTTGCCCTACGCATACCCAAAGCCTTTGCCGTTGATGCTCAACTGGAAAATGATTCCTTTGTTGAAATCAGCATCGTCAAAGGCAAAATTATCGTCACCCCCATTCCAGCGCCCAGTTGGACGCTCGACGAATTGCTTGCGGGGATCACAAAAGATAACCTTCATAATGAAGTTAATACAGGATTCGCCGTAGGAGACGAAGTTTGGTGAACCTATGGCATACATTCCCGATAGCGGTGACATCGTTTGGATAATGTTCAATCCTCAAGCAGGGCATGAGCAAGCGGGGCATAGACCCGCGCTGATTTTGTCGCCAAAAGCATATAACGGTAAAGTTGGCTTGGCGATTCTTTGTCCTATCACAAGTCAAGTCAAAGGGTATCCTTTTGAAGTTTTGATCCCTGAAGGACTGGAAGTAAAAGGCGCAATTTTATCTGACCAGGTAAAAAGCCTCGATTGGAAAGCAAGAAAAGCAAAGTTTCGTTGCAAGTTGCCGTCTGAAGAATTTAATAAAGTCGTCAAGAAATTAAGCACGCTAATTCGTGAGCAACTTTAACACACGTAGAATCTCACAAAATAAAAGCGTGCCAACAAAGCGTGCCGTGGACGACGGGGAATTCTGCACACATCCCAAGCAGTTTTCTACGCCTTTTCATTTTTCTGGCTGGACGGCTTCGCCGTCCCCGCCCCAGCGCAGGTAACGCAAACCGTTATCCTCTGCATCCAATCGCGGATGCAGATTTTTTTTGCGCGGCTGCGGTATAATCGAACGATGCACCTCTCTGATACAATTCTCGATCAAGCATTTGCCATCTATGAGGAATTTGGTCCGAATCGGCTCATCGCACGCGGCGAACGTTTGCAGTCCGAGTTTCCTCAACTCTCGTCGGATGAAATCGCGTTTATGTTGCAAGAAATGAAACGCGTGTCCGACACCGTTTATGCGCTAGCCGAACGCGGCGGCGAGACGGTTATCGGGAATGTCGCCGTGTCACAAACTTTGCAAACCAAACATCCGTTTCTCCACGCGCGCGGCTTGGCGCACGCCATCTTTTTGGTGAACTATTTTGCGTGGCATGATGGTTACGACAAAAATCCGGCGGTTTGACGGGGGTTGCGTAAGCGCGCCCGCGCCATAAATTCCTCATCTCGCTTTAACTTCGTTTCAAATTGTCTCCGCTACACTCCAACGCAAGTAGAATCATTCAACTCACGGTACACTGTTGTACGACAAATTTGCAATTTGTCTACCTACATAAAGGACAAATTACAAATTTGTCGTACGCTTGCACCCTCAATTCAAATGGAGTACAGCATGAAACAAAATAACTTGGCATTTTGGTTAGCCGCCATTTTTATCGGGCTAACTCTCGCCGCGTGTCAGGCGACAACAGTTCAAACATCATCCACCGACGTTCCCGTCCAGCCGACGATAATTCCAAATACACCAGCAAGCGCGGCGCAAACAGTCACCGCGCCAACGGTTCCTGCGACGGATGTCCCGGCGCCTACGAACGCGCCAACGGATGTGATTGACAACGCGAGCAGCGTGCCAATCACATTGAACGGCGATTCCATCACGGCGAACAACGCGAGCGTACAAGTCAACGGCGCAACGGCAACGATTATCGCCGCCGGAAATTATGAATTGCGCGGCACATTGAACGACGGACAAATCATCGTCAACACCGCCGACGAAAAACCGGTGCGTCTCATTTTGAACGGCGTCAAACTCGCGAATTCAAAAAACGCGCCCTTGTTTATTGCCAACGCAAACAAGTTCATCATTCATCTCGCGGACAATTCCGAAAATTTTATTTCCGACGCGAGCGCGTATGTTTTTGAAAATGCAGACGCGGATGAACCGAACGCGGCATTGTTCAGCAAAAACGATTTGACCATCAGCGGCAATGGCGCGTTGACCGTGCAAGGGAATTTTAATGACGGCGTCGCGAGCAAAGCCGGATTGGTGATCGCGGGCGGCAAAATTTCTGTCACCGCGGCGGACGATGGGATTCGCGGCAAAGATTTCCTCATTGTGCAAAATGGCGAGCTCGTCGTCAACGCGCAAGGCGATGGTTTGAAAGCCGACAATGACGAGGATGCGGACAAAGGTTACATCACCGTCGAGGGCGGCAAGCTGAATATCACGACCGGCGGCGATGCGCTGACCGCCGAGCGCGTCGTAACTATCACCTCCGGAGAATTCAATCTCACAACGGGCGGCGGCAGCAACGCCAAGTTGGGTGAAGATGTTTCCGCCAAAGGCATCAAAGCGGGCGCGCATCTCGAAATTGACGGCGGCACATTTAACATTAACGCGGCGGATGATGCGCTTCATTCCAAAGGCACGCTCAAAATCAACGATGGCAAATTCACGCTTGCCACCGGCGATGATGCGATCAACACCGAGACGACGTTGGAAATCAACGCGGGGAAAATTAACATTTCGCAATCGAACGAAGGCATCGAAGGAATGGTGATTACGCTCAACGGCGGCGACATTCGCGTCGTCTCGAGCGACGACGCGATCAATGCCAAAGACCCCGACGCGGCGGATGGCGGCGGAATGGGCAGACCGTCGCGTCTCCCCGATTTTTCCGCATACACCGGCAGAGTGTTTCTCTATATTCACGGCGGCAATATCGCGATTGATGCGACCGGCGACGGACTTGACGCGAACGGCGCGATTCAAATGACCGGCGGCGCCGTTGTCATCAACGGTCCAACTGTGCGCATGAATGGCGCGGTGGATTATGACGCCGCATTCAATATCACCGGCGGAACGCTGATCGCGGCGGGAAGTTCGGGGATGGCGCAAACGTCAGGCGACGCTTCGTCCAGTCAAAATTCGCTCCTCATTCATTTTGGCAAAACGCTTCCGGGCGGCACGCTGGTTCATATCCAAAACAGCGCGGGCAAAAATATTCTCACCTTTGCGCCGACTAAAGAATTTCAATCGCTCGCCTTTTCTTCGCCGCAACTGGCAATGGGCGAAACGTACAGCGTATTTCTTGGCGGCAGCGCGGCGGGCGCGTCAACAAACGGAATTTATCCCGACGGCGCGTACACGCCCGGCGAAGAATTCACTACCTTTACCATTTCCCAATCCGTAACCGTCATCGGGCGCGGCGGGATGAGATAACGAGCCGATGAAAATTAAAACCGAATTTCCACACGCCATCCGCGAAATCGAAAATACGTTCATCACCTTGCAAGATGGCACGCATCTCGCCGCGCGCATTTGGCTGCCCGTTGACGCGGAACAAAATCCCGTCCCCGCGATTTTGGAATATCTGCCCTATCGCAAAAATGACGGCACCGCGCGACGCGACGCGAATCGAATGCCCTATTTCGCCGGACATGGTTACGCGTGCGTGCGCGTGGACATGCGCGGCAGCGGCGATTCGGACGGAATTTTGTACGATGAATATCTGAAACAGGAACAAGACGACGCGCTGGAGGTGATTGATTGGATTGCAAAACAAATGTGGTGCAGCGGCGCGGTGGGGATGATCGGAATTTCGTGGGGCGGATTCAACAGTTTGCAAATCGCCGCGCGTCGTCCGCCTGCGCTTCAAGCAATCATCGCGCTCGCGTTCACCGTTGACCGTTATAACGAAGATGTGCATTATCTCGGCGGCAGTGTGATTTCCGAAGCGCTGCCGTGGGCGAGTACGATGCTCGTGTTCAATGCGCGCCCGCCTGACCCGCGCTTTGTGGGCGAACGTTGGCGCGAAATGTGGTTCGAGCGGATGGAAAAATCGCCGCCGTATATCGAAGCGTGGTTGACGCATCAACGGCGCGACGAATTTTGGAAGCACGGTTCCGTATGCGAGGATTATGGCGCGATTGAATGTCCGGTGATGGCAGTGGCGGGCGCGGCGGATGCGTACAATTACGCGTTGTTTCAACTCCTCGCGGGATTGCGCGTACCGCGTTTGGGAATTTACGGACCGTGGGCGCACATTTATCCGCATCATGCGATTCCCGAACCGGCAATTGGTTTTTTGCAAGAGGCGCTGCGCTGGTGGGACAAGTGGCTCAAGGGCATCGAAACGCGCATCATGGATGAGCCGATGCTGCGCGCGTGGATGCAAGAATACGTCACGCCAAGCACGTATTACGCCGCGCGTCCGGGCAGATGGATTGCGGAAGAAAATTTTCCGTCGCCAAGAATTTTTCCGCGCGAATTTTATCTAAATGAAAATGATTCTCTCACCGCCAACGCGCCCGCGCAAGAATCATCACAAGAAATTATCGGCAAACAATCGGCGGGCATGACGATGGGCGCGTGGGGCATTTACGGCATCGCGGGAACGTATGCGGATGACCAACGCGTTCAAGACGCGAAATCACTCACATTCACCAGCGCGCCATTAGCCGAAGGTTTTGAAATTCTCGGAATGCCGCAAGTGACGTTGGACGTTTCCGCGAACCAACCGAACGCGCTGGTCTCGGTGCGCGTGTGCGATGTTGCGCCGGACGGTGCGTCGCTGTTGTTGAGTTGGGGCGTCTTGAATCTCACACATCGCAACAGTGATGAATTTACTGAACCGCTTGAAATTGGAAAAAAGTATCGCGTCACGCTCGCGTTGAAACCATTGGCGCACGCGTTCGCGGCAGGGCATCGGATTCGCGTGAGCGTTTCGCCGACGAGTTTTCCGCACGCGTGGCCCTCGCCCGTTCCGGTCACACTCTGCGTTTATCTCGGCGCAAGCAAAATCGCGCTGCCACAACGTCCGCCGCAAGCACAGGACGCGAATGTAAAATTTGAATTGCCCGAAGGTTCCGCGCCGCTGCCGATCGAGTGGCTCGCGCAAGGCGCGGATTTCGCAACCTTGACGCAAGATTTGGTCACGCAGAAATTTACGCTTGCGCGCGGCAACGAGCCGAATTGTTATCGCATTACCGCGCACGGACTAGAATATTCCGAAAGTGACGCGGACATTTTTTCGATTGTGGAAGGCGAGCCGTTATCCGCGCGCGTGCGCTGTGAGCGCATGATTGCGCTGAAACGCGCTGAATGGGATGTTCGCATGGAAAGTGAAGGCGAATTGTGGTGCGACGCGGAGAATTTTTTTGTGATGAATGTTTTGCGCGCGTACGAAGATGATGTGCAGGTGTTTGAAAAGAGGTGGGAGAAAAAGATCGCGCGGGAGAATGCGTGATGGAGATTGGAGGTTGGAGGTTGGAGATTGGAGATTGGAGATTGGAGATTCGAGATTGGAGATTCGAGATTCGAGATTGGAAAAGGGAATTGCACTCGGGTGCTTGACAGTGAGGTAGGAGGGCTTATACTTGCCGCATACAAGGAATCATGCGGCACGATGACGCATAACCCACCTTTCCATGGGGTATGCCGCAAGATTACCGTATAATCAATAGTTAGACAGACAGGCGAGCTGCTCGAGCCAGTCAAGCAGCTGGTTGAGTTCTGTGAAGCGAAGGAGAACAACGATGGCTAGGAAGATGATCGCTGGCTTGCAGGTCTCGCTCGATGGGTACACGCAAGGGTCTGACCGCGAAGGGCCTGAGTGGGTCGACTCGTGGACGGATGCACTCGACTTGATCCCCGACGTCGATACTTTCGCACAGGGCGCGGGTATGTACCCGGGCTACGCGCTGTTCTGGTCTGCGATCGAGGCCGATCCGAATGCGGTAGCGCCGTTCTCGACGCGCAGGCCGTACGAGCGCGAGGTCGCGTACGCAAGGCGCGCCGCGAACACGCCGCATTACGTCTTGTCAACCAAACTAGATGGCGTCGCCTGGCCACCGACAGCGCGTATCGTGCGCGACCTCGACGCGCTACGCGCGGTGCAGGAGCAGCCGGGCGGGAACATCTACGTTGTCGGCGGTCCCACGTTCGTCACGTCGTTGCTCAACGCAGATCTGCTCGACGAGCTGATGCTGCTCGTGCATCCGCTGTTGCTCGGTAGTGGACGATCGTTGTTCGCGGGCGTGAAGGACTTTCGCAGACTGAAGATGGTGCGCTGCGAACCCACAAAGGATGGACGCGCGTTGCTGGTCTACCAAGTTTGATCGTCATGGCTGAGAGTGTGGGCTACCCAATCCGGCGTTGAACCCGACGGCGTACACGCCGCAGGTTAACGCCACAGCGTTGGACGCTGCGCCTATTTCGAATAAGGCGATTTTCTCATCTTGACGTAACAGAAAATCTGTTCTATTCTCCAGTCAAGGAGAATTCACATGAAACAGAAAATCGCCATCACACCAATCCGCGTTGCCGACCTGCTCGCCAATCATCGTCGGCGGTGACGTGGCGGTTTGGTTCGGCGAACTCGATGAGCCAAACACCGAAGGACAGCTGCGGGTGTGCGCGCTCGACCCCGAGATGGTCTGGCTCACGCATGTGGATGAGCCATGGCGACCGCGCCGCAAGAGTTAGGATTTTTTAGCCATGGCAAGGGGATCAAAATAATGCCGGAAGAACAAGAAATGAGAAAAGTTGTTTTTGCAATCAACATCACGATTGACGGCTGCTGTGACCATGAAGCGGTGCTTGCTGACGACGAATTGCACGAGTACTTTACCGGGCTCTTGCGTGATTCGGGCGTTGAAATTTTCGGACGCAACACGTACAACTTGATGTATCCGTACTGGCACGATGTCGCGGTGAATCAATCGGAATCGCAATTAACAAACGAATTTGCGCGCATGTTTGATGCACTACCAAAGATAGTCTTTTCAACGACGTTAAAGAGCGTAGAGTGGAACAACACGATACTCCGCCACTCCAATCTTAGAGAAGAAATTGTCAGGTTAAAACAGCAGCCGGGAAAAAATATTTCCATCGGCGGACTGAACATCGCATCGCAAGTTGCGTATTGGGATCTCATTGACGAGTATCACATTGTCGTTCACCCGGTCATTGCGGGAAAAGGTCCCCGTTTGTTCGAGTCGGTCAAGAACGTTTCATTAAAACTTGTCGGCTCAAAAACGTTTCGTTCGGGAGCTGTAGCGTTACATTATGAGAAATAATTTTTTATAGAGACCAAAATGTGACGCTCGAAAAACAAACCGACGGTGATTGGGGCGCTGCCTATCGCGCAGAGGGCGTTGATGATGTTCACAACCGCTTTAATATTTTTTTGCGCTGTGCGGTGCATTTTCATCATCACATCGGGCATATTAGTTATACGAAAGATGAACACCTTCGGCGGCGAAGGTTAGCGGATTCGCAAGAGAAACACAATACATTTTCCAAGGAATAAATTGCAAAAGGAGAATTCATCATGTCTTTTACATTCCTGTATGTGGCGTTCACACTTCTGGCGTTGCTGATTATCTTTGGCGTATCGCTCAAGATAAAGGGATTGAAATTCGCGTTCATCACAACGGGCATCGCGTTTGTTTTTTCGGCGCTCTTGCTCATCGTAACGATTTATGCCATCGTTAGCGTCATGCCAAACTGATGTCTTGCGGAGAACCGACCGCGCCATGATTCATCCGTTACGCATTTGCGAAATTTTTGCACACAACTTTCAGATCATCGCCACCGCCAACAACAAACGGAACGCATGAATCCAATGCTACGGACTCTTTGAGTGGTCTACAAGTTTTGTGACAAAGAGGAATCTCGAAATGTATTATTGGATTATTTATCTTCACATCATTGCCGCGTTCACTTTTTTTATCGCACATGGCGTTTCTGCCTTTGTCGGACTACGCCTGCGTAATGAAACAAATATTGAAAGCATCAAGACCCTGCTCAACCTTTCGCAGAGTACGCTGGGTTTGATGTATCCGGCGTTATTGGTCATTTTGCTTACAGGCATCGGCGGTGGAGTCGTCGGCAGTTGGTGGTCACGCGGCTGGTTTTGGGCATCACTGGGGTTGCTCGCACTCGTTATTGTGTTGATGTACATACGTGGTTCTCCCTATTATGCCCAAGTACGTGAGGCGGTGGGCGCGTCCGTATATGGCAAGTCGCCAACGCCTGCGCCCAAGAGCGCGACAGAGATTGCGGCGCTGCTCAAGTCATCGCGCCCAATCGAACTTGCAGTCATCGGCGGCATCGGTTTGCTACTCTTGTTATATTTGATGGTCTTCAAACCGTTCTAACGTCGAGGTATCTCCTGCGCGTAAATTATTTTGCAAATGATTTACGCGCATTTTCATTTGTGCTATACTCGCGCGTGATGCTTCGAAATGATTTTCCGTTCGGCTTTTTCCGCGGTGCAGGTTTTTTCCGCACAGACCACGACCCACCGCGCCACCTCCTTGTCACCTGAAATGAACTGATCTGAAATTATTTATCCAAGGAGGATAAAAAATGAAACACGAATTTCCGTCCAAGCGGGCGAAATTTTATCAGGACGTTCCGAATGAAAAATGGAACGATTGGCGCTGGCAACTTTCCCACCGGCTCAACACCGTCGGCGAACTTGCCAACGTTCTCGATTTGAACGAAAGCGAAAAAGAAGCGCTGCGCGCAAAACATCTCTTTCGCGTGGACATTACCCCGTACTTTGCCTCGCTGATTGACCCGAACGACCCACACGACCCGATTCGCCAACAAGTCGTCCCCACCGCGCACGAACTCGCACCCTTTACGGCAATGATGGAAGATTCGCTCGCGGAGGACGCGCACTCACCCGTGCCGGGTCTCGTGCATCGCTATCCCGACCGCGTGTTGATGCTCGTCACAACGCAATGCGCCACGTACTGCCGCTACTGCACACGTTCGCGCATCGTCGGCGATCCGACCGCGACGTTTTCGCGCAAAGACTTTGACGCGCAGATTGAATATCTGCAACGCACGCCGCAAGTGCGCGACGTTTTGCTTTCGGGCGGCGACCCGTTGGTGCTTGCGCCGAAACTGTTGGAAGAAATCTTGACGCGGTTGCGCGCGATTCCACACATTGAAATCATTCGCATCGGTTCGCGCGTGCCCGTCTTTATGCCGATGCGCGTGACACAAGAATTGTGTGACATGCTCGGCAAATTTCATCCGTTGTGGCTCAACATTCACGTCAATCACTCGAACGAAATTACAAAGGAACTCGCGGAGGCGTGCGACCGTTTGACGCGCGCGGGGATTCCGTTGGGCAATCAGTCGGTGCTGCTCGCGGGCGTGAATGATTGTCCGCATGTGCAGCGGCAACTCGTACACGACCTCGTGAGAATACGCGTGCGCCCGTACTATCTCTATCAATGCGATTTAGTTCATGGCGCGGGACATTTCCGCACGCCGGTTGCCAAAGGCATCGAAATCATGGAGGCGCTGCGCGGACACACGTCAGGGTATTCGATTCCAACCTACGTTGTGGATGCGCCCGGCGGCGGCGGAAAAATTCCCGTGATGCCGCAATATCAAATCAGCGCGAGCGACCACAAAGTTGTCTTGCGAAACTTTGAAGGCTTTATCACTACGTACGAAGAACCGCTCGATTATCATCCGCACGACCCCAAAACGTGCAAGTTCTGTCAAGAAAAACGCGCCGAACCCGGGCAAAGCGGCGTGTTCGGTTTGCTCGAAGGCGAGCATCTTTTCATCGAGCCGGAAGGTTTTGAGCAAACGCACAAACGCGGCGGCGGCAAACATCGCCTCAACGCCGACGAACACAAATGGCAGCCGTTCGGCATCGGCACGGAAACGAGTCCACAGTACGAGATGGGTGAACCGATTACGGTGGTGAATGGCGAAGTGATTTAGAAAAAATTGGACGGCGATAATTTTTTGCCGCCTGAAAAGAATCATGCGGCAGGATGCAGTATGAAACGAATGTGAGGTGGAATATGCGGCAGCGATGCCGCATATTCCATTGTTGGGCGCTTCGTCAAGTTCGAAAAAAGTGGTTTTCTCGTCTCGACAAAATAGAAAATATGTTCTATAATCAATTGTCTTTCAGTGCGATGTTCTTGCAGCAAGGAATGGTAAGGAGACTATTATGCAAAAACTACATTTTTCAATTCTGATCAATGCGCCAAAAGATAAAGTCTGGCATGCGATGCTAGATGAGCAGCCCTATCGAGAGTGGACGAGGGCATTTAATGAAGGGTCGTATTACAAAGGGAGCTGGGAGAAAGGGTCCAAAATACTTTTTCTTGGTCCTGACCCAAACACGGGTGAGGCGGGCGGCATGGTCAGTCGGATCGCTGAAAACAAACCGTATGAGTTTATTTCCATAGAACATCTGGGGATCGTGCAAAACGGGATTGAGGATACCACGAGCGAAGCAGCCAGAAAGTGGGCGCCGTCTTTTGAAAATTACACGTTTGATGACAAGGACGGAGCCACCAAAGTGCTCGTGGATGTGGACGTAGAAGATGAGCATGTCCAAATGTTCAACGAAATGTGGCCGAAAGGTTTGCGGAAACTCAAGGAACTGGCGGAGAAATAGAAAGCATATGTCACCAAAGAAAAGTTTAAAGAGGCACAAGATGCAGGTCGACTGGAGAGCAAGTACGTGGAACCAATTTGGGGCTGCCATTGATATGTTCAGTGATGCGATACATTTATGCCCTGATGACCTGTGGCAAAATTCGCCATTTCTGCCTTTCCGATTAACGATTGTAATTTAACGTCCCGTTCAGAAATCTGCTGTCGTATGACAGCATTTTTTTTTCGGACAAGAAATGAGCAGAAATTGGTCTGGCGCTGACACGGAAACGCGTGTATATTGAAAAAAAACAGCAGATAGGAGCGTCATGAAAAAATTTCTCGCTGTCGTCATCGTGCTCTCTTTCGTGTTCATTGGTTGCCAAGCCACGGCTCCAACGCCAATTCCCACCGCACCGCCGACTGTTCCACCCGCGCCCACGGCAACCAGTATCCCACCAACAAACACAGCTGTTCCAACTCTGGTTCCAACCGACACACCGCAGCCAACACCGACACCGACAATAACGCCGACCAAAGAGCCGCCGCCACCTGTGAGCCGCGAGCTGCTCGTTGGAAATTGGTATCAGTTCGATTTGCAAGCGCAAGGGAATAACTATCTTTTGTTTCGCGAAAATGGCGACTTTCAAGGGCGGCATGGTGGTGTATTCCCGGGCGGACAGCTCGTTTCCGAAGGCACGTGGAAATTGGAACAGGACGAGTTGACCATCACGGATAACAAAGATTGTCCCGACGGCGAGTTCTATCGCATCAAGTTCACTACCAAAACACATTTATACTTTACAGTTCTTGGTACGACCTGCAATAATTTTGCGGAGGGTTTCAATCGGCAGCGGAATTGGGACCGCGTCACGGACACGCAGTGAGAACGCTTGCAGCGCGTTAATTTTCTTTTCCACAAATTCTAATCTCGGCGTTGGATACTGCGTACGCTCCGTAGGAGGAACGCGTATGAAAAAAATCCAACGCCGAAAATTTTTGCACTTGACTGCGGTCGGCGCGGGCGCAGTCGCGCTGACAATCGCAGGTTGCGCTCCCGAAGCAACTCCTACACCGCTGCCCACCCCCCTGACCCCAACGGGAATTCCACCCACTGCAATCCCTCCAACTGCGATTCCCCCAACTCCGCTGGCGCCCGCGCTTGCCGCGACAGCAACGAATGCGCCGACAGCCACCGCGCCGACTGCCGCGCCGACGAACGCGCCCGCCGTTGTTTCCAATTTGGCAAAAAGTATCGCGCAAGCGACAACGCGGTTTTTGGAATCGCTTGACAGCGCGCGTCTTGATAAAGCGACGTACGATTTTTCGGACGCCGAACGCTTTCGCTGGCATTGGACGACGCCCGGCAATTTTCCGCGCAACGGCTTGCCGTTGACCGAAATGACGCAGGCGCAAAAAGATGCCGCGTTCGCGTTATTGCAAGCGAGTGTGTCCGCACAGGGTTTTCAAAAATCGCGCGAGATCATGTCGCTGCAAAAATATCTCGGCAACAATCCCGAATTGTATTTCGTCACTGTCTTTGGTTCGCCCGATGCAAAAACGCCGTGGGGCTGGCGTTGGGAAGGGCATCATCTATCGCGCCAATTCACCATCGTCGGCGACCAGGTGGTGATGACGCCTCTCTTTCACGGCTCGTGGCCCACACAAACGGATGAAGGTTTGCGCGCGATGGGTGTGGAAGAAGACGCGGCTTTGCAGCTCATCAATTCTCTGCAAGGCGCAAAACGCGACCAAGCGATCATTCAAACGCGCACGCTCACACAGCACGTGACGTGGAATCAAGCGCGCGTCGCGCCGCTCGAAACGGTGGGCATTCCCTACGCGGAATTGGACGCGGCGCAGCAAGGGCTGGTGAACGCGATCCTTGACGCGTATCTCGTCACGCTTCCCCAAGAAATTGCCGTGCAAAATTACGAACGCGTGAACGCGGATTTGAACGCGATTCGTTTTGGCTGGGCGGGCAGTTTGGAAAAAAGGCGTCCGCAGTATTTTCGCCTACAAGGTCCAAAATTCTTGGTGGAGTTCGATAATTCGCGCAACGGCGGCACGCACGTTCACAGCGTCTGGCGCGATTTTGAAAGAGATTTTGGCTATCACGTCGTTTAGGGAAATCGTGGCGGGCTACAGAGCAGTGGACGACGGACAACAACAGCTGCAATAACGCGCGGCGGGCATAGCAGAGTGGAATGGCTGAAACGAAATTGGCATCGCGTTGTGGTGCATGGAGTTTGCATCGCCGCGCTCATCGTCCTCGCGTCGTACTATTTTTTTGGCGAGCTGGCGACGCCGACTCGTTTCCTGATGCTGCGAACGGGGAGCATCGGTTTAATTCTGCTGGTCGCTTCGTTCGCGTGTACGCCCGCCGCGCGCATTTTGCATTGGCAAGGCGCAATTCAAATTCGCCGCGCGTTGGGGTTGTACGGCTTTTTGTTCATCGCGATTCATCTGCTCGCGTACGTGTGGGGCGACAATGAATTCGATATGGAATTGATCCTGCGCGATCTGGACGAACGGCGCGCAATGTTGGTCGGCACGCTCAGTTTTATGCTATTGATTCCGCTCGCGCTCACTTCGACGCGAGGCTGGCAGAGGCGTTTGGGGCGGCGCTGGAAGATGCTGCATCGGCTCGTGTATCTTGCGCTCCCACTCGCGGTGCTGCATTATCTTGCGCTCGACCGCGATTTTATTGAACTGCCTCTGTTTTTTGCCGCTGTTGTTGGCATTCTATTTTTGCTGCGCGTCGGCAAAAGAAGGTGAGAGGGCGCGCAAAAAAGGGTTTGAAAAACAACGGTAAAGGAGAGGTTGAAACTCTGCCTTGTGAAATCCGACAAAAAACACCTGCCTCGCAAAATCGAAGCAGGTGTTTTCGTTTCTCACGTCGCGCTGTCGTTCAGCGCATCGCTATGCCAAAGATTTGGGTGCCGTATGAAACCAGATTGAACAGCGGCGTCGGAAAGAGCATGATGAGCAGAGTCATAACCGCCGTAACGACCAAACCGGTTTGCAGCCAGCGGCTGTAGGAAATGGGCTGCGCGCCTTCGGGCGTCGGATCGAAAAACATCGGACGAATCACGCGCATATAGTAAAACAAACTGATAACGCTGTTGATCACGCCGATGACCGCGAGCCAAGCCAAGCCGCTGTTGATGGCAGAGCCGAACACGAAAAATTTCCCAAGGAAGCCAGCGGTGGGCGGGATGCCCGCCAGCGATAGCATAAAATACGTCATCAAAATCGCAAGCGCTGGCGCGCGTTTTATCATGCCGCCATATTGCGAAATGTCCACCGCGCCGGTCTTATTTTCAATCGCAATGACGACGAGGAACGCGCCGAGGTTGGTGAATAGATACGCCGCAATGTAGATCAACACCGCGTTCACGCCGTCCAGCGGTTGACCGCTCCCCGAAATGCTGGCAACGCCAATGAGCATATAGCCCGCTTGCGCAATAGAGGAATAGGCGAGCAGACGTTTCACATTCGATTGTGTCAACGCAATCACATTGCCGAGCGTCATGGTAATCACCGCGACAACGGAATACAACGCGACCCAATCGAATTGATACACATAAATCACCTGGAGCGTGAGCCGCAAGAGAATGGCAAAGCCCGCGACCTTGGGTCCGACAGAGAGGAATGCGGTGACGGGTGTCGGTGCGCCTTCATACGCGTCGGGCGCCCACATGTGGAATGGAACGAGGGCAATTTTGAACCCGATTCCCGCCAGCATCAGCGCCGCGGCGAAAAGAGCCAGCACTTCGTAATTTGTATCAGCTGTAATCACCGCGCCAATCTGTGCGAGATTGAGCGAGCCGGTCGCGCCGTAAAACATCGACATTCCGTACAACATGATCGCAGAAGCAATGGCGCCAAAGAGAAAATACTTTATCGCCGCTTCATTCGATTTCTTGTTTTCGCGCAAGTAACCTGTGAGGATGTACGAAACGATGCTCAAAAATTCAAGCGTGAGGAAAATCATCAACAGGTTGGTCGAGCCAGCCATCATCATCATCGCAGCAATGGCGAGCAAAAACAACGCGTAGAACTCTCCCACAAACTTGCGTCCGCGCATAAAATCAAATGACGCAAACAGCACGACGATGCCGGTGATGGACGCAATGATGCGGAAAAAATTTGTGAGATTGTCGGAAACATAGATCGCGTCGGCGACGAGCGCGGGCTCCCAATACGACAGGTCAGCCACCGTGGGACCGCAGATTTTACAAAACAGCGCAATTTGATTGCCCCACTTGATGCTCAAGAGTTCGGTGGGGTCCGCGCGAAACGCAATCAATGGAGTGACGATCAGCGAGAGGAAAAGCGCAACCAACGCGACAATGCCAAGCGTTTGGCTGCCGCGTCCGCGCCACACCAAATCCAAACCAAAGATCAACAGCGATGCCGCGATCAGGATGAGTTCGGGTGAGAGATAAAGGAGAACGAGTCCGTCCATGAAATTTAAATGCGGAATTTTAAATGCACAATGCGCAGCGAATCAATCAGCTGATTGCACATCGTGCATTTTGCATTCGGCATTGTGCATTGGGTTACGTCGCGCCTACGGCTTTCAGGACGACGATCGTTGCTTGATTGATGGTATCGAGAATCCAACTCGGATAGATGCCGATCAAAACCATCAGAACGGCAAGCGGGACGAGCGTCAGAATTTCATAGCCCTTGAGGTCCGGCAGCTTTGCCCATTTTTCATCGGCTTGTCCGAGCAGCACTTTTTGGATGACCTTCCACAAAAAGTAGGCGGCGGTCAAGACGATGCCGATGACGGCGACGAATGTCAACGCGGTGAGGGTGGTGTAGGAACCTTGCAAGACCAAAAATTCACCGACGAACCCTGCGAGCCCCGGCAGACCGAGCGACGCGAACGCCGTGAGCAATAGCAGCGCGCCATAAATCGGCACCTTTGCCATGAATCCGCCGAATTGCGCGAGTTCGCGCGTATGCGTTCGTTCATAGAGCATGCCGACGAGAAAGAACAACCCGCCCGTGATTACTCCATGTGAAAACATCGCCAAGACGGCGCCATTGATAGCGGCTGCGCCGTTGTTAAAATAATTGCTCAGTTCAGGCGACGTCACCTGTTCATTAGTCAACGCCGCCGCCGCTGCGAAACCGAGAATCACAAAGCCCATGTGATTCACCGACGAGTACGCCACGAGCCGCTTGAAATCGTTTTGCGACATGGCGACGAACGCGCCATACACGATCGAAATGACTGCCAGTACGCCGATCCACAACGCCAGCGATTGAAATGTGCCGGGGAACATGGGGAGCAAAATACGGATGAATCCGTAGCCGCCCAGTTTTAGGAGAATGCCAGCCAAGATTACAGAGCCGGCCGTTGGCGCGGCAGTATGCGCATCAGGAAGCCACGTATGAAATGGGAACAATGGCATTTTGATGGCAAACGCCAAAAAGAAACCGAGGAACGCCAGAGTCGAAATGAGCGCATCTTTTGCCCAAGGCATGTTGTCACGATTGGCGGTCAACAGCGTAATATCAAAGGTATGCGGCGTCGAGAACAAATAGAGCGCAATGATCGCCAAGAGCATAAAAACGGAACCGGCGAGCGTGTAGAGAAAGAACTTGATTGCCGCGTACTGCGGACGATCCGTGTCGTGTCCCCAAATGCCGATGAGGAAATACATTGGCACGAGACCGATTTCCCAAAAGATGTAAAACAGGAAAAGGTCGAGCGAAACAAACACCCCCAGCATGCCCATCTCGAGTATGAGAAACAGCGCGAAAAATTCTTTGACGCGTTCATTAATAACGCGCGCGGAATAAAAGAGTCCGAGCGTCGTGAGCAGCGTCGTAAGCCAAACTAATGGCATCGAGATACCGTCCACGCCGAGATGATATTGAATCCCCAACACGGGAATCCAAGGCGCACACTCACCCAAATAAGTGTTCGCGCTGGCAACCCAAATGTCAGGCGGGCAGTACGAACCCATGAGGGTAAAATCGGGCCATGTTGGGAAAATCACCCACGCGATGGTGGCGAGGATGAGCGGAATTATGCTCCAAATGATCGCGAACCGTTTGATCGCGTTGTCGCTGGGCAAGAACAAGATAATGATCGCGCCCAGCAGTGGAATAAACGTGATTGCACTAAGCATCGAAAATCCTCCGAAGAGATGAGCTCTGCGTCCTCTCTCGTCGTGTTTCGTTAAGGATTGCTACACACAGGATTGCTAGAAAAAAGATTGCTACGTAAAAGATCGCAGCAAGAAAATAATCGCGAACGCCATCGCGCCAGCAGCAGCAATGAGCGCATAATTTTGCACGTCGCCCGTTTGCATCGTCCGCCACCAACCCGCGATTTCGCCGGTAACACTAGCTGTCGCATTCACAATTCCGTCAATGATTCGGGCGTCGAACCAACCCCACAGCCGCGCCAAGATGCGTCCGAACCAGCCGGCGAGATTGACCAAGCCGTCAATGACCTTGCGGTCCAACCAGTACGACCCTCGGCTGAGTGCGCCCGCAAAGCGAATCAACAGACCGCGCTGCACCGTCCCGTCGAGATTGATCTTGTAACCGTACAGTTCGTCGAGCCAATATTTGTTCACAAGCACCTTGTAGATGATGCCGAGCCGCGCAAAAGGATCGGGCTGTCCGGCAGCAACGGGACGGAAACCATAGATCAGATACGCGACGATCAATCCCCCGATGGCAATTCCCAGCGAAAGGAACATTGAAATCCACGCCAGTTGGTCGAACGCGGTATGCTCGAATGCCTGGGGCAACCCCATCAAGCCGCCTTCCCCAATGTAATGCGTGAACGCACCGATGAACGGCGCATTCCACAAACCAAGAAACGTCGTGAACGTCGCCAATACAGCCAATGGCGCCCACATCGTAATAGGCGATTCGTGCGCGTGTTCGTACGCGTGTTCATCGCGCGGCTTGCCAAAAAAGGTGAGGAAAATTTGCCGCCCGGTATAGAGTGCCGTCAGGAAGGCAGCAATTGCAAGACAGATGTAGACGAAACGGATCGTCTGCGTTTGCGGCGATGCCTCACCATAAAAGCCGGCGCGCAATGCTTCGAGCAAAATTTCATCCTTGCTCCAAAAGCCGGCGAAGGGAAAAATGCCCATCAGCGCGAACGCGCCGATCATAAACGTGATAAAGGTGATGGGCATCTTGCGCCACAGTCCGCCCATCTTGAGCATGTCGTTCGTTCCAACCGAGTGAATCACCGCGCCTGCCGCAAGGAACAAAAGCGCTTTGAAAAACGCGTGCATGATGAGATGGAAAGAACCCGCGACGAACGCGCCGATGCCCAACGCGGCGAGCATATAGCCCAGCTGTGAAATCGTCGAGTAGGCAAGAACACGTTTGATGTCATTTTGCGCGAGACCTATCGTAGCCGCGAAAATCGCCGTGAACGCGCCAATGATGGCAACCCACATCATCGCGTTTCCGCCCGTTTGCGAATCCACCACGAACAGCGGGAACATTCGAATGATGAGAAAGATACCGGCGGAAACCATTGTCGCCGCATGAATCAACGCGCTGACCGGGGTCGGACCTTCCATCGCATCGGGCAACCAAATATGCAATGGGAACTGGGCAGACTTGCCAACCGTGCCGCCAAAGATCAACAACGCGATGAGGGTGAGCCACGTCATTCCCGGCAGCGGCGAATCGGCGAGCAAAACATTGTTCAAACCATCAGGATTGAACATCTGGGTAAAGTCGAGCGTGCCGGTGACAAGGAGCAACAGAATCATGCCCGTCAAAAGAAGAATATCTCCGACGCGGGTGACGAGAAATGCTTTGATGCTTGCCCCGCGCGCGCGTCCAACCTGTGCCTCGTCAATGTGATGTTCCTTTAAGCCGCGGAATGACCAGAACCCGATGAGGGCGTATGAACAAAAACCCATCACTTCCCAGGCGATGAAAAATTGGAGAAGACTCGATGAGATCACGAGGAGCAGCATCATCGCGGTAAAAAGCGAAATGTAGGCAAAGAAATGCGAATAGCGCGGGTCGTCCTCTTGAATATGATGACCCTGTTCATCCACGTGGCTGTGACGCATGTACGCGACAGAATAAATAAAAATCATCAAACACACTGTCGGCACCATGAACAGCATGACCGAACCAATTGGGTCAACGAACCAACCAAAATTCATTGTCGCCAAGCCGTAGGGATACCACACGATTGGCGCGGCGTAAAAGGGATGCTGAGCCAGTTCAGGACCTTCCGCGAGCGATTCGAGAAAGACGCCCAGCGAAAGCACCAGCGCCATGATAATTCCCACAATCGCGATCCAAGCGCTCAAACGATTGTTGCGGCGCGTGAGAAGGACGATGATGGCAAACGCCAACAGCGGAAACACCGGAATGAACAGCGTGAAATTTTGGATCATAACAGATTGAAAGTTTGGCGCCAAAGGTTAAAGCGGACGAGAGTTGTGCGTCAACCTTTAACGTTCAGCCGTCAATTACCATTTCAATAGATCAATTTCTTCTACGTTCACCGTGTCGCGCGAACGATAAATCGAGATCACCAACGCCAGCCCTACCGCCGCTTCGGCGGCAGCAACTGTGATGACGAACAACGCAAAGACAATCCCCGCTTGATTCAAAATCGGATTGACGGAACCGTAGCGCCAAAAAGCAACGAAATTGATATTCACAGCATTGAGCATCAGCTCGATGCCCATGAGGACGGCAATCGCGTTGCGGCGCGCTAACGCGCCAAACAAGCCGACACAAAACAACGCGGCAGAGAGCGAGAGGTAATAAACCAGCGGAATGTCGTTAATCATGAATATCGCGTAGAGCTGATAGCAAATGGCTGATAGATTCTTTTAGGTTTGCGATTTGCTACCTGCCATCTGCTATTCGCGCGCAATGATGAACGCGCCGATCAGCGTAGCAAGCAATAGCACCGAGACAATTTCAAACGGCAGGAGATAGGTGGTCAACAATTCAGTGCCGAGAAAGGGTACAATGTCGGTACCAATCACACTGGTATTTAACAGCCAAGGCACCTGGAGAATGACGATGAACATGCCCAGAAACAATGTTGAAATGGCTATGGCTGCCCACGCCCATTGTTTGTTCATGCCGCTATCTTCATTCTTCATCAAACTGCGCGTCAACATGATCGCAAACAGAATCAAGACCGCAATCGCGCCGATATAAATCAACACTTGAACGATTGCAAGAAATTCCGCTTCGAGCATGAGATAAATCGCCGCGACGCCAAAGAAGGTGCCGACCAATGCGAGCCCGGCGTGGAATACATTCCGCAGCAGCACTGTCGCAAACGCGGCAGCGAGCGTCAACGCCGCAACGAGGAAAAAGACAACTTGGGAGATGATTCCGATTAGATCCATTTCATCCTCCCAAACTCGTCAAGAATTGATTGAACAGACGATACGCCCACAAGAACGTCGCCGTGAACAGAATTAACGCGAGCGTAGCCGGCACGAGCCGCTTCCAACCAAAATTCATCAATTGGTCCACACGGATGCGCGGCAGGGTTCCGCGAAACCAGAGCTGAATGAAAATGAGCAGAATCGTCTTGCCAAAAAAGTACGCGATGCCGAGCGCGGGAATTTGTTGAACGAACGGACCTTGCCAGCCGCCAAAGAAAATGGAAGCGGCAACCGCGCTGATGATAAATGTGTTCAAGAATTCCGCGAGATAGAAAAGACCGAATTTCATTCCGCTGTATTCGGTGTGATATCCCGCGACCAATTCCGATTCCGCTTCGGGCAGGTCAAACGGGACGCGATTGATTTCTGCGGTAGCCGCGAGGAGAAAAATAAAAAATGCAATGGGACCGACGGGGAGATAGAGGATATACCATCCCAAACCAAAGAGTCCGCTCTGCTTTTCGATCACCCCGTTCAAGGAAATGGTGCCGGCGAGGAGGACAATTACCGCAACGGCAAGAATCTGGGGAATTTCATAACTGATGATTTGTGCGGCGGCGCGCATTCCACCAATCAACGCGAACTTGTTGTGTGAGCCAAATCCCGCCATAAACACCGCGATGGTCGCCACCGAGCCCATTGCCAGCAAAAAGAGGAGACTCAGATTCAAATCTACCGCGCCCATGCCTACGCCAAATTGAAGCACGGCAAACGAGAGGATGACGGGAATTACCACCACAATCGGCGCAAGGAGATGGACGGGTTTGTCCACGCCTTGAGGCACAATGTCCTCTTTGGTCAGAAACTTTATCATGTCCGCAATCGGTTGGAGCAAGCCAAAGGCGCCGACGCGATTTGGACCGACTCGGTCTTGCATCCGCGCGACGACCTTGCGTTCCAACCAGGTCATGTACATCATCAACAGCGGCGCGACGAGCAAAATCACCGTGATGACCAATCCGCCCATGATGAAAAACAAGATCACGCTGGCGACATCGCCGGAGAGACCGATCAAGCCGAGCAGACTCGTCAACAGACTGCGGATGAGTTGGTAGATACTGACAAACGGATTGGTGATAAAAGACCAGATGTCCATTTACACCCACTCCAACAAATTCTTGCGCCACGCGTACGCCAACGCGCCGATGAGGATCAACATAAAGATCGCCATCTCGATGACCCAGAAAGCGGTCATTTGATTCGTCGCGATCGCCCAGGGATACACAAATACAACTTCGATGTCGAACACGACAAACAGAATCGCGTAAATATAATATTGCACGCGAAACTGCACCCAAATCGCTTCCGCTTCGGGTGCGGCATTTTGAATTTCAATCCCACACTCGTAGGTAGATTGCTTTAGACGAGTGGGTTTCTTGGGGCGAAAGAGAAAAGCGAGTACGAGAGGTAGAATCGGAAACGTGACAGCAGCAAAGGCAAAGAGACCTATCAGCGCGTAACGGTCCAGCATAATCACTTCTCCTGTCGAGTCACCACGAATAATGCTCTGCTCAATCCAAAGCGTGATGATTCGTCATCTGATACATGACTGAAGAGTTGAGCGAACAAACGGTCCGCCCTGCACCAGCGCAAAGTTATTAGAGGATGATTAAAAACTTGCTTGAGCAATTCGCAAAAAAATCGGTACGGCTTTCATTTGTGCCGTACTGAACAATAGAATATTAGCACAAGTTAAAAATTATTGCAAACGAAATTTTTATACATGCTGCCGGGAACCGCACTGTTTCGGTTATAATCTCAAGCGTGTCCACCCCGTTCCAATCCATTACTCGCGCGGAAAATTGGGATGTTTTTGCGCACGCCCAAAACGCGCATCTCCTTCAAACCTATGCTTGGGGCGAACTGAAAAGCCGATTCGGTTGGCGCGCAGAGCGGATTGCCTACGGTGACAATCGAGAACTCATGGTCGGTGCGCAAATCCTCTATCGTCCTCTCGCGCCGGGACTCACTCTCGCCTATGTGCCGCGTGGACCATTTGGCGACAGCGCAGCATTTGCTTCTTTTCTTGAACACCTCAAGAACCACGTTCGCATGCGCGGCGCCTTTCTCCTCAAAATCGAGCCGGATTGGATGCGCGGCGACGAACGCGACGCGCAGCTGCGATTTGCGCGCCTGACGAATTCAACTGAAACGATTCAGCCGCCTGCGACCATTCACATTGACCTCACCGCCGACCCCGAAACGCTTCTCGCGCGCATGAAACCAAAATGGCGCTACAACATCCGTCTCGCCGAGAAAAAAGGCGTTCAGGTTCGTGCGGGCGGACCTGCCGATATTGAAGCGTTTCATCAGCTCTTGCGCGTCACAGGTGAACGCGATCATTTCGCCATCCACAGCGCCGCGTATTATCGCACGGCATTTGAACTTTTGAGCGTACGCGATAACGTGCGCCTGTTCATTGCCGAATATGCGCAGCAACCGCTCGCCATGATTTTCGTCAGCGCGTTTGCCCAAGAAGCTATTTATTTGTACGGCGCTTCAAGCAATCTGGAGCGTCAGCGCATGCCAAATCACGCGCTGCATTGGGCGGCGATGCAATGGGCAAAAGCGCGCGGCTGCACGCGCTATGATTTGTGGGGCATTCCCGAAACGATCTCAAACAATGAAGATAACAACCTGCCCTCGTCGCTCTATCAGTTCAAACAAGGGTTTGGCGGAGAAATCGTACACTACACCGGCGCGTGGGATTTTGTGTCGAGTCCATCGCGCCATCAGCTTTACAAGCTCGCGCGCAAATATCGCAAGCGGAGTCTCGGGTAAACGTTCCGGTTCCGAACTCTATCCTCAAAAAATCTGATTTGTCATTACGCCGCCGTCCACAAGCAATGTCGCGCCCGTAATCCAACGCGCTGCCTCCGAAGCAAAAAATAAACAGGCGTCCGCGACATCTTCGGGCATCCCCAAGCGTTTTAGCGGTGCACGTTTCAGCCAACGCGTAACGCCGTCGGTCCAATCTTTTTCCAGCGTCTCGCTCCAGATCAGCCCCGGCGCAACTGCATTTACGCGAATATTGTACGACGCGAGTTCCAACGCCGACGCGCGCGTCAACATGGTCAAACCACCTTTCGCCGCATCGTAATGGGCATGCATTGGCGCAGGATTTTCTGCTTCGATGCTCGTGATATTAACAATCGCGCCGCCCTGAAATTTCTGTGCGCGGACGATACGCGCAAACGCTTGTGTGCAAAGAAATGCGCTCTTTAAATTCGCATCCACCACTGCATCCCACTCCGCCGTGCTCATCTCTATCAGATTCGCAAGCGGATAAATTCCCGCGTTGTTGACCAAAACATCTACGCGCCCGAACGCTTCGACAGTTTCTTGCATCAACCGCGCCGCGTCTTGCTCGCGCGTCAAATCGCCCTGCACCGCGAGCGCGGATCCTCCCAACGCGCGAATTTCCGATACGACTCGCTCTGCGCCGACTTGGCTTGATTGGTAATGCACGACCAGCCGCGCGCCCGCTTCGGCGAAACGTTTGGCAATGCCGCGACCGAGTCCACTCCCGCTGCCCGTGACGACTACAACTTTTTCAGAAAAATTGAACAGCGATGCTATCGCGGGTGCATCCACTTTCATATTCCGCGCGCATCCTGTTCCAATTTCAAAAGGGCGCGTTTGTCGCTGCGTTGCGCGATTTCAACTGCTTGTCGAACCAGTTTTGCAAAATCGCGTTTGCGGATTTCGCGCGGGTGTCGAATCGTCACGTAGCGCACCTGCCGCAAGTTGTGTCCCTCCAACAAATTTTTCGGATCATGCAGCAGAATCCCGTACTCGAATCCCAAATGCGCGTGATCGCCATCCGCGCCGATCCAGCCCCAGTACGCGCTCTTTTTCCCCATCTGCACGCGGTACGCGAGCAGCCCCCAACCATTCACGCCTTCGACTGCGTCCGGCACGATTTCTTTTACAAACATTCGTAACGCGTTCGCCAATTCCCGCAAGGGCGGCGGATACGCGTTGAGAAATTCTGCGGGAGTGATTTTGGAATTCATCGGCTGCGCCAAATGTGTCGCTGCAAGACGCGCCGCATCTCGGGTTTGGACAATTCTGGAGCTTGCGTCTGCGTTTGTGTTCGGACGCGCGATCCCGCGCACTTGCCTTTCAGCGTTGTCTTGATTCCAACGCGATCATATTTCAGTTTGCAGGTCTGGTTCCCCGTCACATTCACCTTAAGCCAAAAACGATCGCTCGCAAAATCATAATATCCTGTCCCCGTCATGATAAAGCCATTCGTAAACGCACAATCCTTGAGCGAGAATTTCACTTGATCCTTGTACGGTTCAAACTTGAGTGTCCCACCGCGTCCACAGCCAACCGCTGTTGGAGTCACAAAGTCCCAGTTTCCGTACTCGGGCAAAAAATTGATTTCCGTTTCAGTTGACTGCATCGCCTCCAATGGCGAACTAAATTCGCTCGCGTTCGCAGGCGACAGCGGCACATAATCATTCATGATGGGACCGCCGCACGCTGTCTCGCGCTGCGCGGGCATCTGATCATTCAGCAAGAACGCGTAAACGGGATCATCCACGCAAGACCTGCCGTACGCCCAAATCACATGCGGTCCGCCTTTTTGCGTAATCAAATAACCATCCGCCAAATTCTCGTACACCGCGCGCGCGCTGTCAATGGGTGTGATGGGGTCCGCGGTTGCATTCAAGACCAAGGTTGGTACTCCCGCTGCATCCCAATGCGGTGGACGCGTCGTATCTTGCGACGCGTCGCGCCAATACGCACAAGGCATGTCAACCCAAATCTCCGTGTTCAATCGCACTCCGCTCAATTCGACAGGTTTTGCCGCCGCGATATATTGGTCGGCGCGTGACGCGGGCGTTCCCGTAAAGTAGCCATAGTCGCGGCACTCGACACCGTAATAATACGCGTCCGACCATCCCGGATCATAGAGCGGCTCCAGATTGTTTTCGTCAACACTCAGCGATATGTAGAGCAAACGCGAAAGCGGGATTAAATCACCGTCACGCGCGTACGCCGCGAGCGCGCGCGTAAATTCCATTCGGCTGTACAAGCCATACATTTCCGCGATGCCTACGTAATTCAAAGCTTGCGAATCGAATTTGCGCGGCACGGAGGTCCCATTGCCAAGGGGAAAGGAAACTTGTTTCTTTTTTGCCATCAGCAATTTATCCAGCGCATCGTACGCGGCAAGCGGGTCACCGCCAAAGTCGGACGCGCATTTTGGCTTGGCGGCGCACGCTTGCAGCGTCGCAACCAACGTGTCGTTGAATGACTGGACTGCCATCGTATAGTAGGGGATTCCTTCGAGCGTCAAATCAACTGTGCCGTCGAGGATCATCCCTGCCAAATGATTGGCGTGGGCGTGCGCATAGGTTTGCGCGTATTGCGTCGCATAACTTTCACCATAGAGCCAAAATTTTTCTTCGCCCAACAGCGCGCGAAAGGCATCCAAATCTTCAACCGCTTGCTCTGTTGAGAGATACGGCAAAATTTCGGGATGTCCCATTTCCGTATCGCAATCATCCGCGAAAGTTTGCATCGCCTTTTTTAATTTCTGTTCGCGCGCGCTCGTATCTGCGCGCCAATCCGCTTGATAAAGGGGCGCGGCGGCGCGATAACAACTCATCCCGCCGGACAAGCCCATCCCGCGTTGATCGAAAAAGATGACATCAAAACGTTCAAAAATATCGCGGCGCAAAAAGGCAGAATACCAATCCGCCAAATAGATGCCGCTGGTGCCGGGTCCGCCGGTAGCATAGACAAATGTGCCTTTACGCGCGCCCGATGCGGGCTTGACGCCAAACACCACATCAATTGTGCGCGTGTCGGAGGAGTTGAAATGATCAAGTGGCACAGTGATCGTCACACACGTAAAGTCCGGGCTGCCGGGACAGGCGGCGCCGCCGAGTTGCGCCAACCGTTCGCGCGTCGTGGGCTGCGCTGCCCACACCGTCGTGGTCAACACGCCAAAAATGATCAAGCCCAAGCAGAGCGCGGCACCGCGTAAAAATTTCAGCATTGGAAATTCTCCTTTCAGGTGAGTCGTTCGATCCACGCGCGCGCATCGGGAAAGCTGGCAAGCAGCGCAGCGCGATCCCCCAATTCAAAATCATCGTCATCATATGCGGGCGCAACCGTTGTGCCCATGAATGCCCACTTGCCATTTTCGATCAAGCGCGAACCCTGCCACACATCACGCGGCACCACAAAAAATGGCAGCTGCCCTGCCGCGTAATCACTGCCCAATGTTACAACACGCTGCAAACCATCGGGATACAACAACACAAGCGTCACCGGATCGCCAAGATAAAAATGATACAGCTCGTCCGATTTCAAACGATGCATCAACGAACGCGTCTGTGGGGTGTGCATGTAACAAATTGCGCTGGAAAATAATTTGGCGTGCGTATAACGCGGCGGCAGCGCCGCGTGTGGGATATTTTCGTCCGCCGAATAATAACGCCAAAACAATCCGCCTTCAATCGGCAGCGGTTCGAGTTGAAATTTCTCGATGAGAAATTCGGGCGTCATAATTTTCTCAGCGCTTCCAATGCAATCTCGATCATTTTACCTTTTGCCTCTTCCACCACATTGCGATGCGGATCATAGCCGCTCATGTTGTCCGTTACCTCTTCGTTCGGATTTCCATCCGCAACAAAAATGCCGCCCGCGCGAATGCGCCGCAGTGAGGCAATGATCAACAGCGTCGCCAATTCCATTTCAATTCCGACCGCGCCCGCTTCAGCCCAATAGTTGTGCGGATTCGGCGTCAAACCGTGATAAAACGCGGCGTCACTGCGCATCACGCCCAACGCGAATCTCACATCACCGCGCGCCTGCGCTGCCTCGCGCAGCGCATTTGTAATATCCAAATCCGAAATCGCGGGATACGCCACATCCACCAAAATATTCGACGTGCCATCCTCGCGCGTCGCGCCCGTGCCAATCAACAGGTCGCCGGAACGAATCTCTGGCAAATACGAACCGCACGTCCCAACGCGAATAATTGTCCGCGCGCCGAGGCGGATCAATTCTTCAAAACAGATTGCGGCGCCCGCGCCGCCGACGCCGTGCGAGACCGCGCTGACGCGCAAACCTTTGTATTCGCCGGTAAACGAATGATACTCGCGCCACGCGCCGACCTGCTTGACGTTTGTGAGATATTCTGAAATTTGTTTGGCGCGCGCGGTATCGCCGCAGGTGAGGATGAGCGGCGAAATGTCCGCGGGATTGAGCCGCAAATGAGGAGTGAGTGTACTCATGCGGAGAATTATACACAGCCGCAGAATGTTTTCAATACACTCGCCAAGAAAGCCAGGGCTGTTGCAAAGTAGATTGACACGGCAGTTGTCATTGCGAGGGACGAAGCAATCTCGCTGGTCGCGTGGGGGATTGCTTCGCAAGGGCGGCTCGCAATGACATATTCCGTGACTTTGCAACAGCCGCGCCAAGAAAGCGCGGGTGGGTTGTCTCTGTCACGTTCTCGATTACAATACTCGCCACAATGCCACAAGCCAAGCTCACGTCAAACATTTATCACGATTTATCCGCATCCGAATTATTGCACGCGCTGGAACATGCCGGACGCGCGCCATCGCTCGATCTGATTCGCGTCTGCATGACGCGGCGCGGCGAATTGACACCGGAATTGTTAGAGTTGCTCGCGCGCCCGCCCGATGAAAATTGGGCGGATAACGACCCGCGTTGGTACGCGCAAATTCACGCCGGACATTTGCTCATTTATTATCGCGAGCCGCGCGCGATTCCCATCATCATGCACTTGTTGCGCGACCCGCAAAACGAAAATTTAGTGGAATGGTTTGCTGTCAAACTCGCGTCGTACGGATTGGGCATTTTGCCCGAAGCAAAACGGTTGTTGAATGACACGCACGCGCCCGACTATCCCCGTATGGTGATGACGGACCTGTTGGCCCAAGTCGTTGCGGAATTTCCAACCGAGCGCGCGCGGGTTCTCGAAATTTTGCGCGGCGCGCTGCCGCGCCTCGACGCGAACGGCGCGCTCGTCATTCCGCCGCCGCGTCCCGAAAAACCAAATATCGTTTGGTCGGCAATTGCAACCCAGCTTGCCGTTTTGGGTGATTTGTCGAGTCGCGCCCAAATCGAGGCATTGTATCGCGGCAAGTGGATTGATGAAGCGTTCATGGGCGATCAAAGCGAGTATTTGACTCGACTTTTGAATCCCCAGCCATTACAATCGCACGCGTTCAACATAATTGAAACATACGAAAACCTGCAGCCCACTTTACGCGCCGATTCGGAATGGGATGCCGAAAAAAAGAGTCTGCTCAAACAACAATTGCACGACCTCAACGCGCCGTCATCCGCGTCTGATTCCGTTTTGATCTCGAACGAAATTTCTTTGCCGCACGATACAACGGACACGCAAGCAAGTGTTTCCGCCGTCTCAGATAAACCCATCGCATCCGATTCGCAAATCGTCAAACGCGCGCAGCCAAAAATCGGACGCAACGATCCGTGTTACTGCGGCAGCGGACGAAAATACAAACATTGTCACGGCAAGAACTAACGCTATGAATTTTGGATTTACAGGCGAACGTTTCAGCGCAGTTTATCGTCTCACCGGCGAAGAGGCAGAAGCGCGCGCACAAGCGCAAGACATTTGTCTCGAACAAACGGTAGAGCTCCCCGCCGCGCTCGTGACGCAAGCATACATCCGCGAACATGTCTTGGGACGCGTCGAGGAATTTACATCACTCGCGGAAAATGTGTATCAAGCGCGCATCTCGTTCGCGGTCGAGATTGTCGCGGGTGAATTGACGCAACTGCTGAATGTTGTATTTGGCAATATTTCGCTCAAGCCCGGCATTCGCCTCGAACGGATTGATCTGCCGCCAACAATGCTGGAACAATTTCCCGGACCGCGTTTTGGGCGCGCAGGTTTGCGCGAACGCTTGAAAATTCCCGAACGTCCGCTCTTGTGCACGGCGTTGAAACCGATGGGTTTACTCGCGCGCGATCTCGCCGCGCTCGCGTATCAATTCGCGCGCGGTGGCATTGACATTATCAAGGACGATCACGGACTGTCGCAACAACATACTGCCGAATTTGGCGAGCGGGTCGAACGCTGCGTCGAAGCCGTCGCGCGCGCAAATCAAGAGACGGGCGGCAATTGCATCTACGCGCCCAACATCACCGCGCCATCCGGTTACGAATATGGCAGCGCGATGCACGCCAAGCGCGTTGGCGCGGGCGCGGTGCTTGTTTCGCCGGGCATCGCCGGATTGAGTTTGATGCAAAATCTTGCTGCAAATCCCGATTTCGATCTACCGATTTTGAGTCATCCTTCCTTTCAAGGAAGTTTTGTTGTCTCACGCGACAGCGGGATTTCGCATTTTTGTTTGTTCGGACAACTCAATCGCTTGGCGGGCGCGGACGCCGCGATCTTTCCCAATTTCGGCGGACGCTTTTCTTTTTCGCGCGACGACTGCCGCGCGATTGTGGAGGGATGCAGCCAAGCGATGCAAAACATCGCGCCGATTTTTCCGGCGCCCGCCGGCGGCATGAGTTTGGAACGCGTTCCCGAAATGCGCGAAATGTACGGGCGCGACGTGATCTTGCTCATTGGCGCGGGACTGCGTTCGCACTCGCCCGATCTGGTTGCGAATTGCATTTATTTTCGCGAATTGGCGGAAAAGATTTGACCGATGGCAAAGGACGAACGGCGGACAGCGCAGAGAATCCTTCAACAGCAACTTGTCACAAATGAACGCGAGTGGAATGATGCGTCAAAGCAAATTCCATACGCACATGTTTTGCAGTCGTGGGCATGGGGCGAAATCAAAGCGCGGCACGGCTGGTCACCGCAGCGAATTGTTTTCTCCGAAAACAATTCCGTCTGTGCTGTCGCGCAAATCTTGCGCCGTCCCTTGCCGCGCACTCCGTTCGGCGTTCTCTACGTGCCAAAGGGACCCGCGCTCGATTTTGAAAACGCTGAATTGTTTGCGCGCGTTTTGAGTGAATTGGAAAACATCGCGCGGCGACAGCGCGCGATCTTTATGAAAATTGATCCCGATATTCGCGCAGATCAAAACACGGCGGACGTTTTGCAGCAGCGCGGTTGGCGCGTGTCAGACGAGCAGATTCAATTTCACAACACGGTGACGCTCGACCTCATGCGCAGTGAAGCAGAGATTCTCGCGGCGATGAAACCGAAATGGCGCTACAACATTCGTCTCGCGGAACGCAAAGGCGTCCAAGTCGAACACGGCACCGCCGACGATCTGAAATTGTTTTATGAAATGTACGCCGAAACAAGCGCGCGCGATGGATTTTTGATTCGTTCGTTCGAGTATTATCGCGATGTGTGGGAGACGATGCTGCGCGCGGGGCAAGCGAAAATTTTTCTCGCGCGCTTGCATCATTCTTCGACGGCGCTTCACTCTGCTCCGAATGATGCAATTGCAGGAATCATTCTCTTTTTCTTTGGCAAACGCGCGTGGTATTTTTACGGCGCGTCGCGCAACGCACAACGCGATTTGATGCCGAATCATCTACTGCAATGGGAAGCGATGCGCTGGGCGAAACAGCAGGGCTGTGCCGAATACGATTTTTGGGGCGCGCCGAACAGCATGAACGAAAATGATTCGATGTACGGCGTGTACAAATTCAAAATGGGTTTTGGCGGGCAATTCGTGGAACGAATTCCTGCGCACGATTTCGTGGTAAATTCTGCGCTATATTGGGCATATGCGGTGGCGCGTCCGAGGTATTTGGCGCGGCTGCGCCCACGAACCACCGCGGCTGCTGCAGATTAAACCGACGTAACGCTTTCATTTCTCAAAGCGTAAATATAGGCATACGTTCACGAATGGTAGGAGGTTTACCATGAAACGAATTATTGCGCTGGCTGCGATTCCTATAACGCTTGGGATTGCCCTGATGTTTGATAACATCGTCAGGTCGCTTCGTTTGGCGACAGCCAAAGATTTAGCTGCGGCTCCACAGTCGATTAACGGACAAATCACGTTGGAGCTGGCGTTCGCGGCGGTGATTCTCGCGTTGGTATGGGTGGTACTGGTCTATGCGGAAAAAGAATTTCTGGTGCCAGCCGCTTATGTTCTTGTTGCAGGCGTCATTTTGATGTACATTCTAGGAATGAGCGTCCCATTGTTCACTCCATTTCGAGAACTTGTGCGGAACAATGGCAACCTGCTCGCGCCAATCGGTTATTACTCGTTCACTGCTTTCGCGGTGCAAGCAACGGCGTTCCTCTTTGTGATCGGAATCGCAGGGCTTGCGCGGACGATTTACGCGCGGCAGGCGCCGCGATTACAACACCAACTCGCGTAGAGTTTTGGGTTCCAAAAAAGAATCGGCGAGCGTATCGCCGATTTTTTGATTTATTTGATCGCCTCGCGCACAAACTCTACCGCCGCGCGCAATTTTTTCTCGACGCGCCACGGCGTCAGCGCATCCACCGCCAGCGGCGAAAGCTCGTACGTGATGGTTCCCTCATAGCCGCGCAATTTCAACTCGCGCAAGAGTTCGCGCAGCGGCAATATGCCGGTGCCGGGGAATTGATGTTGGCGATAATAGCTGTGCAAACGCGGCTGATTCATCAACCAATGCGGCACCTCGCGCAAATCCGAAAGATGCACATTTGCAACGCGCCCATCGAAAAATTCCAGTGACGACAACAAATCCAAATCAAACGTGCCAACGTGCGCAGTGTCAAGCGTCAAGGCAACATCGTGTTTCTCTGCAAACTCGCGCAGTTCGGGCAGCGTTCGCAAAATAAAAGGACTGTCGCTTCTGGAAAAGCGCGCGCCATTTTCGAGCCCCAATTTCGGACCGTGTCCATTGATGGAATTTCGGGACGCGACAACCTGCTCTACAAACTCTTTGCCTCTGCCCCGATCATATTGATATGCGCGCGGCGAATGCACCACCATCAGGCGCGCGCCAACCGCTTCGCTCAAAGCAATCGCTTTTTCCATGTACGGCGCGTACGAGATGTTGATGTCATCCCAGCCGCGATAGCCGTAAAGGGGGGGGTGTACGGTGAGGACGGGGAGTTGAAATTCTTGAACAAGCTTCTTGACGTACTCGGCGCCGCGCCAGTCCACTTCCGGACCAATCACCAGTTCGACTCCGTCAAAGCCCGCGCGTTTTGCCAAAGAAAATGTCCAACGCAAAGGATAAATATAAAGCGATCCTGTCGAAAGGGATACGAACATCCGTTACCAATTCTCCACTTCTAAAATTCCCAATGCCACCGCTTTTCCCAAAATTTTTTCGCCCAAGGCAGCATCCGCGCGCGAGGGGTCGAGTCCCATGACGCCATCAGGATATTTTTTACGAAAGCGCGTCGGGCTGTCGAATTCGCGTGAGGGCTGCACGGGCGCGTCGCGCTTGGCAATCCGCGCGGTGTGGACAGCGTGCGGCGTGATTGCGTGCATCAGCGCGGTTTCATGGTTCGACGCGTGGGTGCCTTGCTGCGCGCCGAGTTGTTCATCCGCGATGCGCGTGATTTCGGGTTCGAGCCACCATTGAAAGGATTTGACGCGCAAATCAGGAAATTGATTTTGCACAATCGCGGACGCGGATTGCAGCGCAGGTTGATTGCCGCCGTGTCCATTCACCACCAGTACGCGACGAAAGCCGTGACGATAGAGCGATTGAAAAATATCTTGCAGCACAGCGCTCAACGTGGGCGGTGACAACGAAACTGTTCCCGCAAATTCCAGATGCAAATGCGACATGCCATAATTGAGTGTCGGCGCAACGAGGAGGCGCGTTTGCTCGCCGATGCGCTGCGCGATTTCTTGCGCGATGAGAAAATCGGCGCCGAGCCCGAGATGCCGCCCGTGCTGCTCGGTTGCGCCAATCGGCAAAATGATGCGATCATCGTGCGCGAGATATTCCGCGCATTGTTCCCAAGAAATTTCGGCGAGTTGCATGTTAGTGGATATAGCTGGGAGTTTGATAGAGCTGCTTTGATTCGATATAGTCCGCGACCAATGGCGGCACGAACGCGCGAACGGATTCGCCGCGCTGGACGCGTTCTCGAATATCGCTCGAAGAAATGTCAAATTCCGGTGCGCGAATAAGCACAACCGCGGATTTCACACCGGGTACCTTTTTTCCCAAAGCATCCAAATTCACATCAAACTTGGGGCGCTGCAGCACCGCGAGTTTGCACAGTTTCACGATCTCTGCGGGTTGATGCCAAGTTGCAAAATTGGCGAGCGAATCTTCGCCCATGATAAAAAATAATTCCCCGTTGGGTAACTCGCGCCGCAATTCGCGCAAAGTATCCACAGTGAACGAAGGACCGGCGCGTTCCGCTTCGATCAACGATATCTCGAACGCGGGATGTTCGCGCAGCGCGAGTTCAAGCATCGCCAGACGCGTTTCCAATGGACTCACAAGTTCGTCGAGTTTGTGCGGCGGCTGATTGGCGGGAATGAACACCACGCGCTCGAGGTCCAACGCGCGCTGTGCGGCGTCCGCGATCGCCAAATGTCCGTTGTGCGGCGGATCAAATGTGCCGCCCAAAATCCCAATCTTCATGCCGCAGCCGCCATCGGCTCTTGCTGGATTTCACGCGGACGGAAATAATAAATAATGCCCAAACTCAACGGCAGGGTGAAAGTGAGCGCGACTTCGACCCACGTCACACTCACCAGTTGCGCCAAAATCAGCGCAATCAAATCAACGCCGGCATGAAGGACAATCGCAATGCCAAGCCACCACAGAGAGCCGCGCAGGAAACATTGCAGCACCAAAATCGAGAGCGCCATGTGGAAAAAAATCGTAATGAAGCGTTCGTACGCGCCGAGCAGCGGCGTCCACCACGCGAGTCCGGCAATCTGCTGGCGCGCGGCTTCAATTTGTGCGAGCTGTTCGGGCGGCAAATTCATTTGCGAAAAATTCGTCGTCGTCAACGCGATGATGTTGATTAATCCTAAGAGCGCGAGTCCGCCAATCAAAAGCATAGATTCCAAGCCGCCATGCCCTGCCCCGTACATCAAGCCCACACTCCACGTGCGATCATTCTTGATCAAAAAACGATAGCCGAGATAACGCCCCACTTCTTCAAACAATCCTGCCGTTAATGCCAAGACTGCGAACCATACATACAACAGCGTTTGAGATGATTTCAGCGCGGGTGCGATGAACGCTTGCGTGATTTGCACCAGCGGAATGCGCGTAATCAATTGCGAAAGAAAAAATACGAGCATCCCGTATAAAAAAAAGCGCCAGCGGACACCGAAACGCCGATGAATGTAATAACCAATGATCAGAGGCAGCAAAACTTCAAACGCAATCGCAACGACATAAGCGGCAACCAAAAATGGATTGAGTGTCATGGTCTCGCTCCTTTGCGCAAAATTTCAGTCACGCTTCTTGGTTCGGGTTCGCCTTGAATCAAAGCGTTCCTTCGCCCCATTCCAATTCCACATCGCCAATGCGAACGAAATCACCATCTTTCACACCCGCCGCGCGCAGCGCGTCATTCACCCCCATCGCTTGCAGGACGCGATGCGTGCGACGCACGCCATCTTCTTGATCCCAGTTTGTCATTTGCGCGACGCGTTCCACTTTGATGCCGCGCACGCGGAAAATTTGCGCGTCCGCACTTTTTCCCTCGCGCTCAATCGTAAAAGCATCCTCATTTGGTGATGGACGAAATACGGGCATCACGTCGGACGAAACAATTTTTTCTTGACGCGGCAGCGCATCGAGGATTGCCACCGCGCCGCGCAAAAGTTCGCGCACGCCTTCGCCCGTCGCCGCAGAAATTGGAATGACTTGCAGATTGAGTTTTGCAAATTTGTTTTTCAATTTTTCCAAATTTGCTTGCGCGTCAGGCAAATCTATTTTGTTAAAACCGATGATCTGTGGTTTGTCTGCAAGACTCGAACTGTATTCAGCAAGTTCCAAATTGATCGCCTCGAAATCCGCGAGGGGATCTTGCGCCGCGCCGTCGAGCAGATGAACCAAGACACGCGTGCGTTCGATGTGTTTCAAAAATCGGTCGCCCAGCCCCGCGCCCGTATGCGCGCCCTCGATCAAACCCGGTATATCCGCGAGGACAACGGAGCGATCATCAATTTCGGCAACGCCGAGATTTGGAATCAATGTAGTAAACGGATAATCCGCGATCTTGGGACGCGCCGCGGTGATGGAAGCGAGAAAGGTGGATTTGCCCGCGTTCGGTTTGCCGACTATGCCAATGTCAGCAATCAACTTGAGTTCAAGACGCAGGCGCCGCGTCTGACCCTTTTCGCCTTTTTCGGAAAAGTGCGGCGCGCGATTGGTGGAGGAAACAAACGCAGCATTGCCGCGCCCGCCGCGTCCACCCACAGCAACGACCAGTTCCTGTAAATCTGTGACCAAATCTGCCAACAATTCGTCCGTGTCGGCGTCGCGCACAACGGTGCCGAGCGGAACGCGAATGATCTCGTCCGCGCCATACGCGCCGTTCTGGTCCTTGCCGCTTCCGTTTTTTCCTTTTTGCGCGCGAAAATGTTTTTTATGGCGAAAAGGAAGCAGCGTATTCAAATGATGGTCGGCGCGCAAAATCACATCGCCGCCGCGTCCGCCGCTACCGCCGTTGGGTCCGCCGCGCGGAACGTACGCTTCACGCCGAAAGGCAACCGCGCCATTTCCACCATCCCCCGCTTGAATGTTGATGGTTACTTGATCAAAAAGAAATTCGTCGCTACGTTCAGACATTACGCTACATTATAGTCGGGGCGCGCACGCACACCAATTTTGGTTCACAGCACTCTACGCAGGGAAACAAGAATACGCTATAATTTCACTCCATCGTCAATCTATCAATCAAACCTCGTTCAAGCTTGAACGCGATGCGATGAAATTAAGAACAAAGATGCAAAAAATATTTTCTGCGAGCGCGTTGTGCGTTATGAGCTTTATCCTGCTCATCGCCTGCGCACCCACCACAACCGTCGTACCTGCTACGCCGGATCTTTTGCCTACCGCCCTGCCCCTTGCTGAGGATGTCTTGGCAATCTACCACAAGAGCGGCGGCATTGCCGGAATAGATGAAACGCTCGTCGTGTATCAAGGTGGAGTTTTGGAACTGACGACGCGCGGCGGCGCACCCAAAAGTCTCAAGATGGATGGACCGATGATCCAACCCTTGCGCCGCATTTTGGAACAAAAAGATTTTGGCGCACTCGCGCCGCTGTATCAAGCATCGGGCGCCGATTTATTTTCGTACACGATTACTGCGCGCGATGCGAATGGAAATGTAAAAACTGTGACGACGATGGATGGCGCAAAACCACCCGCGTATCTGGGACAATTGATTGTCATGTTCGAACAGCTGCGCGCCATCGTCGAAAAAAATGGATAACGCGGGATAGGAACGGAACCTGGTTCCGTTCCTATCCATACCGTTCCTACCCATTCCTACTCACACGAAAAAATATGCGACTGACAAATCTCGTACAAGCGATTGATTTACACGCGGCGGGCGAACACGGACGCGTCATTGTCGGCGGCGTTCTCGATGTGCCGGGCAGGACGATGTTTGAAAAGATGCAATATTTTCAAACCTACCGCGACGATTTACGTTTGCGGATGCTGCGCGAGCCGCGCGGGTATCCCGCCGCGAACTGCAATTTGATTTTGCCGCCAACCGATCCGCGCGCCGACGCGGGTTTCATCATCATGGAACAAACCGAATACGCGCCAATGTCGGGAACGAATACGATTTGCACAACGACCGCGCTTTTGGAAACGGGGATGCTGCCGATGCGCGAACCGTACACCGACATTGTGCTTGAAGCGCCGGCGGGACTTGTGCCCGTGCGCGCGCATTGCGCGAACGGCAAGGTAACAGGCGTGACTTTTACGAACGTTCCCGCGTTTGCGATACATCTCGATACGCCGGTTGAGGTTCCGCATTTGGGAACCGTCAAGGTGGATGTCGCGTGGGGCGGAATGTTTTTTTTCATCGCCAATGCCGCGCAGTTTGGTTTGCAAATCACACCCGATGAAGGAAAAGAAATTGTTCGCATCGGCGAAATGATCAAAGCGGCGGTGCGCGAACAATTGCCTGTGGCTCATCCGGAGAATCCGGCGATCAAAGATGTGACGATTGGAGTTTTATCCGCGCCGCCGTCATCGCACAACGCGGACATGAAAAACGCGGCAATCGTTTCGACGAACACTTTGGATTGGAACAAGCCCGCAACGTGGACCGGCGCGATTGATCGCTCACCGTGCGGCACGGGAACGTGCGCGAAAATGGCGACGTTGTTCGCCAAAGGCAAACTCGCGCTGCATCAAGATTTTCGACACGAAGGAATTTTGGGAACAGTGTTCACAGGGCGTTTGATCGAGGAAACGCGCGTGGGGAAGTATCGCGCGGTGGTGCCGACGATTACGGGAACAGCGTGGATTACAGGCATCGCAACGTATGGGCTTGATCCCGACGATCCCTTTCCAAACGGATTTACGGTGGGCGATATTTGGGGCACAACATAGCGAAATTTTTTTTTGCAAGTCATTTGTGAAATTCCCCACTTGACCTTTCAAGCGCATACAAGTATCATTTGGGTAATCTTGTAGAATTTCATCACAAGTTTATCACAACCAGTTCACAACCTTATTTTTCCGAGCGAAATAAAGATCGAACAGCTTTCGAACGCATCATACTTACGAAATGAGCGTGCCAAGAAAACTGTCCAATCTATTCTCAAACAATGCCCAACTCGAACCACGTTCCAACAATTGTCATCGGACGATTGCCGTTGTACTTGCGTGCATTGACACAACTGTCGGCTGAGGGACGCCGCGTCACCTCGTCACAGGAACTTTCCGAAAAGCTCGGTTTTTCCTCTGCGCAGATTCGCAAAGACCTTTCTTATTTTGGCGAATTCGGCAAGCAAGGCACCGGCTATGAAATTGAGTTTTTAGAAAAATCTTTGCGCGAGATTCTCCAAGTGCATCACCTTTGGGATATGGCGCTGGTCGGCGCAGGCGATTTGGGGCACGCGCTCGCGAATTACGATGGCTTTGAAACGCGCGGCTTTCGGATCGTCAGAATTTTTGACGCAGACCCACAAAAAATCGGAACGCTGTTGGGAGAATGGCGGGTGGAACCGATTGAAACGATGCGCCAAGTTTTGCGCGAAGAGCGCATTCACGTTGCAATTATTGCCGTGCCAGCCGCCGCGGCGCAGCACGTTGCAGATGAGTTGGTCGAAGGCGGCGTGCGCGCGATTTTGAATTACGCGCCGACGACTTTGAGCGTGCCGCCCAAAGTTAAGGTGTATCACATCGATCCGGTCGCGGGGCTGCAAAGTATGACGTACTATCTTTAAGCAGAACCACCGGGAAAATCTCTCCGACGCCCCGTTTCGAAAGGGACCATGCTGCAGTTGGCGGATCTTTAATCAACGCAAGTTCAGGATAAGGTTGTTTTTCCCCAGGTGGTAGTCTGGCTCTTCAATCCTTCTTGGGGAGTAGAAGTTTGAATACCTCGACGACAATCGCCCGGGTTTTCATCCACCTGGCTGTCCAAAATTTGGAGAAACTCACTTTGGTGGGGCGACCTTCTTCCGAAACGGATCAATTTCACCCTCAAGCGGGCAGTGAACGAATCATTTGGCAATTATATACTTGACACACCTAACATAAAAGCTCACCGGCGCGCCGTGACTGTTCAAATCTTGGTGAAAGCGGTAGGATAGGTCAACCCTCGATTTGGAGCGACCGATGCACCTTTCTGTGCGCCTACCGAAAGTCATGCCCGATCAAATTCAGCCACCCACCTGCTGTCCTTCACGAGCAGGAAAGAAAAAATGCAAGGGCAGGTATTTCAAACTTCATCAAGTCGTGTGTCGCAAACCGCTGCGCGATACCAAATTCGAGGAGGTGATCTGCCATCGCTATCGCTGTTTGAAATGTCACGGCTCATTCCGAGCCTATCCATCCGGTGTTTCCAATGACCATCTTTCACAACGGCTGCAAGCCTTGAGCGTTCTTCTCTACATCTTGGGCTTGAGTTATCAAGGCGTCGCCGACCTATTGGGCAGTTTGGAACACCCGATCTCGAAAGGCACTGCCTTCAACAATGTGCAAGCCGCTGGTGCGCGCGTCCAACAACTGCGGAACGCGCGCGTGAAAGAACTCGCAGGCAAAGTCAAAGTGTTGAGTGCCGACTTCACGCATGTGAAATGCAAAGGCAAAGATGCGTTGGTAGCGGTAGCGACAGCGGCGCTGAGTGGCGAACCGCTCTGCTTCGAGATTCTGGAAGCCGAAGCCGCCTATCGCGTCGAACAATGGTTGAAAGATCTCGCCCGCGTACTCGGCGCAGAAATTCTCGTCACCGATGAACTCATAACGGTCGCGGATCATCTTGGGTTGCAACATCAAATTTGTCGCGCCCATGTGAATCGCAATGTACATGATTTAGTTGCGGTACTGGGAACGAAAGCGCTGGAACATCCTGACCCGGTACCCTGGGAATTGTCGAACCTGACCATAGACCAATTCTTGGAAGACTTGGACACGGTCGAATGGATCATCAAAAGCATGCCCGCACATGGCAAGCTCAACTGCAAGCACTCGCCACACGCTACCAAGGTGCGCCACCACCCTGTATCGGTAAGCGCGCGACGATGTGGTATCGCATGCGCTTGCTGACACTGGATTGGTCGGAGCATTGGGCGCGCGTCGCGTTATATCAACACTGGCGCAGCGAACAAGGCGAGAGGTTGGATGGCGCGAATAACGTCACCGAACAATTGATTGGACAGTGTGTCAAAGAACGCTATCGCACCATGCGGGGCTATAAATGCAAACCCTCCATTGTGCATGTAAGCAGCTTAATCGGCTGGGTGCGCGGCAAAGGCCCCGACTACAACATGACCGAGTTGTTCAATGGATAACCCATCAAAATTGGGGGAGACCGGTTAGCCATCCCCAAATTTTGAACGGTCACGGCGCGCCGATCAGCGCGTCCAGTGCAGCGTGGAGTGAGGCAAACTGCCCTCATTTCAAGGCGCGATCCTATACTTACGCGGCGTCGAGCCAAAGACTCATGCTCGCGTCCTCTAGCCGGCCGTGGCGTGCTTCGTAGTGCCGTTTTCACGCCGGATTCAGGATTAACACTCAGGGAGGTTATCCAGATTGTTCGCCGCGAATGGATCGACATCAGTGGATAGATATTGGCGGATCAGAACTGGCCTTTCAGCTCCGGTACGCGGATCCACCACATAGAACTCCCTCCTGCCGGTTGCGATTTGCTGATAAGCGTCGAGGACATGCACGCCCCAGCCCTCATCGTCGTTGCAGATGAGCTGGATCACGGTGAAAGGACCGCCGCCCTGGACGACTGAAGTGATTCTCAGGCGGCGACGGTCTGGCGGCGGCGCCAGCGCACCCACGCCACAACGGGGCAGGAAATCCAGGTTGTCTTCACGGCCTCCACCGGCAGGGGTGGTCAGGTATCTGCGCAGCCTGAGAGGCGCGTTCGGTACGCCGGGTTCGGCCGGAAGAGTCTGGTACCGACACACACCGGTTGCCGTGTGTCGAATGGCTTCGTCGATTGGAACGGGAGACCACCACGCGCCGGGAGCGCAGAGATGGGTCACCGTGCCGTTCTTCTTCCTCGTATGCGTCACAGGCCGAGACACCGCGAACGGCTCCAACCCCCGCTGGCGCGTGTAGCTGTTGCTGAAGGTCGTACTGAATGGCCCCACCATCCGCAGACACTGTTCTTTCCACTCGCGCACAGCCGTGGGATCGTACAGCGTGATCAGGTCAACGGCGGACATCCGGTTCTGCTGGCCCCAATGGGATCGGCCGCCCATTTCTCTCCCTGTTCTTTCGGCAAAGGCGATCCAACGGCTGCTGTCTTCCAGGTCGTAAATGGAAGAGACCTCAATGGAAACAGCTAATGGAGTGCTGACATTGTGCATAGAGAGATAGGCATCGCTGCGGCTGGAGAAGCGGATGGAAATGTATCCTCCCATGTGGAAATCGTCGGCGGCCTCAAGTAAACGATTGACAAAATCTACATAAGCGCTGGTTTCGGTACTGAAGATTAGTTCCGTAGAATTGGCACGATAACATTCGCCGGTCGTGCCTTCATCCACGCCAGCCAAAACCTGCCATCCCGGACCACGAATGCCGTCAGGGTTGGATGCCTTCAACCCCTTGTGCAGGATAATGTGGTTGAGTTCGGCAACCAGCCACTCGAGTTCCTCGCCGATCTGAGAGTCCCATACGGCATTAACACATTTGGTGAGGGCGTCCCCGCCAGTGATGTGGGGATCAAGGGCATGTCCCTTGAGCGCATTGGCATGGGCCGTGATTTGGCCGAACTTGAAGCCACCGTAGATGGGAATGGCGAGGATGGCGTTGGCATAGGTCTCCAAAACCTCGACGGTAGCGATCAGCAGGAGATTGGCGACCCCGTGATGACAAAGCCGGTTCTGGCTGGCATCTAGGTTCAGGTCATCAGCATTGTCAGTCAACCACCGACGCCGTACCCAACAGACCTCATCGCCATGGCGGGCTTTCACATTGGAGTTGAGGATAATTTCCAGGAAGTAGAAATCACCGACGCCGGTGCTGATTTCCAGTCCGGCCGGTGGGTCGGAGAGCAAGCCGGCCAGGCCGCCGAGGTGACCACGGACGGGCACCTCGTTCCCCTGACCCACGCCAGCCACCAAGGCGTTGGATACGGAGGGCCAGCTCAGTTCCTCGGTCCACTCGGAAAGGCGGTAGGACTGTGTGACCTTGATAACGTAGGCATAGATGACGCCGAAGCGGCCGATGGTCACTTGGGCCGCGCGTAGCAAGGCATCGTCGCGAATGATTTGTAGATCAGGGCAAGCCAACTGCGCGCGCAGGGGCTCGTCAGCTGCGGTCACAGGTTCGCTGGCCGATTCAATCCACACCTCTTGCCCGCCAGTAGTAATGAGGTGGACAGCCTGAATGACGCCCGGCAGCGGCGGGTGGTCTAAAGTGGAGCCATGGGTCGAGGTGGAGATAGCGCCGGCCAAGGTCTGCCCCTGGCTGCCGCCCAGGGTAAGCATCGCCAAGCCTTTGTCTGCTAATCGCTCGTTCAAATCGATAATGCGGATGCCAGCTTCGACGTGATAGAGCTTCTCGGTGGAAGCGCCAGTTTGGCGCGCACGCCAGCCAGGGGCGAGGATGGCTGGACCCGTGGCCGGGTCGGTAAGGAAGGTGATCGTGTTGTTGAGCTGACAGATGTCGACCACCCAATCGTCGGAGACAGCGCAGTCTTCGAAAGACCAACCACGCCCCACGGCCTTCACCTTGCGGCCCTCGAGCTCGGCCTGCTGGAGGATCCACACCAGGTCAGGAAGGGTGGAAGGCTGGAAGTAGCTCGGAACGAGGTAACTGATGTTTCCGAGCCAGTTTTGCCAGTGCCGATTGTTGTCCCGGCGGCCATTATAAAGTTCTGCTGGACATGGCATGTTAAAAGACCTCCTTTTGCAAGAACGATAGCATAGGCGGACTAACGCCCCAAGCTCACCAGGCGCGACCGAAGGGAGCGTTCCGGTGTAGCGCCGAGTTAGGCATAATCAACCCAAATATTTCTTGACGATACTTGCGACAATTTCCCCTACAGGAGGTGAAAAAGGAAACAGACGAGGTGCATTCAATCGACACTGTTCAATGCACTGATGTAAGGCACCCACAGCTCTATTTTCAGAGTCGATTGCCTCAGCATTGGCTTGTTGGCATTGAATACTACTAGTACCGTATTGACTACATACTAACAAGGCACGGCTTCTCTTTTGCAGGATATCGGCTGCTTGGTTAGCAAAAATCGCTTCGCAGCGATTATAGCAACCTATGAGACCCCCAAGTTCCGGCAGTGGAAAACGGTCCGTAGTAGGGAAAGCAGTCGCGGATAACGCACTCGCCCATGCGATGACGGTGCGTTTATTTACCTCTCGAACTTTCTGATCAGTGTGCACAAAGGCGCGCACCTTTCCAGTTTCACCAGAAGAATCCTTTTCAACGTATACAAGGCCTTCTTTGGGAATATCGATATATGAGGACATGCTCAGATCCATATATAACCGGAGTGTCCCGTCGTCTCCGGTGCCAACGAAGCCACGAAATTCTATGGTAGGTTCGCCCTTCGGTTCCTGCGCCTTTATCAATGGATGAATCTCTAATTTCTCGATCTTATGATTTGCCATGTTGATCCTCCTTCATATACGCCATTGGCTAAACAGCTGATTCCTGGATCCTGCTTTGCTCCATCCAGGCTAACGGCTTGCATAACCGGCTGCCAACGAAGCGCAGTGTAGTTAGCAGTCCAAGTTGATGCGATTTTTGGTCGATTTTGGTAGGCAACGCTGCGCTCTTGCCCACCTATCTGGCTCGCTCAAAAATCGCGCTGGAATGGAGCTACCCATGCCTGACACCGCCGTAATTGCTTTATGGACAAGACCTACTCTGCCTTGGCCGACATGGTTCCTCAGTTGATGGCGTGGACGTGGGCGGGGAAGGGAGAGGACTACCCCAATATACACGGTAGTATCCCCAAAACCTGTCCCTAACGTCCAGATGCACCGTGATATGGTCAGAATGCGTCGTAATGCGACGTGTGGTCCCCTCGTTGACTCTAAGGATCTCTTCAAAGCGCGGGACTGTTCCTGCTGGCTGCGGACTCGGAGGGCGGAGGTCGACCTCAACTTCACGAGCTCTACAGGCGGCAATCACTTGGGCCGTACTCTGGGGAGGATTCGGGGCGAAATCATTAAACTTGGCCATGAAATCGACGGGGTGAAGCTCGAACCACCCATGCCCCCCCTCATCCTCATCATCCCAACAGCGGCCGTGGTTATGCGGCTCGTCTTCCCAGAGCGTCCCCACCATGCGGACATAGTCCCCCTCATGGATCTCGCCCGGCTGAAAATCGAGAGGGCGTTGCGGATGGAACGGCCAATGAATGTTCGGATCTCCGTCGACGTCGTCAGCCTCGACCCAGTCACGTGGCACTGCTCCCCAGCGCGTCTTGTCCCACCAATGGATTTCAATTTTGAGGTTGTTCCCCACGTAAACATCACTATTATCTGGATGCCTGAACTGCCTGAGCTTTTCGCGTCGCTCATAGATGGTGTCATCTTCGGCAGCCTCAATGACATTTTCCGGATGAAGGATAAGGCTCAGCGGTATAATGTCCTCGGCATGTGGTCCAGTCAGCAGCCGTGGGGGATTATCGGGGTCAAGGCGGATGTCGTAGTGGTAATCAGGATCCGCGTTGTTTGAGCTAGATGCCCCCCATGTAATCCAGCCTCGCACCTCAACGACCTCGAAGGCCTCGCCACCATGCGGTGCTCTGTGCGTGCACCCTCCGGGTGTGGGTGTTGCTCCGGGTCCGGGGGTTGGTTTCCTCCAGTTGCCACAGAGGAAAGTCGACGCTTTTTCGCGCGGGATACTGTCAGCACCCAATCTCGCGACGTTGCTGAGCCCTGACCCACATCCTGAAAGTCCAAGCACGAAAGCAATTACACAGCTCACCTGAAACCACGATAGTAGCGCGCGTGACCTTCGTCTCATTGCTCGAGACTCTGGAAAGAAAAAGGAGAGCCTCACGTCATAATCCTCCAACTCATAATCCGCGGCCACCTTGGCTTCAGCCCTTGAGTGCAGTGAGCGTCAACTTGTAAGCGGTGGTTTGATGGCCCTTATCGCAAGAAACTCCTATCATCCGTCAATCCACCTCGACAAAGAGCACCACTGTAACCCAACCGTCAACAGGGTCGTCGTAGTTCTGATCCGCGAACTTCAGTTTGATCCTTGCAGTGACGGTTCCATTTGCAGCGTCATCAATGATGGCGTCACAGCCCACTAAAATATTGCGAACATTATGATCGCCTTGAGTAAAATAGAGTTCGAAACCATTAATAGCTGCAGTCGCCTTCCGAACTCTACGCCCAAATGTATGTTCGCCGAAAAAACGCTGTTCTTCATTCCTTCCTTGTGGATTGAATGTGTGAAAGTCGATGTGAACCTGTGCGAAGTCGATACTCATTGCATTCTCCTGTTGTTTTGACTTAATTGGTCCGAATGGGGCAGCGATCTCTCTAATGACTAACGGCGTCGCGAATCAGCCGCGAGGTCAAGCCGCGCCAGCGAGCAAGACCGAGTTGGCTACAATCGCTTGTTGTGCGGCGGCAGCCTGTGTAATCTGCATCCAGATTTTCAAAACGTGCATCAAAGCGGATCGCAATTCCACGGATCGCCGCGTGTGCTCAACCTGTGCCACGAACCCGGGACGATGTTTGGACTCTCATTCACACCATCGTTCGTTGCAAATGGGAAGGGGTCAACCGCGAGGTCCACCGTCTGCCTGTCGTTTACTACCTCAACCACTTGAATTCTGCTGGCAGGATACGCCCAGTGCCAGTTGAAACTGGTCGTGTAATTGACGGCACCGCCTTTCAAACTGAAGGTATCCTTCATCTTGACGTGAACGATCGAACCGTCAAAATCCAGAGTCACATTATTTTCGTACATGAACTTGTAGCTGTTCCCGGCGTTACCGGTCGCGGTGCCTTTCACTAGGGCGCTCATTACGATCCGGCGGCTGCCGTTCTGTCCATCCATTTGAGAGGCAGTTTTCAGGCGGTTGCTTTTGCTCAGATTGTTGTATATTCCACAAGATTACATATTATTTTGGCAGATTCTCAATCTTGAGAATCGTGCCGTTTAAAAGCGTCACATAGGCAGTGTCGCCAATGAACTCGAGCGAAGTTGGTTGGTTGAGATGATCCACAAGAATTTCAAACTCGTCATCGTCAACGCGGGCGAGCGCGCCAGTATTTGGAAACGCCGTCGAGCCTTCAAACGCCCCATTCCATTCCCCATGCGAGAGCGCGTAGAGCGAGCGCCCAGACCCAAACTCGACGTCAACGAGCAGTCTCAATCCCGATGCAACTTCGGTTGGTTTATAGGATTTCGGCTTGAGAACCAATACCTTACCCATTGATGGATCGTGAGGGATTGGTCCCGCCTGTGCCAAATAAATCTTTTTACCCTGAATATCAGTTCCGGTTGGAACGATATCCGGAAATGCTGCCAGCTCGGAAATCTTGCCTTTGACACTGACCCGAAGGATGCGATTGTGGTGTCCATCAACGACCAAGAGCCCACCTTTGTAAGTCTGCATCGAAATTTGTGCGCCGGTTGGAACGAAAAACGGCGAATCCGGTGGATTCTCCGTAGACCATTTGCCTATATCTGCGATAATTGTATAACTGGTGGGTCCATCTATGCGGTAGATGCCGACAACGTCTGAGCCGCCAATGTCATCCGCCACCAATGTAACCATGGCATAAGCAGTGTCGCCAACAAAGGCAACATCTCCCGGTCCCCCTTGGTCGCCCCGCCATATAGCTTTTGGCAAACCGCTGGCAAAGAGCGAAACAGCGCCAGTTGCTGGGTCAACGCGCCAGATCATGCCTTCGTTCCCATCGGGGACATACAGTGCGCCATCCGGTCCCACCGTGCTTCCCAGCAAAAAGACGGACAGCCCCGAGGCAATGGGCGTAACGATGATTTCTTTATTGGGTTTGTCATCAGCGAAAGCAGATTGGCTGCTCACCAAAAGACTCGCTAAAATTAGCCCAAGCCATAACACGGCTAAAAAGAAACGTTTATTCTTCACCATGACCTCCGTGTTCGAGAGAACCCATCTCGAACTGTTGCCATAGAATAACGCAATGGCGTCTATTTCTCGTCTCTAACGCAACGAAATTCAAAAATAGACGAAAAATACGCGATTCTGTGGTATTGAAGTGGACACGCGTATGTGGTATATCATGGAGTATCCGGTTGCCTTTTTGATTCCCCTTGCACCATAGGAGGTTACGATGCTGCAGGTCTGGCTTCTGGGTCAGTTCGGAATCCACATTGAGGGCAAACGCGTCGTCATCCCCGCGCGCGCGGCGCAATCCCTTTTTGCGTTTCTCATCCTCAATGTCGGTACCCCCCATCGACGCGAAAAATTAGCGGGCATGTTGTGGCCCGAATTGTCGGATGAAAATGCACGCCACAACCTTCGGCACGAACTGTGGCGGCTGCGTAAAGCGTTGGGCGCGATTCAAACGCTTCCCGCCGAATACTTTCTCGCTGAAGAATTTGCGATTCAATTCAATCCGAACGCGGACTATTGGCTCGACGTCGCGCAGTTGGAACGCGCGCCTGCGCCCGATGATTCTGTCGGTGACCTAATCGGACGCGTCGCCTTGTATCGCGGCGAACTCTTGCCCGGCTTTTACGACGATTGGGTCGCGCCCGAACGCGACCGCGTGCAAGCAATCTATGAAACGCGGATGCGCGAACTGTTGGAGCAATTGATTGCGGGGCAACATTGGCAAACCGCCGTTCACTGGTCGGAAAAATGGATTGCGTTGGGGCAGACGCCCGAAGCGGCGTACCGCGCGCTCATGCTTGCGTACGCGATGTTCGGCGACCGCGCCCAATGCGCGGCGACGTACGAACGGTGTGCCAAAGTGCTGAGCCAAGAATTGGGCATTGAACCTTCCGATGAAACGCGCGCGCTGTACGAGAATACAATGCGCGGTGTCCCAATTACGCATGTCAGTTTGAACGCGCCGCGCATCGTGGTCGGCAGCAAGCAGGCACTGTATGACGAACCACCCGCGCCCGGCGAACCGCCGTTCAAAGGTTTGGATTTTTTTGATGAGCCAGACGCGAATTTATTTTTCGGACGCGAGCAACTCGTCTCCAAAATCGCGCGCGAGCTGGAACAGCAGCGTTTTCTCGCGGTTGTCGTCGGCGCGTCGGGCAGCGGCAAATCGTCGGTGGTGAGGGCGGGACTTGTGCCGGCGCTGCGCGCGACGACGGACGACGGACGGCGGACGACGAATGATTGGCGCGTTTTTGTGATGACGCCAACGGCGCATCCGTTGGAAGCATTGGCGACGGTGTTGACGCGGGATCAATCGTTGACCATGACCGCGCAATTGATGGACGATCTCGCGCGCGAGCCGCGTTCGCTGCGCCTTTACTTGCGACGACTGACCACAGACGACAGTCTGCAAGACCCTCGTCCGCTGTCCGCTGTCCGTCGTCGTTTTCTTCTCGTCGTTGACCAATTTGAAGAATTGTTCACGCTCTGTCACGATGAATTGGAACGCGAGCAGTTCATTGATAATTTGGTGAACGCGCTGTCACAGACGACAGACGACAGGCGACAGACGACGGACTTGACACTTGTCTTGACGATTCGCGCGGACTTTTATGCGCATCTCGCGGAATATCCCGAACTGCGCGATTTGGTAGCGAAACAGCAGGAATACATCGGTCCGATGAACGCGGAAGAATTGCGCCGCGCCATCGAGGAACCTGCGAACCAAGGAAGTTGGGAATTTGAACCGGGGCTGGTGGATTTGATTTTGCGCGATGTCGGCGATGAACCCGGCGCGCTGCCGCTGCTGTCGCACGCGCTGCTCGAGACGTGGAAACGGCGCAGCGGGCATTGGATGACCTTGAAAGGGTATCACGACGCGGGCGGTGTGCGCGGCGCGATCGCGCATACGGCGGAAACGACCTATCAGCAACTTTCGCCCGAGCAGCAAACCATTGCGCGTAACATTTTCTTGCGCTTGACCGAATTGGGCGAAGGAACAGAGGACACGCGGCGCAGAGCGGAGTTTGGAGAATTGGAGATTTATCCCGAGCCCGGTCGAGGGAATGGAGATCAGGAACGCGGGCAGGTTCGTCAAGTGTTGACGCTGCTGGCGGACGCGCGTTTGATTACGACAAGCGAACACAGTGCCGAAGTCGCGCACGAAGCATTGATCCGCGAATGGCCCCGCTTGCGCGAATGGTTGAACGACGACCGAGAAGGGTTGATGCTGCATCGCCATCTCATTGAAGCGACGCATGAATGGGAATTGATGGAACGGGATGCAAGCGTGTTGTATCGCGGCGCGCGTTTGGCGCAGGCACAAGAATTCGCCGCGTCGTATCCGAACGCACTAAACGCGGGCGAGCGCGCATTTTTGGAGACGTCGAAAGAACAAGAAACACGCGAGGAGAGAGCGCGAGATGAACAGCAGCAGCGCGAATTGGCGCAAGCGCAGAAATTGGCAGAGGAACAAGAACAGCGCGCGAACGTCGAGACGAAACGGGCAGAAGAACAGACGCGCGCGAACAAACGATTGCGCCAGCGCGCGCTGTTTCTCGTGGGTGCGCTGGGATTGGCGTTGGTGCTGGCGGGTATTGCATTATTTTTGGGCGACACTGCGAATCGAAACGCGCGCGCGGCAGCACAAAACGCGGCACAGGCAGAATCACATGCCAGCGCCGCAGAGACCGAGCGCTTGAATGCGGAAAAAGAAAAACGCGCGGCAACCGCGCGCGAGCTGGCAGCCGCAGCCGTCGCAAATCTGGAGGTGGACCCGGAACGCAGTATCTTGTTGGCGCTGCAAGCAGTTGCCGCAACGAACGCGCAAGACCATCGCATCTTGCCCGAAGCATACGACGCTCTGAACCGCGCCGTGCAGAGCTCACGCGTCAAGCACACTCTCACCGGACACGAAGCGAGTCCACAGCACACTGCATTCAGTCCGGATGGAACACGCCTCGCCACGAACAGCGCCGATGGCACAATCCGCGTGTGGGACGTGAAAAGCGGGCAGCAATTGTTACAGCTGCCAATCACCAAAGAATTTTTTGACCGCCTCTTTTTCAGCAAGGACGGTTCGCAATTAGCAACCGTAGATGTCGCGGATGAACAATCATTGGCAGTAAAAATTTTTGACCTGCGCACCGGCAACGTGACCAAGAAAACTCCACTTCCCATTTCGCCCAAGCAGTGGATTGTCAGTGCGGTCAACCCCGATTGGAAGCGCGTCGCCGTCTTTACCAGCGAGACGTCAACGCCTCAAGCCGAGGATGTAATTACAAAAAACGGCAAAGTCACAGTGTGGGATATCGAGTCCGGCGAGCTGCTTGAGACTTTCGAGACAGGCTCGAGTGGCGGCTATGATGTGGCGTATAGTTCGGATGGCGCGCAGATTGCCACTGCCATGTCGGATGGCACAGCACAAGTCTGGAACGCACAAACAGGCGCGCTTGTGACCAAATTGGTCGGGCATGATGGACCTGTGATTGGGATTGCGTACAGTGGGGATGGTACCCGCATTGCCACCGGCAGCCAGGACCAGACCGCCCGGGTGTGGGATGCCAAAACCGGCAAAGAAATTTTCAAGCTCACCGGAACGAATGGTTACATTTATGAAGTGTCCTTTAGTCGCGATAGCTCTCGTCTGCTGACGGTCAGCGCAGACCACAACGGCAAAGTTTGGGATATGAACACCGGAAAGGAATTGATGACGCTGCCCGGGCATACCGCGTTCATTTATCATGGAACTCTCGCTTCCGATGGATTGCTCGCAGCGACAACATCTCTGGATGGCACTATCAGAATATGGGATTTAACGCCAAGTCATCAATTCCTCACCATTCCGACGACCGGTCCTCTTTCGAGCGTGGATTGGTCAATCGGTTATCTTGTCTACAGCCCCAATGGCAAACAATTGGCAACCGGACTGCGCGATGGACGCGTGAAAGTTTGGGACGCAACAAATGGACAAGAGATTTTCACTTTTGATGGACATACGGGTCCCGTGCATCGTGTCGCGTTCAGTCCCGATGGCTTCCATCTCGCCAGCGCGAGTAGTGATGGCACTGCCAAAGAGTGGGACTTGGTTGCGGGAAAGGAAGCAATGTCGTTTGCCGTGCAAAACGGAGCGGCGATTTCGCTGAGCTACAGCCCGGATGGAAAACGAATTGCTGCCGGAGATGGAGGCGGTATCATCCACATCTGGGACACAAACTCGGGCAAGGAATTGACGTCGCTTGGCACATTAAAAACCAATCCCGTCTTTGGCGTCGCCTTTAGTCCGGATGGCAAAGAACTCGCCGCGAGCTTTCGCGATGGGACCGTGACAAACTGGGATTTGGCGACGGGCAAACAATTCTTTGTGTTCAACAAGCTCAATGAGGGAGTCTTTACGGTGGCATTCAGTCCCGATGGTTCACGCATCGCTTTTGCTTCTGACCCCATCGGTTCGCAAGTATTGGATGCCAAAACAGGTCAGGTGATTTATTTGGTTGGCGGCACGCGCAATGCGGCAAATCAAATTGTCTATAGCCCGGATGGAAAACTCCTCGCCACGGCGCAGTTAGGCGAGAATGGCGCAAAATTGTGGGACGCCGCAACGGGTGCGGAAGTTTTGACGCTCACGGGCAATCCAATCTTTACACACAGCATCGCCTTTAGTCCCGACGGCTCACGTCTCGCCGTCGCTACTGATGAAGATATTCGCGTGTTATTGATTCGCGCGGATGATTTGATTGCCCTCGCCAAAACGCGAGCGACGCGTTCATTGACGCCAGAGGAATGTCGAAGGTATTTGCACGCACAAGAATGTCCAAAGGAATAAGAGTAAAGCCGCCGAGGCGTATTCTTTCGGCAATTTGCCGGGGTCTCACCCGATTATTCGAAATCCCATCGCGCGGAAATGTTGATCGTAAGTGAAAACATCGGTGATGCCGCGTTGTTTCATGAGGGCGAAACTGACAGCGTCGGCATAACTGAAGGCATGGTCTTTGTACTTGCGGAGAATTTCGACTGCTTCTTCTTCCAATTCTTCAGTTGAATAAATGTAAATAATCCGCAAACTGTGTTTGGTACCATCGAGAAATTGAATAGACGAGGGATGCCCCAAGTCACGTCGTATGATGGCATGGGTCTCAGCAACGATGAAATTTGTCGTTACGAGCTTGTCGTAGATTTGTATGGCGCGGGCGAACGCTTTTTGCGCTTCTTGGTGGTGTTTGTCGTCCGTTTCCGTGAGCGCAATCCACGCGCTCGCGTCAACAAAGAGTTCGTTTGCCATCTCGCACTCTCCTCTTTATAGAGTTCTACCAAATATTCATCGTGTTTTTCAGAAGCATCCCCTCTGCCCCCTGCGCCCAAGCCGACAATGCTCCACAACGGGTCCTGCTCAACTGGTTTTACCTCGAGCAGTTTGTCAATTCCGCGCCGTATGAGCTCTGCCATCGAGACCTTTTCTTGGGATGCCAACCGTTTCAGAACTCGATGCTGGTCGTCACGCAAGTAGATCTGTAATGGACGTTCGCGAAGTTTTCTCATACATCACCTCCGGCTACACATATACGTAGCCGAATTATACATCACTTTTAGCGGTTGTATAGGAAACAAAAAGCCGCAACTTGTTGTTGCGGCTAAATCACAAATCAGAAATCCGAATTCAGAAACTTTTCACACCTGCACCATGCTCTTGCGCACCAATTCCAACTGTTCCACTGCGCGTCCCGCGCCAATGGAGACGCACGCAATCGGATTTTCGGCGGGGTAACACGGCACGCCCGTTTCGCGCGTGAGAAAGCGGTCCAAATTTCGCAGCAGCGCCCCGCCGCCCGTCAATACCATTCCGCGATCAATAATATCCGCCGCGAGTTCCGGCGGCGTTTTTTCCAAAACGGAACGCGTAACGCCAGCGATAGCGGCAAGCGGTTCCGAAATCGCATCGGTAATTTCGCTCGCGCCGACGCGAATCGTGCGCGGCAAGCCTGCTACTTGATCGCGTCCGCGCACCTCCATCTGCACATCTTCTTCCAGCGGCAGTGCAGAACCGATTTGAATCTTGATGTCTTCGGCTGTCTGTTCGCCGATCATCAAATTATATTTCTTGCGTATGTAATTGGTGATGGCTTCGTCAATTTTCAAACCCGCAACGCGCACGGACGACGAAACGACAATGCCGTTCACCGCGATCACCGCCGCTTCACTCGCGCCGCCGCCGACATCCACAACCATGTTGCCGGTTGGAGTGTGAACGGGAAGCCCCGCGCCCATCGCCGCCGCAAGCGGTTCGGGAATGAGATGCGCGATGCGTCCGCCCGCCGCGATGGCGGCGTCATGGACCGCGCGCGATTCGACGGTGGTGACTCCAACGGGAACTGAGATCGCGATTTCGGGTTTTTGTCCGAGCGACATTTGTAAGCGTCCGCACACTTTTTGAATAAAGTAGCGGAGCATTGCTTCCGTCACCATGTAATCGGCAATGACTCCATCGCGCATCGGACGCATCACTTCGATATTTTCGGGTGTGCGCCCCAACATCGCTTTCGCTTCTTCGCCGAGCGCGACGATTTTGTTATCGTTGATCGAGATGGCGACCAGCGATGGTTCTTGCAGCACAATTCCGCGCCCGCGTACATACACCAGCACGTTCATGGTGCCGAGATCAATTCCGATTTGTCTGACGAATACTGACACTGTTTAGTGCAATAGTAGGTTAGTGCAATAGTAAGTTAGTGCAAGAAACTATTGCACTTTTGAACGATTGCACTATCGCCCTATTCCTGCGTTCCACTCCGCCGTCGGCGCGCAACCTTCAAACGCAATTCCGCGCGGCGCATGGTTTGTTCGAGAAGCACCGCTTGGACAGCTTCCGAACCGGTTTCCACTTTTTGCGACATCAGTTCCTGCGCGCGTTTGCGCGCGGCTTCGGCGCGCTGTTCATCAATTTCATCCGCGCTTTCGGCAACGTCGGCGAGTACGGTCACTTTGTCGGGACGCACTTCCATGAAACCGCCGCCAATCGCGAATGAGGTTTCTTGACCGCCTTTGCGATAATGCAGCTCACCGATGGAAAGCGCAGTAAGCAGCGGTTCATGCTTTGGTAAAATGCCGAGGACGCCGTCAATCCCCGGCGCGCTTACATAGTCTACTTCCTCGCTGACGACAACGCGTTCGATGGTGACAATATCAAGATGAATGCTCATGAATGCACAATGGTCAATGCACAATAGTCAATGCACAATGCACAACCCGAATTGAATTTCTTATTGTACATTGTGCATTCTGCGTTGTGCATTTATTTTCCTTCGGCTTCTTTTTTCAAATCTGCGTCATACGCATCGCGCACTTCGTCAATGCCGCCGCGCATATAAAAGTATGGTTCGGGAACGTCGTCGAACTGCCCGTCGAGAATCATACGAAAACCGCGCACCGTTTCGGCGATGGGAACATACTTGCCGGGGCGTCCCGTGAATTGTTCCGCCACACGCATTGGCTGCGAAAGGAAACGTTCGATCTTGCGTGCGCGCGCGACAGTCAATTTATCGTCTTCGCTCAATTCTTCCACGCCGAGAATCGCGATAATGTCTTGCAAATCTTTGTAGCGCTGCAGCACACGTTGGACTTCACGCGCGGTGCGATAGTGTTCTTCGCCAACGATCAATGGGTCGAGAATGCGTGAGGTGGACGCGAGGGGATCCACCGCCGGGAACAATGCTTTTTCTGCGATCGCGCGTTCGAGCGAAATTGTCGCGTCGAGATGCGCGAATGTTGCCACAGGCGCGGGATCAGAATAATCGTCCGCAGGCACATAGATCGCTTGCATTGAAGTGATCGAACCGCGTTTGGTGGACGTGATGCGTTCTTGCAGTTCGCCCATTTCCTGCGCGAGCGTGGGTTGATAGCCGACGGCGCTTGGCATACGTCCGAGCAGCGCGGACACTTCGGAGCCGCTCATGACGAAACGGAAAATATTGTCAATGAACAGCAGCACATCGCGTCCTTCGTCGCGGAAATATTCCGCCATCGTCAAGCCGGTGAGCGCGACGCGCAAACGCACGCCCGGCGGTTCGTTCATTTGTCCAAAGACCATGACAACGTTGTTGATGACGCCCGACTCTTTCATTTCGAGCCAGAGGTCGTTGCCTTCACGCGAGCGTTCGCCCACACCGCAGAATACGGAAAAGCCCGAGTGTTCGGTTGCCACCGAGCGAATAAGCTCTTGGATAATGACCGTCTTGCCCACACCTGCGCCGCCGAATACGCCAATTTTGCCGCCTTTGGTAAAGGGGGCGATGAGGTCAACCACTTTCATGCCCGTTTCAAAAAATTGCGGCGTCGTGACTTGATCTTCAAAATTCGGCGCATGGCGATGAATCGGCGAAGTCTGCGTGGTTTTGACGGGCTCGCCGTAATCAATCGTTTCGCCGATGACATTAAAAATGCGTCCGAGCGTCGCGGGTCCGACAGGCACGGCAATCGGCGCGCCGGTGTCTTTGGCTTCCATCCCACGGCGAATGCCATCGGTGGTATCCATGACCACACAGCGTACGCGGTCATTTCCCAACTGCTGCTGTACTTCCGCGATCACGACGGTTCCTTCGCGATCAATTTCCACAGAGTGATAAATTTCGGGCTGCTGCTCGGGTGGAAACTCAATGTCCACCACCGCGCCGGTAACTTGGACGATGCGTCCGATATTTCCTTTTGCCATTATAGTAATTGGTTATTGGTTATTGGTCACTAGTTGACGTTTGGTTGACGAACAACTAATAACGAATAACGAACGACTCATTTCGCTTGGCGTAACGCTTCCGCGCCGCCGACGATATCCAAAATTTCTTTGGTGATGGACGCTTGACGCACTTTGTTTCGCAAGAGCGTCAGACTTTCGATCAGTTCTTTTGCATTATCCGTCGCGTTCCGCATTGCGACCATGCGGGCGGCTTGTTCAGACGCAATGGATTCGAGCAAAGACTGATAAATCTGTATTTCGACGAAACGCGGCAGGACTTGGGCAAGAATTTGCTCCGCGCTCGGTTCGTACAAATAAACTGCCGTCGGACCTTCGTGTTTGATGTCCGCATGCTCAATCGGCAGAACCTGTTTGATCGTCGGCGTTTGTCTCAGCACGTTGACAAAATCGGTGTACGCCAAATGCACTTGGTCCGCGCGCCCGCTCAAAAATTCGTCGAGCGCCGCGCGAGCCAGCGCGCTGACTTGAAGAATTTCGGGACGCGTGCCCATGTCACTGAAATCTGCCACAACGTGCTTGCCGAAACGCCGCATCAGATCGCGTCCGCGTTTGCCAACGGTGATCAAACGGACGGACTTGCCCTCTTTTTCAAACGGTTTAATAAAATCCGTCGTCTTGCGAATGACGTTGACATTGTATGCTCCGGCGAGACCGCGATCTGCCGTGTACAGCACGACAGCAATCGCATTCACCTCTTGACGCGCTTCCAACAGAGGATGCAGATTCTTGCCACCGCCCGGCTCGGTCGCCACATACTTTAATACCTCGCGCGCTTTATCAGAATAGTTGCGGCTCGCCAGCGTCGCTTGCTGGGCGCGGCGCATTTCCGCCGCCGCGATCATTTCCATCGCGCGCGTGACCTGCGAAATATTTTTTACACTGCGAATGCGTTGACGAATTTGACGAAGAGTAGCCATGTGGTGATGTGTATTTTTTGGTTTGCGTCTTGCAAATTTCTAACCGCTTGAAACGCAATCCTATCCAAGCAAATCGAACTTGAATGTTTCGCTGGTGGGACTCAGTGGCACAAACTGCGACGGGTCCGGCTGGTTTGGATCTGCCCCATTGTTTTCCACAACTGTCACATTCCACGAGACACGAAAATTGGTGCTTGGACTCTTGGCTGTGGCGATTGCAACCAATCCGGCATAATCGGGCGCCGGAGCGCGTTTGCTGATTGTAAAAGATAGAGGCGCATCTCCCCCGTCATTGCACGTATCTTGTGCGATGAACGATTGTTCCCCGTACTCGCCATCCGCTTGATTCGTCACCCGAACCGTGACCAGATAGCATTCATTTGTGCCGAGTGCTCCGACGGGTTGCCATCGCAGCACGAGATCATTTGATGTGGTACGCGTATCACCGGCGGTCGGTTCAATCAATTGCGGCGCGGGAAATTTGAGTGCGATTTCGGTCGCCGTAGGAGTTGCAGCCACAGTCGGCACGCGCGTCACAGGAATGCGCGTGTTCGTCGCGGTCGCAGTCGGCGATGCAGGAATCGGCGTGTTGGTTGGCGGCGGTAACGTGTTGGTGGGCGCTAACGTTGGTGTTGGCGGCAATGCTGTATTCGTCGGCGCCTGTGTGGGCTGCGGAATTGCGGTCGGTACTGCCGTCGGTGGTACGGTCGGGACAGCCGTTGGCGGCGTCGCTTCGCAACCGACTATCAACAGGGCAAGGATAAAAAACAGGGTGAGAACTTTCATGGCTGAAACTCAAATTCAACGATCGGGCTGCCGGGACTCAAAGCAACGGTGTTGTAATGCACGCCATCCGCAGCGCGACCATTGTTTTGCACGACCCGCACAGTCCAAGTCATGTTCAGTTTTTTCGCCTCGGGCGCCAACGCCGACGTTTGCGCGAGAATGGTGCCATAGTTTGGCGAGTTGGTAAATTTTCCGCGATACAACACAAATTCCAACTTTTTACCTGCGGGTCCGGAATCACCACAGTTTTCTAAATCCAAGAAATCATCGCCGCGATTTCCGTTTGGCAGCTGCGGCACCGCCAATTCGACGTGCAGCAAATAACATTGTGTTGGTTCCAAGCGCCCCACCGCCTCAAAAGTGAACGGAATATCATTTCCATTTTTGAACAATGCCCCGGCGCTTGGCGCAATCGCCGTTGGTGCAGCAAAACGATTTGCGTTCGCACGCGTTGCGCTTGCAACATTCGGTTTCGATGTCGGCGCTGGCGTTTGAGTTTCAACCACACGCGTTGCAAGTGTAAGCGCAACGGTTGGCAGCAAGGTGGGAATCGGAACGGTAGTTGAAATTGAATTTGTGGGTGCGATGATGTCGGGTGGCGTTGCGGTGGGTTCTGCGGCACAGGCAGTGCAAACCACAATTGCCGCCAAGATCAGCCAACGCTTTATCAAAACACATTCCCTCTCTATCCTCTATCGGTTTGGTGAAAGGACAAAGCATTCACAACTCTCAATGCTTTCGCCCAAATGATGTCCCTCCGAATGTGCTGCGCCTATTCCATCTCACCAAAGTCGCTTTACAGTTCGATGGAAATTTTCTTGCGAGATAGACTTGTTTCCCACGAAATTCTATCGCCAATGTTAAGCATTTATGGTGAGGCGGAATAATCAACGGAAAAAGGAATTTTGCAACGACGCGCTGGCTGGACTCAATGCTTGAACATTCGGATGAATTGGGTCGTTCGCGTCCACCATCTTGACAACACTCACATTCCAATTCATTACATATTCTGGCGTAGGCGGAATGACCGCGTCCGCAGACACGAGCAATGTCCCGTAATTCGGCTCATCGCGAAAACGTCCGGGCTTGAGAGTGAATTTGAGCCGATCGCCCGCGCTGCTTTGATCGCCGCAAAGACCAACCCAATAATCACCAACCCCGCCCGGTCCGCTCGGATTGCCGAGTGTCATCTCAAAGCGATAGCATTGATCCGTTGCCAATGGTCCCACAGACCCAAATTCAAAATTCACAGTATCGCCATCGCGAAAGGATTTTCCTTCAGGAGCAAATACGAGCGGCGCGGGAAAACTTGATGGCGGAACAACCGTAGGCGATGCGCTTTCTGTGGTGGCAGCTTGCGTCGGTTCTGCGGATGTCGTTGTTGCCGGCGGACGCGTCGCTTGCGCGGCAGTTGTCGCGCGAATGGTTGCGGTCACGGTCTGTGTAACGACAGGCGTCAAAGTTGGAATCGGCGTGATTGTCGGCGCAACTGTTTTGGTCGGCGCGAGCGTCGGCAAACTTGTCGCCGTCACCACAATTACAACGACCGGTTCCGTTGGCGCGAGGGCAACCGTTGGCACCGCGGGGCGCTGCTGACAACCCAAGAGCGCGGTCATACCAGCGATGCCCATGACGATAATGCCTGACCAATGAATTCGCTTCATGTGAAATTAGCCCATCGAGCTTTCGACGCAATGCTTACAACCTGCTTTGCGAAAGACTCGCTGCAATCACTCCTGCACTTCAAGCTCGATTGTAAACTGCGGAGACGAAGGACCACAGACTGCGATTGTGCCAAGTGGTGGTTGTGTATCATCTCCGGAATCATTGAACTCACCGCTCGCCATAATCACATCAACGCTCCATGTCGCCGTCGTGTCATCGCCTTGCGTCAAGCCAAAGGTCGCTTGCTGACTCAGAATGGCGACTTGCTCTTTGAGAAATTCATTGTGCGAAATATAAAGCGCCTGTGAATTGCGCGGCGTAGAGACATTCACCCGATACCCAATTCTGGGATCAATCTCATAGGCGACAACCGGCTCCCACATGAATTGGATTGTCTTGCCTGCGCCCGATCCCGCTTTCGCTTGTCGTTTCGCGCCATTCTCGGGAAAGGTCAATTTCGTCACTTGATACGCTTCCCCGCAGCTCGGCGCTGGCGTCGCGGTCGGCGGTTCAGGAGTGGCAGATTCAGGCGGCGTTGTCGGCTGCGGTGGATTCGTTGGTTGCGGCGGACGCGTGTTGACAGGCGCGGGCGGGTTGGTTGGCGGCACAGCCGTTGGTTCCGGCGCGTTCGGCGTGCTGGTTGGTTCCAGAGTCGCGGTGGCTGGTCCTGGCGTAACTGTCACGGGCATATAGATGATCCACGGTGTTTGCGTGGGTTCGTTTTGCGCCACGCGGGCGCGCGTCGGCGTGGCATTTCCGCTGCCACTGCACGCCGCGCTCAGGACGGCGAGCGCGCTCAAGAAGAAAATTGCTATGGTTTTTTTAACGTTCACGTACAAATTTGAATTTATGATTTAGGATTTGTGATTGATGATTTATCTCACGTCCTTGTGATTGGTAAATTCAAAAATCGGAAATCAAAAATCAAAAATCCTTAATAACTTGCCGCCCGTTTGAAATCTTCGATGGCGCTTTTAAAGGCAACTTCCGTTTCACCATCGAGGTCTTTGGTTTCAGCAATCTTGCGTCCGATATCAGGATGTGATGCTTCCATGTAGCGCAAGAACGCGGTTTCAAACGCGCGGACTTTATCCACCGGTACATCGTCAAGATAGCCGTTCGTGGCGGCGTACAAAATTTCGACTTGATTTGTGAGCGAGACCGGTTGGTACTGTGGTTGTTTCAAAAGTTCGGTCATCCGCTGCCCGCGTTCGAGTTGGTCGCGTGTCGCCTTGTCCAACGACGAGCCGAACTGCGCAAAGGCGGCGAGCGAACGATATTGGGCGAGGTCGAGTTTCAACCGCCCCGCCACTTTTTTCATCGCTTTGGTCTGCGCGCTCGAACCGACGCGCGAGACAGAGTTACCGACATCGAGCGCCGGGCGAATGCCGGCGTAGAACAAATCGGCTTGCAAATAAATTTGTCCGTCGGTGATGGAAATGACGTTCGTGGGAATGTATGCGGAAATGTCACCGGCTTGCGTTTCGATGATCGGGAGCGAAGTGAGCGAGCCGCCGCCGAGTTCGTTATTCAAACGCGCAGAACGTTCGAGCAATCGCGAGTGAAGATAAAAGATGTCGCCGGGGTACGCTTCGCGTCCGGGCGGACGCCGCAGCAGCAGCGAGATTTGGCGGTACGCCCACGCATGTTTCGAGAGGTCATCATAAATGATGAGCGCGTCGCGAATCGTTCTGCCGCCAACGTTCACACCATTTTCCATGATCTCTTCGCCCATCGAAGTTCCTGAATAAGGCGCAAGATATTGCAGCGGCGCGGGGTCGGACGCGGAGGCGCTGACAACGGTGGTGTATTCCATCGCGCCATACTTTTCCAAAGTGGCAACGACTTGCGCAATCGTGGACTGCTTTTGTCCGATTGCGACATAGATGCAAATCAAATCTTGCCCTTTTTGATTGATAATCGCGTCAAGGCACAACGCTGTCTTGCCCGTTTGGCGGTCGCCGATGACCAATTCGCGTTGCCCGCGTCCAATTGGAATCATCGCGTCAACCGCTTTGACACCGGTTTGCACCGGCGACTTGACGGGCTGGCGCTGAACGACCGAAGGCGCAATGCGTTCAACCGGGCGAAAGGAGGTTGCATCAATCGGACCTTTGCCGTCAATGGGCTGCCCCACGGCATTCACGACGCGTCCAATCAAGGCAGCGCCCACCGGCACCGAAGCAAGGCGTCCTGTGCTTTTTACGAGATCGCCTTCCTCCAAATCCTCGTAATCGCCCATGATGACGACGCCGACGTTGCTGTCCTCCAAATTCAGCGCGAGCGCGAGCGTCCCATTCTTGGGAAATTCGACGAGCTCGCCCGCCATGACGTTGGACAACCCCGAAACACGCGCGATGCCGTCGCCGATTTCAATCACCTGCCCCACGTCCATTTTTTGGACAGGCGCTTCGAACGTTTCTAACTGCCGTTTGATTTGCTCAGTAATGTCCAGAACGTTAATTGCCATAAATGTCAATGCTCAATGCATATTGCACAATGCACAAAAGTCGAAATACGTTGTGCATTCGGCATTGTGCGTTTTGCATTCAACGCGCGGTTTCCATTTTTTGTTTCATTACGGCGAGTTTGCCTGCGACGCTGCCATCAATGACCACGTCACCGATTCGCACAACAACCCCGCCGAGAATTTCCGGGTCGAGGCGATAATCAAACAATAACTCTTTGCCGTACTGCGCGCGCAATTTTGATTCAAGCTTGCCGCGCTCCTCACTGTTGAGCTCGATGGTAGTTGTTACGCGCGCCGTGTGGGATGGTGCGCCTGCCGTAACGAGACGATCAAACGCAGATACAATTTCACCAATCAAGTGGACTTGATTTTTGCTGGCGAGCAGGTAGGCGAGATTGCGCACCTCATTATCCGCGTTCGGCGGGAGCATTCCATTGAGCAATGCTTTCTTGCCCTCAAAGGATTCACTCGGATTGTCGAGCCGCGTGAGCAGGTTGCTCTTGTCCACCGCGCTATTGAGGGCGTGCAAATCGCGCCCATACTTTTCGACGGCTTTTTCAAAAATTGCGCGTGCGTAATTCGTTACGTCGGACATTTTATGCCCCTGCGCCTTCCTTTGTCAGCGCAGGTTTTTGACCGTTGCCGCCGAATTCCACTTCGTTCAAAAAGTTTTCGACGAGCTGGCGCGATTTTTGTTGATCGAGATTCGCGCCAATCACGCGCTGCGCGCCAAGCATAGAGAGCTCGATGACTTGCTGACGCAATTCAGCAACCATCTGATTGCGTTCATAGTCGAGTTCGCCGCGCGCGGATTCTTTAATTTTGAGCGCTTCTTCGTGAGCATCCGCCACAATACGCTGACGCTCCTGTTCCGCGACTTGCTGCGAACTCTGCAGCCGCACGTTGAACTCGCGCTGCTGTTCTTCGTACTTGCGCTCAAATTCTTTTTGCTGCGCCGCGGCGTCCGCTTTCACCTTGTCCGCATACTCGAGTGATTCGGCAATCTTTTTCTTGCGCTTGTCGAGCATGGCGAGGACTGGTTTATAGGCGAGCACGCGCAAGAGCACCAAAATCAAGATGACGTTGATGAGCTGCGCGAGCAGCCACGGGATATTGATTCCTAGTTTATCCATTGGCGTTGCCTCAGCATCTACCCTAGAAAATCTTGAACCCGATCATGAATGCGATAACCAACCCGAAAATTGCCAGCGCTTCGGTAAAGACGATGCCAATGAACATCGTCGTCGTGAGCGTACCGGATGCTTCGGGGTTGCGACCCATTGCCTGCAGCGCGGCGCCGGCGATGAGACCGATACCGATGCCGGGACCGATGGCGGCGAGACCAATCGCGAGCGCGGTTGCAATGAGACGTAGTCCTTGATCAGTCATAGTATAAATCCTCCGTGTATTGATTTCAGATAGGAGATTTCAGATCGGAAATCAAGTTCTGAAATCTGCCGACTGCAATATGTTTAGTGATGTTCTGCCCCGGCTTCGTGCTCCGCGGAGGCGATTGTCATAAAGGCGAGTGTCAAAACCGCAAAGACAAACGCCTGAATCACTGCGACGAACAGTTCCAGACCATAGAACGGAAAAGGCAAGACCAAGAACAGATAAGCCATGATCAGCAAGACGATTTCGCCTGCAAAGATGTTGCCGAAAAGACGAAAGGTGAACGCAACGATCTTCATGATCTCGCTGATCAGTTCGACGATCCCGACAAAAACATCAATCAAGCCAAAGGCAATGTTGCCTTTGAGCAAGCGTCCAAAACTAAAGAACCGCGTCAGATAACGGGCGCCTTGCGCTTGAAAACCATAAACCTGCGTCATGACGACAGAAATTAGCGCGAGGGCGAGCGCCAGATTCAGATCCGTTGCAGGCGCACGAACGAACGGCGCGAGAATTGGACCCTCTTGACCGGGTTCGTGCTTGGTTTCAAAGATGGACGGCGCATCACCGATGATTGTAATTCCTTGCGGGGCATGTTCTCCTTCCGCCAAATGAATGACGCCGATGGGACCAAACCCGGGAATGAGCGCAATCAGGTTGGAAACGAGCAGCAGAATGAAAATCGTGGACGCAATCGCAAAGAATTTCATTGCGCGGTGTCCCGCCACGCTTTCTGCCAAACCGACGAGGTACTCGATCAGCATTTCCAACACATTTTGCAGTCCACCGGGGATCAACTGCATTTTACGTGTGCCAAAAAAGAAAAGGATGACGATGATCAACATCGCGATCCACGTGGTACACATCGTATTCGAAATCGAAAAGACATATCCGCCAATGTGCGGAGCAAACAGCTGTTCGGGCGCAAAGGAGATGGACGCCCTCACTGCCTCGATGGAAAGGGGCGTAAAAATTTTGACAAGCGCGCCCATTACGATTGCAGCGATAACGATTACCCAAACTTTGGGGTTTTTTAGCACGGGTCTCCTCCGGGAGATTCAGATGCAGACTCGGGTTGGATGGGAGAAATTTCTAGAAACAGGGCAGCCACCTGGCGCGCAATGATAAAGATTCCGAGATTCAAACCAAGTAGTAGCATAAACAATGTCAGGACGGGGGAAGTTTGCAGCTGTCGGTCAAGCGTCATGCCCAGAAGGATTGGCAAGACCGCGAGCGCCAACAGCGTTACTGCCAAGCGCATAACCCAACGCCAATCAATCAGTTCGAGGCGGATCAAGCCGGTGACTCCTGTATTCGCAGTTTCGCACCAAGCGCGCATTCCGAGACATAAAAAAGGACGCACTGGGCTTTGGCGCACGGTTGACGCATCGCGCAGCCGCATATCGTTTGTGCAATTCGGCACAATTATACGCGAATTAGTTGAAATGCAAAATGGACGCGCGTGTGCATTGCAAATAACATATTTCCGCGAATAACACAAATTTACTCGCCTTGAGCTTGTAGATAGCGCGCCAATTCTTCGCGTCCGATAATGCCAACCACCTGCCCATTCTGAATTACGGCAACTTCCTCACGTTCGCGCTCTGTCAAAAGTTTTAACGCGTGCAGCGCCGTGTCATTGGATGTGACCCCTACATCAACACCGAGCGGCAACATCGCCTGCCGTACACGCGTTGATTCCCATTTCGCGCGTTCGACTTGCTTTACCTGTTCCATGCCGACAATCCCGACGGCATTTCCATTCAAATCAATCGCCAAGGCAGGCGGACGCAGCCAAGAGGCAAACGATTCCGCCAGTTCGCGCAAACTCAGGGCTTCGCTTACGCGCTGAAGCGGCGCGCGCATCAGTTCGCCGACGGTGACTTGTTTCAACAATTCGCGCGCGAGCAGTGAGTGATATGCTTCTCCCGCCGCGCGCCACAGGAACCACGCCATCAACAACAACCAACCCCCGCCGTATTCGCCGCGAAACAAAATGAACGCTCCCACCGCCACCATCAATATCGCCATCCCGCGTCCACTCAACATCGCCAAATACGTTGCGCGTTTTTGATCTTTCAGAATTGCCCAAATCAGCGCGCGCAAGACGCGCCCGCCGTCAAGTGGAAAGCCCGGCAGCAGATTAAAGAGCGCCAGCAATAGATTTGCCTGTGCCAAGTAAAAGGCAACGACAGCAATGTACACCCAAGCGGATTGCAGAGGAGTACGATAGAACGTGCCAAGCCCCTCGAGCGCTTGCAGCCAAATCCAAATCCCCGCCGCCAAAATCGCAATCACAAACGAAATCAACGGACCCACAATCGCGATCAGAAATTCGGTCGCGGGCGAATCGGGCTCGTCGCCAATTTGTGCGACGCCGCCAAAAATAAAAAGTGTAATGCCCAAGACCGAAACGCCGCGCACACGCGCCATCAAAGCGTGCGCGAGCTCGTGCGCCACGACGCTGGCAAAGAGCAGCAAGCTTGCAATCACCGCGAGCGCAATAACATCAAACGCGATGCCGCGCCGAAAGCGCACTCCCAACGCGACGGGAAAAATAAACGTCGCCAGTTGATAGACGAGTAGCAAGAAGATCAGGACCCAACTCGGGTCAATCCGAATCGGAATTCCGAACAGTCTGCCGATGTGCCACGGACGGAAAATAGGAAACATAAAAAGAAAGCGCGAGGTTGTTTCGCCCCGCGCCTATTTTATCCTAATGTACGCTTGTTGTGCCGATCAATTCCATCGCAAAAATCACGCACGCGAATTACCGATAACAGCGCCCGGGCGTATTGCCTTTCAAAATCCCTACGGGATTGCGATGCACGCCATTCACGATCAATTCAAAATGAAGATGCGGTCCCGTCGAGCGTCCCGTAGTGCCGATGCGTCCAATGAGCTGTCCTTTTTTCACCGACGCGCCCGCTTGCACCGCGAACGCGCTCAAGTGCGCATAGCGCGTGATGGCGCCATTGCCGTGATTGATCAAGATCATGTTGCCGTAACCCGAATTGTCCCAACCGACAACTTCGACATATCCTGCATCCGCAGCCACAACTGCGGTGCCTTGCGAATTGGCAAGGTCAATTCCGGGATGACGCCCCCAGTAAAATTGACTGATGCAAGCAGCGGTGGGCCATTGAAAATTGGACGTTCCTTTGATCGCGTTTGATGGGGTGGTGGCGCTGTATTGCACTTGACGGATCACAATCGGTTTGCTGCCGCCGGGGACCATGATGAACTCGCCCACCACCAATTGCGGCGGTGACGATTTAAAATCGTGAATCGTTTGGTTAAAGGGATCATTGAAAATCGCGGACACATCGGCTTTAAAGCGCGCGGCAATCGTTTGAAGCGTTTCGCCTTTTGCGACTTTATGCAGCACACCACTCACCGGCGGAACAAAGAGCTGCTGTCCCACCGAAAGCGCGTCGGGATTTTCTTCCAGTTTTTCATTCGCCCAAATCACCGAATCGGGCGTCACTCCAAAACGCGCCGCGATGACGCTGACATTATCGCCGGGCTTGACCGTGTATGTCGCCACATCGCGTCGGTCTTTTTTCGGATTATTGGTAAAAGGGATTGTCGAAGGTTTGAGATCAGTTTGCGGGTTGGCTGGATCAATGACGATTTCCGGCAGGTCCTCTTGAAGCGTCGGCGCGTCATAACTGCGCGGCGCCTGCGCCGCTTGAATTTGGATGCCGCTCAACAACAGCCCAATCAACACCAGAGCAATGATGCCAAGATGCGCCGTAAGGCGAGTAAAGAGCGAGACATTGTTGGTATTTTCGTACCGCAGGGTCTCGATGCGCTCCACCACGCGCGTGGCAAGTGCGTTCACGCGTCGGGTGAGAGCTACGCTGGGGTTTTGCATAAAAGTGATTTATTTCGAAATGATCGATTTCAGAAATCGTCGCGATTCAATTTTTCCAAAAACTCGCGGTTGTTGCGCGTTTTCGCCATGCGCTCCACGACCAGTTCGATTTCTTCGGGACCTCCGCCCATCTGCGAAAGCATTCGGCGAAGTGTCCAAACACGCGGCAAGAGATCTTCGGCAATCAAAAGTTCTTCGCGCCGCGTGCTGCTGCGTTCCCAATCAATCGCCGGATAAATGCGGCGATCGGCAAGTTTGCGATTCATGTGCGCTTCCATGTTACCGGTGCCCTTGAACTCTTCAAAAATCAGGTCGTCCATACGGCTGCCGGTGTCCACGAGGCACGTAGCAATTATCGTCAAACTTCCGCCCTCTTCCAAATTGCGCGCCGCGCCAAAAAAGCGCTTGGGTGGGAATAAAGCGGCGGGGTCGAACCCACCCGTCAAGGTGCGCCCGCTCGGCGGTACAACCAAATTGTACGCGCGCGCCAATCGGGTAATTGAGTCCAGCATAATTACGACGTCCTTACCGCCCTCCACCAGCCGCTTGGCGCGCTGAAGCGACATTTCCGCTACACGCGTTTGATTTTCGATTTCGTCGTCAAAGGTCGAGGCAAACACTTCGGCGTCCACAGAACGGTCCACGTCGGTCACTTCTTCAGGGCGCTCGCCAATCAGTACGACCATCAAATGGGCGTCGGGATAATTTTCGGAAATCGCGTTCGCAATTTGTTTGAGCAGAGTCGTCTTGCCCGCTTTCGGCGGCGAGACAATGAGACCGCGCTGCCCCTTACCAATCGGCGCAAGCAAATCGAGTACGCGCGTTGCCAGGATATTCGGCTTTGTTTCGAGCTTAAATTGAACGTTCGGGAAAATCGGAGTGAGTTTTTCAAAGTCGGGGCGCTGTTTCGCAGCTTCCGGATCAATGCCGTTCACTGCTTCCACGCGCAGCAGCCCGTAATACTTTTCGGTGTCTTTGGGTGGACGCACCTGTCCGATGACCATGTCGCCGGTGCGAAGCCCAAAGCGCCGTATCTGTGATTGCGAGACGTACACATCTTCGTCGCCGGGCAGCAAATGGTCCGAACGCAAAAAACCAATGCCATCCTGCACAATTTCCAAAACGCCGCCGCCAAAAATCAAACCTTCGCGCTCGGCTTTGGCGCGCAGCAGGCGAAAAATCAAATCACTCTTTTTGAGTTTAGAGTAGCCGCTGATGCTTTGCTCTTTGGCAAGATCGCGCAGCTCGCTCAACGCTTTTTCGTCGAGAACAGAGTAATTGACATGGTCGTTTGCAATAATATCAGGAGTGCGAGGCATAGATTGGTTTTGTCCTTTTGAGGATGCCGGAGGCGCGCCGTGCATTACTGTGGAGGATAAGGCAGCGTGGATAACAGCGCGGCGACATTCGCAGTCGCCGCTCGAACTCGAATCCAAGCGCGCGTGGAATGGATGACCACCTTAAATTAAAATGACGTCAATTTGACGCGAGTGTTACACAAACGTAATAGCAAAATGAATTTGGGAATTTTGTGGGGCTAGGATAATTACAACGGAATTGCGTTGCAGCGAGAGGTTAAACAGCTTGTTGCTCTTGTTCGTCGAGTGGGCGACGAACTCCAACAAGCCGAATTATAGCAAGTTTTCACGTGTGCGTCAATTTGAATTTGCCGGGGATTGCTCCGGCAGCGCCTACGTCAGACGTGCTAGGCGTCTTTTTCCCGTTCCGCCAGCCGCTCCTTTTGATCGCTCAAAATCTGCTGTAATTTTTCGGGGCGGTGCGTTGCAATGATGCGCCGCATCGTTCCCGACGAGGAACGCATTGCCAGGGATTCAGTGGTCGCGCGCGTCGCCGCATAATGCACGCCGCGCATCAATTCGCCGTCGGTGATGCCCGTAGCGGCAAAGAATACATTGTCGCTTTTGACCAAGTCGTCGCAAGTCAAGACGCGCTTGGTATCATAGCCCATTTCTTCGGCAAGCTTTTTCTCTTTTTCGTCACGCGGATACAAACGCGCTTGAATTTCGCCGTGTAGACATTTCAGCGCGCTCGCCGAAATCACCGCTTCCGGCGCGCCGCCCGCGCCCATCAAAACATCAATGTTGGTATCGGGCAAGCACGCCGCGATACTGGGCGCCACATCACCATCGGTTATCAATTTCAAACGCGCGCCCGTCGCCCGAATCTCTGCGATAAGTTGTTCGTGGCGCGGACGGTCTAACACCACGACGACAAGTTCGGTCACGGCTTTGCCCTTTGCCTTGGCAATGGCGCTCAGGTTATCTGCTACAGGCGCATCGAGATCAATCACATCGGCTGCTTCAGGACCGACCGCGAGCTTGTCCATGTAGACGATTGGACCGGGGAAAAACATCGAGCCGCGTTCAGCCAACGCGACGACCGCGATTGAATTTGGGAGCCCCAGCGCAAGCGGACGCGTCCCATCAATCGGGTCCACCGCGAGGTCGCATTTCGGCACATCCCAGCCCGCGTTGTATTTGCCGAGGCGTTCGCCGTTGAATAACATCGGCGCTTTGTCTTTTTCGCCCTCGCCAATGACGATGATGCCGTCCATCTCGATGGTGTTGAGCATCAACCGCATTGCGTCAACTGCCGCCTTGTCCGCTTCCATTTTTCTGTTGCGCCCCATCCAAGGGGCAGCCGCAAGGGCAGCTGCTTCGGTTACGCGTACGAGTTCCAAGCCAATGTTGCGATCAGGTGCGTTCGACATCGTTGTCTCCGTTGAATTTTTGTTTGGAATTTTTTGCAGTCGTATGATAAACCATAAATCAAAAATCTTCAATCACAAATTCTCGCGCATGAATCTTCGCTGCGAAAGAAACCACAACACGCTCGCTTCGACGCACACCGTGACCGCGTACGCGAGCGCCAATCCTCCCGCGCCCAATGTCTCGCGCCATCCCAGCATGAGTGCGATTCGCAAAACCATCGCGCCAATCGCAACAAACATTGGCGTCTTGCTGTCGCGATTCGCGTAAAAGACGCGCGCGACGAGTTCAAGCACCGCTTCGCCGACGATTGCCAAGGCGTAAAATTGCAGTACGCCCGCGACGAGCGTCGTAGATTCCGCGTCGAACGCGCCGCTTTTCAGAATGAGCGACACAATCGGTTGGGCAAATATTATCGCCACCAACGCGGAGGGAATCGCCAGCGCGAGAATCGTCACCAGCGCGAGGCGATAAAGGCGTTGAAAACCGCGCCGATCATTCGCCGCCACGCGCTGCGCGAGACGCGGGAACACGGCAACCGCGATCGCCGTCCCAATCAACGTTTCCGGAAACTGCCAGAGCAAATAGGCGTAATCTAACGCGGCGATGCTGCCCACCATCAAAAAGGACGCGAAATTATTCATCAACAGCCGCGTCAAACTGCCCAGATTTGTCGTCACGATGCGCGGACCGAGTAGACGCAGCAGTTCGCGCATACTCTGATGCAGTTCACCCCGTCCCAAACCGAGCGTGGCAAACCAAATCATCCCCGCGCGCACAAGTCCCGGAATCTGAATGCCGAGATGAAGCAGCGAACCAAATACCACACCCCACGCCAGACCAAAAATCCCCATTGTTGGCACGAGAAAAATGACTGCCAGGATGACACCAATATTATTCAAGGGACTCGCCATCGCGGCGAGGACAAAACGATTTTGTGCGTGCAGGATGCCCGTAATCGTTCCGCTCACGCCGAACACGATTGCGGCGATCAAAACGATTCGCATCAAGCTCGCGGCGAGCGCGCTTTGCGCGGGACCAAAACCGGGCGCAATGAAATAGTTAATCAACTGCGGGGCGAAAATCATTCCCACGCAAGCGGCAGCCGTGACGAGCAAGAACATATCATTTAATACCGCGCTTGCGAATTTCCAACCTTCGCGCCGTTCGTGTTCGTCCTTGACCAGATACGAGCTAAAAACGGGAATAAAAACCGCCGCAATGGTTGCGCCCGCAATCACCGAATCCAACATATCCGAAAACGTATTGGCAACGCGAAACGCGTCGTATGGGGCTGAGGTGCCAAATGCTTGCGCGGTCAAGCGCACGCGTACGAGTCCCAAAATTTTGCTGGCAAAGAATCCGGTTGCGACGACAATGGTCGAGAGTGTGATGGCGCGCTCGGACAAAAGCGACGACGAAATGATGCGCCGCCACAGCGGGGCTCGAGTTTGATTTTCCGAAACGGTTGTTTCCATCGCGTCTGGCATAAAAAAATGTGCGTTGTCTTTAACGCACATTTATTTTTTTACACGCCTAAATTTTTCAGGGCTTGGCGCGCGGCAAGATAATTCGAGTTATATCTCAGCGCCATTTCCAACGCAGCACGGGCTTCATCACTGCGTCCCAATTTCTCCAAGGCGAGCCCTTTGTAATAATACGATTCTTCCAAATCGCTCGTTGGTTTCAAGGTCGCGTCGGCAAGCGCAATCACTTCTTCATAGCGCCCAACGCGATAATACGCTTCGTACGGTCCGAATTGATACCACAGCATACGCCATGGCAATTTCAAAAGGCGCGCTTGGTCGAACGCGATTGCCGCCGCCTCGTATTCGCCCAGCCCAACGAGCGACGAGCCGAGATTGAACGCCGCAAAAGCATCGTTCGGATTTGCATTCCATTCTTCTTGCGCGCGCTGCGCGGCTTTGGCATACATCGTCGCGTCGTCCATATCCTCGCCGATGATGGCGCGCACCAGCGGTTCTTGCGCGGGCGTGTACAACACGAGATAAGTGCGGTTAAAATTGCGCCAATTCGCATCCACCTCTTGCCATGCGACGCGTTGATTCGGACCGTTGTACGAATCCTGCGCAATGATTCCGTGTGAATCGTAACCTGTGAGCAGCAGATAATGCCCCATCCATCCCTGTTTCGCGCGCGGCGGGTCGTATCCTTCTTCGATCATCACCGGTAAATCATTCGACAAAAATTGTTTGAGGCGCTCCGTATCACCATTCACGCGCGTGATGGCGTGGAACCCTTTTGCCTGCGCATATCCAATCAGTTCGTCAGGACTGACGTTGCGATCATCTTTGTTCGGTTTCAACACATTCGCAATTTGCACTTGGGTGTCGCGTGTATATCCAAAATACGAAAGATACATTCGCAATGTTGTGGGACCACAATTATTGAAACGCTGCGCCTCGTGCGTCACACCACCAAGTTCCACAAAAGGACGAATCGCATTGAACCCAGAATTTTCGCTTGCCACAGGAGATGGGATGAATGGCGGAATTTTAGTTTCAATCTCGACAGCGACGTTTTTGCCCTCTGCCATCGGTGTGTTCGTCGGCATTGGCTCGGTTGAAGGTTCCGATAACGCGCTGTTTTGATCCCAAACAATTGTCGGGATGCCCGCGCTTTGCGCGACGAGAATCGGCGTTGGCACAAAATCGGGGCGTTCGGGTTCGGGCAACAGCTCCATTACGCGATACCGCGCGGAATCCAGTTTCAGTTCGAGCCATTCGCCCCTCAAGTTTTGCAGCAGCAAAAAGCTAACGCCGCCGCACGCGAACAATAACAGCGTCAGCGTCAACCACATGAACGCGGGGCGCGCATCCGTCCGCCGCGAACGCCGACGCACGTACAAATCACGATTCATATCAAAAACATTCCGTTCCCACAGGACAAGTCGAGAGCGTTATGGGACTTGCACCTCGGCTTGCCAATTCATCTCCTCAAGTACCATCATGATCTCGCGTTCCGCGCTGCAACGTCACGACACTCACATATACGACGAACAACAGCGCGCTAAATACAATCATGATCGCGACCGACTGCCGATACGCAATCGGATTCAAAAACGGCGCAATCGCATCTTGCAGCACGGCGATCGGATCGGTCATTACGTCCCAACTATTCCAACGCAAAAAGCGACCCAGATAAATTCCGACGCCGTTCAAACCGATCACAACAAACACGACGAGCCAGCTCCATAACGCGCTAGCGGATTGTTTGACCATCCGCTGGACGATTTGCAAGGACGCCACCGCGAGCAGCAACCCGGTCCACGCCATCATCGCGAAGAATCCAACATCATACCAGATCGGCACGGGCGGCATGTTTCGCAGTTTGTATAAATCGGTGACGAGATACGCGGCGTTGGGAAAAAATAAAAGCCATACGAGCGAAGGCAGAATGTATTGCCACGCAGCCGCGCGGCGCGCGTGCAGCCACGCCATTCCCAGCGCACAAAAATATGGGATCCACGCGAGAAACAAATTCCACATCAACGATTTGTGCAGAAACGAATCGCTCCATAACGCGCGCATCGCAAAAAATGCAATGCACAACAAACTCGAAAGAACGACCGGATAAAACATCTGATTCTGCAAAAAACGATGCATCACAAGAAGGCGCGGTTCTCGTTTTAACATAAGACTCCTTCACAATGCCGCATGCGCAAATGGACTCGAACAGCCCGGGAGCTTGCAACAATATCTCGATGTAGACGTTTTTTTGAAACGAATTGTTCGCAGGGTTTCGAGCGAGTGGCAATGTGCCATGAGGTGTCTAGTAATGAGTGCGGAGCGCAATGCGTTGAAAAAAGGTGTTGAATAATCGAAAACAAAATTTGAACTATCTGTCGGTGAATTTGTTCTTTTCCATTTTCGCGCGCCATTCTTGCAAGCGCTGCGAAATTTGTTGTTCGTAACCCAAGGTTCCCGGCGTGTAATAAATTTTATCGCGTACGTCATCCGGCAGATATTGTTGAGCGACAAAATGATTTTCAAAATCGTGCGGATATTTATAGCCCTTGCCATGTCCCAACGCGCGTGAATCGCGCGAGCCATCTTTGAGATGATTCGGAATATCCAAAGTGCCCAAGCGTTCAATATCCGCAAGCGCCGCGCCGATGCCAAGCGTCGAATTCGATTTCGGCGCGGTGGCAAGATAAAGCGCGGACTGTGCGAGATTTAATTGCGCTTCGGGAATGCCGACAAATTGAAGGGCATGCGCGGCAGCGACGGCGACGACCAATGCTTGCGGGTCAGCGTTCCCAATATCTTCCGACGCAAAAATCACCATGCGGCGCGCGATAAATTCGGGGTCTTCGCCCGCATAGAGCATCTTTGCCAAATAGTAGAGCGCAGCATCGGGATCGCTGCCGCGCATACTCTTGATGAACGCGCTGATTGTGTCATAGTGTTCATCGGATGATTTATCATAGCGGAGGACGCGTTTTTGGATGGACTCTTGCGCAACTTGCAAATCAATTCGCGCGGCTCCCTCCGCGTCGGGCAATGTGGATTCGACTGCCAGTTCAAGCGCATTGAGCGCGCTGCGCGCGTCGCCGCCCGCGACCTCCGCGAGATGTTGTAACGCGTCGTCCGTGATTTCGATGCGGCGCGCGCCATAACCGCGCGCGGGATCGGCGAGGGCGCGATGCAGCAAGCGCAGTGTCGCCTCTGTCGTCAATGGTTTGAATTGAAAAATACGCGAACGCGAAAGCAATGCGCTGTTGACCTCAAAGTACGGATTCTCTGTCGTCGCCCCAATCAGCGTGATCGTACCATTTTCAACATGCGGCAAAAGCGCGTCTTGCTGTGTTTTGTTAAACCGATGAATTTCATCTACAAGCAAAATGGTGCGCTGTCCGTACAAGTTGAATCGTTCGCGCGCCTCTTCCACCACGCGTCGAATATCGGCAACGCCTGCGAGCACCGCGCTGAGAGTTTCGAAATGCGACGCGGTTTTGTTTGCAATGATGGTGGCGAGAGTTGTTTTGCCCGCGCCGGGAGGACCCCACAAGATGATCGAGGAAAAAAGTTTATCGCTTTCGATGGCGCGACGGAGCAGCTTGCCCTGCCCAAGAATTTCTTCTTGCCCTTCAAATTCGTCCATCGTGCGCGGACGCATTCGCGCCGCGAGCGGCTGGGTGCGTTCGCGTTCCTGTTCGCGCGCGGACTCGAAAAGATCGCGCGCAGTTGCTTTGGCGGCGGCTTTACGACCGGTCAATGCCTTGTTGCTCATGCGACAACCATTCTAGCACAGCGGAGAAGGTGGGCAAAAAAATATTATTTGGCTCGCAATTTGCGTTCGCGCAAAGACAAAACGTTCGCTTTACCATAGAATGGGAGTGTTGGAACCTCATGTTACGCATGTCATCTCGAGCAGAGTGAGAAATCTCGGTTTTCCCCATTGAGATTTCTCGCAAAGCATGTCCCGAAGAATTGAGGGCACGGCTCGAAATGACAATTGCTGAGTAACGTGAATAAATAAGACAGAGTTGGAGGTGAACGAGTTGGAACCGAGATTGAATTATTCCCAAGTTGCGCCGGGCGTGGTCAAGGCAATGAGCGAGCTTGGCGCGTACACCGGTCACAGCGGCTTGGAGCCGCGTCTGTTAGAGCTGGTCAAGACACGCGCGTCACAGCTCAACGGGTGCGCCTATTGTCTTGACATGCACACCAAAGACGCGCAAGTTTTGGGCGAAAGCGCGCAGCGTTTGTTTGCGCTCAGCGCGTGGCGCGAAACGCCATTCTTTTCCGAACGCGAACGCGCGGCGCTCGAGTGGACAGAGACAGTTACGCTCGTCAGTGAGACGCATATCCCGGACGACGCGTACGAACTTGCGCGCAAATGTTTTACGGAAAAAGAGTTGGTTGACCTGACGCTTGCGATTGTGGCGATCAACGGTTGGAACCGCCTCGCCATTGCATTTCGCACCGTCCCCGGAACGTATCAACCCGCGCGACAGAAAAAAGGGTAATTGCAAATGTCGGAACAAATCAAAGAAATCAGGACTGAGCTGACCATTGTTTCGATTTTGCTCGTCGAGCATCGCATGTTGCGCGAAATGATGGAGGCGATGAGCGACTGGATCATGTCGGGCATTTCTATCAGGGCAATGCAAGAGCGCGCACACGTCATCTCTGTCGCGCTCGATACCCATGCGCGGCGCGAAGAGCAAGAATTATTCAACATGCTCTCTTCGCGGTCACCTGCCGCGCGCCATTTGGTTGACATGATGGAGCTGGTGCATCAAGAAGTGCGCGACCTCTTTGAGGAAATTGAAACGGCGTCAGACCCTGTCAGCAGAATGTGGACGATTCTGGAAATGACCGAAGCGCATTTTGTTCGCGAAGAACAAGAGGTGTTTCCGCTGGCAGAGCAATTGCTTACAGCGCAAGAACTCGCGCGCCCAGAGCCATCTTTTGAAGAGCTCGCGCATCAAGCAACATAGCCATGAGCCGCACAAGTGAAATCGCGGATTCACAGTCATTCGAATGGAGGAGCAAAACATAATGGCAATCTTTGTAGAGTCGTACAAGCAAACGGCGGCGTTTCGCCCGGAAAAATTCAATCCGGTAGTGATCGCGCTGAACGAGCGCGTCAAAGTCATCGAGGCGTGTTTCGAGCCCGGGCAGTTTATTCCGGTACACCAGCCGGGCGTTGATTTGACGCTGCTTGTGTTGGAGGGTGAGGGCACACTCGTTGCCGATGGGCACGAGCATCGAATCGTACCGGGCACGCTGGCGTTCATACCCGCCGGCGAGACGCGCGGAATCAAAGCCGAAACGCGCCTCATCTTGATGCACGTTGTCACACCACCGCCAAGCGATGCTGATCACACGCAGGTGATGGCAGGACTCGCGAAAGGGGAGTGGAAATGATTCAAATCAAACGCGTGTACGAGCCACCGGCACGCGGCGATGGCACTCGATTTTTGGTGGAGCGACTTTGGCCCCGTGGGATCAAAAAAGAGGAACTCGATGCGAAAGCATGGTTAAAAGAGGTCGCGCCCAGCACGGAACTGCGCCAATGGTTCGCGCACGATCCAAGCAAGTGGAGCGCTTTCAAGCGCAAGTACGTTGCCGAGCTGGACAAAAACGCGGAAGGATGGACGCCGATTCTGCAAGCCGCGCGACGCGGCAACGTGACTTTGCTTTACAGCGCGCGTGATACCGAACACAATAACGCCATCGCGCTCAAAGCATATCTCGACAAGAAACTGGGACAATAATTTGTTAGAGTAGGGGTAAAACGGTACGACACGTACGCAAACCTCGCCGCGAATGCTTCGCCCCTACTTTGATGTGAGGTTTGAAAAAAATGACACAAGTTACAGCTCGCCCGCGCGTCGTGATTGTCGGCGCGGGCTTTGGCGGCTTGTGGGCAGCGCGCGGCTTGGCGCGATCAGGCGCCGACGTAATCCTCATTGACCGCAATAATTATCACACCTTTCTGCCACTGCTCTATCAGGTCGCCGCATCTGAATTATCTGCCTCCGATATTGCGTTCCCCATCCGAAGCCTGCTGCGGCACATGCCGAATGTACACTTTTTGATGGCACAGGTCGAAGCGATCAAGCCGGAGGCATCTATCGTGCAAACGACAGTGGGCGAAATCCCGTACGATTTTCTGGTCCTCGCGGTCGGCAGCATCGCACATTTTTTTGGGATCATCGGAGCGGGAGAACACGCGTATCCGTTGAAAACCATCGCGGACGCGAACGCGCTCCGCAATCACATTCTTTCGTGTTTCGAATCCGCCGCGCATGAATCAGACGCGCACAAGCGCGAACAAATTCTCACCTTTGTCATCGTCGGTGGAGGTCCGACGGGCGTCGAATTCGCGGGCGCACTCTCCGAGCTCATTCACGGTCCGCTCTACCAAGATTATTACGCGCTTGATTTGCGCGAGGTGCGCATCGTTTTGTTAGAAGCAATAGATCACTTGCTCAATACGCTGCCGACAAAGCTTGGTGATTATGCGTTCAAGCGGCTCAAAAAGATGGGCGTGCAAGTGCACTTGGGCGCGGCAGTGAGCAAGATTTCGAGCGACGCGGTGCAGTTGCAAGACGGCACGACGATTCCGAGCGGAACTGTCATTTGGACTGCGGGCGTACAAGGTGCAGCAGACTCGGAGTGGGGTCTGCCTACAACAAAAAATGGACAGATTGCCGTGCTGCCAACGCTTCAAGTGCCGAACTATCCGCACATTTACGTAATTGGCGATTTGGCACGGCTGGAACAGAATGGAGAGCGCCTGCCGATGTTGGCGCCGGTCGCAATGCAGGCGGGGACAGCCGCCGCGCAAAATATCACACGAGAGCTTCGCAATCAGTCACAGCTGCCGTTTGTGTATCATGACCGCGGAACATTGGCGACTATCGGGCGCAACGCTGCGGTGGCGGATATTTGGGGACATGCGTTCACAGGATTCTTTGCCTGGTTGATTTGGCTTACCATTCATATTTACAATCTGATGAGCATGCGCAATCGCCTGATCGTGTTAATCAGCTGGGCGTGGGATTACTTTTTCTTTGAACGCGGCGTGCGTTTAATTTTAGCGAATCCTCCTCCGCAGCCGCACGAGTTCGAGTCGAGTTTGCACGAGATCAAAGAATGATTGGTTGTCAACTCAATTGGCTTTGATTTGAGTGTGTCTCTTTGCACTTTAGCAAAGACAAACGCGAGTTCTGCCACTATACTGGTGGCAAATACAAAAATTTTATTGGGTGCCAACTCGCTGATGAATGCGTCTGTCGCGGAAATGCACGCGTGCCAGCCCGAGTAGTTGTCACATTTGTGCAACATCGGATGACGCGCGCTGGCTGTAGCAAGGGCGCATTCAAAGCCGTCGCTGTAGCAATCACAAACTACCCGCTTGACCGTGAACGGTTTTCAGAGAGTTGGCTTGACTATTCAGGACCGCGCGGCGGAAAAAACCGACCGCGCCGGCGGAGGAATCAAAATGAGTAAAGTTACACAAGCATTTCGGGACCATCACCGCGAGTTATCGAATCAATTATCGAATTATGCGGCAAGTTTCGCGCAAGGGGAAAAGACTGCCGACGCGCAGGCGTTCGCCGCGTTCCTCAAGAATGACCTCGTTCCGCACGCCGCAGGCGAAGAAGCGCAGCTGTATCCACTGGTGGATGATTTGGTGCGCGCGCATGGCAAGCCAACTGCAACCATGCGTGTGGACCATGAATACATTCAGGACTATGTCACGCAGATTGAAGCAGCGGCGGATGAACTTGCCCACACCGCGCCCGATAAACAAACCGAGCTCCGCGCCAAACTGGGCAGATTGGGACTGGAGCTAAACGCGCTTTTTCAAGTGCATCTCGCCAAAGAAGAAGAGGTTTATCTCCCACTTTTTGAACAGTACGTGTCGGATGAGGCGCAGCAGCGCGTATTGAACGCGATGCACGGCGACCACGACCCTTCAACCACGCAGCGAATTGACGTGCGTGTGATTCCTCCGCCGCAGCGTCATATGCTCATTTTTCAAACGTTTGAAGGACTGGGACCCGGCGAGGCGTTCGAGTTAGTGAATGACCACGATCCCAAACCGCTGTACTATCAATTTTCGGCAGAGCGCGCGGGCGAGTTTACATGGGAATATTTCGAACAAGGTCCTCAGGTTTGGCGTGTGCGCGTCGGCAAAGCATCAAAGCATAATTAAGGAGGTTTTTGGTGAAAGCAGCACCATTATTAGAACAACTCGTCTTTGACAAAGACAAACCACATGCGGCGGCATTGTACGTGGACAAAGAAGGGCGCGCGATCGTTTGGACGCTCGAACCGCATCAAATCGTTCATGACCATCGAGTACCCGAGTCGCCGTTTTACGTTGTCATCTTGCAAGGGCACGGCTGGTTCAGCGGCGCAGATGGCAAAGAAGAGCGCTTTGGTCCGAACACTTTGTTAGTGTTTGAGACAGATGAAAACCATCGCGTGCGCGCAGAGAATGAGCGCCTGGTGTTTGTTGGATTCTTGCACGGCGCACCGGGAAATGTTTCAGACAAGGTCGGAGGCGAAATCGGGCGGGGCGAAGTTTAACCCCGCTCTCGATTTCATCATTCGGAGACTTATCACATGAATCCTCGCGCGCAAGTCATAAGTTCACCAATTGTGGCGCGGTATGATGAACTGCCATTGACGAATGTGCCGCTCTTTCAGCACGAAGATTTTTCCGGCTGCCTGCTCGGTTTCCTGCCCGGTCAAATCTTGCCGCGCCATTCCCACGAACACGAGCACGAGGTGTTTGACGTATTGGAAGGCACGGGCATCATTTGGCTTGACGGCGAAGCGGTGGAGGCACCGGCAGGCAGTGTGATTTTTGTCCCCGCAGGCGTAGAGCACGGTTTTGAAAATAACAGCGACGGACGCTGGTTGATTCGCGCGACGATTCATCAACGCGTCTACGCCCGCCGCGCGTTGCAGCGCGCGTTTGAAAAAAGATTCGGCGGCGCGCCGCGATAAAAAAATCGCTACATCCTCTACTTTCGCTCGACCTTCGCCTCGTCGGGATTCTACTTTGATTGGCGAACAGTCCTTTCGGGTTTCCGGAAATCCGAAAGGGCTTGCGCCCACTTATGAATCGGGAATCCGCGCTAATGCGGCGAAACGGCTTGCGTCACCCGATTTACCTTTACCCAGATTTTTCCATCTTTTACATCTGTATCATAGAGCGGCAACGGCGCAGTTGACGGTCCCCGTTTTACGCTGCCATCTTCCAGCGAAAAGTGCGAATAGTGCCAGGGGCACTCGATGATGGAATCGTGCAGAGTTCCTTGTTCGAGCGGCGCGCCATAATGCGAACACACCGCGCCGATGGCATAGACGCGCTGTCCGCGCCGCACCAGTAAAACGGGCTGACCTTTGACGTCAAAACGCTGTGGTTTGTTTTCCGGCAGATCGTCAAACTCAACTACGGGCGTGAACTCTTTGGGACCGCTTCGATAGGCGTTGCGATTGATCATGGTGCCGAGACGAAAGACGAGTTCGCCTCCCAGATACGCGCCCAGCGCCATCACCAGATAACCAACTAACGCCGGAATGAAATTCGCCATACTCACTTGCCACTGAGAAGTGTAGAGCATGATCCAGGCAATGATAAATAGAATCGTTCCGGTGATGTTGACAAGCGCATGAATGAACCCGACGGCAAGTTCCGTTGGGTCTACATCCATCCAGTCCATGAAACCTGTCGCGATTGCGGCGAGTGCGGCGAGGATGCCCAAGCCCATGGCGAGTGCGATTGCGATACCGATTCCATTCACACCAAAAAAGAGAGCCGCAATGTATAGCAGGAGTGTGACCGTCCACGCGCCAACGGGAACGTCTGTGAGAAGCGGATGAAGAGGATGCTCCAGCCACGTTCCGTTGGCAAAGTTTTTGAGCGGGCGGAATGGTCCATCGAGAAAAACAGCGTTTAGAATACGCTGTAACCCTTTGGCGGACGCGCGAATGACTGATGCATGAGCAATGGCGGCGTCAAGCGCTTCACTAAAATCTCGGTTCATAAGAATTCCTCCACTACACGGGCAAAGCGCAATACGCGGATTGCCCTGAACAAAACAAAAAAACTCAACGCGATAAAACTATTGCGTATTGCCGGGATAGGTGATGGTCGTTCCTTTCACATGCGCAAAGGAGGTCAGTTTATGGGGGCGACTGCTTTTCTCATTGAAAATATCAACAACGGATATATTTCGAATCAAGAGCGCATCCCCAATGAGTGAACGGTGGCAGCGCCACGGGACAGCTTCCGCGCACATGATTACAGTTTGTGTTTCGGCTGCGACTTTGATCAGCTCTTCGATGGCGTTTGTGAATTGCGGAGTTTGCATGTAATCCGCAAAAGCGCGGAAAGATCGGTTTTCCCATGCCGTATTAATGGATTCTTTGGTGGTATGACGTAATCCGCCCAGTTCCTCCATGCGCAGATAGGAAATATTATGCGCCGCCAGACTTGTACGCAATTCGTCCTCGTTGTATTGAGGATTATGGCGGGATTTGGCAATCTTCCGCACATCAACAAGCGTCTCGATGCCGTATGCTTGAAGCAGCTGCATAAAAGCATTGATCTCTCTCGTTGAGTGACCGACTGTGTAAACTGTTTTTATATAACTCCCTTCTGTTTCAGCTTGTCTAATAGTAAGTGAAAATAAACGAGCCCTTCATACGGACTCCATTGCGAGGTAAGTTTGCTAATCTTTTCGTAATCGGGTCTGAGATTCAATTCAAAGAGGCGCTGCAAATTATTTTGCGCGCCGACATCGTCTCCCGGAAACACATTCAACCTTCCCAATCCTCTCAACAGCGCATATTCGGCAGACCAACGTCCAATCCCGCGCAGGGCAAGCAAAAAATCAAGCGCCTCGCCGTTCGTCATCTGCTCCAGCATCGTTAGTTCGATTTCATTGTTAGTAACGCGCGCGGAGAGTTCATGAATCGCGCGCGCTTTCTGAGAACTATATCCCAGTTTCTTGAACTCCTCTTCGGAAAGATTCACCAAATCAACGGGTCGCGGAAACGCGTAATACGTTGCCTCCCCATCAACAAATCTCGAACCACACCTTTCGGACAAACGGTTCAGCAATGCAATGCCCAAATCGAGAGTGATTTGTTGGCAAGCAATGGCGTTCACCAACGCTTCAAAAACAATTGGAAAGCGCGGCGGTTTTACGCCGCGAAATTGTGCCGCCAAAGATTTGAGAATTTCATTCTTTTTCGCAAGAGCGTAAAATGGGCGCAAGTCAACGTCAAGCCCGAGCATCCGCGTTACGAGTGCTTTGACCTGTTTTCGCACCGGCGCGGTAATTTCTTTTCCGGACTGCAAGGCGATGACGAGTTTCGGCTCTCGAGTCGTCCCGAATTGCGTGACAGCGAGCTGGATTGGATCGTTTTCGAAAACAACAATGCGCCGATACGTATTCCCGTCCCATCGGTCTATCAGGTTTTTCTGTCGTCGGCGTAATGCCCAGGCGGTGAAATCTAAGCGAAATGGCGGCGCGGCGTTGAGCGAGAGCTTGGCATGAAACAGATTTGAATCTTTGTTCATTATCGAAAGGAGAGGCAAAGCATTCTGCGATAAATGCGATTGAACTATATCGCTACATCGCCAGCGAATGCTTTGCCTTTTGAGTTACAAATCGCGTCGGCAGACGTTAATGATATAGAAGGAGAAAACGAATGGATAAACTTATCAGAATTCCGGTCAATCTGACCGATGCGGGCGATGATCTGGTTTTACATGCGGCAATGCCGGGCACCGAACCCGAAAATATTCTTGTCACATTTGCTGACAAAGCCATCGTGCTTGATTCGACGGCGCGAGGGACGGTGGGAAGAGACAAACAGGTGCTGCGCCAAGAATGGGGCATTGGCAAATATCATCGCAAGCTTCGTCTGCCGAACGCGGTGGACACATTCCGCGCGAACGTGACTTATGACAACGGCGTATTAACGGTGAGTATGCCAAAAGGTCCCGAAATGAAACCGCGCGAAATTCGCGTGAAAAAAGTTAAAGGACAACATGGTCAAACGCGCGGTCACAGCGGGCGCGGTTAAAGATTCGGTCGCGCATTTCCCGCATGTCGAAATGTGACAACAAGGTTTATTGCCAGGACTGCGACTGCCGCCCAACCAAAAAGTCCGGACAACCCCCAAAGCTTTAACGCGATGTCCGAAGGTACAAAAAAGGTTGGCACGACGCGCAAGAACGCGGCAATGTTGCCTAACACAAACGTCACGAGAACGAGTTGCGGGTATGCGAGTCCTTTCTTTTGACTGAACCCCGGCGCCATCCGCGCCGCCATACCAAAAATCAATAGCGTAATGAATCCGACGGTCAAGGCATGGCGCGCCGCATCTTGGGACACACCGAGCCAAGGGACGAATCCCGTTCCCAAACGCGCCAGATTCAAAATCACGGCGACCAGCAGCCAAACGTACGCGGAATAAATCAACAGCTCAAAGCGCCCGTACTCGCCCGCGTCCGGATATGCGGCGCGCGTCGGCTTGCGCAAATAGTCGAGGTCGGGTCGGGTATTGGGCGCGCGATCTACAATCCACGGCGGGCGACGACGGATGAGATCAATCTGCCAGATAAAGATCAGAATGCACGCATTTAGGACCAGCCATCCAATAGATTGAACGATGTTGAGGAGCGAACCGAACGCTTCATTCTCCGGAAGCGTCCGAATCAACACACCGGTCAGATCACCTGCGGCGGCGAGCAGGTAAGGCAGGATGACCAGAAACAATGCAGTTCCATAAAAAGGTGCGAGCCGTCTCACGGCTTGGCGCGGCGGCATCGCGAGCCGCAAAAAGAGCGGCAGATTGCGAAAAGAAAAAACCACTGCCATCGGTATCACCACGCCATAAAGGAATAACGTCACCACCAGATTGTTAAAATCCGGCGCGAGTGTAGCTCTGCCTTGTGGTATCGCGCCCCATACTCCGAGCAAATTCGCGAGCAGCGCCAAATTGAACGACAAAAACACCAGCAGCGCGAATGGTTCAACGGGATACGCGGGGGCAGCTGTGGTAAGCGGTTTTGAAATCCGCATCGTCGCGAAAAGCATCGAATCAATCACAAGGATGCCGGCGAGTTCCAGCAGCGCAGAGATGCCCCACACAGTTTGCCAAAAGGGAATCGTCGCTTGACCGAAAAGATCGAAACCGAGCGCGGGCTGCGCGATCACGCGCAGCCCGATCCCGCTGACGAGCAATGCAAACGCGTAGGGGATGCGCTCTGGATTCTGCAAACGCACTCCGCGCAGTCTCGGCAAGAAATAAAATCCCATTCCCAAAACAAACAATCCAACCCATCCAAACAACTGCGCGTGCCCATGCGCCTGAATCACCGCGCCCCACCATGAGCCCGGAATGATTCCCAACGCAATCGAGCCGACTACTAACGCGCCATAGCCAAAACCCGCCGTCAGCGCAATTGTCAATGCCGCATAAAGAAAAGGTTCGTGAATCCGCCGCGTCCAATCCATTCGCTTCCTCCGCGCGCGCTAGCGCGTGACGCGGGCGACAGTGTGCGCGACGCGTTTTGTTTCGATGCTTTGCAAGAGTTGGTCGAGCGCTTGATCGAATTTCTCTACCCCTTCGTCAAGGACTTGCTGAGTGATCGCGTCAAAGTCGAGTCCCAGTTCGGCGAGATTTTGAAATATCTGCCGCGCACCTGCCACATTTTGTTCAATCGTGAGGCGCGGGTGACCGTGATCGCGATAGTCATTGATGGTTTCGAGCGGCAGGGTGTTGATCGTTTGCGGTCCGATGAGCGCTTCGACGTACAGAATGTCAGACCAACGCGGATCCTTGGTGCTGGTGCTTGCCCACAACGGACGCTGCACCCGCGCGCCTTTGGCTTGAAGGGCAACAAAGCGCGGGTCGCTGAAAATTCGCTTGAATGCTTGGTAGGCGAGCTGTGCGTTGGCAATTCCGATTTTGCCCTCGAGCGCGTTGAGTTTCGCGCGGCGCGCGACATCTGTGGTCGAACGCAATTCGACCTCAATCAATTTGTCGGCGAGCGTATCAATGCGGCTGACAAAAAAACTTGCGACGGACGCGACACGCTCTATCGGTTTGCCCTCCGCCGCGCGCCGTTCCAGCGCGCGAATGTACGCCCACGCGACATCTTCGTACGCTTGCAGCGCAAATAACAGAGTGATGTTGATATTGATGCCGCGATATAAACATTCTTCGATCGCGGGCGCTCCTTCCTTTGTGCCCGGAATTTTGATAAAAACGTTCGGGCGGTTGAGCGCTTTGAAAAAACGTTCCGCCTCTGCAATACTCCCTTTGGTGTCATGCGCCAACTTGGGCGAAATTTCGAGACTGACGAATCCATCCGCGCCCTGCGTTTGGTCGTAGATTGGACGAAAGACATCTGCCGCCATTTGCACATCCTGGATTGCAAGTGTCTCGTAGATTTCAAGCGGAGTTTTCGCATCCGCCATTTGGCGAATCGCCTCGTCATAGTCGCTGCTGCCGACGATCGCTTTTTCAAAAATGCTCGGGTTGGCGGTTTCGCCGGTCAGTCCATCTGTCTCGATCAGGTTTTTCAATTCACCTGATTTGATTTGTCCTCGACGGATACTGTCCAGCCAAACCACCTGACCAAGTTGTTTCAATTCGAGTAGAGGATTATTCGGATTAGCCATTTTCATTCCTTTCGTTTTCGTACTTTCCATTCAACTTTCTTGAACGTGCGGACGACGAGCAAAATTTCGGACGCGCTCAAATTCGACCGTTCGAGTCAGAAAGAGATCAAGCCGCACGAGTCGTCAGCGTGCCGAGATAGCTCTCGATGCCCCATGCCGCGTGACGCCCCGCCGCGACGGCGGTCACAATCAAATCCGCGCCGCGCACATCGTCGCCCGCCGCGTACACGCCCGGCATTGTCGTCGCGCCGTTCAACTCTGATTCCACTTGAAAAATCCCCGGCTTGACCGTTTTGAGTTCAGGCGTACGCGACGCAATCAGCGGATCGCCGCCATAACCAATGGCGAGGACAACAATGTCCGCCGGCACGATAAAGTTGGAGCCGGGAATCGGAATGCGAATCTTGATCGGAACGCGCTGCGCCTTGTCCGCCGGTTTCGATCTCATCTTTTGCATTTCAACTTGACGCACGTGTCCTTTTTCATCACCGATAAAGCGCACGGGCGAGGCGTGGAATTCGTATTTGACGCCTTCTTCTTGCGCGTGGACATATTCTTCCTCGCGCACTCTCATCTCATGCTCGGCGCCGCGATAATAGTCCACCACTTCCCCATCGGGAAAGCCATGTTGAATTTGAAGCCGTCGCGCGGTGCGCACACAATCCGCCGAAGTGTCTCCACCACCAATTACCACGATATACGCACCCACCTCGGGCAAACCCTTCATCCCTTCCGGCAATTCATCCGACGGCAAATTTCCACGTACGAGAAATTCGGTCGCCTGATAAACTCCCTTCAAATCATCGCCCGGCAGACCAATCGAATGTCCGATGGGCGCGCCGATGCCGAGAAAGACCGCATCGAATTTCTTTTGCAAATCATCAACCTGAATATCGCGTCCCACTTTTGTATTGCAAATGAACTTGACGCCCAGCTCTTCAAGGTGCGCGCATTTGGCATCCGCGATTTCTTTGCTGAGCTTGAAACCGGGAATGCCGTACACGAGCAGCCCGCCCGGTTGGGGCCATTCTTCATAGACAACAACTTCATGTCCGTCGCGCGCTAATTCCTCCGCCGCGGCAAGTCCTGCCGGTCCGCTGCCCACTACGGCAACGCGGCGTCCACTGCGCGGCGCCATCTCGGGCATGGGAAACCCCTTTTGCGTCCGCTGCCAATTTGTGCAAAAGTTTTCGAGCTTGCCAATGTTCACGGCGCGGTCAAAACCCGCCACCGTACACGCGCCCTCGCACAAAACTTCTTGCGGGCAGAGCCGTCCGCACACTTCGGGCAGATTGTGTGTGGCGCGGAAAATATTGGCGGCTTGCTCAAAATCCTTTTGCTCGATGGCAAGCAGCGCGCTAGGAATGTCGTTATGAACCGGACATCCTAAAATACACGGCTCGGGCGATGGACAATGAATACACCGCGTTGCTTCGACCACCGCTTGGGCGTCGTGATAGCCGGTAAAAACCATTTCAAAATTGTGCAGGCGCGCGGCCGGCGATTGCTCCGGTGGCGCGCCTGCGGGAATATTGGTCCGTTCGTAACGGTCGGGGTCGAGATCCAAGAGACTTGGGTCTTCACCGCCAATTTTCGGATAGACTTGCATCTTTCAATCTCCTTTTGATGGACTGATCTTTTTGAGTGCAGAACCTTTGTGCATTGCAAGGTGATCGGTCTTGTCGCTCTTGATCAAATATTGTGGCTCATCCTTTGAGGCGTGAACCGTGTAACCTTTGAACTCGATTTCGGACGTTATTTTTTTCTGGATCGTCCCCCGAACGCGTCCTGCTTCCGAGTTCCATTCAACATGGTCACCTACTTGAAATTCCTGTGTCATTTTTATCACCTCTCAAACGTTTTGGTGCCTGAAAGCGGCGTGAGCGCGTAATCCTTGGGAATGTCCAGCCAAAGCAAAAAACAATCTCACCCGCATATTAATTAACGTGAAATCGGAATAAACCAAACTCTTCAAATGCGCCATTCAAGTCGTCAATCACGTTAATTATACCCCATTCAAAATTGCGCTGGCTTGACCGCGAATGGTCAAAAAAAATGACAGCAGGATTTCTCCTGCTGTCACGACTTTCAAACTTGCGTTCCTTGCAGCTTGCTCGTGTTGTTACCGGGTTGCATCGAATTGGGAGTGGCAAAACACAGAGAGCGGCGATGAGATTTAAAGTGAATCTGTGTTCGCACTGCCAAGCGAATGCGTTACGGAGCGAATTCGAACTCCAAGCGCATCGTACCCGCACCCTGATCCATAGACATGACGCGAATGGAGGTACCGGTGTTTGGCACTGGAACGCTCGCCCATCCATAGTTGCCGATGGATGGATTCGGCGCGACCCAGTAGCTTTTGCTGTCTTGGAACTTGGACACTGCGGGCAGTGGTCCGTAGCATTGCTTGGCGCTGTTCGCGTGCAGACAGACCTGGTCGGTTTGTTCCAAACCAAAGGTCGAGTCGTATCCTTGGATACGCGGACGCCACACGGTACCATCGGGGCGCATGAGCAGATTGGGATGCGCGTCAATCGGCAGATAGAGCCCGCCGCAATTTCCACTCAGACAATTGTCTCCGACATTGTTGTCAGCGTACGATGTGTCATAGTACCACAAGAGGAGACCATCTTGATATGGAAAATGCTCGACCATATTTCCGAGTGCGGGCTTGTCCAGGAAGCCAAAATTATACGGTCCTGTCTTCAAGCCCATGTCATAGTTGCGATATTGCCGATACTCGCCGATATACGCATTAAAGTACGAAGCTGCCGTTGAGCCCGTGTTACGAGTCCAACCATCGTACGTCCAACCCGTATCGGATTCAGCGCCATCCGTTGCCTGTCCCGAAATCGCGATCTCATCGAGTGAGACGCCCGATTCCACTGCGGCGGCATCAGTCCAATAGCGCAAGCCAATTGTCACATTCTGTCCCGCGTACGCGGTCAGATCGGCGGTCAAGTCCACCCAATTCCCACCGCTCGAGCCGGTGATGCCTTCGCCTTGGTTCTGTCCATTGGGATTGCTCGCCGTGGAAAGATTGGTGTGTACAGGAGTGCCGTTTACTGTGACGTAAAAGTAATCCCAATCCGTTTCGATATCATATCTGATCTTGGCGGCCAGGGATGGATTGCCGACAGGCAGGGCAAATGCCTTTTCCATGGAGCGGTCGAGATCATTTCCCGAACCACTGTAATAGAAATACGACCCCGCGTACGGCGCGCCGATATTCGTTTGCACTTGCTTGTTTGGGAGAACGACCAAAACTTGTTGATAATTTTGCGAAGCGCCTTCGGCAGGTCCAAGAGTCAGCTTGGTGTTACTGCCGTGCAGAACTACGGCATAATTCGACCACCCGAGCAGCATTTTTTCCAGCCCGCTCATGTGAATTGGTCTTCCGCCAATGCCCGCTTTTGGTTTGCCATTGCTGCCCCACGAGCCACCCGACATGAGCGTCCAAAAGCCGGTCGAGTTTTCCGCGCCGCCGGTATTGCCGCTGGTGTCATAGAGATCGGGCATTCCGAGATCATGGGCAAACTCGTGCGCAAAGACACCCAAGCCCCCGTTTTCAGGTTCGACAGTATAATCGCCCACCCAAAAATCGGAATTACCTACGCGAACGCCACCAAACTTGTTGAATGCCGGACCGGTGGAGCCGATATTGTTGTAAAAGGCATACCAGCGATGCGACCAGATGGCATCCGTTCCTTGCGGGCCGCCGCCTGCCTCTTCACCTTCGCCTGCATGAATGGCTTGGAAATGATCAATGTAGCCGTCGGGTTCATTGAAATTTCCATTGCCGTTGTAATCATAGCGGTCCCAGACATCGAACTTGGCGAGATTGGCGTTGATGTCCGCAGGAGACATCCCTTTTGCGACCTGTTGGTCGTACCATCCATTCAACGTGTCCTGCAAAAAGAGCCACGTGCGCGCACAAACAATGCCGCCGCAGTAATTGCTGCCGTAATACGCTGCGTTATTACTCAATTTCACCCAGTCTTCGACGCTGCCATCTACCGTGTAGAGGTTGGAAGACTGTTCGAGATAAAAGTTGTGCATCGAATTGGCGCCGGGCTTTTTGGAAAAGAGTAGATTTTGATAAGAGCCGCGGCTGAAATTCTTTTTCCAAATGGTCGTATTGTCAACACGGCGGTTTGGTTTTTTGATTTGATTATGCGCCGGTCCAGAAGTGCCGCCGAGCGTTGGGTCGGCGTTGTTGCCAAATTCGCCCAAAACTGTCCAGATCAAATCCTGATTGACATGTGCCAGTTCCACATACTTGCCACTCTTGGATTGATAGACATTGCCAGAGACCTGTCCCAAGACTTGAGCTTGAAATGCTTCTTGACGCAACGCGCGCTGACGCGCGCCGAGCGGGTGCTTGAGATCATCACTGAAATTGACCGGGTCTTTGGCCGGGCCCTGTGCCAAGGCGAGAGGAGCGTTGATCATCAACAGGGCAAATGCTGCCACGAGTAGCATGATCACGCGATTGCGGGAAAACATGTTCGATTCTCCTTTTCGAATTAAAAGTTGGTATGTGAAGATAAGGTAGAGCGTTTATCGAGGAATAGGCAACACCTCCTTGTGAGCCCCCGCTCCAAAGAAAAGGGAATAAAAAGACCGTCCGAATGCAACTGCATTCGACGGTCAGTGACGTTTAGCTGTTTACACCGCTAGAGTGGGTCCGAGTGACTGTGAGCATCGTCATTTAAAAATGACCGCGCAAGAATGGCGTAAGTATATAAAGTTTGATGCTCATGTCAAGCTGCCCGCGCCATATTGATCGCGCGTTTCAACGCGGTGTAACATTTTTCCAACTCCGCCTCTTCTTGCGCGATCAGCGGACTGCCTGACAATTTTCCTTGTTTGATCCACTCGTCAGAATACACCATCGCTTGCGTTCGATGTTCCGCCGCCTGCCGCGCGCCTTGCGGTTCTGCGCCGTATAAAATATTCAATTCGTACAACGCCTCCACAAGTGGTTGTTTGTCAGCGCTGTTGAACAACTCACGATGCACAATCCACCATTTCACTTCGCGTTTGGCAGCCTCCGCGACGTCATAATCCAGTTTATGCACATCTTTGATGTAGTGATAGACGCGCCGCATGTACGCTTCGGCGGTGGGAATGTCATTTTCGGGAAAGGGCGCGGCAGCCATTTCCGCGCGCGCAACGAGGTACGCCACATACATCGCGCGCGGCAGGGAAAGGGAAAACGCTTCCTGCACCATGCCAATCGAAGCGCGCAGGAGTGTGAGCCATTTCTTTTGATAATACGCAACCCAATTCACTGTTTCATAGTGCGCGAGTTTCTGCGGGTCGAAACGCGCAAACGGACTTGTGTGTGTGTTATCCATTGTCAAGGGAACGGATGCCATAGCGTCCTCCGCGAGAATTCGAAACAAGAAATAGAGCAAAGCTGTTGCGGCGCGATGATGGCGCAACAGAGCAGTGAGCAAGACGCTTAGCTCGATGCGCCCGTCCTACTCATATTCTTTGTCCCGGCGTTCATTTCTACGGCGCGATATTTCCAAATGTAATACGCGAGCCCCAGAGTCATAATCAGACTCGCGGCGAGAATCACGAGCAAGCCAAGCGCTACTACACCCACGATGAAAATATAATACGCCGCGCCAATCAAACTCAACGCAAACGCGACGAACGAAGCATAGGCGAAAATCCGCACCTCTGCCCAACTCTGCGCGCGCAGCGCCATCATCGCGCCAAGGGTATAACCGAGCGATAGGGCGCCCGCTTGTTGAATTGCAGGCGTTGCGGCTAGATCAAGTCCTGACAATCCAATAATAGTGGCAGGCAGAAAGACTCCGAGCGCCCCCGTGAGAAACGAGGAAAGCGCTTGGATCACAAACAGAACCTTGAGTGGTGATTCGATTGGTTTATTCATTTTTTCTCCTTGATTATTTTGCAACGGCAAGCGTTGGAGTACTTTGTCTTTGCACGGATGACTCTGTGTGCTTGAGTAGATCGAGACCCATCAAAATCCAAAAGAGGGGTCCGCCAATTGCGCCGGCGATTCCCGCTGTGTAGCGCGAGACTTCGGGCAACCCCGCGAGCGGAGCAAGAAATCCGACCATCAAGTCGGCGAACGCGATGAACGCAACTATAGCGAGCAATTTGTTCGCGTTGGTTTTGAGTAACAAGAGTCCTGTGATCAAAAACCAAATTGAAACAAAGCCACCGGCAACGCCGTTAAAAGGATTCAAAATCTGCGGAGCTTGAAATTGCAAAAGCGCCATTTGCGGATTCAACGCGTACAACGTCGAGAGAAAGCGAAACTGCTCGAGCTGTTGAAATCCAAACACCATCCAAAAGAACCCACCGATCATTCCTATAAACAAGGCAAAGAGTGACCACGCTTCACTCGTATGACGCAGGCGAAAATAAACTGCGGTGACGGGCAGCAGAGTCAACACGGGATTCAACGCATACAAGAAATAATAAGCTTGCAGCGCGCTTGAATTTTGCGCGAGAGAGGCAAGAAAAGCTTCCGCACCGGCATACGGAATCAATCGCTGCGCTATAGGCACCAGCGTAAAATAGACGGCGACCGCAAGCAGCGCATCCAACGCGATGGCGAATCCCAAGAATCCGCCCAGTCGCATAAACGAACGATCATTCATTGTGTTAGTTCTCCTTTCACAGGTTGCGCATTCATCAAGCAAGCGCAGGTTCCGAAACGATGGCAGCCCGTTGACTTGCCAACACGCGTCCCAACCAAATCCACCACACAGGTCCAATGATCACTGAAGTCAAGCCGCCGGACAAAAGCACAAGCGGCTGCGACCCGACGATGGTTGCAAAGAACAATGTAATCAACAGTGCCGCGTTTAGCATTCCCACATAGCCAAGCGCGCGAGAGAAAATATTCGTCCGCACGATCAGCCAACCCCACAAGAACGCGCTGATGCCTACGACGCCAAAGGTCGCCAAACCTGCGGGGTCTACTTGGGAGGGCGCGCCTAACGCCGAATCCAACGCGCCGCGCCGAAAAATATCAATCGCCTGAAACGCGCCGTGCTGTAACATGGCGAATGACGCCATTCCACTCAACAATAATGCGAACAAAGCATAGCCCGGCTCCCGCGTCTTGACGTGTTGATACAATGCCACATACGCTGCAAGTGCAAAAAACGCCGTTCCGCCCAAAACAATCCAACTGCCGAGAATGCCGACATATTCGTTTGCGCGCGAGATAAACAAAAAGAAAATGGCATAGACGATTGACAAAATCCCTGTCAGCGTTGCGGCTAGACTGCCAAAGCGTCCAAAGTGATCATTCATTTTTTCCTCCTCGAGTTTCATACTGCTGTGGAAGCGCGTTAGTTGCGCCTTATATTTTGGCGTTGCGTGAACATCGTCAAAATCAAATCCAAAAGATAAGCGATTCGTAGACCGAGCGGATTGTCGAATATCATTTTTCCTCTTGATTGAGAGTTTATTGCAAAATCACTATTCATCACCAGACCAAGAACTGCTCACTCTTTGCTCATTTTTGTAACTACAGGGGCTGCTGCGACGATTCCGTTAATTCGCCGCGTTGCCGCGTCAACGCAATAGCGATACAGGCGGGGCAGGAGGCATCCGCCCATTCCAAATACGCTTCGCCCGCGCCGATCTCTTCCGCTTTGCCCTTGGAACGACGTCGCGCAACGCGCCACCCAATAATTCCCAACGCAATAACGGCAAGGAGAATCGCCGCCAAGACGAGCGGAGGCAAACTCAATAACGTCAACGCCAAGCCGCCGAGATACCCCAACGCGAAATGCCACCCGAGAAAAAACGCGCTGCCCAAGATCAAGCCGGGCAGGAATACAGCAAAAGATAAATTCGCAAGTCCCGACGCGGGAACAGTAGCAATTCGCACGCCCGGTGTCGTCAAGCCAACGGTTACGGCAGTCGTGCCGCCTTTGCGGACCGCGTTCATCGCTTTCTCCAAACGCGCTTCCGTCAAGCCAATATATTTCCCAACCCGATACACAAAGGCGCGCCCCGGACCGCGCGCCAGAGAAAACTGCACAATGCCACCAATGAACATCGGGATCAAAATAACGAGATAGACGGCAATCCATCCGCCCTGCGCGTCGAATTGTCCGGCTGCCGCGCTCGCCGCCGCGCCGAGCATGATGAGGTCAGCCGGAATCGGCACGGGAAAACCGATTTCTTTGAGGAGCATGATGATAAAAATTGCCAGCAGACCATACTGGTCTAAAAATTGATTAGCGATTTCGGCGAATTGGGACATGCGGTTTCTCCAAAATTGTTATGCTTTGATTCTCCTCCAAAAACAAAAAAATGAACAGACCAAACGCTGTTCACTTTTTGTTCATTTCGAGAAAAAGAATCCGCTTTGCGCGGGTTTCTTTTTTTCTATTCTCTTTTTACATTTTTTGTAATGGTTTAAAGCTTTTCACCAAACTACACCTTTACCTCATAGCCCTCCTTTGCGATCCGAGTTTGAATTTTGAGGCAAGAGGACGCGGTTCGATAGAAGAATCCAAGACCTGTGACATTTAAGCCCCTCTTTTTGTCCAAATCAAGCATTCAAAATTTCAAACGCAATCAGTTATAGCGCAAAAAAGGTTCGCAGTGCAAGCGTTTTTCGATACAAAATCCGATACAAAAAAATTGACTCGCCGCTGTGTCCGGAAAGTCAACTTGGTACTTGTATAGTTTGGCTGTGATAAAGCGCCGTCCGTACTTTGCTCGGTAACGGATGTTTTGCCTGTGGATTCACCCACACGACGGTTGGCTCATCCGATTGCAGCCGTGAGCGGCGCACCAGAATTTCACTCAAGCGTTGATAATGACGAAAAAAGTCGGCGCGATCGCGAAAGCGGTGCCGCTGCAAGAGTGTTTCGTCATTCCGTTCCGCACGCTGCTGCAGGCGAAGCATTGTATCGCGCAAGTCATGCTGTGTCAGACGGAGCGCTTCAACGCCAACGATTAAAACATTACTGCGCTGCGGCTGCAATTGACCCAACTTGCTGCAAATTGCATCCGTCAGACGTCGGGCGCCAAGCGATGCGATCGAATTTGAATCTTCCGATTCGACAAGCGAACTCTGTGGGTCGGCGCGCAGCCGCGTCACCTCGACCAGAAAAGTCAGACTGGTCGTGTACGTGACGGCAAAATCGGGCGCGCGCGCTTGCTCCGACTGCTGCGGCTCATACCTCACGCTCAACGGGCGTTCTTGCAGCATCAAATACGCCGTTTCCAATTCGAGCTGCAGATCGAGCAAACTCTCGTGGTCGTGCGCGGTGTAGAGTTTTTTCCGGATCTTGTCGCGGTAGGTGGCGACAAATGTGGTGAACCGACGCGAGGAGGACAACCACGCTGTCATCGGTGGAGCAAGGAGCTGCGGCTGTCCATCGAACAGATAGTTCAGCAACTCTTCCTGATCGCTATGCTCTTTCATCTCTGTTGAGGTAATCAATTTACACGCGGATTTTTTCCAGAAAGGCGAGCATGGCGCGGTTGAATTGTTGGGGACGCTGCAGAGGAGCAAAGTGGCTCACACCGACGAGGTAGCTAAATTCCGCATTCGGAATCGTCCGCGCAAGATATTCGGCGTGTTCACGCTTGATGAATTCATCGCGTTCGCTTTGCACAATCGCAACGGGAACGCTAATTCGCGCCAAATCGTTTGCCGAATAGTTTGGCTGCGTCTGCTGCATGAGACTCACTGCCTCAGAGAACTCTTCAAATTGATCCGGCGTAGCCGAGAGGTATGCGTAATCCAGCTTGTGCCGATGAAAGCAGCGTCCGATAATCGGAGTAAATACAAATTCCTTGGCGCCGCTCGGGTCCATATTACATGCAAAAAAGAATACTCCTGCCACGCGTTTCGGCGCGTTCGCGGCGAGGACCAATGCACTACACGCGCCGTCGCTCCAGCCCACCAGAGCTGCCCGTTCAAGTTGCAACGCATCCATCACCGCCAAAACATCGAACGCCATTAATTCATAGGAAAAAGGGCGCGCGTCGCGTGTGCTGCGCCCGTGACCACGACTGTCAATTACGATTGCACGATAGCCCCGCGCAACCAACGCGGGCACTTGGTAGCCCCAATTGTTGCTATTGCCGAGACCGCCGTGCAACAAGATGACTGGCGCGCCGTTCCCAAACGAGGCGTACCAGATGCGCGCGCCGTCATGTTCGACGTAGTCTTGAGCATTGGTGGAGGGGAGCGGTGCGGCGCCTTGCGCTTCAAACCTGATCAGCTCATCGTCATTCGTTTCCATTATGCCACCGTGATAACGACTTTGCCTTTGGCGCGCCCTTCCGCAACATAACGCATCGCTTCAGGAACTTGTTCCAACGGAAATTGTCTATCAATCACCGGTTTTATTTTCCCCGCCTCGATGAGCTGCGTAAGTGCATCTAAATCCGCGCGATTTTGCGGAACAACCAAGAGGTGCACATTCCTGTTTTGAGATTTTTTTATCAATGAACCAAAAAGCAAAATCTGAAACAGTGTGCCGATCGAACCGCCGGTAAAAAAATATGTGCCGTCGGGCTTGAGCGCGCGCGCCAAAGCAACCACGGAACGATGTGCGACCACATCCAGAATCAAATCGTACTGTTTCCCATTTTTCGTAAAATCTACGCGCGTGTAATCCATCACCTCGTCCGCGCCCAGCGCGCGCAGAAAATCCATTTTGAAAGTGTTATCCACCGCCGTCACGTGCGCGCCGGACAGCTTGGCGAGTTGCACCGCAAAGACGCCCGCGCTGCCGCCCGCACCGTTGATGAGCACTTGCTGCCCTGCTTGAACATTCCCCTCTTTGCAAATTCCTCTCCACGCAATCACGCCGCCTTGCGGAATCGCCGCCGCTTGTTCAAACGTCAAACTTGCGGGTTTCTTTAACAAATTTTTTTCCGGCGCGCACGCGTATTCGGCAAAGCCACCGTGATACCCCGGAATTTCGCCAAAGACCTCGTCGCCCATCTGAAACTCGGTGACGTTCTTGCCCACCGCTTGTACGCGTCCCGCAATGTCGGAACCCAGAATCGGATTGCCCGGTTTGAAAAATCCGCCGATGCGCACATACAACGGTCTCCCAATCAATCCTTCCCTGTCCGCACCGTTGATAGAGACGGCATGAATTTTGACGAGGACCTCGTCATCTGTCGGAGTAGGTGTTGCAACCTCTGCGAGTTGGAGAACGTCCGCCGTTCCGTAGCGGGAATAGACAATCGCTTTCATTTATGGTTTGCGTTACTTGTCGGAGAGGGGAGTCAAAAGCCAGCGAGTAGAAAAAGGGTGGAGGAGGATGCTTTCGAAAGTAATGCCAGGGAATTTCCCTTGACACGTCTGGGATGTTGCGCGCTATCTTCCGGCAATCATATTGCTTCGTTGGCTGTGTCCATTTTTCTTAATAGGTCCAGCAATTTTGTTGTGGTATTCCAATTGCGGATGGTCATGGATTTGTAGGCGGGGGTTCCGACGATTCTACCAAGTCGGCTTTTGGTACGTTGAGCGCTGAGCCGTTGTGAATAGATCACACCATCCCCTTGCCAAACTTGGTCAACTCCATCTCGAGGGTCGAATACAGAAATCGCGCGAGCCGAATCAATCCCCATCAGAAAAATTGCATCGCTGTGATATTTCGCTGGTTGCTCACCAAAGCCCTTGGGCTTGTTGGCGATGACGGCTTGGAGTTGCTTGTGAGTCAACACCAGAACTTTGATGAACTCGTCATCAAGGTCAAAGTTCTCTGGCAGCGCCGCTTCAATCAGAGTTTTTACCTCGTGCGCGCGTTTGTTGGATTTCAAAATTACATTCCCACTGGCGATGTACGTCGAAACATTGGCGAAACCAATTTCTTCCAAGCATTTTTTCAAGTCCGCCATTGGCACTCTATTTTTGCCGCCGACATTGATGCCGCGTAAAAGGATTACATAGGTAGTCACTCTGGCTTGCTTCCTTGCTTTTTTTCTTATGCTGATTGCTCTGATTGGATTTGAACGCGTCGCCAAACGATGCACGATTGTGCGATCCGCCGCAGAGTCCCCGCCGTCCGTCGTTGGTTGTGTTGGGCAGTTTTGTTAGAAACCGTAAATTGAAACATGCATCGTACTGTTACTATCAAATGTACTCTTTTGCCAATTCGCGAATCTTTGAACAAGCCGCAATCCTGCAATGCGCGCCATCAAATCCATTTCTCCCGGAGTAATCAAGCGACACACAATTGGCGACATTCGGATACCCTCTGCGGTGAATTGAATATGATTTTCTTCCAGTAACTGCGTGACCGGATCATAGCGCGCAACATCAAGCACAACGGTCTCTTTACCCACATGCTCGGCATGAACATAATCTGATTTATCTGGAGAAATCCAAGCATTGGGCAATGCAGTTTCAACGACGAAAAATCCGTCTTGCGTAAGGTGACGCGCGGCGTTTTCAAAGCAGCGAATTTGGTCATCCGCCGTCAAGAGATTAAAGAGCGTGTTGTAGACAAGATATACAAGCGCGTAACGACGATTCGTCGTCGCGCGACACATATCACCGACTATCACATTGATAGTTGTGCCTTTTGCTTTGGCAGCAAGTTTTTCGACCATGTGAGGAGATAGTTCGATGCCATCCACTTGAACGCCCATTGCCGCTAGTGGAAGAGCGATACGCCCTGTGCCGATTGCAAATTCGAGCGCTGAGCCATCTTTAGCAAATTCGGCAAGAAAACAAGCCGCAGCTTCTTCATCGCCGCGCGCATAATCGTCATAGTGTGCGGCTACATCGGAACCAAAACTTGAAGCGGGGTCAAAATCTTTCATGAACTATTCCGTTCGTTTCGTACTCTTTTGTAGAATCATTTTCAAGGGATAAACCGAGCAAGGGTTTGCGTTAGTGGTTGGCGGGCGGACTGGAATAATGCCCAAGAGCAGGAAAAACCCAAAGCCAGAAAAATGCTTATCGAAGCCGCAGAATCCCGCCAATCCACTGCACGCTTTGTTAGTCCGCTTTTTGCTTCTGACTCGTGACCGATTTTAGTCATCATACCCTTCGGGATTTTCTTTGCCAGCAAGTACAGCCCTGAAATCAGTTAATGACTCGGCAAAAGAAGCAGGATTGAACTCATCAAAACTCTGTTCACGTGGAAGCGTAATATTGAGGCAGTGCATTGCCATTCGTACTTGCATACGTTTATCAAATTCTATATTGTTATTGTAGCCTGCTTTCACCAAAAATTTTTCTCGCAACTTGGGCGGATAATACCACCAAAGCGTCGCGCCAAGATCAGCCGCTGGGTCATCCAGCGACATGGACTCTAAATCTATCAGATAAAGTTGTCCATCAGTCGAGATGAGCCAGTTTGCATTGCAAATATCGTTATGAGAGGCTACCAAACCTGTTCCCTGAAAATCCGTAACCTGTTGTCTGAGATAATCGAGACTTTCATCTATGAAATCGGCAACTTCTGGAACTTGCGACTTATGGCGTTCCCATTTTTGTTGAATATGGGCAAGTGACTCCTGCCCTGCAACACTATAAAGGTTAGATGAAACTTCGGGGAGAACCTGTTTGACTTTGGCGCTATGATGTATCTGGTTGATGGCGAAGGCAAATTGTTCAAGATGGATATGGTAATCTCGCCGTGAAGGTCTTTTGCCAGCAACGTGAGGTTGGACAATTATAGATGTGCCATCCTTCAAAGACGCCGCCGCTAGCACTTGAGGCGTTAAGCCGATGGAAGCCACCACTTGATACCTTGTTGCCTGCACGCCTAACTTTACGAAATAGTGATTCTCGTTACATCGTGCAAAGTAGGTTTCATTTCCGCTCCCTCTTGGGAGCGTTAACTCCCAAGATTGGTTTGAGAAATGTTGTTGAAGAAATGCTCGGACTTCTTGCTCATGTTGCTGTCTATTTTGCATAACTACCTTTGATAGTTGTACTCCATATTTGTTTCACTGCACGACTCTTATTGACGCATTAAACCCCAAACTCCAGCAACCACAAACAATATACCTGCCACCAATGATAGCCAATCAAAGCCGCCTTGTCCTGTCAGCAAATTAAAGGCGGCTATAAAGAACAGTATGCCAGCAACGATGTTGAAAACAGCATTTATCTTTTTCTTGTTATCAGGTTGTTTATGTGTCATTGCATGACTCCACTTGGATGGGGCTGGCTAACGGTGTGCGTTACTTGCGGGTGGGCGGGTGTGGATAAAACTCCAAGAGCAGGATTCTGTTCGGGCGTAGGAAAATGCGCGAAGTGCCGTACGCCGCCGAAGGCGGCAGTCCCACACGTCGGCACGCTTTGTTAGCCCGCTCTTTGCCTTGCGCTTATCTTGCATAATCAAGATACCTGTTGACAGTCTTAAATCCAATGGATTCGTAAAGTTGTTCTGCAGGCACATTTGAAACGCCAGTAGAAACACACACGCGGTTCATTCCATAGGACTTCAGTCGGTGCAGACCTTCTATTAGAACAGCGCGTGTTAATCCTTGCCTGCGATATGCCTGAAGTGCTCCAACTGGTCCAAAATCACCAATCTTGTTAACTGGGTCAACCCAGCCATTCGCATAAGCGACAATAACTCCATTCGGCGCAACTGCAACCAGGTCAAGTTCGCGATGGTAACCAGGTAATTGCATAAAGCGTGCGTAATCATCATCGCTGACATTGCCAGCCGTCCACGGCTGCCATACTTCGCGTTGGACAGATGCGCGTTTTGTAATTTCTCCTGTTGGTAAAACTTCTCTGACCTGATAACCGTCAGGTAATTGTGGCGTGGGAATTGGTTCATCTAACGAACATATCATATTTACTTCGGCGAAATCGCCACAGTATTGGAAATCGTGTTGTTCCAAAAACGCGATTCGCTTTGCGTCGTCTTGCCGCGAACCCGAAACAAGATTTTCACGCCATTGTTTATTATTGTCATATTTTCGGAGTTCGTTTATACGCGTTTCTACCCAAATAAGCGCTTCGTTTTCAATGCCAGACCACTCATACTCTGGCAGTACTTGGCAATCAAAGGATGGGTCTTCGCATAAAATTGCATAACCTACTAATTTCTCATTATCGTGCCAGAGACGGATGTATTCTTGTGGATTTAGATGGCAGGCAACCATGAAGTAATCAAAGGCTAACTCTCCAATATGTGCATAATGCCAATCATTTGTAAGCAAACGTCCTTCCATCAGCAAATTGTACATTTGCTGCAAGTCATTCTCGTTTTCATATTGTCGTGATGTCAATGTTGTCATGGGTTGTTACATGATGTCAATCTGCGTGGGCGGGGTAACTATGAAATAGGCCCCAATCTCGCCGCAGAATCCCCAACAGCAAAGACCGCACATTTGCAGCATAACCCGCCAAAATCGGCGGATTAGACTGCGAACCTCTGCGCTATAGTCATTTCAGCGCGCGCAAAGACTGCACGCGGCACCGCGGAGAAAAAATCACAACGCGTCCGCGACCAACTCGGCAATGTCTTGGCGCGCGATTTGTTCATCCACGCCTTTTGCCTTCGCGCCGTCTTCGAGCATCGTCATACAAAACGGACACGCCGACGCGACCGTTTTCGCTTGCACATCTATCACATCCTGCATTCGCAAATTGTTGATGCGCGAACCTGTGTTCTCTTCGAGCCACATCCGCCCACCGCCGCCGCCGCAGCACAAACCATTTTCGCGCGAACGCGCCATTTCGACGAGATTCGTTTGGGGGCTGGAGACTAGTGACTGGAGAATCTCGCGCTGCGGTTCAAAGATATTGTTGTAGCGTCCGAGATAGCACGAATCGTGATACGTGAGCGTGTCGGTGATGTTTTGTTTTGGATTGATGACGCGATTGCCGATGAGTTCTGCGATGAGCTGCGTGTGATGAATGACGTCATAGTTGCCCTCGAATTGCGGATACTCATTCTTGATGGTGTTGAAACAATGCGGACACTGCGTCATGATGCGTTTGAATTTTAACGCCGAGAGATTTTCCACATTCTCCGCCGTCGCCGTTTGATACAAATACTCGTTGCCCAAACGCCGCGCGCTTTCGCAGTTGCAGCGTTCCGCGCGCATCACCGCAAATTTCAAATTCGCCGCGCGCATAATTTTCACCATCGCGCGCACCACTTTTTGATTGCGCGCGTCGTACGCCCCCGCGCAGCCCACCCAATACAACACATCATATTCCACGCCGGGTTCCGCAAATTCTACGCCCAACTCTTTGATGGAATCCCACCGCGCGGCTTTGGGCAAACCGTACGGATTGCCTTGACGCTCCATCGAATTCATCGTTTTGTCGGATGGCGACTGCGGCGCGCCTTCGGTGAGCGTGAGATAGCGACGCAAATCAATGATGGTGGAAAGTTGGTCAATCCCGACAGGACACGCTTGCACGCACGCCATACACGTTGTGCAATCCCACAATTCCTGCGCGGAAATAATTTCGCCGTGAATTGCCATTGGCTCTGCTGCGCCGCCGTCCGCGGGTACACTTTTCCAAAATGGCAAGACAGGGACCAGATACTGCTTGGAATAATCTTGCAGCTTCACCTCAATCATTTTCGGCGAAAGCGCTTTGTTCGTATTCGACGCGGGACACACCGCTTGGCAGCGTCCGCAGCGCGTACACGCGTCAAAATCCATCACCTGCTTCCACGAAAATTCTTGGAACTTGCCAACGCCGAACGTTTCTTGTTCTTCGATGTTGAGAATTGGCGCAATCGCGTTCGGCGCGGGCTTTTTGAAAAATGTATTGGTCGAACTCGCAAAGACGTGGAACCATTTGGAAAAAGGAACGTAGGCGATGAGGATTAACGTTAGTCCGCCGTGAAACACCCACATACCGAGATGCAGCGATTCGATTGTTGCAACCGGTAGTGGTCGCCAAATGTACGAAAGAGTATTGCCGACAATGGAAACGTACGCCCACCAATCAATGTTCGCGCGCGCCGCGATGCGCAATGATTCAAGTAAAAAGCCGGTGACGACGAGGACAAAGAACGAACCTGTCACAAACAAATCGTCGTCGAAGTGCAGTTTGCCATCTTCGTAACCCCACAGGCGGCGCGGCTTTTTTACGTAACGAATGTACAACGCCACACACAGCGCGATGAGCGCAAGCAAACCCGCAATGTCGAGGATGAATTTGTAGGTGAAATAAAACGTGCCTTGAAGCAAGCGAATGTGAAAGATGAGCCGCCACACTTCCCAATCGAGCGTCGCCAGCACTGTCCCCATGAACAGAATCAGCATGCCCCACATCAAATTTGCGTGCATAATGCCCGCCGGTTGATTTTCAGAAACAACCTTTTTTGTGAGAACGCCAAAGGTGAAAAAATTGCGCGTGCGCGTAGCAAGATGCGCGGTGATGGCTTGGAAATTAAAATCACCTTTGCCAACGCGCCACAATTTGAGATGGCGGAATGCGCCGTACGCAAAAAGCAAGACGGCGATGAGCCCGCCGACGTAAATCGCAATTTGCAACCAGACGGGAATATTCCAAAAGGTGGGACGACAAACTACATCGGGGGGACAAAAGGTCTCGTGAAACATCGCAATCTCGCGAATGGCAGATAGCAAATAGCCGATGGCAACGCGACGATTTTTGTCGCAGCTATCGGCTATCGGCTATCGGCTACTCGTGTTTCGCCATTTCGACGATATTCACTGGTTCAATGCCGCCTTTGACGGGGGGAATCGCGGCATATAAATTTCCGGGGTCAGGCATTGCACGCGGAGTGCTGAGATTTGGTTTCGGCGGCGCGACGATCAATTGCTCTTTGGTGATGATGGCGCTGCGCCTGTCGTAATACGCCAATTCGTAATCGTGTTCCAAAACAATCGCGCCCGTCGGACATGCCTCTTCGCAAAAACCGCAAAAGATACAACGCAGCAAATTGATTTCGTAATTTTCTGCGTAGCGTTCGCCGGGCGAGAAACGCTCCGCATCACTGTTCGCGGCAGGTTTCACATAAATCGCATCGGCAGGGCACGCCGCCGCGCACAGCGAACAGCCGATACATTTTTCCAAACCGTTTTCGTGGCGTTTCAATTCATGTCGTCCGCGAAAACGCGGCGGCACCGGCTTTTTGACTTCTGGGTATTGATACGTCACGGGCGGCTGCGTCATTTCCTTGCCCGTCGTGAGCAACCCTTTGACGAGTGCGTATAAACCTTCAAACATTGGAAACCTCGATTATTTCAACCCCAAACGCGCGCGGATGAATTGGCGGCAATCCTTCATATCCTTTATCGCGTCCAGCGCGTCCTCTTTAGTTGTTTGCAAACCCGGATAACGCGCTTCCACCGCGTAGCGATTCAAATTCACCGCAATCGGGCTAATCAAAAGAAAGGCTGGTTCTTTGCTCGCGCATAACTGACACAAAGTACCCAACTCGTGCTTGAACGGAAACGGGATTTCATGTTGCACCAAATATGCTTTGAGATACTTTTCGACGCATTGCTGCGCGTTAAAACAAACTGTATTGTGCGCGGGATATTTGATGTGCCGATTCTCGCGCAGCGCAACGCGATAATTTTCTTCGGCGAAATCAATCCAATCTTGCGCTACTTGCGCTATCATAAAGGACGCGCCCTCGCTTCACAACATCGTGAATGAAAAAATCGTTCAACTGCAATCGGTGCGCCATCCATTGCGGAGTCCGAACCAAAATATCAATCGGGAATGTTTTATCAAGAATTGCGCGATAGGCATTGCCGGTCAAAACAGAAATACGCTCATTGCTCTTTGCGATTACGAGCAAATCAACGTCACTATCCGCATTCGGCTTGCCATACGCATACGAACCGAACAAGATAATTTTTTCAGGATGCAATGCGTCAACGAGACGATTAACAACCCACTGCATTTGTCGTTTTGTGATGCGTTTATTGCGCGACAAAGTGGAAATAGTCCCCGAACGGATTGGGCGTTTACGAATCACCGTCTGCTTTTTGGTTCGCGTCGTGTTTTTTCTTGGCATTATGCTTTCTCTATCTTGACTCGCGCCCCCATCGGCAAATTCGCTGTGCCATCCAAATTGTTCGCAACCGCGACGACGCCCTGCGGCACCGTTCCGTCCACACGCGCGTTCAACTCTAACACACGCGGCGGTTTTATTTGCAAAGTGATTTTTACGCGTTCACCATCGGTAATGCCCCACTCTTCCGCATCGTGCGAATTGATTTCGACAGCCGCGGCGGGAATACGCGATTGAACGATTTCCGAATAATGTATCAACGAGCCGCGATCAAACAACGCCCGTGTGACTGCCAGATACGCGCCGTCGGTCGTCTGCCGTCTGTCGTCTGTCTCCACAAATTTCACATCAAAGCGTGCGTCCGCGTTGATTTCCGAAACGCTCGCCCACTGCGCGCCGCTCACATCGCCGAATAATTGACCGAGCGCCATTTGCACCGGTTCCGCCGAATCGCCGCCAACCGTTTGGACTGAGGAACGCCGCCGCGCGGTGACGCGCAAACGCTCGTGCGACATCTTTGCGTATTGCGGAACGGTTTGCGAAATTTCGTTCATCACATCCGACGCGGAATCGTAACTCCAGCGCGCGCCGAGTTCGTTGGCGACGTCTTGAATAATTTCCCAATCGGCGCGCGCATTTGGCATTGGCTCGAGCGCGCGCGTGAAATATTGCACGCGGCGCTCAATGCTGGTAAACGTGCCATCGCGTTCCGCCCATGACGCGGCAGGCAAAACAACATCTGCTTTTTGCGCGGTTTCGGTGAGGAACAAATCTTGAACGATCAAAAATCCCGGATTGCGGAATTTAGGATCATCGCGCGCGGGGTCTGCCGCAACAATGTAGAGGACTTTGGATTTCAATCCGAAATCTTTCGCGGACAGTCCGCCCTCTTTCGGCAAAATACCCATATCCACCGCGCCCATCGAATTATTGTGCGGATAGAGCGCGATGACGCCATTATTCTTTTTGCCAAAATGCCCGCTCAACAAAACCAGCGCGTTCAGTGCCGCTTCCACCGCAGGATCGTTTTGCATCGCGAACATGAACTCGCGTCCAAAAAGAATGATTCCATTTTCGCTCGCCGCAAAACTCTCGGCAATCTTTTTCAACGCGTCTTCGGACACACCCGCTTGATCTGCATAGTCGGCGACGGGCAAATTCAACGCGCTCACAAAATCATCAACGCCATTCGCTCTTTCCGCCTTGTGTAACCCAGCATCAATCAGCGCGCGCGAAATGCCGTACAAGAAATTCGCTTCCGCGCCATATTTGTAAATGATGGATTGTTGCGCGGATCCGTTTAATTTGGTTACGCGCCCGTTCGCCACAATCAAGTTCGCGCCCTGCTTTGCCGCTTTCGACAAACGCAAACGCATCACAGGTTGTTCGTTTTGCGGATCCGCGCCGAGTACGAGAATCGTTGAACCTTTGCCAAATTCACCAAGATTCGTCCCGACGCCCGCGCCAAAATTTTTCACAAGCTCGTCGCCCGCATTCCATTGTGACCAACCGACGCGATGGTCGAGATTGTTTGAGCCGAGAACCTCGCGGAATAATTTTTGGAACAGATACAAGTCTTCGTTTGAAACGCGGTCGCCTGCGAGTCCCGCGATGGTTTTGCCGCCGCCTTCTGCAATCGTTGGGCGCAAACGATTCGCCATAAAGGTCAACGCCTCAAACCACGAAACAGGTTTCAAATCGGCTTCCGCGCGAATCATTGGCGTCGTCAAGCGTTCCGCCGAATAAGCAAAGTGATTCACAAAGCGGTCTTTGTCGCTCAACCAAATTTCGTTGACCGCTTCATTTTCGCGCGGCGTGATGCGTTTGATTTCATTGTCGCGCTCGCCGATGTAAATGTTCGCGCCTTCGGGACTCATCGGCGAAATAGAGGGATGGTCATTCAATTCAAACACGCGCGCGGTGAAACGAAAATCGCGCGAGGTGAGCGCGCCAACGGGACATATATCAATCGTGTTGCCTGAAAAATTGGAATCGAACGGCGGGTCGTCAAACGTCGTAATTTCCAAACCGCGCCCGCGATCCGCAAAACCGAGCACAGGTTCGCCCGCGATTTCGTCTTGGAAACGAATGCAGCGCGCGCATTGAATACAGCGCTCGCGATCGAGCATGATGAGCGGCGAAAGCGGCACCGCTTTGTCGTTGTGGAATTTCGATTCGACGTAAAAACGCGATTTGCCGGGACCGTAGTTCAGCGTGTGGTCTTGCAACGGACATTCGCCGCCCTTGTCGCAAACGGGACAATCGAGCGGATGACTCGTCAACAAAAATTCGATCATGCTGCGGCGCGCGTCAATCGCATCGGGCGCCATCGTCTCGACGGTCATGCCTTCGGAAACAACGGTCGTGCAGCCCGTTTGTAATTTTGGCATCCAGTTGACGACGACGCTGCCTTTTTCATCCAGCACAGGCTGTTTCGTCGCGGGGTCCATTTTCGGCGTGCCAATTTTCACCATACACATGCGGCACATGCCGACGGGCTGCATCTTGGGGTGATAACAAAAAACCGGGATGTGCACGCCAAGCGGTTTCGCCGCTTCGACGACGAGCGTACCTGCGGGGACATCAATTGTTTGACCGTCAATCGTTACTTTGGGCATCTACAAGCTACCTCAATCAATCATCGCGCCGCGTTCGCGCAAGAAATGTTCAAAGCGCGCAAGCAGGCGTTCCGCGCCGCGCAAAAGGTTTGTCGCTTGCTCCGGTGTCAACTCATTTTGAGTTTCGCCTTTGGCTTTGCCATAATCCACGTAGCCACGCGCGTCAAAGAGCCGGACATAAATGTCTTTGTATTCTTCCTCAAGTAATTTCGGTTTCACCAAGAATTGGCTGATGGCATCGCGAACGCCCTTGTGTTTGTCACGGACTACATTGACCGTATAGAGCGCTGCCGTTGCCGAACTGAATGCTGCACGATACGCGGACGGCAACGCGTATAATGATCTGCCATCCGCTTCAATCACCTGTGCGTTGCGCCACATTTCGCGCGACTCGGCAACATACAACCGAATGACTTCAATGGTTGCATAATCAAGTGGGCGGGATTCGCCTTCAGGAAAATCGAGTGGCACTTGTATTTCCTCCAAATGAGCAGCGAATTCATCCCACAACTCAATCCCATCGCGGCGCACATTCACGTAAAAAGGCAATTTCAATCGCTGAAAATTTTCCCAACTCGCGCGCGAAAAAACTTGCGTTGCCACAAAGGAATCATCATACTCAAACTCACGACAAATTTTTTTTACCTGCTGCCCCCCATTCTTCGTTGCGACAAGCAGATCAACATCAGACCATTCCACCGCATCCCCGCGCGCTTTTGATCCGTACAAAATCACGCGCGAGACATCTGCTTCACATTCCATTTCCAGACGCGCCAAGAGTTCGTCCACTTGTGCGCGTTCCTCAGTTGTCAAATGTGGAACACGTTCGGGACTCAATAACTCTGCGCGCTTGCTTACTGCCGGAATGAGCATTTCCAAAGATCGTCCTACCTGTTTCCGTGTATCCCTATCTACCTTCTACGAATGTCCATTCCCCTTCACCTTCGCCTCATACTCGTTCTTGAACCATTTCAACGAACCCGTCACCGGCGACGTGGCAAATTCGCCCAGCGGGCAAAGGGTGCGCCCCATTATTTGCGACGAAACCACTGACAGCATTTCAATATCTTGCATAGACGCTTTGCCTTCGTTCACGCGTTGCATCAATACGAGCAGCCAATACGTCCCTTCGCGGCACGGCGTGCATTTGCCACACGACTCGTGCTTGAAAAATTCGCTCATCTTTTGCGTCGCCCATGGAATGTCGGTGTCCTCGTCCAGCACGATGATGGACGCCGAGCCAAGGATAGAACCCGCGGCGGCAATTGCCTCGTAATCGAGTTTCGTGTCGAGATGCTGCGCGGTGAGCATTGGCGCGCTTGCGCCGGCGGTGAGAATCGCTTTGACGTTCTTGTTGCCGCGCACGCCTTGCGCATACTCTTTGCCAAAAATCAAGTCGCGCAGCGTGATGGAACCGAGCGCCGCTTCGTAATTGCCCGGACGATTCACATGACCACTGACACAAAAAATTTTCGGACCGGATGATTTTTCCGTGCCGATGCTTTTGTACCATTCTGCGCCCTTGTCAATGATTGGGGGAACGTTTGCGAGCGTCTCAACATTGTTGATGACGGTGGGCTTGCCGTACAGACCGACGACGGCGGGAAATGGCGGTTTTACGCGCGGCATTCCCAATTTCCCTTCGAGTGAATCGAGCATCGCAGTTTCTTCGCCGCAAATGTACGCGCCCGCGCCGCGATGCACCGTGATTTCGACTTTGTAATCGCCGCCCAATACCTGCTCACCAACATAACCGCGCGCGCGCGCCGCTTCAATCGCTTCTTCGAGAATGCGCGCCGCCGCAGGATATTCCCCGCGAATGTAAATGAACGCGTGATGGCTTTGGATCGCGTACGCGGAAATGATCACCCCTTCAATAAATTGGTGTGGATTTTTTTCCATGATCTCGCGGTCTTTGAACGTTCCGGGTTCCGATTCATCGGCATTGACTACGAGATAACGCGGGAACACGCCCTTTGGCAGAAAACTCCATTTCAAGCCCGTTGGAAAACCTGCGCCACCGCGTCCTTTCAAACCGGATATTTTTACCGCGTCGGTCACTTGATCGGGCGTCATGCCTTGAACCGCGCGTTTCAACGCCTCGTAACCGCCATTGCGTTCGTACACGTCAATGTCGGAAATATCAGGAATGTCTTGATTGCGGAGAATGATTTTATCCATTACCGGTCAACGTCCCCCAACACAATATCTGTCATCGCAATCAGCCCCACCATGTCGGAAATCGTATAACCGGGGGCGACGTGTCCGAGCAGCTGCAAATTCGCAAAACTGGGCGCGCGGACGCGGACGCGATGTGGTTTGTTGGTGCCATCGGAAGAAACCATAAAACCCAATTCACCGCGCGGTGATTCAATCGCTTGATACACATAACCGACCGGCGGTTTGAATCCTTCCGTCCAAAGTTTGAAATGGTGGATCAATGCCTCCATGCTCACGTTCAATTCCTCTTTGGGCGGCGGAGCGACTTTGCGGTCAGTGGTAATGACGGGACCTGCGGTAATGTTTAGGCGTTCCAGCGATTGCTCGATGATGCGCAGCGATTGTTCCATTTCCAAAATCTTTAACAGATACAATTCGTAAATGTCGCCCTTGTTGGATTGTTCGTTGATGGGAACATCGAATTCGTACGTTTCATATCCACAGTACGGCTGCTGTTTGCGCAAATCCCAATTCACGCCCGTCGCTCGCAATAACGGACCTGTCAATGACAATTGCAGCGCATCTTCGCGCGTGTATTCGCCCACTCCGCGCGTGCGTTCAACCCAAATCGGATTCTTGTCGAGCAAGGCGCGATATTCTTCAATGCGACGCTTGATCATCGGCACAAACTCGCGCACCTTGTCCGAAAAACCCATCGGCACGTCGAGCGCGCAGCCGCCGATGCGAAAGTAGGTCGTCATCATGCGCGCGCCGCTCACCATTTCAAAAATATCGAGCGCGTATTCGCGTTCGCGAAAGGCGTACGTGAACATGCTGACGGCGCCAATGTCCATCGCGTTCGTGCCGACGGCGACGAGATGTGACGCGATACGATTGATTTCGCACAAGAGGACGCGCAAAATGTTCGCGCGTTCGGGAACTTGGACCTCCATTAGTCTTTCGACCGCAAGGCAAAAGCCCAAATTGTTGAACAATGGCGACAAATAATCCATGCGGTCGGTGAGCGTAATCGCTTTGGTGTACGTTTTGTACTCCATGTTCTTTTCAATGCCCGTGTGCAAATAGCCCACATCGGGCATCGCGCCCACAATTTTTTCGCCCGCCATCTGCATTCCCACGCGCAGAACGCCGTGTGTCGAAGGATGATGCGGACCCAAATTGATCAGCATCGTTTCGTTCGACGGGTCTTGAAATTCTTGTACGGCAGACGTAGTAACAGTCATCCCCGCGCCGATTGGAATTTCGGTGCTCTCGCCATCAATTTCAAAAATCGCTTCTTGCGGTTTAGGCGGCGGAATCGCTTTGGGTTTGCGCGCTTCAATCGCATCAATGTTGTGTGTGAATTCAACCGTCTCATATCCGAGCGCGTAATCTTTGCGCTGCGGAAAGCCCTTCCAATCGTCGGGCATCAGGATCCGACGCATGAAAGGATGCCCAACAAATTTGACGCCGAGCATGTCGTACACTTCGCGTTCAAAAAAATTCGCGCCGGAATAAAGCGGCGTCACGGAGGGAACATTCGCGTCGGACTCGTTCAGATGCACGGTGAGGCGAATGCGCGCATTGAGCGAATGCGAAAGAAAATGGTAGAGGACTTGAAAACGCGCGGACGGCTCTATCTCGTCGAGCGATTTGCCGTCGAATAAAAGTTCGTCCGGATTCGGCGCGTTCTTTGCCTGCAAAAACCAATCGAGCGCGGACACATCCACCAATTGGTCAAAACCCAGTTCGTCGCGCAGCATCGTGGTAAGCTCTACCAGATTTTCGCGGGCGACGGTAATTGTCGTTTCGCCGCGAAATTCAGCGACGTTCAAAATTTTGTCGCCGAATTTTTCGCGCAGGCGCGCGACCGGGTCAGTGACGAGAAAGGTTGTGGTTTCTGAAATCGGAGTTGCGACTGCCATACTTAACCTCGCAGTCCCCAATTCTCGATCTTGATTTGTCCGCGCGGTTCGCCCGATCTGATTTTTTCGTGAAGCTGCAAAATGCCGTACATCAACGCTTCGGGACGCGGCGGACAGCCCGAAACATACACGTCCACCGGAATAATTTCGTCTACGCCTTGCAAAATCGCGTAATTGTTGTAGACGCCGCCGCACGACGCGCAATCGCCCATCGCAATCACCCATTTCGGTTCAGGCATTTGGTCGTACAGCTGACGCACGACGGGCGCCATTTTGCGCGAGACGCGCCCCGCCACAATCATCAAATCCGCTTGGCGCGGTGAGGCGCGATACACTTCCATGCCAAAGCGCGCGAGGTCAAAGTGCGAGGCGAACGTCGCCATCATTTCAATCGCGCAGCACGCCAGCCCGAACAAGAGGGGCCACATAGATTTCGTGCGCGCCCAACGCACCGCGTCTTCCAACTTGAAAAAGACGGTGCCCATCGCGCCTGATTTATCTTCGGGTGTGCGGATTTGATTTGCGGGGATTACTTGATTCGGCATAAACTCACACTTTTCAAAGAACCGGGCGGGGACAAGCCACCGCCCCTACACTAATTCTGTGATAATTATAACATCGCCCATTTTGATTGTAAAGCGATTCACAAATAAGGGAAACTTTTTTGAAATAGAAACGCGAATCTAGCTTGACATAGACTCGCGTTCAATCTCGAACCTCTAATTCACCAGCTCTATCGGTTCACCCATGCCATGTTTCTCCAACGGCACATTCGGACGCGTCAACAATTCGCGCGCAACTTGGAGAATCGTTGGTGGATGCAGCAGCATGTTCGCATAACTCGCGTTCGCCATCGGACACGCGCACTCGTTGTTCTTGATGCTTTTTCTCAAGGTTCGCATCGTGCCAACTTCTTCAAACCAAATCGGACGCAAATCATAATTCGTGCGTCGCACATTGCCGACGGGCTGTGCGCGAATACAGCACGACCACACATCGCCGTTCGGCGCAATGTGTCCGCTCGCCCAACCCGCGAAACAGGGAATCGCCTGCGTTTGGTCAAACAACGTGCGCTTGGCGAGTTGATAATAGTGCGCGCGAAACGTTTGCGTGAAACGCGCAAAACCGCGCGCGGGCGTATTCCGCGCGTGTTCGCTCAAAAAATCCGCGATAGGTCCGTACTCGCGCGCAATGGGTGTAATGTCCATCCCAACTGTGTCGAGTTCGACGCGTTCTTCCGCGACTTCGGTAATGTACGAATCGGGTTTTAACGGCTGGAGGTCGCGATAAATTTCGCGGAAACGTTTGATATTGTATTTGGAGATGACGCTGTGGATGGAGAGGACGAGATTCTTGTGTTTTGCTTGTAATTCTTTTAATCCCGCCCACGTTTTCATTGCGCGTTCCCAATTTCCCGGCACCATACGAATTTCATCATGCTCTTGTCCGATCCCGTCAAGCGAGAGATTGATGCCGATGCGTGAATGTTTCGCGTTCTCACAGATTTTGTCCACGCCCTCCAAAATGCGCGGCGTCAAAATCCCATTTGTCGGAATCGTAATGTATTCGGGGCGGCAATGCGTATACGCGGCGATGACCATTTCGGGCAAATCTTTGCGCTGAAAAGGTTCACCGCCAGTGAACGTCATGTAAATTGGACCGCGCCCGATGTGTTGAAATGTTTTCGTCCACTCTTCCAGCGTCATGTCGTCGTTTGGCTTGCGCCATACATCGCACGTTTTGCATTTTGAATTACAGCGATACGAAATGCTGATGACGATGCTGAAGGGCAGCATCTTTGGATAGCCGTTGCGATAAAACGACCAGTAGAGCGGAATTTTGGGTAAGAGAGAAGTCAACATGATTACGATTGTTCATCCCACAAGCGCAAAATTGATTTGCCGTCTTGGTCCGACAAGAGTTTTTTCAGATACTCGTATTGATACTGATGCAAATTCTTTTCGGGTTGTGTCTGCCACCAAGTATTAATCGCCTTGAGGTCATTGGCTGTGATGATGTGAGGCGGAATACCGAGCTCCATCAACGCAAGCAAAATGGACGTGCGAGCAATGTCCTGGATCTGAGGATTGCCCTTTTTGTACGAAATCACCTGGGCGTACACAAGCGGCACGCGCACCGTGATTGAACCATCGGCATGAATTGTGTTCTTGATGCTCAGCCCCGGATCGGTGGCGGAACCCGGAAAGGTTACGAAACCGTCATGGCGCGGAATCATCAAGATGTTCATGTCCGCCGCGGGATTGACTTTCTGAATCTGCGCGTGTTCGCCACCTGTTGAAGTATCCATCACCGGATAGCTCAAATCTTCACCGGCAGCGAGCCGCTGCGTAAAATCATCATAACGGACGTTGGAACGTTTCGCCCAATCCGCTTCCTGCCACCGAAAAAAATGATTATAGGTGATGGCTTCAAACAAACGCTCTGCAAATTTTTCATCCGAGAGCGACAATCCATAAAACGGCAGGACGGGACGTGCCGCAAAATCAGGGCTAACGCCCAACTGAATCGTCTGCGTGCGCTTGCCCAAATCGCGCGTGTAGGATGCGGGCGCGTTGTAAAAGGTGTCTATCGAAGTGGGAAAGGGCGTGGGCGCTGGCGTATTGGTTTCAATCGTCGGGATTGGCGCGGGTAATGTTGGCGTCGCCGCGCAGCCACAAAAAAGACAAACAGCTGCTGCAATTAATACGTATTTCACGCGTGAAATTATACCGCGTCGCAGCATGGACTCAAACAACTTGAGCGAAAACAAAAACAGGCGGACAAGGGCTGCGCCTGTCTACCTGTCTACTGATTCGAAAATTCAATGCAGACAAACGATCCCTATCCCAAATTGTGTACATGCTTTTGCAGCTCGCGCTGCGGGATGCGAATGTACTTGTCCGGCAAAACCAACTGCATCTCTTGATCCGATAAACGCAGGCGCAAACTTTCAAACGCGTCTTGCGCGGTCGCGCCATACGCTAACTTTTGTTTGCCGTTCGTCATCTCAAAGAGAAAAATGTGATGGGGATTGTTGAAACTGCTCATGCTTTGATCAACTGACCCGTATAAACTTCCGCGCCGCGCGCGTTGCCATTCAAACCCTTGTTAATTTCCGCGTCAAATTTTCCCGCCATCAAATCATTATAGAACGCGTAATCAATGCCCTTTAATTTTTCATCGTTGGGATAGCGATGATAATTTTCTTTGGACATTAAACTTTTGCCTTCGGCAATCAATTGATAGCCGAGCAGCGAACCGGGGTATGGCGCGTAATACGAGATTGAAGGGAGCACGCGTTTCATCCGTTTAAGCATCCGCATCGTTTCAAAGGCGTCTTCGGGACGCTCGCCGGGAATGCCGAGCATGATGTTCGCCCAAAATTTCGGTGGGTCCTGCCCGGCGCGTTCCATCGAATCGCCAATGCGGTTCAAATGCTCGATCGCAATGATGTTGTCTTCGGCGGTACATTCTTTATTCAAAATTTTTAACACGCGATCGCTGCCCGATTCAAAACCAATCGAGATAATATTCCAATTCGTTTCGCGCACGAGTGCTTCAAATAAATCTGGCCATTGACGCACCGTGTCGCTGCGTCCCGCCGCCCAATAGGGCCACGTTTTTCGCGCTTTGCGCGGATATTTTTCCAGCCATTCGCGCAGCCACGCGGGATGTTGAAAAAACATCGAATCGTGAATGACCACCGAACCGAGCGGACCATATTTTTCATCGAGGAAATTTAATTCGTCAATCACTTGGTCAACGCTTTTGCGCCCCATGTTGGCAATGTACGACGATTCATTGCAAAACACACACTGCCACGGACACACGCGCGAGGTCAGAATCGTCGCCACTGGTCCGGGTCCCCAACCGCATTCGGGTTCGAGGGGCCACGGAAAATCTTTTAACTTGGGATTGGGCCACATGGTGCGATCCATCATGGGCCAGTCGGACATACTTTTCGCGCCGACACCCATCACTTGGCGCGGAAATGCTTTCGGGTCTCGTACCAAATCAACGATTGTATTTTCGCCGGGCCCGCCGCAGATGTAATCAAACTCGGGCACGTTTTCCATCTCGTCCGGCGCAACGGTCGCGTGCATTCCGCCGGTGATGACCAAACCGTTCGGATTCACCTGCTTGAATGTTTTCGCGGCTTTGTACGCGAACGGATACGTATAGCTGCGGATGTTCAGGATGAGTTGGTCATACCCTTCCAAACGCTTGGGCAGCTCGTCCCATTTTTTCAGCGAGCGCAGCGAGAACATATCCGTCTCGATGCCGTTGTCGCGCATAATCGTTCGCAGCAAGCCAAGCCCATGGTCTTGCCAGCGGTCGTGCGCGCCGGCGGGATACACAAAAACGCCCGCGTCGCCCAAGTCAACCCAGAGACGTTTGATGCCGTCACTGCTCGCCTTGGGCGAGGAATTGGATTTTCCGAAATTGAAGAATGATTTCATCCGCAAGCCGTACTCACATTTCCGCATCAATCCTTGAGGGCTTGGTGAATTTTTTGTGAGAGAGCATAGCCACCAAGATTCCGCCAAGAACCTGATTGGTTTCCTTCGAGTTCTTTGAATTCATCAACAAATATACGACTGCGCCAAGTGTATTTGTTGATTGTGACTTGTGATTTGATGCGCCAAAACTCTGCGCCTCCACCATTTTCCCAGCTAAGGATATTGCGAATCTAGTTCTTTTAAAGATTCCGACCGCTCGCGATGATTATCATCAAATTTTGCATAATTGCTGAAAACAAGAAAACGATACAAATCTGTGAGAACCTGCTTCACGAGAGCAGTGGTACTACGCCCAATTGATTTGCGAAAGACGTCCTCAATCGTCCGACCAGTAGACAACGGCGGGACAGACACATAGTCGAAGGTGTATGTCCGCTCCGCTCGTGTCGACCCTCGTATAAACTCATACTTTACTGTTGTGCGAAAAGTCTCTGCCATTTTTCTGCCTCAAGAAGGAATTTATGACACCATGATTCCACTGCTGTGTCTGTTCGATCATCGCCCTTACCTTTTCGTCTTTGGTCTTTTTCGGTAGTACAATTTTTGCCGCCATGCTTAACGCGCATGCTCATCCAAGAATCTATGCCGCCTCCAAAAGCGCATGTTCCACATTTGGCGCAAATTCGACCAACACAAAGTTGTCAGCAGGATACAAATAATCCTCACCTTCGTCATCAATCACTCGAAGATAATTCGACTTGGCGGCGGATTCGTCCGGCAACACCTCATAGATACGCCGAGGCGTCAACATATCCTCTTCATCCGCATGCAGACAAATTGCAAATTGATGTTGCGGACTTTTTTTCATTGTACTTGACAGCACAGAAAGATGATTTACTGTGTGAACGCGACTTGCACATATTCAATGCTTGACGCGGGTTCAGGCACACGTTCACCTTCCTCGCGCAGTGCTTCCAAATGCAATTCCATCGCCTCGCGGATTAGCTCCATCGTCTCTGCTTTTGTTTCGCCGAGAGCAACACAGCCAGGCAGATCAGGCACATACGCACCAGAACTCTGTGGCTCTTTTTCTAGCACGACTGCATATTTCATACTATTCACCACTTTGTTCTTTCCCCTTTAGCCCTGCTTGTTACAAAATGCTATGGAGCGTCCCTGGCGGAATATCAAGACTTGGTTTTCCGGAAACAGTGACTGTCCCGCGTTTCGTTGGATGTTGAAATTGGCAATGACTGCCGTTCGTTCGCACAAGCGCTCATCCGTCATTTTCCAACAGCTTGATCAGATCCCGAACTTTAATCGTCATCGTTTCAACACGCCACCTGCTGCGTCACTTTGAATCAAGGCGGCGTTCCCTAGCTCTTGACGCGCTTGCACGCGCGCCCGATATCCAATCCGCGTCGGCGTTGGGCGCGGCGCGCCGAGTCCATATTGGATGCCGGGAGTTTTATCCAATAGTGTCAATTCATAACGCTGCAATACCAACGCGACGAACGCTGCCATTTCATTCATCGCAAAGTTGTACCCCGCGCAGCGATGCCTGCCGCCGCCAAAGCCAATCAACGTGTAATCAGCAACTTTGTCTTCCGCGCGTTCAGGCGAAAAGCGCATGGGGTCGTACTGGTCAACCGCTGTAAAAATTTCGCGATTCAGATGCGCGACGCGCGGCACAAGCATCGTCAACCAATCTTTGGGGACATAATAATCTCCGATTTCATATCCCTCAAGATTGTATCGAAAAATAATATCTGCCGATGGACGCAAACGTTCCGTTTCTTTGAGCGCCCAATCGAGATGCGGCAAATTTCGCAAAACTTGATGGGTGAACGGCGTACCCGGCGGAAAATGTTCGTCGAGTTCTGCGCGCAGTTTGAATAAATATTCTGGATTCTGCAAAAGTAGAATCAGCGCCCAACTGCCCTGCCCCGCCGTCGTTTCGTGTCCCGCAAACACCAGCGCCAAAATCAAACTCACAATCAAATCATCAGGAAACGGACGCCCGTCTTTATATTTGGCGTTGACGAAATCTTGCAAGAAATCATTGTGCTGTCCGGGCTGCGCGCGACGTTCATCAATCACCTGCTGAATCAGCGCGCGCAATTTTTTCTTGGCGCGGTCACGTTTGATAAATTTCGGCAGCGGCAGATTCGGCGGCAACACCGCGTCAATGCCGCCCGACAACTCCGCATACAAATCCCAAAATTCGTCACCTAATTGATCGCGAAATGTGCGCCCCATCAACGCGTGCGCGCCGACGTACTGCGTGATGCGCGTAAATGCCGAGACCACTTCGAACGTGCCTGCCTCGCCCAAGCTGTCGAGCCAGTTTGTGATCTCCTCGACCATGATTTCGACATAGCCGGGCATCTTTTTTCCTGCGAATGGCGCGAGGACAATGTGCCGCTGCGCATCATATTCAGCCGGTCCGGCAGTGAATGCTGCGCCTTCGAACATGACGCTCAAAAATTGATACGCCTTGTCCATCGAAAGAATTTTGTCCGTCTCGCGGAAAAAGAAATCATGATACTCAGGACCAATGAGTACGACGGCGGGCTTGGGTCCGAGTTGAATTGTAAAGATCGGACCGAGTGTTTCATAGCCGCGCCGCAGCAAAGTGAAACGGTCTTTTTGAAATTCTAGCAAGTTACCAATGACGGGCAAGCCGTGGAGAAGGGGAGGGGTTGATTTTTGCATATTCACTTTTTTCTCAATAATCGTTTGTACTCAACATGCGGGCCAATCCAAAACCAAACTATGTCCTGTTCACGCTGAGCAGCAATCACGCGATACTCCAGCCCAACGCGTGCGGTCCAAAAGCGCCCAACTCGTTTAAAGTGTAACGAAGGATGATATGGGTCACGCTTTAGCAGTTGGAAATTCTTGTCAGAAAGGTCGCGAACATCTTTCGGCAACGCTTTGTAAAAACTCCAAAACTTGGGATTGGCGCGGTGTTTCACAAGTCGGTGACGCGTCCCTCATCTAAATCGCGGAGCGCTTCATCCGCGAGAGCGTCAAGTCGCCCAGCCAAGATGTCCTCCTCAATCTCCTTGTCCCAAAGTTCGGCTTGAAATTCTTCAAACCATTTTGCAAGCTCCCAAACTGCTTCCTGGTCAAGTTCCGCAATCGCAGACTCGATTTCCTTCACATTCATCATTTCGCGCCTCCGCTCAGCACGCCACTTGCTGCGTCTCTTCAATCATTTGCTTGACTTTGTCGTCCTTGGTCTTTTTCGGCAGCACAATTTTCATTGCCATGCTCACGGTGCGCGGGAAATTCTTCCACGTAGATTCGCGCATCAACGTTTGCGCGATGCGATGCGGGCGCAAATAAAAGCGGCGATACGCTTCCTTCCATTTGCGCTCTTGTAGTTCCGCCGTCGTCGGTCCCATCTCATAACGCGCCTTGCCTTCAAAGAACACGTAATCCTGCCAGTCCTTGACCAACATACGTCCGCCGTTGCGATGCACCTGCTCCCACACTTTGGTGCCGGGATACGGAGTCATCATCGAAAAGTTTGCGACGAGCGGGTCGAGGTCGCACGCGAACTTGATGGTTTTTTCCATTGTCTCTTCGGTGTCGCCGGGCAAACCGATAATGAAAAAGCCGACAGTTTCCATTCCGACCTTGCGCGCGTTTTTGAACGCTTGACGAATCTGGTCGTGCGTCACGCGTTTGTCAATGCTTTCGAGAATGTCTTCGTCGCCCGTTTCGACACCGAACGCGACGCGTTTGCAGCCCGCCTCTTTCATCTTGCCCAACAATTCCGTATCGGCGAGATTCGCGCGGATGCCATTGATCATCACCCACTGCGCTTTGGTGTGCAGTCCTTCTTGAATCAGCAGTTCGCTCAACCGATATAAACGCTTGCGGTCAATGTTCGCGCTGTCGTCCAGCAAACCGATTTCTTGCGCGCCATAATCTTCGACCAAATGTTTCCATTCCGCAATCACGCTTTCGGGCGAACGCGCGCGCCATTTTTCCGCCATCACCGATTGCGAACAAAAGGTGCAACGGTACGGACAGCCGCGCGACGTCATCATCGAAAACGATTTGCCCTTATCAATCGCATCCATTGCGGGCTGGAGCGACGAGTAACGGTCCATTTTGAAATACTTGTACGCCGGGAACGGCAGCGCATCCAAATCGGCGACGGATGGGCGTTCGTGCGTATGTCTGAGTTTACCCGCCGTCGTCATATAGGTTATGCCCAAAATTTTGTCGAGCATTTTTTGCTGTGGATCATGCAGGTCTTGAACTTTGAAATTTGGATTGCCCGCTTTCCATTGTTCGAGGTGATTGGAAATGTCAATCCATGTATCTTCGCCTTCGCCGCGCGCCACCATATCAATTTCGGGACGCGCCGCGCTTTCTTCAGGAAGTGCCGAAACATGAGGACCGCCTTGTACGGTGACCGCGTTCGGTAATACAGATTTCACTTCACGCGCGCAGAGCCAACCTTGCTTGACTTGGGGCGTATTCGTGCCAATGCCGACCAAGTCCGGTTGAAAGCGGCGCACAAAATCGGTCAACTTTTCATCTTCGACATCCTGGTCGAAAACTGCGACCTCGTCGCCGCGGCGTTCGCTCATGGCGGCAAGATACGCGATGCCAAGATGGGGTGTCGTGCGTGTGTCAATGGGTAAATGAAAACGTGGGTTGATCAGTAAAACGCGCAAGGGATGCCTCCGTAACAAGTTACTGTGAATGGTCAAAACTTTGACACATTCGTGTGGTTATCGTTTCTCGTTCTCGCCGTCGAGGGAAAATCTGTGGAAAACCGAAATTCATTATAACGAGTGGGTTCAGGACGGTCAAATAAATATTTTGTTAATCGCTGAACCGAAATTTGAACAAAGCAAGCAATGATTTTGTGCCATCGCGCACGCGCCGCAGTTTTTTGTCACTCCGCGGTGTATACGAAACCGGCGTCTGCAAAAATTTCACGCGCCGTTTTGCCAATTTCGCCGTAATTTCGGGTTCAATTTCAAAGCCGCGCGATTTCAAGTTCAAATCGCGCATCAGTTGTGTCGGCACGAGTTTGTAGCATGTTTCCATGTCGCGCAGCTGCGTGCCGCACAACAAATTTGTAATGAGCGTTAGCCCCGCATTTCCTAAATGTCCCAGCAATGGCTGCGATGATAAATCGCGCACACCATAGACGACAAGACGCGCGCTTGGGTTCCGCGCACTTTCGTCACAATACAATTTCAACATTGCATCCCAATCGCGCGGATCGTATTCTGTATCCGCGTCCTGAATAATCACCACATCACCGCGCGCATGTTCCAGCGCAGTTTGAATCCCGCCACCCTTGCCGCGATTTTGCTGATGTCGAATCACGCGCAAGCGTGGATCGGTTTGCCGCGCGAGGATTTGCGGCGTCCCGTCTGTTGAACCATCATCCACCGCAATAATTTCAAAAGGGATTTGGGAACCCAAAACCATCTGCAAACAACGTTCCAGTTCGCGTTCTTCGTTAAAGATGGGGAGAAGGACGGAGAGTCGAATGCTCAATGCAGAATGCACAATGCAGAATGCACAATGCAGATTCGATTGTGCGATTTGCGATACGCGATTACGCTGACCGATACGAATACGTACGACGATAACCGAAATCGGTGCTGAACGATGAAAATAATTTGCGGCGCGCGACTTTTAACGGATGACGACGCAGGGTGCGTACGCCGCGCGTCGCAATCGAAGGCAGCGAATACGCTTTGCGGCAAATCCAATCGTATCCTTCGCGCAGTTGGTCGGCGGTCATGCTCACGGGATCAAAAACGACATGCGAGGTGTCATACTTGGACCATGGCACGTTCTGGTGCAAACGTCCATCGCGAATGTATTCCTCGCGCGACGGTGTCCCCGGATACGGCGTCATAATGGTAAAACTTACATTGTCGAGTCCGCTCTCTTTGCAAAAATCCCAAGTGCTTTGAAACACATCGGGCGTATCCGCATCCAATCCAAAAACAAAAAGTCCCACGACGCCAATGCCAAATTTTTGCACGGTGCGAATCACGCGTTTGTATTCCTCAATATTCCCTTTGGATTTTCCGCCCAAGTCGCGCCGATTGCCCGCGTTGACCGATTCAAAGCCGATAAAAAATTTGTCCATGTGCGCTTCTTTCGCCAACTGGATCAAATCGGGAAAATCGCCCACCATCATTTCCGCCTGATTCGTCCATCCATTCAGCGGCAACTTTTTGAGCGCGCGAAAAAGTTGTTCGATATATTCGGGGTCGGTGCGAAAGTTCAAACCGAAATTATCGTCGGTGAGAAAAAAACGTTTAATGTCGCGGCGTTCAATTTCTTCGACCACTTCATCAATCGGACGATGCCGCATCACGCGCCCCGAAACGCGAATCGCGGTGCAGAATGAGCAGTTGCGCGGACAGCCGCGCGTGATTTCCATGTACGGCGTCCAATAATCGCGTTTCTCGTTCACCATGTTCAGCACGCGGTCGGTCAAACGCGCGACGCCCTCAAGATTTGCCCACGATTCATCCACATACATTTTTTCCGCGCGATCATTCGTCACATCGTCAATAATTTTGCGCCACGTAAAGTAACCTTCTCCCACAGCAGTAATATCCGCCCATTGACTCACTTCTTCGGGCGCAAGCGTCGCGTGTGTTCCGCCGACGACAACGCGCGCGCCGCGCTTGCGCGCGCCAGCTGCGATCTCTTGCGCGCGTTCAATCGAAAGCGTCTTGCTCGTAATGCCCATCAGCGTATTTTTTGTGATTTTGTGAAACGGAATGGGCGCAAGGTCTTCGTCCCAAATTTCGACGGGTAATTCATCCGGCACCAACGACGCGAGCCGCATCAACGTATAAGGCGAACCTTGCGCTTTGCCCAGAATTCTGCCGTCGCGTTTGGGATACACGAGGACGACCTTGTCGATGTTCATGCGGTTTTCTCCTGAAGAGAGGATATGGCGACCGGTGACGCGCGACGGGGAAAAGTCTTCTCGGAACGTTGAATGAATTTATCTGCGTGTTCATCATAGCCCATAATTTGAACCGTGAGTGAATCGCGTTCAAGCTTGATGCGATTGTACGCGTTGCCGTGTCCGTGACGCACGCGTCCCGACATGGACGTTCCCGCTTGCGCGATGACGATGCCTTGGGTTGTCTGCAAATTCAATGGGACGTGCGTGTGTCCGTTCAAAATCAATTCGACGCCAAGTTTCGCCAGCCAATTCAATTGCGCGGTGGGAAACCATGTGCCGAACGGACGATACTTGCCGTTCCACTCGATATGATGATGCGTCACAAAAATTTTACAAACACCTATTGGCGCGCGCGAAAATTCTTGTGCAATAAATTTGCGCTGCGAACCCGACCAGATGCCGCCGGGGACAATTCGATTGTTGCTGTTCACGCCTACAACAAAAAGATCTGCGAGCGCTAGACTCGTGTCCTCTGTCGCGTGAATATATTTTTTGTAACGCGCCCACGGCGTCGTCGCGCGCTCCCACATCACGCCGAGATTAGGCACCAAGGGCTGGTCGTGATTTCCCGGAATTGTGAAAATCGGCTTTGGTAATTTCTCAATGTACGCGCGCGCTTGTTCAAATTCCTCTATTCGCGCGCGCATTGTGAAATCACCAGAGAGAATTGTCAGGTCAGGTTTCGCGTTTTCGACATCTTGCAAAATCAATTCCGACAAATGCGCGTTAAATTTTGGACCGAAATGGAGGTCGGAGAGATGAAAAAGAATAGTCACGTAGTTCGATAGTGCAATAGTGCGATAGTGCGATAGTGCGATAGTGCGATAGTTGCGCTACCTACTACCGCACTATTGCACTACTTTACTATTGCACCAAAGAATCCGTATCAATCTGCGCGCGCTGCAATTTTCCCGAATAATCCACGTAAATGGATTTCCATTCGCTAAACACTTCGAGAACGGGCGGACCGCCGCCTTCGCGATGTCCGTTGCCGGTGCCGCGCGTGCCGCCGAACGGCAGTTGCACTTCGCTCCCAATCGTTCCCGCGTTAATGTACACAATGCCCGTTGCAATATCGCGCATCGCTTCAAATGCCTTGTTCACATTCGAAGTGTACACCGACGCGCTCAATCCAAAATTTACGCCGTTGTTGATTTTGATTGCGTCGTCAATCGAGTCCGCGCGAATAATCGAAAGCGACGGACCAAAAATTTCTTCTTGCGCAAGTCGCATCGTCGGCGTTACCCGGTCAAACACGGTTGGCTTGTAAAAATGACCGCGCGCCAATTCGCCTTCCGTCGCGTAATCGCCGCCGACGAGCAGCGCCGCCCCTTCGCCTTTGCCGATTTCGCTGTACTCGTGAACTTTATTGATTGCCGCGCGATTTATCAAGGGACCAACATCCGTCGTCGGCAGCAAGCCATTGCCCAAACGCAATTTCGCCGCGCGTTCGGCGACGCGTTCTGCGATTGTTTTGTGAACGTCAGGCGTCACGATCACGCGGCTCGTGGCGGTGCAACGCTGTCCACTCGTCCCAAACGCGCTCCAAATAATTCCATCGGTTGCCAAATCAACATCCGCGTCGTCGAGAACAATAATCGCATTCTTGCCGCCGAGTTCCAGCGAAAGGCGTTTGCCCATTTGCGCGCATTGCACCGCAATCAGCTTGCCGATTTCGTTAGAACCGGTGAACGAAATCAATTTCACGCGCGGGTCA
>SHND01000059.1 GCA_004295045.1 Chloroflexota bacterium | reverse complement strand
CCTTTCCTACGCGTGAGGTGACGGTTCACCCCCACGCGTGTGGGGAATACCCTTCCAATCAAGTTTTTTTTGAAGGATTTTCATTTTCACTTGGCGGGATGCGAATGAGTTGGATGCCCTCCATCTCCACTATTTCGCGTTTCGTTATTCCATGCGCGCGCATCTTGAATTTTTGTTCCGTGTTCGTTGACCAAATCTGTATCACCCCGCCGCGCCGGTTTAACCGCTTGCAGCACTTGTCCCACAAGCGGTCTCGCACCATCCCCGACACATGCCCCACAAAAATTCCCGCGTGCGGTTCAATCAGCCAACGCGTCAATTCGCCGCGCAGCGAAACGGGCACCGTTTCAAGAATCATCACGATCATCGGCTGCCTCCTCCATCGGAAAATCCCACAGCGGCTCGGGACGCGCCATATCCGCATCCGCCGCCGCGCCCATTTCCAAATCTTCCGCCGTGATGCCCAACACATTATCAATATCGGGCAAAATGCGATCCAACAATTTTCGTTCGCGAAACATTTCGCGGCACGCTTGGCGCACGCGGCTTTCCAATTTTTCGGTGGACTCGGCGGTCATTTTGAACGCCATCGGAATCGTCATCTCCACCTTGTACAAATCGGCAATGTCATACACAAACGACAACTGTTTGCCATTGTGAATAAAGCCCAAACCCGGCGAATAGCCACCCGAAACGATTGCCGCATGGCAGATGCCGTTCAAACACGCGTTCGCCGCCGATAGCGCGCGATTGATGGGGTCGCCCGCGTTCCAATTCTGACGGTCATATTGCCGCCCGTTCCATTTCACTCCATATTCCCGACTCGCTTCCGCGTATGCTTTGCGCACGCGCACCCCCTCAAAACCGCGAATCTGCTCCAACGACAATTCGGGATGCAGTTGTTCCCCAAAGCGATAGCGATACATTCGCAAGACCACCTGCATCCGTTTTAATGGGTCACTCACCAGTTCCGCTTGTTTTAACAAATGGTACGCCTTGCGCGTTTCACCCATCCCTTGCGCGTAACAACGCACGCCCTGTTCGCCTGTCCACAACACCAGCGCACCGCTCGAGGTCAACACCTTGATCGCTTCCGACGTGATGCGCGTCCCCGGACCGAGCATCAACACTGTCAAATTCGTTGCCGGCACCAGCGTGCGTCCACCATACGCGTCGAAACATTCCACCGCGTGCTGCGCGCGTTCCACCGTCGCATGTTCCACATACAGATAACTCAAACTATCCCGCAATTTTGGAAGTTCATGTAGGTCTTGCATGATTGTTCCATTCAGACCCCAAGTGCTTTCCGACATTAGCGCGAATCGAGTCACGTGTGTTTTGGAAACACTTGGGGTCTTGGGGCTTATGCGCGCGCGAGCGACAACAGCCCAAAGCCGAATGCTTTGCCGCTGCCGATGCCGCGCGTCACCGTTTCGACGATGCGCGCAGCATCCATCACGCGTAGCACGCCGTCAAACTGCACTGCCAACAATTTCAAATCATGTTTCATATTCGCGCGGACAATCGCCTCCGTATTTTCAATTTTCCCGTCGCGGCTGATTTCTGCGCGCACGACGTCAAAGCCGCCCGCTTCCGCTTTGCGCTGTAACCATTGCAGTTGTTCCTGCTCGTCATAAATGCCGACGCGTTTGCCGTTTTCATCGCGCGCGTGCTTGCCCGAACGTTTCGTCGGATTCGCGCGCAGACGAAACGCGAGCGCCTGCCCCACCGTCAGATTCAATTCAAACATTTTCGTTTCCGCCGCGCGCACGAGATACGGTTGACCGCGCGCGTCGCGAATGTCTTGCAAAAACGTCCAGTTTGGTTCGACAGTGGCTTGCACCAACACGCGAATTTGATTTGACCGCGCGTCCTGCTCGGCGCGAAACAAAACGCCCGCTGCGTCGTCCGCATCGCGTTCCTTGTGATACGTCTCTTGCGGAAACGCGCGCGCGAGTGTGCGGTGCATTTCGTACGGGCGCGCGAGTTCGCGGCGGACTTGGACGCTGCATGGATTTAATATCATTTGTGATAGATACATTTTCAGACCTCCACGATGTCACAAAAATCAGTAATGACTTGGCGCGTCTCAAATTGGCGCTGCCCTTTTTGAAAGGAAAGCGGATGATCGCGGCGCGTCATTTCGCCGCGTTCACCCTGTTTTGTTTCAAACACGAGACGCGCGCGTTCGTCGTACTCGGCGCGTTGTCTCCGTAAGCGCGGGCGATAGTTTTGCAGCGCAGCTTCAAGCGCTTCATTCTCGCGCACGCCATTTGGTATCCACACCGGTTCGCCCGGAACGAACGCTTTGCGTCCCAAGAACAAAAACCAATGCGGATGTTTGAGCGCGTGATGCAGTGTGTTGAGCAAAGCCAGCTTTTCGCCCTCCAGCCCCACCAGAAACGCGGCGTCAGCTAGATAAAAGCGTTCGGACAATTCTGTTCCTTTGGTTCCGCCACTTGCCTTGAGAACATTCTGCGCGGTGTGATAATCGCGCTTGAGCAATCCTTCGCGATCGACACGCACACCCATTCGCAATTTTGCCAATTCTGCCAAAGGCGGTTTGTCTCGATTGTCTGGATGCGCCTCGTCGCGCGGTTTGCCCAATGCCGCGCACAGCAAACCGATGACGCCACTCTTGGATGGCTCCAAACCTGTATCGCGATTCGTAAAATCGCTTTGCGTGCCCCACGACTGCATCGGCGCGACGAGGCGCAGCAGTAACGTGTGGCTCATGGCATCGCGCCTTTCTCCAACGGCTCGACAATCGCGTTAACCCATTCGCTCATTTTGGGCTTGACTGCATTTTTCAATTCGTCGCTCAGCTCCTCCTTCGCAATCGCGCCCGAAGGTATCGCCACGGCAAGCACGCGCTTGGTGTCCTCATCATAAAAACCGCTCAGCTGGTTGAAATGTTCGTTGAGCGCAAGAACGGACTGTTTGAGCAATCCCGCTTCACTGTTCGCGCGGGTGGGAGTTTCAAACGCGTTCACCAGCGACCATCCCGCGCTGTCGTCGTCGCGCAGCGCTGCCAGCATGAATGACGGACGAACCTCTTGGGCGTGGCTGTTCTTTTTGCCGCTCGGAATTGCCGCTTCGCTCGCGCGCAAAAATGCCTCGACCGTTCGGTATGCCAGCGCGTCGTCACCCAGATTCTTTTTCAGTTGCTTTACATCAATCCGCGCGTAACGATAAAAGCACGCGCTGTTGAAATACGCCACGTCGAGATGCCCCGCGCCGCTTTCGCCTTTCGTCTGCAAGTCATCCATCGCCGTAAAGTAATCAAGTTCGTTACGTCCAACGGTATGCGTCGAAATCGCGTGCGCGACCTGACACGCGGCATCAATGTTCGTCTCGGGCTTGTCCGCCAACATCCGCCCAAAGAGCGCAATGTCCGGCGCGCTGGTGCGGTCCTTGGTCTCGTTGATCAGTTCATTAACGATGGGCTGCAGCGGTGACTCGGCTTTACGTGACGCTTGAATCGCATCCCATTGGACGTCAATCTCCGCGCTCACCCAATCCAGCTCTGCAGCAGTGAATGTTTTCGCTTCGCCTTTGAATCCCTTTTTGAATTCACCCGCGACCGCTTTGGCGTCTTTACCCTTGCCATTCTTTTCCAAACGCGCTTGAAGCTCTTTTGCCAGATTGTTTGCGCGAATGGCTTGGTCCTTGGCTGGTTCACCGGCGCGTTGATTGATTTTGTCCGCGAATTGTTTCGCTATTCCAGTGAGCGGCGTTTCCGGCGCAGTCGCGGCGACAAGCGCATCCCAATGCTTATCCAACTCGCTGGCAACACGCGCTTGCTCTTGGTCGCTCAAGTAGAGCAGGACGTTGGTCTTGTTTGCGTTCTTGCTGTCCATGCCGCCCGCGTAGAGCTCTGCAAATACTTTGGCAAACATTTCGGCTTGTTGCTTGTCGCGCTTTTTCTCTTCGAGCCGTTGGGTCAATTCTTGGACAATCAATTTCGTTCGGTCTGCCAACGGCACCTGCGTGTAACGCTCAAATACCGATTGTGTCTTTTTGTCTTTTGGGTCCTTGCCCGCAAAGCGAATCTGTCGCTTGAGGCACTGCGACGAAATACGCGCGCGTGTTGTGCCGCCAAAATCAGTGCTTTTCGGTTGCCCCACATCGTCGCGGTTGAGATTGGACGGGGGAAAGTTTTGGAGAATGTGTAATTCGACAAACATGATGCTGCTCCTTTCAGGATGCGGAACCTAAATTTTTGGTTGATTATTTTCCTGTTCAGTGCGCCAAAAGGCGCGAGACCAGTCGAGACGCACGTGGTCGCGTCTCTCTTCGGTGTGTTTCCACGCAATCACATCGTCAAGCAATTGCTGCCAATTCACGCCGACCTCTTTGGATTTGAGCAGCGAAATAGATTGACGCAGTGAATCATCTAGCGTGTTTGCATCACTCGAAAGCAATTGCATGAAACGCCGCTCGACATTCGTTGGAATCTCTTCGCCTGCGGGACATAATTCGCGGAAATGTGCGCCCATATTGCCTTTGTCCGCGATTTCATCGTGATGCAAGCCAAACAACGGCGCGACAGAATAATAGGCATCCTCGAGCCAACGCGGCGAATCGAGAGACAACCAGCATTGCACGACGCGGCTCACTTCGGCGGATTGCCCTTTGGGTAGCGCCAAACCGCGCCGCAGTGACGCCATCAACGCGCGGTCATCAACATTTTCTTCAAGAAATGTGATGAACTCGTATTTGGGTTCTCCTTTTCTTTTATTTGCCATCCGAATCACCTCCTTGATTTGAATTGATGGTTTTGACGTTCAACAAATAGCCCACTCCCATATCGAATTGTTCTTGTGCTTTGATGACGGCGCGCAGCGCGCGGCGGTCGGCGCCCGCATAGTCAGTCGCTTGCTTGAATGTCGCGCGTGCCGCACGCCGCAGTTGTTTGCGCCATTCTTCTTTTGCCTCTTCGGGTTCGCTCGGCAAATCCTGTAGAAACCGATAGAACTGCGTTTCTAAACCGCTCCAATACAAACGCTCGACGCCGAACGAAGAAAAAAGTTTGTACGCTTTTTGCGCGTCTTGGTCCTTGCTCCGCTCATTCGCGCCCGCCGTGTATTTCGTTTCGATGCGCGTTTGTTCGTCGAACGGCTTGCCCGGTTCCTCAAACTCTTGGTCTGGCGTTGTTGGTTTGGTGACAAGCCACGCCAACAGAAACGCGCAGCGGTTGAGGAGCTTGCCAACTTTTTCAGCGAGTGAAATCGCATTTGCCAAATCACTGACGAGACTTGCATTGCGCTCATCGAGATAATCCAATGGCAAAAGTAAATTCTCCGCGCGATAAAAGAAGGTTTTGTCCCTTCCGCTTTCTGTACAAGCCCCAATCGCTAATAGGCGATATGTCCGATGTCGAGGGACAACACCCTCATCCGCTAATATTCGAACATGTGTCAAAGGTGCGGGTGGCTTGTCACGCCCCTCGTCCTCCAAAGGCAATTCAAATAACGTAGCGCTGTCTCGCCACAATGCCTTGCCTTCCCTAAAAACAATCGGTGAGTGGCTGCGCTCCGAAGGGTCACGCGCACCCGAATCGTCGGTTTTGGCGTTCCAGTGATAGAAGGGATTGAACACCTCACGCACCGATTTTGCCTTTACATCCGAACTTTTCAACCCTGGTGCATAAATCATTTCCGCAATCTGTTCATTCTCACCCTTTGGCTCAATCAATAGGATGCGGCGATTCTGCCATGTCAGATGGTCAAGCAATCCGTAAGGACGCTTGGGACTGCTCGCAAAGGCATCTCCCAATTCCCACACAGGTCTGTCCTCTTCGCGGTACTTGAGGCGATGGCTCCGCAAATCTCGTTCGAACAAATTGAGAAACAAGGTCTCAAAAAGATTATCGCCCTCGACAAAGAACATGACCCCACGCGCACAAGGCGCATCGCCAAATTGCGACGTACTTCCCTTTGTGCCTGCGAGCCCAAAAGCGTGTATCGTTACAATCGCGCGCGCAGCTTTTCCCAACGATAGCTGCACCGAGTTCTCTTTCGTGTTGTGATTGAACAATGTCGCGTCTGCCCCCGATGAAACGTGTCCCATCAAACTGCTGACCGGCTCCACCTTACCAGTCAATTTTGCGTGCTGATAAAACGGACGCGCGTCATCGAACAGATTAAAGCGCGATTGATACTTGTTGCAGTACGCGTCTATGATGTCACCATCAAACCTTTGCTCTTCCAGCCACAGACGCCTCCACGTTTCGAGGTCGGATAGACTTGACTTGTCTTGGTCGGCGTACGCCGCATGGACAAATGCAATCAATAAGCGATAAATGGCAGCCGTTTCGAGTGGCGTATCGCCTTGCACACATTGATACTCGCTTGCCTTCCTCAAAAGCTCTTTGACGCCTATTGAGCTTATTTCGCGACTGCTTAACGACGAAACTGGAATCCAGCCATCGTTTATTAGATTGAAATGTATCATTCACCCTCCTTGTAGATTTGCAGCCCCAACTTATCGGCTTTGCCTAATCGCATAATATAGTTGGTACCGCGCAGAACACAGAAATCATGCTCAAAAATCACAACACGGTGATAGCGCAGCGCAGACACCTTTTTCCAACGCAAGAGAATTGCTTTGATTTGTGGATCATCCAAATCGCTCAGAAGAGCTTGCTCAACGCTAGGGTCACGGTGCCGAACGTTTACTGTTTGGCGCGCCAATTCACGAATCATCCGCTTTTCTAATTTAGCAGACAGGTCGTATATAGTTTCTGGATCGTCCATATCCAGAAACAGCTTGCCCTCTTTGCGGTGCAGGCAAACTACTTGTAGCCCCGGCGGATCCACGCGCGTCAAAGCACGAAATGCCTTGTGAACCCTGTAATCATCCTCTTCCAACTGCATACTTGGCGCGTAAAGCAATCGTCGAAAACTTGGCTCGCGTATCATTCGCTCTTCAGCGAGGTCTTCCGCTTCAACTTCCTTGGCGCTCATTTTTGTCTTTGTCTCCGCCAATTTCTTTTCCACGCGTGGTTCAGCGCTCAGTTCCGTTTCCCCGTACACCTCCTCGACTAATTTTGGAATATCATTGGGCAACTGAATTTCATGTGTTGTGATTTTGTTCAGCGCAAGCCACGAACGCAGCAAAACATATTCGTCATAAATCCACGTATCCGCTCGTTCAAATTGCGGGATACCCTCTTTGATTTCCGGCGCCGCGATTTGCAAACGGTAGGTATGCGTGCGCGTCGCATCATTGACGCTATGCCGCTGCAAACGTCCCGCGCGCTGCAACAACAAATCTATCGGCGCGTGGTCGCTAATCATCACATCAAAATCCAAATCCAGACTCTGCTCCACGACTTGCGTCGCAATCACAATCGCTTTGTGGGGACGGTGTGGATTTGGTTTGTGCTTGTCTTTTCCGGGTCCGAATTTTTCCAGAACCTTTTTTTCCAGTTCTTCGCGCCATGCAAACGGAAAGCGCGCATGAAACAAAATCAGGTTTTCATCATCGCATAGTTTTTCCTCCAGGTTGCTCAACGTGAGATAAAGACCTTGCGCCCGTCCGATGGTGTTGCGAATTACAACCGCACAGCCGCCCTCGCGCAATTCCGCGCGCAATTGCTGGATGATAGTCTCATCGTCTTGCGCCAGCCACTCAAAACGCAGCGCCTTGCTCGCGGGACGCTCCAGTTCAAGCGCACCCACTTTACCGTCCGCCGCAGCAAACGTTAAGCGCGGATATTTTACTTCGGGTGGATTCGCCGAATTGTTTGCATATGTCCGCAGCAAACGAAAGCGTGTATTTTCGGGCAGGGTTGCAGATAACACAATGACTGATACATTGAGTTGCCGCAGCCAAATCAAGAGCCGCTCGAACAACTCGGACATGTAGGCATCGTAGGCGTGAACTTCATCAAAAATCACAACTTTGTGATGCAAGCCCAACAACCGCACAAAGAAATGTTTTGTTTGTAGCACGCTCATCAATGCTTGGTCCACTGTTCCCACCCCGAACGGGAACAACAAACTCTTTTTGCGCGGCAAGAACCATGATTGCTGCGCGGCTTGGTCGCCTTCCTTATCCGGTTCTTCGATAACATCATGCTCTTCAGGAACATCACGCAGCAATGCTTGACTGTGTACGAGCATCGTATCAATATTCGCCCCGAATTGCTTGCCGAGAAAATCTGTAACGCGCGTGTACATCTGATTGCTTGTCGCGGTAGTCGGCATGGCAATGTACAAACCGGAAGAATCGTTCAACTTTGCCCAATCCGCGTATACGGCAAGCGCGGCTTCGGTTTTGCCGCTGCCCATCGGCGCTTCGAGGATGGCGAGCGCGGGCAATGGCGCATTTTTGAGCGCGGCACTCACCTGTTGTTGCGCGCGCGACGGTTCAAAACCAAACGCGCGTTCAAACTCCAAGCGCGGCATAGCCGGCGCGCTTTGCCATTCGGCGCGCAGCAACGCCAATAACGCATGTTGCTTGGAATGGCGCGTGTACGAATCCAACGGCAAGACCCGTTCTTCGTACGGAAAATTTTCATCATCCGAACCCAGCCAATCCGCCACCGACACAATCGCGGAAACGAGCGTCAACATTTTGTTATCGCGCGTTGTATCCGTATTCCACGCCGTGATCGCTGGGGGTCGAAAAATCGTGACCATCTCACGGACCAATTCGCTGCGCGCAATGTGCCAAGCATCCTTTGCTTTCGCTTCTGGCTTGAGATGCGAATCACTGAATGCATCTGCATCATTGACCGTGATCGTGGGATGCCATGCGCCGTGATGACCGCTCAATGATTGTGCAACGAACACGGCAAGCGCGGGGGGCAGAGTCGAATACTGCATCAGCAATTTTGTGTCATTGAGTGCCCATGTCGAAATCGCTTCGTGCCGCGCGCGTGTTTCTCCGCCAGAGCGCGCAGGAAATTGCATTTGCGCGGCGGTGAGTTCGCGCAGAATCTGTTGATGCAGACGCGGTGAGGTTCGTTGCAATGAGGGATGGTCTTGAAAGGCCGGACTTGCTTTGCCCAAATCATGCAAGCTCGCCCAAAATGCAATCAATCGTCCCGTCTCTTCAACGGTCAAGGCAAGCCATTCTGCGAGCTCGCGTTTGAGACCTTCATTGAACACACGTTCCCATAAAGCCAACACGACTTGGCCAACATCTATGAGGTGATAGATGAGGCGGTGAACATCCAGCGCTATCTTGCCTCGTTCTGCTTTTGCCCACATCAGACGATAAGCAGGTAACTGATTGGTGGGTGTTGCCAAGTCAGTCAAGCCATAGATTTTGACTAACTGCTTCATTTCCTGCTTTAAAGTTTCCCGCAACCCCTCCGGCTCCATCACCTCCACATCCGCGCCCCACCCGCGCACCCACGGGACCATCTCTTGCCATTCCGCGATTTCGGCGCGCCAGAGGAGTGAACCATCTGGTTCTTCTTGCGTTCGTTCCGTGTGATGCCATTGCGTCTGCCGCACGCGCGGCGCAACCTGTCGCGCAAAGCGCAGCACCACCGGCTCGGGTTTGCGCTCCGTGTACCATATGCCCCACGCATCTTTGAGTGTCGCGCGCGGGTCAAACTCGGGCGGAATCTCATACGCGCTGTTTTCCAACAAATTCGCCGTGCGGATATTTTCAACTTTGAACGTTCGCACTTTGCCGGGCGGTTCGCGCAAGCCAATTACATGCAGTGTGCGTCCCACCGCGTACGGTTCGATAAAGTACGGCGCGAAATCGTATTCAAAAATTTTCCCCTCGTCCATCTCGTGCGTGAGATGCACCTTTTTTCCCAGAGACCACGCGCGCGTCAACGTTTCGAGAACTTGAAGAAACACAGGGTCACGCCGCCGACTAGAATCGTCCAGCACATCCGCCGACAACGCGAGATGTTGGCTAATGCGCGGCGCAAGTTTTTCCAACGCGACGCCGAGTTTCCGCAGCGCGCTCGCGGCATGTGGATTGTGCTTGTCCGTGCGCGTCGTCAAAAGCCGCGCGGCAAGATGCACCGCTAGACTCTCATGCAAAGTGAGTTGCACTCGAACCTTGTATGCCTCGCGGTCAATCACGTATTTTCCCTCTGACGGCTCATAAAGCACGACACGCTTGCCCAAGTCGTCAATATATTCGGCGGCGGTGGAACGATGCACTTGCAGCCGCCGCGCGATTTCCGCTTTCGTTAATCCTTCGGGATGCTGAAGGAGCAGAAACTCTAATTCGTCCAGCCGTTCAATTTTGCGTTCCAAACGTTCGCCCATAGTTCTCCTTGCCCAACACTGTTGTCATATTTGTAGCATATCACGTCTGAACAAAAAATAACGTGACATTTGTTGGCGAATTTTTCAATTTAATCTTCATCCTCACGATACGGGTACAAATGCCCGTCGCCGTCCTCGTACAGCAAAACTCCTTTGTCATTCAACGTCACCAAGCCGCGATTCACTTTTTCGCGTGACCAACCCAACATGCGCGCCAGAGTCCCCGATTTTTTCCCCGGCGCTTTTTCCAGTATTCGCGCCAAGTCCTGTATATTTTGTTCGTTCGCTTGCTTTGGCATGGCAAACCTCCTGAAAGATTTGCTCACACCATAAAGCGCGCGTGTTGGGAGTAAGGCAACACCTCGCGTGATTTTGAAAAAAGAGAGACCGTTTGGTGCAAACACCAAACGGTCTCTTTACATCCCTTCTCCTCCAAACGCGCTGACGCGCGTCAAGCGCGTCTTTCGCCTTTTGCTCGCTTATTCGGTCTGCCGCGCCCGATACTGCACCGCCTCCGCCAAATGCTGCGTCTCGATGTTTTCACTCTCCGCTAAATCCGCAATCGTCCGCGCAAGTTTCAAAATACGATGATACGCCCGCGCGCTCAAATTCATCTGCTTCATCGCCGCGCGCATCAACTGTTTTCCTGCCTCATCCAATTCACAAAATTGGCGCACCTCTGCCGGTCCCATATCCGCGTTCGCCTGCAATGGCGTTGCGCCATTCATGGCATTCTTTTCGAAGCGCCTCCTTTGGCGCGCGCGTGCCTTTTCCACGCGCGCGCGAATGGTTGATGACGATTCGCTAATTCGATTTCCCGATAATTTCTCATATTCGACGCGCGGCACCGCGATATGAATGTCAATGCGGTCGAGCAGCGGACCTGAAATTCTTTTTTGATAGCGCGCGATGGTTGACGGCGAACAAGTACATTCTTTGACGGGGTCTTGGTAATAACCGCACGGACATGGATTAAGCGCGGCGACGAGCATAAAGTTTGCAGGAAACGTCAACGTGCCGCTGACGCGCGTAACAGTTACAATTTTGTCTTCAATCGGCTGTCTAAGTCCCTCCAACGAACGCCCGTCGAATTCGGGCAGTTCATCCAGAAACAAAACACCGCGATGGGCGAGCGATACTTCGCCGGGATGGGGCCAACGTCCACCGCCAACGAGACCTGCAAATGAAATTGTATGATGCGGCGAACGGAACGGACGATGGCGCACGAGCGGCGAATCGTCCGGCAAAAGGTCGCTCACGCTATAGATGCGGCTAATCTCGATTGCTTCGGGCAGGGAGAGACGCGGCAAAATCGAAGGAAGTGAACGCGCCAATAATGTTTTGCCCGCGCCGGGTGGTCCGGTCATGATAATGTTGTGCTGTCCTGCGGCTGCCACTTCCAGCGCGCGCTTGACATTTTCCTGCCCGCGAATTTCAGAATAATCCACCGGATACAGGGGCACATCGTCGGCGTCATATTGCACTTGGGCGCGATACGGCGGAATGGGTTGGAGTCCTTGCAGATGGGCGTAGAGTGCAAAGAGAGATTCAATCGGAATTACTTCAAGGTCAGGAATGAGCGCGGCTTCGGGCGCGTCGGCGGAGGGTACGAACAAAGTTTTGATGCCGCGTTCGCGCGCGAGCAGCGCCATCGAAAGGACGCCGCTCGTATGCCGCACCGCGCCGTCGAGCGAAAGTTCGCCGATGATGAGCGCGTTCGATAAATCGGCTGTGATTTGTTCCGACGCGACGAGGACGCCCACCGCAATCGGCAAATCGTACGCGGGACCTTCTTTGCGTAAATCGGCGGGTGCGAGATTTACGGTGACGCGTTTCAAGGGAAAGTTGAGTCCCGAATTTTTGATGGCGGCGCGCACGCGTTCGCGCGATTCTTGAACGGCAGTATCCGGCAAACCAACCACCAGAAACAAAACTTGACCACTGCCAATGTCCACCTCGACATCCACGAGTTGTCCATCCAAACCAATCACCGCGCAGCTTGTCACTTTGGCTAGCATAGAACGAATCTCCAAGTCCAGATCAAAATTTGTGTGCGGCGATTATAATACAGCGTGTTTGCACACTCAAGCGCGTGCGCGTGGTAGACATGGCAACTGCAAAGTCACGCACGCGCCCCACCGGTCATTGCGAGGAGCGGCCTTTGCGACGAAGCAATCCCACAGCGCGGATTAGATTGCTTCGTTCCTCGCAATGACAACCCCTGTCAACAGACTTTGCAGTCGCCATAGCGTGGTAGAGAGTTAAAAGAATTCTCCTCAAAATAAAAAAGTGGCGGTGAAATGCAAACCTGCACATCTCACTGCCACAATCCAACTTTTGTTTGCGATTCTTCTTTGTCTGGCGTGCGGTTATTGTCGCGCCATCACCATCCGCAGGTTCGCTTCGTCGTCTTGAATCAGTTCGCCGCTCACATCGAACGTCACCTTGTACAATTTGCCCGTGAACGTAAACGGTGGTTTGTATTCCGGCGTTACAGGCGCGCCCGCATCGGTTCCGACAGATACGGCAGCCGTTAACCCCATTGACAATGGAATGGTGACCAGCATTTCCACCTGTCCGACCAACTTGCCGTCAATGTAAAGCTGCCCGCGTCCGGGCGAACCTTTGCCCTTTGGAATTTCGGGCTTGCCCGTCACTTCAAATTCATAACGCAATTGATGGCGTCCTTCCGGAACGGCGATCTTTGATTCCGCATGAAAGTACGTGCGCGTCACATAGTTGTATGTGAATTGGAACTTGCCGTCTTTGATGAAAAGGGTAAAGCCGCCATCCACGCCGCCCTGCGAAACCAAAACTCCCTCGTCGCCTTTTTTGAACTCGATGTCCGCGGTTACGCTGTATGGGCGATTGAGAATCTTGGGCGCGGCATTGACCGGAACCTCTTGCGTGCCGGGATAATAGATGTATTGTTTTCGGTCAATGGCAATCTCGGGTCGTGGGTCAGCAACACGCTGCTGTCCGCGTCCGTCCACCGGCAGCACATTGTACTTGCCCGCTTCGACGTACCACTGCGCGATCATTTCGATCAGTTTTGCGCGTTGGTCTGCGGCAATATCATGGTTCTCGGCGAAATCTTGCGCGACGTGATAGAGCTCCCAATGTTTCGCATCGAGCTCGGTCAACGTTTCCGCCGGAATCGGCGTGCCGAACGGTTTGCCTGCCTCCACAAAAGAGGTTCCGGGCCAAGGACACACCGCGCGCCAACCATCGTGATAGATGGAACGGTGTCCCATCATTTCAAAGTATTGCACGATGTGATTGCTCGCAACTTTCGCATCTTTAAAACTTTCGGCAAAAGAAACGCCTTCGATGGGTGATTGCGTAACTCCTTTGATGCTCGTGGGCGCTTCGAGACCCAACGCGGCGAGGACGGTCGGTACCATGTCAACGGCGTGAGCGTACTGCGTACGCACCTGCCCTTTGGCTTTAATTCCTTTTGTCCAATGAACAATGAACGGGTCGCTGATGCCGCCGCGATACGTTTCGCGTTTCCAGCGGCGGAACGGCGTGTTGCCCGCCCATGTCCAACCCCACGGATAATGATTAAAGTATTTGGGTCCACCGATGTCGTCAATCGCCTTGAGGTTTTCTTCCAACGATTCGGGCACCATGTTGAAAAACAAATTCTCGTTAACCGAACCACTCGGACCGCCTTCGGAGCTCGCGCCATTGTCGGAAATCACCATGATGAGCGTGTTGTCGAATTCGCCAATCTCTTTCAAAAAGTCGAGCAGCCGCCCGATGTGATGGTCGGTGTGCGTGAGAAAACCGGCAAACACCTCCATCATGCGCGCATACAATTTCTTTTCTTGTGCCGAACATTTTGTCCACGGTTGGACGTCGGGGTCATGGCGCGAGAGTTCAGCGTCCGCCGGAATAATGCCAAGCGCTCTTTGTTTGGCAAACACCTTTTCGCGGTACGCTTCCCAACCGTCATCGAACTGACCTTTGTATTTGTCTGCCCATTCTTTTGGCACATGATGCGGCGCATGTTGCGCGCCGGTGCAAAAATACATAAAGAACGGTTTGTTGGGCGCGACCTGCTTTGCGTCTGCAACAAAGCTGATTGCTCTGTCCACCAAATCTTCGGTCAGGTGATAACCTTCTTCCGGCGTTTTTTCGGGTTCGACGCGATGATTGTCGTAGGTCAGATCGGGATAATACTGATGCGTGTCACCGCCCATGAAACCATAGTAGCGTTCGAATCCGCGTCCGAGGGGCCAACGGTCATACGGTCCCGCGGCGCTGACTTGGTCGGCTGGAGTGAGATGCCATTTGCCAATCGCAAAAGTATTGTAGCCATTCTGTAGCAGCATCTCCGAAAGGAAGCCGTTCTCGAACGGGATATAGCCGTTGCCACCCGGATAACCGGTCGAACCTTCGGTGATGCATGACATCGCGTTTGAGTGATGATTGCGCCCGGTCAAAATACACGAACGCGTCGGCGAACACAACGCGGTGGTGTGCATATTGTTGTACCGCAAACCGTTCGTGGCGAGCGTATCGAGGTTGGGAGTTGCAATTGGGCTCCCGTAACAACCGAGTTGTCCAAAGCCCGTATCGTCCAATACGATGAACAAGACATTGGGCGCGCCTTCTTTTGCGCGCAAGGGTTGGGGCCACGCGGGGCTGGAAACATCGAACGTTCGTCCGATGACGCCATTAAACGCGGTCCCGGGTTTGTATTCTTTGAGTGCCATTGTGCTGTGCTTTCTTTTTTGTTTATTCCGTCTCACCATAAATGCTTAACATTGGCGATAGAATTCTGTGGGGAACAAGATTATCGCAAAAGAAAATTTCCATCGAACTGTCAAGCAACTTTGGTGAGATGGAATAGGAGATCGAAATTGGCGCGCAGGTTAATGTGTGACCACGCGCGCCAGGACTTTGGCTTGTTCGATCCAGAGCGTTACCTCCGCCAAAGACGGCACGTCACGAACGAGCTTTTTGTCCGCGTTCGTCTGAATCAACGCCGCCGCCAGATTCTCCGGATTGCGCTTGGACAATTCGACGACCGTATCCACCCCCGCCGCATGGAGCAGTTCGGCGTGTTGTCCTCCGACGCCCTTGATGCGAAATAGGTCGGCGTGATTCACCCATGTGAGAATCAACGCTGCGGGAATTCCGGTCTCTTGCGCGAGCGCGCTGCGTCCTGCGGGATTTGCTCCTTTTTCCAAAAGCGCTTCGACGCTGTTGATGCCTGCGCCTTTTAATTTTTCGCCATACGCAGGACCAATACCTTCGATCATTTCAATTTGGGTTGCCATGAGAGTACCTCCTGAAAATGCAGCTCGTCACGCCATTGATGGGGTGACGAGCTTGATTATTTGGATCGCGCAACTTGACGGGATGCCGAACGGCAAGCATTTCACTCGCTTACGATCGCGTTCACCGAAAAAGTTGTCGCCAGTTTTGATGCGATGCGTGCGGATTACCCCACAGCCGCGCGGATGTCGTCAAGCGCTTGCTGTTCTTCTTTTGTCACACGCGTCCCACCAATGCCGAGGAAACCACCCTCTTTGGTTGCCTCTGCCGCTTTTTGCGCCGCATCCAGAATCATCGCCTTGTAGGACGGTGTATCGGCAGGACTGGTCGTTTGAACCGTCGCAACGCCCTCTTTGATCACGCCAAGCAGGCGCTCGCGCGGCGGCGCATCTTTGGCGAGGATTTCGAGCTCATTTTTTGTCAACCCGCCGCCGAATGCGGTGCCGATCAACGAAGTCGGCGAAGCGCTCTTGATCGCGCTTCCGACCGCGCCTGCGGCAGCCGCCAGCTCTTCCCTTTGTCCGCTTTCATTCGACGGCGATGCTGTCCCCACCAAATAGACCGCTGCCATCGGCGCCATCCGCATTTTCATCCAATCTGCGTCGCTGAATTTTTGTTTCAATGCGAGCGCGTCATCCCCCGCCTTGAGCGACGATTGGACCATATCTGAGACTTGTTTGTTCGCCGGGTCTGCCAAATAAGCTTGGCTCTCATCCTTGAGCAGCTTGCTCACTCCGGCAGAGTTCAAGTTTTGAGATTTTGCCGTCTTGGCAATCACTCCCATCACCATAGGAACCGCCATCGTCAACAGCGGTTTGATGTCAAACCCAAGCGACTGGCTCAGCGTTCCGGAGATTGCATTGACGCCTCCGCCCATTACGTTGTTCATCATGTCGGCAGATGTGCCGCCGCCGGACAGCGAACCAAGCAAGCCGCCGATCATGTCAGTCGGACTCCCCCCTGTATCTTGCGGCATCAATTTCGTCAGCGATTCCATGCCCGCCGGCGTCTGTGCGGTTTTGGACACACTGCCGAGAACTGTCGCCTCTGCCACCTTCATTCCCTGTTGAACCTGACTCGAATCCATACCCAGCGCCTTTCCAATTGCGCCGATGTTGTCGGGCGTCAGCAGTCCGCCCACCGAATCTAATAAACCTGCCATTTCTTTGCCTCCTGTCTCACCGCAAGTTGCGATGGACGAATGAAAAATTTTCCACGGATTCGCTCCGAATCCTTTGGACCTAGTCGTGACAAATTTGTTCGACGACGACGCATAACGCGAGAATCAACGCATCGTCTTCACCGCCTGCAACTTCGACGGTGTAGGCATCAGCAATCGCAAGCCACTTTTTCGAGACTTCGGCGACACGTTTGCCGCGTCGTTCCATCACATATTCGTGCGCCAGCAAATTGCCGTGAATATCAATATCCGCACCGCCTGCCATGTTCGCGGTGAGGCGGTCACGCAGCGGCGTAATGAATGCTTTTTTGACCACCGCGACTTCGTGATTGCCTTTGGTCACCGCCATCGTTTGTTTGAGTGGAATCAATTTGGTCTGAATTTCGTACATGTCGCGACCGGCAGCATCTTGAAATTTCAGCGTGTCGCGAATGCGAAGCGCTTTACCGTCAATGTGATAGGCGCGTCGCCCGCGCTGCGTCTCGATCCAGTAATCGTCGCCAATCGAAATCAGATTCTCGCGCATCTTGTAGCGATCCGGTCCGTCATTCTTGCCTTCCTGACGCGCGTCTCTGCCGCGCGCAGGTGCGGCTTGTGGTCCCGGCGCTTGCGCACCTTTGTCTCTTCGTCGCATGATTTATTTTCTCCTTTTGGTAATAACTTGAATCTTGGATCGCCTCGTCTTGCAGTGAGTAAGCAGTGTCGCTTTTCGAATCACCAAGATTTTTATGGCTCGCGCTCTGGCGACTCCCACTCTACCGCAAACAGCGTCATGCCAAATTGATTTAGGTACGTGAGGAGTCCGAGCAAGGCGCTCGCGTCCGGTAGAAATCCAATCAGAACGGTTGAACTTTCGACTGCCTCATCCACTTCCGCCAATTTAAATTCGCCAAAATATTCCGCCCACCGTGGGTCAAGCACGCCACGAATACAAATCCGACAATTCGTGGAATGGCTTGCACCGGCAAGCGCGTGGTCTTGCTCGTCAATCGCCGACATGTTGCAGATACCCAGCCCCAATTCAACTATTGCTTCCCCCCACCGAACAGTGCAAGAACGGCGGATAGGATACCCGAAAATCGCGGCTTTGGGGTCATCCTAAAAGAATGAAAAAAGGTTGAGTCGCGGTCTCCAACTCGATATGAAGAGGACTGCGGGGAGTATAAAAGAAGAAAAACAGACCGGAAAGCAGTAGAATCCGGTCGAGTTCAATTCGGGGAAAGAATTTGAAGCGCGCGGGCTTTTTCTACAGCCGCGCGGCGGTTGTTGACGCCCAGTTTGTCAAAAATGTGCTGGACGTGAGTTTTGGCAGTCGCCATAGAGATGACCAACTCGGCGGCGATTTCTTTGTCCGAGAGACGCCGCGCCAAGAGTTCGAGAACCTGCATTTCGCGTCCGGTCAAGGGTTCGATTAACGCGGCGGACTTGACACGCGATTCGGACACAGGCGCGCTCTGTGGAAACGCATCCAAGATTCGCTGCACGTATTGCGGCGCGCACTCTTTCACCTGCTCGAGCAGTTGCGCCAGCTTGACGCCGAGGTCAACATACGTGCGCACGAATCCGCCGTGCTCTGCGAGCTGTACCGAACGTTTCAGCGTCTCCAAAGCGAGTGGGGTCTTTCCAAGCGCATCGAGCGCGAGGGCTTGGATTGCCAAGAGTTGGATTTGGCGCCGTTTGTCATGGACCGCTTCGGCACGTTTCAAAAGTGTTTTCACCTTTTCGAGCGCCAGCTCAATGTCCTGACTAGAACCGTGTGCCAGTCGAATCAAAATCTCGGTCACACCGGGTTGCTCGAACCAAAGCATTGGTCCTAAAGACAATTCGTCCGCGCGCGGCATTTCGCGCCAGGCAGTCTCGACATCGCCTTGCGCAAGCGCCAACCGCGCCTGCAAAGAGTACGCTTCTGCCAATGCATCGGGGTATTGCTTCTCGCGGTCAAATTCGACCAGCTGGGCAGCCGTCTCGTTCGCCTCACTCGTCAGATCGCGCGCTTGATACGTCAGCGCCAGACCGACGAGCGCTTCATGCGCAGTACGTACGATCAACGCAAAGCGCTGTTGAGCCACAAGCGCCAAGTGTTGCGTGGCTGCCTCGAGTTGGTTCCATTCATAGTTGAGTAACCCCAAGTTGCGCTGCGCCCACGATTGTATATGCGCATCATTGTGTGCGGATCCAATTTCGTAGAGCGCTTGCGCGGTCCGTTTCACATGCGGCAAATCGGCGGATGTCCAATAAATCGTGCAGAGAGCGTTGAGTGCGCGGGCGTTCACCAGCGGGGATTGCGCGGCTGCGTCGCCTTCCACAGCTGTCAAAATGCGAAGCGCAGCAGCTGTCTCGCCCGACGCTTGATAGGCGAGTCCCAGATAGAACAGCGTTGTGCTGCGCACGTAAATGTGTGCGGATGGAATGAATTCCAGTGCGCGCGTTCCCATCTCCACAGACTCTGGAAAGCGACCTTGCCAATAATAGAGCCAGCAGCGAGTCGCCAGAATATCGCCATGTATCAAATCCTGCTCTGCCGCGTCCTTGTATTCGACGTCAGTGGCAATCAGCTTTTCCAAAGTGTCCAAGATGTCTTCCATCGCAGGCAAACCGAGGCGAAGGTCAAAGGTATAGAGTCGCGTCATCAAGAGACGCGGACGAACCATATACAGGTCGGAAGGCAAAAGCGCAAGCCAGCGTTGAAGCGTTGCATGATCAGATTTGTTTAACGCGCGATGTGTATTTGCCTCTACGATTTCTGCCGCCCGGATCGGGTCGCCTGCTTCAAGACTGTGCTGAATTGCTTCGACGATGAACCCGTGCGCGGCGAACCACTCGCTCGCGTTCAGATGCCACGCGGCTTGACTTGCCGCGTCAAATTCCCGTTCCCGCCTTTGCGCCAAAAGATCGCGGAAGAGATGGTGATAGCGATACCAACCGTTCACCTCGTCGAGCGTAACGAGAAACAGATTCGCGCGCTTGAATTGTTCGATCAACTTGCGGCTCGTGTCCGGCTCTGGCGCGCCAATGATCGCATCGCACAGTTCAGGCGTGAATTTGTCCAAGAGCGAAGTCTGAAGCAGGAACGTTTGCACCTGCGCGGGTTGCCGCGCAAACACTTCGTCGAGCAAATAGTCCATCACAAAAGATTCGCCGTGCTCACGGAATGCCCATTCATAGTGGGACGGGTCAGATTGCCCACGCAATGCGAGCGCGGCAAGCCGCAACCCGGCAGCCCAGCCCTCCGTCCGCGATTGGATCAGCGCGAGCGTCTCACCGGAGAGATCTGCGGCGAGTGACTGATTGAGAAATGTACCGGCTTCCTCCCGCGAAAATCTCAAATCCGCCTCGCGCACCTCCACCAACTGCCCACGCGCGCGCAGACGGGCGAGCGGGAGTGACGGGTCCATACGCGTTGCCAGGACGAGATGCAGCGGCGCGGGCAGCGGCTGGAACAGCGCGCCCATCAGCGCAAGCACATCGGGATTGACAATTACATGATAATCGTCGAGGACGAGAATAAAATCGGAAGGAAGTTCGGTAATATCATTTCCGAGTTGGCGGGCGAGGTGTGCAGGAGGTGGCAGCTGCGGCGCACGGAGCAGATCCTTTGTCGCCTTGCAGCTCTTTGGGAAAATGGACTCGATTGCGGCGACAAAATAGGACAGAAAAACTGACAGGTCATTGTCAGTTTCGTCCAACGAAAGCCACGTACTCGGAGGCAAAGTTGCGGCAAGCCATTCAACGAGGAGCGTAGTCTTGCCAAAACCTGCCGGGGCGGAGACCAAGGTCAGCGGAGCTGTCTTGGCAGAGTTCAAGAGCTGCAACAAGCGGGGACGCAGCACTTGATCGCTGACTGGACGAGGCGGAATGAGTTTCGCGCGAAATAACTCGTGCATCGGGGATCAAAGACGGATTCTGGAGTAATGAATAACCGAAACCGAAATCGAGAGCCAACCCTGCTGCATCTGCAATTATATACGCCGCGCAAAGTTTGTCTATACGGCGAATCATTTTCTCCACGGCTGTTGCAAAGTCGCGGAATATGTCATTGCGAGCCGCCCTTGCGAAGCAATCCCCCACGCGACCAGCGAGATTGCTTCGTCGCTCGCAATGACAACCGCCGTGTCAATCTACTTTGCAACAGCCCTGTCATTTTCTCATGGCAACTGCAAGTCGCGGGCGCGCCCTATCTTCATTGCGAGGAGCGTTTGCGAATGCATTCGCCCTGCGCATCCTTCTGAACGTGATATAATCCAAGAGAGATTGATTTTGCTTCCGATGCTGGCAGTCGGACCCCACAGCGTGATGCAGCTCAAAAGGGAATGGTCCGATTTTTCGAAGGAGGATATCATGAAGTACGATTCACGCGCTTTGGTGCGCAAGAGTTTGACTTGGTTGGCAATACTTGGATTGGTCGCAATGATTGCAGCTTGCGGTGGGGCGACGCCCACTGCCGCGCCGCCAACCTCTGCTGCCGCAGCAACCTCCGCGCCCGCAGCGACAACCGCTTCGGGCGGCGCCCCGGTGGAGTTGACGTTCTTTTATCCCGTCGCGGTTCCGGGTCCGATTACGCAAATCATTGACGGCTATATCAAAAAATTTGAAGAGCAGAATCCGAACATCAAAGTCAACGCCGTTCTTTCGGGCGGATACGGCGACACGATGACCAAGATTCAAACGACCATCAAAGGCGGCGGAACTCCGCCCGATGTTGCCGTTCTCTTGTCTTCAGATTTATATTCGCTCACAGACGCGAACGCCATTCAACCACTCGACGAATTTGTGCTGCCAGCAGGCGGGGACGCGTTCACATCTGATTTCCAACCCGCGTTTCTCGCCAACAGCAGCTACAAGGGGCAAATCTGGAGCTTGCCATTCCAACGCTCGACCCCGGTGTTGTACTATAACAAAGACATGTATCAAGCCGCAGGACTCGACCCCGAAAAACCACCGACGACATATCAAGAACTGGTGGATTATGCAAAGAAACTCACCAAGCCGGACGGCTCACAATGGGGCATTGAAATTTCGTCCGACGGTATTCCCTATTGGCTGTTCCAGTCATTTGTCATCGGCAACGGCGCGAACGTCGTGACGCCCGGGGTTGCCAACAAAGTGAACTTTAACGGACCCGAAGTTGTCTCCGCGCTCCAAGATCAAGCCGCGCTCGCCTTGACCGACAAAGTGGAACCCTCCGGCATTCTCGCGTGGGCAAATATGCCGACCGATTTTGTGAACGGCAAAACGGCGATGATTTATCACAGCAGCGGCTCGCTCGCCAATATCTTGAAACAGGCAAAATTCCCGGTCGGCGTCTCGTTCCCGGTCGGCGAAAAGGGCTATGGCGCGCCGACGGGCGGCGGCAATTTGTACATGCTCAGAAACATTCCCGCCGACCACAAGGACGCGGCATGGAAATTTATCCAGTTTATGACGTCACCGGAAATTCAAGCTGATTGGAGCAAAAATACCGGTTATATCGCGTCGCGCAAATCGTCTTACGATACGCAATTGATGAAGGATTACATTGCGCAGACGCCGCAAGCTGCCGTCGGACGCGACTTTTTGAAATACGCGCAAGCAGAATTGTCGACGCACAACAACGCCCAAATCCAAAAAATTCTGGGCGATGCGGTGCAAGCTGTGTTGACGGGCAAAGCAGACGCCAAGACTTCGCTCGACAACGCACAAACCCAAGCCGACCAGCTGTTATCTCAATTCCCCGATTGATATGAGTTCAGACTCATTCACGGCGAAAAAGGTGCGGCGCTCCCAATTCGGGAGCGCCGCACTGCCATACTTGCTAGTTTTTCCAACGCTGTTCTTTGTCCTCGTCTTTACCGTTTTTCCGACGCTGCGGCTGATCTATGACAGTTTGTTCCTGTCAAATCAAGCGGTGCAAATACCGCAGTTCATCGGCGTGGGCAATTACGTCGCGTTGTTTCAAGATGAAGCGTTTCGACAGGTCCTCTTCAATACCTTTCTCTATGGCATCGTGACGGTCCCCGTCAGTATCGCCCTCGCGCTGACGCTTGCCATTTTGCTGAATCGAAAACTGCGCGCGCTTGGTTTGTATCGCCTCGCGTATTTTTATCCCGCGATTTTGCCGATGGTCAGCGCGGCTTCCATTTGGCTCTTTATGTTCACGCCCGATTACGGACTCGTGAATATTTTTTTCATGTCTCTGCATCTGCCAAATCTGAATTGGCTCGGCGAACCAAATCTCGCGCTGCCCGCATTGATGATCGTGGGCATTTGGAAACAGACCGGTTATCTTATGATTTTTTATTTAGCGGGGTTGCAAGCGCTGCCGCAGGATGTCTACGAAGCGGCTGAACTCGACGGCGCCGGTCCGTTCGCGCAGGCGCGTCATTTGACACTACCGCTGCTGACGGGCACAACGCTGTTCGTCTCGACCATCGCTGTCCTCAATGCTTTTCAAACTGTGGACCAAGTTTATATCATGACGGGCGGCGGTCCGAACAATGCGACCGACATGCTGCTCTTTAATTTGTGGCAAACGTTGTTCAGTTTTTATGATATTGGGCGCGCCAACGCAATCAGTGTGATTTTGATTGCGACATTGCTGATCTTTACCATCAGCAATTTTTTCTATGGCGAACGACGCACCCAGTACGATCATTAAATCATTCTGCCGGACATTGGTGAAAGCTTGATATGACGCGAGAAAAATTGTTGGATTGGCTGAGCGTGATTGCACTCGGAGTGGTCGCCATCGGTTGGGCGATTCCGATTCTCTGGACGTTCGCCATTTCTTTGCATCCGCCGGATGAAGCGCTGAGCGCGGACAATGTTTGGTTCGGTTCCCATCTCACGCTCGAAAATTACACCACTGCGTTTAACATCGCGCCGTTCGGCACGTACTATCTGAACACGATCTTTATCGTCGTGGGCATTCTGGTCGTGCAACTCATTACCAGCACTCTTGCCGGATACTCTCTCGCGCGCTATCGTTTTCGCGGGCAAAACGTAATTTTCTTTATCATTCTTTTGCAGCTGCTCGTGCCAATCAGCACATTGATCGTACCAAACTATGCAACCATCCGGGAACTCCGTTTGTTCGATACGCTGCTCGCGGTCATGCTGCCCTATTTCGGTTCCGCGCTGGGCACCTTTTTGATGCGGCAAACATTCAAAGCGGTGCCGCGCGATTTGGACGATGCCGCGCGCATGGATGGCGCGAATTGGCTGCAGACGCTGTGGAACGTGTATATTCCCCCTGCGCGCCCCGCGTTAGTCGCGTTTTCGTTGGCTTCGATTAGTTTTCACTGGAATGATTTTCTCTGGCCCCTCGTCGTAACCAACAGCGAAGCAAGTCGCCCGCTCACGGTAGGTTTGGCAATTTTTACGCAGTTGGGCGAAATCGGCGCGCAATGGCCCCTCGTCACGGCAGGCACGGTCATCGTCATCGGACCGCTCTTGCTCCTCTTTCTCATCTTTCAGCGATTCTTTATCGAAAGTTTTCTCCATTCGGGAATCAAGTGAGCTTGCCGTTTGTTTCAACAGACGAATGGCACTTGCGTCAAAGGCGATGTGCGCAAGATGCGATGCTGCCCCAACTCATCGCCGAGCGGACTCGGCGGCTGCTGAAAATCGGCAACGCGCGCGCGCTGCGTCATTTGTTCTCGAACCTGTCCGGCGGAGGGCAAGTCCGTCATACGAATTGATTCGGACATGGCGCTGTGAATGTGCTGCTGTCCCAGCCCGGAAATATGTTCATAGATATTCGTGATGGTCGGCAAAATTTCTACGACCAACACGCTCAATGGCAAATCCAACGGCAGCCCGTACAGCGCCAACAGCTGTTCGATTTCTTTATTGCTCCACACCGTCGTGCCATATTTCGTCGCGTCTTTGTTGGATTGCGTGGAATCCGCCAATTGGTAGACGTGATGAAAATCGGCATAGCTCAAATCATCTTTCCAATTTTTGATCGTGACATTCCGTAGCGTGAGCCGCTGCTGGTCGTCGTACCGCTCGAACCAATTCACCTCTTTGTCCGGCTCAATCTTGACGCGCCAATCGAGCGGCTTGTCGTCGAGCAAGATGTTGCGAAAGTCCGCATCGTCCGCTTGCTTGACCTGCGCGTACAACAAACACCACAGCTGCGTGCGCGGCGGGTCGGCGGTCACGTTCTTACCGTTGAACACCGCGACGGCATACGGCGCGGTGACGTACAATTTATCCTCATCGCGATTTACCGCGCACGTCAATGTCGGCGCGGGATGTTGAATCCCCGCCGCGCGCAGTGGGCGTCCAAAGCGTCCCTGCGCGGTGCACCACGCCATCTCTTGCGTTTCCGCATTGCGAAAATGTCCCACACGCAATTCATACGTAAAGAATCCGAACATTTCCGCTGCGTCCGAATGTAATCCGGGCGGCAGCGGCAAAAGATAATGCTTGTCGCCGTGCAGCGCTTTTTGCATCGGCTGCATCGCGTTCAAGCCCGCGAGGTCGTTCGTCGCGCCGGGTGGAATGACGCGAATCAATTCAGGGTCAATCGGCAGTGACGGCTCTTGCGGCGCAACAAACAATTCGGGCTGATTGTTGCTGATGAGCTGGTCGGGCGCGTACGCCAACACGCGCGCGAAAAATGTGTCATTCGGGTCCGCAATCGGCTCCTCGAACTCAATCCACAAGTAACGGCGGCGCGGTTCCGTCGCGGAATATTTTTCGTTACGTTGATACGGCGAAAGCGCGATGCCCGCCGACGCGATTTTTGGAATTTGCGCGGGCGGAATTGTAATCGGCAGCGTGCTGGCGACTTGTACGTCGTTGTCGTGCTGCGCGGCGTGCTGCGGTTTGAATTCGGTGTGAATGCTGTAACTCACCTCTATCGTATCGGGAAAACGCAGCGCGGGGTTGCCCGCGGGCGGCTGCGTGCGCGGATTTTTTGGCTCAACCGCGTCAATGAAAATCAAACGCGTGAAATTGCGTTTTGGATTTTGCAATGCTTCAAACGACGCGGTGTGCCGCACTTCAACGGTTCCAACTTGAAGCGTTTCGGTTTCGGTGTTCACATCGTCGCGCGTAAAACGCGTCGTGCGCGTAATAACGAAACTGCGGTCTTGCAGCGCGTCCCACGTCCAATCGCGATTGACGTCGAGCGCGATGCAGCAGAGCCAGTGATTCAACAAATCGCCTTGCGACGCAAAGGTGATGGATGAATTTTCGGGCGACAACGTGTGACGAATCCGATTCGAGCAGCCGAATTGGACGCGCTCGCCTTTCGGCGCGGTCAGCGTGAGACCGATGCTTTCGACATCGAGCTGCTGCGCGAGGCGCTGCATTATGCCGGGCGCTTGATCGATTTGCTTGCCGAGCAGCAGCGTCGTGAGTTTTCCGTCAAACACACTTGGCGGGTCGGGCTGCAAATAAATGCCTTGCAATTTTTGCGCGTCGCTTGTGTTCACGAACAACGCGGTCTCGTCGGTGGATGGTTGATACACGCGCGTTTCGACGATGTGTCCATAGCGCACGTCCATCTCTTGATTCGCGTTATCGAGCAAACCGTAATAGGCGTTGTTGTCCCCTTTCTCTTCGCACACCGCGCGCAGCGTGAGTCGAATCGCGCGCGCAGTCGGCAGATAAATTTCCGCGAGGTCGTCAATGTCGCCGGGCAGCTGCAAATCATTCGTCAAATCCACTTCGTCGCCGACGTGCAGGACGGGACAATCGCGATAGATTAGCGGAATGTTCAAGACCGCGTCGTAATCCGCTTCATTTGCGACGTTTGGAAATTTGCGCGTCGTCGTGTAGAGATGCACATAATTTTCTTTGCCCGAAACGCTGAGCAAATTGTCGAGACGCAGCGTCTGCACTTCGACGACGATTTGCACGCGGTCCACGTCGGGGTCGGCGACGCCAAACGCTTCATGACGCTTTTCATGCGCGGGGTCGGGTTCCAAAACTTTTAACGACGCATCTTTCAACGCTTGCACGGGATTCGCGTATTTTCCGGTGAACACGAGGGCGGGATAACCGAGCAGCGGACGTTGGACATTCAGCGCATTCGGCGCGGGCAAATCGTCCGTGTTGACCAACAAGTTTTCCACGCGCACCTGATTCGGCGCGACATAGCGTTTGAATTGACACTTGCCGCGCGTGGAGGGCGTTTCATTTTTCGGCTGGATGTTCGGGTCGAGCGCGGGACCGCCGCCGCTCAAATCTTGCAAGCGAATGCGAAATTCGTACTGCTTGCCGTAACGCAGCGCGGTGTTGATGGGCGCGGCGGCGTACATTTGATTCAACTGATTTTTCGCCGGACCGCTCGCGCTGGTGCCGGTTTTTTTGTTCGGGTATTCGGGGTCGGTTGGGTCTTGCTGCGCGACGGGAATCGTCGTTTCCGGGTCGGCTTTTACATTGGGATTCGTGGTCTGATAAATTTCCGCGGCATCGTTGTCGGGCAAGACCATGCTGTGTCCGTTCCATTGCGCGAAATACATCGGCAGCCAATACGTTTTGCTCTTGTCGCCGTCGAGTTGGAGCGGATACACTTGATACGGCAGTTCGAGATTCGTGTTCGCGTTCGCAAACGTGATGGGTTCAGCGGGCGGATTCGCAACGGCGAGATTTTGTTTTGTGTTCACGCCGTTGAGCGAATCCCAAGCATTCGCCGCGTTCGCGGTATCACGCACATCCACCGCGTAACCAAAGACGCCGAGCGGCGCGTCGAGACGTTTGTCCGCACTCGTGACGGTTGGATCAATCATCAGCTGTCGCATGTACCAAATCAAAATTTGTTCGTCGTCCCAACCGAGCCGCACGCCCGCGTCCTTGACGGGATGCGCGCCGTCGCTTTCTTCGGAAAGCAAGTTGCGACTGTGCGGCTGATATGCATGTACGATTTTCGCAAAGCCGTCGTCATAATCCGCGCTTTCGAGAAAAATTTGGTCGTAATTGCCATCGGGCAGCGGGTCGGGGTCGGCGGCGTTGGCTTTGTACAAAACGGGATACAACAGCGGCGCAAAAACTTGACGCGGTTCATTCGGTTTAAGCGGCGGAATGCGCGCGGCGTATTTTTTGATGAACGAATCATCCGCCACCTGCTGCGCTTTGTAATCGCTCTGCTCGCCGAGATCAACAAACAACCAGCCACCTTGCGGAAAATGCGCGGCGTCAATTGCAAGCGTCGTGTGATACAACATGCCCAACTGTTCCGCAAGCAAAGGTTGGCGAAGCGCGAATGCAAACACTTTGCCCCAACTGATGACATCGAGACTGCGTTGAAAGCCGGGCGCTTTGGTCGCGTCGCGCACCGCGCACTGATAGCTGTCGTCGGTGACGGCGTTGCGCGTGCGCGGCGTGGTGAAATTAAACGCGCTGCGATAGCTGTGCGGCAGATATTTTTTCACCGAAAGATCTTGGGCGCGCGCTTTGCTTTCGGGCAGCTGCGCGTTGTCCACGTTCGCGTCGAGATTTTCATTCGTCTGATTCAAGTTGCTGATTTGGAAATTTTTGGCGAGCGCGAGAAAAAGATCACGCGCTTGCGCGGGCGCGTTTGCCGCCAGCGCAAGCGTCGCGTTCGGCAAAAAGTTGTGCGGAAAGACACTCAACCCCGTGACAATTTTTGCATTGAACGAGAGGTTGGCGTCAGCGAACGCGGGCGCGTCGGGAATCACGGGCGGCGGAAAGGTTACGCCGTCATGCTGTTCGATTGCGGGCTTGAGCGGATTTTGATTGCGCGGCAGTACGACGATGTTGAGCGCGAGTTGATTGCCATCAAAGAATTGGGGAAAAGCGAGAATTGAAAAGCGTCGGTTTGGTTCCATTTTTTCTTTTTGACATGATTCACAGGATTCACAGGATTAATGCAAATTCGAGTTTGAAAATCTTGTAAATCTTGTTAATCCTGTCTAATCACGCAATCTGTCGCTGTTCCGACCACGACTCGCTGAAACTGATGTCAATGACGAGAAAGATGCTAATGTCCAACGCGAACGTCACTTGCGCCGCGAGATCGGTGCGGTCATTTTGGCGCGAGACGGTGCCCTTGGCTTCAATCGTAATCGTCACGCCGATGATACCGCCGAGAATTTCCGCGTGTCCTTGAAACAACAGAAACGCAGAGACATTCAATTTCGTCGAATCGGCATAAATTTCCACGCCGACCATGTACAACAAACTGACATTGCCGACGACGGGCAAGCCGACGACGATTTGCGCGCCGAATCCAAACTTCATCTTGAGCGATGGACCAACCTTGGTATCCGCCGCAATGTCGAGATTCACTTGCCCCACCGCGTAAATCGTCGCGATGGAAATTGAAACGCACATCACCGAGAGCCGCCCGTAAAAGCCGAGAAAGCCGCCTGCGGTCGGCAATAATTGTTTCGGGTCGGTAGTGACTTTGAGCGCGGCGTTAAAATACGCGCCGAGCTTTAATCCCGCTTCCAATTTGAACGGCGCGTTCGGGTCGTTGTATAAAAAGTCGGGCGTCGGAAAACGGACGACGGGAATTTCTTTGGATGCTTCGAGTTTGTATTCCCAGCTCGCCGCCTTGTTGCTCATTGCGAGCTTGAGACCTTTTTGAAATGCCTCTTTATAATTTTCCGTTTGCAGCTGTTGGAGAATTTCGAGAATGTCAATGACCGGTTTCAGTTCGGGCGCGAATTCAATTTGCGGCGACGGAAAATCGGGGTCGGCAAGATTGCCTTTGTACGCCGCTTCCGCGCCGTTCTTTGCGTCCCAATTGCCTTTAATCGTCATCAAGCGTTTGATGGGCCCGAGGTCGACGATGAGCGCGACATTGCTCATCATGCTCTTCCAACGTTCCTCAAAGTTGGCGGCAAACGAATCAATATCAAAGTCGAGTTTGCCTTGCTGATTTTTGGTCGAGCCGTCTTGCTTTTTGATTTTGTCCGCTTTGTACTCGATGTAAATTTTGAACGAGCTGCCGAGCTCGACCAGTGTCCACGAGGTGTTGGGCAAATCAAAGTCAGTGGCTTGTTTGAGCAGTTTGTAGCCCTCTTGCACTGCGTCGCCAACTTGTTTGTTGATTTGCATCAACTGCAATGCCTTGGCGCCGCCGTCGCTCAACGCGTCCTGCAGAAACTCGGTCCCTTTGGTGTACATGCTGATGGCATCGCCGATATTTCCCGCCGCGTCGCCGATGTTGGGAAAGATGCCTTTGGAATTGACGATGCGAAACGCGTCGGCAAAGAGCGGCGGCGTTTTGCTGAGCAGCATCGGAATTTCATTCGGCGCGCCTTGAAGCAATTTATACGCGGGCGTGAGCAGCAGCGCTTTTTGCGTGTCGGTGCTGTGCAAGAAACCGTAATTGATGGTCGTGGCGACGGGCGCGCGCAAAAGTTCTGTGGGATTCGCAATCCGCAATAAATTCTGCGCAACATTCGCGGGCGGAACGAGTACAACTTTTTGTGTGTTTGCATCCACATGAATAATTTGATATTTGAGGTCCCCGATGCGAATGAGCGGCGCCGGCAATTGTTCAGGCAGCGGCGTCACTTGGCCCGTCCCGCGCGTGTGCTGCACCATGCTCCACGAACCATCTTTCGGCAAAATCACACTGCCGCGCGCGGCGACGGCGAAAACGGTATCGCTCCCATTCGCGCCGAATGAATTGTTCACGTCCACGCGCTGCAAACGCATCTTTTGTCCGTTCTTGCCAATGTCAATCACACAGTCGAGCGGCGCGCCAATCGGCGTGGGTTGATACGCGAGCAGCGCCTTGAACGCTTCTTGCGACAAGGGAATGCCGCGCGGCGCGAGCTGCACGAAACCCATGATTTTTTTCGAAGGCACGCGCCCGTTGACGTGTCCTTGCACGACGTTTTCGATTTCTACATCGGCGTCGAAAAACACCATCTGCAACACCGCATCTTCAGAAATATCCGCGCCCGTGTTTTTGATGGGGAAATTGTTGGGGTTGAGATAATATTCGCCGGTGTGAATGATCGTCTTGGTTTTGAATGGCGGAGTGTCTTCTTCGACGATATTTTTGATGTTGAACAATCCATTGACCACGCCCGGATGAATTTTGTAATCGGGATGCTGTCCGAGCAATTTCGGGTCGTTCAACGGGTAACGCACATAGTACGAAAAATCGAACTTGCCGTCGCTCTCGGCTTGCCAGCCCGTGTCCACACGATAGACATAGCCCGTCGCCGCGCGATACAAAATAATCGTCCGCACGACGCGAATGCCCCACGGATAAATGATGCTCTTGACTTGAATCACTTCGTGCGCGGTGCGTCCGACGAACACATCAAATTTGCTCTGACTCGTCTGCGCCATCTGCGCGAGCGGATTGAACCAATTGCTAAAAATGCTCGCGCCGTATCCTGAAAAATCAATGCGCGTCAGCGGCACGCCGCGACTGATGAGAATGTTCGGCGAAAGTTTGGGTTTGAACTCTTCATTGAAAATAAAACTGACGCTTTGTCCCAATGTGCTTGCGCCCGTATCGCTGCCGTTCAAGTCCAGCACGTTGTTGATTTGCAATGTGCCGCCGTTGAACATTGGATAATCGTCAGTCGGCAATTTGCCCGCGTCGAATTGCAGCTGCAAACCGCCTTTGAGGTCGTCGTCGAATTCGGGGCGATTGAATCCGATTTGCGGCGGAGTTTGCGGATACACAAATTTATTCAACACCGCGAGCGCGCGCATCCCGAACGGCAGCGTGAACAGCGACGAAGTGATATTTAGTTTTTCGTTCTTGTATTCGTCCACCAAAAATTCGCTGACGGGAAGCGGCGCGAGGGGAACGAGTTGGACGCTGTTGTTGTAAAGGCGCGTCGGTCCGCCGTCGTCGGGATAGTAATTCGGCATCAAGCCGCCGGCGATGCCGGGCGGGTCGCCGGGCAAAACTTTTGGCGCGGTGTTGATGACCGGTTCCCACGAAATTTCGGGAACGGTGAACGCGCGCACATTGTTGCCCTGACTCACCACATCCATGCCTTGCACTTGGAGTGGAAATTGATTTGATCCTTGCGCGACGGCGAATGTTCGCACCATCGCAAAGCGTTCCGTGCCGAACACATTGAAACTCACCCCGAGCAAATCCGCGTTCGTGCTGACGTCGAGCAGCGCGAATAAATCTTGCTGCAAACAGCTCGTTAGCCCATCCCATTGCTCTTGATAATTCGGCAGCGGCACATCAATCACTGCTTGCGTTTCCATCAACGCAGTTGTTTGAAAATCGTGCGTGGGCATGTCGCTCGCAGGCGCGCCCGGTATTTGTTCCTGACGCGGCGTGAGAATCGTTTCGCAGAGCGACGGCGCCGCGACTGCCGCCATTGACACGTTCTCATTCGGCGGCGCCGCCGCGCTCGCTTGCTCCGCGTCCGCTTGGATCTGAAATTGATTTTGTAATGGCGCGAAATGAAACGACACCGCGACTTGGTCGGGCGCGTCTTGCTGTGGTTCCCATTTCACCTGACACACGAGCCACATCCAAATCGTTTGTCCACCGGACGCGGTACTCGCCAGCGTCGCGCGCGTCCCGCGAAATTGATATTTCAAATTGCCAATGTTCGCCGCGTACGGGTCGGGCAAGGTGGGCAGGTACGCAAACAAACCAAACGTGAGGAATACAGTGCCGCGCTGCACCTTGACGAAATCATCCGCAAGTTGCCCGAACAAAATACAGCCGTTGACGGGCGTCACTTTGAATAGCGCGTTGTGGAGCGCGAGCGCGATGGGCTGTGGAATTTTCGGCGGATTGGCTTGAACGTCCGTGTTGTCAAACAAAATGTTGTCGTCGAACAGGTACAGTAATTTTTGATTTTTGTTGACGGCGATGAGCAGCGCGGAATTTCTGGAACGAATCGCGAGTTTTTCTGCGGCGACGGTGACGGGGCGATCAATCTGCACGTCGGCGTTGACCGTCGTTGACAACGCTTCGTTTCCATTCGCAAACGTGAAATAGAATAGCAGCGCGGCAGCGGGATACTGGACGTGAACGCTGGTGTCGTACGGATTGCGTCCGTCTGGCGGTTCGACGTGCCACAATTCAAAACGCTGCTGCGCGAAAATATTTCCCGCCGCGATGTCCGCGAGCGCGACGAGTCCCGGCGCTGCCATGATGTACGGCTGCGCGAAATTCATGGGGCCGTCCTGCAAGCCCTGCCAGCTTCCCATCAGACCCGCGCCCGTTTTTACAACAATTCCGCCGATGCCTGCGGCGGGCGTGGGATGCAAGATATCAATCGCCGCGGCGGGCAATGCCCACGCGCTAGAGGCAATCGGCGCCTCGCCCGCGATTTGATGAAACGGCGATTGGCAATCCGTAACGTGAAATGTTTGCGCGGAACAATTCAGCGGAATCAAAATTTGTTTCAAGAGCTTGTCATACGTCGGCTGCGCTTGAGAATTCCATTGAAACGATGCTTCTTGTCCGTACACCTTCCACTGTGCATCCGAAATTTCGTCGAGCGTTCTGCCCTGTCCCGAAAAATGAAACGCGAATTTTTGCGGCAGCTGTAATGCCGCGTTGCGCGCGTCAATGCCGTATGGACTCGTCGGGTCGGCATCGGTGACGGCGGGCTGCTGCAATTGCAAATCCATGCGCACCGTCGCGTTGGGCGGGATGGTCAGTTTGCCATTCACCAATTGCGGCGTCGCGCTGAGTGTGATCGTCCCGCCCTTGATGGTCAAGCCCGTAAAAAATCCGGCGGGCGCGTTGGGCGCGAGAATTTGTGAATTGATCCAGATGCTGCCGGCGGGCAGCTGATATGTCGGCAGTAAATCGGTGATGGGGGGAAGCGCGTTGTCAATCACGCGTACACGCGTGCGGACATTAAATAATAAAACAGGGTCAGAGATGCCTTGAATGTACAGCGCGGCTAATTTTTCGATGCGGAAAAAATCGAACCAGAATTGCCGTCCGTCTTGATTGACAAAAGGACCGAGAGTTTGTTCCACCGCCGCGCCGCTCGCCCATATCGGCACCAAAGTCAAAAGCTCTGTCGCGCGCAACGGCGTTTGACGCGCAAAGACGCGCAATTCCGGTTCGTCCGCCGGCGCAGTTTTTTGTTCGGCTAGCGCGTCGAGCTGCGCGGCGCGTTCTGCGGAGAATGTTTCAGCGGAAAAAACATCCGCATTTTCAAAAGTGAAACTCGCGCCCTTGAGCGTCTGCAAATCTTCGGGCAGGAAGGCGCGCGCGATGGTTTGATGCAATTGCTCGAGCGCTTGCTTTTGTCCGGGCGAATCCGCAGTCAAATGTCCCGTCAACGTTCCCAATTGCGTAACAAGTTGTTCTCGGTTCATACGACTCCTGTTTCAAACGGTTATACCGCATCCGAAAGTGAGTTCACGATTGCGCTTGATGCCAGCGCGGTACATCAAAAACCAAGACGCGATGTATACGAACAATGAAACGAACAAAAATGTAATTTTGTGATTTGTCGCCGGGCAGGGATCCGTATGGTCGGACAGCGGCGGAGAAGAGTGCAATGCGTGGAGGTATTCACGGAACACCGCAATTACTCGCAAGATTCTCGCGCCGTTTTAGTTCGACGTCAACGAGATATTTTCAAATGCTTGTCGGTTGTTGTGTCAGAGCCGCATGTGAAATAGAATGTGTCACAAGCTCGAATCGAAATTTGCAGATCGGTTCTCTGGTCTATGGTCATAGGTACTGTTGCCCGTCTCGCCAAAGCCACCGTCTATTTCGGCGCACAAGAAATTTTCCGCGACCTGTCGTGGGAGATTTATCATGACGCGCGCATCGGACTCGTCGGTCCGAACGGCGCGGGCAAGTCTTCGATTTTGAAACTGTTCGCCGGCGAGATGGAAACAAGCACAGGCCTCGCGCAAATCACCAAAGGGGTGCGCGTTGGTTATTTGCCGCAAGAAGTCCATTTTGATTTACAGCGTTCCGTTCTGGAAGAAGCGCTCGACGCGTCGCCCACGCTCGCCGCGCTCGAAAATGAAATGCATGCGCTCGAAGCGCAAATGGGCGACCCGCAAATTTATGGCGATGAAAAGAAATTAACGCGCGTGATGGAAAAACATGCGCGCCTTGTGCAAGAGTTTGAAGCCAAGGGCGGCTTGAATTTTGACAATCGCGTGCGCGCGACGTTGCGCGGCTTGGGTTTTGAAGATGCCGATTTCGCGCTGCCCCTTTCCGCGTTGTCGGGCGGACAAAAAAAATTGGTGGGGCTCGCAAAATTGTTGATCGAGCAGCCCGAATTGTTACTGCTCGATGAGCCCGATAATCATCTCGATTTGCGCGGCAAAGAATTTTTGGAAAAACTCATCGCCGATTATCCGGGCGCGGTGGTCATCGTCTCGCACGACCGCTATTTGCTCGACATTGTCGCGGAAGAAATCGCGGAACTCGAAGACGGAAAAATCACGCTCTACGTCGGCAATTATTCCGAATATCAATTCGAGAAACATCAAAAATTGTTGCGCCAACAACAGATGTTCCAAGTTCAGCAGCGCGATATTCAACGCCTCGAATTTTCGATTCGCCGCTTGATGGGCTGGGGCGCGGGACAGAATGAAAAGTTTGTGCGCCGCGCGCGTTCGATGCAAAAACGTTTGGACAAGATGGAAAAAATCGAACGCCCAAAAATGGAACGGCGCGCCATTGGATTGGATTTGAACGCGGGTTCGCGCGGCTCGAACAAGGTTTTGGAAATTTCACATCTCGGAAAATCATTTCCCGATCCGCGCGGCGGCACGAATCAGGTGCTGCGCGACGTGAACATGACGATGTGGTTTGGCGAACGCGTCGGCATCATCGGAGCAAATGGCGCGGGCAAAACAGTTTTGTTTCGCTGCATTCTTGGACAAGAAGAAGCGGAGCGCGGCGAAATTTACATCGGACCTTCGACCACTCAATCGTACTATTCCCAAGAACACGAGACGTTGAATTTCGACAACTCGGTTGCAGAAGAAGTGCGGCGCGTGAAACCGATGATTGACCGCGAAGTCTTTGGGCTGCTCGGACGCTTTTTATTTGACGCGGAAGATTCCAAGAAAAAAATTCGCAACTTGTCCGGCGGCGAAAAGGCGCGCGTGCAGATGGCGAAACTGATGCTGCAAAGCGCGAACCTTTTGATGCTCGACGAGCCGACGAATCATCTCGACATTCAATCCGCCGAAGTGTTGGAAGAAGCGTTGGACGATTACGCCGGCTCGCTGTTGATGATTTCCCACGACCGTTATTTTCTCGACAATGTGGCGACGCGTATTTTGGAATTGGAAGATGGCAAATTGACAGAGTATCTGGGAAATTACACGTACTATGTCGAAGAAAAAGCGCGGCGCGCCAGAGGCGAAGCGACCAAGTACACGCGGTCTGAGGACAAAGAGGAAAAACGCAGAGAGGGGAAAGGCAATTCGATCAAGCAAAAGGTAAAAAAATGAATCCTCGTATCCTCATCCTCTACGCCTCCATCGGCGGCGGACACAAGAGCGCGGCGAACGCGCTGCACGATGCGCTGGCGCAGCGCGGCGTCAGCGACGTACAAGTCCGCGACGTGTTTGAATTCGGCGGCGCACTTTTGCGCAAAGCCGTCGTCGGCGGTTACACCGTGACGAGTGAAAAAGCGCCGCTGCTGTGGAAAATGTTTTACGAATCGGGCGATGTGAGTGACCCGAAACGCGCGAAATTCAAAAATCAACTGCGCGGACAGGCACAGCGTCCGATGTTTGTGTTGACGCTCGATAAGTTTGTGCAAGAGTACGCGCCCGACATTATCATCGGCACGCACTTTATGCCGCTCGAAATTTTATTGCCGCTCAAACGCAAAGGCGAAATCACCGCGCCGATGTACGAAGTGATCACCGATTTCATGGTGAGCAGCGATTGGATTCAAAATGGCGTGGACGCGTACTTTGTCGCCAGCCACTTTACGCGCGAGGCAATGATTCGGCGCGGTGTGGACGTGAACTTGATTCACGTTACGGGCATTCCTGTCCGACCCGAAATGGCAATCCCCAAAACGCGCGAGGAGGCGCGCGCGCGCGTTGGTTTGCCCACCGAACATGTGATTACTTTGCTCGGCGGCGGAATTCAACCGAAACGCGTTCGCTTTGTGGCAGAAGAATTGCTGAAAACCGAATTGCGCGGAACGTTGGTCGTTGTCGCGGGACGCAACAAAGAATTGCTGGAAGAGATCGAAGATTTGCAGAACGGCGCGACCCTGCGTTTATTGAAACTCGGTTTCATTGATTACCTTGACGACTTGATTGTGGCGAGTGATGTCGTGATTACGAAAGCGGGCGGACTGACCGTAAGCGAAATTCTTGCGCGCGGGACGCCGATGATTGTGATTGATCCGATTCCCGGACAAGAAGAATGGAACGCCGATTATGTCGCGGGCAACGGCACGGGCATCCAGTTGCGCATGATTGAAGCGGCTGTCGCGGCAACACAAGTAATGTTGGACGAACCCGAACGCTTGGCAGCAATGCGGGCGCGCGCCCAGCACATCGGCAAACCGCGCGCCGCGTTCGAGATTGTGGATGTGGTGCTGGGAAATTTTCGGCAGTAAAAATGGAGGAGACGTGAATTGTCGAAAGAATTGTCACGCGATAGAATGAAAACAAGGAGTGAAACTATGCTTGACTTGCATCCAAAATATCAAGTGGACGAACGCGGCAAACGCGTCGTCATTCTCACGGAAGAGGAATTTGAAAATTTGCTGGCGTGGGCAGAGGTGAATTCGCCTGACCCAGATACAGGTTTGACATTGCGCCCGGAGTTCGAGGCGGAGTTGCGCGAACAAGAAAAGCGAATCAAGCGCGGAGATGACAAGACCATTCCTTGGGAACAAGTAAAACGTGAGCTTGGTTTAGATTGAGATGTACAGTCTCGATTTTCAATCGCAAGCGCGCCAAGATTTAGGACGCTTGTCGGCATCAGCTCGCCAACGGCTTGCCAAACGGCTGGATTGGTTTATTGCACATTTTGACGAGTTGCAGCCCGAACCGTTGACGGGAAAATGGGCTGGGTATTTCAAATTTCGCGTTGGAGATTATCGCGTGATTTATCAAGTTGATCGCGCCGCGCGCAGAATCATTGTCCATCGCATTCGTCATCGACGCGAGGTATACAAATCGTAATTCCAAACAACAAAAAAATTCCCTGCGCGCAATTCCGATTTTTCTGCTATAATCTTTTTCACGTTTCGGTCTCGTCTCTGCGGAGGTGAATGACCATGTTGCAAAATTCGCAGAACCAAAAATTTTCTACCCCCCCCCCGAACGGTTGTTCTAAACAATAATTTCGTTCGCGTTTTGAAAAGTAAAACACCTGTCATCATTCGCGCGTGCGCGCGGTGAAGGCGGGTGTTTTTTTGTTTTTGGACAACCGCTTGAATTAGCATTGCGGAGAAAGAGGAAAATAATGTAAGAATCACTCTACCCTTACCGCATCAATCAATTTTTATTCATTCCAAAAAGGAGATCACATTATGGATATTCAATATGTCGGAATACTATTCGGTTCCTTGTGTTGGATAATTGTTGGTTTCGTTCTGTACTTTATCCCATCCGTAATTGCTTTCCGACGTGCACATCCTAATCGAACAGCAATCTTTGCGCTAAATATGCTACTCGGTTGGACAATTCTCGGCTGGATTGGCGCCTTGGTTTGGTCACTTACATCAACAAACAAGTGACGAGTTTTTTATTGACTCTCAAAGTTCATCGCACGTAAAACGGACGAGCCATCTCGACTCGTCCGTTTCATTTTATCACTCCGCCGCCACCGCCAACCCCGTTAACCGTCCCAACCCGTACTCGCTCTCCAACTCTTTGCGGAATTGGCGCGTGTACAATTCGTAATAGTGTCCGTGCTGACGCAGCAATTCCGCGTGCGTTCCCATTTCCGAGATGCCGCCTTTTTCGATGACGAGGATGCGACTCGCGCGTTTGATGGTCGAGAGGCGATGCGCGATCACGAAACTCGTGCGTCCTTGCATGAGACGTTCCATCCCGCGTTGAATCAACGCTTCCGTCAGCGTATCCACCGAACTCGTCGCTTCGTCCATGATGAGAATGTCGGGATTCGCCAACACCGCGCGCGCGAGTGAAATCAGTTGTTTCTGTCCCGTTGAAAGCAAGTTGCCGCCTTCCCCAACCTGCGCGTCGTAACTTTTGTCGAGCGTGATGATGAAATCGTGCGCGCCCGCGACTTGAGCCGCTTGCTCCACTTGTTCATCGTTCGCTTCAAGTTTGCCATAGCGAATGTTTTCGCGGATGGTTCCACTAAACAGATGCGGTGTTTGCAGCACAACGCCGATGCGTGATTGAATGCCGTGCAGTGTCAAATCCATGTAATCGCGCCCGCCGATTTTGATAGTGCCATTTTTCGGCTCGTAAAAACGACAGACGAGATTTACCAGCGTTGATTTGCCGCCGCCCGTTGGTCCGACGAGCGCAATCGTTTCGCCCGCTTTTACGCGCAAATTGAAATCGCGCAGCACCGGTTTGTTTTCCGCGTAATAGAATTCCACGTTTTCAAATTCAATATCACCGCGCAATGTGCCGGGGTCGATCGCGTTCGGGCGGTCCACAATGTCCACTTTCGTATCGAGCAGCGAAAACGTTCGTTCCGCCGACGCAACGGCGTGCTGCATCGAAGCGTACACGCGCGCCAAGTCTTGTACGGGCCAAAGCATGAACGTGATATAACCGATGAACGCCGCTAACGTTCCGACGGTCATCGTTCCTTCCGCGATTTGCGCGCCGCCGTACCACGCAACCAGACTCAACGCAATCGCGCTGATGAATTGCACCACCGGCAAAAACATCGCCGACCAGCGCGCCGCGCGGTACGACGCGCTGTACATATCGCCCGTCAATTCGCCGAACTCGTCGAGATTTTTTTCTTCGCGGTTCAACGCCTTGATGACGCGTACGCCTTGAATATTTTCGTTGTACGCGCCCGTGATGCGCGAGTTTGTTTTTCGCACGATGCGATATTGCGTAATGATGTGCTTTTGAAACCACGACGCCACAATCACCAAAATCGGAATGATGGTGAGAACAATCAGCGCCAATTGCCAATTCAACAGCAGCATAAAGAACGCGGCAGTCGCAATACTCATCACCGCCCACGTCACATCCACCGCGCCCCACGTAATCAAGTCCGCGATGTGTCCGGTGTCACTCGTCACGCGCGACATGATCCAACCGACGGCGGTGCGGTCAAAGTACGAGAACGAAAGTTTTTGCAGATGATTGAACAACGCTTTCCGCAAATCGTACTGCACGCGTTCGCCGAGAATGCCCGCGAGATAAATGAATCCGAACACACACGCCGCTTGCGACAGCGCGATGATGCCGTACACGACCATGATGCGCGCGAGCGCGGCAGGGTCATTCGGCGTGATGCCCACGTCAATGATCTGCTTTTTCAGAAAATTGAATACGCCATCCTGCGCCGCGACTATGGTGATGAGAATGACGAACCCGATCAGCCACCACTTGTGCGGCAACGTGAGCGTGAACATGCGCTTGAGCGTCTTGCCTGACAGCTGCGCTTGAAAATCTTCTTCTTCAAATTCGTAATTCATTGGGTTTTAGGGTAATGAAATTCAAAATTTTACCGCGTAAAATTTTGAATTTCATTACGATTAATTCAAAACCACTGCCGAGTCACGCATAGCGCGATGTTCCTGCGCCGTGGCTTGGATTTCGCGTTCCACTTCGCTTTCGATTTTCGCTTGCAGTTCATAAATCTCTTTGTACAAACCCTCTTGCTTGACGAGTTCGCGATGCGTACCACGCTGCGTGATGCGTCCATGTTCCAAAACGAGAATTTGGTCCGCGTTCATCACGCTTTGAATCCGATGCGCGATGATAAAGGTCGTGCGGTCTCGCATCAACTCTTCGAGCGCGTCGCGGATTGCTTCTTCCGTTTCCGTATCCACCGCAGAGGTCGAGTCGTCAAGAATCAAGATGCGCGGATTTTTCAAAATCGTGCGCGCAATCGTCACACGCTGTTTTTGACCGCCCGAAAGCGTGATGCCCTTTTCGCCGACGAGCGTGCTGTATCCTTCGGGAAAACTCATGATGACATCATGCACCGCTGCTGCTTTCGCCGCCGCGAACACTTCATCATCCGATACCTCGCGTCCGACGCCGTACGTTATGTTTTCACGAATCGTACGCGAGAACAAGAACGGTTCTTGTTCCACAATGCCGATGTTCCGTCGCAAGTAATCGCGCGGATACTCTTTCAGTTCCACCCCGTCGAGGCGCACGCTGCCCGTTTCGTATTCGTAAAAACGCGGAATCAAATTCACCAGCGATGTTTTGCCCGAACCGGTCGAACCCATCAGCGCGATGACTTGACCCTGTTCGGCATGAAACGAAATGTCATTCAGCACGCGGTTCTCTTGCTCGTACTCGAACCCAACATTTTCAAATTCAACGTCGCCGCGCAAACGATAATTCGCGGGCGGCATGAACGTGCCATCTTCAATCGGTTCGCGCGCCGTGCGAATAATTTCCGCCAAACGTCCGAACGAGACCATCCCCGTTGACGCTTGCACGATTTGCCGACCCAGTTCGCGCATGGGCCAAATCAACAAAACAACGAGTCCCATGTACGTCACGTAATCGCCGATGGTCAGCACACCATTCATCACCATCAACGCACCGATGATATAGCCCGCCATCATTTGCGCCGCGCACAAAATGTCCGCCGAGGGCCAAAAGAGCGAGTGCATGATGAGCAGTTTTTTGCCGCGCACAAACTTTTCGTAATTGTCTTTTTCAAATTTGCCGATCTCGTGGTCTTGGCGCGCGAACGCCTTGACCACGCGCACGCCCGTGAGATTTTCTTGGAGCGTTGTCGAGACCACCGCGTCTTGATTTTGATAATGTTCGTACGCTTTGGACACGCGGCGGAAAAAGAAAACCGACATGATGATAATGAACGGCACGACGACGACCGATGCAAGCGCGAGCTGGCGATTGAGCAGAAACAACGCGACAAAGTTCACCACAAACAGCAGCGTGATGCGTCCGACGCCTAACGCCTGCTCTGCGTAAAATCTCCGCACCGCTTCCACATCCGACGTTGCGCGCTGAATCAAATCGCCGGTCGGCATTTTGTCATGAAACGCAAAGGTCATGCGTTGAATGTGGTCGTACAAGTAATTGCGAATCTTGCGCGCAATGCCCTCTGCCGTGAGCGACGCAAAGCGCGCGCTCAAGAACGAAAACGTGCCTTCCGTCATCGCGAGCGCGATAAAGCCAAGCGCGACGAGCGGCAGGTACATCATCATTTCGGAACTGTTGAGAACTTGGTCCACCAAGTAGCCGATGAGGAAAAACGTTCCCGTGCGCGCGGCAACGGAAATGGCGAGCGAGCCAACGGCGATGGCGTACTTGCCGCGAAAGCCGCGCAAAAGTCCCCACAAACCGACGATGGGTTTTGCGGTAGCGATGTGTTGAAAATCAGAAGCGTTTGTTTTTGCCATTTATGTTTGTGTGACGTTGAAACACTTGAGCGGTGTTCCATTGTCACCTGTCGCTAAAAACTGAATGATTGTCTTCGGGCAATAAAAAACGGTCACAGCGCGAGAGATGCGACTGTGACCGTCGAAAAAACGACAGGGATATTAACTACATTATCCGTCAACAGGCGCACTCGTACAGGGCGCGATGGCGTCAAAAAGCGACGCGACATCACCACCGAAACCGGTGGTGCGAACGCGCACGAACATGAAATAGGTGATGCTCATTAACTCATTTTTACTTTGTTCCGACAACTATTGAACCAAACCTGTTCCTCGCATTGTCAAAACTCGTAAAGGCAGCAATAAAGGTTGCCAGCGCCTGCCAGAAAAGCAAAGAAGAGTGTATCACGACTTTTTGACATGTCAAGAGGGAATTTCAAAATTTTTTTCAGAATCTCTATAACGCGAATATAATCAGCCTTCGTTACATTCATGCAAGTTTCAAACAAGCGTCCCGTATGGCGCGTATGGCTTGAGTCGCCGCGCGTTTGGCTCATCCTCGTTTTACTTTTGGCATGGGGTTTTCGCCTCTATCATCTCGGTTCGATGAGCATTTGGTGGGATGAATCGCTCTCGTGGGACCGCGCAACCAGCGATATTCCCGCCATTCTCGCCAACACCATCACCATCCAAACGATTGTTACGCGTGATCTGCATCCGCCGCTCTATTTTTTGTTCCTCCATTTTGCTGTTCTCGCGGCAGGCGCGACGGAATTTGCGCTGCGCTTTTTGTCCCTCTGCGCGAATGTGTTGACATTGGCAGCGCTGTATCCCCTGGCATGTTTACTCTTTGGCAAGCGCGGGCGCGCCACCGGTTTGCTCGCCGTTCTGTTCGCGGCAATTTCGCCGTTGTATGTTTGGTACGCTCAAGAAGCGCGCCCCTACGCGCTGGTTTTGCTTTGGAGCGTATTGGCACTTTACGCGCTCCTGCGCTGGCTGAAAACGAACCCATCGTCGTGGCGAGATCTCTTTACGCGCTGGGCGATTGGATTTGGCGTTATGCTCGCCGCATCTTTGGCGACGTTGTACCTGTCGTTCGTCCTGCTGCCCTTTTTTGCTCTCACGCTTTGGCTCTTTAATCAACGCGCGGCGTCGTGGCGCGCGCGCCTGAAGACACTCCCCACCTTTATCGCACTGCTGTTGTTGGGCGCTTTTGCCGCGATCCTTTTTCTCTTGCCGCGCGGCGACGCGTTAGCATCGTGGGACCAAGTAGGACCGCGCTTTGTGCCGCTCTGGATCATGCTGCGCGACGTTTGGAATTCGTTCGTCGTCGGCGTGACCATGAATTTGGATCAAGCTGCGTGGCTCGACCTCTTTTTATTGGCGCTGTGGCTCGTGGGAATTTTTTCGACGATTCGCGCCAAGCCGCGCGACGCGCGCCTCGCAATTTTTCTACTGGCATACATTCTCATCCCCGCGCTGGCGATGCAGCTTGGTTCCTACCTGCGCCCTTTATATTTGAACTCGCGGCATCTCATCACGACCAGTCCCGCGTTTTATTTCGGAATCGCGTTGGGCGTGGACGCGTTGGCGCGGCGGTTGGCGAATGCTCTGCGGCAAAGGACGAACGCAAATAAAAAATTCGTCCTTCGTCCGGCACCTTTGGTCTATCTCCTTTCCGCGTTGCTTATTGCACTTCCATTCTTGTACGCCGCGCTCACTTCGCTAAACAATCTCTATTTCGATGCCGCGTTTGCCAAAGACAATCACAAAGCATGGTCGCAATTTTTGCGCGAACGACTGCGTGCCGATGATTATTTATTGCTCGTTGCGCCGCAGGCGGAAAAAATTGTCGAATACTATGCGCCCGAAGGTTTACAGTGGGAATCGCTGCCGCATTTGGGACGGACGTTAGATTGGCAGGAATTTTTGGACCGCGAATCCGTCTTGAACGCGTATCGCAATCACCGCCGCGTTTGGTTTCTCGAGATTCATCAGCCCGTCGGCGATCCGAAACGCGCGATCAACCACGTGCTGTACAACTATGGCAAGCCGACCGACATTTATTATTTTTCCGCGATTGCATCGCGCATCATCCTGCAATCATTCGTCTATCGCGGCGTCGAACAAAAACCTGATGTCAAAATTGCCAATCCCACTCAAATCGTTTTCGACGACAATTTGCATCTACTCGGTTACGATGCGCCGCAACAGCTGGACGCGGGCGCACGCGACGCGGTGAAATTGTATTGGCGGCTGGACGACAAGACGCCGCATGATATATCCGCCTCACTGCGCGTGGTGGACGCGCAAGGCAATGTGTGGGGACAATGGGACGCGCCGCCCGTCGGCAATTTATTTCCACTTTCGAAATGGGAGACCGATAAAATTTATCTCGATATCCACGATTTTGTAGTGGACGCGGGCGCGCCGCCCGGAGATTATTTTTTGGAATTGAATCTTTATCGCGCGGCAGGACACGAGCCGCTGGCGGCAAAACTCGCGGATGGGACGGAAACGAACGAATCGGTGCGCCTCGCGCAAATCCAGGTGACGCGACCGAACCCACCGCGCGATCCGCAGACGTTGATCGTTGATGCACACACAGACCTTCCGTTCGGAAATACGCTCCGCTTTGTGGGATACGACATTGGGGAACAACACACCAATCCCGGCAGCGCGATTCCATTGACGCTTTACTTTCAAGTCATGCAGCCGGGCGCGTCGCAAATCAACGGGCAGGTCGAATTGGCTGCGCCGTGGTGGCAATTTTGGAATCGCACGCGCGCGGCAACTCCCTTTGCGCTCGACCTCTCGAATCGGCAGGCGGGTGAAATTGTTCAGGCGCGCGTCAATGCGCGCGTGCCGGGCGATGCGAATGCGGGAACATATGATTTACAGCTGGCGCGTGACGATTCGTCTGCGAACACGATGACCTTTGCCAACGTCATCGTGGAGGCGATTGCGCGCTCGACCGATTTGCCGACAATTGAAAATCCACTGAACGCGCGGCTGGGTGACAGCGTTGAATTTTTGGGTTATGACATCGCCAGCGCGCCCACACTCAAACCAAACGATTCTGTAAAATTGAGATTGTATTGGCGCGCCCTCAAGCCAATGGATACGTCGTACAAAGTCTTCGCGCACTTGCTCGGTTCAGACAACCAGGTGCGCGGACAGCAAGACAATTTTCCGCTTGACGGCGCGCGTCCGACGACGAGCTGGGCTGCCGGCGAAATTTTCACCGATACTTACGAATTCAATGTTGCGCCCGACGCGCCAAGCGGCACATACCAAATCGAAATCGGCATGTACAATCCGGATGACTCGACGCGGCTGTCGGTCTTGGACGCGAATGGAAATCCAATCGGCGACCGCATTTTATTTGGAGAATTGCGCGTGCAATGAGTGAGCTGCAAAATACGCGCGCACCAGCGGCAAGCATGGCGATGCTCCCCCACGAGTATCGCGTGATGTTTGAATTGGAACAAGAATATTGGTGGTATCGCGGCTTGCGCGTACTGATTGATGAGCTACTAACGCGTTACGCTGCGCGTGACGGTTCGACAAAGATTTTGGACGCGGGCTGCGGCACCGGAAAAAATTTAGAGCTCTTGCTCGCACGCGGCAACGCCTGGGGCGTGGACATTGTCGAAGAAGCAATTCGCTTTTGTCAATTGCGCGGACTGCCTCACGAACGCGCCCTCGTCGCCTCGCTGCTGGACTTGCCCTTTCCCGATCATTTTTTTGAACTCGCGTTTTCGTTCGATGTGATTTGTAACATCACAGATGACGTTGCCGCGTTTGCCGAAATTCGACGCACGCTAAAACCGAACGGCGTTGTGATTGCGCAGCTGCCCGCCTACCAATGGCTCTGGAGCGCGCACGATGTCGCGGTGGGACACAAGTATCGCTACACGGCGAGTGATTTACGCGAAAAAATTTCGCGCGCGGGGCTGCGCGTCGAGCGCGTCACCTATTTAAACACCGCGCTGTTTCCATTCATTGCGCTCATGCGTTTTGCGCGGCGTTCGGAAGCGCGCAATGGACACGCGTATTCCGATTTGGTCCCATTGCCACATGCCATGAATGAGAGCTTGACCCGCGTCTTTAGCGCAGAGATGCGCCGCACCGCAACGCGCAATATGCCCTTTGGCATCTCACTGCTGGCGATTGCGCGGCGCGTGGATTAAGGCACACTTGGCGTATGCGTTTTCCAAAATCGTATCTTGTGCTGCTGCTGATCATCCTGTTCGCTTTCGCGCTGCGCGTCTATCGGCTCGATTTTTTTTCACTGCGGGGGGATGAATCTTTCACCGTCCTCTTTGTGCAAAAACCCTTCGCGCAAATGTGGCACGAAACGCTGACGGTCGAGCCGAATCCACCGCTCATGTACTTGGTGCTGCGCGGGTGGATTGCTGCGGCGGGCGCGAGTGAATTTCCGACGCGCTTTTTTTCGTTATTCTTTGGCGTATTGTGCGTGCCGCTGATTTACCACCTCGCGCGCGAAATTTTTTCGTGGCGCGCGGCTGCCCTCGTCGCCGCGTTTTTGATGGCAATTAATCCGTACCAAATTTGGCATTCGCAGGACGTCCGAAATTATACGCTGTGGCCCGCGCTGAGTTTGTTGGCATTGATATTTTTTTGGAAATGGTACGCGCCGCGCACAGAAGGGAGGAATGCTTTGCCCCTACTGTGGTTTGTCTTTGCCGAACTCGCCGCGCTGTATGCGCATTATTACGAAGCGTTCATTTTGTTGGCGCTCAATATATTCGTGTTTGCGACGCTGTGGCGCGAGCGAAAAAAATTGGCGCAGTGGATTGGCGCGCAAATTGTATTGGCAGTTTTGTATTTGCCGTATCCGCTGCTTTTATCGAATCGCGTTTCCGCGTACGGCGAAGGCAGTGGGCGGCAGGGCGTCGCGTTATGGGACATTGCGCGTGAAACGTTCAGCGCGTTTGTACTCAGCGATACGCTGGACGAAAACGTGCGCGCATGGCTGTGGATTCCATTCGCGTTGGTGGCGTTAGCAAGTTTGGTTTATCTCTGGACGCGCGATTGGAAACGCGGACTGTTTTTTCTATTGTACGCCGGAGCGCCAACCCTCGCCGTGTTTGCATTGAATACGATTCGCCCGCTGTATCTTGAGCGTTATTTGAACGGCATCGCGCCCGCGTATTATTTACTGCTCGCGTTCGGAATCGTGGCGTTCGCGCGCAGATTGCAAACGCGCTTCGGGACGCCGAACGTTCGGCGCGCGACAATCGCGCTGGCGGCGGTCGGGTTTGCGCTCGCGGCTTTTTTTGCGCTTGCAAACTATTGGACGAATCCCGCGTACGCCAAAGCGCCCGATTGGCGCGGGCTCGCGAGTATCATCAACGCTAACGCACAGCGCGGCGATATCATCGTGCAGAATTTTCCCGAAACATCGTTGGTCTATTATGACCAAAGCAAATTGCCGCTGGTCGTGTATCCTGAAACTTTTTTGCCCGATACCAAGACGACGCAGCAGCTGAATGCGACAAACGCGAATTATCAGCGCGTATGGTTCATTCCCGCCGCGCCGGATGTGTGGGACCCCGAGCAGTTTGTCGAGTCATGGTTAGACCGCCGCTTTGATTTGTTGAATGAATGGCGCGTTGACAATTTTCGTTTGCGCCTGTACGGCACGCCTTCGCAATTTTTAAATTCAATGCAGCGCGTCAATTTTGATTTTGGAGAGCAAATGACTCTGCTCGGCTATCGCACCGAGCGCGTCAACGACGCACTGCGAATCGTGTTATATTGGCGGGCGCGCGAAACCCTTTCGCACGCGTATGAAATCCGCATCACGCTGTTGGACGAAAATGGCAAGCCATTGGACGAAGAAACGAGCGTGCCTGCGCGCGGCGCGTATCCCACAACCGAATGGCGCAAGAATCAAATTATTGTGGATCAACACGAGATACCGAACGCCGCAAACGTAAAGGCATTCCAAGTCAGCGTATGTGAAGCCGACACGTGTCTGGGAACGACCTCTCCCTTGCAGCCATGAACGACGCAAATAAATTTTCGCGGCGCGACGTCGCGTTGCTGATTCTTCTCGCGCTGCTGGTCGCATTATTCTTTTGGCGCATCCTCACGCCCAACCCGGCAGATCGCGCGCAATTTCCTGTTGGCGATTTCACCGATCAATTTTACGCGTTTCGATTGTACGAAGCGCGCGCATTCTCCGAAGGACGCATTCCCCTCTGGTCAGAAAATTTCAACAGCGGGCATCCCTTTCTCGCCGACATTCAGAGCGCGGTCTTTTATCCGCCCGCCCTTGTCAACACTTGGGCGAATGTTTGGGCGTTCAATTCCTTTTCGTTGTTCGCATTGGAACTGGAGGCGCTGCTGCATTTTTGTTTGGCTGGCGCGTTCACCTACATTTTTGCGCGGCGCGTCATTCAAAATCGCGTTGGCGCGTTCGTCAGCGCAATTGTTTTTACGTTCGGTGGATATTTGACCTCGTATCCTTCCCTGCAATTGGCAATTTTGGAAACGGCGGTGTGGCTGCCGCTGGCGCTGTATTGTGTGAATAGAGCGACGGACGACGGACGACGAACGACGAATTGGTTGATTCTGGCAGGAGTGGTGTTGGGCATCGCAGCATTGGCGGGACATCCGCAAACATTTTTGTTCGTGTTTGCGACGAGCGTGATTTATTTTTTGTTTCGCGTTTGGCAAAGCAATCAGAAATCAGAAATCAAAAATCAAAAATCGAAAATCGGGCTACGCGCATTCGGCTCTATCGTCATTCTCGCACTCCTCGCGTTCGGCATCGCGGCGATTCAATGGATTCCCGCTATCGAATATCAACAACTTTCGACACGCGAAGCGTTATCGTTCGCGGACGCGGCGAAAGGTTTTCCGACGCTGGATCTTTTGCAATTTATCTTGCCGGGATACGCCAGCGCGTTCGCGTCGCCGCTCTATGTCGGAATTTTGCCCTTGTGGTTGGCGCTATTTGCGCTGCTGCGAAAACGCAATGAAACGATCTTTTGGGGCTTGCTCGCGCTCGGCGCATTGATTCTGTCGTTTGGTTTTTACGTTTTCGCGTATGTTGTGATTTATTTGTTCGTTCCGGGCGCATCGCTCTTTCGTCAGCAGGAACGCTTGGCGTTCGTCATCAGTTTCGCGTTGGCGATGTTGGCAGGATACGGCATCACAGATTTGCTCAACGGAATCAATTTGAAACGCGCGAACAAATTATATGCGCTGCTGCCGATCGGCGCGGCGTTGATGCTTGTGCTGATGCTGACATTTTTTGTCGCAGGCGCGCAGCAGCCCGAAGGACGCCTCGCTTTTCTCGGCGACCGCGCGGGCTTGCTCTTGATCCAATTCGCGCTGGCAAGTTTGCTGCTCGGCTTGTATTTACGAAAAATCATTTCGATAAAATGGTTCGCGCCGTTGGCGATTGTTTTGATTTTGTTCGATTTGTGGAGCGTGAATGAACCCGCCAACAAAGGGCGCGTCGAGGAACGTTTTGCGGATATTCCGTTTCTGGAACAGTTGCAAAGTGACCCGGCTATTTTTCGCGTCGCGGCAGATGACCAAGTTTTGCCCGGTCATTTTGGCATTGCGACCGGTTTGGAAGAAATTGGCGGCATTTCGCCGTTGCGTTTAGCGCGCTATGATGCGCTGTTGAAATTGCCTGCTGAAATTTATTTGCCGCTGTTGAATGTAAAATATCTAGTCACCCGCGAAAATGCGGCGGGCGCAGAGTTGCTGGAACGCGAGGGCGAGATACAATTGTCGCAGCTGCGAAATTCACAGCCGCGCGCGTGGCTTGTCGGAAATGCAGTGAGCGAAGCGAATGATGCGCGCGCACTGGAACTTGCCGCCCGCCTTGACTTGGCACACAACGCGATTGTGGCAGATGCGACAGTTGGTGCGCTGGATCCGCGCGCGGCAGATGGAGAGGTGAGCATTGCTGCACATTCTGCGGAACAAATGACGCTCGATGTCAACACGCCCGCCGATGGACTGCTCATCGTCAGCGAAAATTTTTACCCCGGCTGGCGCGCGATAGTTGATGGAACGCCGACAGAAATTTTGCGCGCGGACCTTACACTGCGCGCGATTCCCGTACGTGCGGGACAGCATCACATCGAAATGTGGTACGATCCAATATCATTCAAACTCGGCGCGATGATTTCAGCAATCACACTGTTGGGGTGTGTAGGCGCGCTGTTGTTTTTTAGAAATCGCCGCTGATGAATTGCGCAGAGAGAATTTCTGAATCCAACATCCCGCTTTCCACATTCCATTTTCCGAATTCAACATTCCATTTTCCGAATTCAACATTCCGCTTTCCGAACTCAAATATGCAATCTCGATTTACCGAACTCATTGTCACAAACAATCTCTTGGCGATCCTCCTCGCGCTGGGGATTGGCTGCGCGCTCGCGTTGATTTTCGCGGCAGCAGTCGCGTTTTCGTCGCCTGCGATTGTGATTGCCGGACTCGTCGCTTTGGCGGCGGGCGCAATCATCATGACCAACATCGAGTATGGTTTGTATGCGGTGTTGGGCATCGCAATTCTCTTGCCGTTCGCGTCCATTCCCGTCAATCTCGGTTTCAATCCGACGTTTCTTGATCTCGCGCTGCTCGCGCTCTTTGCGATGTGGTTTGCGCGTGCCATGACGCGTCAAGACGAGAACATCGAGCGCAAATTCCAATTCACCTTTCTCGGCGCGCCGGTCATCGCCTTTATGGTTCTGGCGATTTTTTCGTTCGTGATTGGCATGTCGCACGCGGGTTTGCAGCAGCAAATCGTGCGGCAATTCGCGGAAATTCTGTTGGCGATTGCGACTTTCTTTCTCATCGTGAACGTGGTGAACACGCGCGCGCGATTGGAGCGCGTCGTGCGCCTCATCATCATCGCGGGATCCGTTTCGGCAGTGTTGGGCATTCTCTTTTATTTTCTGCCGCACGATTTGACGATCCGTACTCTTTCGCTTTTGCGTTACGTGAAATATCCTGACGGACCCGGCGTGTTGCGTTTCATCAACGACGATCCCGCAGGTACTTTGCGCGCCGTGTCAACGTCAGTTGACCCGAACGTGTTGGGCGGGCTGATGATTTTGATGGCGGGATTGACCGCGCCCCAAATTTTCGCTGTCAAGAAATTACTGCCGCGCTGGATTATTTTTGGAAGCGTCGCGGCGATGTTTCTATGTTTGGTGCTAACCTTTTCGCGCGGCGCGTTTTTGGGATTCGGCGTTTCGCTCGTCGTGATCGCATTTTTCAAATATCGCAGGTTACTGCCGATACTCGCCGTCGGCGCGATTCTTTTTTGGTTCATTCCCATCACGCAAGAGTACATCTCGCATCTGCTCGATGCGTTCGCGGGCGCGGACCGCGCGACGCAGATGCGGCTGGGTGAATATCAAGACGCGTTCACCTTGATTTCGCGTTATCCCATCTTCGGCGTGGGCTTTCTCGGCTCGCCCGATCTGGATACGTACATCGGTGTATCATCGGTTTATCTGCTGATGGCGGAACAGATGGGGCTCGTCGGCGTTGCCGTATTTTTGTTGACGATGGGAATTTTCTTTTATCGCGCGCTGCTCGCGTGGTTGGACGGTCTGAAAAATGACGCGACGTTATCACCAATTCTACTCGGCGTGTGCGCGGCTTTGATTGGCGCGATGACGGCGGGCGTCGTTGACCATTATTTTTTCAATTTGGATTTTCCACACTCGGTGACGTTGTTTTGGATCTTTGTGGGGTTGGGCGTGACGAGCATGTTGCTTTATCAACCAGAGGCGACACTTCCCAATGTCTGATTTCCAATTTCCGCCGGACATTTTGGATTTCAAGCATCCGTCATTTGAATCGCTGCATCACTATGCGCGCGCGTTGAGCGCGATTCGACGCGAATTGACGCCGCGTCAAAAACATTGGGCGCACGCAAGTTTGCGCGTGAACGCGACGGGATTGACGACAACGCCGATTCCTTACAAAAGCGCTCTTTTTGAAATTGTGTTGGATTTGATTGCGCACCGCGCGATGGTGACGACAAGTCGCGGCGAACGTTGGGAAACGCGTTTGCGCGGACAGTCGCTTTCACAGTTTTGGAAGGAACTGAATGACGCACTCGACGCGCTGCAAATTTTTCCCAACGCGCCAAAACCCGATTTCGTAGACGCGCCGTCAACGTACGAAGAACGCGCGGTGGAGAATTACTGGCGCGCGTTATCGCAAATGGATATTTTGTTGAAACAATTTCAAAGCGGACTGCGTGGCGAGACGAGTCCTGTACAATTTTGGCCCCATAATTTTGATTTGGCAATGCTTTGGTTTTCGGGACGCTTGGTGCCGGGGCAAGACCCACAGGATGAGGAGAACGCGGACGAGCAAATGAATTTCGGGTTTTCGCCGGGCGACAAGGGAATTTCCGAACCCTATTTTTATATCACCGCGTATCCACTCCCCGCAGCATTTGTCGGGTCGGAATTACCAACGGGCGCGTATTGGCAATCGGACGGCTGGCGCGGCGCAGTGCTGTTGTACAAAACAGTCGCGGCGTCGGATGAGCCGGACGCGCTGCTTTTGGATTTTTGGCTTACGGTGCAAAAACGCGGTGCACAATTGATGAGCTGATCAAGTTCGGGAACGCACTTTGCCTGTGAATCGTTTTCTAAAAATCTCTCCGTATTTGATCCTGCTCGGCGGTTTTATACTGCGCTTGTATCAACTGGGCGCGGCGAGTTTATGGTACGACGAGACGGTGAGTTTGTATCTCGCGCAAAGCGACGTCGCGGAACTCATTCGTCACACCGCCGGCGATATTCACCCCCCCCTCTATTATCTCGTTTTGCATTTTTGGGGACGCGTTGCGGGCTGGTCCGAATTTTCAATGGCGTTCCTTTCATTGTGGTTCGGCATGCTGCTCATCGCGCTGGTCTATCGCGTCGCGCGGGAATGGATGCCCTCTTCCCTTCGCCCCTCTCCCAATGGGAGAGGGGTTGGGGGTGCGGGCATCGGGACACTCGCCGCGCTGCTTGTCGCCATTTCGCCGTACAACATTTGGTATTCGCAAGAAGTGCGCATGTACACGCTCGGCACGGTGTTGGGCTTGCTGTCCGTTTATTTTTTGCGCCGCATGTTGCAAAGCGAGAAAATTTTTTCGCGTGATTTCCTTGCGTACGTGATTTTTACCGTTCTCGGTTTTTATACCCTCTACTATTTCATTTTCTTGATGGTGTTTCAGTGGCTGTGGGTCGCAGCACGCGTTTGGCAAATCAGAAATCAAAAATCAGAAATCAAAAATCGCTCCTCGTTTCTCTCGACATTTGCGCTTTCCCAACTCGCCCTCCTCCTCCTCTACCTCCCCTGGCTGCCCGTCGCGTTTCGCCAAGCCACGGATCCGCCCGTTCCCCCTTGGCGCGAATTTATTGCACTGCCGCGCGTCATTTTAGAAACCCTCAGCGCACTCGCGTTCGGACAAGCCGTAGATTGGAACGTCTTTGGATTTTTCGCGTTACTGCTGTTTATTCCGATTGGTGTGCTGTTGTGGCGTGAGTGGAAAAATCGAAAACTTGTCCCGAACAGGCATGAAGGATCGAGAATCAAGAATCGAAATTCTGTTTCGGCGTTCTTTTTACTCGGTTATACTTTTGTTCCGCTCGCGGCAATTTATCTCTTTTCGCTGTGGAAACCGCTGTACCACGTGCGCTATATCTTTACGTACTCGCCCGCGTTTTACATTCTCATCGCGTACGCGTTGGTGAATTTGTTTGTGGAATTTCAAAACGCGCGGCGCGAAAATTCCGCGCGTTGGTTGTACGGACTGGGCGCGCTGGCGATGTTGGCGAGCATTGGTTTTTTTACCATCAGCGGATTTTCGCTCTACAACTTTTGGCACAATCCTCAATACGCGGAGGACGATCTGCGCGGCGCGGTGAATTACATCGCGGAACGCTGGCGTCCGGGCGACGTGATTTTGGTGAACGCCGGGTACGCCTATCCCGCGCTCGTTTATTATTTTCCGGAAGCGGTGACGCGCGAGCGACTATCGAACTATCGCGCAAATTCAACGGGCGCACTGGTTTTACAAACGGGTTCGATTGACGGCGCGCAAAATTTGGGCTGGGGCGATCCGCGTTCCGATTTTTACGCGACGACGGCGGACGAAACGCGCGCGGCGCTCGACCGCGCGTTCCAAAATTATTCGCGCGTGTGGATGTTACGCATTTATGACACGGTGGTTGACCCGCAAGGCATCATTCGCAAATATTTCGATGAACACGCGACCATGTTCGACGACCAGGCGTTTTCGGGCGAATCGCAAACGCGCGTGCAGGGCTTTGTTACCAACCCGCCGCGCGCATTGCCGCCGAGTGCAACACCTGTGAATCAAAATTTAGGCGAACGCGTCGAACTCGTCGGCTATGAAACCGGCGTGCGTGAATTGGAACGCGGAAACTTTTTTGATGCGGTGTTGTATTGGAAATTATTGCAAGCGGTGAATTACAATTACCAAGTCACACTCCAGCTGTTGAACGCGAATGGCGAAAATGTCGCGCAGATGGATGAAACGCCTTTGAGCGAAATGCTGCCGATGACGCGTTGGAACATTGACGAGCTATATCGTGAACCACTGCGTCTGAAAATTCCACAAACTCTCGCGCCGGGCGAATACCGCGCGATTGTGAAATTGTACGAGCCGCGTTCGGGGCAAGTTTTGGGCGAGGCGATTAAATTGGGCACGGTGCGCGTGAGTGAGTGAGAAATTGCCTCTTGCGGAAAAACCAAAATGGGCGCAAAATAGTTGTGCAGCTTTGTACAACTCCTACGCGCCAACACACGTTGTGGAAATCAAAATCCGAAAGAGAAAACAGCTATGCATCGTCGTAATCTCAAGAGCGTGATTTTTTGGGGCTCCGTTGCCCTGCTTATGTTAGTTCCGATTCTTTTTGTGGTGCAGACAGCGAATGCCAATCCTGCATGCGGAGATTTGCTCTATACTTGGACTGGCGCAACAACGGCAGGAGGACCCGTGTATCATGTTAAAGCAGTCGTAACTCCTCAAAATCGCCCTATCTTTTGTGGAGATGGATCTGGAAGTCCAAATTCAGGCATTTCAACTTGGGCATTGCTTGCGGGTAGTGGATGTCGAACCTATGCACAATCTGGTTTTTCGAAGGACTTTGGCCAACCATACGTGCATAGGTTTTGGGAATGGAATAATGGCGCTACTTGTGATGACAACTCTGAAAGAGGGTTCTTTGATGACCCAAACACGGTGCCCATTAATACCCCATATGTTCTTGAAGAGGTCTACAAAAGCAAAAGTGGAAAAGTAAGAATGTGGATTGATAGCACAGCGTATACTACACCATTTATTGTGAAAAATAATCCGAATTGGGGACCTATTGCCTCATGGAGGGCGCAATGGTCTGGAGAGACCCACACCCCTGGCGACAATATGTTCGGTACACCGACGAGCAAGTTTCTCTTTAACGATATTTGGATAAAGGCGTGCAATAACTGTAGTTTGATAAGACCATCTGGTGTGAGCTTGATAAACCAGGATGAGAATGGTAATACCAATACCCGGTACGGCATCAGTTGGACACAACAGAATCAATCATTTTCGATATGGACGGTAACGCCCTAAACCGGCCACATACTTTTAGAATGGTTACAACTTTGAATAACCGACAATGACAGGAGAAAAAAAATGACATACGCCAAGTTTGGCTTCAGGGGCGCGATTATCATCGCATTGCTCGCTCTTTCGGGCACAGCTGTCGCTGCAACAAGTTTCGCTACTATAGGAGTAACCAATACTCTGTCTCAGTCTGACAATGTTATTGCGGATTGTGGTGCGGCCCCTCCGCGATCAGTTGGAATAGTATATGAATCAACTGGCAAAATGCAGCCTTTGATATCCAATGCACAAGCGGTTGCTGCCGCTACAGATTGGGTGGGCGTTCCCGTAAATGCCAACACAAAAATCGCAACCCAGTTTGTTCTTTATACCAATAACAACTACACGCATGGTGATCCTGAAGACGATCCAAATGCATACCTTCTACATCAAAACATACCAGCCTATATTGTGAGTTTCTGTAATGTGGCATATGCCTCTCATGGCCCAATTCCGGCTGAATTACCAGGGTCTGCAAAGCAATTTACACATAATTTCTTCCATGAAGTAAATGTTATTGTCAACGCAACTACAGGGAAGGTCGTCGCAAGGTTCGGCTATCGTTGAGCAACCTATGCGGAACTGTTCGCGGACTCGAAAGTTCAAACAAGTATTCAATGATTAGACAAAAGTCAGAAAGAATCATTGGACAAAGATGGTTTACAAAAGCACAGAGTGGATGATCCCACTCTGCGCTTTTTTCATGGCGCCCTTTTAACTTTGCCTCAACTGCTGCGCGTTTTTTCTTGACGCTCGCGGCAATCCGCGCTATACTCGTCGCCGTTGCAGACAGTCGCACCTTTAATAAACTCGGGGCGTGGCGCAGTCCGGTAGCGCGCTTGGTTTGGGACCATGAGGTCGGAGGTTCGAATCCTCTCGCCCCGACAAACAATTTTTGAATTTTGATTTTCGATTTCTGATTTGAAACGCGGGAGTAGCATAATGGTAATGCTCTAGCCTTCCAAGCTAGCGAAGCGGGTCCGATTCCCGTCTCCCGCTCTGAGTGCAGTGCTGAGGACCGAGCAATGAGTGCTGAGAAAGAAATTTACTCATTCCTCATCGCTCGGCGCTTTTTTTCGGGGGCCTGTAGCTCAACGGTAGAGCAGAGTGCTCATAACGCTTTGGTTGCAGGTTCGAACCCTGCCGGGCCCATCAAAAATGGAGAACGCATACGCGTTCTCCATTTCTTTTTTCCGCTTGGAAATTTAACGCTTGCCAAGTTTTTTCAACAATGTATTCGTGTTGAGACAGTGTGTTCCGACAAAAGTTTTTCTTGCGCCTCGACATCATTCGATGCGCGGCAGATTCAACGCCAGCACTTCGGTCACCAAACGCGCGTTCACATTCTGCGCCAACTGTCGCGCCGCGCTGCGTGTGGCATTCAACGCGCGTTGAATATCCTCGATGGAAAATTGCTGCGCCTGCGCTTGCAGCGCGTTCATGTAATCCACGTTCGTCACCTGCGCGTTTTGTTCGGACGACAGCAGCAAAAGATCACGCCACCACATTTGCCACGTTTCCAACATTTGCGGCAGCGCGGCTGAATCTTTGGACAATTTTTCCGCGCGCGTGATGCGTTCCGCGCGTCCTTCTTGCACCAACGCGTTCAGCGCGTCCAACGCTTCGCGGCGCGTTTCCAAAACGTTCGGCGCGTTCAACGCGCGCACCGCCCAACCCAATCGTCCGCTCGAAAGGCGCGCCAGCAATTGCGCGTCCGCAGAATTCGCGTTCCATTTTTCCACCAGCGCGTGCTCGACCGTTTCGGCGGACAACGGACGCAGCGCGAGCGGTTGACTCCGCGACACAATGGTCGGCAGCAAAAGTCCCGCATCTTGCGCGGTGAGAATCAGGATCGCGTACGCGGGCGGTTCTTCGAGCGTTTTCAAAAACGCGTTCTGCGCCTCTTCGTTCGCGTCCTCAAAGCGGCGCACGATGCCGATTTTATACTTTGCCTCAAAGGGCGCGGTGGACAACCATTTTTCCATCTCGCGCATTTGGTCTACCAACAAAATACGTTTCTCGCGATCATTTTTGCGCGGCGGCGCCGTCGAACCATTTTTCACGTAAAACTCGCGCGACGGCACCCCTTCCAGCAGCATCACGTCGGGATGAACGCCCTTGGCATTCTTCACACAGGCGCGGCATTCGCCGCACGGCGCATTCTCGTTCATACACAACAAACGCTTTGCCAACGCGCGCGCCAGCGTCGTTTTCCCCACACTATGCGGTCCGGTGATCAAAAAGGCGTGCGCGGCGCGCTGCGTTCGAATTGCATGTTCCAGCGATTCGACCGCCCACGTATGTCCGACAATGCCCCACCGTTCGTTACTTTTCATTCCGCCGCCGATTCTATCACAAGCGCGACTTTCGACAATAGCATTTAGATTTGCGCGAGGTGCATGCAATAGAGTTTTCATTACGCAAATGCGCGTGGCGGCAAAGAGCTAATATGCGCCGCTTTGCCCGTTTTCTTTAGACGGCGATTTCCAATCGCCGAACACATGATATAATCTCTACCTGCGTTACCAACTCACGTTACGCACTTTTCCTAAAAACAGCGCACAAACGTACGACAAATTTGAAATTTGTCCTACCACAGCGTAACATCAGTTACCAAGTTTGCTGCGATTGATGAAAACACACCTTCTTGCCGAAATTGCGCGAAACAAGCATTTGCCGAAAGCAAAGGACGGTGCGGTGATAAACCATTTAGGATAGCGCAGAACAGCATCTTTAGTCCATTCAGAGGTCGCCATGCTTCACGAAACCTTCCCCGCATTCTTTGACAATGAGGATCAAGCCGCAGCCGACGCGCGCTTGCTCGAGATTGTCAGCGCGGCGAACGCGAGCGAGTCGCTCGAAGAGCTCACCTCCTATTGTCTCGATACGTTACATCTCCTCTTTCCATTCCATCTCGGATTTTTTCTGATTTGCGATAGCGAATCATCGCAGCTGCGTTTGATTCAGCCGCTTCGCGTGCCTCCCGATCTGCAGCGCGAGCTGCGCGCGCTCAAGTTGCCCACTGAATTTTTTACGCTTTTCAATTCGGCGGATGGACTCGAGCCGCTCATGAGCGCCGTACGGAAACGTTTGGCGGCGCATAAATTCACCGCGCCTCTCTTTCTTCCGCTCAAGCTGGCACAAGCAAATGTCGGCATCATTGCGCTTGCAGGCGATTCACATCCCGAAGTTCAAAAAGAGTGGGAAGCATTTCAGGCGCCGCCCGACTTGATCGAACGCATTGGCAAGCACGTGGGCATTGCTTTGAAGCGAATCTTGGCGCTGGAGAAATTGCGCGCGCGGGACGATTGGCTTTTTGATTTTCTGAATCAGGTCGAAGATGGATATTGGCAAACGGATACGGAAGGCAGAATCCTTGTCGCCAATGAAGCGGCGCTCCGCACCCTAAAACGCCCGCTCGACCAAGTGCGCGGAAAACGGCTTGACGAGCTCAGCGATATTGATATTGAGGGCTTGCACGCTTTACGCCAGTTGGCGAACCGCGACGGTTTTGTGCGCGATTTTGTCCTGCGCGTGCGCGCCAGCGATGGGGAAATCCGAACCATTCGCCAAACGGTCCGCACTATACGCGACGCACAAGGAAATATTACCGGCATGCAGGGGCTCTTTCGCGATATCACAGCACAGCTGCAAACGCAGCACAATTTCGAGCAGCACACGCGCGAAATGCAGCTGCAAGTTCAGCAAATGCAAGCCGTGATGCAAATTGGGCGCATGATTCAATACGCGCCGCGCGCCGAAGAGACCCTGCCACAAGTGGCGCGCAAAATCTGTCAAATTTTGCATGCAACGTACGTTGTGCTGCATCTCCTCCGCCACGATCATTTCGAAATTGTGACTGCCTCTGACACTCGCGAGACGCGGGACACGTTTCCGATCGCGCCGTACGAACGCGCGCTGCTCGAATCGGAAATCCCCTTGATCGTAAATAACGTCGACGCGCGCGAGGTGGACGCACAGCAGCGCGCGATTCTAAAGCAATTGAACATGCGCGCCGCGTTGGGGGTGCGGCTCTTTGCGCATTCTACTCCACTGGGACTCTTGTTCGTGAATCAAGACGAGCCGCGCGACTGGTCGGCTGGCGAAACGCAGCTCCTTCAAACCTTTGCGCAGCAAATCGCCTATGCCCTCGAGAACAAACGTCTCCTGGATGAAATTCATCAACAAGTCCGCGAATTGGAATCGCTCGCCCAAGCGGGGCGTTTGATCAGTACGGCGCTTCTGCCCGACGATGCACTGCCGGTGATCGCCGACGAAATCGCCCATGTCGTGCCTGCGGATTACGTCAGCTTTCATTTGCGCGAGGGCGAAGTGCTGCACCTCATCGCCGAATCTCATCCTACGGAAGCGCCGCGCACACTGCCAATTCTGCCGCATCAATACCGCATCTTGGAGGAACTCGATACGATTCGCGTGAATGACCGCGACCAAGATGCCGTCCATCCGCGCCAACAAGAATTTCTGGCGCGTTACGGGATCATTGCCGATTTGGGTGTGCCGCTTGTCGCCGGGCGACAAGCGCTCGGCATCATGTACATTTCGCAGCGGCGCGCTTACAATTGGAGCGCGGCGCAAATCAATCTGGCGAAAACGTTTGCCCAACAAGTCGCCAGCGCGCTCACCAACGCGCGCCTCTTGCGCGAATCACAATTGCGCGTCAAAGAGCTGAGCACGCTGCAGCGCAGCGCGGCATTGATCGCCTCCAGCCGCTCGCCCGAAAACGCCCTGCCCCAAGCCGCCAATGAATTGCGGCGTGTCCTGCGCGCTGATTACGTTGGTTTTCATTTGATCGAGGGCGACCATTTTCGCGTGGTCACCGAATTGCACGACCGCTGGGCAGATCTCAAGTATCCGATTGAACTTTATCACAAGCCCGTCATTGAGCATTTTCAAAAAATCGTCGTCAATGATCGCGCGCGCGACGCGCGCGATGCAGTCCATCGCGCCAGCTTGGAAAAGTATGACGTCGTGGCGGATATTGGTGTGCCTATCGTCGCGCGCAACAAAACTCTGGGCATCTTGTTCGTCAGTCAATACAAACCACGCAAGTGGCAGCCGAACGAAATACGCTTGATTGAAACGTATGCGCAGCAGATTGCGGGTGTGCTGGACAATGTGCAGCTGTTGAATCAATTAGAGACGCGTGTCCACGCTCTCGCACAGCTGGCACAGTTCAACGAGATTGCGGTGACGATACCGGACGAACAAGCAATCATTGACTTGACCATGAGCGCGGGCAGGGATTTGTTCAATGCCGATATGGTGAGTCTCGTCTTGATGGAGGGCGATCAAATTTTAGCGATTCGAAATTCAACGGATGAATATTATCCGTTGCAGCCCCCGCCCTCCAGTGCGTGGATAATGCAAATCATTGCCAACAAAGTCCCATTCGTCATCGATGCGGAGCATCCGTTCAAGTACGATGAGGATTTGAAAAAGCGCCAAACTTTTCACAACGCCCAAGCGGGTCTGTTGGTCCCGCTCGTGACCGCCCACCAAGATATCGGCGTCTTGAGTTTTACCTTCAAGCGTCCGCATGTTTTTACCGAAGACGAAAAACAGCTGGGGCATATGGCTGCCAATCAATTGGCAATGGCATTCGCCAATGCGCGGCTGGTGCGCGCGCAGAACCGTCAAATTCAAAATCTGACGCGTGCCTCTGAATTCAGTCTGTGGTGCGGTACCATTCACGATAGCCCGGCTCTCCAACAGGCAGCGGTCGAACGCATTTGCAAAATACTGAACGTGCGCGCGGGCAGTGTGCGTTTGGTGCAGGATGGCTATTTGACCGAAGGCGCCAGCTATGGCTATGCCCAACCCGCAACGCGCAATCACAAGATTCCTGTGAATTCGTACTTGAAGGGCATTTTGCTTCAGAAAAAATCGCTCGTGCTGAATGACATCGCGTCGGCGGATGTGCCGGCGCATTGGGCGCAACGCCATTTACAAGAAGGATTCTGTTCGCTTTTGATGATCCCGATGATTGCCAAGGATCGCGTCACAGGATTCTTGACCCTCTTTCACGACAAACCGCATGTATGGGACAAGTCCGAAATTCAATTCGGCGAAGCGCTGGGCAACACGTTCGCGCTGGCGTTATCCAATGTGCAGCAGATGGAAATGGCTGCCCAAAAAAGCGACGAGCTCCAAGTCATTCTCGACAGTGTGTTCAGCGGCGTGCTGGTGACGAACCTCGAAGGGGAGATTCTTTCGTGGAATCGCAAGGCACAAGAAATTACAAGTTTTACTGCCGAAGAGATGAAAGGCAAACTTTGGCATGTGGACGGACCGCGCGTTGGCAAAACGCGCCGCGAAGATTTTCTGATCCTTGAAGCAATGGCGGACAACGAAATGCGTTTTTCGGTCGCCCCGCGTTATCTTGCGCATCCGAGCGGGCGCGAACTTGTCTTGCGCGAAGTGGCAACTCCATTGCGCGATCGCACCGGGCAAGTGCGCGGCGCAGTGCTGGCATTTTGGGAACGCAGCGAGGAATTGGAGAGTGAACGTGAGCGCGTAGATTTTTTCAACGAAGTTGCGCACGAGCTCGCCAACAAATTGAGTGTGATGATCACTTCTGCGCGCGAGCTGCGGCGCAACGATCTGGACGTCGAGCTCCGCGCGCAATATGCGCAGTTGATTGGAGAGACCGCGAACGATTTCGAAGTCTTCCATAAACGCTTCAAGACCTTCCAACGCGAAGGCAAACACGAACAGGTGATGGAAACGGAAATCAATTTGGAGCAAGCGCTTGAACATCGGCTAAAATTATTGCGCGCCAGTAAACCCAAGCCGCGCTTTAACGTACGCGGCGAGTTTGACCTTGTGCGCGCAGACCCGCATCGGCTGAACGTTGTGTTGGAGAATTTGCTCAACAATGCCGTCAAGTACGCCGCACCGCGTTCCGTCATTTCCATCCGCGCCGAGTGTCCTTTGCCACACGAAGTGCTACTTTCCATTCACAATCGCGGCGAACTAATTCCGCCCGAAGTTTTGGCACATCTGTTTGAACGTTGGCAGCGCGGTCATTCTGACAAACCCGGCAGCGGCTTGGGACTCTGGCTGGTGCGCACAAAATTGAACGAGATGGGCGGCGACATTCGCGTAGAGAGCGATGCCAAGCACGGAACCACTTTTACGATTACACTCCGACGCAGCGCCGGCAATTTGCCTCCGCCCGCGCAGCGCGCTGAAACTTTGCCGCCATAAACTTGCGCGGACGGCGGAATTCGTGTCTCATGTTGGATAGGTTATAATCATCGCTGAACGTTTCAGCGATGATTTATTTTGTCTATCCCCGCCTTAACAAGCTTTCCGGCGCAGAGCGTCTCATTCTTCGCCTCGCCAGCTACACGACCCAACTCGGCGCGCCCGTTACCTTGCTCACGCACTATTTCGATGCGAGCTGCGCGCCCGCGCTCGGACCGCGCGTGCAGCTCATCCAGACCGGCGCGCGGCTCCAAATTTTCAAGAATCATTATCTCAACGCGCCGTTCGAATATCTGGCGGCGGCGCAGCTGCTGAAATATATTCCAAAAGATGCGGACGCCATCACGTTTTTCGGTCCGCCGAGCTTGCCCGCGCTCGCCTGGTCATCTTTCCGCAAAAAATGGCGCGCGCCGAAATTGTATTTTTGTTACGAGCCGCCGCGTTTTATTTATGATGACGCGGATGCAGTGACAACGCGGATGGGTTTTAGCGGAACGCTCGCGCGTCCGTTGTTCGGTTTGTACAAACACCTTGATCGTTGGATGGCGCGGCGCGCCGATGCGCTCTTGGCGAACAGTCACTTTGGCGCGACGCGTTTGCGCGTCGCGTACGGGCGCGACGCGACGGTCATCACACATGGCGCCGATTTCGCAATTCCCTCGCTCGCACAAATTGAACGCGTGCGCACCCAATACGCGCTTCAGGACAAATTTATTTTGCTGACAGTTAATTTTCTTCATCCGCGCAAACGCATTGATTTGTTTCTCCGCGCGTTCGCAGAATTGAACATGCCAAATGCAATCGCGCTCGTCGTCGGTGCGGGTCCCGAAAAGGACGCGCTGCAAGCGCTTGTGCGCGAACTCGGTCTTGCAGAGAGAGTGCACTTTACCGGCTTTATTCCCGATGAGGAATTGCCTGCGCTGTACGGCGCAAGTGATGTGTACGTGCATACGTGTAAAAATGAATCGTTCGGCTTGAGCGTCTTGGAAGCGAGCGCAGCGGGTCTGCCTGTCGTCGCGGTGAACGAAGGCGGACCGCGCGAAATTATTGCGGATGGCGAAACGGGTTTGTTGGTGGACGCGACACCGGACGCGTTGGCGAACGCGCTGCGCGCCTTGGCGAACGATCCCGCGCTGCGCGAACGCATGGGCGAAGCGGGCAGACAGCGCGCGGCGGCAAATTATTCGTGGGAGCGCGGCGCGCGCGAATTTTTGAATGTGGTGGACGCATTCGGCGCGCCTGTTTCAAATGTCATTTCGCGCGCGGCGCCGCCGCTCGACGCGCCGGGCGATTCTTGAGTCTGTCGCAAAACCTCTGATTGATAACCTTTAATGCAAGTTGCTGCCGAACATTCCTCCTTTTCAATAAATTTTCGCGCGCGCGTTGACGCATTGATCGCGCGACCTCTGCCATTATTCCTCGCGATTTTTTTTGTATTCCTCATCGTGTACGGCGCGTCCATTTTTTTGATTCCAAAGCGCTACGGACGATTGATCGTCGGTGATGGAATTTATTATTACGTGTATTTGCGTTCGGCGGTGTTGGACGGCGATCTCGATTTCACGAACGACTATACAATCTATCAAGCGTTCAACACCGAAGACCCGATCAAGAAAAAAGAGATGCTCGAACGCAAAACGCCCATTGGCATGGCGGCAAATTTATTTTCGGTCGGACCGGCGGTGCTGTGGTCGCCCATCTTTTTACTGACACATTTGGCGGCATCGGCGCTGGGACAGGCGAGCGATGGCTTTTCGTTTTGGTACGAAGCGCCGATTTTATTTTTGAGCATTACTTACGGCTTTGTGGGAATTTTGCTTTTGTATCGCGTCGCGGCGGACATGTTCTCCCGCTTTGCCGCGTTCGTTTCGATTCTCGGCATCTGGCTGGCAACGAACGTGGTGTATTACATGGGCGTTTCGCCCTCCGCCTCGCATGTGTTGTCGTTGTTCACGAGCGCGTTATTTATTTATCTTTGGTGGCGCGGACGGAATGGACGCACGCGCGCCAACTGGTTCGTGTGGGGCTTGAGCGCGGGCTTGATGGCGTTGGTGCGGTGGCAAGATGTTTTGATTGCAGTACTCGCGTTGTTTGAATGGGCTGCCGAGATTTGGCGAGCGACGCGCGGCGAACGACGAACGCGCGCGCAAATTTTTCAAGCGTTTGGCAGCGGCGCGTTATTCGCGCTGGGACTCGTTTTCGCATTCATCCCGCAAATGGTCGCTTGGCAGATTTTGTACGGTTCGCCGCTGACCGCGCCGCAGGGGGGCGGGTTCTTTCAGTTTTTGCGCCCCGAAATGGTGAATGTGTGGTTTTCGACGAAACGCGGATTGTTTTCGTGGTCGCCGATTCTCATTTTTGCGGTCATCGGTTTCATCCCCTTGTATCAAAAAAACCGTTTGCTCGGCGCGGCGGCGATTGTGATTTTTCTTTTGGAAACGTACGTCAACAGCATCGTCAACGATTGGTGGGGCGGCGAAGCGTTCGGCGCGCGACGTTTTATTTCGCTGATGCCGTTTTTTGCGCTGGGTCTCGCCGCGTTCGTTGATTCAATTCGCGCGCGCGTTTCGCAAACGCTTATCTTGGTTGCGCTCGGCGCGCTGATCGTGTGGAACAATCTTTTTCTGCTGCAATACAATCTCTGGCTGCACGGCATCGGACACATCAGCGCGATTCCGACGCTGCAAGAAATGACGCTTGACAAATTCACGGCGCCGCTCAAAGCGTTAGAGAAATTGCGAAACAGATAGCGAATCGCATTCCACTAACCGCACACTCATTCCCTCGACTTTTTTCTTGTGTCATTTTCAAGTCACCATTCGTTTTTCACAATTTTGCGTGATGGGTTCATCGTCGCGCTCCTCACCGTCTTGGCGCTCGCGTTGGCGTATCAAGTGCAGACGCGCGTTGTGATTGACATTGGCGGAAAATGGGACGCGCCCTTTGTGGCGCGTTTTTTTGATGCAGAGGGCGACGCGGAACAAACGTATCGCTGGACGCGCACACAGTCACGCATCGAACTCGAAGGACAAAATGTTCCGCCGCCGTGGACGCTGCGCGTGCGCATGAACGGCTATCGCCCCAGCGGTTCTGCGCGCGTACAAGTGCGAATGAACGGCGCTCTGGTTGACGAATTTCAAGCGCGTGATGGCTGGCACGAGTACGAGATGCAAGGGGCTGTGGCAGCAGAGGCGTGGAGCGGGAATCAAGTTCTCACGATTAGCAACGACACTTTTGTTCCCGCTAAAGAGATTGAGGGCAGTACAGACACGCGCAAGTTGGGCGTTGCCACAGACTGGATCGAATTGGTTCCAGCACGCGGCAGTCTTTGGATTGGAAACGACGATGCTTGGCTTGATTTTGCGCGCGTTCCTCTCACCCCCCCCTTTGGCGTGCTGCTGAGTTGGGGTTTGGCATTTGGATTGTTGTATGCCACCGCGCGCGGAATTGGTCTACCAAAACGCGCTGTGAATATCGCGTTTGCGTTTTTCATCTTGGCGCTCGCGTGCGGTTTTACGTTCGCGCGTCTTTATCTCGGTTATTTCACGACAACTTTTCTCGTTCTCGCAATTGTCCTCGCACTGGTCGCCCTGCTTTTCATTTTGCTCGTCCCGCGTTTCGCGACACGCATTGGACTCGCACTGACGCCTTCCGGTTTGACCATTCTCGGCGCAATTCTTTTGGTCAGCGTCGGTTTGAAATGGGGCGGCGCGTGGTATCCGCAGTTTCGTTCGAGCGATTTGTTGTTTCACGCGCATCGGCTTGAATTCGTTTCACAAGGTCAGTTATTCTTCACCTCCGAACTGCCCGACGCCGCGCGCCGCGTGGTGCCATATCCGCCTGCGTTGTATGTTGCGCTGACGCCATTCACGGCTTTTACGCGCGAATATTCTTTGCTGTTGCTTGGAGTAAATGTTCTCGCGGATGCGCTGGCGATTCTTGCAATTTATTTCGCCGCCCGGAAGGTTTTCAGCACGAACGAGGGTCGCTCCTCGCTTCTCGCTTCTCTCTTCTCAGCATTTCTCTTTGCCTTTAACCCCGTTTCGTTTTGGATTTATTCGTGGGGTAATCACACCAACATTTTCGGGCAGGACATTGCGACGATTCTGTTTGCATTGCTGCTCACGCAATCTGCGGCACGTCCGCGCAATTTTCTATTGATGCTCTTCTTGTTTGTTCTCGCGTCACTTTCGCATCTCGGTATCTTTTTCTCGCTCCTGCTATTTTTCCCTTTGGCGATTGCGTTTCGATTTATTTCACGCGACGAAAATGCTCAGCGCGAAAGTTTATGGCAGCTCGCGTTGTTTGGCGTCGGACTGGGTTTGATAACAGGGTTGTATTACGCGGAATTTAGTGATGCGCTAGTCTCGCAAACGCAAAATTTTTTCGCGGACTTGGGCGCCGGGCGCGCGACAGAAAGTGGTGGAGTGACGCTCGCGCGCGTCGGGGATGTGGCGCGTTATACCTCTGAGCAGTTGGGTTGGGTGTTGTTGTTCGTCGGCATCGCGGGCGCGCCGCTGGCGTGGAAACAATTTTCAACGCGCGCCCGCACGATGTGGGGCGCGTGGCTGCTCGTTGGGATTCTCTTTGCGCTTGTCACCTTGGGCGCGTCGTTTTCCACGCGTTACACGTTGTGGGCGGCGCCCGCGTTGGCGTTGAGCGGTGGCTTGTTGCTCGCGTGGTTGTTTGAAAAATCGCGCGCCGCGCAATTTGCGGTGTACGCCTTGTGCGGCTTGGCATTCGCGCAGACGCTGTGGTTGTGGTTTGACCGCGTGTGGAATGCGTATCATTGATAAACAAATGGACGGTATTGCCGTCCATTTGTTTCATAATCCCAAGCTCGCGTGTTCTACCTGCAGCGCGCGCAACACATTTTGAATGTGTTCGTCGAGCGGCACGCCGAGTTCTGCCGCGCCGCGCTCGATGTCCTCGCGTTTTGCGCCGCGCGCGAATGCTTTGTCTTTCCACTTTTTCTTGATCGCTTGCAAATCTACGTCCGCTAATTTTTTCGACGGACGCACGTACGCGACGGCGATGATCAGACCGGTCAACTCGTCACTCGCGTACAATGCCTTGTCCACCAAACGCGTGCGCGGCGCGGGCTCGCGATATTTTTCTTCCAGCGCGTCGGGGTCGCCGTAATCGGCATGTGCGCGCAGTGCGTATAAAAATTCTTCGGGGAATCCTTCGGCAGTCAATACCTCCAGTCCGTGAAAGGGATGGCGTTCGGGAAATTTTTCGTAATCGAAATCGTGTACCAGCCCGAGATTGCCCCAGAAAATTTCATCCTCGCCATATTTGCGCGCGTAAAACTTCATTGCCGCTTCGACAGCAAGCATGTGTTTGCGTAATTGTTCCGATTCGGTGTACTCGCACACCAAATTCCAAATATCCTCGCGGTTTCGATAATCCATAGCAACTTGACCATTGTGCATTCTGCATTGTGCATAGTGCATTCTGCACTATGCATTTTCCGTCGCGTTCTCTTCCAGAAATTTTCGCGCCGCTTCCGCCATCAACGCCGCGCCGGTGGGCAATACGCTTTCGTCAATATCAAAATCGGGCGCGTGATGCAGCCGACTGACCTCATCTTTTTTCGCGCCGAGATAAAAGAACGCGCCCGGCGCCGCTTGCGCCATAAAGGAAAAATCTTCCGCGCCCGTTTCCATCGCCGCTTCTTGAACATTCTCCGCGCCGATCAAATCGCCCGCCATGCGCTGCACATAACGCGCCATTTCGGGATCGTTCACCGTGACCGGATAACCGTACTCGATCTTGAGCCGATAATCGCCGCCGAACACTTGGGCGATGCGGAACGCGTTTTCCAATTCGCGATGCAATAACATGCGCGTCTCTTGCGAGAACGAACGAATCGTTCCTTCCATTTCCACTTGCACGGGAATCACGTTGCCCGCTTTGCCCGCGTGAATGACGCCGACAGTGATGAGCCCGGGGTCCATTGGCGATTTGCGGCGCGAAATGACGCCGTGAATCCCATTAATCACTTGCGCGGACAACCAGATGGGATCAAGCGCCTCTTTCGGATACGCGCCGTGTCCGCCGCGCCCGATCACTTGCGCTTTGAAACTGTCCACCGCCGCCATGAACGCGCCTTCGCGCACAAACACCTGATTCGCGGGGAGCGTGCTGATGACGTGCAAACCAATTACGGCGTCAACACCTTCCAACGCGCCCTCTTCCACCATGCGCCGTCCGCCCGATTTGCCTTCGTCGTCTTCGTTCTCTTCGGCGGGCTGAAACAAAAAGCGCACCGTGCCTTTCAATCGTCCCGCCGCGAAATCTTGCGCGAGCATCGTTGCCGCGCCCATCAAGCACGTGACATGCGCGTCGTGTCCGCACGCGTGCATCACGCCTTCATTCTGCGATTTGTATGGGACGTCGTTCGCTTCGACAATTGGCAGCGCGTCCATATCCGCGCGCAATGCGATCACCGGCGCGCCTTCGCCCAAATGCGCGACGATGCCCGTTTTTGCGACGCCCGGCGTGTACTCGATGCCCAGCGAATCGAGATGCTCGGCAATTTTTTTCGCGGTGCGGATTTCTTGGAAATAAAGTTCGGGATGTTCATGCAGATCGCGTCGCGTGGCGACGAGTTGCTCGCGCATTTCCTGCGCGCGTTCGAGATAATTGGACATACTGGCTCCTCGTTGAGATTAAAAAAGATGCTTGACCATTCTAGCACAGCTCATTCCGAATTTCATTGAAAGCAAATTGTAATGTAGGTCGCCGCAAATTTCACTAAAATCGCTGCGTTTTCTTGAGCGAATCCATTCTACGATGCTCATTTCCTATTGCGCCGTCCAATTCATGGCGCGATATTCCCCTCATGCGTCTATCTCTGATTCAACGTCAATGGCTCGGCGCGCTTGTTATCGCGCTGCTAGTGCCAATCTTTGCTTTGGCATTTTACAACGCGCCCCGCGTCTCTGCCGGTTCGTGCGCGGAAGATGCGGCGAATCTTTTACAAAATGGAACGATGGCGGGCAATCCGCCGGACACCGTTGGCGTTGTCGCCAACAAATGGACCTCGTTTGTCGTCGGCAGCAAGCAGCCGAAATTTGAAATCGCATCCAACGAAGGGTACGACCCAAACGGTTCCCAATACATTTGGCGCGACCTCGACGCGTGGGATGCGGGCATTTATCAAAAAGTCACGACGCTGAACGCCGGACAAACGTATCATTTTTGGATCGTGTGGGCGCAAGCGCTGCACGACCTGAACGGCTCGAATGATCGCGCGACGATGTTGAATCGGCAGATTGGGGTTGATCCCACCGGCGGCACCGATCCGACTTCGCCGAACGTGCAGTGGAGTGTTCCTTACTATGGCACGAGCGGATTCAATCGCCCGGAATGGAATTTGTATTTCACCGCGTCGGGTTCCACCGCCACCTTTTTCTTGCGCGCGCAAAACAAACATCTTGACGGACGCAACAAAGTTTTTTTTGACACCGCGTGTTTGTATCCGGCGGGCAGCGGCACGCCCACCTCAACGCCGTGGTCGCCCACCGCGCCACCCGGCTCGCCTACTCCCACCGCGACCTTGACCGCGACGCCAACGCACGTATCTGGCACGCTGATTGAAGATACGGACGCGAACATTGCGTATAACTCCAAGTGGGTGCAGGGCAGCGATACACGCGCAACGAACGGCACGTACCATTACGCGCGCGGCGCCAAAGGCAGCCGCGCAGTAATGACGTATTCGTTCACAGGTAACGAAATCACAGTTTGGTATATCGGTTACAAAAATCGCGGGCGCGCAAAAGTGCTGATTGATGGGAAAAAAGCGGGCGTGATTGACCAATATACTCCAGCCGTCACATTCAACTTGTCGCAAACCTTTGCAAATCTGTCGCCCGGCGCGCATACATTGAAAATAAGAAATGCCGGCGCAAAAAATCCAAGCGCCACCGATTCGTACATCGTCATTGACGCGCTCGAGGTGCCGAACGCGCAAGCTTTGTTGAGCGAATTCAAATTCATTGCCGACCGTCCGACCAAAACGCCGACACCGCGTTCGACGCCTGTGCAGCCGCGTTTGATTCCATTCAATCTCGCTGCACCTCAAGCGCCGACGCCCGACGACCCATCCGTAATTTGGGATCCGCGTTTGGCGGGGCTGAATGTGTATTTGGAAACGGCGACGCCTGCGCCAGGGACGCTGTACTGGAAATTGATTCGCGCCGATTACCACGACCCGTTTCAGCACGGCGGCGATTTCGGCGGCGATCACAATATGTATTATGTGATTACAAATGAAAACGCGGCGCGCGTGCCAAATCAAAAAGTATGGCAATCGTGGCCCGACGATGCAACGTACGCCTTTACGAATGCGGATGGCATCGCCGACATTGCGATGTGGGCGAATTATTTTCCCGAAAATGGACCAGGTCCGTACAACGGCTACGTGGATGGCTTGCCGAGCGATGTGGTGCGCGGAATGGGTTTGCCCGCGAACAATCATGTCAGTTTCATTTTGTATTTTCAAAAAACCGTCAAGGGGCAAAATGGCGCGCCGACCAACACCCCAACCTCAACCCCGACGCTTGTTGCGCCCGCGACTGCGACCATGACGCGCACGCCGACGCGCACACCAACGAACGTGCCAAACGCATCGCCCACGCCTACGGCAACCGCGACGATTGTGCCACCCGCCGGAACAATGGTAGACGACACTGACAGCGCGATTCAGTACGCGGGCGCGTGGACACAGGGCAGCGACGGTCGTGCGCTGAATGGAACGTACCACTATGCGCGCGGCGCAAAAGGCGCGCCCGTCACATTGACATATAACTTTAGCGGAAGTGAAATTACAGTGTGGTATATCGGCTACAAAAATCGCGGCAAAGTCAAAGTGATGGTGGATGGGAAAAGGGTGGGGACGATTGATCAATACACTGCTGCGGTCACGTTTAACCTTTCAAAAACCTTTGCCAATCTTGCGCCGGGCGCGCACACGTTGAAAATAAAAAACGGCGGCAAGAAAAATCTCAATGCCACCGACAGTTACATCGTGCTCGATGCGCTCGAAAGCAAATAGGTCAACAAAAAAATCTCACAATGCATATTTGTGGGATTTTTTGTGGCAAAAATATGCGCGGGAGTCTCTCGCGTCAATTGGATAAAAAACAGGTAGGTGAAAAATCACCTACCTGTTACATTATCTGTTGGCTAGAGCATTGGCGTCTCGCCCGCTTGCTGCGTGCGCGGTTTCAAGATTTTTTGCAGTGTGAGAAATTCGCGGATGCTGTCAAAGGTCAAGATGCCGACCAAAGTTCCATTGTTCGTTACAGGCACTGACATCATTTGATTCGCCTGCATCGTTTCCGCCGCCGCGCCGAGCGGTTGATTTGCTTCCACCGTCGTCACATCGCGCCGCATCACTTGCGAGATGGGCACGTATGCGCCAAATTGTTGGATCCCTTTCAACAGCGCATCGCGCGTCAAAATGCCGACGACGCGTCCATTTTCCACAATCGGAAAATCTTGCTGCGCCGTGGACATGATCGAATCTACTGCGCTTGACAACCATTCGTACGGCGCCAGCGCGCGAATGTTCGTCCGCATCGCATGTCCCACCGTGAAACCGCGTAGTTTAGAACGCTGCTGCGCCATTTGCGTTTCGCCCTGTGCGCCGAAAAAGATAAAGACCGCCGTCAGAATGAGGAGCGGACTCACAAAGAATCCTGCAATCGCAAACACTACCGCAATCGCTTGTCCAATGCGCGCGGCATACGTTGTTGCTTTGGCGTAATCAATGCGCGATGCCAAGAGCGCGCGCAGCACCCGTCCCCCGTCCATCGGGAACGCAGGAATGAGATTGAACAACACGAGCATGACGTTGATCGTAAACAATTGTTCGATGAACGACTCGTTACCAAAACCCAAGCCGAGCGACGGGACTGCAACCCCCGCCAGGATCATGACGACAAAAAGAATCGCCGCAATCACCACATTGACCATCGGACCCGCGATGGCGACGAAAAATTCTTGCGACGGTTTTTCGGGCATCCGCTCCAAACGCGCCACGCCGCCGATGGGCAAAAGTGTAATGTCCTGCGTTTGGATGCCATAACGCCGCGCGGTCAGCGCATGTCCGTACTCGTGCAAAACGACACAGACGAACAGCACCAAAATAAAAAGGATGCTCTCGATCGCGCCTACGATGTCGCCGTCGTTAAGGATTGCCGGCAACGCAACGAACGCGAGCAACAGCGGGAAGGTGGCGTGTACAAACACCCCAATTCCCGCAAATTCACCAATCTTCCATGACCATTTCATTGTATTTCTCCTGCACCCCAAAACGGCAAAACCACCGTTTTTCCTACTTTAACTATACGCTTCCGACATTAAATTGTTATGAAGAAAACGAACCTGTATTGCCGCCCGTTTGTGCTTGTGTGTGCTTGGCTATTTCTAATTCTTACCTGCTTCTTCTGATTTATTGCAATAAAAAAAAAGAGCGAGAAAACTCGCTCTTTTGGGTCATAATGGCGCAAACAAATCAATCACATTGCCGTCCGGGTCGAGCACCTGCGCATACCGCTGCCCCCAAAACGCGTCGAACGGTTCTTTGTGCGAACGATACCCTTTGGCGATAACGCGCGCGTACGTTGCATCAACATCTTTTGAATCATCGCACAAAAACGCGATACCGATCCGTCCCAAGCCGTCGTTTGGCGCTTTCCACGCGGGATTGAACCCCTTGACCATCTCTTCCGTATCCCAAGCGATGCGATAGCCGTTCGCCTTTACCTCCACATGGTCTTCTTTTTCCGCGTCCGGCGGAATATCCAAGCCAACCGCGCGATAAAAATCGAGTGCGGCGCGCATCTCCTTGACTACAATTCCGATCATATCGGGCTTTGCCATGATTCCTCCGTTTGAATTGGTTGATAAAAGAATAACACACGCACACAAAAAAAGAAATCGCCGCGAGCAAAAAGCGCGGCGATTCTTTTTTTTCGATTGCTACGCCGGCGCGTTCGTTTTGTTTCGCAGTTCTGCCAAGAGCTGTCCTGTCAAACGCGCCCCTTCTTCGTACGTTGCTTCGTTGACGCCATGTTTGTACGTTTCCAAAAATAACTTGTCCAAACCCTCATTCACATCCTCCTGCGAAAACGAGGCACCCTCACTTCCGCCGTGCAGCACTCGCCACAGTTCGCTCAATTTATTGCGCTGAATGGGCGAGAGCGGCGGATGCGCGCGCGAGTACGTCGCGCGCGGTTCGTTCGAGGGTCGGCGCGGCGCCGGTTGAGGCGCGCGACGTTCGGGTTCGACGCTGCCGCGTTGTTCCGCAATTGGAGTTGACGACGCGCGCAGCATGTCATCTGCCGACGCGAGTCCCGAACCGGGGAACAAGCCGTACCCCATCGCCGAAAGGGCGCGTCCGATGGCGGATGTTTCTGCCACTTCCCAAGGAAAGAGGCGTTCGATTTCGCTTCCGCCGATGCGGCGCGAAGTGGCAATGCCGTGACGCGTCCCGTACATTTCGCTCGTCACCGTCACCATCAATGTCAGTTGTTCGTCATTGTCAACAAGAATTAGCGGAGAACTAAAATCGAGGCGTTTGGCGAGCCGGGCGTGATCTTGATTTGCCATCGCCAGTTTGCCGTCCACCGTCATGTACGGGTGTTCCGTCGTTTGCCAGCCCTCGTCCGTTTTTTTGCGTTGGGCGAGCGCCAGCACGTAATCGGCAAACTCTTCGTGCGCGACTTTGCCAAAGTTGGGCGTCGCGCGCACGATCTGGAGAATTTGTTCGCGTGTCATGTGATTATCCCTCCGTAGGACATTCGTTATGCAACAATGTTGCATTTTGAATATCAAGACCACCGTGAATCGTTTCGTGTGTTTAGCGAGTTATGAAAACGATGGTCTGAAAAAACGCGAATGTTTTGTTTGGATGAACAATATAGCACAAGTGTTCTATTTTGTCAATTCTTTTTGTTCGAACTTTTTATGTTAATCCCCTATCGTTGTAATTCGTTCGACAATGTTGTAGAATCGTATACATATCAGGGAAAGGAGGCGCTAAAAGTGGCAGGCGAATCAATATTTTTTGCTGGCTTGGCGGTTGGGGAGTTCATCACGATCTGGCTTGTGTTGAATGTCCTCGGCAAAAAGAAAACCCGCTAGCCTGATAAGAGAGCGGGTTTTCCGAGACGACGGCGGTCCAAATAATTTTTGGGCTGCCGTTCTATTTGTTGCGGTATTATATCATAATATCCGAGCGTTCGTTCAATCGTCATTTCCAGCCGTTCTTGCGAGAAATCTCGCATTTTCGCATCGAGATTTCTCACTGCGTTCGAATTGCCAAGCGAAGGTCCCGAATATCTATCAATCGTTTATGCCTTCTCTGGCTCTAGCCTTTAGGCTGTCCACCTTTTCTGGCGGATTCCCGCCATTGTGAAAACTGTGTTGAGGGTTAGAAAACTGACCGATTAGATTAGAGTACGCGGCTTGAATTTTTTGCGCAGAGGCATCCCACGAAAATTTTTCGATCGCGCGCGCGCGTAATTTTTTCCCCAGCGCTTTGGCGGCATCGCGATTGGCGAGCAGCGCTTCAATCCCGTGCGCCAACGCGTTCACATCCCCTGCCGGCGCGTACACGCCATAGTTATCCAAATAATCGCGCGCGACAGGACTATCGAATGCGACGACGGGCAAGCCGCTTGCCATGTAATTCAAAATTTTGCCGTTGCCTTCGCTCTGGCTCAACTTGGGCGCAACGGCGACGTTACCCACCGCGAGCCATTGCGCAATCTCTTCGTACGGAATCCGTCCCGGAAATATGACGCGGTCTGCAATCCCCATTTCGTGCGCGCGAGAAATATATTTGTCCGCGCCGGGATAGCCCATAATCACAAAATACGCGTCGCTCCCGCGCGCCAAGAGTTGCTGCGCGGCGGCAAGCAAATGCCCGACGCCTTGGTATTCCGCAAGGAGTCCGAGATAGACCACGACAGGGGATTCCGGGGGAATGCCCAAGCGCTGCGATTTTAGTTCGAATTTTTTCGCGCGAAATTCTTCGCGTTCCTCATCACTCCAGGGGCGAAACCATTCGGGATTTACCGCGTCGGGAATCTGCACAATTTTTCGCGCGGGGACGTGATAGTCGCGTTCCAAAAGCTGGGCTTGATACGCCGCGCTGGTGAAAATGTACGACGGCTGTTGGTCAATCCACTGCTCCAGCGCGCGCAGCGGTTTGTAAAACGCGCCGCGCGGATTCAAAAAGCGATGGTCAACCATTTCGCCCGTGAGCGAGCCCTGAAAATCAAAGACGAGCGGCTTGCGAAAAATTTTGGCGGCAAGCCATCCGATCAGCGCGCCTTCGTGCAAATGTCCGTGCAGGATGTCGGGCTTGAAACGCCGCGCGGCGCGCAGGACACGCGCGGCGAGAAAGAGATCGAGTCCCAGTTTGTGCCGCGACGAACCCACTTCGTAATCCACACGCCACGGAATGGGCATGGTGCGTTCAATCTCAAGATTCGGCAAAGCGCGTCCGCGCGGATAGGTGACGATGCGAACGCTGTGTCCGAGATTTTGTAACGCGAGGGTTTCTTCGAGGATGCGTACGTGACAGCCGTAATCGCCAAAGAATGACGTCGGCGCAATCATCAAAATGCGGTACGGCATTTTACTACTGTGTCGCTGCCGGTTTAACTTTTTTTTCGTCGTCCAATTCACGCCAGAGGCGGAAACGAAAACGTACGAGATCGCGGAACGCGCGCAGGATGACTTTGACATTTGCGCCCGTCGGCGAACCGGCGGTGCGCGGCAAATGTTTCAGCGGCACTTCGACAATTTCATACCCGCGCGCTTTTGCTCCGGCGAGCAGTTCGGTGTCCACCATCGCGCCGTCGGAATTGAGCGTGACATGCTGGAGGATTTCACGGCGGAACAATTTAAAGCCGCAGTCAATGTCGCGCGTCATGTAACCGAATAAAATCCGCACCAGCCAATTCCAGCCCCACCGATTCACGCGCCGCATGAACGAGTCCGCATCGTTGGCGCGATAGCCCGTGACAATATCGGCAGTATTGGTCTCGGCGATCAGATCGCGCAATTGATTAAAGTCGAATTGATTGTCACTGGGTCCGAACGCAATCCAATCTTTGAGCGCCGCGTAAAAACCCGCCTTGAGCGCGCCGCCGTAGCCGCGATTCGGATTGTTTTCCACCACGCGCAAACTAGGAATTTGCCCGATCATGCTTTTCGCAATTTCGCCCGTGCGGTCGCGGCTGCCATCATTGACAAGAATAATTTCGTAATCGAGATTCAATGTTTGCAACACGGCGGACGCGCGGCGCAGCGCTTCTGCGACATTTGGTTCTTCGTTAAAAGCAGGAATTACAAAAGAAAGTGAAACCATACCCTATTTTTTCTTGTCTCCCCCAAGACGAGTTGCCAAACCGCCAAGGAATAGGCGCGCGGCGCCGGCGCGTACTTCGGAATAATCGGTCGTTACCAAAGGTCCACCCACTTCATTTTTCAGCCACTGCGTTCGCCCCTCTTGCGCGGACGCAATCCATTTTTCGATGGCTGCCGCGTCATTTTGGGCAAGCAGCTGTTTCAATTCGCGCAATGATTGCACATACAAGTCAATCCACAGCTGCAACGCATCACGCTGGGCAAGCAAGAGTTGCGCGGCGGATTCGGCTTGGCGTGTTGCAAGTTCGGTGGCGCGGAAAAAATCCACTCCTGCGAATTTGTTTAGTTCGCGCCATCCCGAACTCGCCGTCACCGTTTTCAAGAGCGCCGTCTCCGCCAGGACAGCCAAATGCTCCGCGCCTGCGGCAAGTCCATCGTGTTCCGCCGGATCAAGAAACAGCGGCTTGGCGCCGAGCATTGAAACAAACCCGGTCATCACTTGGACCGCATCCGGCGAGCTCTCTAACGTGGGCGTCAGGCAATACACGGCATTTTGAAAATAATCCGCGCTGGCTTCCCCTTGCAGCAATGTGCCGTCGGGCGCGGGACGGAACACAGGATTGCCGCCAACAAAATGAACGCCGGGTTTCAGTTCTTTTGCCGCTTTCAGCACCGGCATTTTTACTGTCGCCGTATCGGTGAGAATAACGCCGGACACAAGGTCTTCTTTTAACAAATGGATTGTTTCCAGCACACCCGCCAAAGGCATCGCCAACACAATCAACCCCGCGCCCTCGCACGCATCGTACAAATTCCATTCGTTCTTGTCCACCGCGCCCGCTTTTTGCGCCGCGTTCATGGCATCACGACTCTTATCGTGTCCAATAATTTCCAATTCCGCTGCCGCTTTTTTCAGCGCCAAACCGATGGAGGTGCCCGTTTTTCCGAGTCCAATAATCGTGAGACGTGGTTTCATGTTCGTTCCTATTCGCCCGCCCACGCGGGACGGTACCCCGGCGCAACCGTCTGAATCCGATTTCCGGTAATGTCCATAATATACACTTCGCCGTTTTGCGAAAAGGCGAGCCAATTGCCGTCGGGCGCAAAGACGGGGCTAAAGCCCGCCAACAGCCGCCGCACATTCGAGCCGTCCGAATTCATCAGATAAATTTCAAATTGACTTGCGCCGGCTTGATTGGATACAAATGCCAGCTGCTGCCCATCGGGCGCAAAGGCGGGCGCAGTTGTGTCCACATTGAACGCCGTCAAACGAATCGGTCCGCCGCAATTCGCGTCGAGCTTCCACAATTCCGAGCCGCCCGTATAGTTTGAAACGAAAACAATTTCACTCGTCACCGGCGAGACGTCGAGTCCGCGCAGCGTTTCACCACTGCGCGCCCCAAAACATTCGCGGCGTTGGGTGCCGTCCGCATTGACGATGTAGATTTTTTGATTTTGTAAATTGTTATCGAATCCGATGTACGCGAGCGCGCTGCCATCCCCGAACCAACGCGGCGTCACAATCGCGCCGTGCGACGCAATATCTTGTACATTTTGATTTTGGTCAATCGTCTGCAATTTATTTTGCGTCTCACTGCCGACGACATACGCGAGTTTCCCCGCCTTGTCTGACCAATCCAGCGGCGATGCATTCGTACCCAGAGCATCGCTCAAATCACCGGGCGCCGTACCGAGCGTCACGTCCGAAAATATTTCTTGCTTGTTCGTGGGTCGAACCCACGCAGTCGTATAACTTGCATCCGCTTGCTTGACGACAAAATAAATTCGTCCTTTCGCCGACGGAATGTTCGCTGTCGCCGTCGCAGTTGGCTGCAAACGTGTAACGATCACGCCCGTAGGCAGCGCAGTGGGAGTCGGAGGCCGCGCAACCGCTACAACTTGTACACCGCTCGTGCCGCCGCGCACATCCGTAAAATCTGCCGGAATCCAACCCAAGTTGCCTTCATAATCTATCTGCCACCACTTGCTGTCTTCACTCTTGCCCAGAATTTCTTTAGCTACGCCGCGCTGCAATTTTCCAATCAATTGAAAACCTGCGCCGGGACCCGTCCGCACATTCACAATAATCCGCGTCGTTGCAATCGGTGGAAGCGGCGTTGCAGTGGGCAGTGGTGTTTCCGTCGGCGGAGGTACGGTCGGTGTGGCAGTCTCTGTCGGTTCAAGCGTCGCCGTTGGAATTGGCGTTTCGGTTTCAAGTGGAATCGGCGCAGCCGTCGGAGTTGCCGTTGGACTTGGTTGACATGCGGTCACAAAAAAAAGCGCGCCGCAGAGACCTATCCAAAAAATTTTTCGCACAAAAAACATTCGCCTCAATTCACATCATCCAGCTCTTTTAGTGCGTGATGCCACTCTGTCAACAACGCGGCATCGTTTCCCGTGAACGCGGGCGTGTCTTGTTGATGCGCGCGCATCAAAACGAGCGCGCCTTCGTCCACACCGACGCGTGCCGCCAGTTCCGCGCCGAGTTCGGGATGATGAAGTGAAATGTAAAAAGGATAACGCCAGCTGCGCGGATCGTCACTGGCAGCGCGCGCTAACGCCTGCGGTGAAAATTTTTTCAAAACGATCACCCCCGTGCGATAGCCCAACGCTAAATTTCGTTTTGCGACATCATGCAAGAGCGCGGCTTGTAACAACGGCGGCGCGTCATAGCCCTGCGCGCGCAACGCATCAAAAATCTTCAAACTGTGATGTTGATCTCCCAACGGCATCGTTTGATAAAGTGCTAACGCAGCATCATCCAAGACGGAGCGTACACGTTCGAGTTCCTCATTCGTCAACGGCGCGGCGCGCGCGGCGCGCAGAAATTGCCGAACCCGGTATAGTGGGTCAGCCATCTCTCCTTAATACAGAGGTTGTCCAACAATCAAAGTAAAAAGCGCGTTCGTTGGACCTGCAATGAGCGAACCGATAAAGCTGCCCGCGAACCAAAACAAAATCATGACCACAATCAATCCGAATTGCTGCGTACTGATGTAAAAACGTTCCACCCGATACGCCATCTCGCCGGGCAGCAGCGCGAGGAGCACTTTGGAGCCATCCAGCGGCGGGAACGGAATCATATTAAAGATTGCCAACGTTATATTCAACGAAACGATGATGGCGAAAATCTGGATTACCATCAGCAAGCCCTCGCTGGGCGCGCTGCTCCCATTTTGCACGACACCGAGCAAAACGCGCAAAGCAAGCCCAAAAACAACCGCAATAATGATATTCGTAATCGGTCCGGCAACAGCAACCAATGCCATCCCCCAGCGCCGATCCATGCGGAAATTATAGGGATTTACAAGCACGGGACGCCCGTAGCCAAAGCCAACGAGTAGAATCAAAAGCGTGCCGAACATATCAAAATGCGCGAGTGGATTGATGGTGACGCGCCCGTCGCGCAGCGGCGTCAAATCACCGAGGCGATAGGCGACGATGGCGTGCGCGAATTCGTGCAGTGAGATGCCCAATATAATAGCAATGCCAAAACCTAACGCAACGGTCAATGCGCCGGCTATATCTCCATGCTGCAGATAGGGTAAAACTTGGGATATCACAATTCACTCCTACACAAAAAAAGGCGCGGTGCCGCGCCGAACGACTTGCACAACGAAAAGACGAAAAAATTATACCATCGGATACGCAATCTTCCGAATTGTACAGCATCCTCGCGCCCGTTCTTTTCAATGCGGCAACATTCGCGCGCGACAAAATCGTGTTGCATGTATCTTTGGAAAACTGCGCGCGAAACCTTCAGTGGACGCGCAAATAAAACGGAAGCTTGGCATTGTTCCATCGAACATTCTGCGCGCAGAATGATTCACAACGCGCATACCTTGACAAATTGACGCGCGCGTTCATTTAATTCAAACGCGTCAACCTTAAGAATCGTGCGCGCTGATTTATTATGCTGCGCGTGATGACACAAAATTTTTTTTGAGAGAAAATTTTAAGGATGCGTTTGTCGCGCAGTACGTTATAATAATCAACAAATAAAAAATTCTTGCGCGTCATACGTACATACCACACAAAAATTTTCATGTACTCGCGCGGAAAGATTTAGATACTGTAAAAAAATTTTACAGTACGATTCTCTGACAAGACAAGTGAGGCAATTGCTTTGAAAGTTCTCGTCGTCTATAACGTTGTAGATTTGTTGGACAAAGGACAACCCGAAGATTTACTCGCCGAACAAGAAACGAAAATTGTAGAAGACGCCGTCGCCAATTCGTTACGCGCCTTTGGTCACGAAGTTGCTTCGGTTCCCATCCGCCACGAGTTGTGGGAACCACTGCGCGAATTTGATTCGAGCGAATGGCTCATCTTTAATCTCTGCGAAAGCATCCGCGATAAAACGTACCTCGAACCGTATGTCATCTCGGTGTACGAATATCTTCACTTTCGTTACACCGGCTCCAACCGACTTACGCTTACTACCTGCCTGAACAAGGGGCGCGCCAAAGAAATTCTCAAAGCGCACAATATTCCCACTGCGCCGTTTCAAGTGATCGGTCCGCCAACCGTTCGCCGTCAACTCGATTTCCCATTGTTCGTCAAACCTGTCGCCGAAGACGCATCGCTCGGTATCACGCTGGATTCCGTTGTCGAAAATGAACGCGAACTGCGCCAGCAGCTGCGTTTTATTTGGGACACGTATCGCCAGCCCGCGATGGTGGAACAATTCATCGAAGGACGCGAATTCAATGTGACCGTTTTGGGAAATGACAACCCGCGCGTGCTGCCCCTTTCGGAAATTAATTTCTCGAAAATTCCCGACCCCAAAGCGCGCATCGTCACCTTCAAAGGCAAGTGGGTCGAAGATTCCGACGATTACAAATTCACCCAAGTGATTTCACCCGCCAAAGTGAGCGATTCGCTGCGCAACAAAATTGCCGAAGTCGCCGTGAACGCCTATCGCGCCATGGGCGTGCGCGATTATGGGCGCGTGGACCTCCGAGTAATGAACGGCGTGCCGTACGTTTTGGAGGTAAATGCAAACGCGGATTTGTCGCCGGACGCGGGGATTGCGCGCGCGGCGCGCGTGGCTGGCATGAGCTATGCTATGCTGGCGGACGAAATCGTACGCCTTGCGGCGCATCGCTATCGCCTCAAAGAAGCGCGCCCGCGGATTATTTCCTTGCGGCTCAAAGCGCGCAGTGCGGGCGCGGACGGGGTACGCGCCATTCCTGTGAGCGCGTTCAAGACCGAAAAACAGCAAACGCCGCAAACGGCAGTGCGTGTCCCCGCCCCCGCGTGATGTTTGTGATCAATGCTCCGCGTTCAGAAGAAAAAGAAACGCTCGTCGCTCTCACCGAGGCGACGGGCTTTTTTCATTCTGACGAAATTGCTATTGTGCGCGAGATGTTTGACGCGTTCCTTCAAAATCCCGAAGCGGAGGAATACGCATGGATCGTCTATCGTGAAACAGAGCACGCGCCGCCGCTCGGGTTTGCGTGTTATGGTCCTGCCTCACTCGCCGTCGGCACGTACGATTTGTATTGGATCGTCGTGGACAAAAATCATCAAGCCAAAAAAATCGGCAGCGCGCTCTTGAATTTTATCGAACGTGATTTGCTGGAGCGAAACGCGCGGCAATTGTATATCGAAACATCGGACACGGCGCAGTACGCGCCGACGCGCGCATTTTATGAACGACGCGGCTATGCGCTCGTCGCGCATTTTCAAGATTACTATCATGTCGGGGACGGCAAAGTAATTTATCTAAAACGCTTTTAATAAAGAACCCTTCAAGTCGGCGCCGACAACGCAAAGGCGAGTAAGGTTAGAAAAACAAACCCCCATTCCGCGTTGTCTGTGCGGAATAGGGGGTTTGAATCAATTTCTCTTTTTGGTTATTGCAGCGTCGTATCACTCACATTGATCGTTTTGACCATTTGATCAATCAACGTGAGATTCGGTGTGTATGCGGCAGGTACGAGTCCGTTCAAATCTTTCACGAGGTTGGCGAGGTACGTTTCATAGTTTTTCACCCACTCATCATAACTCGCGCCGCCGAGCGCAGCATTTGAATCGGTGGGCAATAGCGCGGTTGTGACGGGATAAAAAACAGAAATGTAATACTTGCCGTCGTTCGTTAATCCTTGAAACGTATAAAAGACTCGATCCGCCGTGACGGGCGAAGCATCTTGCGCGTAATAGGTGATAAAGCCAATGCCTTCGCCATTCGCCATTTTGATGTATTGTGGTTTCACGCGAAATACTTGTGAGGCGGGAATTGGCGGCAGAACGGGAATGCCCTTGTCCAAGTCCGTCGGTTTCTCCTTGAGCAAGGTTTTCAAATCTTCGACACTTTTCGCGGTGGATGGATCGAGTTTCACCCAATCTTCGGTCTTGTAGACATTCACTTGTGCTGTGCCCGGTCCCAAAAATTCCGGCGCCTTTTCTCCATTGAACAAAAAGCGTACCGAAGCCGGCACTGCGCCGCCGAGCGCGGGTCCTTCGGTCACCGGAACCGCCTTGGTTGTTTCGCCTTGCGCGGATTTCGCAAGCTGTTCGTCAAAGTTGAAACTGACGCCGCCAAATTCCGCGTTGATCATTTTTCCCGAACCGACGCGCGTCAAGGTCAAGCCGTTCGTGCCGTAGCCGGCATCCAACGGATTTTGCAAAACGAGCGTGCCATTATCAAATGCAAACGTCAATGGTTTCTGGCTGCCGCTTTTTGCATCCAGCGTGATGACAACGTTCCCCGCGTCCATTGTCCATGTTCCCGATTCAACAATCGGCTCGCCTTTGCCAATGAATTGGGTCGTCATCACCGCTTTGCTATCAGGCATCAAGTCCAATGTGATGACGCGCCCAACCGCGTCTGCTGCCGGTAATTGCGCGGCATAGCTGCCGGTGACCGCCGCGAGCTGCGCGCTGGCAGGCGTTTCGGGTTCGGCTGGCGCGTGATATTTTGTAAAAGTGAGATCGGTGCCCCATTTATCGCTATTGTATTCCGTTCCGCGCAATACCTCGCCATCCGCCTGAAAAATATACGTTTCGTCAATTGTCTCGTCACCTTGCTTTGTGAGTTTGACAGTTATCTGCGTGGAACCGGTATCGGGATTTTTGCCAACGCTCCACGTGCCTGTTTGCAAGATGAAAGGATTGCTCGTCGAACTCAAGGTCATCTGTGCTTGACCATTCGGCAAGAGTGCAAGTGAATTGAGCGTTTCGCTTCCATCCGCATTTTTGCGCCCCGAAGTGTACAGTCCCGAATAGAAGGCTACATCGGGCGCGGTCTTCGTGAACGTCGCATTCGGTGGTTCGACCGCGACGAGATTTTCATCTTTCACGTTAAAAGTCATCGTTTGCTGTACAGGTTTCTCGCCTTGTTCGTACAACGAAACAATTACCATCTCCCCTTCTTGTTTCCACGTTCCTTTTGAATCAATCTCTGCCTTGCCAACATAATTCATTACATAGCGCGCTTGTCCGTCACCGCCAAGCACGAGTGTTTCCACCAATGCGCTGGCATCGGCGGCTGGACCAACCGTTGTGTAAATGCCCGCGAGTTCGCGTCCGGGAACAGCCGTCGCGGCGGGAATGCATAACTTTTGCCCGACCTCAATTTTGTTTGGATCCGTGAGGGTCGCAAACGATGAATCACTTTTGGCGACTTGATTCGTCGCCTGAAAAATCGCGTCGTATGCTTGCGCATCACCCAGAAATTTTTGCGCGATGGTGGAGAGCCAATCGCCTTGCTGCACGACGTACGTTTGCGCGCACGCATTGGTTTGTGCGAAAACGTTCGGCGTGATGGACAATGCGAACACGATTGCAGTAAGGATGAGTAGATATTTTTTCACAGCGCGGAACATTGCAAACCTCCTTTAATTGGTGAACTGTAACAATTAAAAAACGCCTGCCACTCGCTGTTTGTCGAATGGCAGGCGTCGTATCCAACGATTACGGAGCGGGTTGTTCGACCAGCACTTCGACGTTTGAAGTTGGTGCGCCGTTGGTAATCACAGCCACACCACTGCTGTTCTTGAACAAGAGCCGATCCGTTGAAGAGATGAACGCTTGCACAACATACTTGCCGCTCGGATTGATCTGCGCGGAATCGTACGGGAGTGAAAACGGAAGCGGAACTTGCTGCCCATTCGTGCGATTCGAGACGCCACTGATGTACACGGGCGCAGCGTCGTTCGTCATGTCCACTAGATACACTTCGTATACTGCATCATCCGGCAGTGCAATCTTTTGCAGGTACGACACGCTGCCGGTCACTTGCGCATCCGTTTTGTAGAATGTGATGCCGCTGTCACCGTAAAGCGAGTGATTATAGTCTGTCGCCACGAGTTTATCACCCTGCACTTCAAAGGTGAATTTCTCGTTAATGTTCTTGTCGTCGCGGTGATTCAAAACGACATTGAGTGTTGTTGGACCGGTTTGTGCCCATACGCCGGTCGCGTTGCTGGTGCCTTTGCCGATATAATTGCTCAACCACGACGCGTTGGCATTCGGACCGAGGTCCAATGTCCACAGCAACGCCACAGCATCCGCCGCGGGCTGCGTAGAGATATACGTTCCTTCGAGCGTACCGGGCGTGGGCGTCGGCGCAGTACTTGTGCCGGGTTGCGCTTCCACAAGCTTGCCGCCCGTCAGTTGATAGTATGTTGTCACCGGCACCGTCGGGTCTGCTGAAAACGGTTCGCCATCTTTGCGTTCGAGAGTGGATACTTTGACGAGATTGTTTTCAAACGCAATAGCGGTGACTTTGATGCGATCGCCGAGTAATGTCGTAACGCCGGCGCCGGGTTGTCCGTTATTGTTTGGGACAACCGCGAGATTGTGGAATACGCCGCTCCCACCGCCGCTCGTAACCAAATCCGCTGCCGCGTATGGTTTCCCATCCAACGTCCCATTCGCGAAAGGTTCAACGATTTGCGCGGTGAACTTTGATGCGCTGCCGGGTGCGACTTCCTCTTCCGCCTTGCCGTCTTTCAACGTCACATCACCGCCGGGCGCGCCCTCAACGGTGTACGTCGCATTGCCCAGCTGCGCGAGGGTCAGCGGCACAGCAGTGGGCGCGGCTGTTGGTGTTGCCGGTGCGGGTGTTGGCGTCGCGGGCGCGACCGCGCTCAGCGCACCGATACCTTCGACGCGTTTCAGCGTCAAGCCGGTCGTACCCCAATCTGCTTGGTCATATTCCACCGCGACCAAATTTTCGCCTTGCAGTTCAAAGACGAATTTTTTCTGAATATCTTTGTCATCCTGCTTGGTCAGATTGACCGTTGCTTTGTTGCCACTGGCTGTCCACGTGCCGGTTTGGGCAATGCCCTCTTGTCCGGTAGGATTATCTACGAACATTGCTTCACCATCGGGCGTAAGCGTCAACGCGATAAAGCGTTCGGGAACGCTGCCTGCCGCCGCGAGCGTGGTGTTGTACACACCCGAAAGCGCTACAACGTCCGCAGGCGTTTTCGTCATCACAAAGCCAGGCGCGCCGCTGAAAACTTTGCCCTCATCTTGAGTGGTGGTGAGTTTGTCACCATCCACCGTCAATACCGCGACAGAGGTGGAGGGTTTGCCGTCTTGCGTTGCAAAATTTATCGTCACCGTGTTGCCGTTTTGCGACCATGCGCCGGTGGAAACGAATCCACCCTTGGAGACGTACGTTTGGGTCATCACCGCGCCGCCGTTCGGATCGAGCGTCAACAAAGTAATCAACGCGCTTGCATCCGCCGCGGGACCTGTGTTGGTATAAAATCCGGCTGCCGCGCCGCCCGTTTTCGCGGGGGTGGCGGTTGTGGCAGCGGTTGTGCTGGCTGCCGTTGGCGCGGTTGCGCTTTTGGCAGGAATGCAAACTTTTTGTCCGACTTCGATGCGATTCGGATCGGCGATGTTTGTAAAGCTCTTGTCCGTCTTGGCGGCTTCATTCGTCGCCGTAACGATTTGAGGATATGCTTCGATCGCGCCCAAATATTTTTGGGCGATTGCCCCGAGCGTATCGCCCGCCGCGACGGTATATGTTTCGACACACGCCGTGCTTTGGGCTTGGACGAGGGGCGCGCCCGCGAACACGAGACCGATCAAGGTCAACATGGCGAGCGCAGAAAATACGAGCTTGTTCAAAAGAACCTCCGCTTGAAAGAATTAAGCCGCATAGCCGCTTGTCCGCGTGACAAGAATTGGAATGCGCACAAGGCGCTATGCGTTGTGACTTGATGCCACAAAAAAGCGGCGGGCAAGTTCCCCCGCCGCAACTTGTCATTCTCGTTAATGACGCGACAAATTATATGCTCGTTGGGAAATGATGCAAAATAAAGACGCTTTACGAATTTCGCGTGTTCCGTCGAAAAAATGACGCTAAACCAAATTCTGAATTGATTTAGAGTGTGCGCTCGTGCTTGAGCGGGTTCATTGTCAGGAACCGCATAAATGCTCGAATCCAAAACCTACTCCTATTTCGAAATAGCTTGTTTGGATTTATAATCGCCTCAATTTGATACTACCCTTGGAGTGCTCATGTCCCGTACACTTCGCATTGCTCTGCTCGTCCTGCCGCTCATCCTGCTTGTGCTTGGCGTATTGTTCTTGAACAATTCGCCGTTAGCGTACGTCATTGCGTCCCAGCCAACACCTACGCCTCTGCCGTTTCCACCAACCAACTCTGAAAGTTTGAATCATCACGACGCCGCGAAACTCGCCGACGCGCAAGCGCCGCAGCAATTGGACGCGCTGTTCGACAAACCGTGCGTGAACGGATTCGCCGCGCAGTTTCCTTGCAAAAATGTTGACTTGCTCGCATTTCTGCCGCTTGCGGAAATCGGCGGCGGGAATGCCAGCAGCAGCTGGGGCTGGACCGATCCCGACACGGGCAAAGAGTACGCGCTTCTCGGACGAAGCAGCGGCACTTCATTCGTTGACATCACCGATCCTAAAAATCCGATTTATCTCGGCAACCTACCAACTTCCACCGGCAATTCGGCTTGGCGTGAACTCAAAGCGTACGGTTATTACGCGTTCATCGTTTCCGACGCCAACGGCAATCACGGAATGCAAATTTTCGATTTGCGGCAGCTGCGCAGCGTCAACAATCCACCGCAGACTTTTTCCGAAAGCGCGCATTACGCGGGTTTTGGCAACGCACATACGGTTACGCTGAACGCCGATTCGGGCTACTTGTTCGTGAACGGAACGAATACGTGCGCCGGCGGACCGCACATGGTCAACGTGAGTGATCCACTGCATCCCACCTTCGCGGGGTGTTTTTCCGGCGACGGTTACACCCACGATTCGCAATGCGTCACCTATCACGGACCGGATGCCGAGTATGCTGGACACGAGCTCTGTTTCAATGCCAATGAAGATACGCTGAACATCCTCGATGTGACGAACAAGAACAAGCCGAAACAGCTGGCGCGTAAAGGTTATCTCGATTATGGTTACGTCCATCAGGGCTGGCTGACGGACGATCACAAATATTTCATTTTGGATGACGAGTTCGACGAAACAGATTATTATCACACGGCGTATTCTTATATCTGGGATGTCCGCAATCTTACAAATCCAAAATTGATTGGCACCTATCACGCGCGCTTTCGCGCGATTGACCACAATCAATATATCAAGGGCGACAGAATCTATCAGGCAAACTATCGCGCGGGGCTGCATATTCTTGATGCCACCAATATTGCGAGCGCGAAATTACGCGAAGTAGGATTCTTTGATGTGTACCCCGCCGATGACAATCCAAACTTTAACGGCGCGTGGAATGTCTATCCCTTTCATTCGAACGGCGTCGTGACGATTGCTGGAATCGAACAGGGCTTGTTCGTCGTTCAGCCGCAGCCCGAACCCAATCCGCCGCCCTGTCCCACCAAGCCAAATGGCGTCAAGCTTGTTTCGCCAACCAACGGCGCCAAATTTACGCAGCGCAAAATTACGCTGGACTGGGATGCCGACGCGTGCGCTTCGACCTACAAAGTCATCGTACGCGAGAACGACGCGCACGGCGCGCTTGCCGAACGCGCGAAAAACCTGACGGACACGACATTCATCACTTCAAGACTTGACAGGCACAAAACGTATTGGTGGCGCATTGTTTCTTGCAACGCGTGGGGTTGCAGTCGGAGCACACCGCGCACCTTTACGATTGAATAAAAAAATGGCTGCGAGATTTTTTTCTCGCAGCCATTTTGCTTAAACATAACGTGACGTAACAGCGTCGTCCGCTTTGAACGAATCTTTTAACGCCGGATACAAGCCGCGATACACTTGATAAAAGTCGTCATAGACTTGTACGTTTTCGCCTTGTGTAACCGAATCGGTCACATGAATCGTGCGCGCGCACGCGTCCTCAACATTCGCGTACACGCCCGCGCCAACGCCCGCCAACAACGCCGCGCCAAACGCCGCGCCCTCTGTGATATTGACCAACGCGATTTCGGAATTGAAAACGTCCGCGAGAATTTGCCGCCACAGTTCACTGCGCGCGCCGCCGCCTGACGCGCGCACCTGGGAAATATTCAAACCCAACGCGCGCATCAATTCCAACGAATCGCGCAAACCATACGCGACGCCTTCCAACACCGCGCGCACAAAATGCTCTTTACGATGGCGTAAGGTAATTCCAAAAAACGCGCCGCGCGCGTGCGGATCAGGATACGGCGTGCGTTCGCCCGTCAGATACGGCAAAAAAATCAAGCCCTCGCAGCCCGCGTCCGCGCGCGCCGCTTCGCTTGTAAGGACCTCATAAACGTCCTTTTTCTCGTCTCTCGCCTCTCGCTTTTCTTCCTCTCCCAACGCATCGCGGAACCACCGAAAACTTCCCGCCGCCGAAAGCATCACGCCCATCAAATGCCACTTGTTTGGAACGGCGTGGCAGAACGCGTGCAATAACCCATTCGGTTCCAAACGATATGAATCGCTCGACGCAAACACGACGCCGCTTGTGCCAAGCGTCACGCTCACGATTCCCTCTTGCGCGATGCCCGTGCCAACCGCTTGCGCGGCTTGGTCGCCGCCCCCACCGACAACCGGCGTGCCTTGCAACAATCCCGTTTCGTTCGCCGCGTCCGCAGAAATTTTCGCGCTGACAACGGACGATTCAAACACATCGGGCAGCCACGCGCGCGGCACATCAATCGCTTGCAATAATTCATCCGACCAATTTCGTTTCGCCACATCGAGCAATGCCGTGCCTGACGCGTCCGAAACTTCGGTGGCATACGCGCCCGTCAATTTGTAGCGCAAATAATCTTTCGGCAAAAGAATATGCGCGGCGCGCGCGTACAGTTGCGGCTCGTTCTCGCGCACCCACAAAATTTTCGGCGCGGTGAAACCGGGCAGTATGGGATTGCCAATCAGTCGCAAAAGATTTTTCGCGCCGCCACCGAGTTCCGTAATCTGCGCGCATTGTTTTGCGGTGCGCTGGTCGTTCCACATGATGCACGGACGCAAAACATTCCCTTCCGCGTCGAGCAGCACAAGTCCGTGCATTTGCCCCGTGAGCCCGATGCCTGCAATTTCGCGCGCGGGAATTTTTTCCAACACGCGGCGAATCGCGCTCACGCACGCGCGCCACCAATCGGCAGGATTTTGTTCCGCCCACAACGGACGCGGCGTAAAAAATTCGTACTCGTCGCTCGCGGTGGTGATAACATTGCCGCGTTCGTCAATCACCAACGCTTTCGTTGCGGTTGTGCTGACATCAATGCCGAGAAGAAAAGCCATGGGGGGTGATGGGTGACGAGTGACGGAATACGTGAAACGTCAAACGTCAAACGATTAATGTTTCAAGCGCGCTTTGAGGCGCAAGATGCGTTGATACGATTCGTCAATGCGTTGTTCGGAAATTTTTCCGTCGCTCACAAGTTGTTTGATGACGCCAAATGCTCGCGCGCCAATGGTCGGATCGTACGCCAAATTGTTCGCCAGCGCGAGCATGTCCACGCCCGCGTTAATTGCCAATTCTATCGCTTGCTCGAAACCATAATAGCGGCTAATCGCGCCCATTTGCATATCGTCGCTCATCACCACGCCGTCATAGCCAAGTTGTTCGCGCAAGATGCCGGTGATGATTTTGCGCGAAAGCGTCGCAGGATATTGCGCGTCGAGATTCGCATTGAAAATGTGCGCGGTCATTATCGCGTCGGCAAGTCCCGCGCGAATGAGTTCACGATACGGTTCGAGTTCAAGCTCTTGCCATGTCGTCGTCACGTCAACGAAACCCAAATGCGAATCGCTTGCCGCGCTGCCGTGTCCCGGAAAATGTTTGAGCGTGGTGAGAATATTTTGCGAATGATAGCCCTCAATCGTCGCGCGCGCGTGCGCGGTGACAATGTGCGGGTCGGCGGAAAAACTGCGTTGATTTTTTCCGATGGCGGGACTGTGGGGATTGAGATTGACATCCACGACGGGCGCGAGGTTCAGATTGATTCCCACGTCGCGCAAAATTTTTCCCTCCGCTTCCGCCGCCGCGCGCGTCAACGCAATATCGTTTTTCGTACCGTAAAATTCCTGCGATTGCGTCGGCGGAAAACCGAATTGCTCGGAGAGCCGCGAAACGATGCCGCCCTCTTGGTCAATCGTAATGAGCAGCGGCGTCTGCGCGTACGCTTGTAACGACGCGTTCAACGCTTGCGTTTGCGCGGGCGAAGCGATATTGCGCTCGAATTTTTTCAGTTCGCTGTCGTAACTAAAGAAGACCACCGCGCCGAGATTTCGTTCGCGAAGATCCTGAACAATCGCATCGTCGGGATTCAATTCGTAACCGCGAAAACCGAGCAAAAGCATCTGTCCGATTTTCGCGTCGAGCGCTGTTTCGTTTGTAGTCGGCATAGTATCTGACTTGGCTGTTACCGTTGAGGTTGGCGCGTGCGGTGTCACGGTCGCGTTCGGAACAGTCGCGGTTGGCGCAGAAATTGGCGTGTTGTTTGCGCAGTTTGCGAGCGCGAGCAAAAAGGTTTGTCCGCCGAGCGCGAGAATTTGGCGGCGCGAAAATGTTCGCATTGCGCTATGATATAATTGTCGCAGCGAGGCACAAAATGGAGCAAGCGAACGAAACCACGAAACCGCAACTGGTGCGCGAAGAATATGGCGGCGAAATGTACGAATACTATCCGTTAGGCGAGTACGTCGTCGTCGCGCCCGGCGTCTGTGGCGGCAGACCAACCTTCAAGTACACGCGGCTGGAGGTGAGCGTGATTCTTTCGATGGTGGGACGTGGAATTAGCATTAAAGAAATTCTGCGTCGTTATCACAAAAGCCACATTAACGAGGCAGCGATTACTGAAGCAGTGGAATTGGCAAACCGCGCGCTATTCGAAACGACACGTACTCTGCAGCCCATTCCCGCATGATCATCCTTGATGAGAATCTGCATGACGTGGAGGTGAGCGCACCAATCGCTCGGTGGTATCCGGGGCAGGTGGTCTCTGTCACCGATTTGCGCCCCAAATCCAAAATCAAGGATGAAGCAATACCCACTTTATTGCGCCGCGTCAAGGAGCCAACTTTTGTTACAACCAACGTCGGCGACTTTTGGAACAAGCTGCAAGCGTCTCCCGCGTATTGTATCATTGCGATTGAAATACCGAATGAACTCATCTCTGAAATCCCTCGCCTCTTGCGCGATATTTTGCAATTAGAGACGTTCAAAACCAAAGCAGCACGCATGGGCAAAGTAATCCATTGGACACCGACGCGTATCGAGTATTACGAAGCGAATCGGCGCATCGTCGCCGTTCCCCGAGAATGACCGCGTTTGCGCCATTTGCAGCGACCGCGAGAATTTGGCGACGCGCAAACTTTTCACTTTGCACTTTTCGCTTTTAACTCAAGCTACGCACATTCCCCAAAAAGTAGCGCGCAAACGTACGGCAAATTTCAAATTTGCCCTACCACTGCGTAACATCACCTTTTAACTTGTATCTTGACTCGATGCCACGCGTTATTCATATACCCCTTGAAATTCCACACATGTCGCGCGTCCTCGGGCTGCGTGTTGGACGCCGAATCAAACGCGCGCGCGATAATCTCATACTCGCCGCTTGCTACTTTCAATCGCGCTTCCCAAAACGTCCACGCCCAATCTTGGTCGCCTTGCGTGATCTGCGCGGCGGTCCAAGAATTTCCACCATCGCTTGAAACATCAATCCGCGCGATTTTTCTCCCGCCGCCGGTGATGGCGTAACCTTGCGCGAGAACCTCACCCGAAACAACTTCGCCCTCACGCGGCGACGTGATGACACAATTCACCGACAACTCGCTCAACTGCAAGCCCGCGTTCCAATCGGCGGTTTCCGCATGCGTCTGCGGCGGAAATAGTTGATACGCGTGCGCCTGAAAATAATTTTTTGAGGAAAACGCTTGAACCGTAATTTGCGTCAACCATTTCACACTGCGCGCGCCGATGTAACCAGGCGCAATCACGCGCAACGGAAAACCGTGAATTGGTTCGAGCGGCTTGCCGTTCATTTCGTACGCGAGCAAAACTTCCGCGCCCAACGCTTTGTCGAGTGGAATCGAGCCGCCAAAGCCAACATTTTCGCCGTGACGAATCACCTCCTCCGCGCCCATGAACGCCACGTATTGCGCGCCGATTTTGATTCCCGCCGCGTTCATAATTTCTTTTAACGGCACGCCGCTCCAGAACGCGTTGCCAATCGCGCCCGCTTGCCACGGCACTTCGCCCGGGATTTCTTTCAACGCCATCAACTGGTCGCGGCGATTCCCGGCGCATTGCAGTGTTGCCATCACAGTACGCTTTGGAAAATCGTTCAGCAATGTGTCGAGCGACAATTCCAGTTCGCGTTCCACCATGCCATTGACAACGAGGCGAAATGTTTGCGCGTTAATCTCTGGAACGTCGCCATGATTTCGCACATAGAACAATTCGCGCGGCGTGATGAAATTTTCGCGCAGCAGTTCCAGCGGCGGCTCGGCGTTGTAGGGCGAGGTAGTATGGACGATGAGCATAAGTAAAAAGTAACAAGTTAAAAGCCAAAAAGTACGCATTGTCGTTACTTTTGACTTTTAGCTTTTAACTTTTAGCTTGCGAGCGCAGCCGTCGCTTCAATCTCGATCAACAATTCCGGCAGCGCCAATGCTTGCACGCCAATCAAGGTACTCGCGGGCGGATGATCCGCGTTAAAGTATTGCGCGCGAATTTCGCGCACGAGTACGCGGTCTTCGGCTTTGAAATTCACAATCAGGTACGTCACTTTGACCACATCATCGAATGTTGCGCCGACGCTCGCTAACGCGGTTTTGATATTTTCAAACACCTGAATCGTCTGCGCGCGCAAGCCCTCTTGAATTTTGCCTTGCGCGTCAATTCCGATTTGTCCCGAAATGAAAACCAGTTTGGGCGCGTCGGTGATGACAACGTGCGTGTAACCTGTCGGCGGCGCAATGCCTGCGGGATTGATAAATTCATTGCTCATGAAAGCTCCTTTGGCTTGTCCTTTTCAAACAATGTCAATGCTGCTACCAACATCGCCGTGCCAATCAACAACGGCGTCAACGTCCACGCGCCCAACGCGCCGACGCTCACACCAATCACGAACGGCAAAATGATTCCGCCGAGTCCTGTCGCCGCAAGGGAAATACTCATCATTTGCGCGCGGATTTCGGGATGGCGGCGCGGCGCCCACGCGAGCAAGGTTGGAAACACAATGCTGAACGCAATCCCTGTCAGCGCAAAACCAATAATCGCAAGCGAAGGGTTGAATGTCAAGAGGAGCGCCGCCGCGCCCGCAAGCGTTCCAATGCGTACGACCCGTCCAAAACCAAGTCGGTCGGTGGAGGAAGCAAACAAGACGCGTCCGATGGAAAACGTTAAAAAGAACGCGGAGGTTGCGATTGCGCCCATCACCGCGCCTTGTCCCAACGTGGCGAAAAATGTAGTTGCCCACGCGCCGACAGCAACTTCAACGCCCGCGTAAATTGCAAACAACGCGATAAAGAGACTGATCGATTTCCAGGGGAGCGTACGCCAATGTACGTCGTCACCGTGCGGCGACTGAAACTCACTCCAGCGCGAAATCAAAAATACATCCAACAGCGCCGCGAGAATTACAAAAATTCCCGCAATGCGCCAATTCCATCCGAGCAGCGCCGCACCCGCGACGACGAGCGGAATTGCAACTGCGCCAACGCCCCATGTGGAATGCAAACGCGTCAACGCTTCGGCGGGCTTGTCCCCTGCGAGCATTTCCACCAACCGATTGAACAACACTTCGCTCGTGCCATTGCCCAAACCAATGAGAAACGCCATGGCGATATTCAATGGAAACGGCAGAGTAATCAAACCCAACACGCCGAACGCAATTAACAAGACGCCGAACATGGCGCCGCGCCGCATTTCAAAGCGCCGCGCAATCCGATTCGCCGTGAACGTGCTGGCAAAAAAGCCCGCCCAATGAAACGCAAATAAAATTCCCAGATTCGCAATCGGTTGTCCCGTCTCGCCTGCAATATATACGAGCGATGGTCCATAAAGCGTCGTAGACGCGCCGAGCGTGAACATGTTCAGCAGCCCGGCGGGGAGGACGGTGGAGAGATTAATTTCGGCTGGCGCAAGTTTTTGCGCGAGGGCTTGTTGGGTCATATTGAAATGGATATTCAAACTCTTGAATTTTGAAATGAATTAGAGTATATTATCTTCAGGTATATACTTTAGGGGAGTTAATTGTGTCCAAACTTCATCTGCTTGGCTATCATTGTGAGCGATGCAAACACGATTGGGTGCCGCGCGTACAAGAACAAGAACCCAAAGTCTGTCCGAAATGCAAAAGTCCTTACTGGAATCGTCCGCGACGTGTTATTCGCGAAACACAAACAGAGTACAAAACAATTCAAGATAAATTTATTCCGTTAGATTCATTCAAACAAGATTTTCCGTATGAATTTATCGGACGATCGTTGATTGTTCACGCCGATTGTTTTCAATGGTTGAAACACATCCCCGAAAACACTCTGCATGCAATTGTCACTGACCCGCCCTACGGCGTCAAAGAATACGAGCCGGAACAAATCACCAAGCGCAAGAATGGCAACGGGGGAATTTGGCGAATTCCACCATCGTTCGATGGCAGTGTGCGCGCACCGCTGCCGCGCTTTACTGCGCTCAACGATAAAGAACGCGCGATTCTCACACGAGTCTTTCAAGAATGGGGCAAGCTTGCGCTAAAGGCGCTACGCCCGGGCGGCCACGTTCTGATTGCGAGCAATGCTTTTTTGTCGCAGTTGGTTTTCTCTGCACTCGTCAACAGCGGTTTGGAATTTCGCGGCGAAATTATCCGTCTTGTCCGTACCTTTCGCGGCGGCGACCGTCCCAAAAATGCTGAAGCTGAATTCCCTGATATTTCTTCGATGCCGCGCAGCTGCTATGAACCTTGGGGCATTTTTCGCAAACCGCTTCCGCACAACCTGACGATTAGTCAGTGTCTGCGAAAATATGGCACGGGTGGTTTACGCCGCCCGAATCGTGAGCAACCCTTTGCCGATGTAATTTTTAGTGAGCGCACCCCGCAACTCGAACGCGAGATTGCCGACCATCCAAGCTTGAAACCACAATCTTTTATGCGCCAACTTGTACACGCGGTTCTGCCCTTGGGTGTTGGAATTATTGCCGACCCATTCATGGGCGCGGGTTCAACCGTTGCCGCTGCTCAAGCAATGAGCTTGCAGTGCATTGGGGTTGAAAGACATCTAGAGTACTATGAGCAAAGTAGAGTTGCCATTCCCAAGTTGGCGCGCTTGCATATTGCGAATCTAATCGAACAGGAAATAGAGCAACTCACTCTCCAGTTGTAAATCACGCACGATAAATCCAGTTCGCCATGATTTTGCGATACCCCGAAGTTGTTACACTCGCCGTTATCGTGCGACGACTTGTAGCACTGCGCCCCGCAAAAAGCCAATCGCTCTTTTCTAAACGCGCGCCTGCAACCTGAACAAATCGAAATGGACGTGGAACATTATCATGCGGGCGATTGCTGTCAAAAACAAAAATCATCAACCACGTATCCTCTGGATTATGCCCTTGCCATCCGCGTAAATAGCGTGACGCTTTGATTTCGATTCCCGCATTGCTGTGTTGCACTGCATCGTTCGGATACATTCCAAGCGGTACAAGGTCAGGGTGTCCATTGTGATATTTATTTTTCGCCAGCGTCGGACAAAATTTGGGAATGCTTGTAGTCATGAATTCGCCCACAATACTGCTAAAATTTGCAGGCATCAACATCATTTCAAGGCGCGCGATTTCGCGGCGATTCAATTCTTGATTGATGAATTTTAGAAAATTTAAAAATGAGCCCATGGCTTGCTCAATTTGCTCGATTTGCAAACCATAGGGAAGGGTTGCTTTCGCGTTAAACCCATTTGGATTCAATGGCAGTGGTTCACAGGAAAAAAGTTCTGCATCGTTTTGCATTTTTCTGCCCGTTGCATTTATCAAATTATGCCGCCCCTCACGAGCGGCACAATCATTTTACATTCCCGCCGCGAACTTGACACCTGAAATACGCCGCGAAAAATCATTGACGCGTCTCTCCATCGCGGCTATAATAGAATCATCAAATAAACCAGTTCGTCTGGTTTACTCGCCCCCAGCGACAAGCTCGCCACCAGTGGCGGACTTTCCCGACGAGGTTTCTCGTTAGGGAATAGCTGGGGGTGTTTTATTTTTCGCTTTCACCGCCCCACCACAAATCCATAACCTTTTCTTCAAGCGACAAAAAGTACTTTTCCTCTTGCCCTGACGCATAATGCGTGACTGCGCCCGCAACCATATCTGCCAATTGTAAACCATCCATATATCTTGAGCGCCCACCAACAATTTTATTAAAGGGTCTCTCACGCTTCAAGGCACGACATTCTGCAGAAAGACGAACGCGCAACGCGCGGCACATTGCATTCGAGCCGCCATCAATTATCAAAACATCATTACCGATGTCGAGCTGCGATGCGCGCAATGTCAGACGCGCCGTAAATTCAATCTGCAATTCTTGTCCACTCAATTTCGCGTACCGCTTGGACAAGTTGGCTTTGTCAATCACCACAGCACGGACGCGAAAATCGAGTGGCTCGATGGTTTTGAAAAAGAAATCTTTTTGATGCGGCTTGGCGCGAAAATATTTGATTTCGAAATCTGATGGCAAATGAAACTCGCGGCGAAAGGCAGCCAATTCTGGCAATGGATTCGTATTTGGTAACTGCACCATTGCCAGAACAAAAAACGGCGAAACACTTGGACCACTTTGCAAGCCAGGGTCACCCGACTCGTCAAGATGATGATATTGTGTCACGATGAAGGCAATTATTTTAATTTCGGCAGTGGCGTTAATTTCTCCACGTTCATTGCCCGCGCGCGCACCAGATATGCCTCAATCCAACCACGCGCTTGATTCGGATGTTCGCTTGCCCAGACGAGCGATTCGTGGTCGAGCGAATTGATGCGGTCGTTCGCCGCGCGCAAGGCGTCCATCGAAATTTTCAGCGCAGTGTCCACGGGCATCCGTTCGGGATTGATGTCAATGCCGAACCATCCTTGATAGCCGTACATTTTCAGCGCGTACAACATCGCCTCGTTCGCTTCCGTCGAAATCACGCCGACGTTCAAATCTTGGTCGTAATTACCGAGCGGCTGCGAATTGAGATGCACATGCGCGAGGCGCGCGTACTCCATCACCAGCCCGTACGCGTAGGGCAAATCTTCGTACCCCATCAACATGTGCCCCACTTCGGGATTCATCGCCACGAGCGCGTGCCCTTCGTCCAACAATTTTCTGTTGTCGGGATGTTTCAACATGCGCTCCACTTTTTCGCCGAGCAAAATGCCTTCAGAGGTGTAGCCGTACAAAATGTGTCCGCGCGGTTCGTACGGTTTGGGCTCGAACGCGACGCGCACGCCGGGCACCGCGTCCAACGCTTCCGCCATGCCTTCCGCGAAACGATCACGCGCCGCGCGCAAATCGGCGCCGAATCCGTTTTCATAGCCGTCAATGCCGGGCCACACAATCATAAATTCGGTGTCGAGTTCTTTGTTCAAACGCGCCGCGCCTTTCACGCGTTCAATCGCCGCGCGGCGAATTTCGGGAATCGGATTCGAGAGCGAACCCCATTCAAATTGTTCATCCCAAAACAACAGCGGAATGACGGTCAGAATTTTGATGCCTGTCGCGTGCGCGAATTTTTTCCAATGGTCGAGATTGTCCTCGTTGATTTCGTTCGGGTAATGCGCTTCCATGCCTTTCAAACCATACTCCGCGAGCGATGCGGCAATTTCCAAACGCGCGGGAATATCCAACACAGGTTTGTAGCGGTCGTGAAAGCGCGATTGTGGCGGCGAAAAAAACCACACGCCAGCGGAAAATTTCAAATCGAGTTCAAACGTTTTCAGATGCTGAACCAATTCGTCAGGTGTGCGGCGGAGGGATTGGGGGCGGAGGTCTCTGAGCATGTCAAGTTAAAAGGGATGAGGGATGAGGCACGAGTGCAAAACATTTTTCGCAACTCATTCCTCATCCCTCGCCCCTCAGCCCTAATATTTGATGTCCACGCGTCGTCCGCTATTCGCGGATTCGGCAATTGCATCGCCGACGACGGCGTTGCGGTAACCGTCTTCAAACGTCGCGCCGTAGGGGGCGATGCTTGTGTTGTTGACAATCGCGTCGAGCAGGTGCGCGATTTCGTGGACAAAGGTGTGTTCCCAACCGATGATGTGTCCTTGGGGCCACCAATATTTCCAAAACGGATGATACGATTCGCTGACGAGCACATTCGTGAATCCCTGCGTTTCTTTTGGCGCATCCGCCCAGAATACATGCAGGTTGTTCATGTTTTCCATATCGAAACGCAGCGAGCCGTTCTCGCCGTTGATTTCGAGCATCTCATAATTTTTGCGTCCTTTGGCAAAACGCGTCGCTTCGAGCGTGCCGAGCGCGCCGTTTTGGAATTCGACGACGGCGGCAAACGCATCGTCCACATCCACCACACCGGTGCCGCCTTCGGGGCGCGGGCGGCCCTTGATAAATGTTTTTGTGCTTGCCATCACCGTCGCAGGTTCGCCCACGAGCCAGCGCGCGAGGTCAATGATGTGTGAGCCGAGATCGCCAAGCGAACCGCTGCCCGCGACACTTGCATCGAGACGCCACACTTGCGGAAAGTTCGGGTCCATGATCCATTCTTGCAAATACACCGCGCGGAAATGGTAAATGCGTCCGAGCTTGCCGCTGGAAATCAATTCGTACGCGAGACGCAGCGCGGGGACGAAACGATAATTGTGCGCGACCATCGCCTTGACGCCCGTTTGGTTCACCGCGTCGAGCATCGCTTTCGCTTCTTCCGCTGTCCGTCCCAATGGCTTTTCGCACAAAATATGTTTCCCTTTTTGCGCCGCATACACGACGGGTTCGAGGTGAATATTATTAGGTCCGCCGTTGTCGAATAATTGAATGCGCGGGTCGTCGAGCATCGCGCGCCAATCGGTGTAATACCCTTCGTAACCGTAACGCCGCGCGGCTTCTGCCACCGCTTCTTGGTTGCGTCCCGCTATCGCGATGAGTTTGGGAATCGCGGGCGGCGGATAAATCATGTACGGTATTTTTTTGAACGCGTTGCTGTGCGCTTTGCCCATGAACGCGTAACCCAACATGCCGACGCCGATTTCGGGCGCCTGCCCTTCCGCTTTCGGTCCTGCCATTGTCACAAATCCAACTTGGTCGCTCATAGAAATTCCTCCTACTTTTGCTTGAACGCCTCATCGAACGCTTGGGACGACGGCGCGAAATTATTCTTTTTCACAAACGCAATCGCGTCTTGCACGCCCCATTCGCGTTCCATGCCGCTGTCTTCCCATTCAATCGAAAGCGGTCCGGGATACTGGATGTCGTTCAACGCGCGGAACACCGCTTCGAACGGCACATCGCCATGCCCGACGGAAACAAAATCCCAGCCGCGTCGCGGGTCGCCAAAATTCAAGTGCGAGCCGAGAATGCTGCGGCGCCCGTTCAATCGCACTTTGGAATCTTTCGCGTGGACGTGATAAATGCGCTCCTTGAATTCATGCAAATACGCGACGGGGTCGAGGAATTGATGGGTGAAATGACTCGGGTCGAAATTGATGCCGAATTCGGGGCGATTGTCAATCGCGTCCAACGCTTTGCGCGTCGTCACATAATCGTACGCGATTTCGGTGGGATGCACTTCCAAGCCAAAGCGCGCGCCTTCTTGCTTGAACACATCCATGATCGGATTCCAACGCCGCGCAAAATCTTCGTACCCTTTTTCCACTTGCGCGAAATCGTTTGGCGGGAACGAATAAAGCAGATGCCAGATGCTCGAACCCGTAAAGCCATTGATTTGATGCACGCCCATTTTTGCGGCAGCGCGCGCGGTATCCATCACCTCTTTCGCCGCGCGTTGACGCACGCCTTCGGGATCACCGTCGCCGACAATGTGCGGCGGCAAGACGCCTTTGTTGCGCGCATCAATGTTGTCGCATACCGCCTGTCCGACCAGATGCGTCGCCAGCGCCCAGCATTGCAAATTATTTTTTCTTAGCGTCTCTTGAATCCATGGAATATACGCGGAATCGTTGAGCGCGCGCTGCGTATCGAAATGATTGCCCCAACACGCGAGTTCTAAACCGTCAAAGCCCCATTTGCTTGCTTTCTGCGCCAATTCTTCGAGCGGCATATCTGCCCATTGCGCGGTGCAGAGTGTAATTGGACGTGCCATAACAATTCCTCCTGAATTGAGTGATGAGGGACGAGGGATGAGGAATAAGTGTAACGTGATATTTTTACTCATTCCTCATCCCTCATACCTTTCTACTTTAAAATATTTTCTTCCACTCTCACATGCACACGCTGCGAACAATGCGCCATGGCATCTTCGCGCGCGGCTTTGCCTGCGTCGGTTGCGAATCCTGCGTCGAACGCGGCAGCATCGTCGAACCACATTTCGCTCATCGCGTCGAACGCGGCTTCGGGTTCATCCAGGCGCGCGACGTTCATGCGATACTGCTTGAGCGTCGGAATTTTCGCGCCGCGTGCCGCGTGTTCCTTTGCCCAGTTGTAAAATTCCTCGCGCGACATGTCGTCGCGGCGTTTCAAGAGTGAGATGACTTTGAGCATGTAACATTCCTTTTTTTGATTTGACAGTGGTCTATTCCCTGCTAGAATCTATTCAAACCGCAACCGAAATACTGCCAGTATTGGTGGGCGTCCCAAGCGCGCGTGAGGGACTAGGTTGTTCCCCCTAACCATGGGGGTTTTTTATTTTCCCAAATCCCGCAAAATCCCTTTTCGAATCGCTTGGTCAAACAACACGCGCAAATCAGTTTCTGCTTCGTGCGAATCGCGCACCCAACCGCACACCGAATCCGCCAATCGAATCAACGCATCGCTTTCTTCACGACGTACACCGCGAACTTTTTTCACGGGCATCCCGCTTTGATGCAAAAGATTCCCTATGCGTCGCGCTTGGCTCGGTGGCAACGCATCAATCAAGACGATTGCTGTGAAATCACCTTCACCCGTTTCCCTTAATGCTTTTTCAATCGTACTCACAGTGAGCGGCAAATAATCCAACGTGTCAGTGTAGTGCGCGTAATTTATTTTGCGTACCAACAATTGCAAATTCACAATGCTGCGAATATATTCAACGCGTCGAGTGCGATTTGTATTGCTCCACTTGAGTTGGCCTTTACTTGTCTCTTGTTCAATCACCTCAAGGGAGGCAATCAATTCGTCACGCGCGTCGGTGCCAACAACAATAACGGCAACGATAAAAAGTTTGCCTCGAGTATCTTGGCCGCTTTCATCAACGTAACAATAGAGTTTGGTCATAAAGAGCGTATTGCGCCAAGATTACGGGGCTGATTCTTTTTCTTCCAGCGCGCGCAAAACTTTTTCCGGCGTCACCGGCAAATCCGTAATCCACACGCCGACCGCATCATAAATCGCGTTCACAATCGCGGGCAGCGGCGAGTTCGCGGTCATCTCGCCGACACCTTTGACGCCGAACGGTCCGTCCACCGAACCCATTTCCAAAATCGTACTCTCCATTTCGGGAACATCCGCCGCGCCCATCATCATGTATTCGGCGAACGAACCGGGATGCGGGTCGAACTGTGGATAATTCGGGAATGACGATTCGAGCAATGTAATGCCTGTTCCCATCACCGCGCCGCCGATAATTTGTCCCTCGACCATTTTGGGATTGATGGCGCGCCCCACTTCGTACGCGGAGGATAATTTCAGAACTTTCACATGTCCCGTTTCGGTATCCACTTCCACATCCGCGACGGTGGTGCAGTGCGCTTCGGTGGAATCGGGGTCGCACGCGCCCGTTTCGGGGTCAACGCCGTGATTGTGTTTGAGAAAAATGCCGCGTCCCGAGATCGTTTTGCCGTACTTGAAATGCGCGGCGAGCGCGACATCGAACACCGTTTTCTTTTTGGACGGTACGCCGCGCACAAAAATTTCGCCGTCGCTCATCACCAAATCTTCGGGCGCGGCTTCGAGTTCGTCGGCAGCAACATCGAGCAATTGTTTCTTTGCCTCTTTCGCCGCCATGATGACCGCGTTGCCGACGCGATGCGTCGCGCGGCTGGCGAACGTGCCCATGCAGTGCGGACCGCTGTCGGTGTCACCCGTGTCAAGGTTGACCGATTCGAGCGGCACGCCGAGCGTTTCCGCCGCGATTTGGGGAATGACCGTTTTCAAACCCTGTCCCAAATCGGTGCTGGCGAGTTTGATGACGAATCCGCCCGTCGGCTGCGCGTAAATGAGCGCCTGCGACGGGTCGCCGCCAAGATTCATGCCTGTCGGATAATTGAGTGCGGCGATGCCGCGTCCATTTTTAATTGCCATCCTGCATCCTTTCAACTTTGCAGCGTCCAATTTGCAAGCCATACGGTGTTTGGAAATGATTTGTTCACCGCGTTGACCAGACGTTCATCCGCCGTGATGAACAAGCTCTGTTCGCGCTCACTTAATGCAATATACAATGCGTCGTACACGTTGCGTTCATGTGCCATTGCAATTCGCACAGCATCCTCAAGCAGCGAAGTCGTTGGTAACAATTCAATGTCCAACTCTCGAAACGCGGAGATAATTTGTTGCGCGTCTTCCCTCGCCAATCCTTGCATGCGTACTTTTTTCCAAACGATATTGCCAATCTCGGCGGCGAGTAAATCAGGCGCAATCAAAGTGAGCGCGCCCGATTGATACCCATTCAAAACGCGTCGTGCTTCCTCTGACAGTGGTTCGGTCACAAACCACTTGATGACAATGCTGCTGTCAACGACAATGTTTGCCATGCTCATCGCTCGCGGTCTGCGCGAATCAACTCGACGCTATCATTCATCGTTCCATACTTGGCAGCAAACTGTTCATGGAGCGCATCAATACGTCGCACTTGTTCTTGACGGCGGCGCAATTCTTCAACACGCGCTTGCCAGACCTCGATAAGTTTTTGGATGAACTCTTCAATGCTGTCGAATCCGCCACTGCGCGCAGTCGCTTCCAATTGCTGGTACAGTCCTTCTGAAAGATTTAGTGTTTGATGCATATCTCTTTTTCCTTACTGCTATGATTATCCGCTCATCGCTTTTCCTATCCGTTGTCCACATCACTGCACCATCCCAAATCGCTTGTTCGCTTTCGTCATCTTTACAAAATATCGCAACCGTTTTTCAAATTCTTCGGGACGATTGCGCGCGCCGTCAATCCAGCCAATGCGAATGCGTTTATACGATTCAGGAAATTTTTGAAAATGTTTCCAAACAAGTTCATCTTGCTTGAGTCGTTCCAGAATGTCGTCGGGAATTTGAAATGCTTTCAGTTGTTCTGATGCCGATGTCTTTTTCAAATCCTCCGTCAACTCGTGTCCAATGCTTTCCATCCCCGCCCTTGTCATTTTCTTTTTTGCAATGAGTCGCCGAATCCGTTCCTTGTTCATCGGCGAAACGGGGCTGCCTTTGCGGCGCGGACTGAAACGCTGCGCGTGACTTGCGCCATCAATCGGTTTGTACGTGCTGTCAATCCAGCCATAGCACAATGCTTCTTCCACCGCGTCGTTATATGGAATGCGCGGCTTGCCGCTGTCTTTGCGATAATACACCAACCAAATTTCCTTTTTCGTCTTGTGATGTTTCGCCAGCCACGCGCGCCATTCTTTGCGGTTGGTGACGTAGAGAGTTTCACCGAGATTCATAACAGGATGGTTGTCATTGCGAGGAGCGCCCTTTGCGACGAAGCAATCTCCTTGTCCAGCGCGGAAAGATTGCTTCGCATGCGACGGAGTGCGTCGCCGCTCGCAATGACATGCTATGCTTCTCCCGCGAGTTCAAAGCCATTCACATTGAGCGGCGTTGGGAACAACTCCGTAAAGCGCGTGAGTTGTCCCGCATTCCATTGCACGGAATTTTGAAAATCCGCCTCGCTTTCCCACAAGCCCATTGAAACCACTTGACCCGATTCGCGATTAACGAGCAAACGCGCGTTGATGAATCCCTTTTGTTGTTTCGCGGACGGCGCAACAAATTCGTGCCACAAGCGAATCACGTCGTCGAGTTTGTCGGGCGTTGTTGTGCCGCTGACCATTCGTGCATATTTCATCGTGCCCCCCCCTTTAAACCATTGAACAAAATTCGACAGCTGAAAAATGGCGCTCGAAACCTCCAAAAGAATTTCCTCTCTCGTTTCTCGCTTCTCGCCTCTCTCTTCACTCCATCTCTCCATCACCCTTTCGCCAACTCATCACTCCGCGCGTTCCAACACCACTCCGGCAATTCCGCGCCCACCATCTTTGCCGCCGCTTGCATCGTTTCAATCAACGTCGCGTCTTCCACCTCTTTACGCACCGCTTTCATTTGTCCGTTGCGATACGCGTTGAGGAAACGAATCTGCCACGGGTCCATGCCGAGCGTGCGCGCGATCTTGTCCATTTGCACTTCGATGGCGAATGACGCGGGCGTGACGCCAAAGCCACGCAGCGCCGACGCGGGCTGGCGATTGGTGTACACGCAATGCGCTCGAATATTTACATTTGGAATGTTGTACGGACCCGCGAGATTGAACGCGTGTTTTTGCACGCCGTAGGGCGAGTGGCGATGATACGCGCCCGCGTCGTGATACGAAATCACTTTGCGCGCGATGATGCGTCCGTCATTCATCACGCCATCGGTGTAGTGCATTCGATACATGCCGACGGTGGACGAATTGCGAAATTCTTCGGCGCGCGTCCAACGCCATTTCACGGGACGCCCGGTTTTCATTGCCGCAATCGCGGTGACGGGTTCGATGACCACGTCCACTTTACCGCCAAAACCGCCGCCCACCGTGCCGCCGACGAGCCGAATTTTGTAATCGGGCATTTGCAAAATAATGCCCATGTTGTCTTTGGTGAAATACAGCGCCTGTGTGTTGGAATGAACGGTGAGCCGACCATCGGGTTCAGGTTTCACCACGCACGTTTGAGTTTCGACAGGAACGTGGTCGTACGGATTCAACTGGTACGTGCCTTCGATAATCTTGTCCGCTTTTGCCAACGCATCGTCCACGTCGCCGATGTAGACTTGACGATAGGGTTTGCCCTCGTACACAAAAGTATTGTTGCCCCATTTTTTAATCGCGGGCGCGCTTTCGGCGAGCGCTTGATCAATCGTCATCACAGGCGGCAATTCTTCAATGTCCAATTCGACAAGCTGCGCCGCTTCTTGTGCGATTTGTTCCGTTTCCGCAATCACCGCGCAAAGTGGTTCGCCGCGCCACATGATCTCGGTGTCCGCCAAGACGGGCTCGTCGTTCGGTCCGACGCCGATGAGACACAAAATCGTGTACCAATTGTTCGGCACATCTTGAGCCGTGACCACCGCGCGAACGCCGGGATACGCTTCCGCTTTCGACACATCTATTTTGTGAATGATGCCGCGATGAATCGGCGCGCGCACCATCTTGAGCCACAACATGCCGGGATACGACACATCATCCACGTAACGCGTCTGCCCCGTCACATGCGCGATGCCGTCGCGACGTTTTACCGATTCACCGACGATGCCAAGTTGTTTCATGGTTGCTGGCAGATGGCAGATAGCCGATGGCATATGGCTATTTGCAATCCGCTATCTGCTATTTGCTATTTGCTACCTGCTGAATCGCCTCAATAATCGGCACATACCCCGTACACCGACATACATTGCCCGACAGCGCGTCAACAATTTGTTCGCGCGTCGGATGCGGATTGTGGTCGAGCAGCGCTTTCGCCACCGTAATCATGCCCGCTGTGCAGTAACCGCATTGCGCGGCGAAATTGTCATTGAACGCTTGCTGCAGCGGATGCAGTTTGTTGAATGTGCCAATGCCTTCAAGCGTCGTAATCTCTTGCCCCTGCACATTCACAATTGGCGTGAGACACGACACGATAGGTTCGCCGTTCAACAAAACAGTACACGAACCACAGCCGCCTTGCCCGCAACCCGCTTTCACCGCCAACACATCAAGTTGTTCGCGCAGCACATCGCGCAAATTTGCAAGCGGCGACGCGACGACGGCGACGGGACGAGAGTTGAGTTTGAATGAAATTGTGACAAGTTCCATTATTTAATTCCTTCCAACACCCTCTTCACATACACCGCCACCATCTTCTTTCGATACCATTCACTCGCGAGCGCGTCGCTAAAGGGTTTTGCTTCATCCATCGCCGCGTTCGCTGCGTCCGCGATGCTTTCCGCGCTCAAGCCGCGCCCGATGAGCTCCGCTTCCCCTTTTTTCGCGCGCACCGGAAAATCGTTCGCGCCGCCGAGCGCGATGCGCGCTTCGGTGATAACCCCTTCGGGGTCGGTGACGATGCGCGCGGCAACGGAAACAATCGCGGGCGCGTTCGCTTCGCGCCGCGCATATTTTATCCACGCGGTTTTCCCGCGCGTTTTTGGAATGACGATGCGCGTGACGAGTTCGTTGGGTCGCAAATTCGTTTGCAAGAGCCCGCTGTAGAACGAATCGAGCGCGACTCGACGTTCGCCGTTTTTATTTTGTGCGACGATTTGCGCGTCGAGCGCGAGCAATGCCACTGCCGCATCGCCCGACGGAGGCGGCGCGAAAACGTTGCCGCCGAGCGTTGCCATATTGCGAATCGCCCAACTGCCGATCCCACGCGTCGCGTTCGCTAAAAGTGACAATTTGTTCATTTGCGAAACGCGCGTCAGTGTCGTCGTTGCGCCGATTTCGATTTGTCCGTTCGCGGACATGGTATTTAATCCAGCGCGCTGCAAACTCAAAATCACGCGCGGCGACGTGAGCGCTTCGTTAACAAGCGGCATCACCATCGTTCCGCCCGCGAGAATGAGCGCGTCGGAACCATACTCGTCCAAAACATCGAGCGCGCCATCAATCGTTTCAGGCGCAAAAAATTTTTCGATGGGCATATCGTAGATTAGAAATCAACGGCAAAAGAATGTCTGGCGGAAAAAAGAATGCATTGTTCTCATTTGCATTGTTTTTTTCCGCGCTTTGTTCTGCCGTCGAAGGCGAAACAACGTTTCGCATAATTCGATGGTCTTTGATGGTTACTCCAATACCGCAAAAAACCGCGCGGGCGCCCCCTCGCCCTCGCGTATTTTCAGAAACGGCGCGAAAAACGTAAAACGTTTATTACGCGGCAGCGCGACGAGATTCATCATTTGTTGAAAATAGTAGCGTCCCGATTCCAAAATAATTTTGTGAATAATGAAATCTTCGCTCGTGAAATCGGGCAGGCGCGCGCAGTATTCGCTGAAACAATCGAACCCAATCGCCTTGACATTTTTGGAAACGAGAAAGCGCGCGGCTTCGGGCGTACAATACGGCGACGTTAAATAGTAATCGGGAAAATTGCCCCACATGCGGTCGGTCCACGCGGTCCGCACGAGAACGATGTCACCCGCGCGAATTCCGACGCGGTCATTTTTTTCAATGTCCTCTATCGTAATCGGATGGCTCGCTTCCACCTCGCCCAAATCAATCACGAGTGCGTCACCACTCACTTTTTCTAATGGCACATCCACCGCGCTTTCGCCATCCGCTTGCACATGCAGCGAAAAATCTACATGCGAACCCGTGTGCAGCACCATCGTCACTGACGATGCGCGCCAAAAGCCCGGTCCACGAAATTTTGTATTGAGCGACAGTTGCAAATTCACCGAAGGCGGAGAGAGCGTGCCTTGTCCGATGGGTGTGGTGAGGTCAATGATTTGCATGTTTTGGGTAGCAGGTAGTATGGAAAATCACCCTTGCTACTTGATGCTTGCTACTTGATACCTGCATTCGGATAATAAATAAACTCGACGAGATGTTCGTCGGGGTCGAAACAGTACGATTGCAAAACACCGCCGCCGCGATCACGCGGTCCCAAAACGATTTCAATGTTATGTGCGCGCAGTTGTTTCAACACCGCGTCCATGTCGTCCACCACGAACGCGTGATGTCTGGCGCGCGCAATATCATTTTCGGGCGTTGGGTGCGCGGTCTTGTCGCCCGGCGGCTGCGATGCGGCGTCAATGTGAACGAGATGCAATTCCGCGTTCCCTTTTTCGAACCACGCGCCGGGAAATTTGAATGATGGCGGACGAGCGACTTCCGTCATTCCCAAAATATCGCAATAGAAATGCCGCGACGCGTCAATATCCTTGACGATGATGGCGACGTGGTCGTGACCGATGATGTTCATATAAGAATCCGCCAACTTGCATTGTGGACTCGTGACTTTATTGGATTGAAACCCAACGACCTGTACGATCCGACTCGAGGGCTGCATCAATCACTTGCTGCGCTTTCCAGCCATCATAAAAGTTCGGAGAGATTGGCTGATTCTCAAAAATCGCATCAATGAAAAAGCGCGCGCCTGTTGAGTTTGTGAACAACACGCTCCAGCTATCATTGCGGTCTGCATCGCCCCAAAGGATATCGGGGACAGGAAGCATCTGTGCCTCATCTTCGCCAAAACGTGCGCTCCGAATTGCGCCACACTCTTGCAGGTTTGCTTCCAGAGTTCCAGTGTCCCCATAGAGCGCAATATCCAAATGGAAGGAACCCGGCGCAACTTTTGTTACACCGCTCAATTGCAGCGTTGCTTGTGCACCATTTTGAAACTTGACGACAAGCATCGCCGAGTCGTTCGCAGGGGCATAGGGCTCACCCACTGGCAGGGAACGTTCTGCAAAGACGCCAAGGTGTGCAGCGACACTATTTATTTCTCCAACACTCCAGCGGGCAAAATCAATCAGGTGTGAGCCCAAATCGCCCAAAACGCCGTTCGCACGATATTGGTTCCCCCTCCACATATAGCCGGCATTACGACCAATGCCTGTGCGAAAGCGCATGTCCGCTTGAAAGCAACCACCGATATACCCTTGTGCAACAAGTTCATGCATATAGCGGAATTGTGGATGCCAGCGATAGCTAAACAAAACCATATGTTTGACGCCCACCGATTCCGCCTTTTCGTACATTGCACGGGCATCCATAGCGTTTAGCGCCAACGGTTTTTCGCACAAGACATGCAACCCCGCGTCAAGCGCATCCATCGTCATCACATAATGCAAGTCATCTGGGGTGGCAAGAATCACTGCATTCAAATCACCTTTGGCGAGCATTTCCCGATAGTTTGTAAAAACTTGCAGGATGTCGTACTTGGCGGACATTTCTTTCGCACGTTCGAGGTTTCGTCCACAAACTGCCACAAGGTCCGCGCGCGGGTGCGATTTGAGACTGGGGAAATACAAAGCATCCGCCCACCAACTTGTGCCCACCACGCCGACGCGAACTTTTTCGCTCATGTTGTCCTCCTTGCGTATTTCACTTCGACAAGCAATGCGTTAGACACGATTCACAAATTCGCGATTATGCACATTCACCGGCACCTTCATCAATTCCGCGATCCCTTTCGCGCAGTGTTCGCTCAAACGCCGCAGCGCCTCTTCGCCTTTTTCGGCAGTCGCGCGCATCGGATTGCCAATCGTTCCCGATTCGATGAATTCGTGATGGTCCATCGGGAAGGTGAAATATTTATAGCCCTCGAATTCCACATCAGGCATTCCATCTTTTTTCCCAAACGATTTCGGCAAAAATTCGGGAATGTGCGCGAGCGTTTTTTCCGCGCGTTCCATGCGCACGTAATTTGTGTCTTCCACAACATCGTGCGCGAGCATCTGTGAAGTTTCCAATTCCGACGCGTGCCAGCCCGGCGTTTCTTCGGGCGGATTTTCCATCAGTCCTGCGAGAATGCCGACATAATTTTCCATGTACGGTTTCACAAAACCGATGAGCGCGCCCGTCTCGTAACGCAATTTGCGTAACACGGGATCAACCACTTTGACATTCGAGCCGTGTCCGTTGATAAAAATAATTCGATTAAAGCCATGATGAATGCACGAACGCGCGACATCGTACATCAGATTCAACAGCGTTTCCGCGCGCAAGGTAATCGTGCCGCGTCCCATGCCCGCGCCGTACATGTGCTGCGGCGAATAGCCCGCCCAAAGACACGGCGTATGCAGCACCTCTAAAATTTCCGACACGCGCCGCGCCACCTCTTCGGCGGTCACCGTGTCGGTCTTGAGTGGCAGATGCGGTCCGTGCTGTTCTGTGCTTGCCATCGGAATCAGGATGGTGTCTTTTTCTTTTAAATATTCGCGAATGTCCACGTAGGTCAAATCTGCGATGCAATAGGAACGAAATTCCATAATACTGTATAACGTTTAACGTTTGAACGTTCAAACGTTGAACGTCTCTTCTCCCATCAACTTTAAAAATTTCTCCGCGACGATTTCGGCAAACGCGGGATCGTTCACGTGCGCTTCAATTTCAAGGTACGGAATCTCTTCGCGCAAATTGTTGCGCAATTCCGCGCGGAATGCCGCGTCCGCTTCGGGATTCCAAAATACTCCGCCCGGCACATTTGGAATCGAAAGCCCTTGCGTTGGCATGATGACCATGACAGAGCCGCGCGCCCCATTCAATTTTCCTGCCATGATACGCGCGATTTGCACTTGTTCCGCTTGCGTCAAACGAATCAACGTAAATTCGGGATTGTGATAATACGCGGGGCGTCCGTGAAATTTTTCGGGAATCGCGCCGCGGCGTCCGTTCACGCTGAAATCAATGCAGCCCGGCACGACAACTTGGGGAATGCCCAACGCGCCCACTCGCTCCAAACGATCCTCGCCGCCCGCGTGAAAACCGCCGACGAGTTGGTCGCTCAATTCATCCGTCGTGTAATCAATCACGCCGACGAACATGCCTTGTGCGGCGAGTTCTTCCATTGCGGGACCGCCGACGCCGTTGGAATGAAAAATTATCGCTTCGTAGCCGCGCGCTTCCAAAATTTCTTTGATCCGCATCACCGCGCGCGTCGTATTGCCAAGCATCGTTATCGCAACATACCTGGCTGATAGCCGATGGCTGATAGCCGATGGCTGATAGCCGATGGCTGATAGCATTTCTGATTTGCTATCTGCTATCTGCAATCTGCTATTTGCCATCCCCACCACCGCCCCGCACGCGTTATCAAACACCGCGCGCGAAATGGGATTAATGCCGAGAATGTCAACGACGGAATGGACGACGAAAATATCTTTTGTCCCCATCAACTGCCCATAGTGTCGTCGCCCTGACGCTATCGGCGTCACGATCACTTTTGGCGCGCCAATCGGCAGCGCTTGCATCGCGTATGCGCCAAGCACCGCACCTTCCGCGCCGCCGAGGCACAGGACACCGTGAATTTTTCCTTGCTCGTACAATTTCACAGTGACGTTGCGAACGCCTTCGCGCATCGTTTCCACTGCCGCGCCGCGCGTTCCCGCCGCGCGCAACGCATCAATCGTCGTACCCGCCGCGCGCGCAACATCAGCGCGCGAAATGTCTTGAGCAGATAATTGAATGTCGAGCGGTTCGCCTAAAATTCCCGAATCGAGAATGAGCGCGTCCGAACCGAGTGCGCGGATTTTGTCGCGGCAGTACGCGATTTCGCGGCCTTTGGTGTCGAGTGTGCCGATGAGGAGAATGGACATGAGGTAGTAAGTAGCAAGTAGCAGGGATTGGAACGTCCTCCCTGCTACTTGCTACCTGATACCTGTTACTCAGAACTCTGTTTTTACATTCTGATACGCTTTGCCCGCTTTGCCGACCTTGACCCGTTTCGGAACTTGAGTGGCTTGGACGCCCGCTTTCTTCATCGCTTTGCGCAGCGTCTTGGCGGTTTCGTCCACGAGCCACGAATAGAAATTTTCAGAAAGGACGCCGCTTCCGTGGTCTTGGATAAATTTCAATTGTTCGGGCGTCAATGACGGGTCGGCGGACGCGAGCGCGTGCGGATATTTGTTGACCGGCGTGCGGTCTAATGCCGCGACAAATTCAACCGTGAGCGCGTTCTTGTAACCAGCTTCGTCGAGCGTCTTGACAACTTTTGCCCAGTTGTAATCGCCGCCGCCCGCGTGCATCCGATTGTTGTCGGCGATGTGAAAATCTACGAGCCGCTTGCCCGTATTCAAAATCGCTTGATACAAATCTTCTTCTTCGATATTGATGTGGAAAGCGTCGAGACACACGCCGCAGTTCGGACCCACCGCCGTCGCGAGCGCAACCGCTTGTTCGGAGCGATTGAGGAAATTGGTTTCAAAGCGATTGAGCGGTTCAAGCGCGAGGACGATGCCGACCGATTCACTGTAGGCGTACACTTCCTTTAAACCTTCGACACACCACGCCCATTCCTGTTCGGGCGACGCTTGCGGCACCACTTTGCCGACGGTGGAAGGCACAATCGTCACTTCGCAGCCATCCAGTTCGCGTACCATGCGGACGCACTCTTTGCAGTATTGAATCGTTTTCGCGCGCACCGCTTCATCCGCCGCAATCAAATCGAGTCCGGGAAACATCAGCGTCACACTGCCCCAACAGCGCACGCCATTTTCTTTCAAAAGCTTGCTCACTTGTTGCGTGTTGTATTTGTCCGGCTCGCCGCCGATTTCGATACTTTCGTACCCGTACTTGGCAAGCCGTTTAATTGTCACCTCCAACGGCTCGGCGCGCATCCAGTTGTGCATTGATAGAAACATTGTGAACTCCTCCTTCAAATTTATGATTTCGGATTTATGATTTCGGGTTTTGCCATTTGCTATCAGCCATCTGCTACCTGTCCTGCCAACACCTCGTACAAATTCAGCACTTGCAAACCATCCGCGTATCTTTCCAACGTTGCCGTGTCGAGCGGGTCATCGGTCAAAATAGTTTCCGCGCCTGCTGCTCGGGCTTCGGCGATGCGCGTGCGCGCGAGATTTTCCGCGAGCGCGGGATGCGTAAATTGCAGTCCGCCGCTTGTGCCAATCGGTGTGGCTAAATTTTCGCGGAATAACATTTCGCGCGGTTCCGCGCCCATCGCTTGTGTTGCTAAAACGCGCGCATTCAACGCGTGATGTTTCAAACGAATCGCCTGCGATGGATCGTGATACGTGTACGCTTGCGGTGCGCGCACATTGATTTTTAATTTGTCGCCCGCGTTGGCGAGAAGGTCAACGAGCGTCGAAACATTCACGCCATCTGGCAAACTCACACCGAGTTCGGCATACACGTTTTTCAATGTGTGCGCGTCTTGCGTACTCAATGTAATGACGCGCGTCGCGCCGCTTGTTTCCAAATCGCGCGCGATGCCATTCGCAAATTCGCGCGCAGTGCCCCACAAGCCGAGCGTGTAGGGCAAATAGCCGCTCGAATGTCCCACCGCAAATCGCGTCGCGTCTAAATCAATTGCGTCCAATAGTTTTTCCGCCGCAGATATAATTTCAGGTTTCAAAAAAAATGCCGCGTCGCCGATAAAGAGAGTGACGGGGGTCGGGGGGCGGGGGAGCGAATTACCTTTCGTCCGTCGTCCGTCGTCTGCCATCGCACCAAACGGATTTCCCCACGCGCGCAATTGTTCACCTATCGCGTTCACGTTCGCGGGCGCGTGTCCCAAGCGTACCACCTCATCGCGCGCAGCTTGAATCGCATAGGGCAAAGGTCGGTCAGTCGCGCAGTTGCCTTGACAATTGCCGCAGTCCGCGCAGTGATACAAAACATCCACCGTTTGCGCGTTCCACTGCAACATGCCGCGCTGCACCGATGCTACGAGTAATGCCCAACCATGCGGCGAAGTCGCTTCATTTTTCGTAATGCGGCGCACGGGACATGCTTGCGCGCACATCAAACAATAGCGGTCGCCTTCATAAATCGGAATGTATTCTTGAAATTTCGACAACGGTTCCTCGAAAAATTTATTGCCGCGTGTTCCACACTGCGTCTCTGTCAGCATGGAACACGCGGGTCGAACAGCAAAACTATTTCGTGCGCCGCGCGCTGCGCCACACGAACGCGCCGCTCAACAACAATATTCCTCCAATTGCCAGCAAACCGGCGAAAAGTGGAACATTGAACGGATTCCCGCCGGTGGCGGGCAATTGCGGCGCTTGCGGCACGTTGTTCACCGCCGGGACCGTTTTGAGATACGCCGCGATCGCGAGACGGTCTGCATCGGTCAGTTTGGAAAAGCCGCCTTCGACCACCTGCAGCATCAAACCGGTCACCGCGCTGCCATCCGGACGTTTGCCTGTCGCCAACAAGTTGGCAATTTCGGCTTCAGTCCATTTGCCAATCCCGGTTGCTTCGTCCGGCGTGATATTCGCTGTGACTTCGCCTTCGACGAAACTACCAGCGAGAAACTTGCCCGGCAAGGGCGCGCCCTGCGCGTCGGTCGGCGTATGACAACCGCTGCAATCGGACACATTTTTGACGAGATACTCGCCGCGCGCGACGCCTTCGGTGGGCGCTGTCGCCGGAGCGGCGGGAGGATTGAACGGCGGCGCCTCAATGGTCAGTTGGTCCGCCGGAACGGTGTTTTTGATTGGCGGGGCGGTTTTGATAAATGCTGCCAAGTCGTATGCGTCCTGATCCGCCATGCCGCTGAACGTCATGTACGGCATGACCGGAAACAGCAGTTTTCCATCGGGGGTCTTGCCGGTCCGAATTGCGGTCACGATATCCGCTTCAGACCAGTTGCCGATGCCCGTCTCCGGATCGGATGTGATGTTGCGCGCATACACTTTGCCGAGCGGACCGAGATCAAACTCTTGTCCCCCTGCGAGAAAGCCCGCTTGCCCCATGTGGCAGCCGCAGCCCGCCGCCGCGGCAAAGATATAATCGCCGCGCGTGGCATCCCCTTTCATCTCCTGCGCGGGCGGCGCAGCCGTCGCAGATTGGGCGGCGAGCCAAAAGAGCGAGAGCCCGGCGAAGAAAAAGGCGAGCGCAATCAAACGTTTGAGCATAAACCTCCTCCTTGAAAAGCTATCGCGCGTTGACCAATTTCAACGCGTGTTGCCTCTATTGTAAAACTTTTCAGAAAAATTTACAGGGGTGCTATGGTTTGCCCCACCATTTCAAAATCGAACTGCCATCCGTGAATCCCAACGGCAAAAACGCGCCGAGAAAAAATACAAAAAAGTTGTCGAGAAAAAACCAAAGCGCGAGCCAAAAAAACAGTCCGCCATAATTTTGCGCGATGAGCAAAATCAAAAACGCGATGACCGAAACGATAAAGCTGACAGCGGGTCCACCCAACGCGCGGCGAATGTGAATTTTGCCCGACAGTTCCGGTTCATCTTTTGGATACAATGAGAACGCGAGAACATACACAAAACGAATTCCCCGCATCGGATAGCCCGTGTTGCGTGCCGCGCCCGCGTGTCCGAGTTGATGCAGCAATTCGGAAAAGAAATGCAAGAGCGCGGCAATGAATCCGCCAAGCAATGATTCGAGAAACGCGAAATGTAAAACGAGAAATCCGATTGCGCCCAAAACAATCCACAACAACAGAAAACCAAACAGCGCAGACGGCTTCGCGGAAATTTCTAAACCGAACAAATTCCCAAGGGCAATTTTATGTGGCATGTTTCGCCCGTCGGAGTAAATCCGTCCACGGATTCAGTCCCAATTCGCGTGTCATGCGATACACCAAAATCAGATACGTGAAATCGAATATAAAAATCGTCACATATAAAAAATCAAAGAGCCACGCGTTCGGACGCAACAGAAAAAATGCAATGGACGGAATCAACGTCCCCAACAATTTAAACAACGCGATGTAAAACGATTGCCCCGCGAGATTGCCGCGCCGCAAAAACATTGTCACAAACAAAACCGACATTAAAAGATTTTGCCCGTACGCCGCGTACTTGCCTTCCTTATCCTGCAAATCAAGTGACAGCAACAGCACCGCGAGAAAACTCGCCGCGAGCGTTACAACAAATATCAGATAAAACCATTTCGCGTCGCGCAAGTTGAGCGGCGGGTCACTGCGCCAGTATTTCAAGAATTGAAACAGAATCACACAATCCAACGCGAACCACACATAATTCACAAACACTTGTGGACGCGTCTGTGGCAGCACGAATGCAAAAATAAATTCCCAAGAAATGTTCGCGCACAACGCGACGAACGGCATCCCGTACGTTTTATCTTGAAACCCGCGCGCGATGATGAGCAGGTAGGTTAATGTCCAAAAAAGACCCGAGAGCAAAAGGGCAAAGATGATGGGCATTGCGCAACTTGTTTCTATGCAAATTCAAGATAATTCGGCGGCGCGAAAAATTTTCGCTTGCGTAGCGGCAATGGCGATTCCGCTTCGCATAACGCGCGCAGTCGTTTCATCGTCAATGCTGATTTCACCAAGAAGACTGGTTCGTTGATGCCGCCAATTGATTTTGTCCACACAGGCGCAGCTTGACTCAGACGCACCGCAAACAATTCTGCTAAACTTGCAGACAGCGCAAGCACGCGCGCGTCCGTCGTTTGCGGTTTTGGAACATCCGCCAAAACATTTTGTTCGCGCAAGAAATCCTGTGTCAAGCTGCGAGTTTGCAAACTGTCGCCTGCCAAGGCAGCTTGCGCGATCTGCTCAATCTGCACCATAAAGACTCTCCCACAAATCAAGGAAAGCATACTTGGCTTTTAACTCACGTCCCGGGACAAGATAGGGTTCGATTTCGTTCCAATCTTTTTCTCGCTCGCCCCCGATCTCTTGCAACAACCTTCGTGCATCGTCAATGTCTGTTTCATCCCGCCACGCAGATAATTTCATCGCAAGCAATTGTGCAAGTGACGGAGCTCTGGCTTCAATTCCTGGTGCGGAGAAAACAGTCGGTCCTTGGCTCAGTCCAATCAAGTAACCTTTTGCGCCATCATTCAGCCACTCTTCAGGTAGGTCCAGCTCATGGGCTACTTGTTTCACCCATTTGCGAACAGTCGCAGTTGAGCGCGGCGAGAGAATCACTGCATCTACATCTCGCGTGGTCAGGCGTGCTTGATAAACTAACAGCATCACTGCGCCGCCGACGACAACAAGTTGAATCTGCTCTTGTTCCTGTTTTGCCAATTCTCCTAGTCTTCGTAGTGCAGATTCAATTTCGGTCCGAGATAAAGTTGCCATTTTACCTACACACTAAACCCCAATTTCCCCGGATTCATGATCCCGCGCGGGTCGAGCGTCCGCTTCAAGTTATCCAAAAGCGGAAACGCGTCGCCATACTGTTCGCGCATCAAGCGTCCCAGTTTCAAGCCGATGCCGTGATGTTCGTTCAACATACCGCCGTTCGCCAAAGACGTGCGCGCGGCGACCGTCCAAATTTTATTGTGAAGTTGCAGCGCCGCTTCCGGGTCTTGCGGCGGCTCGTCAATGATGAAACGGTCGTACACCATCACACCCCACGGAAACCAGTGCGAGAAATGCGCAATGTAACGCGTTTTGTATTCCGCGAATCCTTCTTCAATCGCTTGTTTTTTCGCCCAATACAATCTTTCAATGTTCTCGAACGTCGTCACCGTTTCAATCGTCCCGTACATTTTCGGCAGCGCGAGCGTGAGCGGCGGAAAATAAAAATCGTAGCGATGCTCCCACCATTCCTTGCCGGGATGCTCGCCCAAATCACGCGCGCCATAGTGCGAAACGATTTTCATCGCGCGCTCGTACTGCGCCTCCGCGATTTCTTTGTAGCCGTCGAAAACCAGTATCAAGTACGCGCCTTCGAGGTCGAGATTGAGCACGCGCTTGACGAGTGATTTCGTTGACGCGTCATCGTACAAACGCAGCACGGCGGGCTGCAAACGCGCGAGCATGATTTCGCGTCCCGCTTCGAGCGCGTTGTGCAAATCATCAAACAACACCGCACGGAAAATTCGATGTTCGGGCATTCGTTCGATTTGAAACGTCGCGGCGGTGATGACGCCCATCGTTCCTTCCGCGCCGACGAGAAAATTCATCAGCATCGGACCTGTCGCGTGATTCGGCACGGGCGGCATTTTCACAAACGTTCCGTCGGGCATAACACATTCAAGCGAAACGACGAGATCTTCCGCCTTGCCGTACTTGCTCGAAATGACGCCGCTCCCCCGCGCCGCCAAATATCCGCCAACCGTTGCCGCCGCCGCCGAGGATGGATAATGCGGGAACGTCAAATTGCGTTCGTTCAACGCGCGTTCAAAAATCGCGCCGTTCACGCCGCACTGCGCGGTGGCGGTCAAATTCGTTTCGTTGATTTCCAAAATTTGGTCGAGCCGTTTTACATCGAGCAAAATTCCGCCGAACACGGGAACCGCGCCGCCTTGTGTGCCACTTCCGCCGCCCCACGGCACGACAGGAATCTTGTACGTATTCGCAATTTTCAATACCGCCGAAATTTCTTGCGCGTTCGCGGGATGCACAATGAAATCGGGCGTCGCCGGAGATTGCGCGCGGTCGAGCCACATTTGCGGCATCCACGACCAATCGGTCGCATACACCAACTTGTCAACGGCGGAAACCGAAACAAACTCCTCCCCCACCACATCGGCAAGTTCGGAGCGAATCATTTCAAATTCGAGAGGAGAAAAATGCATCGCAGATTGCAGATTGCAGATCGCAGATCGCAGACGACGATTTTTGTGATTCGCCATCAGCCATCAGCCATTTGCTATCGGCTCAATTTCAAATTCTTAAAGTTCTTCGTCTGCTCTTCCAACGCCGGTTCCACCGCCAATCGTTCGATGCTGCTCGCGCCAAAGAATCCGGCGATGCCGTGCGTGTGATCGAAAATAAATTGCGCGTCGCTCGGTTCCGCTATCGGTCCGCCGTGACAGAGAACAAGAATGTCGGGATTGATGGCGACAGCTGCATCACGCATCGCTTGCACGCGCCGCGCGCTTTCTTCCAACGTCAACGCGGTGTGCGCGCCAATCGCGCCTTTTGTCGTGAGTCCCATGTGCGGGACGAGAACATCCGCACCCGCTTCCGCCATCGCGCGCGCTTCGTCGGGATTGAATACGTAGGGACAGGTGAGCAAATCGAGTTCGCGCGCTTGACGAATCATTTCCACTTCAAGCCCATAGCCCATGCCCGTCTCTTCCAGATTTTGGCGAAACACACTGTCGAACAATCCAACCGTCGGAAAATTTTGCACGCCGTCGAAACCTTCTGCTTTTACCTTGCGCAAAAACACATTCATCAAACGAAACGGGTCGGTGCCGCACACTCCCGCAAGCACCGGTGTATGTTTCACCACCGGCAAAACTTCGCCGCCCATCTCCATCGTAATCGCGTTCGCGTCGCCGTACGGCAATAGTCCCGCGAGCGAACCGCGTCCCGCCATACGAAAACGTCCGCTGTTGTAAATGATGATAATGTCAACGCCGCCTTTTTCGGCGAATTTTGCCGAAATGCCGGTGCCCGCGCCCGCGCCAATGATCGGTCTGCCGGCGGCGACTTGGGCGCGCAGTTTCTTTAAGGATTCCGTACGCGGAATAAAGGGCATTGAAAATTTATCCTCTTGCGCCGGACAAGCGCGGAATGATGTGACTCCAGATGATATAACCGAGCAACGAAATCAACAGCACGATGAAACCAAGTGTGTAGAGGGTAACCGTAAAAGGTTGAAACATTCCGATAATGCCCAACACAATTCCCGCGATCAAGATACGTTCGACCGGACGATAGGTGCGTTCCGCGATGTGGTTGTTGAGACGCGTCGCGAGAAAAATAATGAAATCAATATACAAAATGATAATGCCAATGAAAATCAAAATAAAGGGGATGCCGTTCAGAATCGTGACATCCGCCTTGGTTTTCGGGTCCATCCCTTCCACAATCGGAATGGCGGCAAACCCCAAAACCAACAGCAAGATGGCGATGCCTAAAAGAATAAAGAGTAATCGTTTTCGGCTGGCACTCATGGGAAAAGTTCAGAGTAAAAAGTTAAAAGCAAAAAGTGGAACACTCGCGTAACTTTACTTTTAGCTTTTAACTTGGTACTTTTTACTTGTTCAGCATTTGCAGTAATTCATCCGTCATCGCGTCCACAAACGCGTCGTCGTTGATGTTGCTGTCCAACTCGTACACCGGAATATCGGCGCGTACGTTTTGTTTGATCGCGTCGTACAACGCGCGGTCAGCTTCGGGCTTCCAAAATTCTTTGCCCGGCGCGTCGAGTTGCGAAACGCCGCGCAACGGCAAGAAAAACGCGACGGGTGCGGATGATTTGTTTGCTTTCTCCGCGAGAATTTTGCCGAGTTGTTTATTTTCCTCCACCGTCGTGCGCATCAGTGTAATGTTCGGATTCCATTCGTAAAATTGACGTGCCGAATATTTTTCCGGTACAGTGCTGCGCGCCCAAAAATTCACCATGTCGAGACAGCCCGGCGCGATCACTTGCGGCACATTGGATTCAGAAGCGGCATCCAAGCGCGTCGCGCCTGCCGCCAACACGCCGCCGACCAATTCATCCGCCCATTCCGTTGTCGTGATGTCGAACACGCCTTGAAAAAAACCGTCGCGAATCAACTGCTCCATCGTCGCGCCGCCCGTCCCCGTCGCGTGAAAAACGAGAACTTCGTATCCATTTTTTTCAAACGTCTCACGCGCACGCGTCACCGCCGGAGTTGTATTGCCAAACATCGAAGCGGCAATCATCGGTTTGGCTTGAATCATCGGCGGCTCAGTTTCCGCCATCCCAATCACCGCGCCAACCGCGTTCGCGTAAATTTTCGCGCTGATGCGATTCACACCTGCGACATCTACGACGCTGTGCAGCATCACAATATCGCTCGTGCCAACGTACGCTTTCACATCGCCTGCCGCGAGCGTGCTCACCATCACCTTTGGCACGCCGAGCGGCAGCGCGCGCATCGCGCTGGTTGCAATCACCGTGCCGTTTCCGCCGCCCAACGCGAGCACGGCATCAAATTTTTTCGCGTCGTACAATTCGCGCGCGAGTTTGGCAATCCCACGCGTCATCACTTGCATCGCATGGGTTCGGTCTGCCGCGTCGCGCAATTCTTTCAAAGTTGCGCCGCCCGCTTGCGCAACCTTCGCCGCGCTCACGTCGGGTGCAACCGTGGGTTCGCCGATGACGCTTGTGTCAATCACAAAAACGCGATGCCCGCGCTGTTCGATTTGATTTTTAACGAACGCGTATTCCAAACCTTTGGTGTCGAGTGCGCCAATGAGGGCGATGGTTTTCACGAACAAGTAGACAAGTAAATAGGGAGAAAGGTAGACAAGTTACTGTTTCCCTGTCTCCCTGTTTCCTTTTTACCCGAGCAACTGTCTCAAAAATTTTCCGCCACTCTCCGCCAATGCGTCGGGGGAGGACTCGAACTCGCGCCAAATCGCAGCCGCGCGCGCAATGGATTTTACTTTTGGCGTGAACGATTCGATGACAACAGGACCATCGTAGCGAATATCTTTTACTGCCTGCGCGACGGAATGCCACGGCACATGCCCACTGCCCGGCGCGCCGCGATCATTTTCACAAGTATGCAGATGCTTGAGGCGTTTGCCGCTCGAACGAATCGCATCGCCGAGACTTTTTTCTTCGATGTTCATGTGAAACGTATCGAGCAAAACACCCACATTGCGTTCGCCCACGCGGTCAACAATTTCGCTCGCTTGCGCGGCAAGATTCACAAAACTCGTTTCAAAGCGGTTGAGTGGCTCAAGACACAGCACGACCCCTTTGTCATTCGCATACTTGGCAAGTTCGCGGAGGGTCGCGGTGAGTAGGTCCAGATCGCGGGCGCGTTCGTCGGCGGATTGTTGCCAGGTACGCCCTACCGCCGAGTAGAGCGGTCCGACCAAATTGGTCGCGCCCAAGCCATAGGTTGCATCAATCGCCTCTCTCAAATAATTTATTCCGTTTGCGCGGATCGCTTCATCTTGGTGAATTAAATCGCGATCGGGTCCCATCGCCGCGCAGGTGGAAACGCCAAGTCCCGTGTCACGCAAAACCTCTGCCACGCTCGCATAGTCCACATCGCCGATGGTTTCAAGCGGAATCTCAAACCAATCAAAGCCGAGCTGTTTGACATGCGGCGCGAGACGCATCACTTCAACTGTGTTGACGGGGGATGTCCACACCCAACCGTTAATGCCAAATTTCATCGTATCTTTTCTAGCGGCAAAGCATTTGCATTTCTGCACGCGTTACACATCGCAAACGCGTCTGTAAATGCTTTGTCGCTATGCGTTCACCCGTTTGCGATTCGTATCAAAAAAATGCAGTTTGTCGCTGGCAATGCTGAATTTCAACACATCACCAATTTTTGCGTCGGACATGCCGGGCACCAGCGACAACAAAGTTTGTTCGCCCGTCTTGATATGCAAAACTGTCTCCACGCCGAGCGGCTCTTTTAACAAAATCTGCCCTGAAAATTTTCCATTCGCGTCGGGTTTCACATCTTCAGGGCGAATGCCAAGCAGTAACGCGTCGGGCAAATTTGGCTTGGACTCGACCATGACGGTCCCATCTTTGAGCGTCACCACGCCATTCTGTCGCGTCGCTTCAAACAGATTGATGCGCGGCGTTCCAACCAATTGCGCGACAAAAGTGGTGGCGGGGCGATCATAAATATCGTCCGGCGCGCCCTCCTGGACAATCTGTCCCTCATTCAAAACGGCGATGCGGTCTGCCATCGTCAGCGCTTCGATTTGATCGTGCGTTACGTACAAAATCGTTTTGCCCAGCGACTTTTGGATATGTTTCAATTCGACGCGCAGCGACTCGCGCAATTTCGCGTCGAGGTTGGACAATGGTTCATCCATGAGAAAGACGCGCGGGTCACGCACAATGGCGCGCCCGATGGAAACGCGCTGCATTTCACCACCCGAAAGACGCGCCGTTTTGCGATCCAGCAAATGCGAAATACGGAGAATCTCTGCCACGCCGCGAATCTTGGTTTTGATCTCTTCTTCGGAAACACGATGCACCGGCGAACGCAGTGGAAACGCGAGGTTGTCGTACACGGACATGGTGGGATAGAGCGAATATTGTTGAAAGACGAACGCGATATCGCGGTCGGCGGGAGTTAACGCGTCAATTGCTTCGCCGTCAAACGCCACGCTGCCCGCGTCTTGTTTTTCCAGCCCTGCGATGACGCGCAATGTCGTGGTTTTGCCCGCGCCGGTGGGTCCGAGCAGCACAAAAAATTCACCGTCATTCACGCGAAACGAAACGTCAGCGAGCGCGATGACAGAACGAAATTTTTTCGTGATGTTGGAAAGAGAAATGTTGCTCATCCGGATAGCAGACAGCAGATAGCAGATAGCAGATAGCAAACGGCGATTGACCATCTGCTATTGGCTATATGCCATCGGCTAGTTTTTTCGCAGCGCCATTTCATTTTGGGGATTAAAAAAGCGCACCATTTCCGGATCAATGTCGAAACGAATGTTGGCGCCAATGGGATAATGCGTGCCGCGCTCTGCGCGCAAATGCACGACATGGTCGCCCTGCATGTTGACGTGGAGCATGTTGTACGAACCGTGCATATCGCTCGCGTACACATTACCGCGCAAGGCGCCTTCTGCATTTACATGCGCCGATTCGGGGCGAAAACCGACAATGAGATTTTCGTTGCGCGCAATAGAATTTTTCCAGCCATCGGGCATGAGATATTGATTGTCGCCGGGCAAACGCACCGCGCCATCCGCAAAGGCGCCCTGCACCAAATTCATGCCGGGGCTGCCGATAAATTTGGCGACGAACAAGTTCGCGGGGTTGTAATACACTTCGGTGGGCGTGCCTGCCTGCTGCACGACGGCGGCGGACATTACGACGATGCGGTCACCCATCGCCATCGCCTCGATCTGATCGTGCGTCACGTACACGGTTGTCGCGTTCAAACGCAATTGCAGCTGCCGAATTTCCGCGCGCATCGTTTCGCGCAAATCGGCGTCGAGCGCGCCGAGCGGCTCATCCATCAAAAATGCCTGTGGACGCCGCACCAGCGCGCGCGCCAATGCAACGCGCTGTTTGTCACCACCGCTCAAGCTGCCGGGTCGGCTGCCGAGTAAATGTTCGATGCGCAATAGCTCGACAACCTGCTTGATGCGCTCATCAATCACATCTTTTTTCTCGCCCTGCGCTTGCAGCGGGAACGCAATATTGTTACGGACGCTCAGGTGCGGATATAGCGCGTAGAATTGAAAGACGAACGCGATATCACGCGCGCTCGGATGCAGCCACGTCACATTTTTGTCGTTGAGCAGAATCTGTCCCGCAGTGACCGTTTCCAAGCCGCTGATCATACGCAGTGTCGTCGTTTTGCCGCATCCCGATGGACCGAGCAGCACAATGAATTCACCATCGGGAATGGTAAGGTCGAGCGGTTTCACCGCATACGCCTCGCCGAATCGCTTTTCAACCTGCTTGAGTTCAATCGTTGCCATTTATTGGCAGAGAGCAGATAGCCGATAGCAGATAGCAGATGTAAATTGCTATCTGCCATCGGCAATCAGCCATTCGCTATTGTCGAATTGCTCCAAACGTCACGCCGCGCAACAGGTATTTGCGGAGCGCAAAAACGATAATGATGACCGGTATGAGGAATCCGAGCGAGCCCGCCGCAATGGCAGCCCACTCGACGCCGCCGCGCCCAATCATACTGGGAATGCTCGGCGGCGCGGTGCGCGCTTTTTCACTGGTCATCATTAACGCGAACGCGTATTCGTTCCACGCAAAAATGAGACAAAAGACTGTCGTCGCGGCAATTCCGGAAAGGGATTGCGGCAGCACAATTTTCCGAAATGTTTCAAGCCGACTGTAACCATCCACCAGCGCGGCTTCTTCGTACTCGCGCGGAATTTCGTCAAAGAACCCTTTCATCAACCACACCGCGAATGAGAGATTGAACACGGTGTAGAGCAGAATCATCCCCAGGTGACTGTCATAAAGTCCAACCTGGCGAAACATCAAGAACAGTGGAATGGTTACCACGATAGCGGGCAGCATGCGAGTCGAAAGAATAAAAAACAACAAATCGTCCTTGCCCGGCAGTGAAAAGCGGCTGAACGCATAACCTGCCAACACACCAAGAAAAACCGAGAGGGCGGTCGAGATGCCAGCAATGAGCAGCGAGTTGATGATTCGACCCACGTAGGGACTGGCACCTGTTATTTCTTGACCGCTGTCCAGGGCGATTTGTTCAAAGATATTGAGTTTGCCCTCGCGTGCCAGTTGCCGCAGCTCTTCCTGACGCCCCGGCGCCGCGATCGCGCGATTCGTGAACAAAAGGACGATACCTTCAAGCGTTGGCTGAAAAAAAACTTTCGGCGGACTGGCGGTTACGTCAATGCGAGTCTTGAAAGCGGTGATGAGCATTACAAAGATGGGGATGAGCATGATGAGCGCAACAAGCACCACAACCACCGCGCGTACGGCGCCGGTCGCGCGGGCGCCGGGACTCACTTTGTCAACGCGAATGGATTCTGTGACGGGGCGGCGCGGTCCTGTTTCGGCGAAACTTGACATTTATGCCTCCCCTTTCGCTTGATTCAAATAGCGAATGTACAAATTACTTATGGCAATGACGATGATGAGAATGATATATGCCAACGCGCTGGCATATCCCGAACGAAACTGTCCTTGAAACGCGACGCGGAACAAATACACCGCAATCAATTCCGTCTGATTGCCCGGTCCGCCGCCCGTCATGCCCATGACAAGGTCAAACGATTTCAATGCCTCGATCGTGCGAAAGAGAACGGCGATGAGCAGCAATGGCATGACTTGCGGAACTGTAATGCGCCAAAATTGAAACCATGAGCTGGCGCGGTCAATCGCCGCCGCTTCGTACAAATAATCGGGAATGGCATTCAGCCCCGAAAGAACGAGCAGCATGACAAAGGGACTCCACATCCAAACATCTACGAGGATTACCGATGCAAGCGCAAGATACTGCACGGGAATATCTGCAAAGCGACTGCCGATCATGTCGAGCGCGGCGGGATTGATAAAAGGAATGGCATAATTAAAGAATCCAAAACTTGGGTTATAGATCAATTTCCAAAACAAGCCGACGACGACAGGCGAAAGCATCATCGGGATCAAGATCAGGGTCGTCACTACGCCGCTGCCGCGAAATTTTCCGCGCACGAGGAGGGCAAGTCCAAAGCCCACCACCGTTTGGAGGGCCACGCTGAACAACACATATCTGCCGGAGGTGGTGAACGCCTGCCACAGATCAGGATCGGTCAGGATGTTGGTGTAATTTTGGATGCCAACCCACACCGGCGCGGTTGGGCTCGTGGCGCGATAACTTGTGAACGAAAGATAGAGCGAGTAAAAGAGGGGAAAAAAGTTAAAGATAATGAGCAAAATCAGCGTGGGCCAGATGAACAGATTCATGACGGCGCGATCGCTCAGCTGATTCCGCCGCGTTGGTACGCGCACAAAGGGTTTGCTCGTAGATGATTCAGCCGTTACAGTTGCCATAACACATTGAGAATTTTGAAATTAAATCGAATGCAATATTTTAATTTCAAAATCTTGGATTGGTAGGGACGGGGTGATCCCGTCCCTACCGACTTGCCCGTTATTGTGCCTTGATATAGCCGTTCTCTTTGAGAATCTTTTCCTGTTCCGCCGCAATCGTGTCCATCGTTTCTTTTGCCGTACCCTGACCTTCGATGATGAACTTGGAGAAGTTCGACTGGGTGACCTGGAGCAAATCCGCATAGATTGGAATGTTCCAGAAATCCTTGACAAAGGTCATTGTTTCCGCAAAAGCGGGATTAAAGGGCTGTGCCTTGAGGAAGGTGTCACTCTGGAGCACTTTGCTGTTGCAGGTATAGCCGCCGTACCCTGCCCATTTGCTTTGATTCTCTTCTTTGGCGAACCAGGTGATGAAATCTTTCATCGCTTGCTTGCGTTCGTCACTGACAAAGTTGATGATGCTCAGCCCTTGCCCTCCGAGCGCCGCGCCTTTATCGCCTTTCGGTCCGGGGGGATTTGAGAAAAAGCCCGTGGTGCTGGCGAATTGGTTGGTCTGCGGGTTCGTCAACGCCGGGAAAAAGGCGAAATAGTTCATCGCCATCGCCGCTTTACCTGAGGTAAAGGCATCGTTGGTTTCCTGAAAGAACGCGTTCGAAAGACCCGGCGCCTGGCAGCAGTCGTACAAATCCTTGTAAAACTGGACGGCTGCAATGTTCTCTGGCGAATTCACCACGCCCATGACGTTATTGTTCGCATCTTGCCACTCACCGCCAAACGGAAACATCGCATTTTCGACGCCCATCGTGATCGCGTCATAGTCCTTTTGCGTATAGATCGCGACACCGCCAATACCCTTTTCCTTATCGGTAAAGAATTTGGCAATATCCATCAACTGTTCTTGGCTTGTGGGCACGGCGAGGTCGTAGCCATATTTCTCTTTGAATGCTTTTTTGTTGTCTTCATTTTCAAAGAGGTCTTTGCGGTACGCCCAGCCATCAGCATCGCCTTCGGTTGGGTACGCCCAGTACGTTTTCGAGCCGCTCGGATATTCACCATAGTAGGTCAATGTTGCCGGCGTAACCGACTGTGCGATGCCCGTACTATTCATGAAATCGGTCATGTCCACGTAATAGCCCGAAGTTGCGCCTTGACCGAGCCATTGCGAGTCACCGACAACGCCATCCCATTCGGCGGATTTCGCTGCCATCGCCGCAAAGAAGCGATTGCCAAAGGTGCCCCATGGCTCTTGAACGATGGTTACTTTGGTGCCCGTTTCTTGTTCGTACAGGTTGCCCATCTGCTGTAAATAGTCAGCGGGTTCCCATTGTGCCCAAATAATCTTGAGCTCTTTGACGGCGCTACCCGCGTTCGAGGCAGCCGTTTGCGCGGGCGCGACGGTTGCTTCGACTGCCGTTGCTTGCGCCGCTGCGGTGGGCGGGGCTTGTGTTGGCGCAGCTGTGGGAGTTGCGCACGCCGCCACAATCAGTAATACACTCAACAGGGCAATCGCAATCGCGAAACGCCCGTACACTTTATTCGAAAACATCTTCTCTCCTCCTGTAAAGAATCAGGTGTTAAGCGTTTAGTGTTGGAAAAGGTTCAGGGTTCTTGTTAAACAGAGCACCTCCTTTGGCGTATGGCTGCTCGCATTAACGGATTGCAAAGGGATTGACGATTTGCCACTTGCTTACGCTGCCTGACGGAGCGATTTGAATGGTTGACGAAGCATCTGGTCATAAACCATCGCCACCGCGCCCATTACACACGCGTCCGAGCCATGCGCGGCGACGACAATTTGCGTCGTACGCGCAGACCAACGCAGGGCGCGCTCACGGAGCGTTTGTTGAATGACCGGCAGTAAAAATTCTTTGGCGAGACTCAATATTCCACCAAACACAATCATTTCAGGATTCAAGGCATTTACCAAATTTGCCAAGCCGATGCCAAGATATTTTCCGGTTGTGACAAGCGCCTGTCGCGCGATCCAATCGCCTTCTTCAGCCGCGCGCACCACCATCGGGATCGTCAACTCTTCGCGCTTGCCATTTCTAAAACGTGATAACGCCGACGTTTCATCGGTGGCAACATATTCATGAACTCGGCGAAAGAGCGCGGATTGAGAGGCGACAGTTTCCCAGCAGCCGCGATTACCGCACGCGCACAACAAACCATCCGGTTCCAGCGTCATGTGTCCCACTTCGCCCGCAAAGCCCGCGCCTCCCGAATAAATCTGTCCATCCAAGACCAGCCCGCCGCCGATGCCCACTCCTGCGCTCACGTACAAGACATTGTGCGAACCGCGCGCCACGCCAAAGTACGTTTCACCAAAGGCAGCGACCGTCGCTTCATTGTCCACCAAAACGGGAAAATTAAACCGCGAACGCAGCATTTGACGCAATGGGACATTTTCCCAATGCAAGTTCGGCGCGTAGAGCAAGGTGCCCGATTCCACATCCACCAATCCCGGCACACCGAGTGCCAGCCCCAAAATGGGCAATGACTGTAAATTTGCTTGCGCGACCGCCGCTTCGATTTTGGCAAGGCAGCATCGTAAAATCGCCGCTTGCGTTTGGCGCCGGTCTGTGCGCTCTTGATGCCGCCAAATTACGCGCGCGGCAAAATCGGTAAGGACGACAGAAATAAAGTCCACGCCAATCTCAACGCCAATAATGCCGCCCGCCTGAGGATTTAGTTGAAGGAGGATGCCGGGACGCCCGGTAAAATTTTTGCCGACGCCGGTTTCCGTGATCAAGTCCGCGTCCAGCAGCTGCTGAACCAGACTCGAAACAGTTGTTTTGTTCAAGCCCGTGGCAACCGCCAGCGCCGCACGCGAGAGCGGAGGGTGATCGCGCAGCGCATTCAGAATGATCGAAAGATTAATTTCACGAATGAGGGCTTGGTCCCCGGTTCGGACACGCGTTATCATCATGTTCTTGGTGATGATCACGTTCTTGGTGATAACATCACAACCATTGTGATTTGGAGTTCGACATGCTCCACATAAGTATTGCAACAGCGCAAAACGATCCAGCGTATTCCAATTCAAATTGTGAAAAATCGGTGGAAAAAGTAAGGGGTTAGTTTGTTGCTCGAACAAACTAAGAATATTCTAGCAAAATCCAAAAAGTGTGTCAATGGGCAGCTGAGCCAATTCACGTTCCCTCTGCCACATTGTCAAGCAACCTTATAACCAATCGCCGTTCTTTTATCGGAAATTGGCTCAAAACGTCTTGACCCACCATATTAAATCCATTACACTCAAATCATTCCAAACATTCAAGAGCTATGAATCGTACCGGCTCTAACAACCTGTATTTGTTCGGCGCGTTCCGTCTGGAAAAAGAGGGAGCGCCGCTGAAACTGGGTACGCGCAAAATTCAAGCGCTGCTCGCCTACCTCGCGCTGCATCCCCAAGCCCACACTCGCGAAAAACTCGCCGCGCTCTTTTGGGGCGATTCAACCGACAAAGCCGCGCGTCATTCGTTGAACGTCGCGCTCAACACGCTGCGCAAACAAATTGCTCCCGACCTCTTGCTCACCGACCGCGCAACAGTGCAGCTCAATCCCGAATTTCCGTTGCAGGTGGACGCGAAACAGATTGAGAATTTAGGATTTTTGATTTCTGATTTGCGCAATGCTGATACACACGAAATCATAAATCCAAAATCTCAAATCATAGATTATTCCGATTTGCTCGCGGATTTTTATGACGACTGGATTTTGTCCGAACGCGAACAATATCGCGCGCTGTATCTCGATGCCCTTTTCACACTCGTGCAGCAATCTCGCGCTGCGGGTGAATATGCGCGCGCAGTCGAATATGCTGAACGCGTACTAAAGTTAGACCCAACGAATGAACGCGCACATCAGCATTTGATGTTTTGTTATGCGGTGACGGGTGATCGTCAGAAAGCGTTGGCGCAATATGAAAAATGTCTCTACGCCTTGCGCGAGGACCTCGCGGTCCAAGAACCTGCGCCTGAAACCGTCACGCTGTACGATTGGATTCGTCAAACGCCCGCGTCGCCTTCGTTTGCCGCGCGCCTCACCAATTTGCCGATTCCGTTGTCGAGTTTCATCGGACGCGCAACGCAATTGAGCGAAATTCGAGAATCTATTTCCCGCGCGCGTCTGGTGACGTTGACAGGCGCGGGCGGCAGCGGCAAGACGCGTTTGGCAATTCAAGTGGGTATGGCGCTTTTGGAAACATTTCGCGACGGCGTGTGGTGGATTGATCTCGCGTCGTTGAATGAGGCGGAACGCGTTGCAGAAACTGTCGTGCGTGTGTTGGGCTTGCCGCTGCCCTTGAATCAATCTCCCATCGAAACATTGATCAAAGCGCTGCGCGGGCAAGCGCGCTTGCTCATTTTTGATAATTGTGAACATCTGCTCGATGCGTGCGCCGGATTGATTGAAACGCTTTTGCGCGCGTGTCCCGAATTGAAAATATTAACGACGAGCCGCGAGCCGCTGAGTTTGACGGGCGAGGTAGTCTATCTCGTGCCGACGCTGACGTTTCCAAATCCAAACGCGTTATCAGTCACCTCATTGCTGATGCAGTACGAGGCAGTCCGCCTTTTTGTGGAACGCGCCCAAGCAGTCAATTCCCAATTCGCGCTGAATGAAAATAACGCGCAAATGGTCGCACAAATTTGCGCGCGGCTGGACGGCATTCCACTGGTGCTCGAACTCGCCGCTGCGCGTGCGCGCAGCATGTCCATGACTGAAATCGTCGAACATCTCGACCATCGTTTTCAATTCCTCGCGCACGGCGAACGAACGGCGCCCCTGCGTCAACAAACGCTGCATGCGATGATTGATTGGAGCTATAGCTTGTTGACAGAGGACGAGCGTATTCTGTTTCGAAAGCTTGCGGTGTTCGCGGGCGATTTTTCGTTCGAGGCAGTCGCGTACGTCAGCAATGAGGCGGGCGGAACAAAGACGGAATGCCTTGATTTGGTCGCGCGCCTCGTCGAAAAATCATTGGTCCGCGTCAGCGCAAAGGATGAAACGACGCGCTATACGATGCTCGAAACGATCCGCGAATTTGCGCGCGAGGAACTGAACGCGGCGGGCGAAGCGGAACGCGCGCGCCAAGCACATTTCCATTATTTTCTTGAACTGGCTCAACGAACACACAAAATGTGGGACTATAGAGCGTTCATACCGTTGGATCGCGAGATGGAAAATCTGCGCGCGGCATTGACCTGGGTGGCTGAAAAAGCCATCGCGCCCAATGCCACAGATACAAGTATTTCTGAAGCAGTAGAGTTTATCTATACACTATGGGATTATTGGTGCGAGCGCGGTCATTTCGCGGAGCTGAACGCTTGGTTAGAGAAATTGCCGGGGCTTGATAGGTTGTCCACCAGAGCAGCCATGCTCAAGCTCTTTATGGCATGTTGTATCGAACTTGGACAAGGACATTCGAGCGCCTCGCTTGCGCTTGCGCGCAAAGGGGCAGCGCGTGCAAGGGCGTTGCAAGACAAGGAACTGCTTGCACTGATGCTTTTGCAAAACGGGTTCGCCGAACGCGCGCTCGAACAGTATGATGAAGCGATGGTGGTTTTTGACCAAGCGCAAGTCCTCTTTTTCGAGTTAGATGACAAGATTAATGCGCATCATATCAACTATTTCAAGGCAGAGGCATACGCGGCTAAAGGAGAGCTCCGGATTGCTGCATCATTCTGGGAGCAAGGACTGGCATGGCTGCAGACGCACGGAGACAAAGATGATATCGCCTGGGGGTTGGAGGGACTCGGCAATCTCGCGCGGCTTGAAGGCGAATTGGAGAGAGCCAAGACGCTTTATCGTACAAGTACACAGCTCAAGTATGAAAACAGGGAAATCTTTGGGCTCCAGTTTTCCTTGTCTGCGCTCGCGCAACTTGCCGTTGCCGAAGCGCAGCCCGCGCGTGCCGTGCGGCTGTGGGGCGCCGCGGACCGCCTTCGCGAAAAGACCAATCACGAATATGACCCTCAGCATCGGCTTGCTTATTGGTCAGAACTGCCGCGCGCGCGTGAGACGCTGGGTGAAAGCGCGTTCGAGGCGGAATGGGCGCGCGGACGCGGCTGGACATTGGAACAAGCCGTAGCGTATGCGATGCAAGAGCAAGAGATTTGATTTTTGCATAGGTGATTTTTGACGGAAATTTGATTGTGGGTTGCTACACTCTGAAAAAATCTTTCAGAGGAGGAACCCACCGTGAAGAAAATTCTGGTTGCGTTCATCGCACTCGGCGCGCTGGCTTGGAACCTCATCGGCTGTGGTCAGAATTCTCCTGCTGTGCGCACGCTGCCTACACCTGCGGCAGCAAACCGTGCGCGCGGAGTCGAGACGAATCCGGCGACAGTGATTGCCGCATACTATTCTGCGCTCAACGCGCGCGACATGGAAACGGCGCTCAACTTGCTGCCGGACAATGTCGTGTTCCACACCTTTCGCCCGAACGCGCGCGGTCAGATTGAACGCGTGGAATACAACGGAATCGAAGTCGTGCAAAATTTGGTCGTTGGTGACCGAACGGTTCTCTCCCGTCACATTGACCAACTTGCCGTGAACGGCGATACAGTGGAATACACGCTGACCGAATGGCTCAATCCGCGTATCGTCGGAATGAACACATCACAGCCCTTTATTCTGCATTGCACCGCACAGATACGGGATGGAAAAATTTTGTCCATCACACGACACACTTCACCGTTCTAAAATCCTCACCATTTCACCGACAGCGGCGGCAGATAGGTATTGTCGCCGCCATGTTTTTGTACGCACAATCCTACTGTGATACATTTCTCTCATCATCGTATAATACGATGTACACATCCAAATGTCCGCTCACGACCACTCGCTGCGCAGCGTGTCGAAATTGACGACGGCGAAAATTGAGGTGGAATGGGGCGCGGTGTTTCGCCAAGAATTACCGCGCGTTTACAACTATTTCCGTTATCGGCTTGGCGACAACGCGCTGGCGGAAGATTTAACGTCCGCGACGTTCGAGAAAGCATGGCGCGCGCGCGAAAAATACAAACGCGACCGCGCCGCTTTTTCGACGTGGCTGTTCACGATTGCGCGCAATGTTGCGATTGACCATTTGCGTACGCACCGCGCGCATGTTTCATTCGACGCGCTGGAACAAATTCCCGCGCCCGATTCGCCGCACGAAACGTACACGCGTCAAGCAGAGCTCGCCCAACTCGGCGCGTTACTCGCTCAGTTGAACGAACACGAACGCGAATTGATTGCATTGAAATACGGCGCGGAATTAAACAACCGCGAAATCGCGCGGCAGTTGGGCATGAGCGAATCGAATGTGGGAACAACGCTGCATCGGGTAGTAAACAAATTGCGAAAGGGATGGGCAGGTGACGAGTGACGGGTGACGGGGGAAAATTTCTCGCCGCTCGTCACCCGCCACATTCTTCAGAATTCAACATGGACGATCAATTTCTAAGACAATATCGCGAATCCCCGCGCCCCGAGTTCGCGCGACGATTGCATGACAAATTGAATGGAGAAACAATTATGCAAACACAAAAAACATGGCGTCAGAACTTGATGCGCTGGAGTCCCGCGTTCCTCGCGGCAGCAATCCTCCTCGCGCTCGTACTCGTCGTTTCGCTACCGCCGACACGCGCGCTCGCGCAAGATTTTCTCGATCTCTTTCGCGTGAAAAAATTCGCGACGATAACGATTGACCCCGCGCGCATGAAACAGTTGGACAATCTCAACGTTGATACCGAAAAATTGTTCGCGGACAATGTCCAAATGCTGCAAGAACCGGGCAAACCGGTGCAGGTGGCATCGGTGGAAGAAGCCGCGCAGCGCGCGGGCTTTGATGTCGCCGTACCGTCGCAGGCGCCGCAAGGCGCGAAATTGCAGGTGTCCGTCCAAGGACAAGGCGCCGCCGTGATTACCGCAAACGTTGCCAAGACGCAAGAGCTGTTGGAATTGGCGGGCGTGAATGACGTTAAAATTTCCGCGCAGCTCGACGGCGCGCAAATCACGATTCGCAAACCGGCGGCTGTGATCCTGACGTACAAACTCAAGAACGGCAATCTTTCGCTGATGCAATCACCGAGCCCAGAAATCGAACTGCCGCCGGGGGTTGAATTGAAACAGTTGGGCGAAATCGGTCTGCGCGTGCTGGGACTTTCGGCTGACGAGGCGCGCGATTTTGCCAACAAAGTGGATTGGAGCAGCACCTTTCTCATTCCAATCCCCGCGAACGCGGCAGAGGTGCGCCAGGTGACCGTAAATGGCGCGGATGGTTTGATGCTCACGTCGAATGGCGCCGCGCGCAATGGGCGGAGTCTCTATGCAAAGGGCGATTCCGTTTTGCTTTGGGCGAACAACGGAATGGTGTATGCGATGCAAGGCAATACGAATGTGGTGGATTTGTTAGAGATGGCGAATTCAGTTCAATAGTGCAATCGTGGGATAGTGCAATAGTGCGATAGTTGGAATCGCTTGTTGATCTAAACTATCGCACTATCGCACTCACAAACTATCGCACTATCGCACTCACAAACTATCGCACTCGCCATGAATCACTCTGCAATCGAAACGAACGCGCTGCGCAAAGAATTCGGCGCAAAAGTTGCCGTCGCCGACCTCACTCTGACTGTTCAGCGGGGTGAGGTTTTTGGCTTTTTGGGACCGAACGGCGCGGGCAAAACAACGAGCGTGAAAATGCTGCTCGGACTCGTCGCGCGCACGAGTGGCGAAGGACGCGTTCTCGATGCGCCGTTGGGCAATGTTGCCACGCGCGCGAAAATTGGATTCTTGCCCGAGCACTTTCGTTTTCAAGATTGGTTGAGCGGGCGCGAGTTTTTGGATTTGCACGCGCGCTTGTACGGAATCGAGAACGAGAAGCGCAAAGCGCGAATCGAAAAATTGTTGACGCGCGTGGATTTACAGGATGCGGCGAATCGAAAACTCAAAGAGTACAGCAAAGGGATGTTGCAGCGCATCGGACTCGCCGCCGCGTTGTTGAATGAGCCGCAGCTCGTTTTTCTCGACGAACCGACATCGGGACTCGATCCGTTGGGGCGCTTGATTGTGCGCGATGTGATTCAAGAATTGCGCGCGCAAGAAACAGCAGTCTTTTTGAATTCGCATCTCTTGAGCGAAGTCGAAGTGACGTGCGACCGCGTGGCATTTGTGAAAAATGGGCGCGTCATACGCGAGATGGGCTTGCGCGAAACGCGAAACGAGATTGAGATTGAATTGCAGGTGAAAAATCCAACGCCGAATTTATTGCGCGACCTTGCGCAATTTGGGAAAAATGTGCAGCAGTTGAACGGGACAATTCATCTCGAAAGCGACACCGCAGCGCGGATTCCCGAAATCAATCGCTGGCTCGTGGCGCAAGGGGTTGACGTGTACAAAATCGGCGCGGCGAAACCATCTTTGGAAAAAATGTTTTTGGAAGTGATGGGCGAGGATGCGCGCGCGGGTTAGAGTTACACTTGAGAGCGCGGAGGGCAACACAAATGCAGCCAAAAAAGACTTGGTACTTGATTGCAACGTTAGCAGTTCTATTAGGCGCGATATTGATTGGCATGGCGTGGATGCAAACAGAGATGGAACCAGCTGCCATGCTGAGTGCGGGCTTGTCTGAAGAGCAAGTCGTTCAACTTGCCAAGGAAGCGTTAGCGGCAGAATACAGCGGCGCGCCCACGCAAATCACTGTGAGACAAACAACGGTTGGCGAATTGGATAAATTTCATTGCGGCGCGATCGGCGCAATGATCTCTGTTATCGTCTCACCTTTGCAAGGCAATCCAGATATTTGCGCCGCCGATTCGACAGTTTGGGTGGTTTCACTGCGCGGCGAGTTTCTACACGAGAACTTTGTCACGGAATCGGTGCAGGTTGTACTTGACCGCTCGGGTAGAATGATGGCGATCGATAGCGGCGAGTTGATCTTACTTTCCACGCCCACCGACTAACCCAACTATCCCTATCCAACAAACGATGATGCGCGGAATTTTCACCATTTCCCAGCTCACCATCCACGAAGCATTACGCAAACGCGTTTTGCTCGCGGCAGTGTTGCTCGGACTCGCGTTTCTCGTAATTTTCGCGCTCGGTTTTTATTTCATGAATCGCGAAGTGGTCAATTCGCCGCGCGGACCGGAAACGCAGGCACAGCGCGCGTTGATTTACATTTTTCTCACGATGGCGGGCTTGTACGCGGTAAATTTTTTGATGGTGATGATGGCAGCGCTTTTGCCGGTGGATACGCTTTCGGGGGAAATTCGTTCGGGCGCGATTCAATCGCTGGTGACAAAACCACTGCGCCGCGCGGAAATTGTCTTGGGCAAATGGCTGGGCTTTTGGGTGATTCTTGCGGGTTATTTGGCGTTGATGGGCGGGGGTGTTTTGTTGATTGCGCGCATCGTTTCGGGAATTACGCCGCAAAACATTTTTATCGGACTCGCGTTGATGCTCCTCGAAGCCACGCTGCTGCTCACCCTTTCGATTGCGGGCGGCACGCGTTTGTCCACGCTGGCGAACGGCGTTTTGGTCTTTGGTTTGTTCGGACTCGCGTTCATCGGCGGCTGGATTGAACAGATTGGCGCGCTTTTTCAAAATGAAACGGCGCGTTATGTCGGCGTCATTGCGTCGTTAATCGTGCCAAGTGAATCGCTGTGGCAGCTCGCGGCGTACAACATGCAGCCCGCGTTGATGCGCGACTTGACGATGACGCCGTTCTCGCCCGCGTCGGTGCCGAGCAACGCGATGGTGGTGTGGGCGCTTGGTTACACACTGCTCGTCTTGCTGCTGGGCGTGTGGTCATTTCGGACGCGCGATTTGTAATTGCAGCGCGGCAAATTTGCATTGCACGCGCGCGAGACCGCAATCTTAAAAATTCCGCGCGCCTCTTGACACGAACGCTTGTTCGGGCGTATAGTACGCGCACGAACAAGCGTTCTATTTTTAAGCGCGGACACCGCGCCGAAAAATCACAATGATTGGTGCAAATGACGCAGGTATCCCGTCATTCGTCACCTGTCACTTTTCCACAGGAGGTTTCGTATGTCGCATCCGATTGTTCACATCGAGTTGGCAGCCAAGGACCCTGCCGTCTCTAGCAAATTTTACGCGGACGTGTTCGGCTGGAAGATTGAAGTGGACACGAACTTTAATTATTACCAGTTCGACGTACAAGGCGGACCGGGCGGCGGATTCAATACTATCGGCGAACAAGGCACGCAAGCGGGAGACGTGATTCCGTACATCGGCGTAGACGACATTGACGCCTATCTGCAAAAAGTTCAAGCGGCGGGCGGCAAGACGCTGGTGCCCAAGACCGAAATTCCCGGCATTGGCTGGTTCGCGCATTTCATGGATCCGGGTGGAACACGGATGGCGCTCTACACGAGCGCACGCAGCGGACAGAATTGAGGGAGGTGGTCCAAATCTAAACGGACGCGAACAAGATTCGCGTCCGTTTTTGTTTTATGGATTGATAAAGAAACTTTGCCACGTCGTCCACTTGCTGCATTGTGACCCGTTACACGCTTGCACATGCCAGTAGTAGGAATGATTGCGCGGCAGCCGTCGCACCTTGAGTGTCGTACCCGAAACATTTTGATCTTTGAAGGTCGTGCCCTTTTTCGAATCTTGGCGGACAACCACGCGATATTGTGTCGCGCACTCTACGCCCGTCCACTGCAATTGAACACGGCGGACATCGAACGCGGCATTGTCGGCAGGACTGAGCAGCGACGGAACAGCGGGCGCGCCGGAACAAGTGCCTGTCGCAGTCGCGGAAGGCGACGGAGCAGCAGTGGTTTGTGTTGGCGTACTCGTGCGCGTGGGAGTGGCGCTCGGCTGTGTTGGTGAGGTAGGCGTACGCGTCGGCGTATTTGTGCGTGTGCGCGTGGGCGTCGCGCTCGCACCGCTTTGCTGCGCTTGCCCCGAATCCGCATTCACCATCAAGCCCGACTCGTCCACCGCTTCAAAATCGTAACCATGTACGCCGGTTTGCAAATCGTGTAAATCGTCGTCATCCCAACGCGTGTCCGGCGCGCCGGAAAGATAAAACGGACTGCCGTTATCCGCGACGAACATCCCGTACTGTTTTAACGTGCGCAAGATGACTTGATTCGACGGCGAAAAACCGGAAATGTCGAACGACGCTTTCAAGCGAAAGCGCAGCCCCATCGGCGGATCGTTCACATTGCTGCTCGTGTTCGTGAGATGACGCGCGGGCCACACGTAATCGTGATACGCTTGCGGCACCGTGAAACGCAGCGCGTGATGAATGACGCCATCGCCATTCAATGCCGCCTGCACCTCATCATATTTCACGAGACCCGGCATGATCGGCAAGCCCGCCGCATCCGCGCTCGTCCAACCATCCGGGCGCAGCGCATTCGATTGCAAATCAAATTTCGCGCCGTATGCTTTCCAGCTGCCATTTGCATTCGGAAACGCGCGATACAATTCGAACAACTTGCAATCGCCTTGTCGCACGATCAAAACGTGACGATCACCTGTGCTATCTTTGCCGCCTTCAATCGGCGCGTTTGTGGGAATAGGATACGGACCGGGATCCGCTTCGTTGCCGTACGGCGTCAGCGTCACAGCGACCATCGGCTGATTGGTGGGGACGACGATGTACGGAATGCCGATGGGCGCGCCCTCCCACACTGTCCCAAAATCGGGATGCAAGCCCGCATTCGCGCCGATGCGATTCACAAAATTGGTGGAGTTGGAATGCGGCGGCAGGGAATCAATGCGCGTATTCCAAATGTTGTTGGCGGGAAACACATTGCAGTTGCCAACATCCGCCGTGACGGGACGCGCAAACGCGAACAATGTGGCGGCGAGGATGACGCTCGCGCATGTCAGCGCGGCGATGATGGATAGAGTTTTGAAATTCTTCATGGGAAGATTGTACCATTCGATGGACGCGCGCGAAATGAGAAATTTGGCACTATAATTTCCACGCAAAAAAAACGTCCCGCTTGGTCAAGCGGGACGTAGAGAGACGAACAATTGGTTGCGGTAATAAAAATTATGTACCGGCGAGACCATTGGTGATGCGGCTGAAAATGTTGCCGATTTGCGGACCGACGATCGCAAGAATTGCGATAACGACGATCGCCACCAAGACAAGGATGAGCGCGTATTCGACTAAACCTTGTCCTTCTTCGTCCTGACGGGGCAGATAAAGCATAAGAAGCCTCCTAAATAGAATGTGACCAAAAATCTACACGCACTATACAAGTGAATAGATGACGACACAATAGGATATGCGTACCCGCGCGCGCAAAAATAATATGTGCTAAAAAAGTTTGTGCGCACGATGAACGCGTCAAGACATGCAAACAAACGAAGCATTTGGAATGTTGCTCTTTCTTTCCATCTTTGAACTTATCGGCGGCGCAGCATTTGGCGCCGCGCTGCGCAAGCTGCTGCGGCGTGATCTTTCGGGGATGTTTTTTTTGATTTGGGGCGGCGGCTTTGCCGGAATCCCGCTCATCATCGGCGCAGCCACATTCTTGTCGAGTGGACAACCAATGTTTTTCTACGCGCAGCTCTTTATCCTGCTTGGCGCGATTATCACTGTGATGCTCTTGCCCGGCGATTTCACGCTGATGGGCGGCGAGGGCAACCCCATCGAAATCACTGCGATCCTTGGCGCGGCGATGGCAATGTTCGGCAGTGTGATCCTGCTGCTGACTCTGCGCGAGGGGCTGGGTATCGGGCTAATCCTTGGCGCAGGTCTTGCCTTTCTTGGCGCGGCGCTGTTGATTGGCACAGCAATTCGCGTCCTCCGTTCGCTGTAGCTATTCGTACAAGCAACAGCGCGGCTTTTTAAAAAAGCCGCGCTGTTTTCTTTACATTGCAATGTGTTCAAAAAAGCGAATGAACGCTTCGATCCCACGATAGTAATTCGGCAGATGCAGTTTCTCATTCGGTCCGTGAATCCTATCATCGGGCAAACCGAAACCGAGCAAAACGGAATCCATGCCCAATTTCTCTCGAATCATCGTCACAATCGGTACGCTTCCGCCCTGTGCAATAAAAATTGGATCGCTGCCAAACGTTTCGCGCAATGCCGCGCTCGCGGCGCGTGCGCCAACGCTGTCGCGGTCCAACAAAACTCCGGGCGCGCTCGCCGTCACCTTTTTCACCTCCCAGCGCACCGTCGGCGGCGCGTGGGCATCAACATATTTTTTCAACATTCCTTCGATTGCCATATCATCCTGATACGGCACGAGGCGCATCGAAATTTTCGCCATCGCTTTCGCGGGCAAGACTGTTTTCGCGCCTTCGCCGGTGAAACCCGAAAGCAAGCCATTGATTTCGAGCGTCGGACGCGCGCCGGTGCGCTCCGCCGTGGTGAATCCGACTTCGCCCGTCACTTCCGTTACACCGGTCATTGCTTTCCAAATATCGTCGTTGATTGGTAAGCGCGCGTATTCGGCGCGATCCTCTTGCGTCAATTCGCGGACTTGGTCATAAAAGCCCGGCAGAGTAATTCTTCCTTCCGCGTCGTGCATGCCCGCGATGAGTTCGCACAACACTTGCGCGGGATTTGCAATCGAACCGCCGAACGTTCCCGAATGTAAATCTTGCGCGGGTCCGTACACCCACAATTCAAAATACGCCAGTCCGCGCAATCCGTACACGATGCTTGGCATGTCCGGCGCGAGAATGCCCGAGTCGGCGTTCAAACACAGGTCCGCTTTCAAGAGCTCTTGATGTTTGTCAATGAACGCGCCGAGATTTTTTGAACCAATCTCTTCTTCGCCTTCCACCAACATCTTGATATTGAGCGGAATGCCGCCGTTATTTTTTAACGCCTCTAGCGCTTTGAGCGCTTCGTGCATATTCCCCTTCATGTCCGACGCGCCGCGTCCGTACATGGTATCGCCTTGAATGGTCGCGCCAAAGGGGGGGGTGATCCATTCGTGCAGTGGGTCAACGGGCTGCACATCGTAATGCCCGTACACCAAAACGGTTGGCTTGCCCGGCGCGTGCAGCCATTCGCCGTAAGCAACGGGATGTCCCGCCGTTGGCAGGATCGCAACATTTTCCAAGCCGATGACGCGCATCTGATTCGCCACCCATTCGGCGGTGCGTTCGATGTCGCCTTTGTGTTCGGACAACGTAGAGATACTTGGAATGCTGACAAATTCTTGCAGCTCATTCAGAAAGCGCGCGTGGTGTGCGCGCGCATAGGCAATTGCATTGTCTGTTTGATTCATGGATTCATCCTTGACGTAGAATAACGCGATTCTAGCATCGCCTGCAGCAAGGGTCAACCACTTGTACCCGCCAAGTTGGCGTGTTCCAACTCACGACCGTTATGTTATAATCTCAATCGTCGGAGAGGAGGCAAGCAATGAATTATCTCATTACACTCGGTTGTATTGTCGCGGTGCTCGGCGTTGGCGCCGCGTTGATTTTTAGCGCGATCCGCGTCGTGCGCGAGTACGAGCGCCTCGTCGTGTTTCGTTTGGGTAAAGCGATTGGCAGTCGCGGTCCGGGCGTGGTCTTTTTGATTCCAATCGCCGACCAGCCCGTCAAAGTGGATTTGCGCGAACAGTTTCAAGAAATTCCGCATCAGACTTGTATCACCAAAGACAATGTCACGATTAGCGTTGACTTTTTGATTTATTCCAAAGTGGTGGACGCCGTTTCGTCCGTTGTGCAAGTTGGCAATTTCGCGGGCGCATCGCAAGGCATTGCGACGACGACACTGCGCGCCGTCATTGGCGATATTATTTTGGATGATGTATTGGCACAGCGCGAACACATCAACACCGTTCTGCGCACAAAATTGGACGAAGTGACGGAACGCTGGGGCGTCAAAGTGACGGCGGTTGAAATCCGCGAAATTATTCCGCCGCGCGATATTCAGGAAGCGATGACGCGGCAAATGTCCGCCGAACGCACCCGCCGCGCCGTTGTCACCGAAGCGGACGGCAAGCGTCAAGCTGCAATTACGGTTGCGGATGGCGACAAGCAAGCGGTCATTCTGCGCAGCGAAGGCGACCGCCAAGCGCGTATCTTGCAAGCGGAAGGGTACTCGCTCGCACTGCAAACCATTTTCAATGTCGCGCGCGGCATTGATTCCAAAACATTGTCGTTGCAATACATGGATACGCTCAAGCAGTTGGGCGCGAGTCCCGCGACGAAATATATTTTCCCGATGGAGTTTACGAATCTCGTACAAGGGCTGTCCAAATTTCTTGAACAAGCCGGCACCGCCGGCACTTCCGAAGCCAGTGTGGTGACAGTTCCTGATTCCACAGCTCGGACGAGCGCACTTCCGGCGGAGATTGAGCCGCCCAGTGGTTCCGGTACCGGCACCTCACAAACGGGTACATAAGAATCAATTGACCAACGGCACCGCCTTGGGCGATGGTTGAGAGTGTGAGAACATTCTCAACATCGCCCAAATTTTTGCGCGGCGCGCGCGGTTGGAAACAAGGCGCGGCGCGCGTATAATCGTGGAACGGCGAAGCATTTTTGCGACAAAAAACGTCGCACTGAAGATGCTTCGCCCCAACAATGACCGCTAAACGCGGATGGAGCAAGCAGTTGTTTAATTTTCTAAAACGCGACAAGGAAAAAACCAAAGAAGGGCTCACCAAAACACGCGAGTCCTTTAAAACAAAATTACAGAATCTCATCTGGCTCGACAACGACATCACACCGGAATTTTGGACGGGGCTGGAGGATACGCTCATCCAAGCCGATCTCGGCGGCGAAGCGACGATGGAGGTCGTGGACAATTTGCGCCTGCGCGCGGACGAGGAACGGATTACGAGTCCGAAAAAAGCGGAAGGGTTGCTCAAAGATGAGCTCATCAAAGTTTTAGACGAAGCAGGTCAAACCAATTCGCACAACGGAACGTACACCGCAAAACCGCACGTGATTCTGATGGTCGGCGTGAATGGCGCGGGCAAAACGACGAGCATCGGCAAACTCGCAAATTATTTGCGGCAACAAAACAAACGCGTCATCCTCGCCGCGGCGGACACCTTTCGCGCGGCGGCAATCGAGCAGTTACAGGTGTGGGGCGAGCGCGTCAAAGTGAACGTCGTCGCGCATCAACAAGGCGCGGACCCCGGCGCGGTTGCCTTCGATGCGTATCAATCGGCGAAAGCGAACAACGCGGATGTGTTGATTGTGGACACGGCAGGACGTTTGCAATCGAAAACGAATTTGATGAAAGAGTTGGAAAAAATTTCGCGCGTACTGCAAAAGAATGATCCCACCGCGCCGCACGAAACCTTGCTCGTTCTCGATGCGGTCACCGGGCAGAATGGTTTGAGCCAAGCGCGCGAATTCAAAAAAGCGGTTCCGCTCACCGGAATCGTTTTGGCAAAGCTCGACGGCACCGCGAAAGGCGGCATCGTCTTTGCGATTGCGAAAGAATTGAAACTGCCAATCAAATACATTGGCACCGGCGAAAAGATTGACGATTTCGCGGAATTTGATGCGAAAGAGTTTGTGCAGGATTTGTTTGAGGGATAATTCTTGTGGCTGACATAGTATTCACTACACATGCACGCGCGGCGATGGCAGAACGTAATATCAAAGAGGAATGGGTCTGGCGAACCATCGAATCGCCCAAGCGGACTGAGGTGGGAAAAGATGCGAATACACATTTCCTCAAAACGATTCCTGAATTTGATGACCGGATCTTGCGCGTGGTTGTGAACAAAAATATTCAGCCCAACCGAATTGTCACTGTGTTTTTTGATCGCCGCATGAGGAGGAAACGATGAGACTACGAATTGACCGCGAAAGCGATGCGCTCTATTTGCGCCTTGACGAGACAGCAATCGTTGAATCCGAAGAGGTTCAACCCGGCGTGATTCTTGATTACGATAAAGAGGGGCAAGTCGTTGGAATCGAAATCCTCGACTTGAGCAAACGAACAACACCAGAGAAACTAAAAACAATTCAACTCGAAACCGCATAAGAGGAAACCAAAATGGAAGACTTGAAATCACGTTTAACGGAAATGAATGCGCGGCTCGCGACGCTGTTGGAGCGTCTTTGACCTGCCGGGCAAAGAAAAACAAATTGCCGCGCTGGAAGAAAAATCGAGCGCACCCGATTTTTGGAATGATACGCAGAACGCGCAAAAGGTGATGAAAGACCTCACCGCGCGCCAAGCCGATATGACGCGGTGGAAAGATTTGCAAGCGCGTTTACGCGATGCGCCCGAACTGCTCGAACTCGCGGTGGAAGAAAATGACGCGGACACGCTTCAACAAGTTACCGAAGAGACTTTCGCCCTCGAAAAAGAATTGAACGCGCTCGAACTCGAGTTATTGTTTTCCGAGCCGTATGACCACAACAACGCGGCATTTTCGATTCACGCGGGCGCGGGCGGCACCGAAGCGCAAGATTGGGCGCAGATGCTTTTGCGCATGTATTTGCGTTGGGCGGAATCGCACGGCTATAAAACAGAAATTTTGGAAGAGACCGAAGGCGAAGAGGCGGGCATCAAAAGTGTGACCGTCGAGGTCAAAGGCGAGTTGGCATACGGACGTTTGAAAGCGGAACGCGGTGTGCATCGCCTCGTGCGCCTTTCGCCGTTCGATGCAAACAATCGTCGCCACACGTCGTTCGCGTTGGTTGAGGTAGTGCCTGAACTCGAAGATGACGGCGAAATCGAAATCAATCCCGACGACGTGCGCGTGGACATTTATCACGCGTCGGGACACGGCGGACAAAATGTGCAAAAAGTGGCGACAGCGGTGCGCTTGACGCACGTTCCAACGGGCATTGTCGTCACCTGTCAAAACGAGCGTTCGCAGTTGCAAAACAAAGAGAACGCGTGGAAAGTGTTACGCGGACGTTTGGTGGAAAAGAAAATCGAAGAGCAAGAAGCGGAACGCGCGCGCATCAAAGGCAAACATGTCGAAGCGGGCTGGGGCAACGCGATTCGTTCGTACGTGCTGCATCCGTACCAAATGGTCAAGGACAATCGCAGCGAATACGAAACGGCGCGCACCGACTTGGTCCTCGACGGCGAAATTGACCCGTTGATCGAAGCGTATCTCAAATCGCAAGTGAATTAAAAAATTCGGGACGCGTGTCCCGAATTTTTTTTGATGTGATCAAACTGACCACTCGACTCCGATCCCTCATTCGTCACATTCGCAATCTATCAAGTGCAGCCAACTCGTGATCTCATTCGGCGCAATCAAGCCCCCCGCGTCTGCCGCGTGAGAAACCGCGCGCGGCGCGCAAAACGAATCGAGAATCACCAGTAACGCCTCCGTCGCGTTCACGCCCAACAGCGCGGCGTATTCTTGTTTTACGTTTCCGTCGGCATCGGACAATGCGGCATAGCCGCGCGCAAATTCATGCGCCCATTCTTTCGTCGTTTGCAAATCCGCGCGCACGATGGGCAGCGGCAGCGCGTTGTATTCTTCAAAGAGCTCGCGCTGATTCGTCAATTGACGCGCGTAACCTTGACTGACGCGGTCATTGGCATCATCCACAAAAAACAAGACCGCGCGTTTGCGTCGAGGCAATTTATACAACGTCACCGCGTCGCCGTGCGATGACGACAATGTGAAATTGGGCAGGCGTTGATTTTTCAATGCGCCGCGAATTTCATCTGCGCGCGCCGCCTCAAATTCGTATCCTACCTCGCGCAGCGCGGCTTCGAGGTCTTGCAGCGACGGCTCGGCGATCACAAACTGCGCGTCGCCGAATACCAGCGTCGGCGTCACGCGCTTGCCGTTATTGTATTTTTCCAACAGCGCGTCCACGTTGGAATTTTCTTCGCGATTGTAGAGCGTGAATGGAATATTCAACGCGCGCAGCCGCGCAGTGGTGATCGCGGTATCTTCACACGTCACACTGCCATAAATTGTAATTGAAAGAGGAGTAACCATATACGTTGTTCTATCATATACGGCAGTACGGCTTTGGTCAAAGCGGCGTCCAAATCAGCAACATCGAGCGGCAGAATTGCACTGTGCGATGAATCGCCCGCGCAAATTTTTTTGACGCGTTCCAATTCCTCCACGCGTCGCCCCGACAAAATCAATCGTGCGTTCCGTTTCGCCAATGCGCAGGCGAGTCCTTCACCGATGCCGGACGACGCGCCCGTTATCCAAACCACCTTGTCTTGAAAGTACATTTTTATGCTATTGCGCGCGCGCCATTCATGGCAGAACAAATTTTCTCTAATTTCGCGCCTTGGGTGTAAGATTTATGTCAAAACCGCTACTGAATGGCGTCAAGTGACGCACATAATTTACAGGTAACGCTGTACTAGAAAACAAAGGAGAAAAATATGAACGAAAAGCGTTACGAACAACTGGTCCATCTTTTAGCTATCGGCGTCGCCATCGTGTTGTGGTTCATTTCCGTCCAATTTTCGGCGGACGGGTTCAAATTTGTGCTGCCACAATACGCGTGGATAGGATATGTCCTCGCGATTTCGGTGACTATCATTGAACTCATCTTTAACGAAGAGGGAATGAATCACTCACTTACCATCGTCGCCATCGGCTTGCTATCGTATGCCTATGGCGTTGTGACAAACATTCTTGGCATTTGGGCAGCGCAAGGTTCGCCCGACATTGCCGCAAATCCCATCGCGATCGTGTTTCCCGCGCTGCTCGGATTCTTTCTCGAAATTGCGCCCGAACCACTTTTGCTCTGGGGACTGGTTGGAACGGGAGCGCGCGATTTCCTGGGACATTTGCTCAATAATAACAAAGCGAATAAAGCATACTAAAGCTGTCGTCGTTGGGATGGACCAGTAAAACAATTTTTGGGTAGAAGCGGAACCCGGTTCCGTTTCTATCCAAATTTTTTTTATTGAAACGAATTCTCCTGATAAATGATGATATAATTTTCTTGTGATTGGACGTTTGCCAAACGCGGAACGCGCGGTGATCGAGCCGCGCAAATTGCGTGACTATGCGCTCAATCTTGACCATTCATCCGGTGGATACAAAGCAGTGTTCTTTGGGCAAATGGGTTTTCGTCGTGATGAATGGCAACAACTTGAACAAGCTATCCGCGCACAGCATTTGATTCATCCGGCGAAACCCGGCAAGCCGTCCGCGCATGGCACAAAATATACAATTACCGCGCCGTTACAGGGACCGAGCGGCGCGCCGCGCCAAGTGACTACCGTTTGGATTGTGCGCTTTGAAAGTGATGTGCCAGAGTTGGTGACCATCGAACCTGCGCCACGCAAGAAAGGGTAAAGAAAATGGAACCCAAATTTGAGTTACTCGAAACTGTAATCGTGACAGATAACTTCAAGCCCGAACATGTGTTGCGCGGCGATGTCGGCACGATAGTCGAAATCTATACGCGCCCTTTTCTCGCGTACGAAGTAGAATTTGTTAACCCAAATGGGGAAACCCGCGCGTTGCTAACGCTTGCACCGAAGCAAATTCGCCGTTTGTCGGAGAACGATATCCTGACGACGCGTCCTCTCGCGGTAGTATAAAGTTTTATCGCCTCTCAAATCAACACCAGCCACACGCCGACCAGCGCCAACGCGGTCCCCATCCACACGCGCCGCGTCAACTTTTCATTAAAAAATATCCCCGAAAATATCACGCCAAGCAACGGCGCGGCGCTATTGAATAACGCGGCGCGCGCCGCGCCCGCGAGCGCGACGCCCAACACAAAAAACAAGCTGCCAACGCCTGTGCTGTAAATTCCGAGCGCAATCAGTTTCGGCAATTCACGCGTGCGATAGATTGCCCACACCTGCGAACCTTTTAACCACTGCGTGATGGGCAACAGCACAATCGCCGCGACGGTCAAGCGAATCGCGCCAACCAAGACCGATTGTTGCAAGTTGTCATACAGCGTCAGCGGCTCTTGCATCTGAATTCCCAACCGCAGCAGCGTCGTCGAACACGCCCACATGAACGCGGCGAAGACTGCCGCGGCGACGGCAAGATAACGCGTGCGTTGTGAAATGCCGCGTGGTTCCACATCGTCTTCCGGTGACGTAATCAACATATCGTTCGCTTCTGCCGCCTCAGCCGATTTTTCGCGTCCCAACAAGAATAACGCAACAATCACCAACACCGTCCCAAGAATCGCGAGCGGCGTCACCTGTTCGCCCAACAACGGAACGGCGAGCAGCCACGTAAAAACGGGATAGACGCCCGAAATTGGCATCGCGCGCGACGCGCCGATTTTCGTCATGCTCCAAAAATAAATCGAATCGCCGACGCAAAAGCCAAGCACAACCGAGACGCTCAACACAAGAATCGTCTGTGGTGACATTTGCGCGAGGAGCTGCGCGCCGCCAAAGAACGGCAGCAGTACATAAAAAAACAGCGCGCCCACGACAACGCGAAACGCGTTGAACGAAAGCGTGTCCACGCGCGCCGCGTTATGTTTGACCAACAAACTTGTCGTTGACCAAATAAACGCGGCGGTGAGAGCAAAGAGAATACCGAGAGACATTGGGTAGGACTGAGTAACGAGGACTGAGCGATGAGTAAAACGGTTCACTCCTCAGTCCTCATCACTCATTGCTTATGACTGTTCTCCATTCTTCATACCGCGGCTCGATCCCACGCACGACATCGTGATAGCAATTCAACACGCGCTGGGTAATTTCACCGGGATCGCCATTGCCCAGTTTCATGCGATCAATTGAAACGATAGGCGTAATTTCAATGCCCGTGCCGCAGAAAAAGGCTTCGTCGGCGGTGTAAAGCTCAGTGCGGTCCACCTCGCGTTCAATCACCGGGAGCTCTAATGCTTCGCGCGCAAGCTGCATCACGCTTTCGCGCGTAACGCTTTCCAAAATTCCGCTCGTGATGGATGGCGTAATCAATTTGCCATTTCGGACAATCATTAAACACATCCCGGGTCCTTCCGCGACTTTGCCCTGCGGCGTCAACAGAATCGCGTGATCGTACCCGTTGCGTTTGGCTTCTTCGTTCGCGTATCTCGAATTGAGATAATTCGCGCTCGCCTTGACGCGCGGCGACATCTGATTATCCGTAAGCCGCGTCCACGAAGAAACGCACGAATGACTCACCGAGTCTGTTTTCAATTTGGAATCCCAATCGGTGACATGAATGACAACGTGCGCGTGCGGGTCTGTCGCCGCGCCAAAGGTGCGCGATTCGGCATAGCCGAACGGACGAATGTACACATCGCGTTCGGGATTGTTTTCGCGCACGAGCGCAACGACGGCATCATGTAAATCCTGCAATGAAAAATCATGCTCCAAACGCACGAGGCGAAGGGATTGTAAAAATCGCTTCAGATGCGCGTCGAGTTGAAACACATTCAACTCGTTCGTGTTCGGATTCAAATATGCGCGGATGCCTTCAAACACCGACGAAACGCTCGCCGTGCCAATTTGTGTCACATTCATCGTGGCATTTTCCAGCGGCGTCAGTTTGCCGTCCCACCAGATTGTGGGAAAAATATACGATTCAGCCATATTCTTTTCCTTTCATTTGTTGTGGAATAAACGCGGGAATAAAAATACCGTCAGCGCGAACGCGACGCCCGAAATCGCGACGCCTACGATGATTCCCAAAATGAAACTCGCTGTGTCCATACAGTTATAACAACGCTCTTCGCAAAATATCCAGCGCGCGTATCGCCGTCCACTGCTGCGCCATCTCGCCCATGCCACCGACGGGATAGGTGTAACTGCGCGTATTGGAATCGGACGAAATTGCGATGGAGGTTTTCCCCGTATCCGCCAAGTACATATCTTGCGCGCCCATCGTACTCAAAACCGCCAGCGCAATGTCCGCGCCCGTTTGCGCGCGCAGTATGTTGGCAATTTGTTCCGCGTTTTTTTCGTTCACCTCGTCATCGTTCAGACGAATCAAATTGTCGGCGACGTTCAAACCTTCAGGCGTCGAACGCAGCAATTCGGCAATTTTCCCCTGCGTATTCGATTCTGCCAGCGCCACCGTTTTCTGCTGCGCGGTCAACATGCGCGCGACCACCTGCTCCACCGTTTCATCGCCCACGCCATAAATCCAATCGCCTAATCGTTCGCGCACGCGCGCTTCCATGTCAGCAAGCATTTTTTCCGCGTCGGCGCGCGTTGCCGCTTTTGCCGTGATGCGGACGTCGGTTTGTCCGGAATGGGCGGCGAGTCCGACAGTGGGATTGCTTTCGATTTCCAAATCCCCGATTTTTTCGTCAATCAAACTTTCGCCCACCGCGCACGTCCGCAAAATTTTGGAAAGAATGATAGAGCTGTCGCCCGCTTTTTCGCGGAGCCAAGGCAGCACGCGCGTTTCGGTGAGATGTTTCATTTCGCGCGGGACGCCGGGCAAAACAAAAACGAAATGTCCTTGATGTTCGACAATGAAGCACGGCGCTGTGCCCACGGGATTTTCGACGGGCGTCGCGCCTTGCGGAATGTACGCTTGTTTCACGTTATTCTCGCTCATCGTGCGCCCCCATTTCGCAAAGCGCGCGCGAATTTGTTCCACGAGTTCGTGATTCAATTCCAGCGGCGCGCCCACCGCGTTCGCAATTCCTTCGCGCGTCATATCGTCAACGGTGGGGCCCAAACCGCCCGTCGTAATAATCACGTCGGCGCGACTCATTCCAATTTGAATTGCCGCCGCGATGCGCCCAACGTTATCGCCAACCGTCGTGCGAAAATAAACGTCCACGCCAATCGCCGCAAGCTGCTGCGCCAACCACGCCGCGTTCGTGTCAATGATTTCGCCGAGCAAGAGTTCCGTGCCGATGGATACGAGTTCTGCGCGCATAGTACGATAGTGGGTTAGTGCAGTCGTGCGATAGTGGCGCAGTGCGAGAAAACTTACGATCGCACCATCTCACTATTGCACCATCGCACTACTTGAAGAGATTGCTAATCAAGAAAAACACATTCGCCGGACGTTCAGCGAGACGGCGCATAAAGTACGGATACCACTGTCCGCCGTAGGGAACGTAAACGCGCATCGGGTAACCTTCCGCGTTGAGTTGTTTCTGCAAATCAGAGCGAATCCCGTACAGCATTTGAAATTCGTAGCGTTCGCGCGCGGTGTTGTGTTCTTTGAAAAAATTTTTTGCCCAATCAATAATTTTCGCGTCGTGCGTTGCCAGCGCGAGTTTCGTACCCGGCGGCGCGTTTTCGTCGCACAAAAAAATTTCCGCGAGTTTCAAATAGTTCGCATCCACATCTTTTTTCTGCGGAAACGCGACGGTGGGCGGTTCTTTGTACGCGCCTTTGACGAGTCGCACCATCGCGCCCAACGCGTACAAATCTTGCATATCCGCTTCACTGCGAAACAAGCAACTCTGGATCACCGTGCCGACGTTTGAAAATTCCGCGCGCAATTTTTTGAACAAATCTATCGTCGCTTGCGTGAACGGCGAATCTTCCATCTCGACGCGCACCGTTGTTCCCACCTGAGACGCGCGTGCGGCAATCGCGGAAATATTTTCAAACGCGAGGTCGGAGCTGATGACCAAACCCATTTGCGTTGGTTTCAGTGACGCGTACGCATTCAGTTGATTCGTTTCAATGGCATCCAAAATTCGCAAATACTCGTCACGCGCGCCGCGCGATGCTTGTTCGTTCGTCACCGCTTCGCCGAGAAAATCGAGCGTCGCCAGCATGCCGTCGGCGTTGACGCGTTTCACCACAGCAATCGCTCCCTCCAGCGTTTCACCGGCGACAAAACGCCGCGTCATGGCACGCGCGGGCGGAAAGCCAAGCACAAATTTATGCGCGGCAGCGTTTGTGGAGAGAGCGAGAAAGAGGTCGCGGAAGATGGGCATGGATAACCTCAAACAACATTCTGTTCCAAAATCGCGCGTCCCTCTCGAAACCGTTCCAAATCTAACATTGAAACATCAATCGTTTTCGACGCGCCGTCCAAAATAATTTCGCTCATCACCTTGCCCGCGCCGGGCGAATGTTGAAAGCCGTGTCCGCTGAAACCGGCGCAAATGTAAAATCCTGAAACGTCGCGCGCTTGTCCCAGAATCGGATGCGCGTCGGGCGTCACTTCGTACAAGCCCGCGAGTTGTCGGATGATGCGCGCATTTTCCAGCAGCGGCAAACGGTACAACGCGCGTTCCAATGTTTCTAAATGAAATGCCTCGTCAATCGCGTAGGTTTCGCCCGGCGTTTCGTGATGATTCGACATGCCGACAATCAAGCCCGCTGCTTCGGGATGAAAATAGAGCGAGGTGCTGAATTCGATGACAAAGGGATGATTGCGCGGAATTTCCGGAATTTCGGCGGTGTTGAAAAATTGGCGGCGGAGCGGAACAATTGGAATGTCGAGTCCGACGAACGCGCCGATTTTCGACGCCCACGGTCCCGCGCAATTCACCACCACATTCGTTTCAATGTCGCCGCGATTGGTTTTCACGCGCATCACGCGCCCGCTTTCTGTTTCGATGCCGACAACGTTTGTTTCATTTTCGATTTGCGCGCCGAGTTTTCTTGCTTGGCTCGCGAACGTTTGTGTAATCGTGTTCGGGTCGGCGGTGCCATCGCGCGGACAAATGCTGCCGCCGAGTACGCCTTCGAGATTCACGTGCGGCGCGAGTTGTGCGATCTCGTCAACAGTGAGAAAACGCACATCGTGGACGCCGAGCGCTTGCTGCAGCGCGATATTTTTTTTAAATAATTCTACTTCGTCGGGCGTGGTGAGGAGAAAGAGATAACCGAGCGGATGATATTCTGCCGAGACGCCAAAGATTTCCGGAAAGCGTTGAATGATGTCAAGCGAATAATTCGAGAGTTGGATATTGACGGGAGTGGAAAATTGATAGCGCACGCCGCCCGCGTTGCGCCCCGTGGAACCCATCGCCAAAAATTTTTCGCGTTCGAGTAAAACAATTTTTCCCGCATTACGTTGGGCGAGATGATACGCGGCGCTCGCGCCCATGCAACCGCCGCCGATAATTACAAAGTCCGCCGTCGTTGGCAACATATCAAAATCCTTGAGTGGAATGTATGAACGAAATGTTACATGCGCGGAAGATTGTACACGCTTTCAATTTTGCATGCAACGCGTTTACAAACGACTACATGCCCGAGGCGCTTGCACAGCATACGTAAATTGCCTCTCGCCCATAACCGTCTATAATCACTGTTCGCGTCTCTTGGCGCATCCTTTCATTATGAATTTGCCGGTCCCTTTGTTCGTCGAAAAGCATCTGCGCTACAATTACACCGTCGGCTTGTTGAACGGCGCCATTTTTGGATTTGTGGATGCGTTGATTGCGCCGTCGCTGACGCTCGCGCTCTTCGTCACGCAATTGGGCGGTTCAAGTTTTCTCGTCGGTTTGTTGGCGGCGATTTACAATGGCGGCTGGTTCGTCCCACAATTCTTGATCTCGCATCGGCTGCAGCAATTGCCGTTGAAAAAACCGGTGTACACGGGCGCGGCGGTCGTGCGTATTATTTGTTGGTTCTTTATCGTCATTGCAACCTTTACGCTCGGCGCGCAGAATCCCACACTGCTGCTCGTCATCTTTTTCATTCTCATGACGATCTATTCCTTGGCGGCAGGCGTCGCGGGAAACGCGTTCATGACCATCGTCGCCAAAGTGATTCCGACTCAGCGGCGCGGTTCGTTTTTTGGCTTGCGCGAACTTTCAGGCACGACGATGGGGTTGCTGGCAGGTTATTTGGTCGCCGTCGCGTTGAGCCCCCAACGCGGCTTTGTCTTTCCCGATAACTTTGGCGTCTTGTTCATTGTCGCATTCGGCGCGATTGGGGCTGGGCTGATTATTTTTACACTCATACGCGAGCCACATGAAGAGATTACCGGTAATGGGATCACGTTTACCCAGCAGTTGGGTGCGGCACGCGTCATTGTGCGCGAGAATCATTCGTATCGGCGCTACTTGCTGACGCGTTTTGTTTTGGCGGCGGGCGACTTGGCGACGCCGTTTTATGCAATCTATGCGACCCAGCAGTTAGGCGCGCCCGATTCGATCATCGGTTTGTATATCGGTTTGACCACTGCTTCCGCGTTGGTATCAACCCCACTGCTTTCGTATCTAAGCGATCATCACAAATTAAATTGGGTGCTGCTGCTCGCGGCGGGAGCGACGCCAATCATGCCCTTGTTCGCGTTGACGTTTGGCGCGTTTGGACGCGGCGATGCGAATGTGTGGGCGTTCAGTCTAATTTTTGTCGTGTATGGCATCGCGCGCACGGCGGCGAACATTGCGTTTCCAACATTTTTGCTCAATCTCGCGCCGCCCGCGCAGCGCACGCTGTACATTGGTTTTACCAACACGCTGCTTGGAATTGCAACATTTATTCCGATCATCGGCGGCACAATTTTGGAGTTGTTTGGCTATACGCCGCTATTTGCAATCACGTTTTTCATGGCGAGTACGGGTTTTGTCCTCGCGTTGGGGTTGCGGAAAACACAGCTGCCGCGCAGCACAGCCGGCGACGCGTGAAATTTCGAAAATCCGTTCTACTTGAGCGCATTTCTTTGACACACGAAAAGCGCGGACGTATAATCGACGCGTTTTGAAAAGAGTTGAATATTATGAGACAAACGAATACTCGTACTGTAGCAGTAAAGAAACCGCTCGGCGTAATTGATGCAATCAGCGCCGGCTTGGCATTGGTGTGGCGGCGTCCCTGGACTTTGCTCATTCCCATTTTGTTTGACGCGCTGATCTGGCTGTTGCCGCGTCTTTCGTTGACGCAATTGTTTCGTCCTTATGTCACAATCATGTTGGGCGCAACAGCGTTATCGTCCGACCCCGAGGCGGCGGAGGAAACGCGGCGCGGCTTGCAGCAAATGGCAGAGTCCTTTAATCTGTTGGGTTTGGTCACCGCCGCGTTGAATGGAGTCGCACGCCTCCCATCGCTGCTGGCGGTTGATGCGGCAGACGTCACAAGCCCAATCAATGCTTGGGCATATTCCATTCCGCTCCAGTCATCGGCGTTGATGGTATTGTTATTCATACCTTTGTTTATCTTGGGACTGCTGGCGGTTGCGCTCTATCTGGAATGGATCGCGCAAGGGGCGCGCCCCTTGGAATCACAGCCGCGCGGTGCAAGTCTCTTGCGCGTGGCACGCTTGTGGCTGCGCTTGATTTTGTTTGCGCTGTTGCTCATCGCCCTTTTGCTTGCAGCGGTTTTGGTTCTCTTGCTAATCGAGTCCGCGGTGAATAGTCCGGAGATCGGCGCTTTTGCGACATTGCTGATCACCATCGGACTGTTTTGGGTCTTCATTTATTTCTTTTTTGTGCCCAGCGCGGCTGCAGTAAGCGACATTGGCATTCGCCAGGCGCTGAGACGAAGCACCCTTTTATTCCGCGTCTTCTTTTGGTCTTCCCTCGGACTTGTGGCGTTGTCCGTCTTTTTGGATCGCGGACTCGCGATCGTGTGGGATGGCTTTACGGTAAATCCGATTGGCGTGATCATTGGGATTACGGCGAACGCGTTCATCGGGACAGCGCTGATTGCGGCTTCGATGGTGTATTACCAAGATCGGATGCTGGTTTTGGAACAAATACGGCAAAATCTCAATGCCGTCAAGAAATGACGCGGCGTCCATTCCTTTGGAGAATCTATGCGCCTCGCGGTTCTTTCTGATATTCACGGCAACGCGTACGCGTTCGACGCGCTGCTCACCGATTTAGAAACGCATCCTGCCGACGCGCTCGTCTGTCTCGGCGATGCGATTCAAGGCGGCGCGCAGCCGCACGAGACGGTGATGCGCTTGCGTTCGCTCGCGATTCCCATCGTGATGGGGAATGCGGATGCGTGGCTCTTGACGGGAATTGAAACGGGCGCGGAAAATCCGTCCGCCGAACGCCTGGCAAAAATGAACGCGGTGCGCGAATGGAGCTTGTCAAAATTGACGGACGATGACCGCGCGTTCATCGGAACGTTTCAACCGACGATTTTGATTCCGCTTTCGGACACAAAAAATTTATTGTGTTATCACGGCACGCCCGCGTCGTTCGACGAAATTTTGCTGCCCGATACGCCGTATGAAAATTTTGTGAACGCGCTGCAAGGTGACGCAAATTATCTTTACTGCGGCGGACACACGCACGTTCAATTTTTGCGCCGCGTGCGCGACACTTTTCATTTCAATCCGGGCAGCGTGGGCTTGGCGTACAGTCGTCATCAACCCGAAGATGATTTTCATTTCGACGCGGTGGCAGAATACGCGCTGCTTACGGTGGAGCAAGAACGCGTGGCATTGGAATTTCGCCGCGTGCCGTACGACGCGAACGCGGTGATCGAAATTTATCGTGCGAGCGGCAGACCGTTCTCGGAAGAGATGATGAGACAGTATGAGCGGTAGGGCGATGGTGTGGTAGATGATAGTATTTTTGGTTTGCTGATGTTGAATCACGTAAATTTGCTGATGGCAAGGAAGGCGTTGGAGAGGGTGCGACAGCGTTTTGAGGCATGACCGGATGAGCGAATCTGCGGCTGATGCTTTGTCAATCGCGTTGGAACGAATCCGTTTGCTCGCGCGCCAAGAAAAGATTCGGGTGACGCAACATGCGCAACAAGAAATGATCGAGGAAGAAATAACCCTTGATCAAGTATTGGAAGCAACTTCGACTGCCCAAATTTTAGAATACTACCCCGAACATCAACGCGGCGCGTGCTGTTTGATTTACGGACAAACAAATCGAAAACGCGATCTGCACATTGTTTGCACAACAGCGCAACCTGTCTTGATCCTCATTACTGTCTATGAACCGAAACTCCCAAAGTGGGTCACACCAACACAGCGGAGGAAAAAAGAATGAGATGTAGTATCCAAGATTGTCCCGGCGAGTATGAAGAAAAACAAGTTATTCATGCCGTACGTTATCATGGACATGTTATTGTGATTGACCATGTGCCAGCAGATGTATGTTCTGTGTGCGGCGATGTCTTGTTCAAACCCGAAACGGTACGTCGAATTGAACAATTGTTGCAAGAGCGAACGAATCCCGTGAGTACAGTGCCGTTATACGAATATGCATAATTGATGGATTATTACTCGTGACCAGGTGTACCATGCCCAAAACCAAAGAACTCGAACTCGAAAATATTCCAACTGAAAATTATACCGCCGACAAAATTCAAATTCTGGAAGGACTGGAAGCGGTGCGCCGCCGCCCCGGCATGTACATCGGCTCAACGGATATTCGCGGTTTGCATCAACTCGTGTACGAAGTCGTTGATAACGCGATTGATGAAGCGCTCGCGGGCAAAGCGGATTACATCACGATCACGATTGACAGCGACAATGTGGTGACAGTGACAGACAACGGGCGCGGAATTCCCGTCGACGTTCATCCTCAAACCGGAACCTCCGCGCTGCAAGTCATCATGACGAAACTGCATGCGGGTGGAAAATTCGGCGGCGGTGGTTACAAAGTCGCGTCGGGTTTGCACGGCGTCGGCGTCAGCGCGGTCAACGCGCTCTCGGAATGGTTCGAGTCAACCGTGCGGCGTGACGGCAAATTGTACCGGCAAACCTACAAGCGCGGCGTGCCCCAAGCCGATGTGAAACAAGTCGGCAAATATCCGGCAGAGGAACGCAGCGGCACGATTCAACGGTTCTTTCCCGACAAGACGATTTTCAAAACGATTGATTACAAGTTCGATGTGTTATCACAGCGTTTTCGTGAGATGGCGTTCCTTACCAAAGGGCTCACGATCAAATTCGTTGACGAGCGCGAAGACCGCGAGACAACTTTTTATTTTGAAGGCGGCATCACTTCGTTTGTGCGCTATCTCAATAAAAATCGAAAACCGTTGCATGCGCCATTTCATGTTAGCGCGCCCGTCGAAGGCAATTACATCGAGGCGGCGATTCAATACACCACCGACTACAACGAATCGGTTTTTACCTTCGCCAACAACATCAACACCCATGACGGCGGCACACACCTCACCGGCTTTCGCACCGCGCTGACGCGCACGTTGAACGATTACGCGCGCCGCAACAAAGTTCTGAAAGAAGGCGACCCGTCCCTCACCGGCGACGACACGCGCGAAGGACTCACCGCAATTGTTTCCGTGAAATTACAAGAGCCGCAATTCGAGTCGCAGACCAAAGCGAAACTCGGCAACGCGGAAATGAAAACGCAAGTAGAATCCGTCGTCGGCGAAGCGTTTGCGGAATGGCTCGAAGAACACGCGCGTGAAGCCAAAGAGATTATTCAAAAAGGCATCACCGCCGCCCGCGCGCGCGAAGCCGCGCGTCAGGCGCGCGATTTGGTCATTCGCAAAAGCGCGCTCGAATCGCTTTCACTGCCGGGCAAACTTGCCGATTGTTCCGAACGCGAGGCGGAGAACGCGGAATTGTACATTGTGGAAGGCGATTCCGCAGGCGGGAGCGCAAAACAAGGGCGCGACCGAAAGTTCCAGGCGATTTTACCCCTGCGCGGCAAGATCATGAATGTTGAAAAATCGCGTTTGGACAAGATGCTGCAAAACGAAGAAATTCGCGCGCTCATTACCGCGATCGGCACCGGTGTCGGTAACAATTTTGACATGACGAATTTGCGTTACTCGCGCGTGATCCTCATGTCCGACGCGGACGTGGACGGCGCGCACATCCGCACGCTGCTGCTCACCTTTTTCTTTCGCTACATGACGCCGCTTGTCGAACACGGTCACTTGTACATCGCGCAACCGCCGTTATACAAAGTCAAAGTGGGTAAAGAGGCGCAATATCTCTATGACGATCACGCGTTGGAAGAACTCCGCAAGAAAAACAAAAATGGCAAGTTGGAACTCCAACGTTACAAAGGGCTCGGCGAAATGAATCCCGAACAATTGTGGGAAACGACGATGAATCCCGAAAATCGCACCCTCTTGCAAGTGACCGTCGAAGATGCTGCCGAAGCCGACCGCACGTTCGATATGTTGATGGGCAATGAAGTGCCGCCGCGCAAACGGTTCATCCAGACGCATGCGAAAAATGCGAAACTCGACGTATGATGCTATTTCCCCATTGACGAATCATTTCAACTACGCTACGCTACGCGCGCTTTGAGCTTGCTCGTTTTGAGCCGGCAAGCTCAAAGCGCCTTTTTTTAGCACCGCACGCTTGGCGAGTCTATGACCGAGTTTGGCGAACTATATCTCCCCTTGTGGCTTCGTGGACGCATTGTAATCTTTGCGCTCGCCCTCATTGTCGCGCTTGCGATCGAGGTATCGCAGCCGGGTCCACTTTTTCCCCTCCTCGCCTTGCTGATTGGAGTCAATTTCGCCGCGAGCTTGGCGCTGCCGACTCTCACGCGGCGATACGATCGAGGACGCGTCATCTTTTTCGCATTGGCGGGGGATGTTGTTCTCAACTGCGCCACAATCTTTTATCTCGGTCAAATCATCAATGGATTTTTGATGATTTATGTCATCGTCGCCCTCAACGCGCTTTTGCTTTTGGGTCGCCCCGCGCTCTTGCGCATCGCAGCTTTGTGTGGACTTGGCATTGTCGCGCAGCTGGCGCTCGAATTCTCCGGTTTGAGTCTTGCACCGCGCATCTTGCCGCCGCCTGTGCAAACGGTCGGACAAGTTTTTATCCTCGCCGCAATCTTTTACGTCATCTTTTTGCTCGCGCGCGCGAACGCCATGATGCTGGCGCATTGGCGCAGTGAAAAAGAAACTGCCGAAAGCGCGCGCACTCTCGCAGAACATCAACAGCAGCAATGGGCGCTCATTAACGCGGTGGCTTTGCGGATTCAAGCGGCAACGACGCCCGCCCAAGTCTATGCTACCATTGGCGCGGAACTGGAACGACTCGCAATGCACAGCGTTATTTTGGAATGGGTGGAACCGAATATCGCATTGCGCATCGCTTATACTTCGCTAGCGTCCAATGTGCTGCAAGAGCTGCTGGGACAATTGCAGGTAGAGCTAGAGACATTTCAACTTTCGGTTGAGGGCAAACCAGTCGTTACGCAAGTGCTTGCAACGCATGCACCGGTCTATGTTGAAAACGCAGCCGAAACGATCAAGCGTGCTTTGACGCACAACCCGGATTCATTCACCGAAAATTCGCTCGCGCCGTTGGGGTTAAAGCACGTTGTTTTCGCGCCGATGTTGGTCGGCGATACAACAAGCGGAATTTTGGCGGTGTTTGGCAACGCGTTAGTAGAAAATGATTTACCCGCAATTGCTGCGTTGGCGCAGCAAGCTGCTTCCGCGTTGGATAAAGCGCGGCTCTTGACCGAACAAGAAAAACGCGCGGCGCAGTTGGCATTGGTTGGAGAAATCGCTGCGCACGCCGGGGCATTTTCAGACCCCGATGAGATCGTACGCGCTATGGTTCAAGCGGTGCAAGATCGCTTTGGCTATCATCATGTTTGCCTATCGCTGTATGACGCGCGCAAGAACGAAATGGAACAGCGCGCCGCGGCTGGTCCCAACGCCCACTTGTATTGTCTCGGTCACCGCTGGAGCGCGGCAGCGGGCTTGGTCGGGCTCGCGGCGCGCACGCGACAAACCGTTTACAGCGGCGACATCGCCAACGATGTGCGTTATCTGCCTGATCCGGACTGCGCCGCAAATTCTGCATTGTGTGTCCCAATGATTAGCGGCAAAAACGTCTTGGGCGTTTTGGACATCGAAAGTCAAGCGCACAATGCGTTTGATGTGAACGATATCCGCGCTCTGGAGACATTGGCAAATCAAATGGCGGCGGCGCTTGAAAAAGCGCAGTTGGTCAATGCGCTGCAAGAACGCGTACACGCGCAGCAAATCTTGACTGAACTTTCGGCGACCTTGCTCGTGACGACGATGCCGCAAACAATTCTCGATCAAGCCGCTGACGCCGCGCTGCGCGCGTTGGAAACCGAGAGCGCGCGAATCTTTTTGCTTCAAGAAGATGGAATGCTGCGCGCCCAAGCGCATGCCGGTTTCGTTCCCGAAGAACTTTTGGAAATTCAACTTGCGCCGGATTACACTTCGACCTCGGGGACAGCATTCACGGCGGGACAAGCAGTGTGGTGGAGTGATTCAGAACCTGCCTCGATGACACATATTCGACCTCTGATCGTCGAGCTGGGCTTTCGCGCAGGGTTGGCTGTGCCGATGATGCTCAGTGAGCGTATCGTCGGCGTCATCGTGGTCAATACACGCCGCGAACGGCAATACACGGAAACGGATGCGCAGACGCTTGCCTTGTTAGCGAATCAGACCGCCAGCACTTTGGAACGCGCGCGTTACTTTGACCAAGTACAGCGCCGCGCGGGAGAATTGAATCTATTGTTTGAAGGATTTCGCGCAACCGCCTCCACGCTGGAACCGGAACAGGTCATTGCGCGTTTGCTCGATCAATTACTACACGCGTTCGACCTCACCAGCGCGTACTATATTCAATTCGATTCTTTGGGGACAGAATTGACGCAAGCATATGCTGCTTTTTCCGACGCGGCGAACGCGCAGGAGCGTTGGGGACCGCGCGGGGCGAAATTGGACGCACTGCCTGAACTCCGTGACATTCTTCGCCAACGACCAAATCTCACCAACGCAGCGGACCCGCAGCTCTCATCCCCAATGCGCAAGTTCATGCAAAAGAATGGCGCGCATACGATCCTCCGTGTACCATTGATCACCAGCGATCAGGTGACAGGATATTTGAGTCTGTGGGACACCTGCGCGCCGCGCGAATGGACAACCGAACAGATACGCTTTGTGCAGACGATGGCAACCCAAGCTGCCGCTGCCCTGAGCAACGCCCAGTTGTATCAAGCCGCGCAGACACGGACGCGCGAACTGCAGGCGCTCTATGAAGCGAGTCACCTGATCAACAGTACGCTCGACGTTCGTACGATTTGCGAGAACAGTGTGGACTCGCTGCGCGATATTTTGGGCTATCAACATGTGAGCATCTATTTTCTGGAAAATAACGCGCTGCATATGCAAGTCCAGCGCGGCTACGATGCGCCGTTCGTCGTACTCCCACTGAATCGGGGAATCATTGCCCGCGCGGTCAGCACGCGCAATCCGATTTTCCTGCCGGATGCAATGCCCGAACCCGGCTATTTGGCTGCGCTCGATGACGTTCAATCAGAAATTGCCGTGCCGCTGATCGCCGGCACGCGCGTACTGGGCGCGCTCAATGTGGAAACGCGCAAGTCTGAAGCTGCCGCTCCCCAGAGAGCGCAGCTGACAGAAGCCGACGTCAAGCTGCTCACAACGTTTGCCAATCAGCTCGTCGGCGCCATCGAGAACGCGCGCCTGTTTGAAGAAACACAGCAGCGGCTGTTTCAAGTGCGGATGCTTCACGCCGCCGCACAAACGGTCAGCGCCGATTTGAAATTCGATGCGGTGCTGGAACGCGTCGCCGATCAATTCATCGCCGCGCTGAATGTGGACAGCTGTACAATCTCGGAGGTAGATTTGCCGCGGCGTGAAATGATCACGCTTTTAGATCGCGATCCGCTGACCCCGGTGCGCGCGGAACCCGGCACGCGTTTTCCCTTTTTGCTTACAGATGATCAATCGAACCATCACAGCACCGCGCAAGCCAAAGCATATCGTCTGGACGACCCAAATCTGACGCCGATGGAACGCGACCTATTGGAAAAATTTCACTGGCGCGCCTTTGTTCTCGCGCCTCTGGTCGCACGCGGCGAAATTGTGGGCTATGTCGAGCTCGGCGAGCGCAAACACTTGCGCAGTTTTGATGCGAGTGAATTGCAACTGGTCGAAAGTCTGGCGAATCAAGCAACGATCGCGATTCAAAATGCGCGTTTGTATCGCGATGCCCAGCAGCGTTTACAAGAAACGGAAACGATGTATCATTTTGCGCGCGAGTTGGGCGGCACGCTGGACATTCAGACGCTGGGCAAACGCGCGTTAGAAGCCGCCGGGCGTCTTTGCGATTTCGATCTCGGCGAAGTGAGTCTACAGCGCGAAGCGGACGGCGCGTTGGTGCCGATGGCGATGATGGGTCATCCCGACTTGTTGAGCAAAGACCTAACGCTTCCACACGAGGTTGGCATTATGGGATGGGTGATGGAGCATGGACACGCCGTGCGCGTCGGGAATGTAACGGAGGATCCTCGCTATCATGCGCTCTCGCCGCACATCATGTCCGAAATCTGCCTGCCACTGCGCATTGGGCAGCGCACCATTGGCGTACTGAATTTGGAAGCCAAAGCCCCGGATGCCTTTGACGAACATGTGGAACAGCTGCTCACTGCTTTTGCGAATCAGCTGGCAATCGCAATCGAAAACGCGCGCTTGTACGAACAAACGAAACGGGATGCCGAAGTCAAAGCTGCGCTCTTGCGCGAACTTTCCCATCGCGTCAAAAACAATCTGGCTGCCATTACGTCACTGTTGTATATGGCATTGGACGAACCATCCGAAACGCGCGAACAGATTTTGAATGAAACATTGGGACGCGTCCAAAGCATGTCGCTTGCCCACGCGCTGTTGGCGCGCTCGGGGGAAGCGCACGTGAATCTGTTGGACTTGGGGCGGCGCGTCTTGCAAGATACCGTGCGCAATCTCGCGCAGCCCGGCGCGCTGGTTAATATCGAGTGTCAGGGCGATGAGGTGCGCGTTGGCGCGCGCCAGATGACAACGCTCGCGCTCGTCCTGAACGAATTGGCAACGAACGCGCTGCGACACGGACTAAACGGTCAGTCCGCGCCCCATTTTATTTTGCGCTATGTCGTGCAACAATTCGATCAAGAGGTCGGCTTTCAATTACAGGACAATGGCAGAGGACTTGAAGACACCTTTGACGTGATCACTGATGCGGGCTTGGGTTTGAATCTGGTTAGAACACTAGTTGAGAAGGATTTACACGGACATTTTGTCCTAGTGCGGCGCGGTCTTTGGACTTGCGCCGACATTCGCTTCCAGTTGGAGGAGGATGTCGTATGAGTTTAATCTATCGCGATTTGGAAGCGCTCCGCGCGCGCCAACATGTAATTGACAGCAGTCCCGTCTGGCGCGTTCTCATCGCGGAAGATGAAGTACTGCCCGCAGAGCTGCTCAAGCGTTCGCTGATCCGTCTCGGACACACGGTTGTCGGCACCGCGCAAAATGGGCTCGAAGCGATTGCCTTGACGCGCGCGCTGCATCCCGACGTTGTCATCATGGACCTGCGGATGCCGGTGATGGACGGCTGGACGGCGATGGCAGAACTGAAAAAAGAGGTGCCAACGCCCATCGTAGTCGTCAGCGCGATGGATGATCGCGAGTCGTTAGAGCAGGCGGTGGATGCGGGCGCCAGTGGATTTCTCACCAAGCCGGTGCGGGAAGATGATTTGGAACGCGCGCTGGCGCTGGCGATTGCGCGTTTTGCCGACCTGCAAGAAATTCGCAAATGGCGCGCCGATGCCGAACGACGCGCGCTCGAGCAAGCGGCACAGACAGAAGAATTGGAACGCGTGATCCGCGAACTGCGTGAAGCGCAGCTGCAACTGGTCAGCGCGGCGCGCCGCGCGGCGGTGGCAAGTCTCGCGCACGGGCTCGCGCACGAGATCAATAATGCGCTGACGCCAATCATTGGCAGCGCGCAAATCCTCGCGCTGCGGCATGAACGCGATCCGGAGACTTTGGCGCATACACAACAAATCATTGACCATGCGCGCCGCATCGCCAACTGGACTGCCTCGTTTCGCCAAGTGACGGCAGGAGGCGCACGTCAAGCGATTCCCTTTTCGTTTAACGGAATTGTGCACGATGTGATGGCTTTGTACGCCGAACGATTCGAGCGTTTAGGAATCGTCTTTACAAGCGATATAGATGAATCGCTGCCGGTCATACATGGCTATGCGGATCAGATACAGGAAGCATGGATGAGCCTGGTGCAAAACGCGGTCGAGGCAATGCAAAATGGCGGTTCGTTATTCGCGCGCACGCAATACCTGTCCTCTAAAGATCAAATTATGGCGGTGTTGAGCGACAGCGGCGTCGGGATTCCTGCAACACAACTGCCGCATGTATTTGAACCGGGCTTTACAACAAAATCAGTCGAAGGACAGAGTTTAAGTTTGGGCTGGGGACTTTTCATGGTCAAGCAAGTAATCAAAGCCCATTTCGGCGCCATTCAAATTGCGAGTCCTGCCGAAGGCAGCGCACGCGGCACGACTGTAAAAATCCTCTTGCCTGTAAATACGGATTGGTTAATGGGTCCGACGGCTGCGTAACATTTCTAGACCATTCGAGACAAATAGAATAGCAGTGAAATTGGAAAGCAGTATCCAACTTCTAAAATATGAATGGAGAGAAATCATTATGGGAACTTGGGATCCATTAGGCAAAGTTTTGCGCCTCAAAAAAGCACATCCGACGCGTCCGTTCGATTCCAAAGAAGGGCGTTTGCCGCCGGGGCAATATCTGACGGAAAAATTTCCGGTGCTGCATTATGGCAGTGTCCCGAAATTTGATCCGCAAACGTGGGATTTCAAAATTTGGGGTCTGGTGGAAAATCCGATTCGTTTGACGTGGGACGAATTTGTAAAATTACCAACGGTGGAAGTCGTCACCGACATTCACTGCGTCACGCGCTGGAGCAAATTCGATACGAAATGGCAAGGCGTGCCGTGGGATTGGGTGATGGAAACCGCAAAACCGAAACCCGAAGCGAAATTCATCATGCTCCACAGTGAATACGGTTTCACCGCGAACGTTCCACTCGAAGACACGTTGAGCGACGACAAAACGATGCTCGCGTACAAATACAACGACTTGCCGCTGGAACCCGAACACGGTTATCCGTTACGTTTTCTCCTGCCGCATCTCTATTTTTGGAAAAGCGCGAAATGGCTGCGCGGCATCGAATTCATGCCCAACGACCGCACGGGCTTTTGGGAAGGGTACGGGTATCACATGCATGGTGACCCGTGGACGGAGGAGCGGTTTTCGACATAATGCCGCGCGCACTTGTGTCTCTCCGGCGGTTCAAGCTTTAGAGCCGCCACAAACATAGCAATTTTTTTTGAAAGGCGAACTTGGCGATGCGTGAATTGCATCGCAAGAGTTCGCCTTTCTTTTTTACTTTACGCCACTCGCTCCGGGGCGGTCAACATTCAATCGCCCTGACATTTCCCGCCGCAGCTGCAACGCGCGCAATCGTAACTGAAACGATTTTTTTCTTTGTCAGACCAAACGATAGATGAAAGACCGCGCTGTGGTACTGTCGTAATGCTCTCACGAGCGTTCGATGATTCCTCTTCTCCCTATCCTCCCATGCTTGAAGTGCGTGTGCAAGTGTCGTAATGCTCTCACGAGCGTTCGATGATTCCTCTTTTTCCAACGGGCGCGAGATTCAGCGCGGCGAATTGACGTCGTAATGCTCTCACGAGCGTTCGATGATTCCTCTGCGATAACTACGCCCTCGTTTGTCTCGATTGTGGCGCGACGTCGTAATGCTCTCACGAGCGTTCGATGATTCCTCTTCATGCACTCTGGTTGGTGCTACATCTACCCCGAAACAGTCGTAATGCTCTCACGAGCGTTCGATGATTCCTCTAAAAGAGCGACCCGAATTTTAATTACTACGAGACGGTTGTCGTAATGCTCTCACGAGCGTTCGATGATTCCTCTATTATCGTATCGCAAATCGTCCCGACAACCCAAATTGGTCGTAATGCTCTCACGAGCGTTCGATGATTCCTCTCAAGCGCGCATTGTTGCATTTATGCAAGATAGACCCGTGTCGTAATGCTCTCACGAGCGTTCGATGATTCCTCTTCGCGATGCCGTACAAAAGATTCTACATGACGTTACTGTGTCGTAATGCTCTCACGAGCGTTCGATGATTCCTCTTTACCTACACGCAAGACCACCTATGGGGTACACACGGGATGTCGTAATGCTCTCACGAGCGTTCGATGATTCCTCTAGAACGCGTTTCGGTTTTTGAAAACGCGGCAAATGATGAAGTCGTAATGCTCTCACGAGCGTTCGATGATTCCTCTCCAGCGACTGTATGTTGGGCAGCGCGTGCGAGTCGGAAAGCCGTCGTAATGCTCTCACGAGCGTTCGATGATTCCTCTTGCAACGGCGATGATGTTGGAGTACCTCCAATCGTACTCAGCGTCGTAATGCTCTCACGAGCGTTCGATGATTCCTCTCGCCAAGTGCGGCAAAGGAGAAGGGAAAATGAGAAATTATGTGTCGTAATGCTCTCACGAGCGTTCGATGATTCCTCTCAATCTGCGCGGTGACAATTACGAGCTTGTCTGCTTGGAGTCGTAATGCTCTCACGAGCGTTCGATGATTCCTCTAGCAATATGCAAATAGAACAAGTCGTCGCGGCGGTCACCTTAGGTCGTAATGCTCTCACGAGCGTTCGATGATTCCTCTAATTGACTTTCGCCACAGTCGCCCATGGTGTCGCGGAATTGTCGTAATGCTCTCACGAGCGTTCGATGATTCCTCTCGCAATCCTTTGCGACGCCGACCTGCGCGGCGCAGACATGCGTCGTAATGCTCTCACGAGCGTTCGATGATTCCTCTCTGTTTTCAACTAACTGCATAGCCCAACCTCCAAAACAAAAGTCGTAATGCTCTCACGAGCGTTCGATGATTCCTCTCTGGACGCCCGCTGTAGCAGAAACGCATTGGAATAAGTCGTAATGCTCTCACGAGCGTTCGATGATTCCTCTGACAAACAACCGATTCAGCCGCGACGAACGCGGCAAAGGAGTCGTAATGCTCTCACGAGCGTTCGATGATTCCTCTACAACCTCCGAAGTCCCGCTGCCCGTCCAGCCGAAGCAAACGTCGTAATGCTCTCACGAGCGTTCGATGATTCCTCTCACCGCGCTGCCATCCGATACGGCGGTAATCGTATAGGTCGTAATGCTCTCACGAGCGTTCGATGATTCCTCTAATCTCACCGCTTACGCGGCGGGAGCAGGTGGGAATGTTAGTCGTAATGCTCTCACGAGCGTTCGATGATTCCTCTAAATCAAAGTGGCGCGTTAAGCGCGCCCAATTCTCAGTCGTAATGCTCTCACGAGCGTTCGATGATTCCTCTCAATCGCACGGCGGCCCGCAAAGCGCCTCGCAAGTGGACGGTCGTAATGCTCTCACGAGCGTTCGATGATTCCTCTATATCGGCGTCGGTATATTCAGGATATTTGTAGATTCGTCGTAATGCTCTCACGAGCGTTCGATGATTCCTCTGAAAATGGATACGAGCATCCATATAGCACGCGGTAACGGTCGTAATGCTCTCACGAGCGTTCGATGATTCCTCTCAAGAGGCAGTGAAAGCGCAATTAGCATCACTACTTGGGTCGTAATGCTCTCACGAGCGTTCGATGATTCCTCTGAAATGGCAACTGAATATTGTGGCATTGAAATTCCTGTAGGTCGTAATGCTCTCACGAGCGTTCGATGATTCCTCTATCACGAACTTTGGCGGGCTACCTGCGCTTTTGAGCGTTTGTCGTAATGCTCTCACGAGCGTTCGATGATTCCTCTATTCAGAAAAAATACGGCTTTGAGACGTTCTCCATTGAGTCGTAATGCTCTCACGAGCGTTCGATGATTCCTCTTGATTATTGACCGTGAATCAGAAAATCCCGAACGTTCCTCGAAGTCGTAATGCTCTCACGAGCGTTCGATGATTCCTCTCAAACCCACCAAAGGTATGAAATTGGAGTTTGATGGTGAATGTCGTAATGCTCTCACGAGCGTTCGATGATTCCTCTACGCGTTTTCAAACCGTTTGCTCGCCGCGGTGTGTTGCGGTCGTAATGCTCTCACGAGCGTTCGATGATTCCTCTAAAAGAACAAAAAGTGCTAAAGCTAAAACGTCCACGCACGTCGTAATGCTCTCACGAGCGTTCGATGATTCCTCTCAACCTTCCTAGCGTACTTTTGGGATACTGACGTATCGCGTCGTAATGCTCTCACGAGCGTTCGATGATTCCTCTAAAGATATTGATTCGTTGGACACAATCTTCGCCAACACGGTCGTAATGCTCTCACGAGCGTTCGATGATTCCTCTACAAGTAACGATTGGTCATTTTACCAACAAAAGGAGAAAAGTCGTAATGCTCTCACGAGCGTTCGATGATTCCTCTAACTCGACACAAATCGGGGTAGGACGCACCGAACAAGAGGTCGTAATGCTCTCACGAGCGTTCGATGATTCCTCTGTATTGAGCGTACTGGTCTACACCCTGTTGGTAAAGATTCGTCGTAATGCTCTCACGAGCGTTCGATGATTCCTCTCGAACTTGATGCGAAAATTTTAGCGCACCGTCAACTGAGTCGTAATGCTCTCACGAGCGTTCGATGATTCCTCTTGTGCAAGACAAAACGATAACAAGCGCGTACTACAGTACGTCGTAATGCTCTCACGAGCGTTCGATGATTCCTCTTTAAGTGTGCAAGATAAGACAATCACGAACGCGTACTACAGTCGTAATGCTCTCACGAGCGTTCGATGATTCCTCTTGATCAATACCCGATTTTCAAGCACGAACGCTTTGTAGTCGTAATGCTCTCACGAGCGTTCGATGATTCCTCTGCCGAGGATCTGCCAACCAAGCCGATGTTGCAGCTCCGTCGTAATGCTCTCACGAGCGTTCGATGATTCCTCTGTTCCATTGTGGACCCGCATACACGAGAGGAGTACAATAGTCGTAATGCTCTCACGAGCGTTCGATGATTCCTCTGCATCAGTGACTTGGCGAAAAGAGATGACAATAAATTTAGTCGTAATGCTCTCACGAGCGTTCGATGATTCCTCTGGACACATTAACGTATCTGGATGGCGTTCGCGCGAACATCAAGTCGTAATGCTCTCACGAGCGTTCGATGATTCCTCTATTCTGTTCTCGCCGCTGCTACGCGCGATGCTGAATCACATCGTCGTAATGCTCTCACGAGCGTTCGATGATTCCTCTCTTGATATTCCTCTCGGTTCAGGCGGTCAATGACTTGATGCGTCGTAATGCTCTCACGAGCGTTCGATGATTCCTCTTGTTGATACATTCTGACTTGTCTAATCAGTTCTCCGAGGTCGTAATGCTCTCACGAGCGTTCGATGATTCCTCTAAAATTCCCGCGTCGTGAAATGCGCGCAGCGCGGCAATGCGGTCGTAATGCTCTCACGAGCGTTCGATGATTCCTCTCAACTGGACGCAATCTCGGTGGGCAGACAAACAATTACCGTCGTAATGCTCTCACGAGCGTTCGATGATTCCTCTGACCCGCGCGTGTATGTGAATTGGGGCAAGAGAGTAAGTCGTAATGCTCTCACGAGCGTTCGATGATTCCTCTGGAAACAATCCATCACCCGCTTAGTTGATGTGATTATGGAAGTCGTAATGCTCTCACGAGCGTTCGATGATTCCTCTATAACCGCAGAAAAAATTTAAGGATTACGGGAGTCCCTAAAGTCGTAATGCTCTCACGAGCGTTCGATGATTCCTCTCCAAAACACTTTGAAGAGGTCGATACGGAAACGTATTATGTCGTAATGCTCTCACGAGCGTTCGATGATTCCTCTCGTTTGCCGATGGCGCAATCGCGGCGGTGTGTGTTTCGTCGTAATGCTCTCACGAGCGTTCGATGATTCCTCTGACATTGCCAATGATCTTGAGCGTAAGAGATAAAACCATTACGTCGTAATGCTCTCACGAGCGTTCGATGATTCCTCTCGTCACGAATGTTTGTTCTACAGAACGGATGTTCGGAACGGTCGTAATGCTCTCACGAGCGTTCGATGATTCCTCTATTCCGTGGACGCCAACCGAACTCTTGCAAGTAGCGGGGCGTCGTAATGCTCTCACGAGCGTTCGATGATTCCTCTGTAGTAATCCCGCAAGAGGTTGGCTGCCCGCTGTGGACGGTCGTAATGCTCTCACGAGCGTTCGATGATTCCTCTTGACGCTACTGCCATTTGTGAAATTGCGCGGCGTTGGGTCGTAATGCTCTCACGAGCGTTCGATGATTCCTCTGTCCATGAGACGCAGTACTTTGGATACGCGTTCGTCTAATGGTCGTAATGCTCTCACGAGCGTTCGATGATTCCTCTAGGGATGCCGCTAATTTGAGCCAACATCCGATTTATGTCGTAATGCTCTCACGAGCGTTCGATGATTCCTCTCGAGACGCTGTTGGAAAAAGACCTTGAGAGAGTGCGCAAAGTCGTAATGCTCTCACGAGCGTTCGATGATTCCTCTAGACCTTCCTGCGTCTTAATACACGCAGTTACTTTAGCGGTCGTAATGCTCTCACGAGCGTTCGATGATTCCTCTAGCGTTTGACCGACGCGTTCAATGCGGTGGAACACATCAAGTCGTAATGCTCTCACGAGCGTTCGATGATTCCTCTGCGCGCTGCATTGCCGCGCGGCGCACGTGGTCATATTCCGTCGTAATGCTCTCACGAGCGTTCGATGATTCCTCCAACATTGTGGTGAAGGTGAATACTGGGTCTTGGGGTAGTCGTAATGCTCTCACGAGCGTTCGATGATTCCTCTGCTTAAGCTAGATAATTGTTTATTCAAGGCAGAATTTGCGTCGTAATGCTCTCACGAGCGTTCGATGATTCCTCTCACGGAATCAGACTTGCCCCATCATTCCCACTTGTGTCTCATTTTTTACCTCAACCGTGTGGAAATGCCCCACAACACTCCATCCTTTACGCGTGACCCATCACACTCACCCCACTTGGCATCTCGCAGCGCACCCCCACCCGCGCCCAACGGTTTTTTTTCAAGATTGCGGCAGGGCTGCGCCAGCTCTCACACAATCAGTACCTCCGGCTCCACCATCACCCCCAACTGTCCAATCGTCTCCACTTGTCCGCGACAATTCGCGCACAACTGATAAAAACGCACACTATCTTCCTTTTCCACAATCCAACGCCCCAACCGCTTTCGCAAGTCCGCGTAGCCGCGCGCATCCAAATCCGCCTCAAACACACTCCTTTGCACCCTCGCCCCATACCCCTCCAACAGCTTGGCAACCTTGCCCCGCCGCTTATCATCGGGAATATCATACGCAATCACATACAACATGGCAGCTCGCAGATCGCAGATGGCACTCTCGCCCTCTCGCCCTCTCGCCCTCTCGCACCATCACACTCACCTAAAATACATTGGCGCATATTCCGGCGCACCCCGTTGAATACACTCCACCACCGCGCGCGCCTGTTGCTGCATACAACGCCGCACCGATAAACGCTCATTCAAACGCGGATACAAAATCGTTTCGTCCATCCGCCGTTCATACGCCAAAATAAACGTCCGCTTCGCCTTGACGCCCATGACGACGGGACGCGCCGCGTCACCCGGCGTAAATTCCTCCGGCGTCACCTGCCCCGAGTTCACGCACCACAACACCACGCCGTCCACCACCGCGCGAAATTCCTCCATCAAATCCAACGCCAAACTCGGACGATTGTATTCCACCGCGTGCAAAAAACCCGCGTACGGGTCCAACCCCGCCGCCTCGATCGCGCCGTGCGCCGTCCGCGCCAAAAGCGTATAGCCAAAACTCAACAACACATTGATCGGGTCCGGCGGCGGACGCCGCAGCCGTTTCTCAAAGCGCCATGTCGGTTTCAACAAACGTTTCCACGCGCCAAAATACGCCGCCGTCGCCGCGCCCTCCACTCCGAGCAGCGCATTCAACACCGTCGTCCGCTCCGTCCGTTGAATCGCCTCCGCCAACGCATCCACCGCTTGCCCAACCACCTCATCCCCCCGCTCGCGATTGTGCCGCTGCAGCAAAACACGCGCGTTCGCCAACTTACCTTGCACCACCCGCTGCGCCATTTGCAGCCCAAACGCCGCATCCGCCTGCACCGCATACTGTTTCCGCCGTAACAAAACGTGCGGCGTCGCCGGACCCGTCAACCGCCCGCAGTAATTTCCATCCTCCGTCAAAAACACCACATCAATATTTTCACCCAACAGCAATTTAATCACCGGCGTCGTCAAACCGATGTTGCCCATCAACACCACTTCCGACACATTCACCAGCGGCGCGGATGACAACTCTTCGTCCTCTTTTCTCACCAACAAGCGGCGCCCGTCCTGATGCAAACGCGCCCCTTGCTCGATCACATATAACGGCGGCATAATCAAATTTCCGATTTCAGATTACTGATTTATGATTTCAGAGCGCAAATCACCCCATCACCCCATCACCCCATCACCCCATCACTCCCGCCTTCCCCTTGCCCACTTCATTCTTTAGTCTCTTGCACTGCCCCATCCCCAACGCCGCGCTCGCCCCCACCCCCGCAAACTGCGCGAAATCCGCCAGCAGATTCAACAGCGACAACCAATAACGGTCCTTGTTCAACGCCGCGTACGTCACCGTTCCCACCGCGCCAAATTTAACCACGCCCTCACTTTTGAACGGCGCCGCGTGGCTGCTCAAATGAATCCGGCTCACCGCCAAACATTCCGCCGCAAAACGACGCGTCTCGTCCGGCAAAGCCGTCGGCGCGAACGCATTCCACTTGTCCAACAAACTGCCAAACACCAATTCCGGCAGCGGAAAAATCTGCACCATGCCTTGTGGCACACGATCACCCATAGTGCCATTCGATTCGCGTGTGAGCGATCGTGTGCCGGACCGAAACGCCGTCGGCGAAGCAAAACTCAGCACAAGGCGCGGCGCCGGCGTCTCGCGCGCCAACAGCCAGCCCATCGCCAACTCTTCATAACTCGTCCGCGCCGCCCACGGATGCTCGTTCGCGTCGCACATCACCCGCGCGACCTCAAAGCGTCCCGCGTCCAATTCCAACTCGTCGCCCACCGCGAAACAATCCAGCAACACCTTCGCCACCTCCGCCGACAGTGCGGTAAAACGCAGCGTATAATTCACCTCCGGCAGCACAAACCCATTCGCGCGTTTCCCCCGCAGCGACGAAACCGTAAACGGGCGCGTCCCCCCTTCCACGTGCAGCGAATCCGCCAACGCCGCGTCGCGCGCCGCGATCCGTTTCAACAGCGCCGCATGCGCCGCCCGCCCCAACGCGCTCGGCAGCGAAACTTTTTCCAGCGGACGAACCGACAACACCAATGATAATAATGACATAACAACCTCGCTTCACACAGCAGATAGCGGATAGCAGATTGCGGAGAGCAGATGGCAGATGGCAGATGGCAGATCGCGGATCTCAAATCACCCCATCACCTAATCACCTAATCACCTCTTCACCCGTTCACCCTCTCACCCGATCACCTTTTCACTACCTCTATCTCCGTCCCCGCGCCCGTTCCCGCATCCCCTGCAAATTCACAATTTCCGCGATCTCGTACTGCGGCGGCAGCGCGTTTGGAATCGGACGCGTCCGCACCATCGCCGGAAAATAACCCATCCGTCCGTGCAGTTCCGCCATCAGCGCCACCGCGGCAAAATTCAGCGCCGGCGGCAGCACGAGAATTTGTTCCGACTGCCATTCTTGCGGCGACAACGCGCACGCGTCCGCCAGCGCGACCACTTGCGGCGCCAGTTCCGCCTGCGTATCAATCTGCGTTTTCACCTCAATCACGCGCGTAACTTCCTGCGCGGCGAGTTCCTCCAATCGCGCGCGTTGGGGGGGAGTAAGAGGGTGGGAAAAGTTGAGTAAGAACATTTTTTGATTTTTGATTTCTGATTTTTGATTGATGATTTGCGCTTTGCGACCTGCGATTGCGATTTGTCATTCCGAACAGAGCCGCGATGCAGTTCAATCGCCGGAATCTCTATCTGCCACCGCTTTAACCTCGCCCGACAACAAAATCGGCGCAAGTTCAACTAACTGCGGATACATCGTTTCCACCTTTTGTTTCAACAGCGCTGCTGGCTTTGGCGACAACTTCATCCCGACATGTGCAATATCATTTCGCAACTCAATCATCTGCCCCCAAAGTTTCGCCAAGCGTCCATTAATGGCCAATGCTTCAAACGCTGCGTCACACCGCGAAGAATGCATCGTGCGCGGATTCTCTTTGCGTCGTTCCACCGCGTTATTCAATGCCCCTTCCACGTGCTTGCGTCCATTTTCAAAATCAAACATCGGTTCGCCAAATTGCAAACACAATGCCGACACAATCCATTCCCGCGCCAACGTCGCCGCCTGTACCACATGCCGACGCTTGATATACCACTCGACCATCTTTAATTGACGGCGCAGGCCATCTCGCAAAACTGGCTCGTCGGTCGGTTTCTCTAACGCAAACTGCCCATACTCTTGCGAGACTTTTTGCGCCAGCACCTGAAAGGGTTTTGCGCGCTGTTGAATGCCGGGCATCGCTTGCTCGAGCGTCTCGGCAAGCTGCGCTGCCGACTGCATCGTTTCAATCGGACGCGTCACGCGCAGCGCGAGCGAAACCGATTGAATGGCATCTGCTGCAGTTTTCAAATTCTGTCCCAACGTCCGCGCGGCCAAATCATCGCGCATCAGAATCCCGGGCGGCATTCCCGCGCGCAGTAAATTGGCAAGCGCCTGACCATCCCCCGTTTCCACAAACCGCGTGGTCGCCGTCAACCAGTCCAATAACGTCACGAACGGCGTCAAGTCAAACACTGGCGAATGATTTTGTGCATCGTGCGCTTCCCACGCCCCATACAACACGCGCTCCACCTTGACTTGTTGCGCGGCTTGTAAATACGCCACCGCCAAAAACGACAGAAACGGCAACGAACGGAACGAATGCGTCACATCAAACGCGACCGTTTCGCCTTCCTCCACAACTTCGGTCAACGCGTCAAAAATGCGCCACAAATCCGCTTCACTGTGACCTTCGGGAATGGGGACAACCTTGTAATTCACATTCACCTCTGCCAACTTGCTTGTCAGTTCGATCAAGTTGGCATGTTTTTCGACTGTCGGCGTCGCACACACCAGCGTCTGCTCGGGACGCAAAAAATAGGCGGCAGCGTCAGAAAAAAAGCGCGTTGTGTGTTCTCGCCCTTGCCAAACATATGTCGTCGTTTGATAATTGGCAATGCCGAGAAAGGTGATGAGTTTCATGTTTGTTTCATCTCCAACAGTACCCACCCCAGCGGTTCTTGTGGCGGACTATTTTTGTTTTCCTCAACGGTCAGACGATGTCCTTTCGGAAAGGGTTTATCAAAATCAGGTTTCCATTGTCCATGTCCATGCCAACGCGGCGGCTTGCCCAATTCAAACCGTCCGCGCGCCTGACGCAACTGCGCATCTGGCAAGAGCGTGCCAAGAGTTTTGCTCTCCCACCCCGTTCCCCAACCGATCTGCAAAAGAAACACACCTGGAGATCGCGGACGCGCCTGTATTTTGGAATAAACCTCGGCTGCTTTTCCCCACCCTTTTTCCTTTGCCAACTTTAACTCGCGCGCAATCTGTCGGTCTGCCCATTCATTCGCCAAAGTGGGTAGTTGTTCAAGCATTGCGGCGCTGCTTTGCCACCCCAATTCTTTTGCCTTGTCCTTGATTAGATAGTCATCCAAATACATCGTCACTTCAAATGTCACAAGGCGCGGAATCGCCTCCACTGCGATTGGAATCGAAGCGGCATCATCCGTTATCACACGCACATGCTGAAGGAGCAGGGGCTTGTTCCTGACATCAATTGGTTTGCTGTCCGAGATTTGCAATGCTCGCAAGAGGTCGTGATTGGCATCGTCCTGACTGGGGCGAAACAAGGCGCGTTCGAACGGTTGCGCCGCCGTTTTGGCTCTTTCGCCAATCGTTATCCCTGTCAATCTCCCCGCCGACATCGCCTGCACCAAAATTACAGTTCTAAGCGCGCCTTTCAAGGTTGAGCCGGGCAAATACACATTCCCGTACGCATCCTTGATTTGTTCATGGATTTGGTCCAGCGTCGTCGCGCCGCTCAAGCGATAGCGCACAAATTTTGAATCGTCCAAATCTCTTTCGTTCGCATATTGCCCCGCCGGTTTCATCGGCGCTTGCCCTGTTCGTTCGTACTCGCGCGCAAGAATTTCATCTTGATTCAAGACAAAGGTTTCCTTGCCCATCGTGCGATAGTCATAATCGCGCAGTAGGATGCTATCGGTGCCGATATGCAATGGCGTCACTGTTCTCACGCGCAGCCGAAAGGTGCGTCCCAATTTTTTCGCGTCACTCATTGTTGCACTCCCTCCGCGAACTTGCCCGCTTGCACAAAAAACGGAAATCCATAACGATACACCGCGCGCGTTCGAAATTCCGGAATGTCTTCCGGCTGTGCCACAACCAACTTGCCATGCGCCGCTGCTATGTCAGGCAGAATTGCGCCCTCCGCCAACATCCGAACACTGCGCCGCCGCCACGCGTGCCCGGCATCGTCAGTGCACCATCCGCCGACATTGACCAGCCGATATGCCGCTCCATGCGCTTGCAGCGTCGCGTGAATTTCATCCGCATCGCGCGGCGCATAACGCGCCAGCGAAATACCCGCGCCGTGCGTTGGAGCATCCGCTAAAACACTATCATCATTGTCTAACGTATGCTTGAACGCGCCATGCCCGTAATTCCGCAAGCCGCCCAGACCCGTATCGCCGAGATAGGCGAGCGCCTCTGTTATCCATTCCATCTTGTCGCCGCGCGCCGCAAACCACAAACCTTCCCCATCGGCAAAGCTAACGCGCCCGGCGTGAAACAAGTTGGACGCATTTGTCGCGCGGTCCACCGTCACGCGCGGCACGACAAAGTTTTGCCACAAACGCACATCTCCATCAAGATTCACATGGCTTGCACTGAGCCGCGCAAATTCGTCGCTCGTTACCCACACTTTACCGCCGTGCAAAAATTTCTTGTCCGGTATTTCACCCGCGCGCAATTGCTCAAATACAGCGGACGAAAGCCACTGCACGCGTTTCGCATCCTTGCCAATCAAACCAAGCGCTTCGGGCAAAGCCGCTGGGGCAGGCAAAAAACGAATTCCACCGACCCAAGGAAACGCCGAAGTGAGGCGAAAGTGCGGCTCCGCGCTTTTGAATTTTTCAAGACGCGCGTTCACATCTGCGCCGCTTTGCGCCCATGCGCTGACGAATGCAGCAAAGAGCGAGTCGGACGGCAGCCAGTCCAACACACCTTCGCGGTCAACGCTTATCGCTTCGCCCACATGCAGCGCGCCGTGTAATGCAAGATGAAAAATTGGCATCTCGCCTCCTTTTACAGACCAAGTGTTTGCTTGAGAGTCGTCTGAATGTCTCCGCGCTCCGCAACGAGTTCTGCAAGTGACTTGGTGGTTTGAATCGTTTCGGCGGCATACGTATCGCCGCGTTTGCAAACGATTTCCAAATTTTGGAACTCGACCTTGCCACTGCCGCGCGAACCGTGTCCGCCGAGGTAATCATCTTCAACCAATTGCAGACACGTCAAGAGATGATCAAACAACGCGACATCATCGGCAAGATACACGCTAAACACCAACTCCATCGGGCTAAACACCGCGCCCGCCGGAACGCGCTCGATTTGGCGCGGTGTCGCCGCCGAAGTCACACGGTCAATCGCCGCTTCCCATTTCACTTCGGTAAAGGGGAGGTCAGTCTTGATGGCGAGCAATTCCTTTTCACTTTCCGCACTCAGGGGAATATCACGCACAACCAAGCGATTTGGCGCGGGAATTTCAAACTTTACTTCGCCCGGTACACCATAGAGAGGATTGACCCAAAAACTGGTGTACTCGTTTGCATCTTCGGCAACGTGAATAAACACATCGCGACCTATCTTGCGATTCTGCGGCGCGCCGGAAAATTTTTCACCGAGCGAGCGCATCTTTCCCTTGAGAGACGAACCGGGGATATACGGGCGATTTGTGCGCGCGTCGCGAATTATTGGCAAATCTACGCCACCAATCGCCAGAGCGCCGGGCGAGCCGCCGATATGCAATCCGGTTTTTGTTTCAAGTTGACCGGTTAGAATGACGCGCCCGAAGAGTTTGAGATTTGTAGTCATTTCAATTTCTCCTATTTGCCACCATGCTTTTTGTGATACGCCACAATCGCTTCAAAATATTCGACAAAGCGTTGATAACGGTCATGTTGCGGTTTGCCGCCCTCACCAATCAGCTGCAATGCTGGTTCTAGAACGCTTTGAAGCGTTTCCATTCCAATTGTGCTGCCGCTTCCTTTGCTTTGCTTTTCACGCTCGGCATAATATGCCAGTTTCGGTCGTAAAAGGACGGCATCACGAAATGCTTGCTGCTCATTAGCACTGCCCGGCTTGTCCCATCGAAATTGGATTTGACGCGCAGTACCGTACACGTTGCGAATTTGATTGGTACTCAAGCGTTGTGCCGCTAACGCATCGCCAATCTTGTCCGCCCACTTGACGAGCAGTTCTACATCGCCGTCCACAATAATTTTCTTGATGTCGTCTACGGACGGTCCTTGAAAGCGCGGCTCATTTGAACGCTGGTCGCGTCCACCTTGTGGTCCTCCGCCACTCGCGCGGCTGCCTCCGCCTTGATATGGTTGATTACGTTGTCCCATATTCATTCTCCTCCTCTTGAAAGATATTGTGCCCAGCGCGCCGCGCGTCCCCATTCTTTCGACGCGTCGCCTGGCACAAGAAATGTAGATTGAATTTGTTTGATGCGCTCTTTGATTTCAGGATGGTCGCGTTTCACTGCGTCCTCCACGCGTTTCAGTTGGTACGCCGCCATCCACATCCAGCGTCCGTAGCGCGGTTTATCCTTGCGTGCGCGTAGTGCGCGTGCTTCGGCTTGTTTGATTTGCGCGCGCAAACTCATAATCGTTTGCAAAAATGATGCCGGGACTTGGTTCGCGCGACGCCAACCCGCCAGTTCATTTGCATTATTCATTGTCGTCTCGAAGGTTTTCCAATCCGTCGCGTCGTCCAGAAACGCAATTGCATCCTTCTCCTCTCCGCGCGAATGTTTCGCCTTGTGTTCCGCATCCTCCGCCAACTGCGCGGCTTGATACAATGGAAACTTGCTTTCGACAATGACGATACCGCCCGAAATGCCGAATGACGGATTGTGTCCCGTGAATTCGCGGAATGATTCGCGCACGCGCTTTGCAAACTTGGGCAATGCATCCCACGCGCCGACGACAAACAAATCGTCGCCGCCCGAATATTGAAGATAGAGTTTGTCTTTCATCTCTTTATCCTCATCGGCAACACGCGGCAGCCATCCCTCAAAAAATAAGCGCAGCCCAAACGACAAACTCGAAACGCGACTAATGCTTGCCTCCTTTCCTAAACCCATGCGGAACAATTCGCCAAGATTGTCCACATCCATCCGCAAAACGCCCCACCGTTTGATACCTTGCGCGTTCTCGGCAAGTTCGTCAAAGGTGAGAACTTCGCCACGCTTATTGCGCGGCGTCAATTTAGCCAGCGGATGTTCGGTAAATACGACCTGTGCTGTATTCAATCCAGAACGAAACTGCGACACCTTCTTGGGAGCTTGCGGGTCAATGTGCCAAACGCGCACAATTCCATCTTTGTCATTCGCGGTATGTTTCTCGCCCTGCGTCAACGTCACATCAAATCCAAACTGCCGCAAAGCTTCTTGCCAATCATGCGGACGCTCCGTTGCCGCGTTCGGCACGCGGCGCAGAATCAAATGTGTTGCATTCGGTAATGCGCGCCCTAGTTCTTCAAGACTCCACACAAATTGTGTTTTGCATTCGCCTTCACGTTCAAATCTCTCCTCGTCCAAATCCCAGTCATCACCCGTGACGGCGCAAACCTTTTCGGGCGCGCCGCCCTGTGTCAGCGGCATACCGATTTGCTTTGCCAATTCACTGGTCGATGCTTGCGCAAAGGGTTGGCGTTTCTTGCGACTCAGATTTTTCCCCAGTCTGTCATAAACCTCATTAAATCGCTCGAATTCGTTCGAATGAACGGTCGTCCATTCAAGCGTCAGCCCCAAGGCGCCTTGATGCGTTGCCATCAATTTGTCCGTCAGTTGTTGCGCCAATGTAGGTAACGCCTCGCGCGCCTTAACCGGCGCAAGTACATAAAACTTGCCGCCGCCTACATAAATCAAATTCGTCAACGGCACACCAAGCGCCTCAAGCAAATTCAATGCTACAATTTCGCTCAACAACTGCAAGTAGAACGAACGCGCGCGCAGCGATTTCGCCGCGCCGCTTGATGTTAACGTATAGATGAATTTTTGGATACCCGAAAAATCGCCGACGACAAGTAACGCAACCTCGCGTGCTTGTTTATTTGCAACCGCGTCGCACCATTCTGCATCGCGCGCATCCGCCGCAATGCATGTCGCAATCGCAGCCGTCGTCCGCAGATGGTCATAGAGCGACACGTCTGGCACATTTTTCCAATACGCCGATGGCATGCTCCATGTGAACTCTTGCAAAACGCCGAGCAGATTTTCGATATACGCTGTCGGTGAGAGCGCCGAGTCCGCTGTAATGCCCTTCTGCTCGCAGTCTGCGATAAATTCTTTCCACAGTTGGGAGTAATTGTCACGCCAATTTTCATTTGGGGTCTCGCTTGGAAATAGTTGCGCTTGATTGTTGACGTCAAGTCGCTCAAGCTGCCAAAACGATGCTTTCTCTGTCCTCTTGCCATTCAATTCCACACGCGAAAAAACTGATCGCAAAATTGGCTTGTTCGCATCGCTATCTTCCACATCACCACTAATGCGCTCTGCCGAAGACAACCAATCCGCAATTTGTATCCATCGCTCAGACAAATTGCGCGGGTGATGATGATAGGCAACTCCGCTCAAATCTGCGCGCCATTTTTCCGGAACAAATTCATGTAGAAAATCAAACGAGTAAAGCGCATGAGCATATTTAATTTGCGCGCGCGCCTCTTTATCCCACGTCTCGCTTTTGCCGATGCCCGCGCGCTGGCTGAACTTGCCCACATCATGCAGCAGCCCTGCCAGCGCCGCTTGCCACACCCGTGTTTGCATTTCCGTTTCACTTGTCGTCATATTCATCGCTTACTCCTCTCTCGAAAATCGAACGCGCACAACTTGAGCGCAGATCATCGTAGCATTTTCACGCACTCCGCGCAATGGAACTCTTTCTGATTTTTTTCAGAGACATTTCTGATGCGTGCTTTCGACAGGTGTGCTATGCTCAACCCGTGTTTGTTGCCTCGAACAGATTGCGGAACTTGTCGCGCACAAAGTGATAGTCCAAACGTGTTTCGGGGAGTACCTGCCATTCATTTCGGCATAGGTCGAGAATCTTTGTCTTGTGAGTATCCACTGTCTTGAGCGAAACGTTCATTTCTTCAGCCGTTGCTTGAGGCGACCGCCCCATCGCCAAGAGGCGCAGCACGTCACGCTGGCGGTCAGTGAGCTGTCGCATTACGTTTTCACAATGCACACGCTCTTGATTGTCCAATTGACGAATCTGATTCGCCCGGACCCGCTCGGGGGTTGCGCCGGCGAGCTCGCGCAGCGCTGGAAAATACGAACCCCACGGGATAAATGGCACTTGAATCAATCGCACATCGTCATTCGGAGACGCATGCCGGATCGCGCCATCTTGCGCGCGCTTGAGCAATGTCTCTGAGGTGTACAAATGCCACACGCGATCCTGATGCCCAAACAGGAGCAGCGCTGCGCTCTGCGCCATCAAGCCCATGATGCGCCGTCCTCCGGCAATGACGAGGTCAATGGAATGTCCTTCGGCTTTAAGGTCAGACAAAAGATGATGCACAAACTGCCAGGTCGCTTCCGCGTCCGCTGCGCTTTGAATATCCGTCAACGACGAGGTTCCGTCGCTCAACGTCAAAGCGCGGTAGCGTATGGACATATCGGCAAAGAGATATTGGTCACCCGGAAATTCACTTGCCAATTGTTTGAGCGCCCTTCGCGTCCTTGGATTCTGCGGCGCGACATGCAGTACGATCACCTGCACAATCGCATCGCCGCGCTGCAGGAGCCAGTCGAGGGCAAAGGTGACGACCTGCGACTGACCACCCATTGTCGCTACCAAGATTCGTGGGGTTTGGTGATTTGACATATTTTATTGGAGAATTTCATTCATGAGCTCAATAACCAATCTGTTACCCGCTGTAGTTATCGGCGGTCCACCGCATTCGGGGAAATCGGTCTTGGCGTACAGTCTGTCACACGCCCTTCGTTTGCAAAATGTCCCGCACTATGTCTTGCGCGCCTATCCAGACGGCGAAGGCGACTGGGCTAACGAAGCCGACCTCGACCTCGTACGCGCACTCCGCATCAAAGGGATTGGCACGCCGGAATGGACGCGGCGCGTTGCGCGCGATATCTCGGTGCGCCCTTTCCCTCTCATCATTGACCCGGGAGGGAAACCCACTGCCTGGCAAGAGGCGATCTTTCGAGAGTGTACGCATGGCATCTTGCTCTGCCCGGACCCAAGTTCCCACGCGGAATGGCTGGAACGCTTTCAGGCACATCACCTCATTCTCCTCGCCGACTTGAAATCGGAGCTGCACGGTGAGAATGTACTGGAATCAATCTCGGGACATTTGCGCGGCACCCTCGCCGGACTTGAGCGCGGTCAAATTGCATCCGGACCCGCGTTTGAACGACTTGTTGAATGGTTGGCGCGACTCTTTGGCTATTCCGCCGCGGAGCTGCGCGAGTTCCATTTGAAACAGGCTCCGGCAGAAACCGTGATCGAGCTGGACCGGCTGGGCAGAACCCTGGGCAGTCTTGACGCACAGCGGCATTGGATCGTTTCGGAGTTGCCGCGCGTTTTGGATTATCTGCCGCGTGCGAAACCCATTGCCCTCTATGATCGTGCACCAAACTGGCTATATGCCGCACTTGCCCGGCACGCGTTTCCGAGCGACTTTTTCCAATTCGATGCGCGGCTTGGGTGGGTCCGTCCGCCTCTGCTGCAACAGGCAATCGCGAACCCAGAAGGACCTGTACGCAGCCGCTTGACCCAATTTGAAGAGTTTGCGGCAATCAAATTCGAGCTAGCGGATTCATATCTGGATTACATTGATGCCGAATCACTTGTCGTCCCTCACGTGCCTGAACGGACTGGGCTGGTCCTAGATGGACGCCTGCCGCTGTGGCTGTGGACAGCCCTGGCACGCGTTTACACTCAAGTACTCTGGCTTGCAATCTATCAGCCCCAGTTCCACGATCATGCGCTGGTCATCCAATCTAATCTCGCCGCGCCGCAAGCAGGCATACGGATCCCCTACACTCCACAGCGTAACTCTCTAGAATAGGGAGAACGCAATCTCACTTTAACAGAAAACGCGCAAGGGCAGAATTGCGCGTTCGCTTTCGGGATTCGCGTCTCTTCATTGACGCCCATCAAATTTGGATTGCCCTGGATTGCCTCAGCAGCGCACAAGCACGATCAGGATCGCCAAACCACAAGTGATTCCTTTGGCTTGACCGCATTTCAGAGTATCGTCTCTACGCGCGGAAATGACCTGTGTGAGACCTGCGGCAGCATACGAACAGAGCTGGAGATTTCGGTCAATCGTGGAGAGCGCTTGGCGCTGGGGATGAGGAGCATTTATGCCCGTCTTTTGACAAGACCAGACCTAGTCAGAAAGTTTGAAAGAAACTCTTGTATGAATTGCAAAAAAGAATAAACGGATCAGAGAAAAAAAAGGTACAAACAAATTTTAACACGCGAACAAACCGTGTCAATAAAGTTTTGGTAACATTTTTATTACTTTCCTCTCGCGTCGGTCACTACAAGCGATGGAAAGATAAAGCATCATTCATGCATCAGAATGAGCGCGACGCTTCAAATTTGCGTAGACTGCAAAGAGGAAAACAGCGCTCCCCGTTTCACCGATGTGCTTGATATTGGGCGGCGCGGCGACGCGCTACAAAATGTTGGCGAACGCGCTGCAAAATGTTGGGCTCTCGATTTCTAACCATTGCTTGATACTCACGCTGTTATGCAAGGTTGCATTCTCTTCTGGAATATGCTACATATATCTGGCGTTTCGATTTAGCAAAAAATGACGGGCATACCTCTGCCCGAACCCAAGACAACGGATGCAATGAACTTCGTCGGCTCTGTGAACTCGCAGTTGAAATAAAACTCACAGGAATGTGGACGCCTCCGACGGGGGGAGCAAATGGCGTAACCGACCGTGTGCGGCGCAGTTGTTCTGCGCAAGCATACGGTTTTTTTATTGAAACGCGGAAAGGACGCACCGGCAAATGCATAGTTTCACTGCGACGTATTCACACATTTGGGGAATGACGAAAGAAAAGCGGTTGATCAATTCCTTTGCGCTGGCGAATCTGTGCGACGCGATGGTTACCGGCGTTGCGCTGATGCTGCCCGGTTTTGTGGAAAAAGGATTGATGGGCGCGCAGCTGCTGGCGGATGAAAAGGCGATCGAGCTGCTCATTGTCAAGACCGCCATCACCGCTTTCATGATCGGCATCTATGCGCTGGCAGTGCATCACAGGCATCGCTGGCACTTCTCCATCGAGACCGCCTTGAAAATTGGCACGGTGCTGGTGTGGCTCGTCGTCGCGTGGAATGAATTCAATGTTGTACTGGCGCTGCGCGATTTATTTTTATGAAATGCGCGCTTTGCTTCTTGCCCTGTCTGCGTTACAATCTCCGTGATGGAACACGCACACACCATCACGTACCCCAAAACGATCCCCGAAGACGACCACTGGTGGTTCGCCACGCGCACGCGGGCGATTGAAACTTTCCTCGATCCAATTCCTCAAAAACAAAATCTTGACGTGTTAGATGTCGGCTGCGGCGCGGGCAATATGATTCATCATCTTGCCCCATACGGACGCGTGCGCGGCATCGAAGTGGACGCGCGTCCAGTGAAAATTGCGCAGCAGCGCGGCTACGACGTACGCCTCGGCGACGCGACAAAGGAAATCCCTTTTCATGACGCGTCGTTCGATCTCGTCACCGCGCTCGATGTGATCGAGCACGTGGACGCGGACGAAAAAATTTTGCAAGAAGCATTTCGCGTCCTGCGTCCGAACGGTCACGTCTTGATTACGACGCCCGCGTTTCAATGGCTGTGGAGTCACAACGATGAATTGAACGCGCACAAACGCCGCTATACGGCAAACGAACTGCGCGCGAAAATGGAACGCGCGGGATTTCAAATCGCGCGGCTCTCGTACAATTTCTTTCTCGTATTTCCTCTTGCGGCAGGAATGATCGCGCTGAAAAATGTGTCGGGAAAAAACGCAGAGTTAAAATCACATCACTTTGACAACGACGCCTATCAAGTGGACATGGAACCCGTTTCGCCCGCGCTCAATTCCATGCTGCGCGGCGTAGGACAAGCCGAAAACGGACTGCTTGGTGTGATGAACTTGCCCTTTGGCACTTCGTTGATCGCCTTGGGGCGCAAAATCTAAATTTCGCTTCCGGCTCTTCATCTCGCGCAAACGTCGTGTTTTCAAAAGGGAGACCACGATGGCTAACGAATCCAATCGTCAGGACAACCTGAGTACATTGATCGCGGTATTGATTGCGCTGCTTTCGCTGGCGGGCGCAATCGTCGCGTGGCGCGTTGCGGGCGCCGCGAGCGCGGCGGGTGACGCCGATGCCAAGGGTTTGCTCGCGGCTGTGGACGCAGAAGATGCCAAGACCGATGCCAAGACGACGGTGCTGGGTCATCTCCTCGTCTATGCGCGCGCTGTTCAGAATGAGGTCCTCAAAAGCGAGTTTGACGCGCTCGCTGCCAAGACGGATGACACCGCGCTCAAAACGCAGCTGGAACACGAGTCCGATGTGTTGGACGCGACGGCGACGCGCGACCGCGACTTTTTGCCCGACCAATATCTCGACCGCGAACAGGGTTTTGATGCGGAGCGTGATTATGGTGAAACGCTCGCGAATAACGCGCGCCAACGCGATGTTGTTCCCGACGCGCATTTTGCCGCCGCCGATGCGTTTCGCGCCAAGACAGAATATCTTTTGGCAATCCTGGTTTTTCTCGGCATTGCCTTTGTCCTCTTGACTCTCGCGGACGCGGTTCGCAACCGCGCGCGTTATTTCTTGCTCTTTGGCGGCTTTGCCATTTTGGTTTTTGGCAGTCTCGCCGCATTTCTGGTCGAAGTCTATTATTGGCAATAGAATTTGCTAAAGCGGTTTGAATTATTTTTTGGATGCGAGGTGCATAGATGTCGCAGCAATCCTCTCAAACAGAATCTTCCGGACAACGCGCGGAACAACCCTCCTTCCTTGCTCAATTTCCCGAAGATACCTTTAAACGCTGGCTCGCGGTTTTGATCGCCTTTGTCGCTTTGTTGGTTGCAATCGCCGCCTTTCTTCAAACCCGCGCTTCGAATCAAGCAAATCATTATGCGCGCGAATCACAGCAGGACGCGATTGAAGCGACCGGCACGCAGACGCGCGGACAACAGCAATATCAGTACGATCAGTATGGCGTCATCAATCTGCGCGACGAACTCTATTCGCGCGCCATCGAGACCGGCGCACGCTCTCAACCCCGTACGCCATTGAGCCAAGCGTATCTCGATGCAATGAACAATGCGGCGCTGCGCGAACTCTCACCCTTTCTGCAAGGCGATTATATTCGCACCGACCACGAGGGTTTTCGTGAAGTGACCGATTATGGGCGCTATGAGGTTGAGACCTATATTTATACTTCAACCCTTTTGAGCGAATTGCGCGAGGCGAATGCAAGCACGGGCGCGGCGTGGAGCGGCAAGTCAGATTATTTCATCGCCATCATCGCGATTCTCGCCGTCGCGCTCTTCCTTTTCGGAATGGCTGGCACACTGCACAGCACGCTGCCGCGCTTTTTATTTGTCGCAGTGGGATTGGTGATTTCCGTCGTAGCAATTGTCGCAATGCTCGTGACCGCCGCGCTGCCGATTCACGAAACGCCGCAAGCGGCGCTCGAACTCTTTGCCCGCGCCGAAGGTGACGCGTACCAAGCGCGGAATTATCATGCGCGCGATCCGGTGGAATGGAAGCAGCACCACGATACCTTTTACCAAAAAGCAATTGATGCTTACACCGCTTCGCTCCAACTCGATCCCAACTATGCCAATGCATTAGGCGCACGCGGACTCGCGTACTTGAATGCCGAGCCGCGCCAACCCGATAAAGGCGTGGCAGACCTGAAGCGCGCGCTCGACAATGGCAAACGCGATTATACGACGCTGTGGAATTATGGCTTTGCGCTTTACCTTGTCGGAGATTTTGAAAAGGTAAAGGCGCCCAGTGATCAAGCGCTGGAATTGAATCCGCGCATCTGTGGACCCGCGTTCAATACAGCGGTCGCGTTGTTGGCAGACGCCAAGTTCGATGCGGCAAAGTTCGAGTACGAAAAATCAATCGCGCGCTGTGATGCAATTTATCAGCGCGCCAAGCAAAATGGCGAGCAAGCGCCTTATTCCTTGTGGAATGAAATGCAGGGCGCGGTAGATGATCTGGAGAATATGTTGTGCGTGCTCGACCAAAAAGCGTATTGTTATGAAGGACGCGATAAGCCACCGATTGGTCCCGAAAATGCAACTGCCATCGTTACGCAGGCAACGGCGTGGCGTAAGCGCATCAAAGAATCACTAAGTGCATTGGAATTCTACGGGAGCGTGCAGCCGCCATCTTCACAGGCAGAATGGGGTCCCCTCACCTTTTCGTGCGGCGCGACCAACACGGACGGCGCTTATATTCGCAATACTGACAACGTCCAGAACTTTGCAGACCGCTACACCAGCTATCCGCCGATTCTCGCCGTGTGGGATTATAAGGGGATGCCTGCGAAAATGAATCTGCGCTGGAAGGTATTTCACGATGGCGCTGAAGACTTGAATCTGCGCTTTACGGAAGATTGGAGTCTCCAACAAGCTGGTTCGGCGCAGCGCAAAATTGATTCTTGGTTCATCATGGGCGCCGGCACGTACGATGTCGAAGTTTATGGCAATGGGCAGCTGCTTACGAGCGGCAGATTCCAAATTATGCCCGCTTCTACTGCCAAGCCCGATTTGCCCATTGATGTCGAGTCTGTCGCCTTTGCGGACAGCTTGTCTGACAATTGCGCCGCTTGGTCGCTTGGCGATGGCGCAGTCAGCGTTGGCGAGCTGCACATCGTCACGCGCGAGCAAGACCATTCGTATCAATCCATTTGTCGCTACTGCGATGCGGTGGACGATTTTTATTATGAAGCGAACGCGCGCTATGTTACCGGCGCAGAGGATTTTGGGTACGGGTTGGTCTATCGCAGTGACGCGAGCAAAAAAAACTTTTACGAGTTTGCAATCACCGCGGATGGAAACTATAACATCGCGCGTTACGCGGCGGATTATTGTGATGCCGCACAGCAGAAACGCTGGTGCAATCTAAGCGAATGGACGCCGAGCGAATACATTCAACGCGGCGGCTCGAACAAACTCGGCGTATTGTGCCAAGCCGAAACGTGCAAGTTTTACATCAACAATCATCTTGTGAATACGCTTTCGGATTCTGCGCTGCGCAAGGGATATTTTGGCGTCAGCGTGGACAAAGCGGATTTGGAAGCCGCGTTCGATAATGTGCGTGTATGGAATTTAAAGTGAACTCTAAAAAAGCGGACTGAGAATCTTCAGTCCGCTTTTTCATTTTCATGTGCCAGAGGACGCACCCGCAGCACTTTTTCTTCGCGGACTGTCACCAACCCCGGATGCGCGCCTGCGCCGCGCACGCGATGCACATTCCGACGCGGCGTGTAAATCACATCCACCGCGCCATCCGTCCGCGCACGCGAATAGTACGCCGCGAGCGATGCGGCAAATTCCAGCGTCGTCTGTGGAACGGCTGCGCCGTTCGTCAAAATCACGACATGGGAACCGGCATAGCCGCGCGCGTGCAGCCAAATGTCCTCTGCTTTGGCGCGTTCAAAGGTGAGCGCGTCATTCTGGCGCGCATTGCGTCCGACCAAAATTTGAAAACCATCGGGCGACATGAATTGTCGCTCGTGCGCGTGCGCCGCGCGTCCCCCGCTGCGGATGGGCGCGGCGCGAATCAATTTTGCCGCGCGCGCTTCTTCAAGCGCCTGCTCGATCTCGACGCGCGATTCCGCCAAGTCCAAATCGTTGAGAATTTGTTCGGCGTACGCAATGTCGTTTTCAACGACGGCGAGGCGTTCTGGGACGCGCGCCATGGCATCACGCGCGCGTTTGTATTCGTCAAAATATTTGTTCGCGTTCTCCACCGGCGACAGTTTAGGATCGAGCGCGATGTCGAGCGTTGATTCTTCGCTCACTGGCGCGTGCAGCTCTGTTTGCCCTGGAATTATTTCGTACTGGTAACCGAGAATCATTTCGCCTTTGAGTTTGAGCGTTTCGATTTCCTCGCTCGAAACAAGTTCGCGCTGCAAACTTGCGCGCACGCGTTCCATCTTTTTCAACGCCGCCGCAATTTGTTCGCGGAGCGGAACCTTGACCGCTTCGTACGATTCTTCTGCGCCAAAAAATTTTTCCAGCGCCGCGCTCATGGACGGAATACTCTCTGCGTTCGGCAGATGCGTGAGCGTAAACGCGGCAACCGCGCCGGGTTGAGCGTTTTCAAAAGCGATGCTTGGCGCGGCGGGCGAATTCCACACACGCGCCAATTGTTCATACAGCATCGGCACAAAGGCGGCATCGTACGCGGAATTGGTTGAGCGCGTCACGCGAAACGCGAGTTCGCGCGCGAACAAGGGACTCGTTCCCGCGATAGTGGACACCAAACGTTCCGCGAGGGTGTCGCCCGGCGATTTCTCCAAAAGCGCGCGGAGCTGCGCGTCCGAAAGGTTCAGTGGGTCGGCTTTGGGTTGAGGCGGCGGCGGAAAATATTTGGCGCGCGGCAGGATGGCACGCGCCCGCGTATTTGTGGAAGGAATACGCTGCAGCGCGTCGAGAATATTGCCGCCCGCGTCGAGCAAAATCAAATTCGCGCGATTGCCCAACAGTTCGACGACGAGCGTAGAAATGCCTTGTTCGCGCTGATCGAATTCGAAATGCAAAATGCGTTCGCGCGCAATCACCCGGACGCGATTCAGAAACGCGCCACTCAAATATTTTTTCAGCAGCAGCAGAAACGGAGTGAGCGCTACTGCCGCGCTGCGTAATTTTTCGGTGACGAGCAGCGCCCGCGCGCGTTGTGGTTCCGCCGAGAGGAGCAAGTAGGAGCGTTTGTGGTTGGCATATACTTCCATGCCAATCACCTGGGGCGCAATGAAATAAATCGTCTGGACGCGTCCGCCCGCGATCGTTCCCTGTAATTCCGCGCCGAGCGCGCGCGCGGTGAGCGCATCAATCATCGCCGCCTATTATACTGTATCGCGAAAAGAGCATGGCGTCGGAATGGGCGCCATGCGCTGGATCATTTTGTCATGACCATCACGTTCGATGCTTTGACCACCGCGTAAACTTTTTTGCCCGCTTTCAATTTCAAATTTTCCGCCGATTCTTTGGTGATGACGGAGACGATTTCTGTTCCGCCCGGCAATGTGATAATTATTTCGGAATTCACCGCCCCGTGGTTTACTTGTTTGACTGTGCCTTCTAAAACATTGCGTGCGCTGAGCTTCATTTTGTTGCTCCTTTATGTGTGACGTTCGTTCGCGCACCAGTCTATTCTATTTTTGCGCGGGAATGAAATTCCATCTTTCGAGAATGGCTTGCCCGCCGTCTGCTGCCAAAACGAACGCGACAAATTCCTTGGCGAGTTCGGACTGCGGCGCGTCTTTCAAGACGACAATGGGATAACTCGCGATTTGATTGAATTGGTCAGGCACCGGAATCGTTTTGATTTTTGAAACGACATCCGGCGTCACATCGCTCACGTAGGCGACGCCCGCGTCCGCTTCCCCCAATGCAATCTTGGCGACAACAGCTTTGACGTTCTGTTCTTGCGAGACAACGTTTTTCAAAACGGTTGGTCCAAACTCTGCGCCGTATTCGGAATCGGCTGACATTTTGTCCAGCATTTGCAGCGTATACGTTCCGACCGGTACACCTTTTTCCGCCATCACAAATTTCAAGCCCGGCTTGGCAAGGTCTTGAAGTGTCTCGACGTTGCCGGGATTATCGCTTGGCACAATCACAACGAGCCGATTGTTGGTAAAAATTTCGCCGCCCGTATCTGTTAGCCCCGCTTTGCGCGCGTTTTCCACTTCTGTCTTATTTGCCGAAGCGAACACGTCCGCGCGCGCCCCCTGTTCCAATTGCGTGCGCAAAGCGTTCGATGCGCCAAAATTGAACGCGACCTTGACGCCCGGATGATTCGCTTCGAACTGCTGCCCCATTTCTTGAAACGCGTCGGTCAGTGATGCGGCAGCAAAGACGGTCAGTTCGCGCGGCGCCGGCGCGGTGAGCGCGGGTACAGCGGTTGATGTCGGCGCGCACGCGGCGAATAGAATTGCGCCAAAAATAAACAAACTCGCAAAAATTGGATTGAATCGGCGTGACATTTTCCTCCTTAAAGATGTGCGACAAATTTGAAATTTGTCGTGTGGGGTTGATCGCGTTTGTATTTCAAAAATTTATTCAGGAACGAGATGCAGCACATTTGGTTTGAGTGAAATTGTCCAGCGGCGTTCGCGCGCGAGATGCAAACGTTCGTACACATACACCGGCATATCAATCTGTAAATCGAAATCTGCTTCCGGTTTCAAACGCGCGCCGTCCGCGCGAAATTTAAGCATCACGTCGTTGCCATCACTCTCCTCGTCAAGCAGCGTGCCTTCCAGCGTGTTGGGATGAACGCGCGCGGGTCCTTCGCGCCGCACGAGCAAGACGCGTTCCGCGCGAATGCAAGCAAACACCTCGGCGCCGCGCCCAAAGTTTGTCGCGGCGATATCCAATTCCCGTTCGCCGATGCGGACACAATTTGCATTGACAATCGTCGCGGGCAAGATATTTTTTACGCCAACAATTTGCGCGACGCGTGAATTCAACGGCGCGCGCAAAATTTCATTCGGCGTATCAAATTGCAGAACACGTCCGCTATCCAGCACAGCCATTTCATCGGCGAGCAGCGCGGCTTCGCCCAAATCGTGCGTCACAAAAAACATACTGGTCTTGAGCCGCTGCTGCAGTTCTTTTAATTCGCGGCGCAATTCGATGCGTGTCGCCAAGTCCAACGCGGAAAAGGGTTCGTCCAATAGCAACAGTGAGGGTTCGATTGCCAACGCGCGCGCGAGCGCCACACGCTGCTGCTGTCCACCCGAAAGCTCTGACGGTTTGCGCGCGCCAAAATTTTCGAGATGCACCAGCGCCAAAAGTTCGCGCACGCGTTTTTCTTTCGCCGCGCGCGTTCCGCGCAAGCCATACGCGATATTGTCCGCCGCGCTCAAATGCGGAAACAACGCGAGGTCTTGGCGTACCATGCCAATGCGCCGCGCTTGCGGTATGAGATTGATCCCGCGCTCGGCGTCGAATAAAACGCGTTCGTCCAACGCAATGCGTCCCGCATCGGGCGCGAGAAATCCGGCAATCGCCGCGAGCGTCAACGATTTCCCTGCGCCGCTCGCGCCAAAGAGAACGATGATTTTTTCGGTGGACGCGTCCAAATGTAGATCGAGCGCGAACGCGTCAAACGTTTTGCGAATGTAAAGAGATAGCATGACGACTGACCGCAGACAGCGGACGACCGATTTTCACGTTGTCCGCCGTCCGTCGTCTGTTGTCCATTTTCATCCCAACGTAATTCCCTTTGGACTCACCGCGCGCACTGCAAACAAAATTCCGAATGAAACGATCACGAGAAACACGGCAAGCGCGAGCGCGCTGTCGAGATTCGTCTCCAAGCCCGAATAGATGGCGAGCGGCATCGTTTGTGTGCGTCCCGGAAAATTTCCCGCGAACATGATGGTTGCGCCAAATTCGCCCAACGCGCGCGCCCACGTCATCAACAGTCCGCCAAAGAGCAAAGGCGCGGCAAGCGGCAGAGTGACGCGCAAAAACGTTCTGAACGAAGATACGCCAAGCAATTCCGACATTTGTTCCAGTTTGCGGTCCACCGCGCCGAATCCCGCTTTCGCGGAACGGACATAAAACGGCGCAGCGACGAATGTTTCAGCCAGAATGACGGCGGCGGTGGTAAAAGGCAATTCAATTCCGAAAAATGAGAGCGTTGCGCCAAGCAAGCCGCGTCGCCCAAACGCCATCAAGAGCGCGAGCCCGGCAACGGCGGGCGGCAGCACCATCGGCAAATCAATCAAAGTGTCAACGATTTTTTTGCCCCGAAAGTTTTCGCGCGCGAGAAGAAAAGCGACGGGTGTGCCGACGCCGAACGCGATCAGCGTGGCGAGCGAAGCTGTAATGAGACTCAGCTGGAGCGCGTCGAGAGTTGCGGGCGCAAGCCATGCGTCGAGACCAAGCGGCAGGGCGCGCACGACCAGCGCGACAAGCGGCAGGGATAAAAAGAGGACGAGCAGACTCGCGAGTACGAGGAAAATTAAACGTCCGACGCTGAATCGCGCTTTGACGGGACGCGGAAATGCCAGTTCATGTACGCTCATGATCGTAACGCGCGGTACGGCAATGTTTGCGTGGATTGCCGTACCGCCAATATGGGAGAGAGGGGTTGTTTTTGGAAATCCGACGGTTTGTATTCAATCATTGAATATTCAGTAGATGAATTATTAAAGCGTAAAAAATTTTTGAATGGATGGCTCGTCAAGGGTTAGCTTGGAAACCGTACTCGGCGAAAATGGCTTGCGCGGGCGGCGAGGTAACAAAGTCGAAAAAGAGCTGGGCTTGCGTTGGCGCGTGCGTTGATTTCAGAACAGCGGCAGAATAATCCGTTGTGACATCCAAACCCTTTGGAAGATCAAGGAGGGTAATCCGCCCAAGCCGCAGATTTGCATCGCTGGCATACACGATTCCGACATCGGCGTGGTTGAGCAGCACACTTTCAAAAATGCTGTTGGCGTCATCGCTTTCGGCGCTGACGTGATCGAGAACCACCTGCGAAAATTCGGGTCCGAAGGTGAGATCGTGCCGCATATTTTCGACGAGGGCGCGTGTCGCTTGCCCCAACGGAGTTTTCTCGTTGGCGATTGCAAAAGCGAGGTCGCCGCGTGTTAAATCTTCGATGCGTTCGATGCCCGCCGGATTTGTGCGCGCGATGAAAACGACGAGTGGATTACGCGTCACGACGCGCGGCGCCGTTTCGATTCGATTTTGCTTGGCGAGCTGTTCAAAAACCAGAGCATTGGCGCTCAAAACCAGATTCGCGCTCAAACTGGAATCGAGACGACTCGGCATATTTGCGGCATCCACAAAGGAGAATTCGATTCGAATTTCAGGATGGGCTTTGGCGAATGCTTCGCGGACCGCGCGCAGTGCGTTGGTCATGGCTATATCGGCATACACATACACTGCCGGAACAGCGGTCGCGGTTGGCGCGGGTGTGGGCGTGGGCGCCGCACAGGCGACCAGCAAAACGAAAGCGAGTGTGAAGAGGGCGTACGTCTTCAATTCACTTGTTCTTACGCTTTTTGGCGCCTGTCGGATGTCTGGCGCCGCGCGTTGTTTCTGCAGCTTGATATGCCGTGAGCCATTCTAAAATCGTTTCCAGCTGCGCGCGGCGAAAACTGGACACTGTTTCTGCAAACTCGGAATCTTTGCCAAGCTGTGGCAGCGCGTTCAATTCTTCGTGCGTGCTAATGATCTGCTGGTTGAGAAATGTTCGCAAAACGCGCCGCCCCGCCGCCTGCGCGAAATAGAGCCGCGCAAAAAAATCTACACGAAATTCGCGCAACCCGCGCGCCGATTGATTCATCCACGCGTCGAATGCGCGCTGTCCTTGGGGCGTCAGTTTCAACATTTTGCGCGCGGGGCGGTCGGTTTGGGGCGCAACGATTGTTTTGATCCAGCCGCGCGTTTCATACTCTTTTAGAATCGCGTACATCTGGCTTTGTCCCAAACGCCAAACTACGCCCAGCTGGGCGCGGACTTGTTTGTGCAAGTCATAACCGTGCAGCGGACCATCCTGTAAAAAACCAAGCAGCGCAGGTTCGGGAGAAATGTTCGCTTTCATCTGTCAAATTGGTGGCGTTGTAGAAAGACGGACGCGATTATATTCAATAACTGAATACTCAACAAGTGAGGTTTTGGCAGCAGAACATTCAGCGTCCCTGCCACCAATCTTTGCGCGAACGCGGATCGAGAAAGGCGCCGCGATCACGAATCGCTACACCGAGTTCGGTGCTGGGCATATAGCCGATGGGCTGTCCAGGACGCAGCGCGGGCAGTGCGCCGCGCCCCGCCGCGTGACGTTCATTGTACAAATTCAAAAGATTTGTATAAACGCAAATGCCTTCGAGGTGCAGCGTGTAACCATCAATGACATTATCTTCGCCGGTGTACTTTAAGGTAATGCGATGTTCGTCCGCGTACAATACGAGCGCAACATACCCATCGCCAATCTCGTGCCCAAAATCGGGAGTGAAAATCGTTTCCCCTTCGTTCACGCGCAGCCCCACCATAGTCACTTCAAAATCTTCGATCAAGTCGCCGCGCGCATCCGCGCCCCAATCCCAATCAAATACTTGATATGTGTGCGCGAATTCCGGCGTGCGACGGTCGGCAAAAAGTCCCCACAGCTGCGGCGCATCGCCATCAGTTTCCCCATCATAATCCACCAGTCCGCGAAACGCGTCCACGGGACGATAGCCGCGCACCGCCAAATTCAAATCGGGGTGCGCTTGAGGATCGCGACCCTCCCAACCGCCCGCGCCGAGTACGCCAAAATCTCCTCCGCCGGTTGGCTCACACGCCGCGTCGACCGCAAGGGTTGTGTCGGGAGCCGGAGCATTCGTAGGCGTTTCCGTTAGCGCGGGCGCGTCAGTCGGAGGAGCAGTTGGTTCCTCTGTTGCGGGAATACTGCTTTCGCTGTTTTGCGCAGAGGCGACGACCGGTGTCGCGGTTTTCTTTTTCTTGACAGCTTTGCCGGCGCGTGTCGGTGTATGTTCAACTGTCGGAATGCGCGTACGCGTCGGACGAGGGGTGCGCGTCGGGCGCGGCGTTTCCGTCGGCTCCAGTCGCGCGAACTTGGTCGGTTGTCGCGTGATGCGCGCGGGACGCGTCGGCGCGCGCGTTGGTTCGGGTGTGGCACTTGCACATCCCGCAAGCCAAATACAAAGGATGAGGAGCGAAAGGAGAGTCCCGCGCGACGTGCGAAAAAAGTTGTTTTGCAATTGAAACGTTCTCAAGCGGAGAATTCGTGGGAGATTGTAACGTAAGCTGGTGTGAAAGACCAAACCTACAGCTAATACCAGATGGGTAATGCCTCGCCCGATTGCGCGGGCGTTGGCGCGACGGATTCTTTCATTACCGATGGTTCAATCGGAAATTGGTTCAAACCTTCCTGCGGCGCGACAAACTCCGCGCTTACCCAACCGAGTGAGCCGTAATCAGGAAATGCAATCGCGAGCCATTGATGATCCTCGCTGCGCGCGAGAATATCCAAAACAAAATCACGCGGCAGTTTGTCGAGTATTTCGAATTGTGTGCCGGGACCCGAACGCACGCGCAAGATTTCCGTCGTACGATAGGCGGAATCTTCAAAGGGCGTCAACGTCGGCGTGGGTGAAGGACCGCGCGTGGGAATCAATGTTGGGCTATTCGTCGGCGCATTGGTAGGATGAGCAGTTGGACGCGGGGTCGCGGTTGCGGCGAGCGCGATTTTTTCTTCGGTCGAAGGGCGCGGCGAACTTTTGAATTGCGCGGCATAGTCGCGTGTAAGGTCGAGATACAAATTGCCGTACGTCACGCTTGGTTCGATCATCGAACCTTCAACCCACTCGTTGAAACTGGTGATCACAACCAAATCGGGCTGCGACGCGAGCGCGGCATTCCACGTCGCGCGATAAAAATTGCCGTCGTCGCGGGCGCGCGCAAATTTATCCGCGCGACTTGTGCGCGTATCGTCGTAACCCGGCATCACCGTTGCGACCCACAATTTATCCGCGCCCGCGCGGCGTACGCGTTTTGACCAATCGCTCAATGTGTAATTGACATCGGGCGACCACGCAATCGAATACAAATGATGTCCGTCAAAGACGCGCTGGTACGCAATGTTCACGCCTTCGGCAATCCAAATTTGATCGTGATTTGGGTCCACTTGCGCGCGAATCTCAGCCCACTCATCCACGCTACGGACTTGTTCACGCCAGAAAAATAGAATCGGTTTGCCGTTCACACGCGCGAATGCGCCGTGCGGTTCAAGTTGATCGCGGACGTACGTCAACGCGTTGATGAGAGATTCGCGCGAGGAATACCGATTGGCTTCAAAATCAATCGTCGCGGAAAAATTTTTACCGCCGGCGATGTCGAGCATCATCTTGAAACGTTCGTCCGTCGGATTGCCGGGACCGAGCCATGAGACGACGAAAGAATCAATCCCGGCGCCGGCGGCTTGATCAATGTGGCGCGCAATCGTGTGTGGATCGCGCGAGACGTACGTTTCCGCAGGGATGTCGGCGACGTGATCTGGTGACCACGATTGCTCATCGAACCAAGCGTAATAAAACGCAAAGACGCGCGGCGGCTGGTCGGCGGAGAGTGCGGGGGGGCAAAGGAAAAGGAGCGAAGCGAGAAAAGCGAGTACGATGAAACGGATGAAATTGCGGCGTGCCATGAGAACGGGCGAGATAATAGCACGAGGATTTGGATAGAGCAATTCACCACGCGCAATAAATGGACAGGGCGATTTCTCCAATTTATTGAGAAACCGCCCTGTTTTCTTTATATTTTTTACTCGGTCCAACTCATCATTCGCGCGGCTTGATAATCGTACGTAATCGTGATTTGGTCTGTCACATCTTTCAAAACTTGCTGTACGTTTGTCCCGTCCGTGTTCATCGTAAAGAATTCCCACGCACCATTTCGATTCGACAGGAACAAGATTTGTGTGCCGTCCGGTGACCACACGGGCGCAACGTTGTCGGGATGCGTGAGCCACAGGGCGTTGTCACTGGTCAACAAATGTTGGTCACTGCCATCCGCGTTTGCAATCGCAATCTGCCAAGTCGGCGATTGCTGCACCACGTACACAATTTTTGTCCCATCGGGCGAATACTGCGGCGAACGAATTCGCAACGGATTGTACGAATCGGTTGTGTTGCGCAAATCGCCGATGAATGGATTTTCAGACGGTTCGCCATTCGCGCTCGTCGTCATCAAGCCAATCGCCGTGTCGTTGTACGCAATTGTGCCATCCGAGTTCCACGTCGGTGTTGTCGCGTTGTCACTGCTGCGAATGTCCTGATACGAACCATCGCTCAAATTCACGAGTCCCAAGTTCCAGTCGGTTGTGGATGGTCGTTCAAACGTGCGTCCGCGAAACGAAACGGTACCGCCACCTTTCGTCGCGCCTTGATACGAAAAGACGATTTGAGAATCGTCCGCGCTCCAAGCGGGCGAACGCGGTTCGTTCGTTTGATAGAGCAATGTTTCATTCGAGCCGTCCGCGTTGATGGTGAAAATGCCTGCAACGGGTCCTTGACGCGCGAGCGCGATTTGTGTGCCGTCGCCATTCCACTGCGGGTCCATCCCGTACGAAATTTTTTTCAAGTTCGTTCCGTCACCGTTCACCGCGTACAAATTTCCGCCCGTCGCGTCCACGAACGCAATTTTTCCTTCGATGCCTGTTTCATTCACAGGAACAACTTTTTGCAAGGGGTCATCTATTTTGGTCGGTGCGCTAGTGGTCGCGGCTTGCGTTGTCACAGCATCGCCTTGTACGCGCAGCTGCACATCCATCGGCGTGCCTGTGTCGTTATACACCACTGCATAGTACGTTCCCGCTTGATTGAATTCGCCAAACCACGCGAGCGCGTAATTTTCTTGTACGCTGCCCGAACCAATGGCTTTCAAACTGGAACCATTTTGATATGCCGCTACTTGTTCCGGTGTGTAAATAGCGAGGCGCAATACCTCTGCAGATGCCGCGTTCAGCGTCGCGCTCACATCCGCTTTTTTCCCGCCGACATCGAACTTGAACCACTGCGCTGAATTTGCCGCGATGGTTATCGTTTCGCCGTTCGCATAAATTGCATCTCCCGGTCCCATTCCACTTGCGAACGATGTAGACGCGGTGCCAAAGATTGCACAGGCGAGTACGAGAATTAAAAGAATTCGTTTTAACATTTTTATTATTGGCTGTTCGTTATTCGTTATTCGTTTGCAGAGAACGAATGACCAATAACGAATAACGAACAACTCATTCATATCTCAATGCCTGAATCGGTCGCAGCGCGCTCGCGCGGAATGCGGGATAGCTGCCAAAGAACAAGCCGACGCCAATCGAGAAAACGACCGCGAGTAGAACCGCACTCAAGTCCACACTGGGTGTTACGGTCGTCGAACCGATGGACACATTACCCATCACACTTGCGATAGTCCAACCAATCGCTGTGCCAATCGCGCCGCCCAGTACGCTCAACACAGTCGCTTCAGTGAGAAATTGCATCAGAATATCGCGGCGTTTTGCGCCGACGGCTTTGCGGATGCCAATTTCACGCGTGCGTTCGGTAACGCTGACGAGCATGATGTTCATGATGCCGATGCCGCCGACGAATAAAGAAATCGCTGCGACACCGCCGAGAAAAATGGTTAAAGTGTCAGTGACCGATGTTGCCGCGCTCAACACATCCTCCTGGCTTGTGACGGCAAAGTCATCTTCCGAAACGTTGTGACGTTCGCGTAAAATGTTTCCGATTTCTTCCGTCACCTGGTCGCCCAAACTTGCATCGGCGAGTTTGATGTTGATGGTGCTGATGCTGTTGCCGCCGCGAAAACGCCCCGTGTTCGAGAGCCGCGTTTGCGCGGTAGTGATTGGAACAAACACTTGGCTGTCTTGGCTCTGAACACCCGTGCCGCCTTTCGATTCCATCACGCCAATGACTTTGAATGGTACGTTGTTGATGCGAACCGTTTGGTCAATCGGGTCTTGGTCTGGGAACAAGGTTGAGGCGACAGTACTGCCGAGTACGACGACCAGCGATTTGCCTGTGATGTTCGCTTCGGAAATAAATTCACCCGATGCAACGTTGAAATTGCGAACTGTAGTGAAATCGGGCGTAACGCCTGTGACGCGCGCATTCGTATTGATGCCGCCCGCCACCATTTGTCCGAACGAGTTGACTTCGGGCGCGACACCTTCAATGCCTTCGATGTCTTGCAATGCTTCTCCATCTTCCAGTGTCAACGTCGCCGCGCTACCTTCCGCGCTTTGCACGCCGCCAGAACTTGTTGCGCCGGGACGTACGTACAAAAGATTTGTGCCAACACTTTCGATTTGTTCAGTGATTGCTTTTTCCGCGCCGCGTCCAATGCTCACGAGCGCAATCACTGCCGCGACGCCGATGATGATGCCGAGCATTGTAAGTCCCGCGCGCAATTTGTTGGCAGTCAGCGCGCGTGTTGCGATGCGAGCAGATTCGAGAATGTTCATGCTGCTACCCTTCCGTCTTTTACGCGTATCACGCGCTCCGTCTGCGCCGCGACATCGGGGTCGTGCGTGACCATAATGACAGTGAGCCCCTGCTCGCGATGCAGTTTTTTGAAAAGGTTCATAATCTCTTCGCCGGATTGCGAATCGAGATTACCCGTCGGCTCGTCCGCGAGAATAATCGCGGGTTCGTTCACGAGCGCCCGCGCAATCGCAACACGCTGCTGCTGTCCACCGGACAATTCGTTCGGGCGATGATGCACGCGGTCACCGAGGCCTACTTGCGTCAACGCGTCTATCGCGCGTTTTTTGCGGTCTGCTTTGCCCGCGTACACCATCGGCAATTCCACTTGGTCGAGCGCAGTGGTGCGCGGCAAGAGATTGAAACTTTGAAACACGAATCCGATTTTTTGATTGCGAATTGTCGCGAGTTGGTCGTCATCCATTTTGCTCACATCCACATCGTCTAACTTGTAGCTGCCTTCACTTGGTTGGTCGAGACAACCGATAATGTTCATCAGAGTTGATTTGCCCGAACCCGAAGGACCTACAATCGAGACCATTTCACCGCGTTCGATTTCGAGCGACACGCCGCGCAGTGCAGCTACTTCGGTATCGCCCATTTGATAAATTTTTTTCACATCCTGAATTTCAATAACATTCATGTTGCACCTCGTTAAAAGTGACGAGTGGCGGCTGACGGGAGAACAAATCTTTCGTCATCCGTCGTTCATCTTCCGTCATAATTACTGCAAGAACCCGCCACCAGGAGGGCCGCCGAAATTGCCTTGTGTCGAAGATGATGTGGTCGTTGAGTTGAGTACGAGCGTGTCGCCTTCTTGCAAATTGACAACTGTTCCATCTTGCATCGTCGCGCTCGCGATTTCGGTGAATGAGGAATTGGTCATTCCCGTTTGCACTGTCAACGGAATTTCGCGTCCTTCGAGCAGCAGCGTCAGTACTTTACGATTGCCTTGCGTTTTGACTGCACGACTCGAAACATAAATCGTGTCATCTTTTTGTTCCGTGATGATGTTCGCGAGTGCAGTCATGCCGGGCAGAACTCGCCCCGCGCCTGTCGAGGGGTCTTCGTCAGAATCTGTCAACGAAATCGTCACCGTGTAATTCACCACACCGGACGTTGTCGTGCCGACAGGCGAAATCGAACTCACAACACCTGTGTATTGAGAATCACCCAATGCGTCGAACGACAATTCCACATTCTGCCCTGCCTTGACTGCTGCAACATCCACTTCCGAAAGTGTGAGTTGAACTTGCAATTTATCCGTGTTTACGAGAGTAATGACACTGGTATTCGCGGTTGCTTCTTGTCCGACGAACGTATTCACACTTGAAATCACGCCATCGAACGGTGCAACAATTTGTGCGGATTTGGCGGTGCGTTCTGCTTCATCCAACGCGGTTTGTGCGGAATTCACATTTGCTTGCGCGCTCAATAATTCTTGTTCGGTCGCGCCGTCTTGCAATTCGTTCAAACTTGTTTTCGCGGAAATCAAATTTGCTTGCGCCGTGTCCACCGATGCTTGCGCGGTCGCGAGTTCTTCGGCAGTCGCGCCTTGAGCTAATGTTTTAAGGTTCGATTGCGCGGAGGCGAGTGATGCTTTTGCGGATTCCAACGCGCTGTTGTTCATTTCCGCCATATTCAAGTCGTAGGTTGCCTTCGCGCTTTCGTACGCAATCGTCGCGGTTTGCAATTCTTTTGCTGCACTTGAATTTGTCGCGTTGTCTTGCCACGCCACCGCGTTGTACGCCGCTTGCGCCGATTCCAAATTGATGCGCGCCGTTTCAAGCGACGCACGCGCAACAATAATTTGTTGGTCTGTCATTTGCGATTTCGCCGACGCCGATTTGTAATTTTCTTGCGCGCTGGCGAGCGATGCTTGCGCGGCGGCAAGTTCCAATGAATCGCTGCCGTCTTTCAAGTCGTTCAGTTTCGCAACCGCGGAATCGTACGATGCTTGCGCGGCGCTCTGTTGTGCTTTCGCTGACGCGAGTTCATCTTGTGTCGCGGGTTCTTGCAATTCTTGCAATGCGAGTTGCGCGCTTTGCAAATTCAGTTCCGCGTTTTTTACTGCGCCGTCGTATTGTGCTGCGTCCGCTTCTGCCAACACATCGCCCGTTTTCACCAAATCACCAACTTGGACGTTCACCGCTTGAACCGCCACTTCGCCGATGCCAAAGCTCAAACTCGATGTTTCCGGCGCAGAAATGTTGCCCGCGCCGCTGACGCTCGCCGTCAAGGTGCCGCGCGCGACCGTTGTCGTTTGACGCGTTGAGGCAGTACTGGATGCAGTTGTAGATTGCTGCCAAAAATAAAATCCCCCGGCGGCGAGTGCAAGTACAAGTACGATTCCGCCAATGATGAATAATTTCCGTTTCATGTTTTTCTCCTTGAACATTTTGTGTGTTCGTATCGAACTATGAGCAGTGTAAATTTTTAGTGTTCAGGAGTTGTTCAGGGGATGTGAATTTGGAAAGAAAAAACTACACAGGCTCTTTACATCTTTTGAACATGCGCTTGCTACTTTGAGCTTGAAAATAAATTTGGCGAAAGGAGAATATGGAGACGATATTGGTTGTGGAGGAAAATGTCCAAGTGCGCGCGATGATTCAGGATTTTCTGAGCGCGCAGGGATATTTCATTGTGGCGGCAAACAATGGGGAAACTCCGCTTGAAATTGCAGAACGCGTCAAACCGAAGTTGGTGCTTTGTGATGTCACCCCGCCGCGTTCAAATGGTTTTCAGTTCTTGTCCGCCTTTCGCCGCATCTCGAACGCCCCGGTTATTTTGACGAGCGCGTCTACCGAAGAAGCGGATAAAGTGATTGGACTGGAACTTGGCGCGGACGATTTCATGACAAAACCGTTTGCGCTGCGCGAATTGTTGGCGCGCATTCGTTCCCACTTGCGCCGCGCGTGAGATGCGCGTGACGGGTCCGCCTGAACTGGAAGGCGCCGCCGAGTTTGCATGGGGGACGGCGTGCGCGCGCTCTTGGCGGACGATTTCAAATTCAACGGTGCGGTGCCCCAGCCGTTTTCCGCCGAGCAATGGATTGGCGTGCATCGCGCGCTCGCGGCGGCAATGCCCGATTTGCGAATGAATTATGCGCCGTCAAAATCGAATGGCACACACACCAGCGGAACCGTCAAAGTCACGGGGACGCACACAGGCGAATTCAATCCGCCAATGCCGGGTTGGCCGCGTGTAGCCGCCACCGGCAACGCGATTGCGAATCCAACAGAACACGTTGAGGTAGATGTCCAAAAGGGACGTATCACCGAATGGCGTGTCGAGCCATTGCCAAATGGCGGCGTGGCTGGCATCCTGACCCAAATGGGCGTCGCGCTGCCAAAAACATAATCGGAAAATAAAAAAAGAGGAAAGCATATTCGCTTTCCTCTTTTTTGGTCTGCTGTGTTTGGCTGATCTAGTCGCTAGTTGTCAAGCCCCGAGTATTCCTTCTATTTCATTGCTGACACACGGTAGAGCCGAATTTCCAACGCGCCGAACGCGTTTGGATCGGGTCCGATAAAAACCAGCTCATTCTCGCGCAGTTCAAAAATCATTCGCAAGTTAATATCCGCCCCATCCAACTCGGTCCAGGTAATTTCTGCGCGCTTGCCTTTTGCGCGCCACGCGCCGCGTTCGATTAGCGTTCCCTTGCCGACAAATTCGGTTGTCATTGCCGCCGTGCCGTCTTCGCTCAGAATCAGCGTGAGATTCCGCGCGGCGGTGCTGGTGGCAGGCAAGTTTTTGCTAATATAAACCCCGTTCAATCCGTCTGAAGAATTCAATTCATGTGCCGAGGAAATCGCAATCGTCATATTTTCATCTTCCGTTGACCTATAGTCGCGCGGGGATTGAAAGCGGCAAGTCAAGTTTTTCTTTTCAAAAGAGTTGTTGTGTGCAAGCAAGTGCGCGCTAATTTCCTCTGGCGAAGCGCCAAGAATTCAGGTTCGGTGGGATGTAGCCCTTGACAATGCGTGACGTCCATTGCGAAACACGCATCAGCTCGCCCTCTCTGTCGTGGGCTGCGGCTCCATCACAAAAGAAAACAATTGGCGAGCCCAACAGCGATACGCCCTGATCGCCCAAACGGCGTGTCAAGCCATAACCGTACGCGGCAGATAACGGCGCATCCTCGTGCGACTGAACTTGAAAGATGGCAATGTTTTTGCCAACCATGTTTTCGGGAGATTGGGATGCGAGGAAGGTTTCGATTTCAATGACGGGGTGCGCACTCGAATAGGTGAACCCGAGCAGGACGCAGTCTGCGCGATTCCAATCTGCGACGGTCGCATCCATCGCGGGAACGATGCGCGTGGAGTGATTGCCCGCGAGGGAAGAGGCAAGCGTTTTGCTAAAAAGTTTCAAAGGATCGGTGGTTTGGTCAATCAAAATTAGAATATTCATTTTGAAAAAATACATGGACCAAATCGGGACATTGATTTGGGCGATGCATGAGATAAAAAATTCAGATGTGGTCAAGACCGACTAGAACATTGGTAAAGATAACACGTCCAGCCGTACATTGCATCACACAAAAGTCCGATTTTGTCCTTCCAAAAATGGAAGCAACACTTCCAAAGATGGAAGCGACAATTTCTCATGAAAGGAATACAATTCGTCGCGGCTCGTTCTGTATTCGTGTTAGAATCTCGATGCAATCTCTGACCAGCCATGCTAATTTTGAAAAGATTTCTTGGCGGCTTGCTTTTTGCGCTCCTCATCTTTGGCGTTGTACGCGTCGCTCTGGCGCAAGACACAATGCCGGAACGTTTCGCGCCTTTTGCTGCTCAAGCACAATCTGACGATGTGCGTATCGAATTGCCGTATGCGATGGGCCTGCCGCCGGAAATTCCCACGATGGAAAGTTTGGCACAATTGATTCCTACGGATTTGCTCGCGGCGGGTCTCTTTTATGGCGTCATGCTCGTTCTCGCCGGCTATAACCTTTTTCTTTTTATCTCGCTGCGCGAACCGGTTTACTTGTATCTGACTCTGGTGATTCTTGGGTTCGTCGGCAGCAAATTAGCGAGCGATGGACTAGGACAGGAATTTTTATGGTCGCCAAGCGCGAATGATTGGATCGTAAAATACTCTCTCTTGTTTGCAATGTTTGCCGCATCCCTTTTCACCACAACGTTCCTTGAACTCGCAAAACGCGCGCCGAAACTGAATCGCGCGTTTAACATTCTGCAAGTGGCGATTCTTGCCGGCGCATTGCTTGTTCCGTTCACAAACGCACTGCTGCTCGGTTTGATCGCCGTGTGCGAAAGCGCGCTGATTTTGATTTCGAGTTGGTGGGTGTGGCGCGCGGGATACCGTCCCACGCGTCTTTTCTTGGCGAGCTGGCTTGTGCCATTGATTGCCGCCTTGCTTTTTATCCTGTCCGAGTTTGGATTTTTACCATTCCCTCTTTCAACGAATAATTTGCTGCTCGTCGCTCTGGCGGCGCTCGTTCTTTTTTGGTCGCTGGCGCTCGCGGACCGAATCAATTTGCAGCGCGCCGAAATGCAAAGCGCCAATGCAAGTCTCGCCTACAGCGAACGTCAATACCGTTCCCTCTTTCGAGATTCGCTCGACGCGATCTTTATTACCACGCGCACGGGCGAGATTTTGGATTTGAATCACGCGGGCTTGAATTTATTCGGTTATACGCGCGCAGAATTGGCGCATTTGAAACTGTGTGATTTATTCGAGGTCACCGCCGACTATGAACGATTTCAGCGAACGCTCGAGCAGGCAAATTTTGTGGCGGACTTTGAAGCGCGAATGCGCACCAAAGAGCAAACCATCCTCACTGCGCTAATTACGAGTACGTTTTGGCAGGACCAAGAACGCGGCTTGTCCGGCTATCAAGGCATTCTGCGCGACGTGACGGAACAGCGCCGCACGCAAGCGGAAATCACAACGTATCGTCTGCATCTTGAAGAATTGGTCGCGGCGCGCACCACGCAAGCGCAAGCGGAACTTGCCGAACGTCGTCGCACGGAAGCAGCGCTCAAGCATCGCGTTCAAGAATTGTCGGCGCTGAATGAAATTGCCAAGACCATTAGTACGGTAACAAACCTCATTCCCGCGCTGGCGCTGGTGGCGGAGAATGTTACGCATCTTTTTGAGGTTAGCGCAACTGCCATCGGCGAAATCGATCAAGCGAGCCAGTCGCTTCGCATCTTGGTCAGTTTTCCCGACTTGCCCGACGCGGCGGCGCTTGCCGGACGTAGTTTTACGACAGATAACGCACCCATTCTTGCCCAAGTGGTTGACGCGAATGCCCCGCTCTTTGTCCCCAACGCGCAAACGGACTTGCGCTTGCGCGGGCTGCGCGATCTGATCATTCATTTTCAAGCGCGCTGTTTGTTTTTTGTTCCGCTGCGCGTGAGCGGAGTTGTCACCGGTATTTTGATTTTGAGTTCGACACGCGCCGATATGTTGATGACGGAAGAAAAGACGAGCTTGGCGGAAACGGTTGGAAGCGCGCTGGCGACGGCGATTGAAAACGCGCGTCTCTATCAACAAGCGCAGGCGACGGCGATTGCCAGCGAGCGCGAGCGGCTCGCGCGCGAGTTGCACGATTCGGTAACACAGCTGCTCTACAGCATCGTCCTGCTCGCGGGTGGCTGGGGAATGGAAGCGGAGCAAACCGAGCTCGACCGCAGTGTGCTTGCCAAATATTTTGGCGAACTCGCAGATTTGGGACAGCAGGCGTTGGGAGAGATGCGGCTGATGCTTTATCAACTGCGCTCACCGGTCTTGAATGAGATCGGATTGAGTGGCGCGATTCAACAGCGGTTGAAAGCGGTGGAGCGACGCGTGGGCATTCAAGCGCAATTGTACACCATAGGCGATCTGGACAATTTGCCTTTGCTTGTGCAAGAAGAATTGTACTTTATCGTTCAGGAAGCGCTCAACAATGCGCTGCGTCATGCCCATGCGACGGCTGTTCAGATCCAGTTGACAAAGCAAAATCACCATCTCGATCTCGTTGTCCATGACAACGGTAGTGGGTTTGCGCCGGAGCAGGTTTCGGAGGGCATGGGTTTGCGAAACATGTATGCCCGCGCACAGCTCATCGGCGCAAATCTCACCATTCACTCGGTTCAAGCTGAAGGTACGCGAGTACATTTGCAAATGACGTTTGAAACATTTGACACAGAGGGCTAAAAAGTTTGCAATTCAATCCATGCCGTCAGAGCGGCGGATGCTTGAAGGTGAAATATGACAGCGAAAATTCGGATTGTTATCGCCGATGATCACCCTATCGTACGACGCGGTCTGCGTACCGTTATCAAAACGCAACCGGACATGGAGCTGCTTGGCGAAGCGACGAATGGGGCGGAAGCCGTTGCGCTCGTCAAGACACACCAACCCGATATTGTGATCATGGATTTGCAAATGCCTGTGCAAGATGGGATGAGCGCAATTCGTGAACTCAATCAAGCGGGTTCTCCCACGCGCGTCGTCGTGCTGACCTCTTTTCCTGACGATGATCATGTCTTTGCCGCGATCAAAGCCGGCGCCACTGGACTTTTGCTCAAAGATTCATCGCCGAAAGATTTATTAGAGGCAATTCGATATGTGCATCAAGGGGAAAGCGCGCTGCATCCCACCATCGCGATGAAAGTGTTGATGGAAGTCAAGCAAGCGTCGAACCAAACGTCGGCGGTCGAACCCCTCACCGCGCGCGAGCTGGAGGTATTGAATTGTCTCGCGCTCGGCATGACCAACGCGGAAATTGCGAACCAGCTTTCTGTTTCTGTGCGTACGGTTACGACGCACGTCCGCGCCATCTTGGACAAGCTGCATCTGGCAAATCGTACGCAAGCCGCGCTCTACGCGCGCGAAAAAGGAATTGGCACATCGCGCGGCGCGTGATTTGGCGGCGCCGTCAACAAAAGTGCGCGCAAGTGCAGCGTCAACCGCGCATTCCAAAAAAAAATCTCCGCGAAAATTTGCGGAGATTTTTTATAGCAGATAAATTTTGCGTTACGGCAGGCGATTGAACCACAGGAGCGAAAAGAATCCGGCGAGAAGCGCAAAGGCAGCCGCGATGGCGGTCACATACGCGGTGACTTCGGTCTTGTCGGTTTTGAGCACCAGATTCGTCGAAAGATTTTCATACACTTTGACGAGATCGCTTTCCGTCTGCGCGTTATAGTAAATTCCATCCGTCATTTCCGAGATGGTGCGCAGTGTTTGTTCGTCGAGCCGCGTGCGAATGGCGCGTCCTTGAATGCGCACAATCGCGCCCTCTTCACTTCCAACGCCAACGGTGTAGACGCGGATGCCGCGATCCGACGCGATCTGCGCAATATCAACCGGTTCGGGCCACTGATTGTTTTCCCCATCGGTCAACAACACGATGATCGCATTTTGATATTTGCCTTTGGGCATTGGCGTCGGCTGCGGTTCGGCGCTATTATTCTGTTCGTCCGGATTCAAATTGATTTCGCCGCCCTGCCCCGTTTTTTCCGCAATCGCTTCGAGCGAGGCGACGAGCCCGCGTCCAATGGCAGTGCCGCGCTGCCAATTCAAACGGCTGATCGCCGCTAACAGCGCGTCCTTGTCATCGGTGGGCGGCTGTACGACGAACGCGTTATCGCTGAAAGAGACGATGCCGACTTGGACTGTTTCGGGCTGCTTTTCCACAAACGCGCGCGCGGCAGCTTTTGCCGCTTCCATCCGATTCGGCTGCAAGTCCGTCGCCATCATGCTGCCTGAAACATCAATCGCCAAAATGATTGTTCCTTCGGCGGAAGGGACGAGCGTGGTCGCTTGGGGACGCGCCAACGCAATGATCATAAAGGTGAGCGCGATGAGAAAGAGCGCGGCGGGAACATGGCGCCGCCAGCCGGGTCCGCGTCCCAACGCTTCTTTGACCAACGAAAGCGATGCATAGCGCAGCGCATATTTTTGCCGACGCCGCTGCAACAAAATGTACACCACGATCAAAAGTGGAATCAGCAGCAGCAGCGCCAGCATAAAGGGCCAGATGAAACTCATAGCTATTTCTGATTTCTGATTGGTGATTTATGATTGTGGCGTCATTCTGCGCGCCAATCATAAATCAAAAATCTCAAATCATAGATCCTCAAAATCCCTTGGCGGGATGTGCCTTTCTTTCCTTGCGCAAATTTGCAAAACGCAAGATCGCTTTAACTAAATCTTCTTCCGTTGAAAGAGACAATGCATCCACCCCCGCGCGTTTGAACGCGGCGTTGACCTCTTGTTCGCGTTTTTGCGCCGCTTTGGTAAAACGTTCGCGGAATTTTTTGTCGTGCGTATCTACAAAAAGCTGCTCGCCCGTTTCCGCGTCCTCGATCACCACCATCCCAATATCGGGAAGCTCCACTTCGCGCGGGTCCCACAAGCGCACCGTTAACACTTCGTGTTTTTGGGTCATGAGCCGCAGCGGTTTGTCCCACCCCGGTTCGCTAATGAAATCGGAAACGATAAAGACGAGCGAACGGCGACGGATGAAATTATTTGCGGCAGCGAGCAAGGTACTGAGACTCGTAAATGGCGCGCGTGCAAGTTTTGGTTCTTTTTGTAAATCGTTGATCAAGCGCAAGACTTGGAGTTTGCCGCCCGATGCAGGAATCACTTTGTCCACATGCGAGCCGTAAAAAATTGCGCCGACGCGATTGCCGTGCCGCGTCAGCAGCCGCGACATGACACCGACGAATTCGATCAAGTAATCGCGTTTCAACGCGTTCACCGTGCCAAAATCCACTGACGGAGAAAGGTCGAGCAAGAACCACGCATTGATTTCACGATCTTCGTGATACTGTCGCACGTACGGCGAGCCCATGCGCGCCGTCACATTCCAGTCCATATAACGAATATCGTCTTCGGACGTGTATTCGCGGATTTCCGCCAAATCCAAACCCGCGCCCGTAAAGAGCGAACGATATTCGCCTTGCAAGACGCCATCGAGCCGACGAATCACCGTCCAGTCGAGACGCTGTAAGAGACGTTCCGGAGTAGCTAGAGACATAAGAAAGCGAAAAGCAAAAAGTGAACAGCTAAAAGTGAAATCGAACATTTTGAACTTTTAGCATGAAACTTTCAGCTTTCCCTACGCGTTCACCGGAAATTTTTCGGGTTGCGGAATTACCGGTATTGGAATCTTGTCCATCACTTTGGCAATGATCTTGTCGGAGGTGATGCCGTCGGACAACGCTTCGTATGTCAGCACCATGCGATGACGCAGCACGTCAAACACCATGTCATACACATCTTGCGGCAAAACATATTGTCGTCCGCGTACCATCGCCAACGCGCGTCCCGTTAGAATCAAATTGATGGAGGCGCGGGGGCTTGCGCCGAACGCAATGTATTTTTGCAAATCGGCGAGCTGGTATTTTTTCGGTTCGCGTGTGGCGGTCACAATTCGCACCGCGTATTCAATCAACGCGGGATCCACGTACGCTTTGTCCGTCTCGCGCTGGAGCATGAGCAATTCGTCCGGCGTCAAAACTTTGGTAATCGGCATGAGCGCGCTCGTCATGCGTTCCACGATCACAAATTCTTCGCGGTCAGATGGATAGCCAACCAATACCTTCATCATAAAGCGGTCTACTTGTGCTTCGGGCAGCGGGTAGGTGCCTTCCGTCTCGATCGGATTTTGCGTCGCCATCACGAGAAAAGGATTTGGCACTTTGTAAGTGGTGCCGCCAATTGTGACTTGGCGTTCTTGCATCACTTCCAAGAGCGCGCTTTGCACTTTGGCGGGCGCGCGGTTGATTTCGTCCGCGAGCAAGAGGTTGGTGAAAACAGGACCGAGTGAGGTGTTGAATTCGCCGCTCTTTTGATTGTAAATGCGCGTGCCAACCAGATCGGCGGGGACGAGATCGGGCGTGAACTGAATGCGTTTGAATTCACCGCCAATGGAATCGGCGAGTGATTTGATCGCTAACGTTTTTGCAAGTCCGGGTACGCCTTCGACCAGAATATGTCCGCGCGCGAGCAATCCGACCAGCAATCGTTCGAGCAAGTGGTCTTGCCCGACGATCATCTTTTTCACCTCGAACAGCACCTGCTCCATCTTTGCCGCGCTCGGGTGTTTGACTTCGATTTTCTTTACATCCATCGGCACCTGGGGTACCGGGGTGGTGTTGACTGACATGGTTGAAAAGGAGCAGGTATCAAGTAGTAGGAAAAATAATTCTGCTCAACTTGATACGTGCTGCTTGATACCTTTCAAAACGGATTGGGACCGGCGGCGCTTGCCGCGGCATCAATTGGCACCGCGAAACCGATGCCGACGAAAAAGTTTTGTTCGGTGGGATTCAAGAGACCTGTGACAATGCCGACCACTTCGCCATAACGGTTCACCAACGGACCGCCCGAATTGCCGGGATTCACCGCTGCGTCAAATTGAATCATTCCTTCCATCTTTATATCTTTGTTCGGATGATATACGCGGTTCAAACCGGAGACGATGCCCGCCGATTCAGAACCGGTCAAGCCAAAGGGGCTGCCAACCGCAAACACATCATCGCCAATGTTGAGCGAATTTGGATTGCCCATCACGGCAGGCAGAAATTGTCCGGGCAGCTGTTGGGGTTTCAACAAGGCAATATCATTTTCGGGCTGGGTCGTCACAATTTGCGCTTCCGAGCGTGTGCCATCCATGAACAACACTTGGATCTCGAACGCGTCTTTGACCACATGGAGACTCGTCAAAATTTGCGCGTTTTCGTCAATGATTACGCCCGCGCCGCGTCCGCCTTCTTCTTTGCCGTCAGTGGAAAGAATTTTGGTTTCCACTTGTACAAGCGAGGGCTGAATCGTCGCATAGATGCGCGAAGCGAGCGCGGGCGGCGGAGTGGCGGATGCCATCACTTGCCCGATGCGCTGATCGAGTTCTTTTTGCGTGAGAGGTTTTGGACCCGGATTGACAATGTTGAAAATAGCGAGGACGAGGAGCGTGACCAAGACGCCAATCGCGATCGGCGCAATTTTTTTGGCGAGGGCGGAAACTTTATCAATTTGAACGCGAAAGCGTACTGAACGCGAAGGTTTCTCTTCTTGCATAAGGGTCGTTACGCATTGACCGTGCAATTCGAACAGCGGGCGAATCGAATTGCGGCGGCGCTGCGAAAACTATAATCGAAAACGGAGCGTTTTCATTATAACGTAGAAATGTCCGTACGGTGGAGGGAACTTGTCATGCGTCCACGACAATGCATTGTATTTTGTCTGCCCCAAGTTAAGTGAGAATGAGAAAGGCGTTAATGTTCGCGCGAGCGCGTAAGTAAATCGTAATAACTGGACAATCTCTCTGTAAGCGTCGCGCGGAATACTTGCATCATTCACTCGACCACTCAAGGAGCAGAATATGTCAAAATTCAAACTGTTCACATTCTTGTGCGCCACTGCATCATTTATCGTGATCGCAGCATGCGCTCCCGCCGCCGCACCCGCGCCGCCCACGTCCGATGCGGCGATGATGGCAAAGGAAACGGACGCGGCGATGATGACGGCGAAAGAGACTGACACCGTCATGATGGCAAAGGAAACAGAGAGCGCCATGATGACGGCAAAAGAAACGGACACTGCCATGATGGTAAAAGAAACAGACACTGCCATGATGGCAAAGGAAACGGACACGGCGATGATGACAGCGCATGAAACCGAAACCGCAGTCGCCAAGCCAACCGATGCGGCGATGTCCAAGCCCACCGAAGGCGCAATGATGATGCTCGAATTTCCTGCCGAACAATTTGCCGCGCACTTTGTGGATTCAATGCCGATGCACAAGGCGACGCTTGACAAACTCCCCGCTCAGGTGCTGCTCAATTTCAATTTCACCTTGAGCGACGCCTCCACCATCACCATCGAAAAAGATGGCAAAGCACTGAAAACCGCGCCGGGCAAACTCGGCGACAAGAAACTTTCCATGACAGCGGATTTGCCGAGCGATGCGGGCATGGGCTTGTATCTCGTCAAATACAAAGCGTGCTGGCCCGACAATTCATGTCACGACGGTCAATTTGCATTCTACGTCAAGTAAGCGCGAGCGCGCACGATGTACCATTCATTACGCAAACGCGCGCAAAACCGATGCTTGCCGGAAAAATAGTGACGAGATTACTCATCACGCACAAGACGAATGAACTGATGGAGTTCATCACACGTCACTATAAGCTCATGTTCTTTCCCACAAAACATTTCGTTCGCTTTATCGTCACGTTTTGTGTGAGTGCGTTCGTCGCGCTCTTTGTTGCGTGTGCGACGAACGCACCGCCTCTCACGCCCAACGTTTCGCTTTCCTCGCTTGAACAAACGCGCCCCGCGTCAAGCGAACCTTCGCCGACACATCGCCCGCGCCAACACAGCGGCGAACACATCGAGGGCTTGGGCGAACCCATCGACGCGCCGCATTTCGTTGACTCTTTTCCGAATCATTCCCAAACGCTGACCCAATCGCCTGCGCGCGTGGGCATCAATTTCGATAGGTCACTAGCGCGCGCGTCGCAAATCTCAATCGAACGCGACGGAAAAAAGATCGAACCGGGCGCGCTCGAATTTGACGCGCGCAAAATTTTCATGTCCGCCGCACTGCCGCCGAATCAAGGCGACGGTTTGTATTTTGTAAAATATCGCGCGTGTTTTGCCGATGACACTTGCTCGGATGGACGCATCGGTTTTCGTGTGGAGCGCGCGCGCGTGAAAAATTTTCTCGATCTCACGCACGAGAAAAATGTGACCATTCAGCTGCGCCGGGTCAAGTATCAGCCGAACGAAATCATTGTCGCGCGCGGCACAACCGTTACGTGGGTGAACGATGACCCGGTCGAACACTTTGTAAATTCTGATCCGCATCCTTCGCACAACGCGCATCCGAAATTTAACTCGCTCGACATTCCACCGACGGGAACATTTTCGTACACGTTTGATAAAATTGGCGAGTACACTTTTCATTGCAGCGCGCACGTGCCGCAAAATATGTTTGGCACGATCATTGTCCGCGAAAATGTTCCTTGACGTTGGGCGATTTGGAATTTTCCGAGAATCGCTTACAGCTGCTCGCGCGTTTGCCCGACGCGGGCGCGGAAACGTATCATGTCATCTGTCGCGCCTGTTGGCCGACAAATCATGTCACGATGGCGAATTTGCGTTTGTGGTGCGGTAGGGCAAATTTGAAATTTGCCGTACCTTGTCACGATGGCGAATTTGCGTTTGTGGTGCAGTAGGCAAATTGCAAATTTGCCGTACCTTGTCACGATGGCGAATTTGCGTTTGTAGCTGCGCTCTGAAATAAAAAAATGCCGCGTCTCGAAAAAATTCGAGACGCGGCATTTTCTCTATCCCTCATTTCTGCAAAATTTCAAACCACCGATAGCCATAACGCGGCAGTTCAAAATTCAATTCGTCGTCGAACGCAATTATCTCGCCATTTTCCAAATCGCGCACGCTGCCGCGCGCATCCAATTCCAATGAAACATTGTGCGCGTGCGCGGACAGATTATTTACGACGAGCAATTTTTCGTCGGGCGTTGTGCGTGTATATGCGAACAGCGTGGGATTCTTCGTGGCGAGCGTTTGTAATTCACCGCGCCCAAACGCGGGATGTTGCGCGCGAAGTTGCAACGCGTGACGAATCCAATTCAACAAAGAGTCGGGCGCGCGTTCCGCTTGTGCAACGTTGACGCGTTTGTAACCGTATACCGCGTCGTCAATCACCGGCAGATATAATTTTTCTGATGGCGCGGTGGAAAAACCAGCGTCTGGCGAATCGTCCCACTGCATCGGCGTTCGCACGCCCCAACGGTCATCGAGTTTGATATTGTCGCCCATCCCAATCTCGTCGCCGTAATACAACACGGGCGAACCGATGAGCGTGAGCAATAACGAGTGCGCCACTTGAATTCGCGCGCGGTCATTTTCGAGCAGCGGCGCGAGCCGACGACGAATGCCGAGATTTTTTCGCATCTCGACATCGGGCGCGTAAAAATTCCACATGAATTCGCGTTCGTCCGTCGTCACCATTTCAAGCGTGAGTTCGTCGTGATTGCGAAGAAAGGTTGCCCACTGACAATTTTCGGGAATCGGCGGCGTTTGCGCCAGCACCCAATCGAGCGGTTCACGATTGCCCTTGGCGAGCGCGAGAAAAATGCGCGGCATCAAAGGAAAGTGAAAGTTCATTTGAAATTCGTCGCCATTGCCAAAGTACGGCAGCGTATCTTTTGCCCACTGATTCGCTTCGGCGAGAAGCATCGTGCCGGGCGCGTACGCGTCGAGAAACGCGCGCAAGCGTTTGTAATACGCGTGCGATTCGGGCAAATTTTCGCAGTTCGTGCCTTCGCGTTCGATGAGGTACGGCGGCGCGTCCACGCGAATTCCATCCGCGCCTTGATCCACCCAAAATTGCGCGACACGCATCATCGCTTTTTGCACTTCCGGGTTGTCAAAATTCAAATCGGGCTGATGATAAAAAAAGCGATGCCAATAATATTGCCCGCGCAGTTCGTCAAATTTCCAATTCGACGTTTCGTAATCAATAAAAATGATGCGCGCCTCTTTATATTTTTGATCCGTGTCGCTCCACACATACCAGTCGCGATATTTTTCATGTTCGGGATGATTGGGATCGCGCGATGCTTGGAACCACGGATGTTGGTCGCTGGTGTGATTGGGGACGAGTTCGACAATGACGCGCAAACCGCGCGCGTGCGCGGCGTTCACTAAATCACGAAAATCTTGTAACGTTCCGTAATCGGGATGCACGTCGAAATGTCCGCTGACATCGTAACCGTGATCGCGCAGCGGCGAAGGCGTAATCGGCATCAACCAAATTGTGTCCACGCCGAGCGCGCGCACGTAATCGAGTTTCGACATGACGCCGCGCAAATCACCAATGCCGTCGCCGTTGGAATCGCAAAAGGCGCGGACAAAAATTTGATAGAAAACTGCGTCTTTGAACCAGTTTGACATTTTTGTTTCCGTCAGGCGCAAAACTCTTGCGCCACTGCCGTGTAGACATCGGCGCATTGCTGCACGCTATCTAAATCTACCCATTCCACTGCACCGTGCGCGCCAAAGCCGCGCGGACCCAATAGAACGGTTGGCACGCCTGCCGCAGAAAATAACGCCGAGTCCGCCCAAAACGACACACCGCCAATTTTGGCGGGGCTGCCCGTAACTTGTGCAATGTGGCGCTGACAGAGTCCCACAAATGGTGAATCGGTCTGCGTCTCGAATGGGTCGCGCGCAAATCCGCGCGTTAACTTGGCTTGAAATTTGCTGTCGGCGTTGGCGCAGTCATCGAGAATCATTTGCAGCTGCTGCTGCGCCAGGTCAGGCGTCTCGCCGGGAATGGTGCGCCGCTCGACTCGCAATCCGCAGTGCGCGGGAAAGGTTGACATCTCTTGTCCGCCCTCAATGAGTGAGCAATGAAGCGAGCCGCTGCCAAGAAATGGATGCGTTGGCTTGGCGCGCAAAGCGAGGTCAAGTTTTTCCAATTCCACCAATACTCTGCCCATTTTTGCAATGGCATCAACCCCCAAATGGGGACGCGAACCATGCGCCGCCACGCCGAACGTTTCGATATCGAACCACACAAAACCTCGATGCGCGACCATGAGTTCCATCTCTGTCGGCTCGGTGACAATTACGGCATCGGGACGCCAACGGTGCAACTCGCGGCAAATCGCCTCTGTGCCAATGCTCAACATTTCTTCGTCCACCACGCAGGTCACAATCACATCTCCGCGCAAGTTTAGCGACAGGGCGCGCTGCGCTGCGAGCAAACTCGCCGCGAGCCCCGCCTTCATATCGTACGAACCGCGCCCGTACATTTGATTCCCCTCGATGCGCGCGCGGAATGGCTCGTCCATGCCCGCGACGCCAACTGTATCGGTGTGCGCATTGAGCATCAGATTTTTGCCGCCGCCCGAGCCGCGCGCAATCACGATCACGTTCGAACGCCCGGGCGCGGCATCTTGGGTGATGACCTCCATGCCTGCGCGTGTTGCCCAAGCGGCGATGAACGCGGCAATGGCGGCTTCGCCCTTTGCGCCTGCCAGCATATCGGGATTGATGGAATCAATGCTGACGAGCTCTGCGAGCAACGCGGTCAATTCATTGTTATAGTTCATATCGTTCATCGCGAACGCACGCGGCTAATACCAGTGCAAAGCGTTTTGGCTATTCGCTATCCGCTATCTGCCATCCGCTATTTGTCATCTGCCATTCGCGATCCGCTATCCTTTGACCGACCCCGCCAACATGCCGCGCACGAAATAGCGTTGGAGCGAGAAAAAGATAATCATTGGCAGGAGCATCGAGAGAAATGCGGCGGCGGTGAGAACTTGCCAACCACTGCCCAACGAAGTCACCATGTTGCTGATTTGATAGGTGAGCACCGGATTCTCTCCGCCCAAAAAGACCAACGCCACGAGCAGGTCATTCCACACCCACAAGAATTGGAAAATCGCGAGGGAAGCGATCGCAGGCATGGCAAGCGGCACGGCGAGCCGCCAAAACACCGTCCAATGCGATGCGCCGTCGAGATACGCCGACTCGAACAATTCACGCGGCAGTGAGCCGAGAAAATTGCGCTGCAAATAAATCGCATACGGCAAGCCAAAGCCCGTGTGAAAGAGCCACACGGCGAGAAACGTTCCGTTCAAACCCATTGAGGCGTACAACCGCGAAATTGGAATGAGCGTCATTTGCAATGGCACCACTTGCAAGCCGACGAGCAACGCAAACATCCAGAGCCGCAGTGGAAAGTGCAGCCACGCGAACGCGTAAGCGGCAAACGCGGCGATAAAGATGGGAAGGATAGTTGCGGGAATCGCCACAATCAACGTATTGAGAAATGCGCGCCCCATTCCGCGCGGATTCGCTAAATCGAAAAAGTTGCATTTCAAGTCAACAGATTGTGTTCCCGCCGCACAGTCTTCGGTGTACGTGCCGCGTCCGCGATACCCCACCAGCGCGTCAATATAATTATCGAGCGTGAATTGTTGCGTGCGATTGATTCCTGACATGACGCGCAGATAATTCAAAATGTCTGCTGTTTGCTGATCCGTCGGGAACGGCACGCTGCCCATGTGCGGCTGCCCATTGAACTCTTTGCGTAAGACAGCCTGCAGTTGAATCGAGCGTGTGAATTGGCTGATGACCGCAGGGTCCGAAAGATTCGCGCTCGGAATCGCGTCGCCATTTTCACCGTGACAGCCCGCGCAAAAAGTTTGATAGTTTGCTCTGCCTTTTGGAGGATTAAACACCGTCCACCAGCCACTGTCAGTTACCTCTTGCGCCGGTCGGAAGGAAGTGACAAGCAGACCGACCGTCGGGACAATCCAAACCAAACAGACGCCGAGCAGTACAAGATGCTTGGGCAATCCACTGAGGCGCTGTCCGAGACTTTTGGAGGTTTTCATCTGGTTGCCTCCTGTTCACGAAAGCGGCGGATGTTGAAATACATCGCGGGCAGGATGACTGCAATCAACACTACGGCAATCGCCGCGGCGCGGCCGGTTTGAAAATTCGTGTACTGCTCAATGTACATCTGGTTCGCGATGACCTGCGTGCCATAATTGCCTCCCGTCATCACGTACACAATATCAAAAATTTTCAAGACGTTGATCACCATTGTCGTGACAACAACGGCAATGGTGGGCATGATGATTGGCACTGTTATCTGACGAAAGACTTGAACTTCGCTCGCGCCGTCAAGCCGTGCTGCTTCGAGCAATTCGCTTGGCACGCTCTTGACCGCCGCCGCGAGGATGGTCATACAGAACCCGGTCCAGACCCATACTCCAACAAAGTTCAGCGCGACGATATTGACAAGCGGCACGGTCAGCCATGGAACGGGCTGCCCGCCCAACGCGACAACGATCGCGTTGAGCAAACCGATTTGCTCCGCACCCGGACGATAATCGTATACGAATTTCCAGATGACGCCCGCGCCGACGAACGAGATTGCCATCGGCATAAAAATCAATGCTTTTGCCCAGGGTTCATAGCGCACGCGATCGGCAAGCACCGCGACAAGCAAACCCAACACGACCGTCGCAGTAACCATAATGACGATCCACATCAGGTTGTTAAAGAACGCAATGCGCATAATCTCGGAGGTGAGGGCGTAGCGATAATTTTCCAAGATCCCCCAGCACGGCTCGAGCGGCACACACGACGCGCTCGCCCAATCTGTATTCGTGCTGTTGCGAAAACTCAAGTAAAAGGTATTCGCCGCAGGATACACGATAAAGATGAACATGATGACGATGGCGGGCATTAGGTAGAGCCAAGGCGTTATCGCGCCTTGCTGCATCACCTTTGGCACCGTCGGATCAGTTGTTCGGATGCGTCCACGCGGAATTTTTGCGGCATCGGCTGGAACCATTGAGCGCCTCCTTGATTTACGATTGAGTTATCCGTGAGCTATCGGCTCACCCGCAGCCGATGAAAATGGGCTACGGTAGGGCAAATAGCGATGAACTGCATCGCAGAAATTTGCCGTACATTTTCAGAGGAATCGGGATGGATTGCGGTGTTCGTCGCAACAATCCATCCCGATGTGTTATTACAACTTGCTACTTGCTATTTGCAGTCCTTCAGAGCTGTCTTTTGTACTTGCGCGAGCGAGTCAAGCAGAGGTTGGACATCTTGCCCGTTGACAAAGTTCGTCAGCGCTTTGAATTCTGCCGAGCCAAAGCCACCGGGAATCGAATCGCCGATGTCGGGGGTAAAGCCCTGTGTGTTCGCCAACGCTTCGCCTTTTTTGATGAGCGCAGGGTCGGTGTAATTGCCCGCCGCACCTTTGTTCGGTGAAAGGTCAAAACTCGCCTTTGCCCAATTCGCACCGCCTTGCGTGCTGGAGAGATACGCAACGAGCGCTTGGGTTGCGGGCGAATCTTTGAACGCCATCATCCAGTCGGAACCACCTTGCAAACCTTTCGCACCCGGCACGGCAAAGAAATCATAGTCAGTGCCGTATTTCAGGTTGGGGAATTTCTTTTCAATCTCGCCGCCGGCAAAGCCGGATTGTTTGACCATCATCGCTTCCGGCGGATCCGCAAACGGTTTGTAGATCGCTTCGAGGAACGGCGTGGTCAGCGTGCCTTTGGCGCCGCCGGGCGTGTATTTCGGGTCCTTTGCCCATTTGCCGTATTGTTCCCATGCCGCCTTTACGCCAGCGTCGTTGTATTTCACTTTGCCTGAAATAATATCATTGACGTAGTCGGGACCTTCTTGGACGAGCATCAAGTCTTGAACGAAATCGGTGCCGGTCCAACCGGTCGCATCGCCCGACTCGAAACCCATGCTCCAAGGAATGTCCCCCGCCGCCGCCATCTTGTCCACCAACGCGGTCAGTTCGTCCCACGTCTTGGGAACCGTGTATCCTTTTGCCTCAAACACCACCGGCGAATACCAGATGATCGTCTTGATGTCCGATTTCACCGGCAAACCCAACCATTTGCCATTGATCGTGCCGGGCGTCAGGAAAAAGTCAGCGTAATTCGCTTTGTCCCCACCCAGTTGATCCATCGGGGTGAGTTTGTCTTGATACTGCGTCAGCTGCGTAACATTCCAAAAGGCAATGTCGGGCGGCGTGCCCGCTTGCACGCGTGTGTCGAGCAGCGCTTGGTCACGCGTGGATTCGGGTTTGATGACGATGCCGCACGCATCCACGAGTGGTTTGAGGATTTGATTCAGTTTCTCTTCTTCTTGTCCTGACCATTGATACAACATCGAAATCGTGTCGCCCGCTTTCGCACCTTTGCAGTCTATCGCACCTGCGCTTGCCGCAGGCGGCTGCGCGGACGCGCCGCTCAACGCTTCCGCTTGAACCTTGGCGAGCGAGTCAAGCAGAGGTTGGACATCTTGCCCGTTGACAAAGTTCGTCAGCGCTTTGAATTCCGCCGAGCCAAAGCCACCGGGAATCGAATCGCCGATGTCGGGGGTAAAGCCCTGTGTGTTCGCCAACGCTTCCCCTTTTTTGATGAGCGCAGGGTCGGTGTAATTGCCCGCCGCACCTTTGTTCGGTGAAAGATCAAAACTCGCCTTTGCCCAATTCGCACCGCCTTGCGTGCTGGAGAGATACGCAACGAGCGCTTGGGTTGCGGGCGAATCTTTGAACGCCATCATCCAGTCGGAACCGCCTTGCAAACCTTTCGCACCCGGCACGGCAAAGAAATCATAGTCAGTGCCGTATTTCAGGTTGGGGAATTTCTTTTCAATCTCGCCGCCGGCAAAGCCGGATTGTTTGACCATCATCGCTTCCGGCGGATCCGCAAACGGTTTGTAGATCGCTTCGAGGAACGGCGTGGTCAGCGTGCCTTTGGCGCCGCCGGGCGTGTATTTCGGGTCCTTTGCCCATTTGCCGTATTGTTCCCATGCCGCCTTTACGCCAGCGTCGTTGTATTTCACTTTGCCTGAAATAATATCATTGACGTAGTCGGGACCTTCTTGGACGAGCATCAAGTCTTGAACGAAATCGGTGCCGGTCCAACCGGTCGCATCGCCCGACTCGAAACCCATGCTCCAAGGAATGTCCCCCGCCGCCGCCATCTTGTCCACCAACGCGGTCAGTTCGTCCCACGTCTTGGGAACCGTGTATCCTTTTGCCTCAAACACCACCGGCGAATACCAGATGATCGTCTTGATGTCCGATTTCACCGGCAAACCCAACCATTTGCCATTGATCGTGCCGGGCGTCAGGAAAAAGTCAGCGTAATTCGCTTTGTCCCCACCCAGTTGATCCATCGGGGTGAGTTTGTCTTGATACTGCGTCAGCTGCGTGACATTCCAAAAGGCGATGTCGGGCGGCGTGCCCGCTTGCACGCGTGTGTCGAGCAGCGCTTGGTCGCGCGTGGATTCGGGTTTGATGACGATGCCGCACGCATCCACGAGTGGTTTGAGGATTTGATTCAGTTTCTCTTCTTCTTGTCCCGACCATTGATACAACATCGAAATCGTGTCGCCTGATTTCGCGCCTTTGCAGTCTATCGCACCAGCCGCCGGGGGAGAGGTTGGTTGCGGCGCAGTAGTAGCTTGTGGTGCGGTGGTCGGTTGTGGCGCAGTAGTAGCTTGTGGTGCGGTAGTCGGTTGGGCTGCCGTGGTCGGTTGCGGCGCGGGCGTTGGGCTAGCGCACGCGGCGAGGATTGCCAGTGCGGCAGTCAAACTCGCCAAAATCAAAATTCGCGCGGAAATTTTTCCTGCGGAATATTTTCCGATCATTCTTTCTCCTCCTATGAACTAATGGTTTGAATTGTCGAGTTGTGAAAAAATTTCTATCGCGCTCACCTCCTTTCACTACAATAAGCGTGCAGCTGCTATGTTGTCTCGCGTTCGATAACTTCTAACGTCAAGCGTACATGCTTGATGGGGCGATTCCGATTTTCCAGGCGCGAAAGCAATAACTCGACCGCAAGCTGTCCCGATTCTTCCAGATGTTGACGAATGGTTGTCAAGCCGATGTAATCGGCAATGTCCAAATCGTCGAAACCCATAATCGCAACATCTTGCGGTACGCGTATGCCGCGCGTGCGCGCAGCTTTTAACGCACCAATCGCTTGCGTATCGCTTGCGCAAAATACAGCTGTCGGCGGACCGGGCAGATCAAGCAGCCGCAGCATACACTGTCGCGCGTTTTCAACACTCTGCGCCGCCAGCCCAACTCGCGCAGCTTCGAGCGCGAGTCCCGCTTCATTAATCGCCGCGCGATAACCGCTCAAGCGGCGGTCGCTGGTTGGAAAGGCATACTCGGGCATATCCGCGTCGCCGAGAAAGCCCAAACGCGTATGCCCTTTGCGTATAAAAAATTCGGCTGCCATGTGTCCGCCGGAGACATCATCAATCTCAATGCTGCTAAAAGAGGGATGCGTCACTTCAATCGAAACCGTTTCCATGCTGTGATTGACCAATCGTTCGACTGCGGTTTCCGTAAAAGGGAGCGCCATCAAAATCAAACCATCGAGCCGCCGCGTCAACGAAAGCGAAGTGACATAGTCGTCGCGACGCGCAGTATTATCAACGTTGTACACGGTTAATTCGTATGGCAGGGCAGAGAGCGCGTGCGCAACCCCGCGCAAGCGTTGAATAAAGGAAGGATAGGTAAAGAGCGGAGCAAGTACGCCGATACGCCCCGCGCTTTTGCGCGCGCGTGCCGCCGCTTCGGCTTTGGGAATATAGCCGAGCGCGTCAATTGCGCGGAGAACTTTGGTGCGAGTTTCGGGATTAACTTTGTCGGGGGAGTTGACGACGCGCGAAACGGTGGCAATGCTCACGCCTGCCTTGTCTGCTACATCATAGACTGTCGAATGCGCCATCCGTCCGCTCCGTTGCGAGAGAGACAATCGTATAAAATTAATTCGAGTTTGAAGAGAGGGGCTTGTGAAATAAAGTGCTTACATGAAAGCACTTACACAAAAGACTATATCAAATTATTGCAGCCGTGTCAATAGCTTTCTACTTTTTTACGTATGGCTTCTCGCCAACGCATTTGGAGATTATTTCAGCGCAGCTTGTTGTGTGGAGAGGTATGCGCCCAAATCCGGCGCGAGGTTCGGCAGCGCGCCCGCTTGGGTGAGCGCGGCGCGCGCGGCATCCGTTTGACCGCGCTTGGAGGCAATTTGCGCGACGAGTGATAGCGCCAACGCGCGGACGTCGTCGTTGGAGGCGCTGTTGAATTGGAGCGGCGGCGGATTGGGCGCGGCGGCTGAAGTGATGAAAAGACGCGTTGTGCCGCCTTGATAACTGCCCCATGCAACAATTTCTGCGCCCGCGCGCGTTCGCATTGCTTCTGCCGTCTGCCGGTCCGTAATCTCGCCGGGCGAAAGGATGACGCGCACACGTTCCATCCGCGCGGCGTCCATTTCCCGCTCAATCGCCTGACGAAGGCGCGCCGTCACGTCATAGTTCGGCGCGTCGCCGCCTTCCGCGCGCAAGCGTCCGAGCAAGATGACTTGTTCGCTCGACGCGGCGAGGGGTGTGACGAATGGCGTTGCTGTGCGAAATTGCCAATTTTCACGCGTAACGAGAAGCGTTACACTGATTGCAACACCCAAAATGAGAACGATTGCGACGAGCATCAAGCCCAAGCGAAGCGGACGCGTGCGAGATTGGGCGGGGAGACGTTCGGGGGAACTTGCTTCCGCAGGCGGCGTTGGTGTGGACGGAGCGTTCGAGGAGGGCGCGGGCGCGATGGAAGAAACGTTCGCATTGAGCGGCGCGAAACCGGCGGCGAGCAGTAATTCATCGCGTTCTGCGTCGGTGAGCCGCAGACGCGCGGCAATTTTCAAAACATCGTCGCGCACGCGTGGGCGCGCGGTATGCCCTTCTTTCCAACGAAAAATCGTTTGACGCGACACGCCCAGATGCCGCGCCAACTCACTGTCGCTGATGCCCGCGCGCGTCAAGTGTTCGGTTAAAAGTTCGCCAAAGGAACGCATAGGAAATGCGGAATGCGGAATGCAGAATGCAGAATGTACAATGCACAAAGGATGTTGCGCGAAATGGTACAGCAATGATTCTTGAAATGCAACAACAGGTATGCAAAAGTGGCGGCGAAAATTCATGACCGCAAAGGTCAAAGGAGAAAAAAATGTACCGCTACAAAAATTTCTTGTGCTTGGTGTTCGTCGTCGCAATATCCATTCTCGCCGCGTGCGCGCCATCCGCCGCGAGCAAGTCGCGCGCCGACGCGTTGATTACCGCCGGTAACATTCCGCCGCCGGAAGAATTGCGCGTGGGCGAATATCTCAACTATTACAAACAAAATTTTCCCGCGCCCGTGAATACGACGCTGGGACTGGATACGCGATTGGGCAACGCGCAGGTGCCCACGAGCGGCGGCGAAGCGTGGCTGCAAATCGGCTTGCAGGCGCGCGATGGCGCAAATGAAATTATCGCGCCGCTCAATCTCGCGCTGGTGATTGACCGCAGCGGTTCGATGAACACCGCCGACAAGATGCCGTTGGTGAAACAATCGCTCCGCACGTTTTTACATTCGCTCGCGCCGAACGATGTGGTAACGATTGTGACGTATGACGATACCGCGCAGGTGCTTGCACCTCCGCAAGCGGTGGGCGATGGACGTTGGATTGACCAAGCTGTTGAACAAATCACGCCCGGCGGCAAGACGAATATCTATGCGGGTTTGGAGCGCGGCTTTCAAGAGGTCGCGCGCACTTTTGACATGAGGCGCAACAATCGCGTAATTTTGCTCACGGACGGCATCGCCAATGTCGGCGTCGTTGACCCCAATCAAATTGCCGCGATGGCGCGCGACTATAACGAACGCGGCATCTATCTTTCGACCATTGGTTTGGGACGCGAATATAACGACGCGCTGTTATCGCAGTTGGCGCGGCAAGGCAAGGGCGCGTATCACTTTGTCGCCACCGCGCAAGACATGGACAAAATTTTTCGTCAAGACGTGAACGGGTTGATTCAAAAAGCCGCGTCGAATGTGCGCGTGGTGATTCAACCCGCGCCCGGCGTGCGCGTCCTCAGTGTCACGGGATACGAAGGCGCGATTCCTGACGGCGCGTTGACAGTTAAAATGCAAGACATGGGTACCGGCGATTCCCAAGCGCTGCTCGTGCAGTTGAACGTGCCGCCAAGCGCGGCGGGGACGCGTCCGTTGGCAAACATTCAATTACAGTACGACGACCTCTTTGCCAGTCGCGCGGCGGAGGAATCGCGCGCGTTGGTTGCTAACGCGAACGTTTTGCCGAATTATGAACCGCTGTGGGATGTCGAGGTGTTACGCAATGTGACGATTCAACGCACCGCGCAAGGCATCAAACAAATCGCGCAGTTGTACCAAGCGCGGCAGTACGAACAAGCATGGCAGCTCGCGTATCAGTTGGAACAGCAAATGCGCGCCGTCGCGCAGCTCACGCACGAACCACAAATGCTGCAAGACGCCGACATGCTGCGCCGTTATCAAGAGACGTTGGCGAAATGGGTGCAGCAACAAAGCGGACGCGCGCCTCAGCCTGCGTACGCGAACGAGGACACGCGTCCGCCGGAACGCGGGCGTTTGCCGACACCAACGCTTGCTTCCACCGAAATTGAATCGCAATAAAAAATCGCGTGCGCCGAAAAGAATCTGGCGCACGCGTTCTTTTTTCCCTTTGCCAATTTCCTTTTCAGTGCTACACTCTCGCGCCACGCGACAATGCAAATTGCGAATCGTTTATTCAAACGCGTTTCTCGTTTTTCGTCTTGCGGCGTTAGAGAACAACTGCTACACACCTTTCGCGTTTCTCGCCATCTGCCACAAGCCATTTGCAATTTGCCATCCGCAATCTCATATCTCAAATCAAAAATTTTAAATCCCCCATGGTGAGCAACCAAGTCGAAAGTAAAATTGGCAAGCCGCGCCAACGCGTGAAACTCGCGGCGGGCTTGTTCTGGGCAGATTATTCCGTGCTCGGCGCGCAAATTCAAGAATTGGAAAGCGCGGGCGCGGACTGGATTCATATCGAAGTGCGCGACGGCGCGTACATGCAATTTGGAATGCCGCGCGGCGGAATTGATATTCTCGAAGCGGCGCGCGCAAGCACGAAACTGGAAATCGAGGCGCAGCTGCAAATGGTTCGTCCGACGCAGGAACAACTGCGCCAGATGATGGATGCGGGCGTGAATTTGATTTCACTGCCGATCGAGACGTGCGGCGAAACGATTGTCGAGCATATTTTTTTCATCAAGGAACATGGCTTGAAAGTGGGCGTGTGGGGCTGGGAAGGAATCCCCATGCAAAATTTCGAGGCGCTCATTCCGTTTGTTGATATCGTCGAATATGAAACGTGGTATCCGTTTTGGAAACCGCCGCAAGCGGGACACAGTCCGCATATCGTCAATCCGACCTTCGGCAAACAGTTAAAGCAATTGCACGACATGATCATCGCGGTGGGTTTGGAAGAGCAGGTGGATTTGATGATGGACGGCGGCGTGAATGCAAACAACTGCGCGGAATTTGTGCAATTGGGAATGACGGTTGCGGAAATGTCGTCACCGCTGTTAAAAGGTTCGCACGGAAAATTAGCGCCGGGCAATGGCGATATTTCGAACGCAGTGGCGCGCGTACGCACAGCGTTAGATGACGCCGGTGAAAAATTTCGTACGCCGCGCGGTCTGAAAGGGTGAGATGAATTCACTCGGCATCGGTCTCATCGGTTTCGGCATGATCGGTCAAGTACACGCGCTTGCCTATCGCGAAATTCCCCATTATTACCCCAACACATTGCCCCCCATCGAACTCGCCGCGATTTGTACCACGCGCGCGGAAACGGCGCAGAACGCGGCGCGCGCTGCAAATTTTCGCGCGTGGACGACGAACATTGACGAGCTTGTCGCGCGCGATGATGTTCAAATCGTTGATGTGTGCTTGCCGAACTTCGCCCATCGTCCCGCGATTCTCGCGGCGATTCGCGCCGGCAAACATGTCATTGTAGATAAACCGCTCGCGTTGAATGCGGACCAAGCGCAAGAAATTGTGGACGCCGCGCGTGCAGCCAATGTTCGCGTCGGCATGGTGTTCAATTATCGCTTTGTGCCTGCGATGATGCGCGCGCAAAAATTGATTTCCGAAGACACGCTCGGGCATATTTATCATTTTCAGATTGACTTTATGCACACGGGCTATCAAAATCCGCATCGCGCAATGAGTTGGCGTTTGCGTCGTTCGCAAGCGGGCGGCGGCGCGCTCGTGGATTTGGGTTCACATGCGATTGACATGGCGCGGTATTTGCTTGGCGAGTTTGAGAATGTGAATGCGGTTACGCGAACGTATGTGACAGAGAGACCTGTTGATGCGGGGAACGAGAAACGAGAGGCGAGAGACGAGAAGCGAGCAGCGGGAGACGAGAGACAAGAGCTTGTGGATGTGGATGATGCAGCGTGGCTGAACGCGCGGATGAAAAATGGCGCGCAAGGCACAATTTTCGTCACGCGTTTTGCAGCGGGCGCGGTGGATGATTTGAACGTTCAAATTTACGGCGCACGCGGCGCAATCAAATTTAGTTTGCAGGATGGAAACGTTTTGCAATTTTTCGATGCCACCGCGAATTCGGCGACGCAAGGTTGGACACGCATTCCGACGGGAACGCAGTATCACGGAGCGGCTGTTCCGCCCCCGCGCAGCATTCTCGGCTGGAACCGCACGCACGCGGAAAACATTTATCAATTCCTCCGCGCTGTCGTCGAAAACAAACCGTTCGCGCCGGATGCGACGGATGGACTGCGCGTACATGAAATTATTGATAAAGCGTATGAAAAGGCGAATAGCAGATAGCGCATGGCCGATGGCAAAACCATCTGCTATCTGCTATCTGCGGCAATCGCTTGCGATTGCATCTGCCAGCGGCTATGTGGCATCTCGGCATTGATCTTGGCGCAACTTCTTTCAAGTGCGGTTTGATTTCGCCTGAATGGAAAATTGTCGCGCGCAATCAGGACGAAACACGCGCGCTCCAAGGACCTGAACAGGCGGCGGACCGCATCGCCGAACACACACGCGAATTGTTGGCGCAATTGCCAAGCGGCGCAACCGTCTCGTCAATCGGCATGTGCGCGCCGGGTCCGCTCGATCACACGACTGGCACGTTGATTTATCCGCCAAATCTCACGGGCTGGCGCAATGTGCCGTTCGCGCAAATGGTGAGCGAACGCGTCGGGCTGCCCGTTTCGCTCGAACACGACGCGAAAGCTTCCGCGCTCGGCGAATTTCATTTCGGCGCGGGACGCGGCGCAAAATCTATGGCGCTCATCATCATCGGCACAGGCATCGGCGCGGCGATGATTGTTGACGGCAAACTGTATCGCGGCGACCATGACGCGGCTGGCGAAATCGGACACATCACCGTTGATTTGGAGGGACCGATTTGCAGGTGCGGCGCGACGGGCTGCGTGGAAGTGTTCGCGAGCGGTCCCGCGATTGTGAATGCATACAACTATGCGACGCGCCGGAATGTGGAATCGGGCGAGGAAATTGCGCGCGCCGCGCACAACGGCGACGAAATCGCGCGGCGCGTCCTTCAGCGCGCCGGGCGCGCGCTCGGAGCGGCGATTGCGACGATGGCGATGTTGAACGATATTGACACGTTCGTATTGTTCGGCAGTGTCGTCAAAGCGGGGGATTTGTTGCTCGAACCCGCGCGTCAGGCGGTGCCGCGCTATTCGTATCCAACCACCGCGTCACGCATCAAAATCATGGTCGGCGAATTGGGCAACGACGCGGGGATTTTGGGCGCGGCGTGGGGCGCGGCAGGCGGCATAGGGTGACTTTCAGGGAGGAATTTTTTATGGGAACGATGCTTGTACAGGAACGGGTATGGACTTTTCCCAAAACAGAGGCGCTCGAATATTTGCGCCAGATGTGGGAAATTCGTTTGTTTGAAGATGCCGTGTACGAATTGCTCACGACGAACAAAATCAAAGGCACGGTGCATTTGTACGCGGGCGAAGAAGCGGTGGCAATCGGCGCGCTGGCGAATTTTCGCCCGGGCGATTTCATCACCAGCACGCATCGCGGACACGGGCATTGTCTCGCGCACGGCGCGCATCTCGCGCGCAGTGACGCCGAACGTCAAACGCATCTCGACAAAATGATGGCGGAGCTTGCGGGCAAAGAAACGGGCTATTCGCGCGGACGCGGCGGCTCAATGCACATTGCCGACACCTCGCGCGGCAATCTCGGCGCAACCGGCATCGTGGGCGGAAACATTCCGGTGGCGACGGGCGCGGGCTTGTCATTGAAAATGCAAAAACGCGATGGCATTGTGCTCTGTTTCTTTGGCGACGGCGCGGTGAACAACGGCATCTTTCATGAATCGCTCAATATGGCGTCCATTTGGAATTTGCCCGTGATTTACATTGTTGAAAATAACATGTACGCGATGAGCGTGCCGTGGCATACCGTCACCAAAGTTCCCGACGCGGCGCATCGCGCGAACGCGTACGACATTCCCGGCGTCGTGGTGGATGGAATGGATGTGTTTGCGGTGCGCGACGCGGTGGGTAAAGCGGCGGAACGCGCGCGGCGCGGGGATGGTCCCACATTGATCGAATGTAAAACCTATCGCTGGTACGGACATTCGCGCAGTGACCCGCGCGCCTATCGCACGCGTCAAGAGGAAGCGCAATGGAAAGAACGCGACCCGATCCTTGTGCTGTCGCAAAAAATATTGGAAGCAGATTTGGCGACACAAACCGAATTGGATGAGATCGAACAACTCGCACGCGCAGAAATTGAACGCGCGTTGAAATTCGCGTTGCAAGAGAGTCCGAATCCCGACCCGAAAAATTTGTTTGACGGATTGTTCGCGCCATCGAAATTTGGCGCGGCGGAGATCGAAACGGAACGCGCGCTGCGCGAAAAAATTCGCGCGGACAAAACGACGCGCCAAATTCCCTACTGGCAAGCCATCAACGAAGCGCTCGAAGAAGAAATGAAACGCGATGAACGCGTTTTTGTGATGGGCGAAGACATTGGTATTTATGGCGGCGCGTACGGCGCGACGCGCGGGCTGTTGGAAAAATTTGGGCCCGAGCGCATCCGCGAAACGCCCATCAGTGAATCTGCCATCGCGGGCGTTGGCGTCGGCGCGGCAATGACCGGAATGCGTCCCGTAAATGAAATCATGTACATTGATTTCACTTTGTTGTCCGCCGATCAGTTGGCGAATCAAGGCGCGAAGAATCGTTACATGTTCGGCGGCAAGAGCATCATGCCGTTTGTTTTGAGGACGGAAGGCGGCGCGGGACGCGGCGTCGCGGCGCAGCATTCGCAGTCGCTCGAAGCAATCTGGACACATTTTCCCGGCTTGTATGTTGTGATGCCTGCAACGCCGTACGATGCCAAAGGTTTGTTAAAAGCGGCGATACGTCAAGACAATCTCGTGATGTTCATTGAACACAAAATGTTGTACGGCGAAAAAGGTCCCGTGCCGGAAGAAGAATACATTATTCCGCTCGGCGTCGCGGACGTGAAACGCGCGGGTAACGATGTGACGATCATTGCGTACTCGCGGATGGTGCTGCGCGCGTTGGAAGCGGCGGAAGAACTTGCAAACGAAGGCATTGATGTCGAGGTGATTGATTTGCGCACTTTGAAACCGCTCGATACGGCAACGCTTGTGACGTCGGTGCAAAAAACGGGACGCGTGGTAATTCTTTCCGAAGGATACAAGAATACGGGGTTCAACGCCGAGTTGCTGGCGACGGTGAACGATCTCGCGTTCGATTACTTGGATGCGCCGATTGTGCGTGTGGCGTCTGCCGATGTGCCGGTTCCCGCGAGTCCTGCGCTGGAGGAATACGCGATTCCGCAAACGCGCGATGTGATCGCGGCGGTTCGGAAAGTGATGGAATAACGTGATTACCCAAGTGATTCTCCCTCAACTCGGCGACACGATGGATGCCGGAACGATCTCGCGTTGGTTCAAGCGCGAAGGCGACGCGGTGAAAAAAGGCGAGCCGCTGTTTGAGGTGTTGACCGACAAGGCGAATATTGATGTCGAAGCAACGGCGTCCGGCTATTTACGAAAAATTTTGTACGGTGAAAACGCAAGCGCGCCAACGGGACAGGTGATCGCGTATATCACCACGCGGGCGGATGAAAATTTGGAAACGTTCGGCGCGACGGCGCCGCAAGAAACGAGCATCGAACCTGCCTTGCCGCGCGAAAATCAAGGCAACGGCGCACCCGCAGCACAAACCGTTGGCGTATCCGAAAACTTTGCGCCGCGCCGCAAACCTTTTGTTTCGCCCCGCGCGCGGCGCGTCGCTCAAGAGTTTGGCGTGGATGTTTCACAGCTCACGCCGACATCCAAAACGGGACGCATCATGGAAGCGGACGTGCGAAATTTTCTCGCACAAGCCAAGCCCGGCGAGTCATTCGCCGCGTCGGTCACAGCTGAAGAGCGATCCGCCGATTTCGTTCAGCCCCTCACCGGCGTTCGCAAAATTATTTTTGAGCGCATGAGTGCGAGCGCGCGCGAGGTCGCGCGCGTCACGTTGACGACGGAGGCGGACGCGACGCGGCTGGTGGAACTGCGCGCGGAAATCAACGCGCAGCAAGCGGAAATGAAATTCAGTTTTACCGATTTTTTTGTGCTGCTGATTTCGCGCGCGCTGTTGAACTATCCGTACATGAACGCGACGCTGCGCGCAGATGGTGTGCATCAACACGCGTTCGTAAATCTTGGCGTCGCGGCGGATACAGAACGCGGCTTGCTCGTCCCCGTTGTGCGCGACGCGCAGCGCAAAGGTTTGCGCGAAATTTATCTAGAGGTGCGGCGATTGAGCGACGCAGCGCGCAGTGGGAAAATCGCGCCCGACGATTTGCGCGGCGGCACGTTTACAATCACGAATTTGGGGATGCAAGAAATTGATGCTTTCACGCCGATGGTGAATCAACCCGAAGTCGGGATTCTCGGCATCGGACGCATCGCGCAAAAGCCCGCCGCCTATCAAGGACAACTCGCGCTGCGCTGGATGGTTGCGCTGTCGTTGTCATTCGATCATCGCGTCGTTGACGGCGCGCCCGCCGGAAAATTTTTACAACGCGTCAAACACTTGATCGAAACGCCGGGACTCGTACTGCTCTGATGAACGGCTAGAATCAACCGACGGATTCGCAAGCACTGACTTGGTATTCCGATTCGATTTAGGAGACAGACCTTTCGAGTGTCCGAGCATCCGAAAGGTCTTTACCAAATCATGCGGAATTTGCGCTAATCGTCTGCCAACGCTTCGTGTGAGCTAATTGGACCGCGTGCGTGCGCTTCTTCATACGACATTGCGTAGTCGAACGATTTGCCCTCTTCGATTCCCAGCACGCCCAGTCCGCTCTCTTGCAGTTTTTTCAATTCTTGTTTGATCGTCGCGATGACGCGCTGCCGATCCGTTTCGGAATAATCGGGGGACTCGAGCGCGGCAACCAAAGAAACTTTGCGATACGCGGTGAATTCTTCATTGTTATCTTTGGCGAGCGCGGCTTTGGCTTTTTTCAATGGCTCGTCCACCGTTTTCAAACGCCAATCATCGCGTTCTTTGCGCCCTTCGATCCGAAACAACATATAGTCGAATCCACTTAGCGGGCTGGCGGATTGCAGGTCGTTGCCTTTGTAGAGCCGCCCATCCTTGACGTACAATTTCTCCGGTTCGACTTGCTGCTGCGTGCCGAGAATCACCGCGTAAAAACCGGGCTTCATCACCAGTCCGCCATCGCCGCCTTTGGAAACAAACGAATCGTGCCAACCAAGATGAATGTTGCCGCCGGTAGATGCCAACAAATCGCGCGTGCCGATGGTGAGCTTGCCCGCGATGTTCAACGCTTCGCCGAGCGGCGCGGTGACAAGCCCTGAAAATTGTTGCAGCACGCCGATTGCGGTACGCAAATAGTCCTCGCCTTTGAGCGCGATTAATGCCGCGTCAATTGTGACTACGCCGCCTTTGTACGGCATCAATTCACTCAGGAGATAATTCAGGAATACACCTTTGCCGATCTGATCTTTGGGCGGCTGTGACACGCGGCTGAACGTGACTTCGGCTTGATTGCCAAAGGTCAGCGTCACTTCCGTATGGACGGCAGGAAATTGCTGCGCGCCCCAATCCACACTTTTGGATAAAAACATTTCGCTCAACCATACACGAAAATAACTGGCGTCGGGTTCAAGCGGCGCGCTGTTTTCGGGCGCGGGCAAAACGTGATCGGCGGGAATGACAACGCGCAAATAGTGATCCGCGTTCGCGGTAACCCAACCCTTGACCATACTGCCGAATGCTTGCAGTGCGTTTGACATGAGGTGCCTCCTTGATTTCGCTACGATTATACACAAGAAAGTGACGCTTGTGGCGCGCGTCAAAAATGATAGCGTGACTAGACCAAATTCCAATCAAACACAACACCCAACGCGGCAGAACGATCCCTTTCAAGCATTGCATACGCATCGGCAGCATCAAGCGGCGAAAAGCGATGCGTGATCAAAGCAGCGACGCGCATTCGTCCTTGCCGCAGATAATCAAAAAACAAACCGACCATTTCTTCTGCGCCCCACGGAAAAAAATTAGAGCCGCGTTGCGGACGCGCGTAACCGTGAATGCCCAAAATGGAAATGGAATTGCTCACGACGCCGGGTCCTAAATGTTGCTGCGTCGGCGTTGGCGTATCACCCAACAAAACAAGTCGTCCAAACTGACGCAATAGTTGAATCGTCGGCGCGAGGACGGCCGGATTTCCCGTAATGTCAAACACAACATCCAACATACTGCCGTCGGTTAAATTTTCAATTTCCGCCCGCGCGCTCACTACGTCCAACGCCAATGCATCGGTAGCGCCGTGACTGCGCGCCATTTCAAGCCGACTCGGAACCGTGTCAATCCCAACAATCTGACGACAACCCGCCACCGCGAGATATTGCACCACCAACTGCCCGAGCATCCCCAATCCTACGACGCCGACGCGTTCGCCCAATTGCAGCTGCGCGCGTCGGACGCCCAACTGTGTAGTTGTCGCCAGAATTGCCCAGGCGCCTTCTTCCGCGCTGATTCCTTCGGGCAGTAGATATACTTGATCCGCTGGAAGCTTGAAATATTGTTGATGCGGGACAGCTGCGACAATACAATCACCTATTCGCAAATGCTTGACATCTTTGCCAGCTGCAATCACGCGTCCCGCTGTGCTGTAACCGGGGCGAAAGGGATACTTGACCCATGATTCCCAATTGGTGCCGGGATCAAATACACCGCGCAGACAAGACATCTCGGTGCCGATGCTGACGAGTGAGCTCTCCGCCGCACACAAGATTTCGCCGCGCTTGTGTGGAGTGAGCAGCTCTTGTTCGACGCTCACGTTGCCCTTTTCCGGGAAAACGATATGGATGGATTTCATTTCGCTGCCGTCGCTTTGCTTGAAAAAAGAATTCTACTTTGCTATCATCCGAACGTACGACAAATCTCATGCGATGCAGTTCATCGCCTTTGTCGTACAACTGCGTAGCAGCAGTTATAACAAAAGCGCAGAAAGGAATCAACTGCTATGGCGGGTCCGGGTTTTGAGCTGATTGGAGCGGAAGAGATTGCAGAGGTGTTGGATGTATTGCGCGGGGGTTGGGTGTACCGCTACGGCGCAGAGGACAATCCAAACTTTAAAGCCAAAGTGTGGAGTTTTGAAAAAGCAATGGCGGAATATGTCGGTGTCAAACACGCCGTCGCCGTTAATTCCGGTTCCACCGCGTTGTGGATTGCGCTGCTTGCTTTGGGCATCGGACCCGGCGATCAAGTGATCGTGCCGGGCTTTACTTTTATTGCAAGCATCTCTGCCATTGTCTATGCCCAAGCCGTGCCGGTGCTTGCCGAGATTGATCGAACGTTCAATCTTGATCCCGCCGACGTGGAGCGCAAAATTACGCCGCGCACCAAAGCAATTATGGCTGTCCATCTGATGGGCAATCCCGCGCGGATGGAGGAGCTCAAGACGATTGCCGAACGGCACGGCTTGCTATTGTTAGAGGACTGCGCACAAGCATTCGGCGCGAGTTACAAAGGACGCGCAGTCGGCAGCATCGGACACATCGGCGCGTTCAGTTTTAATTATGCCAAAGTCATCACCGCAGGCGAAGGGGGACTGATCACGACGGATGACGATGCCTTGTATCAACGCTGCTTTGCGCTGCACGATCAGGGGCACGCGCCGTTGCGCAAAGGGCGCGAAGTTGGCGCGCGTCCGTTTTTGGGGCTCGACTTTCGTATGACCGAATTGCAAGGCGCGGTGCTGTTGGCGCAATTTCGTAAACTGGCAGAGATTCGCGCGCGGCTCTACGCGCACAAACAAATATTTCGCTCCATCATTAAAGGACTGCCGGGTTTGGAATTTCGCGAACTTACGGACGCGGAAGGTGAAGCGGCGACAGTTCTGACTGTCATTTTCCCCAATGCGGAAATTGCGCAGGGCGTGGCGCGCGAGCTCAACGGTAAACTCCTCGTCGAGTCGGGCTGGCACGTTTATTCCAATATGGAGCCGCTGCTCGAAAAACGCGTGCCGGTAGAACGCGGCTATCCCTTTCATCATCCCGACGCGGAATTCGAAGCAATCGAGTACGCTAAAGGGATGCTGCCGCAAACGGATGAACTCGTCGCGCGCGCATTCAACATCGGAATTGGCATGACGGACAAGGCGCTTGCCACGTACGGCGTAACTGTTCGTTCAACCGGACAGGAGGTCGAAGCGTGTGCAAAGGAATTTCGCCGCGTTGCCGCCAAGTATTTGCAGTAAAGAGAGAACCAACAAAAAAAGCGGGTTGCTCCGCTTTTTTTGTTTCGAAATTACTCGTTATAGATTTGCTCCGCTTGACTCTGCCAATGGCGGCGGCGTATTTTCCGGTGGAATATTCATCGGCTCGACGGGCTTGGGTTCGGTTGGAGGATTTTTGATTTTGTGCCACATCATTCGAATCACAAGCACTTGCGTCACGATCACCCACAGCAGAATCAGTGTGGCAATGACAGCCAAGATTGTGAAAATCATCGGAATGGTCTGGCGAAGTTGTTTCGCTACATTTTGTACGTTCGTCAGCGCCGCATTAATTTGATTGAGGCGATCTTGCAAATTGCTGAGACGCGTATCAATGCGCGCGGTCACTTGATTCACGCGCTCGATCCCATTGGCTTGGCGGTCCCGCACTGCGGCGAGACCACTTTTAAGCTCGTTCACGCCGCCGCGCACCTCATCCACCGCTGCGCCGATGTCCTGCTGCGTGGCTTCGCTCAGCGTCGGCAGATTCACGCCCGGAATGCGATTGAGTGAGCGATACAAGGCGCGGGCGGAATCAATGGAATCGCGCACCGCACTGGTGGTATCGGTGACGCGCGCAGTGGCATCATCAATTCTTTGGACTTTCGAGTCGGGCAGCAGCGTCCGAATCAACCCTTCGTCCGATACATTTTGACTGAGCTGTGTGACGCGCTGTTGAACGTCAGCAATTTCGCCGCGCAAATTTTCAACGCCCGAGTCGAGGCGCAGGACGCCGCGTTGGAGCGCTTGGGCAGAGTTTTCGACAGCGACTGAAATGTCAATGACCAAACTCGACGCCACATAATTCGTCACCCACACGCCAAGAATGCCGCAAAGGGTGAGGACGAGAACGATGCCGCTCAGAACGAGCGCGGTGATGGAAAAGGCGCGCGAGTTGAGAATATTGTTCATTGCTTAACCTTTTGTCTCTGCCTGCTCCGCTGGTTTGACGAACCGCTGGCTTGCGAGAAAACCATCCGGCGTTGCCACGCCAAAGAGTTGCATCAGACGCGCCACGAGACCGGTCCAACCCGTTTGATGACTTGCGCCCAAACCCGCGCCCATATCTCCGTGAAAATATTCGTAAAAGAGAATATAGTCGCGCCAATGCGGATCGGTCTGAAATTTTTCTGTGCCGCCGTACACGGGACGCCGCCCATTCGCATCGCGCAAAAAGATCCCGGACAGCCGTTTGCTGAGCTCTTGCGCCACTTCAAACAACGTCATCATATTACCCGAACCGGTGGGGCATTCGATCTTGAAATCCGTGCCATAGTACGAATAGAAATGCAGCAAGGCGCGGATGATCAGCGCATTCACCGGCATCCAGATGGGTCCGCGCCAATTGGAATTGCCGCCAAACATTCCGGTGTTTGATTCGGCGGGGAGATATTGAACGCGAAATTCTTCGCCGTGCACGTTGAAGACAAATGGATGTTCGAGATGCCAACGCGAGAGGGAACGAATCCCGTACGGACTCAGGAAGCGTTCTTCGTCCAACATCCGCTCTAACACGCGACGCATTTTGTCTTTATTCAGAGCAGACAAGAGGCGGCGATCATGTGCGCCTGCAATACCGGGACGGGCAATGTTCGCAACGAGATTCGGATTGCGCATGACAAATTCGGTCGCGCGTTCCACTAGACTTGGAAAGCGCTCCACCGCTGCCAATGGAAGGATTGTCGTCGCGGTCATTGGCAGCAAGCCCACCATCGAGCGTACTTTGAGGCGCATCGCCGTGCCATCAGGCAAGCGCAGGACATCGTAAAAGAACCCATCCTGTTCGTCCCACATTTCGTCCGCATTTTCGCCGACGCGATCCATCGAAGCCGCGATCAACAAAAATTGCTGCAAATACTTGAGCGCCCATTCTTCATAGGTCGAGTCGTGCATTGCGAGTTCGAGCGCCATCTCGAACATGTTTTGGCTGAACAGCATCATCCACGCGGTGCCATCCGCTTGTTCCAGACGTCCGCCGGTGGGCAGCTGCGCGCTGCGGTCAAAGACGCCGATGTTGTCGAGACCGAGAAAGCCGCCTTCGAACACATTCTTGCCTTCGGGGTCCTTGCGATTCACCCACCACGAATAATTTGCCTGCAACGCTTGAAACGATTCTTCGAGGAATGCGAGATCGCCCTGTCCGTGCAGCTGCTGTTCGAGGCGATAGTTAAAAAGCGTCGCCCACGCGTGGACGGGTGGATTCACATCGCTGAAATTCCATTCGTACGCGGGAATTTGTCCGTTCGGATGCAAATAAGGCGCGGTCAACATCAAATGCAGCTGCTGTTTGGCAAAATCTTGGTCAACGGCGCTCAGCGCAATCGTGTGAAACGCCAAGTCCCACGCGGCATACCACGGATATTCCCATTTATCGGGCATTGAAATGATATTCGCGTTGTTCATGTGAAACCAGCTGCGATTGCGCGTGTCGCGCGGTTTGGTGGAGATGAGCGGATGGGCGTCATGCTGTTTGAGCCAAAGGTCGAGATCGAAATAATAAAATTGTTTGCTCCACAACATTCCCGCCAGCGCTTGCCGCATCACATTTTTTTCGTCATCCGAAAATTGCGGCGGGGTGATATTTTGATAGAACGCATTGGCTTCCTGCAAACGCGTCTGCACACTTTCGTCGAACGCGGCGCCGAACGGCTCGCCTTGCGGAAAAACTTTTGCCGCGTCCGCCGGAGCGGTAGTGGTGAGGCGTAATCGTACGGTGACAGCTTGCCCCGCAGGAATCTGCAGTGCATAGTCCGCCGCGCTCTTGGTCCCTGTTTTTTCGGGATTGACCAAATCACTGCGCCCGTGCACGACGGCATTGTTGATGCCATCCTTGACGTACGGCGAACGATTGGGTGAATTGTCGAGACGCTCGTGATTGGTTTCATTCTCGGTGAACAGAATTGGCACGGCGCCTTCGCAATACAAATAGTATTGACCCAACTCGTCTTCGGTTGCCGCGATCACGCTCGCATTTTTCAATCCTTCTATCTGCTTCAATTCGGGACGCGGCGCGTTCGGCGTCCACGACCATGTATTCCGAAACCACAAGGTCGGCAGCAAGCGCAGGGACGCGGCTTCGGGTCCGCGATTGTGTATCGTGATTTTGATCAAAACATCTTCGGGCGATGCTTTGGCGTATTCGACAAATACGTCAAAATAACGGTCGTCATCGAAAATGCCCGTATCGAGCAATTCGTATTCCAGCTGTTCGCGCGTGCGTTCTCGATTAGTGCGAATCAAATCTTCGTACGGATAGGCGCGCTGCGGATATTTGTACAAATATTTCATGTACGAATGCGTGGGCGTCGAATCGAGATAAAAGTAATATTCTTTGACATCTTCGCCGTGATTGCCTTCGCTGTTGGTCAAGCCAAACATGCGCTCTTTGAGAATCGGGTCGTTACCGTTCCAGAGCGCCAAAGCAAAACACAAACGCGAATAGTCATCAGAAAAACCGGCGATGCCGTCTTCGCCCCAACGATAGGCGCGCGAACGCGCCTGATCGTGCGTGAAATAATTCCACGCGTCGCCACTCGTCGAATAGTCTTCGCGGACGGTGCCCCACTGGCGTTCGCTGAGATAGGGACCCCATTTTTTCCAGGCGCCGCTTTTTTCGCGCGCTTGCCGCAAACGGACTTGTTCTGCATTTTCACTCATTGTTATTCTCTCCCCCGTACGGATGATCCATCACAATCTACTGCGCAACATCAAACCGCGAAAGCCAATTTATTCGCGCTCACTCAGCGCTTTTTTGAGCTGCTCTTCCACTTCACTGTCAAGGGATGTTTGAATCAGAGTGCCTTTGTAGGGCTTGAGCGCATTCAGGACGGCGGAGAGATTTTCGTCGTTGCTTTGAATAAAGACTGCGGAGGTGTTGGGTTGGAGCGCATCACTGACGTCCTTGATAAACTTTTTGTCAACGTCGAGATCCAGAGACTTGGCGATGAGACCACCGGCGGCGGCGCCAATCGCGATGCCGGCTACGGGAATGAGAAAAAATAAAAGTCCGCCCAAGACTCCGCCCGCAATGGCTGACCATGCCACAGGATGTCCCGCCTCATCGCGCGCGCTGACTTTGCCATCCGCATCTTTCACGACGACGCGCATATCCGAAATACCGAGCGCACCGTCCTTCTTGAGACCCAAAAAGGTCGTTGCCACTTGCTGCGCCTCTGTAGGATTGTCAAAGGCGATAACCAGAATGTGCTGCATGAATTACGCTCCTTGAAAAATATGTTCGTTGTCTGCATTCGCTCCGCGCGAACGTTACAACGCACAAAGTTTATTATAGCGCGGCTTGCGTTTGCGCGGACAAATTTTTGTTTTCGCTCGCGTCAAAACAGCATAACGCGATTGGGATTCACGCCTTGGCGAACGCGCCGAGTTTGCGCAAGCGCGCCGTGGGCGTGAATCCCGTCATCAAATGCTTGTTACTGTTTGGCGTTTGGAATGCCAAAAGCTGCTTTGGTGCTGGGCAGCATGACGTAGAGCAGGATCGCGCCGTTCACCAAAAAGCTGAGACTATAGTCCGAGAATGTGGTCCCGTAGCCGCCAAAGAGAATGGACATTGTGTCGAGAATGAGGTTGAACACCGAGATGATGGCGAGGAACATCCATGCTTGCGGCTCAACATTCCAGAGCATTCGGAAAAGCCACACCCACACCCAGACCATCAGCGCCCACATCAGCGCGCTCCACCAATTTGCCTGGGGGAGGCGCACGCCGCCCAGGGAAAAGAGTGGCAAGATGGTCAAAGCTTGAAGCACATGCACCGCGGCAAAGAACGCCGCAATCGCCGCCAGAATGGCGAGGATGGTGACAGGAAAGGGACGAGATTTCATGAAATAACTCCTTGATTGAATGGTTTGATTTACGATTTCGGTCTTTTGGGTGCCGCTAATTTTAATCGGGCGCTGAGTTTGTTTCTCCTTTCGCTTTGGGTCGTTCCGGTTCAGAATCAACTGACTGGAATTGGCGCTTGGTCGGTTCGTCAATCATAAATTGCGATGAGCTGCAAGATGGATCATTTCAAAAATCTTGCACCTCATCGCAAGTCTTGTACGCCGAGCAGTTGTGGCTTTTCTCGTGCGCGCTAAGTGCCGAGCAATTTGGCTTTGGCAGCCGCAAATTCTTCATCCGTCAACAGACCTTGCTGCTTCATCGTCGCCAACTGTTGAAGCTGCGCCATCGGATCATTGGCGGGCGCGGCGGCGGGAGCCGGCGCGGGTGCGGGGGCAGGCGCCGGCGCGGCTGGCGGTTGTGCCATCGCTGCTTGTTGCTGCGCGAGCTGCTGCTGCTGTGCCGCGAGCTGCGCTTGTTGCGCCTGCATGTCTGCCATTTGCTGCTGCTGGTCTATCGCTGCTTGCTGCTGCTGGGCTTTCTGTTGCTGTTTCGCTTGCTGGTGACCAGACACAGCACCCGCTGTGCCTACGACCACTGCTGTTGTTGCAGCGGCGCCGATCAAACTCGGTCCACGCCGCATGGGTCCTCTACGCATCATAAGATTTTCCTCCTTACAGAATCGTGTCGGGGATGAGTGGTTTGGATTTCATCCCGCATGAAATTTTTTTACAGTCAAAGAATCTAATTTGCTGCTTGAGCGCGCGCTTGCATGACTTCCTCGACCACGTTATGGGGAACGAATCCTTGCGCGACGGTAATCCCATTCGCATTGCGAATTGCATCCGCAAGGTCTTTTGCCCAAACGTGTTCAAAGACGAGCAGCGCGGCAGAACTATTGGGTGGGAGTTGGGAACTTAGTTCTGCAATATCCTCATCAGAAAGCATCCCCGTGATGGAATGAATCACCGACCCGAACTTTTGCGCTGTATCGTCGGGCAGATCATTGAGCTCAAAGGAAGCGATATTTCCATCTGCATCCTTGGTCGCAAAGGCAATATCCACGATGCGAATATAACCCTTTGCCACCACATCTTGCAGTGCAGGAACGATCTCGCCTTTGAATTGGTTGCCTGGAAAATCAAACACAAAATACTGTACCGGTCCGTATGCCATGTAATACCTCCTTAATGAAATTGACCCCCCCTGAGGTTTGGAACAGCCATATTATACTATCAGATTACATCAATTCTTGCTGCTCGCCGCGCATTTCTTCCACGCGCGATTTTTTAAAGCTCGTACTGCCGCGCGAGAGGTCAGGATAACGCGGCGTCTTGCCGTTCAATAAATCCGCAATGGTGACGATTTGAATTTTCTCGAACGCGCCGCTGTGCGGTGATTCGTAATAGCCCGCGCTCACCGCTTCCGTCTGCATCGGCTTGGTCGGCGGCGCGAGCGTGACGAAAAATCCCATTTGCGCTTTTTCGCGTTCGACGGAATTTTTCAAATCCGCAATCATCGCGCGGTTCACATTTTCACCCCCCTTGACCGACACGATGATTTTTTTCGCGGGTCCCTTGTCGTCTTGAAAATAAATGATTCCGTCAATTCCAGAGTCCGCGCCTTTTTTCTTGCCCTGATATGGCTGCGCGCCAACGAGCGCACACGCCCACCATTGAAAATGATACTTGTCACGCGCGGCGAGGTCACGTGCGCCGTCCAAATCTTGCGGAATCCCTTCGACGTTGAATTTCAATTCCGGGAACGCGTCTTTCATCCGTTTTTCGATGAGATGAATCGCAAGCGGCGTAATGTCAATGCCAATCCATTGGCGTCCCAATTTTTGCGCGGCGTGTACGGCAGTGCCGCAGCCGCAAAACGGGTCAAGCACAACATCGCCCGCGTTGCTGCTCGCAGAAATAATGCGTTCCAACAACGCGAGTGGTTTTTGCGTGGGATAGCCCATTCTTTCCTGATCATGTGCGCTTAATGGGCTAATGTCAGTCCATACATCAGTCATCGGCTGACCTTCCAACTCATCAAGATACACTTTTTTCATGATGCGCCCATCTTTTTTGTTCGGAAAGTGTAGCCGTCCTTCAGCGTCCAGCTCTTCCATTCGCTTGCGATTGACCCTCCAACCTTTTGCAGGTGGAGGATAACCCTTATATTCATATGTGAGATTCGGACGCGGATGTGGTGAAGTCAAATTCTCCAGTTTATATACTCCCCGTTCATCTTTATGCCTGAAAAATTCTTCAAGATATTCGGGGTCGTGCGCATGATAGAACCGATTCAGAACATAGTTGTCAGTTTTTGAATAAACGAGAATTAGATCGTGACTTCGACCCATACTTTTTTTCGAGTCGCCGTGTCCATAGGATCGTTTCCAGACAATTTCATTCCGAAAATATTGCGGTTCAAAAATCGAGTCCATCACAATTTTCAAGTAATGACTCGCGGTCGGATCGCAATGCAAGTACAAACTGCCCGTCGGTTTCAAGACACGATGCAATTTCAACAAGCGATTGCACATCATCACGAGATACGCCATCATGTCGTTCTCGCGCAAAAAGCGGCGCAGCGATTGAATCATCTCCGCCGCGTCGGTATTCGTTTGATGACGAGCGCGCACAACACTGTCAGCAGAAACCGTGTGCGCGCTCGTCAGATGCAAAATTTCTTGAAACTCGCGTTCCGCCTGTTCGCCCCAATGCCACGAATCTTCGAACGCGATGATCTGCGCTGCGGATGCGTGCCCTTTCGGCGTTTTGAACAGCAGGTTGTAATCGCGTTTACTGTTGAACGGCGGGTCGAGATAAATCAAATCCACGCTATCTGTCGCAATATGTTTGCGCAAAATATCGAGGTTGTCGCCAAAAAAAAGGGTATTGATAGTAGGAGACATGAACTTGCAAAAAACTTTGCCCGGCGTTTGAGGATGATCCAGTATAAGGCAAAGTGATGTGGGAATCAATCGCGTGTCGCGCGGTTTTGTATCATTTCTGCCGAATGCGCGTCACGCATCGCCGATTCGCTTGATTTGATTCGCGCCTGCGGTCTCGTTCACATGCAGATCAAGTTGCGGAAAGGGAATCGTCAAATTACGCTGATCAAATTCGAGTTTGACGCGTTCGTTGAGCGCGGGGCGCAATGCCCAAAAGTCATCGGGCTTGCTGTAAACGCGCAGCACGAGCCCCATCCCATTTTCTCCCAGTTCCATCACATCTACCACCGCTGGCGGCTCGCGCAGCACGCGGGCATCCGCGTTGGCAATCTCCAGTAATATCGTGCGCGCGTTTTGCAAATTGTCAGCATAACTCACGTTCACAGAGAGGTCGAGCCGTATTTTGTCCAGCGCCGAATAATTCACGAGATTGTTGTTCTGGATATTGCCGTTGGGAATGGTGAGCTCGCGATGGTCCAGCGTGATCAGCACCGTATTGAACATCAAGATTTCCTGCACGTTCCCGACGACGCCATTCGTTTCGATCCGGTCCCCCACCTTGAAGGGTTGAAAAATTATAAAGATCACGGTTGCGGCGAGGTCGCGCAGTGATTCGCGCAACGCGACTGCCGCCACAATCGTAACAATGCCGATGGCTGTAATCAGCGCTTCCGCGGGAACGCCGAGGATGACGAGCGCGACAAAGAGCGTAAGCAAGAGTATGCCGTAATAGGCGCTCCGCTCTGCGATTTCGGCGATGGAATGGGAAGCATGTGTGCGCTGCATAGCGGCGTGAGTCCAGCGTCGCACAGCTCCCGCGAGCCAGCGTCCCACCAACAGCGCGGCAAGTGCGCCGAGTGCGCGCGGAATCGCCATCAACAGAAATGATTGTAGTGCATCAAAAAAGTCTGTTGGCATGTTCACCGTTTTGCTGCCTGCATCGGTTTAGAACAGCCCGAGTCCATCCCCGACGAGTTTTGCTCCGATCACCAACAATAACACCGTCATAATCGCCGCGTTATGTTGAATGAGCCACGTTTTCAATTCATTCAATTTCGCTTCGGCGCGCTCGCCCGCGATTTGAACGTACACCACCGGACCGATGATCGTGACGCTCGCGAGCAGCACAAACACAATCGTCACAATGATCGTCTCTGTCGTATCCAAATTCGCGCCCGCGATTGCCGCCGCGGCGGCGACATCCAGCAGCAGATTCTTTGGATTGACCGCGGACAAAAGCACGCCCAAACCGAACGCCGCGCCCGGCTTGATCGAATCCAACTTTGCCATCCATTTCGGGGTCGGCGCTGACTCACCCGCTTTCGGACGCGAACGCCATTGGCGGAACGCAAGAAACAATAACCCAAGACCCAATAGCAGAGAACCCCATTGGATTCCCGTTTCCGTCGCATCCTGTCCGACATCAATTTTTCCCGCGTTGACCAGCGCGACCACGATCGCCGCGACGGCGGTGAGACCGAGCAGCCAACCGAACATAAACATCAAGCTGTTGGTGCGCGCTTGTTTGGTGAACAGAATCAAAATCAAACCGATGATCGGAAAGGGCGAAAGCGCGATTCCAACCGCTTCGGGGAGTACTTGACCAATGACGCCGGGCATAATGATTGCCTCCGTGTGGGGAATGATCTATTGAAGCGTACTCGATGCAGTTTCTCTTTTTAGAAAAACGCGTGCATCACGCGGAAAAACCAATGCGGCTGTCGCCCGTCGTGCCAGTGACCTTGCTCACGCGTCCGCTCACGCCGTCGTATTCGATTTGCGCGTTGCCAACGCGCGTCACAAAGCCCGTGAGCCTGTCGTACTCGATCTTGACATCGCCCACTTGCGAGAGATTGCCGCTCAGCCAGTCGTACTCGACCTTGACATCGCCCACATGCGAAATTTTGCCGCTGAGCGTATCGTATTCCACTTGTCCATCGTCGGAAGAGACCTGGATTGTTTTGTGGTCGGGTAATAATGTCAAGCGAACCATTGTGCCTCCTTGTAGTTCCTTGTTCGTGTAAATTCCTTGTCCCCATCGTCTTTGAAAGTACGCGTTCATACTCTCACAATTCCGCGAAAACCGGGATGACTTGTACGTGTTCCAATTTTATCCACTCTGTACCGTAAAACTCAGCTCACGGGCTGTGCTTCGGGAAATTTCCAAGCGCCATCCAAAATTTCCTTGCGCGGACGATAGAGACGCACGATATAGTTCCACCCCGGTATGATCGGCAAGCAATTGGCTACTTTGTCGTCGCAGCCGCCGAATTGAACGGTGACCGATCCCCCGGCATCCTTCTTGGCAGTGAGGTTGTTGAGCGAATAGGCATCGAGATCGTTCTTTTCGAAATAGCCTTCCGCGTTGTATAAACTGATGGACCAAAAGCCGTCAACGGGTACGTCCTTGACGTTGAGTAAGTGGATGGTCTTGCCATCGTTTTTGCTCGGCGTCACGTTGATGTAGGTGGCTTCCTTTTCGGGATTGCCGCCCCACGCCATCGCCGCGCCGATGAGGAATCGCACCGGGTCAACCCGATCTTTTGTGCCGAACATGTTTTTCAAATCGGGAAGTGTCGCTCCGAGTACCAGCAGCGCTTCGCGCACTTTTTTCTGACTTGCCATGTCCCAATTCGGAAGCTCAAAGTTTCCCGGATCCGTCTGTTCTACCTTGATCGCGTCCTGGAGCTTGTGGACCTGCTCTGCATCTGTCGGGTCCTCCGGACGGATCAGCAGTGTGCGGACCGCCGTCAGGACGTAACGAGTACCCACCTCTTCTCGGGTCAGCATGATGCTTCCACCGTAAATAACCTTTGGCGAATACTGATCCTCATTGATGACCTGCAAAGACATAAAGCGCTCGCCTGCATCGGGCAGTGTGATCGTCACCGGTCCGGCATCTAGGTCAAAGATTGCTGCAGAATACAACGTATCGCGATTCATACGGATCACGTTCTGCTTGTCGATCGGTGTGGGCTCGCGACTGTGAAAAAATTTGCCAAAGCCGCCATCTTTGACGATCGCAGCGAAATATAGGTCGCTCTCGGCTCGCGCAAAGTTCTCCGCGGTCACGGATACTTGCCCTGCTCCTGGTTGTTGTACTTGCATTTTTTTCTCCTTTTCAAATCTCATCCGAAACGTAATGCAGCGCGCTCAAACTGCCAATCACGCACTCGTTCGGAATTCCGTGCGGCTCCTGTGTGATGGGGCGCTTAAAATCGCGGTCGCCGCCCGACGCGATATAGTTGGTGAAACCGCTCGCGCGCCTACACCGAAAGAATATTGTATCGCACGGAAGCCATCCGTACGAGAAAAGTAACGCCGACGCAGAGAACAAAACTGATGCTCGTGTCCGCGCCAACGATGAACAAAACCACGTACACGATGGAACCAATCGCCGCGCTGGTGGAATACAATTGACCCCGTCGAAAGATGCTTGGCACTTGGGCGAAAAAGACATCGCGAAGCACGCCGCCGAACGACGCGGTAATGACGCCAAAGACGGGCGCGACGATAAACGATGCGCCCGCTTGCAGCGCGAACGCGGTGCCGAGATACGCCCACAAACCCAAGCCCAACGCGTCCACCACAATTACCCACATTGGCATCTTGTCGCTGCGCATCGCGCGTCGCATTGGACTTACGAGCGGTTCAATGACGGGGACACGTTTTTCACCCTGAACGATGATGAGTGCGCCGATGGTTGCAACGATTAATACAGTGACAAAATAGATGGGACTCGTCACCCAAAAGAGGGGATAGCGCCCCAGCAACAGATCGCGCACGGTGCCGCCGCCGACCGAAACAGTGAATGCGATCACAAGCGCGCCAAAGAAATCGAGCTCGCGCCGCCGCGCTTCGGCAACACCCGCGAGCGCCGTCAACGCAATCGCCGCCCATTGTACCGTGCTTTGAAACGCTTGGATCGTTTCGGGCGCATTTTCTGCAAACGTTGTGCCAAGCGAAGAAAAGATCAAATTCAAGTATTGCGCGAATTGTTCAAACATGATTAGGGAGCTTGATTTGGGTCACGGAAAAACGCGCGAAACGCTTTCACCCTGTCGGCAAGCTGGACAAGCCATTCGGATCGGTGTCTCGCGAGCAACCCGAATGGCTTGATATGTCGAGCCAACCTCAAACGCCAACGCGGACTATTTCACTTCTTGTCTGCGTCCGCCGACGATACCGGATTGGTACACAAATCCGCCTGCCGCCAACGCCAGTCCGAGGAGCGAGGCGAAAATGCCCGTAAAGGAGGGCACCAGAATTTGCAAACCGCGCACACAGAGGAGCGCGCCGACAACGCCCGCCACAATGTAAATTGCCCAATCCTTAAAGCGTTGGATGAGGATGATGCCGATCACCGCGCCGATGGCTGCCAGCACCAAGTCCAACAGAGTTCCGAGACTGAAATTGAATAGCTCTAGTATGCCGAGCACAATTGCTGCGCCTGCCACCGCGCCGATTGCAATTGTGACGAGACCGACGATGCCGCGCATAAACCCGCCGCCAAAGGCAAAGACGACGGCGAGTACGAGCGGAATCAAAAACGCGAGAAAACTATCCTGCGTGCCGGGAATAAAACGCAGAATGACCAGACCGAGCAACGCGCCCACCGCCGCGCCGAGAATGACCAGGCGCGGACCGAGCGCGAGGACGATGACTCCAAGTACGATCATTGCGATAGCGATGAATTGCATGGTGCTGCCTCCTCAAAAATATGGATGATGAACGACGAATGACGAACGGCGAACAATGCGTATCGCTTTAGGCATCCCCCCTTCCGTGGCAGTATTTAAATTTCTTGCCGCTGCCGCAAGGACACATATCGTTGCGACCGACGTTGGCATATTTCTCATTTTCTTCTTGCGCCAAAATGCCCATTACCTCGTCCGCATATCTGCCTTGTCGCAGCAACTGTGCCATCAATTTCATCGGATGGTCAATGTGATTGAAAAAATTCCGATAGCCCGCGCACAAATAATTCAAACCCTCTTCACCATCAGGGGCGTTCGCACTGGGGGGTGTGCGTATAAAACGATTGCGCGGACATTCGCCGTGACACGCGAATTTCACTTCACACTCGCGGCAATATTTCGGCAACATATCGCGCTTGGCATTCCCGAACGCACGCTGTTGGTCCGACGCGACGAGTTCAATCATCAAATCTTGTTTAATGTTGCCGAGTTTGAATTTCGGTTCAACGAAATGATCGCACGAATACAAATCGCCGTTGTGTTCGAGCGCGAGCGCGTTGCCGCACGTTTCACTAAAGATGCACAACGCGGGCGGAACACCCACCCACGACGCGAGCGCGGCGTCGAACATCTGCACAAATACAGTGCCTACATCGCGCCGCACCCATTCGTCAAACACGGCGCTCAAGAATTTTCCCCATGCTTGGGAATTCACCGAACGCTCGGTGACGAGATTCCCTTCCAGCAAATATAACGGGCGCGCGTGGTGCGAGTCGCCCCATCCCTCATTCGCGATGGGCAAAAGTTCAGGCGTGGCGCGTTCGACGATGGGAATAAATTGAATGTATTGCGTCTTGAGTTCGTCGCGGAAAAAGCGATAGACCTCTAACGGATGCTGTTCATTCGCTGCATGAACGGTGCAGAGAATATTGAACTCTACCGCGTGCTTTTGCAAAAGGTGCGCGGCATGCATCACTTTGTCAAAGGTAGGCGCGCCGCCTTTATCTACGCGATACGCGTCGTGCATTTCGCGCGGACCATCGAGCGAAAGTCCAACCAGAAAATTATTTCGCTTGAAGAATTCGCACCACGCGTCGTCAAGCAGCGTGCCGTTGGTCTGGATGGTGTTGAGAATGGTCTTGCCTTGCGGCAGATATTTTTTTTCGTAGGCGATGGAGCGTTCAAAAAAATCGAGTCCCATCAACGTGGGTTCGCCGCCTTGCCACGCGACGACGATTTCTTGGACGCGCTGTCCTTGAATCAATTGCTTGATGTATTGTTCGAGCAGCTCGTCCGCCATGCGAAAGCGGCTGTCGGGGTAGAGTAGTTCTTTCGAGAGAAAGAAACAGTATTTGCAGTCGAGATTGCAAATCGAGCCGGTGGGTTTGGCGAGAACGTGAAACCCCGGCGGCGCATTGCGAGGGAGAAGAAACGTGGAATCGTGCTGTTCAAGTATGTTGTCCATCCTGAATTCTTTCTGCTGCTGTGAACGTTCGAGTGCGGTTGTGGGATATTGCGAAATTATACAACAGTTGAAGCGAACATGGATTGGTTCTTGAAATCTTAATCTTCCGCGTTGCTCCGGCGCTCGATTTTTGCTTGACGCCGCGCGCGGCTTGTGCTATAGTGCGCGATGTAACCCGGCGGCATTGTCCTATTTGACTCGCCAAAAAATTGATTCGCGAATGCTTATTCGATAGAATCAAAGCGTGCGAATTAAAAAAAGGAGAATGACGATGAAATTTCTTTGTACGAGGGGGCTGTTGTATTTTTCTCTGTCTCTCTTGGTCGTTGCTGCCGCCGCTTGCACCCAAAGCAGACCTGTTGTTCCAACCCCCACGCTGATTCCTCTCGCGAACGAAACGATTGCACCACCTGTCGAAGGACAACCGACGCCAATTGTGGTTGAGGGTGTCACACCTGCGCCCGGCGAAGCGACGCTCGTTCCACCGCCCGGCGGTGCAACCGCTGCGCCCGTCGAAGGTGGTAACGGACAAGCGCCTACACCGATCCTGCTCGAACCCACCCTGCTTCCCACACCGACAACCGTTGGTGATACGGGACAGCCCGTCGCGACTCCCGAACCGGGTACGTCGGGCGGTCAGCAGCCCGGCGCCAGCGGCACCTGCAGCAACCCGTACACAGTGCAGCCCGGCGAATGGTTTTATGCCATTGCGCGCAAATGCGGCGTAACGCCCCAAGCTCTGCTCGCGGCAAATCCGGGCATGAATCCAAACGTTTTGCGCCCGGGACAAACGCTCAATATGCCGGGCGGCACGAGTGGGGGCAATGGTGGGGGCGCGCCTCCGCCAACGGCAGAAACGGGTGGACAACCTCCGACATCCGGCGGTGGCGCCTGTCCCAATCCATATGTTGTCCAGAGCGGCGATACCTTGTTTAGCATTGCCCAACGCTGCGGCACAACGGTGGCGGCAATTCAGCAAGCGAACGGCATACCTGCACCGGAATATATTTTCCCCGGACAACAGCTGCGAATTCCGTAATCAAATCAAACCGAACCTCGAAGGTGGAGTGATGTTCTATATCACCCCCTTCGAGGTTTTTTTGTGTACCTTGTTTTTTTTTCGCATGTGTGGCAATGTTGGACGCATCCCTTTATGTAGATGGAGCAGCTATGGAAGAATTGATCAAGCGCGAATATGCGTATCGCGGACGCGTATTGAATTTACGCTTGGATACCGTGCGCGTAAAAGATGGGGAAGTGACCTTGCGTGAAATCGCGGAACATCGCGGCGCAGTGGCAATGATTCCGCTCGATGCGCACAACAATGTCTATTTGGTGAAACAATGGCGCGCCGCGAGCGAACGCATCATGCTGGAAATTCCAGCCGGGACGTTGGAAGAAAACGAAAAGCCCGTAGAGGGTGCTCCGCGTGAACTGCAAGAGGAAACGGGCTTGACCGCCGGACGTTTGGAATTTCTTGTGCGCTTTTTTTCCAGCCCCGGTATTTTGACCGAAGAAATGTTTTTGTATCTCGCGCGCGATTTGCAAGAGGGCGCGCAGCATTTGATGGGCGATGAGGAAATTGAAGTTGTCAAGCTGTCGCTCGATGACGCCATCGCGCGCATTGCGAGTGGCGAGATCGCCGACGCGAAAACGGTTGTGGGTTTGCTGCTGACGCGCGAAAAGATTCGCGCGGAATAACCATGCCAATCATCTACGGCGAGAAAACTTTTTTGCGGCGTTTTGAAGAGCGCATGAGCGATGCCGAAATCGCGCGCTTGTACGAATGGAGCTGCGATCAAGAATTATTGCGCCAGAGCGGTGGCACACCAACGACCTTGACCGAAAGCGAATTTCGAGAACATGTACGCGGTGAACGCTTGTACGGTCCGACCAATCGGCGTATGTTTTTATTATTTGCGCGCGATACGTTAGAGTTGATTGGACGCATCGGTATTTTTTCGATTGATTGGAATCGGCGCGACGCGGAGATGGGCGTTGTCATCGGCGCGCGCGCGTATCAGGATCGCGGCTATGGGCGCGACGCGGTTCACACTCTCCTGCGCCATCTTTTTACAACATCCTCGCTCAATGCGATTTATCTTTACACTTTTGCCGACAATGTGCGCGCACAGCATTCGTTTGCGGCAGTCGGTTTCCGCGTCACCGAGCGGGGTCCGCGTTTTACGCCCGAGCTCGGCGAATTTAGCGGCATCAAAATGGAAATTACGCGCCAAGAATTCTTGGAACGGGAAACTCCTGTCGAGCATAGCAATTCATAAAGTGCGCGCGGTTTTCTTTTTATAGTCGCTCAAGTATAATTTTGCTGTGAAGGTACGTTCCGTTCTTTTATTTTTTGCGCTCTGCTTTTTGCTGGTCAACTGCCGTCAAAATCCCGCCGCGCAGGGCTCCGAGCTCTCCCTCAATCTCGGCGCGGAACCCGCGACGATTGATCCGCTCCTTGCCACCGACCCGCCAACGATTCAGCTCGACCAACTCCTCTTTGCAAATCTAATTCAATTGAGTGAAAGCGACGGCTCGCCGCAGCCGGGACTGGCGCGCGAATGGCTTGTTTCCCCCGACGGTTTGCTTTGGGAATTTCGTTTGCGCGACGATGTGTATTGGGTGAAATACAACGCGGAAACGGGCGAGACCGAACGCCTGCGCCCCATCAACGCGCACGATGTGGTGTATAGCGTACAGCGTTTATTCGATCCGCGCACCCAGTCAGGTTTCGCAACGCGTTTTGCCCCGCTCATCAAGAACGCCGGTCGTTTTGTCCGCGCCGACCCTCGCACCTCCGAAGATGATTTGCAGCGTTTCGCGGACGAATTGGGCGTCAAAGCGACCGATGACCACACCGTTCAATTTGAACTCAACGCGCCGACATCCGCTTTCCCCACCATCGTCGGCGCATGGCTCGGACGCGTCGTACCGCGCGAAAACATCGAGGCGCGCGGCGTCAACTGGACAGACATTGGCGAAATGTGGACGAGCGGTCCCTATGTCTTGATTGACCGCGAACCATTTCGTTTTTTGCTCCTGGAAAAAAATCCGCATTATTACGATTCAGAAAATGTGACAATTGAACGGCTGCGCTTTCGCTTGCTGCCCGATGTTGCCTCTGCGCTGGATGCGTATCTGCGCGGCGAATTGGACACCACCGACCCGTACGACAGCATTGAAGGCGCGAATTTGGACCGCGTGCTTGCCGATCCCGCGCTCGCGCACGATATGAAATTGCTGCCCGGGCTTTGCACGACGTATTTTGGTTTCAACACCAGCAAACCGCCGTTTGACAATATCCAACTGCGTCAGGCATTCGCGCTCGCCTTAAATCGCAACGACGTGGTCTCGCAAGTTTTTCGTCTCGGCGAACCGGCGCGGTGGTTCACCCCTCCGCAAGTGAATGCGGCTCCCGATCTCGATTCGGACATTGGCATAGATTTCGACGCGCCGCTCGCCAAAACGACGCTCGACCAAGCGCGGGTTGAAGGAGCGCGTTTGCCCGCGTTGACCTTTGGCACAAATACGAATCAACAATTCATTGACGCTGCCGTCGCGGCGATTCAAAATTGGCGCGCCACATTGTCTGCCGTCATCACCGTCGAAGATACCGATTTCACAACCTATCTCGAACAACTGCGTACGGACCCGCCGCCCCTTTTTCGGATGGGCTATTGCGGCTCATATCCCGACGCGCACAATTTCTTGTTCGACGCGTTTCATTCGGGTTCGCCGTACAATTTTACAAAATGGTCGTCGCCGCAGTTCGATCAATTGGTGAGCGAAGCGGCGCGCGAGACGGATGTGTTGAAACGGCGGTTGTTGTATTCGCGCGCAGAAAAAATTTTGGTCGAAGAACAAGCCGCGATCATTCCATTGTTGTGGAGTCAACGCGCGTCGTTAACGCGCCCGCGTGTGGAGCGAACTTTTGCGGTGATGGAGGGCTACGACCGCATCGAAAATTGGAAACTCAAACCATAGCAGCGTTCTGAAAAATGCCTCTGCCGCGTTTGATTCAAACTACAAAAAGCCGGAAACGCGTCTCGAGCAATCAAAATAAATTTCAATCGCATGACAAAATTGTAATTTCGGAACAAATTGGATTTGTACAGCGTTACCCCATCGCGGAACGTTGTATAATCTCTTTCGCAACTATATTTTTATACGGAGCAGTGAGTGAACAATTCTGTAGCGTATCGCATTCGCGGCGGACATCCCGTACGCGGAGAAATCAAAACGTTGGGCGCGAAAAATTTTGCGACGAAAGCGATGGTCGCCGCGCTGGTGAGTGAAAAAAAGACAACGTTGACGAATGTGCCGCCCATCGGCGATACGGACATTACGCAAGAAATGTTGGAATCGGTCGGCGTGCATGTGACGCGGCATGGCGATGTGATGCGGATTGACCCTTCGGCGATGAAATCGTCACACGTGCCGACGCCGCATTCGGGCAGCAATCGCATTCCGATCCTTTTGCTCGGCGCGCTGCTGCATCATTGGAGCGAAGTGTTTGTCCCGGTTCTCGGCGGCTGCAAAATCGGGACGCGCGGGGTGGGCTTTCACCTTGAAGCGATTCGCGCGTTCGGCGGCATCATCGAAGAAACGGACGATGGCTTTGTCGCGCGGCGTTACGGCAAATTGCGCGGCGCGCAAATTAAACTGCCGTATCCGAGCGTGGGCGCGACGGAAACGTGTTTGTATCTCGGCGTTCTCGCGGAAGGGCGCACGGTGATTACGAACGCGGCGATGGAGCCCGAAATTTTTGAATTGATCACGATGCTGCGCTCGATGGGCGCGATTATTTTTACGACGCCGAATCGTGAAATTCGCATTGATGGGGTTTCCGAATTGCAGGGAACCAACATGCCGATTTTGGGAGACCGCATCGAAGCGGCGTCGTGGGCATGCCTCGCGTGCGCGTCGGATGGCGATATTACGGTGCGCGGCATTCGCCCCGAGACGCTTGGGAATTTTTTGTCATACTATCAACTTGTCGGGGGCGGGATTGAACTGCAAGGCACAGACAACATTCGCTTTTTTCGGCGCGGCGCGATTCGTCCGACGATGATCGAGACGGACGTCTATCCCGGATTCTCGACAGATTGGCAGCAGCCGTTCGCGGTGTTGTTGACACAGGCGGATGGGATTTCGGTGATTCACGAAACGGTGTACGAAAAACGCTTTGGATATCTAAAAGCGCTGAACAAGCTCGGCGCGAAAACGCAATTGACCACACATTGTCTCGGCAGTGTGCCATGCCGCTATCTCAACCAAGAGCATGAACACAGCGCGATCATTACCGGACCGACGCCGTTTCACGACGCGGAAGAGATCACAATTCCCGATTTGCGCGCGGGACTCGCCTACGTGATCGCCGCCGCGATTGCGCCGGGCGAAACGCTGGTGACGGGCATTCCGTTTTTGGAACGCGGCTACGGCGACATTGTGCCGCGACTCGCCGCAATGAATTTGCAGATTGACAAGGTGACGCTGACGCAGCAAGAACTCGCGACGGCGTAGATTGAACAAGTGAGTGGTCCTTGTAAAAAAGCGCGCGTAGATCGCGCGCTTTTTTGTTTGACGCGCAGCGCGTTTCTTGCTACACTGGCTTGCGTTGGCTATGTCTAGCCAACGGATTCAGGAAAGGGAAATATACTATGGCTCGCAAACGAATGACCATTGGGATTGTCCAAGCCAGCCGCGCGAAAAATAATTTTGGCGAAGTGATCAAACGTGTCTATGAACACGACGAGCCGCAAATCATCGAGCGCGCCGGCATGCCTGTCGCCGCGATCATCTCGATCAGCGATTTTCAGCGGTTGTATCCCGAGCAAGTGAAAAAACAACCGCGTCTAAGTAACAGCGCGAAACGACTGCAAGCGGCGCAGGACATTGCCAGCGTACTCGATCGCATCCAACGCGGCGGCGAGCGATTTTCGGAAGAAGAGGTGGATGCCGACGCGCTCGAGGCAGTCATGGAGATACGGCGGGCACGCCGGACACGCTGATGCGCGCATTCCTCGACACGAATGTGCTTGTCAGCGCGGCAATTCGACCCGGCGGTAAGCCCGATCAAATCGTTCGGCGCGCAGTGACAGAGTTTGCTTGGCTTACTTCCGAGTATGTTTTAGCCGAACTTGAGAGCTCGCTGTTGCGCCAGCACATTCAAAAGAAATATTCTGCTCTGGTGACTGCCGAAAATCGGGGACTATATTTTGGAATGATTAATCGGGATGCAGAGATTGTGGAAGGCGAACGGAGTATTGCGCCTACCTCCCGCGATATCAAAGACGACCCCGTGCTTGCCAGCGCGTCAGACGGTCATGCTGATTACATTGTCACGGGTGACCGCGATTTACTGGCGCTTGGCGAGTTTGAAGGAATTACGATTGTGACGCCCGAACAGTTCTTGCGCATCTTGGATAATGCGCTGAATGAGTAGCCCTCTTTTTGCGGGGCTAACGCACATCATCGCCTGTATGAATCGAGGCGACAACGCCCGCGTAAAACGCGGGCGTTGTCATTTGGGATGACTATGGCTCGGGACATTTCTCCACCTTCAAGAACGTTTGACACTCTTCCTCCGTCAACGTCCGCGTGACACGCGAGCGCGCCAATACCATCAAGTCCTCAACGCGCAAGAGAAAAACGCGTACGCTCTGATCGAGCAAGTCCGTCGTCACCAGACGCGTCCCGTCTGTTGTAAAGCTGAGCTGCTCGACTCCACCGGGGACTGCTAATGTGAGTAGCTGCTCTCCACTGTTAGCATCCCAAATCCGCGCCGTACCATCCGGGCTGCCCGTTGCGATGAGTTTGCCGTCGGCGCTGTACGCCAATCCCCAGATGGTCGCGGAATGTCCGGACAGGGTGAATTCCTCCTTGCCCGTCGTTAAATCCCAGACTTTTGCTGTCCCGTCGAAACTGCTTGTGACGAGGCGTAATCCATCGGGACTAAACACAATATTATTCACAGCTTCCGTGTGCCCCGTAAGTGTGAGCAGCTCTTTGCCGGTTTCGGCATCCCAGATTTTTGCCGTCTTGTCCTGGCTCGCCGTAGCCAGACGCTTTGCATCTGCACTGTAGGCAATACGGTAAAGTCCACCTGTGTGCCCAGTCAATGTAAGCAGTTCTTTCCCGCCATCACTCAAATCCCAAACCTGTGCCATTCCGCCCAAATTCGACGTGGCGAGACGTGTGCCATCCGGGCTGAAAGTGATTCCGCCATACCACGTTTGTCTCGTCTGTCCTGTCAGTGGAAACTTGAGCAATTCTTTGCCGGTCGCTGTATCAATGATGCGCGCGAGAAACGACGAGTTGACACAGCGCTCGCCTGCCTGCCCCGTGCATGGTGCTGGACTGTCAGGCAACGGTCTATTCGGATCCAGATTGACACTCGCGCTGCGCGTATGATCTGCGCTTAACGCGACAACGGGTGGGAAATCCCACTCGCCAACGTTATATATCGAGACCTGATGTCCAAGCTGTGCTGCATTATTGGCTTCTTCATCCGCCGAATTCGAAACTGCGCCTGGGGATTGAGGCAACAGCCAGACGCGATGCTCCAAGCTCTCGTTCTCGCCGGTGGTCGAGGTCACGAGGTGATCGCCAGTGGGATTGATAAAGCCAAGAGTGCCCGGCACCACAAGCAGCTCCCTGCTTCCAGTGGGAGAAATATCCCAAATCTTGACCGTGGTATCGCGTGCGGCGGTGGCGACGTACACGCCACACCATTCAAACGCCGCTTCAGGTGGAGCAACACAGTTCGGGCTGATGGCAACACCTCCATCGAGCGGGCTTGCACTCGGCAAGCTCAAATACTGCTGACCGCTCGTTGCATCCCAAACGTACGCTGTGCCATCTTGACCACCAGATACCAGAAATTTGCCATCTGGCGAATAGACCATTCCGATTGTCGCATTCTTGACTCCGGGTAAAGTCATTAGTTCCTTGCCGGTGGCAACGTCCCAAATTTTGGGAAACTGATCGCCACCCGTCGCCAAGCGCGTACCATCGGGACTGAACGCCACACTGTTAACGGTAACGTCAAAGTCAGTCAAGCTTTGCAGCGCTTGGCCGGATGTTGTGTCCCAGATTTTGACCTGTTTGTCATTACCAGCAGTTGCAAGCCGAGTTCCGTCCGGGCTAAACTTGGCTGACCATACGACATCCGTGTGCCCCGTCAAAGTGCGCAGTAATTTGCCTGTCGCTTCATCCCAGATTTTTGCCGTCTTGTCATTGCCTGCGGTAGCCAACCGCTTCCCGTCGCGGCTGAACGCGATGTGGGTGGCTCCACCTTCATGAGCATTCAACACGACAAGCGCCTGATGTGACTGTAGATCCCAAAGCTTTACAGTTCCATCGTCGCCCCCGTCGCGAGACGCGTGCCAGCCGGACTGAACGCGACACTCCAGATCGCTTTTTCGTGCGCGGGGATGGAAAACAATTCCTTGCCCGATGTGACATCCCACAACTTGACTTGTCCGTTCTCTCCTCCCGTCGCGAGGCGTTTGCCATCTGGACTAAAGGCAACGCTTCCGTTATTACCCGTGTTAGGGTGCAGTGTAAGGCGCAGTCGTGAATTCTGAACCACGCGATGAAGCGCTTCCACTGCTTCTTTAGTCGTCGTTTGATTGATTGAGTATGTTGTCGTCACCGCCTGCATCGCCAACAAAATACTTTGCTCGGGATTCGAGTCGAGACTGTTTAGCGCGGACGCTGCCAACTCACGTGCGATTGCAGTGCGCTCGTTCTCTTGCGCAGCAACCGCGCTCTGCCGCGCCTGATTGCTCAAGAACAGCGCGAGACTCGCCAACACCAGCGCGACGAGTAGCGCGCCCGCGAGGAACACCGCGCGCCGACGCAATTGTTTCGCCGCGCGGCTCTGCGTCTCTGCCAAATTTTGAGCGGCGAGTAATTCACGCTGCTGCTGTTCCGCGCGTTCCCTCGCTTCGCGTTCCTCGTTTTCTTCGGACGCCTTCAAGAACGCGCGCTCTTGCTCGTTCAACGCGTCTGGATTCGCCTGCGCCCAATCGCGTGCCTGCGCCAAATGCGCGCCGCGATAAAGCGCGCCTGCGTCGCGTTCCAGCAATTGCCATTCGTGCGCCGCGTCGGTGAGATGGCGATGCACGCGCAAACCATCGCGGTCTTGATTCAGCCATTCGCGTAGCGTCCCCCATTCGCGGATCAACGCTTCATGCGCGACCTCGACGCCTTGTTCGCTCGTCGTAATCAAACGCGCGTCGGCGAGCGTTGTGACCACTGCGCGCACTTGTGCTGCATCTTCCGCACGCGGAATCAATTCCTCCATCGTCGCGCGCCGCCGCGTATCCTCCGTGCCTTCGCCCAGACGCGTGAGCCGCAAAAAGATGTTGCGCGCGATCTGCTGCTGCGCGGGATTGAGCTGCTCGTACGTCGAGTCCGCCGTGTGCGCGATCGCGCCGCGCACGCCGCCCGCGTCCTGATAGCTCTTGACGGTGAGCGTATGCCCACTGCGGCGTTTCCATGTCTCCAACAGCGCGTGGGAAAGCAATGGAAGTGTGCCGGGTTCATCGCCCACATCGCGCAACATTAAATCCACCAAGCCCGGTTCAAATTCCCAGCCGCCGACCCGCGCAGGTTCTTCGATGGCGCGGCGCAATTCGTCGCTGTTCATCGGACCGATATATTCTTGATGCTGCGCGACGAGATCGCGGAGTTCGGGATATTGCGCGAGATGCGCGTAAAAATCGGCGCGGAGGGTGAGAATGAGGGTGACGGGGGACGGAGGACGGGGGACGGGGGCATGTCCTGAGCTTGTCGAAGGATGATTAGGGGATTGAGTGATTGCGTACAGCAGATTGTCAATGAATTGTTCGCGTTCAAATTCGTCATTGCAGAGGGTAAAGAGTTCTTCGAATTGATCTATGACGAGGAGCGTCTTGCCATCTGCTATCTGCAATCTGCTATCGACAAATTGTCGTCGCAAATAAAAATAGAGCGCGCGCGGATCCTTTTGCAAATCGTCGAGCAGCGTCGTCGTCGCGATCACAGATGCTTGCTCGCGCGTCAACGCGATTGCCAACGCTTCCAACGGATGCGCGGTGGGTGTCAACACAAACGTAGGCAATTCTTCCGTCGCCCGCTGTCCGTTGTCCGTCGTCGTTTTCAATGCAGGAATCAATCCGGCGCGCACAACCGACGATTTGCCGCTGCCCGATGCACCGACGACGACGGCGAGGAATTGCGAATTCTGCACCGCACGCGCGAGTTTTTCCGTCAATGCTTCGCGTCCGAAAAAGAGCGCGGCATCGCTTTCATCAAAAAAGTCCAGTCCTTTGAACGGCGGTTCGCCGGGCGCAGGCGGTTCCGCTTTTCCGTCGAGCGATTTGAGCGGCGGAAATTCGCTTGGCAAGCCCTCAATCGTCAATTGAAATATGTGAACGGGGTAGCGCAGGTCTTTGAGTTTGTGTTCGCCGAGATCGAGGAAATGCAATTCGGGCGGCAGATCGTTTTGCGTGAGCTCGCGCGTGCTGGTCGAAATGAGAACCTGTCCGCCGTGTCCCGCCGCGCCGATCCGCGCCGCGCGATGTACGTCCATCCCCACATAGCCCGTACGCGCGAGCATCGGTTCCCCCGTGTGAATGCCCATGCGGACACGGACGGTCGCGCCGCGCGGGAATGGGTGCGCCGCAAGCGCGCGCTGTGAATCCGCCGCAAAGCCGATAGCGTCCGCCGCGCGAAAGAACGCGAAAAAGAATGCGTCGCCTTGCGTGTCAATTTCGTGTCCGTTCCATTTTTCCGCGTTGACGCGCAAGAGCTCGCGTTGATCGGCGAGCAGGGTCGCGTATTCTTCGCCCAACGCTTCGAGCAATTTCGTCGAACCTTCGATGTCGGTAAAGAGAAATGTAACGGTGCCGCTCGTTTGCAGCGCAGGCAGCTGAAACGTCGCCGCGCGCGCGCTGACCTGCGTTTCTTTCGCGAGCTGTTCGTACAACGCGCGCGTTTCCGCCGAAGGATCGAGTCCAAGATCATCGCGCATTGCCTGTACGCAGCGTTCGTACGCCAACGTGAGTTTGGAGGAATCCCCTTGCGCAGCGGACGCGATCATCAGCGCGCGATACGCCGGTTCGGGCGTTTGTCCCAACGCAATCCAACGTTCGCCCCATTCCGTCACTTGCTTCCACTGCTGTTCTTGAATCAACTTGTCGAGCAGCAAGCCCACTTTATTTTCAAAAATTGCCTGGACGCGTTCGCGTTCGAGAATCACCCAATCGTCATAGAACCCCGGCAAGAGTTCGCCGCGATAGGTCGAAAGATTCGAGATGAGCGATTCAATTTCGTCCTTTGATTTTTCGAGCGCGTTCACGTCGAGCCAATACGCGGCGTTTGCATCAAAAGTGATGGTGATTTCATCGCTGATGAGAAATTCGTCGGTGGGTGACTTTTCGTCTCTCAGGGCAGGGGGCGGGCGCTGAATCGCTTTGCGGATGCGCCACAACTCGTTGCGAAGATAGCGCCGCGCCAATTCGTCGGAGGTTTCGCCCCAAAAGAGACCCGCCAACTTTTCGCGCCGCTGCGCCGCGCCCGCGTTGAGGACGAGATACGCGAGGAGGGATTGACTGGCGCGCGTGGGGATGACGATGCGCTGCCCGTTGGCGCGTACATCGAATTGTCCGAGCAGTCGAATATGCAGCAAATATTCTTTTTGCAACATGATCTCTCCTTTCAGCAGCAAGCAAACAGAAACGAGAGAGGCGAGGAAAAGGGCTACACGAGAGTATAGCACGTGGACCCTACCCACTCAAGGGCTGCGAGCGATCAACTTTGCAGCCGTTGTTTGGCTCTTACTGCGAGCTTAATCGCTTACGACAGCGTAAAAGTGGACCCGGCGCGTCACAAGAGCGTCACAAATTCAAAACTGACGCAGGTGTGACACTGCTGCGTTTCAATGACCTCGCGTTCGAGGAGATTTGCAGACTTTTGGCTTGCAAATCACAATTCCCTCGAACAAGGAGGTTCCCATGTTCAATTTTCGTTTGTTTGCGGTGTGTATCGTGTTGGCGCTCGCGTTCTTGGCAGTCTATCTTGTGAGCCAAGCTACTGACGTGCGCCCCATCCCAACCAAGCCCGCCCCGCTCTCGCGTGAGGAACGCCTGCTGCGCTTGCTCGAAATGAACGAGCCGGACGAGGTAGGGCGCGGCCAACCGATTTCCCCGCTGCGCCGCGTGACGAGCGATGAAGCCGCGCCCGAACGTTCGGACGTACGCGCTCGGCGTTGGTAGAATTGCGTGGCGCTGCGCGGACGCAGCCGTGATACACATCCCGCCGTTGCGCTTGGTCAGGGTTCATCTCAGGGCAAGGTGGACCCTCATCGCATATCCCACAAAATTCAAAAGACGCGATTATCGCGGTCGCCCGTTTCGTTTCTCGCTTCTCGTTTCTCGCTTCTCGTTTCTCGTTTCTCATTTCCTCTGTTATACTCTCGCCATCTTCCTCTGACGAGGTTTTTTTTATGCGAATTTTTATTACGGGCGGCGCAGGTTTTATTGGCTCGCATTTGTGCGATTATTTTTTGGCGCGCGATCATCAGGTCATCGCAATGGACAATTTCATCACGGGCAGTCCGGACAATATCGCGCATTTGGCGAATGATTCGCGCTTTGAATTTATCAGGCACGATGTCTCGAATTACATCAACGTTGCCGGACCGGTGGACGCGGTGCTGCATTTTGCCTCACCCGCGAGTCCAAAATCGTATCTGGATTTTCCAATTCAAACGTTAAAGGTGGGCGCGTTGGGGACGCACAACGCTTTGGGCGTGGCGCGTGTCAAAGGCGCGCGCTTTTTGTTGGCATCCACGTCCGAGGTTTACGGCGACCCGTTGGTTCATCCGCAGCGCGAGGATTATTGGGGCAACGTAAATCCGGTGGGTCCGCGCGGCGTGTATGATGAAGCAAAACGTTTCGCCGAAGCGTTGACGCTTGCCTATCAACGCGAACACGGAATGGAAACGCGGATTGTGCGCATTTTCAATACGTACGGTCCGCGCAACGCGTTGGACGATGGACGCGTGGTGCCGAATTTTATTGGACAAGCATTGCGCGGGGAACCGTTGACCGTGCATGGCGATGGTTCGCAAACGCGTTCGTTCACGTACGTCAGCGATTTGGTGGAAGGCATCGCGCGGCTGTTGATGTCGGACGAAAAATTGCCGGTGAATATTGGCAATCCAAAGGAAATGACCATCAAAACATTCGCCGAGCGCATCAACGCGATCACGGGCAACAAAGCAGGCATTATCTATACCGAACGTCCGGTAGATGATCCAACGCGGCGCAACCCTGACATTACCAAGGCGCGCACGATTTTGGGTTGGGAGCCCAAGGTCTCGCTCGATGCCGGTTTGGAAGAAACGATTGCGTACTTTACCGAGCGAATGAAAAAGGCGTAAAGGAATTATTTGAAAAATTTTTCCGGGAAAAATTTTTCAAATAACTGCATGACTCGAAAAGATTGAAAAGCGCATTTTTTGAACAACGCACGCGGCTCGTTTTCGCCGTGCTGGGAATCATCGTCCTTGCTGCGTCTGTTTTCCTTTCGCTGCCTAACCTTGTCTTTGTTTCATTCAGCGTACTGCTGGTCGGCGCACTCTTTCTTTTCCCCGAAGTTACCGTTTATCTTCTAGTCTTGGCTGTCCCGTTTGGTTCGCTTTTGCCCTTGAACGTGGGCGCGGCGAATGTGACCGCGGCGGATGGACTGCTGATCCTCGCGTGGGCGTTGTATCTGGCGCGCGGAGTTGCGCGCCGCCGCGTTGAATTGAAATTTCCTCCGCTGACTTTGCCCTTTGTCATTTTTATTTTGGCGGCGGCGGTTTCCATTACCGTCGCGCGTTCGTTCACCGACAGCATCGCGGAATTGGCGAAATGGATCGAAATGTTCGCCGCGTATTGGCTCATCGCGCAATTCTTTGACGAAACAAAAATTGAACGCTTGTTGGCGGTGATGTTTTGCGCGGGTTTGGCGGAGGCATTGTTCGGCGCGTATCAGTACTATTTTCGCGTCGGACCGGAAGGGTTCTTGTTATTCGGCGGCGCGAATCTGCGCGCGTATGGTACGTTCGAGCAGCCAAATCCTTACGCGGGGTATCTTGGTCTGATTCTCCCATTGGCATTGGGGACGGGATTGGGTATCGTGTTGCAGCGTGTGAATCCCTGGCGCCGATGGCTGTTGGCGCTGCTCGCGGGCGGGTCCTTTGTTGCAATGATTGCGGCGTTGTTTTTTTCCTATTCACGCGGCGCGTGGATTGGTGTCGCGGCGGCGCTGGGGACGACTTTGCTGCTGGTGTTGGTGCGCTCGAAACGCGCGGCGACATTGGCGATCGTGTGCGGGCTGGTGGCGTTGATTGTAATTGGCTTGGGTGAAATCAATCTCATCCCAAATATTATCACCGAACGCTTTGCAACAGTTGGCGATTATTTTAATTTTGAGGATGTGCGCGGCGTGCGCGCGAATGACGAAAATTTTGCATTGGTGGAACGCCGCGCCCATTGGCAAGCCGCAGTGAGCATGTTTGAATCCTCGCCCTGGATTGGGGTGGGCTTTGGCAATTACGCGGTGGCGTATCCGAACTTTGCTTTGCCGAAATGGGATGATCCGCTCGGACACGCGCACAATTATTATTTGAATGTTTTGGCGGAAGCGGGCGCGCTGGGCTTGGTGACCTATTTGATTTTATGGGGCGCGATTTTTTGGGTCGTCGGGCGCGCGACAATCGTCTCGCAGCATTGGCGTCAAGGCGTGATCGCGGGCGCATTTGGCGTTCTCGTCACATTGTCAATTCATAATTTTTTTGATAATCTATTTGTCCATGCAATGTATATCCAGGTGGGGCTGACGTTGGGAATGGTCGCCGCGTTGCGGGCGGACGTTTCGGAGGAATTGGTTTGATGGCAGCATTTTTTGATCGCGTCAATTCGATGGCGCCAGAGCGCGTCAAGACGGCGCATCCGGAAGTAAAACGATTTATCAAATTTGCAATCGTCGGCGGTTTCGGCGCGGTCTTGGATATTGCCGTGTTGACACTGTTGGTCTTTGTCTTTCACGTGCCCGATTATTTGGCGAATATCATTTCGGTCGGCTGCGCGATCGTGAGTAATTTTACGTGGAACACGCTGTGGACGTTTCCCGAAACGCGCACGCAAAATAATTTGCACAAACATTTCGCGCAGTTCGCGCTGGTGAATCTCGTGGGCTTGGGCATCAACGAAATTGTATTCGTCGTCACTGACCAAATTTTGTTTGAACCACTTTTCAAGTGGCTCGGACTGAATCCCGCGCTGGCGATTTATCCTTCCAAACTCTTTGCCATTGGCGTCGTCCTCTTTTGGAATTTTGGCATCAATCGCATCTGGACGTATCGGCACATTGAGTTTGGCGCACAAGCAGCTCACGATCACGCGGAGGATTCGATTCCGCCGCTGTAAAAAATTGAGCGTCCCCCAAAGGACGCTCTTTTTTTGTTTTACTGCAATGATTCGAACGACACCACCCGCCAGAACGTTTCATCATCCCTCACCTCGGCTTGGTCGCGCGAAATCGTTTTGGGAAAATGATGTGTTTCGTCGAACGTCACGCGCAGTTGATATTTTTCGCTATCGGGCGCATAGGTGAGCGCGGTGTTGAACAAGCCCGCGACGGTAAATTCGTTTGGGTCAAAGGATTGGATTTCACATTGGCGTCCTTCAAACGGCGCGGGCGTACAGGTGGCGGATTGTTCCGTCACAATTCCATCTTGTACGGTGATGGTATTGGTCTGCGCGTGAGAGCTGGCTTGGACCTTTTGCACCGCAATGCGATAGCTGCGAATGTTTTTCGCCTGCCACTGATTTTTTTTCGAGGCGATCAGCGCGACAGGTTCCGATGGACCCGGGACACTACACGCGGCGAGAAGGAAAAATAGTAGGAGAGTGAACGCGCTCGGCATGAACGGATTTTATTTTGTATGAGAGGTTCTGGCAAGACTGACGCGGCGCGTGTTAGCGCGCCGCGTCGAAGGTTTGCGCCGCCGCAAGTGCTTGGACGATGGATGCCGTTAGGGCAGGACGTTCAATCGCAAAATATTCGGCGCGTGTTGATTGACGGCATTGGCGTTGGCATTGCCGCCGCCGCCGCGCCATACTTGCCCGTTTTCCTCACGCGTCTCGGCGCAGACAATTTTGCTATCGGGCTTTTGACTTCGATGCCCGCGCTGGCGGGTTTGATTTTTGCCGTGCCGCTCGGACAATTTCTCGCGCGTCAAAAAAATATCGTGCCTTGGTATTCGCGTTCGCGGTTCTTGGTGATTCTCTGTTACACGCTGACCGGGCTCGTCCCCTTTTTTGTGACGAACCAAATAGTCCTCGCAATTTTGCTGATCTGGGCGTTGGCTACCATTCCACAGACAATCGTGAATTTAGGATTTACAATCGTGATGGGCGAAGTGGCAGGTCCCGAAGGACGCTTGTATCTGATGAGCCGCCGCTGGTCGTCCCTCGGGATCACGACAGCAATTGTGGTCGTCTTTGCGGGCTTGGCATTGGACCGCCTGCCATTTCCATTCAACTATCAAATCGTGTTTATCGTGCTGTCGCTCGGCGGGATTGTGAGCTTTGCTTTTTCGAGCCGCATCAATGTGCCTGACCAGAAACCACCGTCCACGCCGCAGGTGAAAAAATCGCTTCGCGAACGCCTGCAAGATTGGAGCGACAAGCTGCGCGCCGAGAAAAAATTCATGACCGTGATTGGCAGTCAGTTCGTCTACCGTTTTGGCTTGGCGTTCGCAGTCCCCTTGTTTCCGTTATACTATGTCCGCGTCCTCAACGCGAGCGACGAAGCAATTGGGCTCATTGCCACAGTTCAGGGCGCGGTGCTGATGGTAGCGTATTACGTCTGGGCGCGGGTGACGAAAAGGCGCGGCGTTCGTTTCGCCTTGTTGATTACAACATTGGCGGTGGCGTTTTATCCAATCATTCTTTCGTTCACGCAGCAAATCCCGTTGGTGATTTTGTTGAGCGGCATCGCCGCAACTTTTGCCGCAGGGATTGACTTGGTTTTTTTTGATATGGTGGTGGCGAGCTATCCGCCCCAAGAAGCGGCGACGTTTGTGGGAATGCAGCAAGAGACCGTTTATCTCGCGGCGTTTATTGCGCCGTTCATCGCGACCATGTTGGCGACCGCGTTTGGAATTCCTTTTGCGTTGGTCGTCGCAGGGCTGATTCGCTTGTTTGGTGTCGGAATGTTTGTCCGATTCGCAAAAGAGTAATGGCAAGGCGATTCATTTTGAATTTCAAGGCAAAGCAAAATGAGCAAAACAGAAACGCCATCGCATGATCCCAAAAAGGGCCGCGGGTTATATCTCGCGTCGGCAGTCGTTGCGTTAGTATGTCTTGCGATCATCGCATTCATCTGGTATCGCGAGTACACCACGCCGACAGAGCCCTATCCCGGCGAAACGATTGTGCGGAACCAAGCGGAGAGCACGCGTTTCTTGGACACCTACGCGCCGGCGGTTTCGGGTGACGAGTCGCCGATTTATATTCCTACGGGCGTGGTGATTCAAACCGTCGAATTCAAAGGACCGTACACGATTCAAATGGGGGGCTATGTTTGGCAGCGCTATGCGGATAATCTGCCGCCATTGGATCGCGGCGTTGTTTTTCCGGAAGCAGAATCCACAACCTTTACCAAAGTGTACGAGACACAGCAGGATGGCGAGACGCTGATTGGTTGGAATTTCAAAACGACCTTGCGCGAACAATTCAACTATGCCAAGTATCCATTGGATCATCAGCTGTTGTGGCTGCGCATGTGGCATGTAGATTTTGAAAAAAGTGTGTTTTTGGAACCGGATGTGCGCGGCTATACCAGCATTGATCCGAGCGCGGCGCCGGGTTTGGACCCGCAGCTCGTTTTGGAAAATTGGATTCTCGGCAATAGCTATTTCAGCTATCGTCTCGTGAGTTACAATTCCAACTTTGGAATTGACGGCTATACGACGAACGCGCCGCAGCCCGAATTTTATTTCAATATTCCGCTCACGCGTACGCTCCTGAGTCCCTTGGTCGCGCGCGGGATTGCGCCGATGTTGATCTTGATTCAGCTCTTTGTGATTGTGTTGGTCATCGGCAGCGACTCGACGCGTTTGGAACAATTTGGAGTGCGTCCGGGCGCAGTGATTTTTACATGCGCGGCGTTTTTCTTTGCGGTGCTCGTCGCACAAAATGCGCTGCGCGATGACGTCAAGTGGTACGGCATTGTGTACTTGGAAACGGTACATCTCCTGACATACTTTGTGATCATCGCCGTCGCTGCCAATTCAATTGCGCTGCTCGCCTTTCCCAACATCCGCGTATTCGGCAGAGATAATTTCTGGGTCGAAGTAATATATTGGCCCCTTATCTTGACGATTGTGTTGGCGCTTACGTTGTGGGTGTTCCGCTAAGATGGATTCTTTGTACGTCGGCATGTGGAGTTTGATCTATGACACGATTCGCGCGTTCTGGGCACTCACCGAGCCGCGCATCAAAGACGCCGCGCGCGATAACAATATGCCGATTGAATTGTATTATTACGGCGAGTTGGGCTTGGAAATTTTTTCGCTCGCGCGCTTTCAAAAACGCGACCCCTACTCCAATCCCGCGCAATTTCAACAAGCGTTTGAAAACTTGGCGGCGGAAGAATGGATCGTTCCGCAAACGGAAAGCGAGTTTCGCGTCACTGAACGCGCGCGCGACGCGGCGCGCACGATCGTCCGCGTCGGCGATAGTTATCTTGGGACATTGGAAGTCATTGCGGCGGGCGAGGCGGAGCGAACCAAAAGCTTGCTAGAACGAATTGTCGCCGCAAACCACCGCGCCGCCGAGCCGCCGTATAAATGGGCAACACGGACGCGCTTTCGCGTCGCAGAGGATGCGAGTCCACAGCTCGCACAAATTCGTGAAGCGTTAATGGATTTATTCGCGTATCGTGACGATTCACATATGTCCGCTTGGCTCGACTATCCTATCTCGGGTATTGCGTGGGATGCATTCGGAATGATTTGGGGCAGCATCGCATTCACCCCCGAACAGATCGCGGCAGAGGCGTGGTTTCGCGGCTATGCGGCGACAGATTATCGCCGCGCGCTGGACGAGTTGGAGATGCACGGCTGGATTGTGACGGCGCCGCTCGCGTTCAACGCGGCGGTACCGGAACCGGCTGCCTTTGACGAATACGCGCAGTTGACACCCATCGGGAAAAAACTGCGCGATGCGGTGGAAGAATTGACCGACGCGTATTTTTACGCGCCGTGGATTGGGCTGGACGAAAGTGAAATTCAAGATTTGCGCTTGCATTTGATCGAGCTGCGCAATCAACTGAGCAGTGCGAGTGGATAGCTATGATGACTGATTCTCCCGCGCGTCCCGACCCCTACGCGTCGCTGCGCTTGCCTGAATTTCGTTATTGGATGGGCGCGGCGGCGTTTGCAACATTGGCGAGCCGCGCGCTTGCGGTTGCGCTCGGTTTTCAAATTTACGAATTGACCAAAGACCCGTTGGCGTTGGGCATGCTTGGTTTGGTCGAAGCGATTCCTGCCATCAGCATCGCGCTCTTTGGCGGCGTGGTCGCAGATCGTTATGACCGCCGCGCGATTGTTTTGCTGACGCGTTCCGTGTCGGTGCTTGCCGCGCTCGCGTTTGCATTTCTTTCGCTCAATTACCATGCGTACGGCATCGCCGCGTTGTACGCAGTGGTGTTTGTGGCAGGCATTGCGCGCGGTTTTGCCGATCCCGCCAATTCCGCGTTCGAAGCACAAGTGGTGCCGCGCGAATTATACGTGAACGCGTCCACGTGGTCAGGCACAATGTGGCAGGCGACCTCGATTATTGGTCCCGCGCTCGGCGGATTCGTGTATGCCTTTTTTGGTGTGACAAATACGTATCTCTTGATTGCTTTGTTCTTTGCCATCGCGCTCGGCTGCATGTCGCTCATCAAAAAGAAACCGATGCCGCCGGTGGAAGTGGGCGAGTCCATTTGGACGAGCATCTCGCTCGGCGTCAAGTATGTGTTTCGTAGTCAAATTTTCGTCGGCTCGATGGCGCTCGATTTATTCGCGGTGTTGTTTGGCGGCGCAATCGCGCTGCTGCCGATTTTTGCAAGCGATATTTTAAAAGTGGGACCGCAAGGATTGGGGTTGCTCGTCGCCGCGCCGTCGGTGGGCGCATTGCTTTCGATGTTGTGGGCGACGCGGCATCCGCCAACAAAAAATTCGGGAAAAATTTTTCTCGGCGTCGTCGCGGGCTTTGGCGTTGCGATGATTGTGTTTGCGCTCTCGCGTAATTTTTATTTGTCGCTCTTTGCGTTGGCGATGAGCGGCATGTTTGATGGAATCAGTGTTGTCATACGCGAAACGATTTTGCGTTTGTATTCACCCGAAGCATTGCGCGGACGCATCGCGTCGGTGAATTGGATGTTTATCAGTTCGTCGAATGAAATCGGCGCGTTTGAAAGCGGCGTCGCCGCGAGTTTGCTCGGCACAATTCCGGCAGTATTTCTCGGCGGCGTGGTGACCTTGTTTGTCGTCGCGGCGACGGCGGTGTTTGCGCCGAAATTGCGAAATATGAATCTCGATCCGAAATATGTGCCGACGATGCAGGAGGCAGAAAAAATGGAAATCGAAAACGCGACGAGTGTATGATATATGAACAATCAGTTTTTCCTCACCCCCTTTTACCTCGATCAACCCTGCGCGCTTGAATCTCTCGCGCAAGCCGATTGGGTCATCAATAATCCGCACTTGCATGAGAGTGACATTCAAAGTCGAATGTCGCAACTTCACGAATCGCTTGCGCAACACACCGCGCGGACGATTGCAAACGGCGCGCGCCCCGTTTCGATTATGGGCGATTGCTGTACGACGATTGGCGTCGCGGCAGGATTGCAGCGCGCGGGACAAGATTTCGTATTGTTGTGGCTCGACGCGCACGGCGATTTCAACACGTGGGAAACGACGCCGAGCGGATTTCTGGGCGGAATGCCCTTGGCGATGCTCGTCGGACGCGGCGAACAAACGATGCCGCGCGCGGTGAAATTGAAACCATTGGACGAGTCGCGCGTCGTGTTGAGCGATGCGCGCGACTTGGATCCGGGCGAAAAAATCTCTTTGCAAAATTCGCGCTTACATCATGTTCGAGATGTTGGCGAACTATTGGCGAGCGATGTGTTAAATGCGCCGCTCTACATTCATTTTGACACGGACCTTGTGAATCCCAACGACGCGCCCGCGCAAAATTATGCGACAGCCGGCGGACCGACCGCGAACGAGCTGGGCGAAATTTTCCGCGCGCTCGCGCAATCGAAAAATATCGTCGCGCTTTCCATGTGCGCGTGGAACCCGGAATTAGACCGCGACGGAAAAACGCGCGCCGTGAGCATGGAATTGCTGCACGCGTTGCTTGGAGAGGAACAATGAGCTTGATGATTGGCGCAATTGTATTTGATTTCGGCGGCGTGCTCGTGGATTGGAATCCGCGTTATCTCTATCGCCAGTTTTTTGACGATGAAATTGCGATGGAGAATTTTTTCGACGAAATCGGATTCGCAGAGTGGAATTCGGAACAGGACAAGGGCAGACCGTTCGCGCAAGCGGTCAGCGAACATTCAGCGAAATTCCCACAGCACGCGGAAATGATTCGCGCGTATGACGAACGCTGGACCGAATCCGTCGGCGGTGAAATTTCCGAGACGGTTGACATTTTGCGCGCGCTGAAACGCGCCGGGTATCCGCTGTACGGGTTGAGCAATTGGTCGGCAGAAAAATTCGCGTTGGTGCGCGCCGAATACAAATTCTTTGACTTGTTCGACGCGATTGTGTTGAGCGGCGAAGCGAAAATCGCCAAGCCCGATACGCGCATTTTTGAAATGCTCCTGGAAAAAATCGGATGCCCGCCAGAGGATTGTTTGTTCATTGACGATTCGGAAACGAACATCGCCGTCGCGCGCGCGCTGAATTTTCGGACGATTCGTTTTGAATCGGCAGAACAATTGGCGCGCGAACTGCGCGCGCGAGGAATCGAGGTGTGAGATGACAAAAAACGGAATTGTGGAAGCGGTGAGTGTGAGCCCCGCGCATACGTTCAGCAAGCCAACTGTGGAAACGATTCAGCTCTTGGCAGGACGCGGGGTTCAAGGCGACGCGCACTGCGGCGAATTGGTCAAGCATCGTTCGCGCGTCAAGCGAGATCCCACCCTGGCGAACCTGCGTCAGGTGCATTTGATTCACGCGGAATTACACGACGAGTTGAACGCGGCGGGCTTTCACGTTACGCCCGGCGACATGGGCGAAAATATCACGACGCGCGGCATTCCGCTGCTCGCGCTGCCGACCGATACGCGTCTCTACATCGGCGAAAGCGCCGTCGTTCAAATCACGGGGTTGCGAAATCCGTGTCAGCAGTTGAATGATTTTCAAGACGGTTTGATGCAGGCGGTGTTGGAAAACGATGCGCAAGGCAATCTGATTCGCAAAGCGGGGGTGATGGGAATCGTGCTGCGAGATGGCGGCGTGAATCGCGGCGATGTGATTCGCGTCGAGTTGCCGCCCGAACCGCATCGTTCACTGGAATTGGTGTAGAGGGGTGCCGCGCAATGGAAATTGTTCAAGGCGCGAATCTTGCGCTGAGTTTTATTTTGGAATTGTGCCTGTTGGCGGCGTTGGGTTATTGGGGTTTCGTAACCGGCGACAGCGTGTTGATGAAAATTGTGTTGGGCATCGGCGCGCCATTGCTCGCCGCCGTCGTGTGGGGAATTTTCATGGCGCCAAAAGCGGTGCGCCCGCTCAACGCGCCACTGCATCAAATCATCGAGTGCATGATTTTTGGAGTGGCATTCATCGCGTTGTACGTCGCCGGGCAACCGACGCTCGCAATTATTTTTGCCATCGTGTTTGCAATTAATTTTGTTTTGCGAATTGTGTGGAAACAGGAAACAACGGATAGGCGCGCGCCAGATTGATTAAGGAAACAGTATGAGCAAAAAACAATCGCGCAGCAACCAAATTGATTGACGAGATTTTGCGCGTCGCTTATACTTGGGTGCGGAGGTCTTTAAATGAAAGTAATTACTGCACTAAAGGCACAAGACATGCTGCCAAAACTTTTAGAGGAAGCGTCCGCTTCCCACAAACCGATTCAAATCACGAGCGGTTCTTCAAAGGGAGTGTTGGTGTCAGAAGAGGATTGGCGTTCCATCCAAGAGACGTTGTATCTGTTGTCTATTCCCGGAATGCGAGAATCTATTCGGGAGGGGATGGAAACACCCTACGAATGAGTCCATATTTCCCACTCTCAATACGATCGCCAAAATATTTCCTCAGTTGATTCAAGGAATGGCGCGATAACAAAAAATCAACCCCTCTCCAGAAACCTTCAAAAGCATTATGAACTATGTTGACAAATTTGTGCGCGAGCGTTCGCGTCTCCTCGCCGCGTTGGGGGAAATGGCGGATGGCGGGCGCGTTGAAAATTGTCAACACATTGGCGCGACGCGCGTTTTAGAAATTGGCGACTGTATTGATTTGGCAATCGCCGCGTACCCCATAGATGATTCGCTTGACGCCAAATTGGGTGAGCTGGGCTATGCGCCGAGCGATGAAAATCCAAACGCGTCTCTGAAAAAATATCGCCACGTCTCGAGCGCATTTCAGTTGTTCGTGATCGAGTCGGGCGATGAAAGATGGCTGGAACGAATCCTCACGCGTGATTATTTGCTGCACAATGCCGCCGCGCGTGAACGATACGCATCCGAACGCGCGCAGTGGGCGAATGACGACGCGCGCAAGCAAGAATTTTTCCGCGAGGTATGGAATAAAGCGCAGGCATGGTGGATTGCAAGCAGCGGATTCACTCCCGTAGAAAATCTCGCGCAAGAATTGTTCGAACTGCGCGCGGCGTGGCATATCGTCGGCGGCTGGGCGCTCGATCTATTTTTGGGACGCGTGCAGCGCGTGCATCATGATTTGGATGTGGAAATTGCGTACGCGGATCAGCTGAGCTTGCGCGAATACATGACCGCGCGCGGTTGGAAATTTGTGACGCCGTTTGAAAAACGCTTGGAGGTTTGGCAGCCCGCGACGCGGCTCGAACCGCCGCGTCACCAAGCGCACGCACACCGCGACGGTGCGTTCATTGATTTTTTATTGAGCGACATCGAAGGCGGCGTGTGGAGGTATCGCCGCGAACCGTCCATCGTTCAGGTGATGGAACGGATCAGTATGAAAGCGGAACAAGGGATTCCATACCTCGCGCCCGAAATCATTTTGCTTTTCAAGAGCCGCAATACGAGCGGCAAAGATCGCAGCAAAGACGAGAGCGATTTTAGAGAGACTCTGCCGCACCTCGAACCCGCGCGCCGCGCGTGGCTGCGTTGGGCGCTCCTCGCTGCCGACCCGACTCACACCTGGATAGAATATTTGCGTTAAGCGGCATTTGCAGAAATATCAAATGTGACGCAACGCCAAGCCGAGTGGGCGAAACGCAAGCAGAAGAAACAAAATGAAAATAACCGGTTCAGCTATCTCGCTTAATGTTGCTGACGTTGCCGCGTCGGCACAGTTTGTCAAAACGCATCTGCATTTTACAGAAAGCATGATGGTTGAGGACAAAGTTGCTTCGCTCACGCGAGACGACTTGGGATTCAACTTGATTTTTTTGAAAACGGGCTTGGAGACATTCAAACCGCAAAATCGCGCGGGCAATGCGGGGGAGGGATTGCTCGTGGTGATGATTGTCGAGAACATTGATGCCGAATACACGCGTTTGCAAAAAGAAAGAGTTCCAATTGTTACGCCGATTGAAACCGAGCCGTGGGGCGAGCGCTATTTTCAGATGGTTGACCCGAATGGGATTATTTTTCAATGTGTGCAATGGATGACGGAATCAGAAACGTAACGCACCACGAAAGGAGCCAAAAAAAACGCTGGCAGAACGCCAGCGTTTTTTAGTGCAACACATCTTGATACAATTCAATCATCCGTTCCCCGATATTCCACCACGAATATTCTTGCGCTTCTTGAATCCCCCGTTCGCCCATTGCATTTCGCAATTCGGTGTTGTGTAACAGCAGCGAGATTTTTTCGGCAAAAATTTTTTCATCGCCTTCGGGAACGAGAAAACCCGTTTCGCCATCGCGTACCAGGTACGACAAGCCGCCGACATCCGACGCGACAACGGGCGTGCCGCACGCCATCGCTTCAAGCGCGGCGAGACCGAACGATTCGTAACGCGAGGGCATCACGACCGCGTCCGCCGCCGAATAATAAAATGGCAGCGACGCTTGCGCGCGTCCGCCGAGAAACGTCACAATGTCGCCGATGCCGAGTTCGGCTTTGAGCGTTTGCAAACGCGCGAGCTCCGAATCGGGGTCGAGGTCATCGTCCAAATCGCCGCCGATGAGACAAACGCACATCCGTTTGCGCAGGGATGGGTCGTCGTCCACGACCAGTTTCATCGCGCGGAACCACGTATCCAGTCCTTTTACCGGGTCAATGCGTCCGACGAATAAAACCGTTTTATCATCGTACGAGCCAATCCATTCGCGCGCCCGCGCGTTGGGAATCGGATAAAACATGTTGGTGTCCACGCCGGGCGGAATAATGACGATGCGTTTCGACGAGGCGCTGCAAAAATCAATCATCTGTTCGCGGTCGCGCGGCGTCGAGGCGACGACGCGCGCGACGCTCCGCATCAAATCACATTCAGCCACAATACGCGCGTCCGTTTCCGCTTCGCTCGCCGTGCGCGCCACGCGATTTTTCATCGCGCCGAGCGTATGAAACATTTGCACAATCGGCGCGCGCAGCCCCATGCTTTGCAAACATTGCGCCGCGACGCCGCTCAACCAATAATGCGCGTGAAAAATATCGTACGCGAGATTTTCTTGGCGCGCGAAATCGCGGATGCCTTCCGCAAAGGGCGTGGCAAATTCAACCAATTTGTGTTTCGACACGGGGGCGCGCGGTCCCGCCGTAATGTTGATGACGCGCGCATTTTTCACGCCGATGGATTCGGTGTCCACATACGGCGCGTTGGCATCGCTGGCGCGCGTAAAAATATCCACCGCGATGCCGCGCAAGGCGAGGACGCGCGTCAATTCGCTCACATACACATTCATCCCGCCCGTCTCTTTACCGCCGAGACGCGCGACGGGCGAAGTGTGCATCGAAAGCATGGCAATCCGTTTGGGTAGCTTCATCGCTGTTTAGAACGATTCGAGGGCATTTATCTTACGTGAGTTTCAAGGTGTTTGGGTGTTCTCAAAAGTAGGCGTAGTGGAAGGCAAGGGTGTAATGGTGATGGGCGTGCCATTGGGATCGAGAATAAAAAAAGGAGTTTCTGTCGGCGGCGCGCGGGTTGGGATGGGCGCTTGGGTTGGTGTCGCTTCAAGTGTGCTGCCCGGCAAGACGATGGTGGGGCGCACGGTAGGTACGACAAAAGTCGGACGCTCGACCGTAGGAATTGCGAATACAATCGTTGCGGCTGGCGGGGCTGCCAAAAGAGTCGGACGGACAAAATAACTAACCAGTCCCAAACTGTACAAGCACGCGGTAGTAACGAGGACAATGCCCGCGCAGCCGACCGCCCACTGTCCGCGCGGTGATTGCTTACGAAACCAATTCTGAAACCGAGCCATGACTGGAAACTTGAGAATTATAGGGGCGATAAAAAAAAATGTAAAACAGCGAGTTTCGATTGACACGCCGCGATCTCTCATGTAAAGTTTACGTGAAACAAAATGAATTCAACCACCAATCCCACGCTATCCAAATTCAAGCTGCCCGCGATAAAGTTCATGACAGCGCTGCGCGGCGTCAATCCTGCCGAGATGCCGAATCAAATCATCGCGGGCATCACCCTCGCCGCGCTGATGATTCCGCTCAATATCGGCTACGCGCAGGTCGCGGGACTGCCGCCCATCGTCGGACTGTATGCTTCGATTGTGCCAATGATTCTGTGGGGCTTGTTCGCCACGTCGCGCAATTTGGTCGCGGGTCCCGACGCGCCGGTCGCGGCGTTGATCGGTTCGCTGCTCGTGACATTCGCGGCAACGACTGACCCGCGTTACATCGAACTCGCGTACGCGCAAGCGATTGTCGTCGCGTTTGTTTTTTTTCTCGCGTGGTTTTTTCAACTCGGCTTTCTCGCCAACTTTTTGTCCAAAGCGGTGTTGGTGGGCTTTATCAGCGGCTTGGGGATCGAAGTGCTGACGAGTCAAATCTCCAAAATCATGGGCATCCACGTCGAATCGGAGCGCTGGCTTTTGGAAGTCTTTGAATTGATTCGACGCATCCCCGAAGCGAATTGGTATTCGGTTGCCATCGGCGTCGGCGCGATTGTTTTGATTCGCGTGTTGAAACGCTACGCGCCGAAAATTCCCGGCGCGCTCGTCGCGCTGATTCTGGCAACCGCATTGGTCGCCGTTTTTGGTTTGGACCAAAAAGGCGTGAGCGTGTTGGGCGAAATTCCCGCCGGACTGCCGACGTTGCATTTACCGCAAGTGGGCATCGTGGATTACATCAGATTATTTCCGGGCGCGCTCGCGCTAGCAGGCGTGACGATGGCGGAAGGATTGTTGATCGCGCGCAAGTACGCGCAAAAATACAATGACCAGATTGATTCGAACCAAGAACTCTTTGCGTTTGGCGCCGCAAACATCGCCTCCGGTTTGACCGGCGGGTTCATGGTCGGTTCGAGCGCGTCGCGCACGGCGGCGATGGATTCATCGGGAATGCGTTCGCAAATTCCTGCGATTGTCGGCGCGATTGTGGTGGCGCTTGTGTTGTTGTTTCTCACGGGACTTTTGGCGCTCGTGCCGAACGCGGTGTTGGGCGGCATCGTCGCGAACGCGGTGGTGAGTTTGATCGAGATTGATGAACAACGCGAGTTGTGGAAATATCGCCGCGCGGAATTTTGGATCGCGATGGTGTGTTTGGCGAGTGTGTTGGCGTTCGGCGCGCTCGAAGCGGTGATCATCGCGTTTTTGCTTTCGACAATTCTCGTCGTCGGACGCGCGTCGAATCCGCAAACCACCGTTTTGAAATTGCTGCCGAGTGGCAAGGGCTATGCGAGCAGCAGCGATTTATCGAGTCCGATGACTGTGCCGGGTTTGATTCTCTTTCGCTTTGGCGCGGAACTTTTTTTCGCCAACGCGAACGCGTTTCAAGACAGTGTGAAAAAATTGGTCGGGGGGAATCAAGAAAAAATCGAATGGTTTGTGTTGGACGCGGAACAGATTTCGGATATTGATACGACGGGGCGCGAGGTGCTGGAGCAGACGATTGAATACTTGAGAGAAAAGCAAATCACCTTTGCCATGTCGCGCGTGCATCATCCGTTGCCCGAATTGTTGGAACGCTACGAACTGCTTGATAAAATCGGCAAGGAAAAGTTGTATGCAACCAACCGCGACGCGGTAGGGGCATTTCGGCAAGCAAATCCCCCGCCGGCGTCCGTTGATTCAGAAAATGAAACGGAACTCGATGGTTAATGCGCGTTCTGAATGTCACTGCGAGGAACGATGAATAACACACTTTACTTGAGCAATAATCTCGATATTTTGCGCGAAGCGATTGCGGCAGAAAGCGTGGTGCCAATTCATGCATAGCAAAATGACACTTGCCGAGTTCAAAAAGAATTTTGCTCGAATCAAAAATGAGGGGTGGATCCCAACTCAGCGTAGAGGTCCGACTGGCATCGGACATACACTGGAACAGCAGCTCGGCTTGAAAGAAAACAATATTGCATTTCCTGACTTGGGTACAGTCGAAATCAAGGCGCATCGTATCGGCTCATCCTCATTGATTACTTTGTTCACGTTTAATCGCAAGGTGTGGAAGATGAGTCCCCTCGAAGCCATTCGAAAATATGGCACGCCTGATGTTGATGGACGGCTTGGTTTGTATTTTACGATGTCGCGCACGCCCAACAGCAGCGACCTGTTCCTGTATGTCGAGGATGAAAGCATTTCGGTCCGCCATGTGTCGGGCGCAATTCTTGCCGAATGGCAACTCACGACGCTCGCCGAACGCTTTATGCAAAAGTTGCCGCGCTTGATTCTGGTCAGTGCGTTCAGCGAAATGCGCGGTGAGATAGAATGGTTCAGGTACGAACGCGCCCGTTTGCTGACCGGGACTTCTGCTGAAATTATTCGCAGTCAGATTTTGGAGGGAAATATTTTGGTGGATTTGCGCTTGCACGACAAACGCACAAGCGCGCGCAATCATGGGACGGGCTTTCGGGCGCATGAAGACAAGTTGCCCGCACTATTCAGAACCGTGAAGGATTTATAGAATGCTCAAGACAAAACAACTGACGCTCTTGGACGACTTGGGAAATCAATCAGAGGATTGGACATTTACCGGCGCATCTACGCGCGAACTTACGCATTGTTATCACGATTATCCTGCGCGGATGATTCCACAAGTTGCAGGCAAGTTGCTTGACATGTTCGTGGCAGTTGACGCGACCTTGCTGTTTGACCCGTATTGTGGAACAGGGACTTCGCTTGTCGAAGGGCTCATTCGGGGAATGCATGTCGTTGGAACGGATTTGAATCCATTGGCGCGGCTGATCGCGCAAGCAAAAACAGATACACCTGATTTGGCACAGATAGATAATCAAATCAGCAAGTTCAATCGTTTCGTATTGCGTTCCAAGTCACATGTGATTGCCGAAGCGCCAATGATTGAGGGGATTAGTCGCCTTGAATTTTGGTTTAAACCATACGTTGTAGAGAAACTTGCCGAGCTAAAACGATTTATTGACGGAATTCCCGACGACTCTGTCCGGCTGTTTTTTCGAATTGCGTTTAGCGAAACGGTAAGAGAAAGTTCCAACACTCGGAATGAAGAGTTTAAACTGTATCGCTATGACGTTGAGCGACTGAAAAAATTTAATCCCGATGTATTTGAAATTATGGTGGGAAAACTAAAGCGGAACCGCGCAGGGCTACAGAAATATCTTGCTATCATGCACAACTTTAAACATCCCCCGACAGCAAATGTCTATGGCTTTAATACGGTAACAGATATTCCATCTCATCTCGTCGCGCCAGCGTCCGTTGATATTGTAGTTACCTCGCCGCCCTACGGCGATTCGCACACTACAGTTGCGTATGGTCAATATTCGCGTCTCTCTGCCGCGTGGCTTGGATTGCAAGAACCAGACAAGGTTGACAGCAAATTGATGGGCGGCGCGGTTCAAAAAAAGGTCCACAAATTTCAATGTGTACCTTTGGATAATGCGCTGGAAGCGATTTGCCAAATGGACGAGAAACGCGCAATGGAGGTTGCTGCGTTTTATAACGACTTGTCCAAGTCAATTTCACATGTGGCGACGGTCGTCAAGCCCGGAGGTTATGCGTGCTATGTTGTAGGAAATCGCAAAGTGAAGGGAATCATGTTGCCTACGGATGCTTCGATTCGTTGTTTCTTTGAAAATCATGATTTTGAATACATAGATACTTTCCATCGCTCGATTCCCAATAAACGAATGCCGCTGCGGAATAGTCCAACGAACGCGGCAGGTGTAGTGGAGAATACGATGCTGCAAGAGCATATCGTTGTGATGCGACGCAAAATCCCAAGAACCCTTCGTGAAAAAGGTAAAACAAGTTCGCGTGCCAAGACTGCACAGCGGCGCGTTTGAAAAAATTCAAATCGTCACCGTCGCCGATTTATTGAAGAGCAAGACGCCGCGTTATCCTGACCTCTCGCGCGGTGGCACGAGTTTCAAAAAAGCCAAAATAGAACAAGCGCAGGGCGAGCAACAGGGATTGCTCTAGCCAAGTGCAAAAATTATATGCTCACCATTCAACCTCTCGACATCATTCCGGTTTGGCTCGTTTTTCCTGTGACCGTCGCGCTTGGTTTGCTCGCCGCGGAGATCGGTTTTCGAATCGGCGGCTGGTGGAAAGAACGCACGCACACGGACAAGGACTCGTCCGTCAGCGCTATGATGGGCGCGTCGCTGGCGCTGTTGGCATTTCTGTTAGCATTTCTCATCGGCGCTGCCGGCGACCGCTATAATGCGCGACGGCTGCTGGTGGTGGAGGATGCGAACGCGATCGGCACAACCGAATTGCGCGCGCGCTATCTGCCGGAACCGTACAGTACGGCAAGCCGTGCGCTGCTCAAAGAATATGTGAATATCCGAATTCCCAGTGCGACGAACGCGGACCTGACCAAGATTGTCGCTCGTTCGGAGGAAATCCAGGACCAACTTTGGCAATCTGTGGTAGAGCTGGTGAATCAAGGGCAGAACTCGCAAGTGTTTGCATTGTACGTTGATGCGCTGAATCACATGATTGATGTGCACGGCGAACGAAACGCCGCAGTGCATTCTCGGGTGGCTCCGACGGTTCTGCTTGGCGTGTATTTGGTGTCGCTCCTTGGAATGATGTTGGTCGGCTTTAATAGCGGCATCGAAGGACGGCGCAACTGGATTGCGCTTGTCGTTCTGGTGCTTATGTTTGCGGCAGTCCTCACTTTGATTATTGACCTCGACAGACCCGCCGAAGGATTTCTCGTGGTGAGCCAACAACCGATGCTGGATTTGCAAAAGCATCTGAGTCGGTGAGGCACGTCGTTACTTTACAGACGGCGATATTCCGATGCTTGAATTCGCCGTACATCTCGCGCGTCCCTCGTTGAGCATGTTGGTCAATCACGATGACAACACGCGCGATGTTGCATATACTTCGGGCGCGGAAAAATTATTGAAGGTCGCCTCTAAAAAAGGTTGGACGATCATCAGCGTCAAGGAGGATTGGAAGCAAGTGTTTGAGGAAATGTAACAAAATGAAAGAGGTGTAGAAACGGAGATCTGATAGTCTGGCGACGGGTTTGCGGTAAAATTAGCACGGATTTATTCCACGAGGAGGAAAATGGCTACGAAACCTTTCAAAGGTGTAATCAACATTGATGTGCGTGATTCGGTCCCGGATTGGGAACCGTACACGCAGCCCGAAGCGCCGGAAGGCGCGCCGAACATTCTTTATATCGTGTTGGACGATACGGGATTTTCGGCTATGGAGCCATGGGGTGGTCTGATTGAAACGCCCAATATCAAGCGGATTGCGGCGCAGGGGCTGACGTACACGAATTTTCACACGACGGCGCTATGCTCGCCGACGCGCTCGAGCTTGTTGACGGGGCGCAATCATACGACGAACGGGATGGCGTGCATCGCCGAAGCGACGACCGGTTTTCCCGGTTCGAATGGACACATTCCCTTTGAGTGCGCGACGATTGCCGAAGTGCTGGGCGAACGCGGGTGGAACACATACATGCTTGGCAAGTGGCACCTCGTTGCCGCCGACGAGATGAATCTGGCTTCCACCAAGCGCAACTGGCCCATCGGGCGCGGGTTTGAACGTTACTATGGTTTTCTCGGCGGCGAAACGAATCAGTGGACGCCGGACTTGATCTATGACAATCATCCGGTTGACCAGCCCAAGACCGCAGAGGAAGGGTATCACCTGACCGAGGACCTGACGGACAAAGCCATTGAGTTCATTCGCGATTCCAAAGTGATCGCGCCCGACAAACCGTTCTTTATGTACTTTTGCCCCGGCGCAACGCACGCGCCGCATCAAGCGCCTCAAGAGTGGATTGACAAGTACAAGGGCAAGTTCGACATGGGATACGAAAAATTCCGCGAACTCATTTTCGAACGCCAAAAGAAAATGGGCATCATGCCGCAAGATGCCGTCATGCCGCCGATCAATCCATACATCAACGAAAAGAGTCCGGATGGCAAACCATGGAATCAAGTTGACGTTGTCCGCCCATGGGACTCGCTGAGCGACGACGAAAAGAAACTGTTTTGCCGCATGGCAGAAGTGTACGCGGGCTTTTTGTCGCACACCGACCATCACATCGGACGCTTGCTGAACTATCTGGAAGAATCGGGGCAGCTCGACAACACCATCATCGTTCTCGTTTCGGACAATGGCGCGAGCGGTGAAGGTGGTCCGAATGGTTCTGTGAACGAAAATAAATTCTTTAACGGCATTCCCGACAGGATCGAGGACAATATGAAATACCTCGACGTGCTCGGCAGTCCCGCGACCTACAATCACTATCCGACGGGTTGGGCATGCGCGTTCAACACGCCGTTCAAGATGTGGAAACGCTACAACTTTGAAGGCGGTGTCGCGGATGCGCTGATGGTTTCGTGGCCCCAAGGAATGAAAACGCGCGGCGGGGTTCGTCACCAATTCACACATGCCACCGATATTGTGCCGACGATTTACGAATGTCTCGGCATCGAACTGCCGAGTGAGGTCAAGGGCTATCCGCAAAAGCCGCTCGAAGGTACGAGCTTTAAATACTCATTCGACGACGGCAACGCGCCAACGCAAAAAGAGACCGGATTCTTTGTGATGCTCGGTTCGCGCGCCATCTGGCACAAGGGCTGGAAAGCGGTGACGGTGCATCCGACCATTGCAGGATGGGATCACTTTTCGCAAGATCGTTGGGAGCTGTATGACACGACCAAAGATATTACCGAGAGCAATGACCTCGCGAAAAAATATCCGGACAAGCTGCAAGAGCTCATCAATATCTGGTTCCTCGAAGCGGGCAAGTATAACGGGCTGCCGCTCGAAGACCGCACCGCCGTCGAGGTGCTGACCGAAGCGCGCCCGCAGTTGGGGAAACCGCGCGACAAGTATATTTATTATCCCGACTGCGCGGATGTGCCGGAATCGGCGGCGGTGAACGTGCGCAATCGCTCGTACACTATCGCTTCAGAAGTGAACGTCGAGACGCCTGAAGCGGAAGGTGTGCTGTTCGCGCACGGCTGTCAGTTCGGCGGACATTCGCTGTATATCAAGGACGGCTTGCTCAAGTACGTCTACAACTTTTGCGGGATGTTTGAGCAAAAGGTCGAGTCGTCAGAAAAGGTGCCGACGGGCAAGCATGTGCTATCGGCGGCGTTCGTCCGTGAAGGCAAGGACATGCCCACGCACGGGACGCTGACGCTGTACATGGATAACAAGCCGGTAGGTTCGGCGCAAATCAAAACGCAGCCCGGCAACTTTTCGCTGGTGGGCGAAGGGTTGTGCGTTGGACGCGACAGCGGCGAACCGGTGGCAGCAGAGTACGCTGCCGAGCGCCCGTTCAGGTTCACGGGCGGCGTCATCAAACAGGTTGTGGTTGACGTGAGCGGCGAACCGTACATGAATCTGGAACACGAAGCGCAGATGGCTCTAATGCGCGACTGATTGAAACATTATGAACGCGACAACCGAAGATAGAGTACAGAAAACACAATTCAGAGACTATCTTCCGATTCTCGAGTGGCTGCCCAAGTATGACCGGGGGTGGCTGCGCGGGGACGTGCTTGCGGCGGCAACCGTGTGGGCGCTGGTGGTGCCCCAAGCGATTGCGTACGCGCAGATCGCGGGTCTGCCGCCGCAAGCGGGTTTGTTCGCCACGTTCGCCGCGTTGATCGGATACGCGTTGTTCGGAACCTCGCGCCAAGTCATCGTCAGCCCCACCTCATCCACCGCCGCAATTTCCGCCGCGATTGTGGGAACGATTGCGCTCGGTGATTCGACGCGCTATGCCGACCTCTCCTCCGCGCTCGCGCTCCTCGTCGGCTTGGCGTTTATCGTTTTTGGAATCGGCAAGGTCGGTTTCATCTCGCGTTTCATCGCGCCCGCCGTGCAAATCGGTTTTATGTTTGGTTTGGGCTTGACCATCATCATCGGGCAGGTGCCAAACTTGTTGGGGCTGCCCGGCGGCGAGGGAGATTTCTTTCCGAAACTGTGGCAGGTCATCACAAATCTTTCGCACATCAATCCATGGACGGCGGTGATCGGCTTGGGCAGTCTCGCCGCGCTCTTTGCGATGAAAAAATTCGCGCCGCGTTTGCCCGCCGCGCTGCTCATGGTGCTTGTCAGCATCATCGTCGTCACCGCGTTCGGCTTGGCACAGGAGGGCGTTGACGTGATTGGGGTTGTGAACGGCGCGATTCCGTTACCCTCTTTGCCGCGCGTCAGTTTTGACGAATTAGTTATCCTCTTGCCCGGCGCGCTCGCCATCAGCGTCATCGGTTTCGCGGAAACCATTACCGTCGCCGATGATTTTGCGGAAAAACACAAATACGAAATTCGTCCGAATCAAGAACTCGTCGCCGTCGGCGCGGCAAATATTTTTTCGGGATTCTTTCAAGGATTCATCGTCGGCGGCGGCGCCAGTCAATCGGCGGCGAATGATGCGGCGGGCGCGCGTTCGCAAATCGTTTCGGTTGTGGTATCCGTTCTCACCGTACTGACGCTCTTGTTTTTGCTGCCGCTCTTTGCCAATCTGCCGCAAGCGGTGTTGAGCGCGATTGTGATTGTGGCGGTCACCGGTTTTTTGAATGTCAAGGCATTACAGCGCATCGCGCATTTGCGGCGCGATAGTTTTTATCTTGCGCTCTTTGCGCTGGTGAGCGTGCTGCTCTTGGGAATTTTGCCCGGCTTGTTGATTGCCGTCACCCTTTCGATTTTGCTCATTCTCGGATTTTTTGCGCGTCCGCCCACTTCGGTCTTGGGGAATCTGCCCGGCACCGACGCGTATGTTCCAATCGCCAGCGAACCAACCGCGCAGCTCATTCCGGGGCTGATGATTTTTCGGCTTGATGCGCCGCTGCTGTCATTGAACGCGAAACGAATGCGCGATCATTTGCGTCAAGAACTGCACGCCGCGAAAACCTCAACGCGCGTTGTGATTCTTGATCTGTCATTCAATTCTGAATTGGATATTCAAGGATTGGATATTCTCAACGCGTTGTATGACGAGCTGCGCGCACAAAGCATCGAATTGTGGCTGGCGAATGTGTATCAAGCGCCGCGCGCGATGCTCGAACGCGGCGGCGTTGTCGAAAAAATCGGCGCGGCGAACATTTTTCTCACAGTCCGCGCGGCGGTCCAAGCATTTCAAAATCAAAATATGGATTCGAACAACTGACCTCCGGAGAGACAACAAACTATTCCCCAAAAATTTATTGGATCAAGCGTTACGCCGCAAAAAATTTGTATCGCTTTGGACTATTGAAAAAGAGCTGCGTTTGGTGTAAAACGGAACGCGCGTAATTGCTTGAACAAATCCGCTCCGCCCCATATTTTGTTTTTTAAACCCCGAAAGATTTTGGCTTGTCCGACCTTTGTTTGTAATCCTTGTCAGGTGCTTGGGCGATAGATTTTCGCTCCGGGCTTTATTTTACAAATACCTGGCATGTGCCAAGGCGAGCCAGCTTCCCAACAACAATCTAAATGCCTGCTGATAGCACAGTCAACCGAGTTTTGAATTGACACTACCCGGTGTGTCTCTGCGTTTGTGCGACCGGCATAACACGCTCTCGACACACATTGCGCCGGGATCATTCTGTCAATCGGCAGGGGGAACATTTTTTCCGCGTCATGTCAGAGCTTGCTCTGTATGACGGGAAAGGGGAGTCTGACGCATGCAAGTTTCTCTGCGCATTAAACTGTTTGGCATTCCACGCATCCAAATCGAACCTTCAACGATCTGCGACCTTCCCACGCAAAAAGCCAAATTCCTCTTTTACTATCTGCTGTTGTTTCATGAAAACTCTCACGTACGCGAAACGCTCGAAACGCTTTTTTGGGGAGATCACCCAGAACCTCGCGCGCGACGTTCACTAAGCACCGAGCTGTGGCGATTACGCCGATGGATCGAGCCGCTCGAGGCGGATGACAATCCGCTCCTTTCGACGCAAGAAGGAGTGGTCCGACTGCGTCTCGCCGATTCATGGTCGCTCGATACGCTCGAGTTTGAGCAATGTCTTGCCAAGGCACAACAATTTGAACCGACGCAGCCCACGCAGGCAGCCGAATTGCTCCATCATGCGGTGCAATTGTATTCGGGCGAATTGTTGGAAGGTTGTTACTATGATTGGTGTTTTGCGGAACGCGAACGCCTGCATCAAGCATACCTCGACGCGCTCTTGAAACTCATGGTGTATCACGGCGCGCGCCGCGAATATGCGATGGCGATCGAATGTGGCAAGCAGTTGTTGCGCATTGATCCATTGCAGGAACAAGTCCACCGCGAACTGATGAAGCTCTATGTTTTGAATCAGCAGCAGCCGCAGGCGCTCGCACAATATCAGACCTGTGTGCAAGTTCTGCATAGTGAATTGGGAATCGCCCCCGACCTGGAAACCCAAGCCATCATGCGCCAGGTGATGATCGGGCAGGTCATCCCAACCTCTTCCGGCGAAGGAGCAAAACGCGCCTTGTCCGAGCCGAGCGGACAAATACGCAGTCTCGCCGCGCGCGTCCGTCTCGCTCTCGGGCAAATTGAAAACGTACAGCGCGAATTGCAGGACACGCTCCAAGCGCTTGAAGAGCTCCAAGTCCCACAGCCCCAATCCAAAAGGTCACAAGTGTTGTGACACATTTGACACCCCTTTGACATATGGCTGTTACACTGCGACCCAAGCAACGTGGGTCGCAGTTTTTTTATGGATACTGACGATAGCTCTCCCTTGTCGGAAGAATGGCTCTCGTCCCTTGACGCGTTGCGCGAACAGCGCAGCGCTTTTGTCGTGCGCATCCGTACGATGCGGACAGTCAGCGCCACCGCGCGCCAAGAGTGGCGGGGAACGGTTGAGCATGTCCAAAGCAAGACCGTCGCCTTTTTTACCGAATGGTCCGAGCTGAACGATTTCATCGCCGCCCACAGCGGCATTCCGCCGCCGTCTACTTGGAGTAAACGCCTGGGCGCGTATTGGCGCGCCTCGCGTTTTGCGAAATGGTTGACGCGATATTTTTCGAAAGCGAACGAGTCCAATCCAAGTTCGATCTCGGTCTCGTAATGTCATCCGCAGCCAATTTCTTTCGGTTTGCGATTGAGGAGGATCCATGCCAGTTACACCAACCTTTCCGGGTGTTTATGTCGAAGAAATTCCCAGCGGCGTCCGCACGATTGTGGGCGTCCCGACTTCGATTACCGCGTTCATCGGACGCGCGAAAAAGGGCGAGACAAACAAAGCTACAGTTATAAACGGCTTTGGCGATTACGAACGCATTTTCGGCGGGCTGTCGCTGGACAGTTCGATGAGCTTTGCCGCGCGCGACTTTTTTCTCAACGGCGGCGGACAAGCAGTCATTGTGCGCTTGTATCACGCCTCAGCGGGTGACCCCAACGCCAACCCTCCGGTTCCCGCGCCCAAAACTAATTCGGAAATTTCACTCGCCAACGGCATTGTGCTGCAAGCCGCCTCCGAAGGCAGCTGGGGCAATACGTTGCGCGTCACGCTCGACAACAAGACCTCCAAAGATGTTGCCGCCAAGTTGGGCTTGACCCAAGCGGACCTTTTGAATCTCACCGTGACGGATACCGCGCCCGGCGGCGCTTCGGAGCGATTCTTGAATCTTTCGCTCAAAGAGAGCGCGCGCCGCATGGATCGCGTCTTGGAAAACGAGTCGCAGCTCATTCGCTGGAAAGGGACGTATCCGAATCCCGCACCCACCATGCCGACTTTTGACTCGGACGGCAAAGCGTACGATGCGGTTGGGGTCAAAGAAAAAGCGGTGGCGGACGCGCAAAAAGCTCTCGACGCCGCCAAAAAAGAGCAGCCGCCCGACCAAAACAAAATCAATGCAGCACAGCAGGCGCTCGACACCGCGAACAATGACCTAAAGACAACCAAAGGCGGTTTCTACGCGCAAGACGGCGACGCGCTCAGCATTGCCGATTATGTGTTCACGGGCGCGCAAGACGAGAAAAAAGGTCTGTACGCGTTGGAACAACTTTTTGCGCGCGGCACGTTATTCAACCTGCTGTGCATTCCATCGCATACGCTTGGCGGCGACATCGAGACCGATTTGGTTGCCGCCGCGACCGCGTATTGCGAGTCGCGCCGCGCCATGCTTATCGTTGATCCGCCGTCGGTTTGGAACAGTCCGGCAAAAGCGGTTGAGGGATTCACCAAAGACCCGGACGAAGTTGGCGCGAAAAGCCGCAATGCCGCAATCTATTTCCCGCGTCTCCGCCAGTCCAATCCACTGCGCGAGAACCAAATCGAAACATTTGTCCCCTGCGGCGTCGTGGCGGGCAACTATGCGCGAACGGATACGCAGCGCGGCGTTTGGAAAGCGCCCGCGGGTTTGGATGCTACGCTGAATGGTGTGCCGCAATTGAGCGTTGCCCTCACCGACATGGAGAACGGACAGCTCAATCCGCTTGGCATCAACTGTCTCCGTTCGTTTCCGGTTGCCGGACGCGTGGTGTGGGGCGCGCGCACGTTGCGCGGCGCGGACCAACTTGCCGACGAATACAAATACGTTCCCGTTCGCCGCACCGCGTTGTATATCGAAGAGAGTTTGTATCGCGGTTTGAAATGGGTTGTGTTTGAACCAAACGACGAGCCGCTCTGGGCGCAGATTCGTCTCAATGTCGGCGCGTTCATGCAGAACCTATTTCGCCAGGGCGCGTTTCAAGGTCAGACCCCGCGCGAAGCGTACTTTGTCAAATGCGACAAAGAAACGACGACGCAGAATGACATCAATCTCGGCATCGTCAACATCGTCGTCGGTTTTGCGCCATTGAAACCGGCAGAATTTGTGATTATCAAATTGCAACAGATGGCGGGACAAATCGAAGTATGAGCAAAGAGGACAGAGTAAAAAAAGTAACACAGTTCTCAGCATTTGGCGCTTGGAGGAACTATGGCTCAATTCAGTGTCAATCCGCAACGCTTTGACCCGTACAAAAATTTTAAATTCCGCGTGAAATGGGATGGCAAATATGTCGCGGGCGTCAGCAAAGTGAGCAGTCTCAAGCGAACAACCGAAGTTGTGAAACATCGCGAAGGCGGCGACCCGAGCAGCAGCCGTAAATCGCCCGGACGCACCGAATACGAAGCTGTTACGCTCGAACGCGGCGTCACGCATGACAAAGAGTTCGAACAGTGGGCGAACAAAGTGTGGAATTACGGTTCCGGACTTGGCGCGGAAACTTCGCTCAAAGATTTTCGCAAGGACATTATCATCGAGGTCTATAACGAAGCGGGACAGCTTGCGATTGCGTACAAAGTTTATCGCTGCTGGGTCTCGGAATTTCAATCGCTGCCCGACCTCGACGCGAACGCGAACGCCGTCGCCATTCAACATATCAAACTCGAAAACGAGGGCTGGGAACGCGACTATGAAGTGAACGAGCCGACCGAGCCGACGTTCACCGAACCCGGCTAGTCGCGTCGCCGGACAACTATGCGCATTCCTTCCCCTGCTGTGCTTTTGGATCTTTGGGAAATCGGGAGCGCGCTTCCGATGGCACAGCGGATGCTTTTGCTGTTGGGCAGCGCGCAACCCGAACTCTCCCGCGCGCTGCTGGAAGAAATGCCGCTCGGTCAACGCGACGCGCAGCTCATGACATTGCGCGAGCAGCTCTTTGGTACGCAAATCATCAGCGTGGCAAATTGTCCAAACTGCGGCGAACGACTGCAAATCACTTTGGATACGCGTACGCTCCGTGTGGCTGACCACGCATCCCCGCAGCCCATTTCCTTCGCGCACGCATCGTACACTGTTACGTACCGTTTGCCCAACAGCGCCGATTTACTTGCGCTGACGAAGGTTTCCGCCGGGAGCTCGCAAAAAAATGTCGCCGCGAGCCGTGCGTTTCTTTTAGAGAGATGTGTGCAGAGTGTTCAGGCAGATGGTGTCGCGCAAACGTTGGATGAATTGCCGCCGGCGGTACTCGATGCGATTGCCGCGCACATGGCAGAAGCTGACCCGCAGGCAGACATTCAGTTTGCGCTGAATTGCCCCGTGTGCGGACAGCATTGGCTTGCCGCGTTTGACATTGCAACGTTTCTATGGAGTGAAATCGGCGCGTGGGCGCGCCGCATCGTGCGTCAGGTGCATCTGTTGGCATCGGCGTACGGTTGGAGCCAAAACGACATTTTGAACTTGAGCGCGGCGCGCCGCCAAATCTATTTGGAATTGATCGGCAATGGCTGATTTCTTGAGCAATCTCGCGGCAAAGAATTTGAATCTCGCGCCGCTGCTGCAACCGCGTCCGCTTTCATTCTTTGAACCGGAGCAAGCGGTCGGCGTGCGAAATTCGGCGCGGCAGTATGCGGATGCGTTGCTTGAGGTTTCGTCGGAACAAGTGACAGCTGCTCCGCCACCTCCACCCTCCGAATTGAATCCGCGCATCGCTTTTCACGCAGATGCAGCTCCATCGCCGCGCGCGTACGCGCTTGAACCACGCGCAGCAGAATTGCATCTTTCACCGCGCCAAGCAATAGAGCCGCCAACGCGCGAATTTGCCACCGTGCAACCCGTAATCGCACAACGTGAGAAATGGGGCGAAGAGATTGAACACGTTCCAATGCCGCGTGTCGAGTCCGCGCCAACAACTGAAACAATTCGCGTTGAACGCGCGGTGATTGAACAAGAAAAAAAGAACGCAACCAATACCGCTTCCACGCTTGACACACGCGCTCAAACTTTACCGGCGTCTATTGTTACACCACTGCCAACCCGGCCGACAGTGGAACATGCTTTGACGCACGCGCCGCGCAAAGATGAATCGCGCCGCGCGGAAGATGCGATCCCAAATCCGTTGGTCACACCGCTCATGCCAATAGCGCAGTCAGAGTCAGAAATGCCAAAGTTGCAATCGCAATCGCCCCAAATGCCTGCCGCGCCGCCGACGATTCACGTCACCATCGGACGAATCGAAGTGCGCGCCGCACTGCCGCACAAACCCGCACCGCGCGCGACGCGCCCAACACCGACCATGAGTTTGGAAGAATATTTACGCAGGAATGACAAACGATGAGCAACTATAAAGCGCTTGCCTCCGCCACGGCGACATTGCGTAATTTGCTCATCGGCGGACTTGGCATCAACGACGTCACCGCCCGTCCGCTCGATCTCGCGCGCAAAAATCTCACCGGCGATTCTGTCAATATATTTTTGTATCAAACAGCAATTAACGCGGCGTGGCGCAATCAAGAAATGCCGCAGCAGGTCAAGGCGGGAGAAACGGGACAGCCGCCGCTGCCCTTGTGTTTGTATTATCTCGTTACTGCGTACAGCGGCGACGAGTCCGAAATCAAATCACAAGAAATGCTCGGCAAGGCGATGAGCATTTTGCACGACCATCCGCTTTTGGATGCCGATGAAATCAAAGCGACGTTGGGCGATGTGCCTGACAGCACCTTGCACGAACAAATCGAACGCGTACGCATCACACCGCAGGCGCTGACGCTAGAAGAAGTGTCGAAATTGTGGGCAGCATTTCAAATCAATTATCGTCTCTCTGCCGCGTACCAACTTTCGGTGGTGTTGATTGAAAGCACGCGTCCCACACGTTCGCCCTTGCCGGTATTGACACGCGGCAAAGATGATCGCGGTGTGCGCTCTGTTGTGGGCGGGCTGCCGATTTTAGACACATTGCGCGTGCCGCTGGCGGGAACGTTTGATTTAACGAAACTGCCGACCGCTGAACAAATGCAATTCGTTCAAGCGCTGCCTGCCGCGCAATGGGGCGACCAAGTTGCGCTCATTGGTCAAAACTTGAATGGCGATACAGTAAGCGTCACCTTGCAGCGTCAGGGCAAACCGGAACAATTGGATGCTCAAGTTGTGTTTGCCTCCGAGTCTCTGATCATTGCGCAACTGCCGAAACCGACCGACCTATCCGACCCGCAAAATGCGCAATCGCAAACAGTAGGCGAAGTGTATCCCGCCGGATTTTATCTTGTGACCGCATTCGTCAAGCGCGGTGAAGAGGTCGCAAGTTCCAGCAACGCGTTGATGCTCGCGCTCGCGCCGACGATTACATTTACGCCGACGAGTGCGGCGGCGGGCAATATTCAACTCACAGTGACAAGCGCGCCGTTGATTCAACCGGGACAGCGCGCGTCGCTCCTCGTCCGCGACGGCGAAATCGTCGCAACCGCAAGCACTCAACCCGAAGCAAATCTAACTTTTAATCTGAATAATGTTCCCAAGAGCAATCCGGGCGAGTATCTCGTGCGGCTGCGTGTGGATGGCGTGGATAGTATTCCGCTGGATCGGCAAGCCAAGACGCCCAAGTTTGTCGATTCGCAAATTCTCAAGGTAACGTGATGAACGACGCGTGGCAGATAGCGAATGCACACTACCTTTCGCTCGCGGTGGAATGGCTGCGGCTCTGTTTAGCGCGCCTCGCGCCGACTGCCTCTGTATTTGTCGAGTCCAAGCCGCAACCGGATGCACCGCCCTCGCGTCTCAATCGTCTCTTTGGGCGCAAGCCACCTGCGGAACAAACGCCTTTACTTTTGCCGCCGCCTTCATCCGATGATGCACAAATTGCGCAACTCGCCGAAGAAATGAATTTGCGCGAGCGCGAAAATCCCCCCCCCGCATTGATAAGGTTGAGTGAACAACTGGGCTTGTCACGCTTTGAGTCGCAAGTGCTGCTCTTGTGCGCGGCAATGGAATTGGACACGCGCATCGCATCATTGTGCGCCCGCGCGCAGGACGACCCGCAACGCGCCTTTCCAACTTTCGCGCTGGCGCTGGCGCTCTTTGCCGAACCCGCGTGGGAAGCATTGTCGCCGGACCGACCGCTGCGCTATTGGCGTTTGCTGGAAATTAATCAACCGGCGGCGCAGCCATTGACGGCGAGCGCGCTGCGCGCCGACGAACGCATCGTCAATTATCTCAAGGGCTTGAACACGCTGGATGACCGCCTCGCCGCACTTTTGCAGCCCGTCGCGTTCGATTCCGAAACCGCGGCAGAGCTTCCTCCGTCACAAGAACGCGCGGCGCAAGAAATTATTGCGCGTTGGCAGCGCGTACAAAACGGAGCGCTGCCAGTGGCGCAGTTGCTCGGTGCAGACGCGAGCAGCAAACAGAGTGTCGCCGCATACACCGCCAGAATGTTGGGGCGACAATTGTTTCGACTTGACGCGGCGGCACTGCCACATCATCCCGCCGAACGTGAAACGTTCGCGCGCTTGTGGCAGCGCGAAAGTATTTTGCTGCCGCTTGCGTTGTATCTCGACGCGCACGAATCGGATCGCGCCGCGCAGGGGCAAGATGAGCCGCTCAAACATTTTCTTGCGCGCACGGACGGCATTCTCTTTTTGGGCACGCGCGAAAACACAATCCTTTCGATGCGCGCAAATTTTGCGATTGAGGTCGCCAAGCCCACGCCGAGCGAACAGCAGTTACTCTGGCATCAAGCGTTGGGCGAACGCGTGAATGGTTTTGCCGCGCAGCTCGCCGCGCAGTTCGACTTGAATCCAGAGAGCATCGAAAGAATCGCGCGCGAAACATCGAATGCGACAATAGATGATGGAACACAATTTGAACGCGCCGTATGGGCGACTTGCTGCGCGATGACGCGTCCGCGTCTCGACGCGCTCGCGCAGCGCATTGATCCCAAAGCGACGTGGGACAATTTGGTCCTGCCGATTGAACAAACGCAGCTCCTCCACCAAATCGCGCACCAAGTTGGACAACGGCATACGGTGTACCAAGAATGGGGCTTTGGCGACAAAATGAATCGCGGACTGGGAATCAGCGCGTTGTTCGCGGGCGAAAGCGGCACCGGCAAAACGATGGCGGCTGAAGTGATTGCAAATGATTTGGAATTGAATTTGTATCGCATTGATTTGTCTGCCGTCGTGAGCAAATATATTGGCGAGACGGAAAAAAATCTGCGGCGTTTGTTTGACGCGGCAGAGGACGGCGGCGCGATCTTATTTTTTGATGAAGCGGATGCGCTCTTTGGCAAGCGCAGCGAGGTCAAAGACAGTCACGACCGTTACGCGAATATCGAAATCAATTATTTGTTGCAGCGGATGGAGCAGTATCGCGGCTTGGCGATTTTGGCGACGAACATGAAAAGCGCGCTCGATCCCGCGTTCATGCGCCGCTTGCGTTTCATTGTCAATTTTCCGTTTCCCTCTGCGAGCGAACGCAAAATGATTTGGCAGCGCGTCTTTCCCGCGTCCATGCCGAAAGCAGAATTGGATTACGACCGACTTGCGCGGTTCAACCTGACCGGCGGCAACATTCACAGCATCGCGTTGAACGCAGCTTTTCTCGCCGCGCAAAACAAAACGCCCGTGACGATGCCGCAGGTGTTGACCGCCATGCGCGCGGAATTTCGCAAGTTAGACAAACCTATCAACGAGGTCGAGTTTCGCATCAATGAACATTGAACATTGTGCATTGTGCATTGACCAATGAACATTCATTTACACATCGAACGCTTGATTCTAGATGGACTGCCGCTTGAGCAGCGCGACGGCGCGCAAATGCGGGTGGCAGTCGAAGCCGAATTGACGCGTCTGTTGAGCGAAAGCGGCTTGGGAGAATCGTACGCCAATGGCGGCGCGTTCGCATCTCTGCGCGCGGACACAATTCACGCGACAGATGTACGTCCACAGCCGCTTGGTACACAAATCGCGCACGCGGTGTATGGCAGTATTGGCACGCCAAATCAATCCGAGACCAAATAAGGAGAGATCCATGCCCAAATCAAATTCACGCACAAGAACCACTCATGCTGTGAGTGCCGAAATTTTCAAACAAGTATATGACTCGCCGCGTGCGCTGCCGGGTAGATATCGTTGGGTTACGCGCGATGAGGACGTGCGCGTTATCGAAGATTTGCTGGGGATGAAACCGCAAACCATCGGCGCACCTCTATGGGTGAGCGGTGAGTCCAAGCATTGTCCCAAGTGCGGACGCGAGACCAATTGGTTGGATATTGTGGCATCGGCGCTCGCTCAGGTACACTCTAAAGAATTGTTAGCCAGAGTCATTCTGGGCGAACAAAAATTTGTAAACACCGAAGCGCCAAACGCGATTGTGGATTTGTATTGCTACGATTGTCGGATGCCCATCCGCGACCTGCGCAGTTTCAAATGCCACAATTGGGCGTACGCCAAACCCGCACTGCTGAACGTATTGAAGCGTATCGAAGCGAAAGCAAAATGACCGAGCGCACACTCGCGGCGCAAGTTGCCAAGCCCGCCATCACTCCTGTTTCGAGTGGTTTGTTGCAGCGCGCGTGTGCGTGCGGGAATCATTCGCACGGTGAAGGCGAGTGCGCCGAATGCAAAAAGAAACGCGAGATGAGTTTGCAGCGAGCGACATCGAGTCCTGCGCCCGTTCACGACGTGCCGCCGATTGTGTATGAGGTCTTGCGTTCGCCGGGGCAACCGTTGGATGCAGCAACGCGCGCGTTCATGGAGCCGCGCTTTGGACAGGATTTCAGCGGCATTCGTGTACACACTGATTCACGCGCCGCCAAATCTGCGCACGCAGTGAATGCGTTGGCGTACACCGTTGGGCATAATGTCGTGTTTGGCGCGGGGCAATATGCGCCGCAGACGAGCGTCGGGCGGAGATTGCTTGCACACGAGTTCGCACATGTGATTCAGCAGAATCAAGTTCCCGCTACTTTGTGGAACGGAAATTTGGCGATTGGTGAACAAAACGATCAATACGAAATTGAAGCGGTGCAGGCGGAACGAGTGGTAGTTGATTCATCGCTTCGATCTCGTTCGACGCCGAGTACCACGGCACTCCAACGTCAAGCCGCGCCGCCACAATCCCAAACCAGTTTTGCAGGTTGCAATCCGACATTACAAAGCGACCTGCAAGCCAAGCACCAACCCGCGCTGGCACATGTCAGTCGTGCCATTACCAGTCTGGCTCCGGGTTGGGGGCGCATGGCTCCGGCAGACAAGAGCAGCTTTCGTCGGTACTTTGATCCGGCGAACAGCGGAGATATTGACGACGGTTTTGTGCGCGACGTGCGAGGAAACTTTCAGCGTATTCATGGGTACATGCGCTCGCTGCGCTTTGATTGTGATCCAAACTCGTGGACGATGTGCGGGACTTCGAGCCGCTGGTGTGTGGGGGGACGTCTGATGTGGACTTGTTTTGGCAACTTGCATGTCTGTACGAATGCGTATCCTTCGGCAAGTGACCCGTTCAAAATCGAAACCATTATCCACGAATCAGTGCATAACGCTTTGCTAACAACTGATCGCGCGTACTCGAACAAACCCGAATTTAATCAACTCAGGCCTAGAGGTGGCGGATTCTGGGGCAGCGTTCTCAACTTCCTGGGCAAGCTTCCGGTGCTGGGAGTATTGTTCCGCAGTTTGCCTGGAAACAACGATACGATCAACAACCCGGATAGCTACGCCGGTTATGCGATGCAGGTGTAAAAAGATGAATTCGTACGCAACATCTCGGACGCACTCGGCATTTAAACCAACTACAACGCCAACGCATGGCATATTGCAGCGCGCGTGCGCGTGTGGGAATCATTCACATGGTGAAGGCGAGTGCGCCGAGTGCAAGAAAAAACGAGAGATGAGTTTGCAGCGCGCCGCGTCGAGTCCCGCGCCTGTTCACGCCGTGCCGCCGATCGTGCATGAGGTATTGCGTTCACCCGGGCAACCGTTGGATGCTTTAACGCGCGCGTTTATGGAGCCGAGGTTTGGGCAGGAGTTTAGTCACGTGCGAGTGCATACGGACACACGCGCTGCCGAATCCGCCCAAACCGTAAATGCGTTGGCTTACACTGTTGGGCGCGATGTCGTTTTCGGACGAGGTCAATATGCTCCAAATACTGACAGTGGGCGAAAGTTGTTGGCGCATGAACTAACACACACCCTTCAACAGTCTGCATTGCCTGTGCCACAAGCATTGACCATTGGAGACGCGGTGAATGAATTTGAACGCGAAGCAGAACAAATTTCAACGCGTGTCACGCGCGGCGAATTCGCGCCGCCTGCCCGGGCGCGACGCTCCCCCAGCTTAGACCGTCAAGCCGCACCCGCGACTGCTCAGCCCGCGCCATCTTCCGGAGCGCAGTCCCAGCCGGCGCAGCCGCCCGCGCCAACTGCGCCCGCAATTTCGACGGTTCAAAATATTCGCGTGCGGAATACAAGTCGCTTTGATGCAGAATTGGACCGACGCGCAGCGCTTGATCCGCGACGCCGAAGCGCGAGCGAACCATGTCGTTTGACATTGACCGTGCGCGTCAGGTTCAACTTTAACGATACACAAACACCAAATCGTTGGACGCCCACGGAACAAACGCGCTGGCAAAACGAATTCATTCGCGCGGTTACCGACCGTTGGAGTTTTCGCTTTTTGCTCGTTCCATCACAACCGTGCCCGAACGAGCCTTGTCAGTTGGCGGCCACAATTTTGCACATCCAACCCGTTGCATCGAACCCGCACAACACAATGAATGTGCTTTACGACAAACCATCGGGCGCGCGGAGCTCTGTGGGTGCAAGGACAAGTAGATTGTATCGAGAGGATGTTGAGCGATCGGGCAGCGATTTGCGTAGGGATCAAACCACTGCGACGCACGAAGCAGGGCATTTGCTCGGGCTGCCGCACGTGCACTGCAGTACCAACGACGACGATTGTTATGGAACGAACCGCGAAGAATCCGCCGATGTGATGGGCAGAGGCGAGATCGTCACCGCACAAGACTATGCCCCTTTCCTCACTGCGATGCAACAAATTACGGGTTGTTCGTGGCAAGTCCGAGACGGACGCCGCGGTCCATTGTTCGGCAATACATCAACTTTGTTGGGAATCACGCTTGGAATCTTTGGTGGAATTATTGGAGGTGTCTTGGGCGCGGCAGCCGGTCCGCTTGGCGCGATATTTGGCGCACTCGGCGGCGCGGCGGCGGGTGGACTTTTGGGATACGGGATTGGCAGTCTGTTTGATTAGGTTGAATCATGTTTAGAAAAAATCACACGCGAAATGACAAATCCAGCGCGCAGTTTTGATCCGTCCAACACACATGCTCAAGAAACGAGCGACGTACCCGTTCAACACGCCGCGAGCCAGAATGGACCAACACATGAGATTCCTGCAAGCGTGAGTGAAACCGACCGCCCAGTTGGTCAGCCGCTCGATTCAGCGGCTCGCACGTACTTTGAATCACGTTTTGCCCAGGACTTTAGCCGGGTCAAGCTGCATAGTGATGCACAGTCTCAAGTGCTCACCAGCCGCCACGACGCGCTGGCACTGACCATCGGTCCGGATATTTTCCTCGACCAAGAAGCTAACTTTGCTCGAGGGCGGGCTTTTCCTCAAATCTTGGCACATGAGTTGGCTCATGTTGCTCAGAGCCAGAAAAAAACCAGGTCTCCTTCAAGTGTGCCGAGTCTAGAACAAGAAGCCACCCGCGCTGGGGCAAGGGCATTGGCTGGCAACTCAGCCCAAGTTCAACAAGCAGCCGGAAACACACCGCTAGCGTTGGAGAAGGGCTGGAGGGCTCTGCTATTTGGATTGGGCGGGGCAATTGTTGGCGGTCTTGGAGCGCTGGGGTTATCGGCTATCGGAGTGGGACTGAGTGGACTGGAGATAGCTGGACTGATCGCTGGTGGAGGCGTGGCAGGGCTTTTCATCAATTATTTGAGGGAGAAGAGTCGGGAGGATGCTGAACAATTTCAGAAGAATTTGCAGCAGATGGATGCCTGGATTGCGGGCAGCTATGGCATGAACTTGCCCAGGCACCTAACCGCCGACCAGGCTTTCCGGGCTCACTGGAAGATCGTAAGCGAACGCGAATTCCGGGATGTTTACGAGGCTTGGCCCGGCAGAGATCAGTCTGTTCCCTATACCGAAGTGGGGGGATTTGTGGACCGCAGCACCACGCCCCCAACCATCTGGATTCGGGCTTATACCAACAATGCCTTTGTGCGATTGCACGAAGCTGTGCATCTCTATTCACAACCTGCCATTCTCAGCACCAACCACAACTTGCGCGAAGGAGCAACCGATTATTTTGCCCGCCAGATTGCCCGGCGCGAGCAGATCTCTGTCACAAGTGATTATGATCGAGAGTTCAGGGTGGTGAACAATCTGGTCGCAGCTTTGGGAGGAGGAGGCGAAGAACTCTTACGCAGGGCGTATTTCCAGGGTGAACTAGGACAGCTCACCCAAGCTGCCATTGCGGCGGGCATTGACTGGCAACAAGACATTGTTGAAGGTGGGCTGGCTGACAGACCACAACTGCCCCAACCTCCTGTCCCTTCCCCTGCTCCGGGAAGCGCGGCGGGGGTAGGCGGGTGAGCCATTAGACTGCAAGCATCCGGTGACAATCTGTTTGATTAGGTTGAATCATATTTAGAAAAAATCACACGCGAAATGACAATCCCAACGCGCAGTTTTGATCCATCCAACACACACGCTCAAGAGACGAGCGATGTGATTGTTCAACGCGCCGCGAGCATTAAAGTCCCGATGCACGAGATTCCCGCGAGCGTGAGCGAGACCATCCGCGGACCGGGACAGCCGCTCGATACCGCAACGCGCGTATTCATGGAATCGCGCTTTGAACACGATTTCAGTAATGTGCGTGTACACACAGATGCGCAAGCGAACGAATCGGCGCAGGCGGTGAATGCGTTGGCATACACGGTGGGGCGCGAGGTGGTATTTGGCGCCGGGCAATACCAACCGGGGACGAACGCGGGACGCAAGCTGTTGGCACATGAACTGACGCATGTTGTCCAACAGCGCGGGAACATGACGCAAAGAGGTGCGACACCAACGGCAATCACCGAAACGGGTGAAAGGGAAGCGCAGGCAACGTCGCGAGAAATCAGCGCGGGAGGGCGCATGATTGACACGCTCACGGCTCTGCCCTTGTCCATTCAACGCCAACCGCAAGGCGAGGCGGAAAAAAAGCCGCCTGAAAAAAAGGATGGCGGCGAAACAGTTGCCGAAGGGGTCAAAACGGTGGCAGAGCAGGCGGCAGATAACGAGCGCGTCAAAAAGGTGATTATTGAACCGATGAAAGCGCAAGCCAAAGGCAGGTGGAACCAGCTCAGCGCGGGTGAAAAAGCGGGGGTCATCGGCGCGGGCGCAGGGATGCTGGGCATGGCAGGCGGGGCGATGTTATCCGACCCTCAAGGGCGCAAGCAGTTGGAAGGCGTGAACCTCGCCGCGCCGCTGACGCTGATTCCGTACATGCCACTCACCAGTTTCAAATACACTTTGCCCGGTGGGGAGGGTGGAGACAAGCGGCTGTTTCGTTTCGAGACGGGGTTTAATGCCGACGAGATCATCAACTTGCGCACGCAAGCGCGCGGTTTGCCCAAGATGGCGTTATCGCTGAATTTACAGTGGGGCTATGATCCGACGACCGATCGCTTGAGTGTGTTGGGCGGCAATGCGACTTTGGGGCTTGTGCCCGGGCTTTCGATTTCGGGAGGCGCATACAAGGACATTATGCGTCCTTCCCTAACCTTTGCGGGGGCAGAAGGGCAGACGATTACGAGCAAACAGAGCTTGCCGGAAACGGGCAAACCGCAAGCAATTCCGGATGTGCGTTTCATGATCAATGTGGATTTGCTCAAATTCAAACCGGGCGATTTGGCAAAACAGATTGGGAGTTGGTTCTAAGACATGCCCAACAGTTTCCCCGGTTCCCCTCGCCTCTTGAAAGGCGGCATCGTGTTGATTGACGCGCAGACGGGCGCAGTCAAACGCATCATCGCGCTTCAATACAATCCCGACACGCTCACGCGCACGCTGCAAGTCAAGGGCGTTGGCGCAGAAAGCGGCGATCGTTCCGAAGCGCTGCGCTTAAAAGGACCGCCGGTCGAAACTTTGAAACTCGACGCGGAAATTGACGCGACCGATCAATTGGAGTTGGGCGAAGGACAGGCAACACAGGTGGGACTACATCCGCAGCTCGCCGCGCTTGAATTGATTGTCTATCCAACCAGCGCGCAGCTCAATTCAAACAATCAACTCGCGTCAAGCGGCACGCTCGAAATCGCGCCGATGGAGTCACCGCTCACGTTGTTCATTTGGAGCAAGAGCCGCATTCTGCCCGTACGGTTGACCGAGTTCAGCATTACGGAAGAAGCGTTCGATCCAAATCTAAATCCAATTCGCGCCAAAGTGAGTCTGGGGATGCGTGTGTTGAGCGTGGACGATCTCGGCTTTGATCACAAAGGCGGCAATTTGTTCATGACCTATCTGCAAGCCAAAGAACAACTCGCGGCATCCAGCCCCGCCGCGACTTTTGGCACATTGGGTATCGGAGGAATTTCTTAATGGACCCGAATGATGCATTGCAAGCCATGTTGCAACCGGTTGCGTTAAAAACCATCGCGTTTGCGCCGACTAGTCGTTATCACGGTATTAAAACCGCGACGTTGGAATCTCCGGACGGGACGGTGATTGTATATGTCCGCCGACGCTTTCTGCCACAGTTTGATCGCCTGGTGTTGGTGCAAGAATATCAGGTGAAACAAGGGGACCGGCTGGATAATCTTGCCGCGCAATTCATCGGCGACCCGGAACAATTTTGGCGCATCTGCGACGCGAATACGCCAATGCGCCCGGACGAATTGACCGAAACGATTGGACGTCGCTTGCGAATCACCTTGCCCGAAGGCGTGCCGGGAATGCCGAATGGTTGATGCTTGAGCAGCTATGGTAAATGGAATCAATTTGACGTTGATGGTCGGACCGGCAGTGCCGATTCCCGTGCCGCAAAGCGTTCTCGACGCGCTGGTAAGCGTGTCGGTGACGACGAGCGCGGGAGAAACGGCAAGCGGTTTCGAGTTGACGTTCACCTTGAGCAACAAATCGCCGCTGCATACGATTTTTTTGTTGGCAGGCGGAGCGATGCCGCCGATTATGCGCGTTGTACTTTTTGTGACCATTGGCGGAGCGATGCAAGTGTTGATGGATGGTGTGATGCTCGAAACGCAAATTGCGCCCGGTTCCGACAGCAGTCATTCCACGTTGACGGTGCGCGGCAAAGATTTGACGGCGTTGATGAACGTGATTGATTTTAGTGGCATTCCCTATCCGGCGATGCCGTACTTTGCGCGCGTCGCGTTGATTGTTGCCAAGTATGCGGCGCTCGGCGTGGTGCCGCTGCCGATTCCGGAAATCGTGACAGATATTCCAATTCCAATTGATCGCATACCGCGTCAGCAGGGCAAAGATTTAGAGTATATCCAGCAGCTCGCGTATGAAGCGGGTTACGTTTTTTATCTCGACCCGGGTCCGCTGCCCGGCATGAGCGTTGCCTATTGGGGTCCGCAAATCAAAATTGGCGTGCCGCAGCCCGCGCTGAATATCAATATGGACGCGCACACGAATGTCGAAGCATTGAGTTTTCGCTTTGATAAAGAACGAAAAGTTATGCCTATCGTGTTCATTCAAGAAGAATTGTCCAAAGCGATCATTCCGATTCCGATTCCCGATATTACGCCGTTGAATCCGCCGTTGGGTCTGATTCCGCCGATTCCGCCGCAGATCAAACCGTTGTCGGAAAGCGCGTTCGTTTCACCGCTGACCGCTGTGATGATGGGGCTGGCGGAAGCGTCACGCACTTCGGATGCGGTGTTTGCAAGCGGCACGCTCGATGTATTGCGCTATGGACGTCCCTTAAAAGCGCGGCAGTTGGTTGGCGTGCGCGGCGCGGGTCCGGCGTTCGACGGTTTGTATTACGTGAACAGCGTCACCCATTCCATCAAACGCGGTGAGTACAAACAAAGCTTTGAGTTGGCGCGCAACGGTCTGCTTTCAACGTTGCCAAGGGTTCCGGCATGAGCGGCGTAAAAAAATTTTACGGCAAATATCGCGGCACGGTCATCAACAACTTTGACCCCGAACAGCGCGGGCGCATCCAAGCCATCGTGCCTGCGGTGTCAAATGTGATTCCAACAAGTTGGGCGATGCCGTGCGTGCCGCTGGCGGGCAAACAAGAAGGCACGTACATGGTGCCGCAAATGGGCGCGGGCGTGTGGATCGAATTTGAAGAGGGCGATCCGGACAAACCGATTTGGGTCGGGGGATTTTGGGGCAGCGCCGCCGAAGTGCCTGCGCTCGCCCTCGCGCCGCCGCCCATTCCGCCCGGTCAAAATATTGTGATTCAATCCACTGCCCAAAACATGTTGCTGATCAGCGATTCTGCGCCCACGCCAGTGACGGGCGGAATTGTTTTGAAAAGCACGACGGGCGCAATGATTGTGGTCAACGACAGTGGAATTTACATTTCAAATGGCAAAGGCGCCATGATTACGATGCTCGGTCCAACTGTGACAATCAACAATGGCGCGTTGGTGGTGATCTAATTTTTTTCTATCGCGCAAAAAGATTTAGAGTGAATTCAAATGCCCGGATTTCTCGTACATGTCGGTGCAACTGTTTTGTGTTCACACGCGGGGCAGGCGACGCCAACCGTTCCAAATCCGCGCGTGACCGTGAATGGCATGCCGACAGTTGCATTGTCGTCGCCCTACGTCGTCGCGGGCTGTGTCCTCCCACCACCTCCCGGCGCGAACGGACCGTGCGTGACCGCACAATTTCTGGTTGGCACAACGCGCGTCTTGTCGAATGGACAACCACTGCTCGTTCAGAGCAGTCAAGCCATTTGCGCGCCGACGGGCACGCCGCTGTTGATTGTCATGACGCAAACGCGCGTGTTTGCAACGTAGGGGCAAAGCATTCACATTTGAGCCATGCTTTGTCCCCACAATCGAACAATGAACATTGATTTTCCATTTCACTTTGATGGACGCGGGCGCACCGCGCAAACGACGGATGACGATCACATCCGCGATATGCTCGAACAACTGATTTTCACCAGCCCGGGCGAGCGCGTGAATCGTCCCGATTTTGGCAGCGGCATTTTGCAATTGATTTTTGCGCCAAACAGTCCCGAACTCGCGGCGACATTGCAATTCACGATGCAGGCGGCAATTCAGCGTTGGCTCGGCGATGTATTGGAATTAAAAGCGCTCGAAGTGCAAAGTGTGGATTCGAGTTTGACGATTGACCTTCAATACCTCGTGCGCCGCACGAATGAAATGCAAACAGCGCGCTTGACGCGAACGGTGTAATGTTATGAAACCGACAATCAGCTGTGACGACGACGCGCGACGTGAGGCAGTTCGCGCAAAACCGGAATTGAACGGACTCGATTACGTCGAGGTCGGCGATGACCGAACGACACTGACCGTGTACTTTTTGGGCAAAGCGCCGCAAGAATTGGATGCGCGGCAAGGCGAATCGGCGGACGAGTACGCGCGGCGCGTGAAACGCTATTGGCAAATTGTGGGGGGCGCGCGCATTCGTGACATTCAAGTAGTTGATGTTGAGGTGACGCGCAATGACGATCCCGAACTCGACGATTACGCGGTCGTGCGCGTAGATCAGCCCGGCGATTTTTCGACCTATACCTTGCAAGTGGTCGGCATGGAAAATATTGACGCGTTGTACGACCATGTTGAATTTTCCTTTCAAGTGGATTGTCCGAATCCGCTCGATTGCGCCGAACCTGCATCATGCCCGCCGCCCGAACGGATTGAACCGGACATCAACTATCTCGCCAAAGATTACGCCACCTTTCGCCAGTTGATTCTCGACCGCCTTGCGCTCATCATGCCCGATTGGCAAGAGCGTCACGCTCCCGATCTCGGAATTACATTGATTGAAGTCCTTGCCTATGCGGGCGATTATTTGAGCTATTACCAAGACGCCGTCGCGACGGAAGCATATCTCGACACTGCGCGCCAGCGCATTTCGGTGCGGCGCCACGCGCGTTTGGTGGATTATGCGCTGCATGAAGGATGCAGCGCGCGCGCATGGCTGCACATCACGACAGACACCGACCTCGCTCTGAATCCGCGCGACGTATTTTTCATTACCGGCGTGCAAGATTTGGCAGCCCTTGACAATGTTGTGTTGGCGGCAGAGGATTTGCGCGAAATTCCATTGCACGCGTACGAGGTGTTTGAAGCGGCGCGCGCAGAGATGATTCAGCTCTATGCCGCGCACAGCGAGATCTATTTTCATGCGTGGGGACGGCGCGAATGTTGTCTGCCGCGCGGCGCGACGGGCGCAACGCTGCGCGATGAAATCATTGCGCCCCCGCCGGATCAACCGGAGGTCACAGCCGCGCAACCCCAACGCAAATTACAGCTGCGCGTTGGCGATGTGCTGATTTTTGAAGAGGTGCTCGGTTCGCGCACAGGAAATCCTGCCGATGCCGACCCCGCGCATCGTCACGCGGTTCGTCTTATAAAGGTGACGCCGGGCGTAGATGCGTTGACGCAGCAGCCGATTGTTGAAATTGAATGGGGCGAAGAGGACGCGCTGCCGTTCGCGCTCTGTATTTCGTCCATCACCGCAGGCGATGCCGAACCGCCATGCGCGTATTTGGAAAATGTGAGCGTCGCGCGCGGGAATGTAATTTTGGTTGACCACGGCTTGACGATAGAGCCGTGCGAAGAGTTGGGCAAGGTGCGAGCACGCGGCAAACAGACCGAGTGTGATTGCATCGGTCGCCCGGCAGAGGTGACGTACATTCCCGAACGTTTTCGTCCGCACTTGGAGAAAACGCCGCTCGCGTTTCGGCAGCCGCTTCCGGCAGATGATCCCGCCAACGAGAAAATTATTTCGGCGGCACAGATGCTGTCCCAAGATGTTCGTCAGGCATTGCCCGCAATTGAATTGAACAGCATTCTCGGCTCGCCTGAAGAGAATCGTTTGGTCGCCTGGGCAGAGATCCAAGATGCCGCGCTTGTGAGCGCGCTCGGCGACGCGGGTTTTACCGCGCTGTGTTACAAAAATGGCTTGCCCTTGAATCCAAACTTGTTCGCGGAATTTCAAAAAGCAGATGCGGCTGCGTTGAATGAGCAGCTGCGCGCGGAATTGGTAAACGAACTCGCGGCGCGATATGCCGAATGGACGCCGCAGTCCGATTTGTTGGAAAGCGGACCGGATGACCGCGATTTTGCCGTCGAGATGGACAATGACCGCGTTGCCCATTTGCGATTTGGTGATGACGAATGTGGCGAACAACCAAAAGCGGGTACAACTTTTTATGCTTCGTATCGCGTGGGCGGTGGCACGCGCGGCAACGTTGGCGCGGAAGCGATAACGCACCTCGTTACACGCCGCGGGAATATTAGCGGCGCGAATCTTTTCATCCGCAATCCGATGCCCGCGCAAGGCGGCATGAACGCGGAATCCATTGCCGAAGCAAAATTATTCGCGCCGACGCAGTTTCGTCAAGTGTTGGAACGCGCGGTCATTGCCGACGATTACGCACAGTTGGCGGAAAGCAAAGCAACGCACGTACAGCGCGCCGCCGCGCAATTAATCTGGTCGGGCAGTTGGTATGAAGCCGACGTCGCGATTGATCCGGTCGGCGGCGTTCAGCGACGCGGGCAGCTGTCCGAAATTCAAGGAATGCTCGAACGCTATCGTCGCATTGGTCATGATCTCCACGTCGAGTGGGCGGAGATGGTGCCGATTGAACTCGAACTCGACATTTGCGTTTTGCCAAGCTATCTGCGCGGACACGTTCTGGCTGCCCTGCGCGATGTGTTTAGCAATCGCGTTTTGTCGGATGGGCGACGCGGCTTTTTCCATCCCGACAATTTAACCTTTGGCGAAGGAATTTATTTGAGCCGCCTCGTCGCCGCCGCGCAAGCGGTGACCGGCGTAGAGAGCGTGCGCGTTACGAAATTGAATCGGCTGTTCGAACTGCCAAACCGCGAATTGGAAAATGGTGTGCTGCCGCTCGCTCCGCTTCAAATCGCGCAGCTCGACAACGATCCAAGTTTTCCCGAACGCGGCAAATTGACATTTATTCTGCGCGGGGGACGTTAGCAAAAGAGGTCAAGATGGTTGACACCTGCGACTGTTGTAAAGGTATCGAACGATTGGCACCGCAAGCGACGGCAAATCGTCCGGGGCTGCGCGCGTTGGCATATCGCGTTGGCACGCACGCGACCTTTCTTGAAACAATGAAGGCGCGGTTGTCGAGTTTGTACATTGATGTGCCGCGCGAGGAAAAGGATGAATTTGGTCAGCCAAAGTTTGACCGCATCTATCCTCTGCACAAGCTGCGGACGCGCGCACAAGATGACCCAGCTATCGCGCTGCTCGACGCGTGGGCGCTGCTCGGCGCGGTGCTCACGTTTTATCAAGAACGCATCGCGAACGAAGGATACTTGATGACTGCCGTCGAGCGGCGTTCGATTTTGGAACTCGCGCGCTTGATTGGTTACGAGCTGCGACCGGGCGTTTCTGCAAGCGTCTTTTTGGCGTACACCCTTGACGAAAAAACGACAGAGCCGGTCATCATTCCTGTGGGCGCCAAGTCGCAAAGCGTGCCGGGACCGGGCGAGCTGCCGCAGACATTCGAGACGGGCGAGCCGCTGGAAGCGCGCGCCGCGTGGAATAATTTGGCGCCGCGTCAGGCGCGCCCGCAAACAAAAGCAACAATCCAGACAGTCAACGCGATGCGCGTCTATCTCAAAGGCATCAGCACGAATTTGAAAGCGAGCGATCCGCTGCTGATTGATTTTGGTGATGGTACTCGAGAGTTGTATCGCGTGGTAGATGTAGCGCCTGACTCGCTGCTTGACCACACACTCGTACGCTTTCAAGACTGGCGCGCCGCGCCGACCTTGGCGGATAAAGTGCGCGTGTCGTTGCAAGCTGTGGTGAGCGCGCTGCGTGATACTGCTTCGCTCAAAAAGAGTACTGCGAAATCTGAATTCGTCGCGCGCCTCCAAGATATGGCTGCAAAAGTCGAAAAGCGCGCCGCAGTTTCCAATGATGCGGAACTTGGCGCGCTGCACGAAAAAACCTTGTCAAATCTGGAACATGAACTGCAAGTTGCGAACGACGATGTGAAATTCAAAAATGTCAAAGCGTGGCTCGCACCGATTGTGGAAAATTTACGCGTGGACGCGGCGACGAACATGGTAAAAGGGATGGCAGCCGGCACCGGAAACGCGGCGAGCATTGGCGACACTACGACTGCGGCTGCAAAAGGCGCTGGCGTCGCCGACGTTATTTCCAAACTCACTCTGCCCGCGTCTGTTCCGCCGCGCAGCACGAACTTTTTGACGCGCGCTCCCGATAAAGTTTTTACCGCCAATGCAGATATTGGCAATCAAGTTTTGACTTCGCTTCAGCCGAATCTGCATCGCACGCTTGCGCCCGCGTTGTCCGGCGGCAAAGCGACGGGTGACAATCAGATTCATGTGTATGCGTTGCGCGCGAAAGCTGGATTGTTTGGCGGGAACTTGCCGCGTCTGCCGATCTACACACGTGGCGAAGATGGTACTGTCACCATCACAGGTTACGAGCCAGCGCTTGATTTGAACAGTGCGTGGAGAGGGCTAGTTAACAAGCTTGCACCGCTTCCGGTTATTGCACTGGATGTGGAGAATGACAAACTCCAAGCCGGTGGGTGGGCGGTACTTGATTTTCCGATTCCCGGTTTCGATGATGTTACCGGCGCTCTAGTGGCGGGGACACGTGAAATTGCACCGCTCAAAATCTCAGCTGCAAGAGCAACAGTCATGCCAATCAAAGGCAATTCCACGCGCAGTACGCAACTGGCTGTCACGCCCGCGTGGTTTGAGGGATGGGAAACTCCTCGTATTCGCCTGATGCTGAGTTCATCGGAGGTATTGACAGATTCTGTAGTGTATGCTCAAAGCGAAGAGCTCGCACTTGCGGATGAGCCGATGCCTTCGGAATTGTGCGGCGGACAAGAAAATTGGATTGAACTCGACGAATGGTACGCCGACCTCAAATCGGGACGCTGGGCAATCGTGTCGGGCGAACGCGCGGACATTCTCGACGCATTTGGCAAACCGGTTCCGGGAATCAAGGTGAGCGAATTGGTGATGCTCGCCGAAGTGATTCAGGATGTTTCCAATCAAGACGGCGAGCCGCTGACGCGCGGCAAATCTGATAATCAATTTCCCGACGAAAAACTTCACACCTTTGTCCGATTCGCAAAAACACTTTCATATTGTTATCAGCGCGATACGGTGAAAATTTACGGCAATGTTGTCAAAGCAACGCACGGCGAAACGCGCAAGGAAGTGTTGGGCAGTGGGGACGGCAGTCAAGCGTTGCAGTCCTTTACCTTGCGTCAACCGCCGCTCACGTTTGTCGCCGCGCCGAACCCGCGCGGAGTGACCAGCACCTTGCAAGTGTACGTCAACGATGTGCAATGGCATGAAACGAATTCGCTTGCCGCGCTCGCGCCCAAGGACCGCAAATTCATCACCCGCGCGAACGACGACGCGCAAACGACAATTATTTTTGGGAATGGCGAACACGGCGCGCGTTTGCCCACCGGACGCGAAAATGTCCGCGCGATGTACCGCAATGGCATCGGCAAAGGTGGCAACGTCAATGCTGAACAAATCAGTTTGTTGATGACGCGCCCACTCGGCGTCAAAGAAGTTATCAATCCACTGCGCGCGTCGGGCGGCGCGGACAAAGAGAACCGCGATCAAGCGCGCGAGAATGCGCCGCTCGCAGTCACCGCGCTTGACCGTCTTGTTTCGATGCAAGATTATGCGGACTTTGCGCGCACGTTCGCGGGAATTGGCAAAGCTGCCGCCGCGCGTCTTGTGTACGCACAGCGCGAAATCGTACACGTCACCATCGCGGGCGCGGACGACATCCCCATCGAGCCAACTTCTGATTTGTATCGCAACCTGATGCTGGCGCTGCGCCAATATGGTGATCCCTTCCAACCGTTCCGCGTCGAACTGCGCGAACTCATCTTGCTCGTCATCAGCGCCAATGTGCGTATCGCCGCAGACTATCAATGGGACAAGGTCGCGGCGAATATTCGCGCGCGCTTGCTCGATACGTTTAGTTTTGAGCGGCGCGCGTTGGCGCAAGGAGTGGCATTGAGCGAAATCACAAGCGCAATTCAAAACGTTCCCGGCGTCGCGTATGTGGACGTGGATTTGTTTGCCGGGATTCACGAGAAAAAGACAGAGAATGGCGTGCGTCGCCTCAAGACCCCGAACGAAATTACTGACGAAATCAAGCAGTATGTGGCACAGCGCGAGAGTGAAAAGAATTTGCCGGACGTACAAAAGAAAAATCCACAACGACAGGTTTTCGCGGCGTCGGCTGGTTTGGATCATGGGGCGTTACGTCCTGCCGAACTCGCCATCCTGACACCACAGGTACCCGACACGTTAATTTTGAATTCGATCGGATAGGATACGCGTATGAATACAAACCCTGACCGATTGTACGAACTGTTGCCCGTCATTTATCGGATGCGCGATGCGGAGCAAGCGTACCCGCTGCGCGCGCTGCTGCGCGTCATCGGCGAGCAAGTGGATGTTGTCGAAAATGATATGGCGCAGTTGTACGAAAATTGGTTCATCGAGACAGCGGAGAGTTGGGTCGTGCCATACATCGCCGACCTCATCGGCTATCGTCCTGTGCATGAAGCGGGAGAACCGGGCGATCCGAATACGCCGCGAGGCAGCGCGCGCAACAAAATTTTGATTCCGCGCCGCGAAGTGGCAAACACATTACATTATCGCCGCCGCAAGGGCGCGCTCGCGCTGCTCGAAGCTTTGGCGAACGATGTCGCGGGCTGGAATGCGCGCGCCGTTGAATTTTTCAAGCTGCTCGGCTGGACGCAGAATCTCAATCACCAACATTTGGATCGGGCGCGCACAGTGGACGTTCGCGATGGCAACGCGCTCGCGCTATTGGATGGACCTTTTGAGCGTCTGGCGCATACGGTGGATGTGCGCCGCCCCAACTCGGCGCGCACGCGCGGTCGTTACAACATTCCCAGCGTCGGCTTGTTCGTTTGGCGTTTGAATGCTTACTCGGTTACTGACACACCGGCGTACTGCGTCGAGGAGGTCGGTCCGCACAACTACACCTTTAGCGTTCTGGGGAATGACGCGCCCTTGTTCACTCATCCCGAACGCGAAACGGACCCGACGCATATTGCGGATGAATTGAATGTGCCTGCGCCCATTCGCCGCCGCGCGTTTGAATTATTTAATGCGGACGGCACATCCAAGCACGAGGCGAATCCTGCGTATTATGGCGCGGGTAAAAGTTTGCTTGTGTGGGCAAGCCAATGGGGCAAGTTTGGCGATGAACCGATTCCACCCGAATACATTATTCCTGCCGACTTGACGGATTGGCAATACTATCCGCAGCGCGATCATATTGCCGTTGATCCGGAACTGGGACGCCTCGCCTTTCCACCGGCACAATTGCCCAAAAAAGGTGTGCGCGTTTTTTACCATTATGGTTTCAGCGCCGCGATGGGCGGGGGAGAATATGATCGCCCCATCATTCAAGCCGCCGAAAGTGTAATCTATCGCGTCGGCGAAAACGAACGCTATAAACAAATTGGCGACGCGCTGCGCGAATGGATGCGCGTCAAAGCAAATCATCAACCCAAAGCGGCGGTCATTGAAATCGCGGATAGCGGTGTGTACATCGAGTCGCTAAATTTTGAACTGGACCAAGACGAAACACTACAACTGCGCGCAGCGAATCGCAAACGTCCCGTGATTCGATTGATTGATTGGCACACCGATTTGCCCGATGCGCTTTCAGTGTCACTCGATAATGGCAGTCGTTTTATCCTCGATGGGTTGCTCATCACCGGGCGCGCTGTGCATGTGAGAGCAAAGAGCGATTCGCCGCCGATTGGCGTTGCCGCGCCAAACGCGGATTCATCGGCTGCGACAGATTGCGCGGCGGAAGTAATCATTCGCCATTGCACCCTTGTGCCGGGCTGGGGTTTGCAAAACGATTGCGAACCGCGTCGTCCCGCCGAGCCGAGTCTGGAAATTTTCAATGTGAACGCGCAGGTGCGGATTGAACACAGCATCGTCGGTTCGATCCAAGTGCATCTCGACCAAGTGCGCGCCGACCCGATTCCGCTCCACATCAGCGACAGCATCCTCGATGCAACCAGCAGCGAGCGCGAAGCGATTGGCGCGCCGGGGCGTCCGGTGGCGCATGTGGTGTTGACGGCGCAGCGCTGTACGGTGTTTGGAATAGTCCAAGTACACGCGATGGAACTTGGTGAAAACAGCATCTTTAACGACTGCGTCAATGTGGCGCGTCGGCAGTTGGGCTGCATGCGTTTTTGTTATGTGCCGCCGGGGTGCCGTACACCGCGCTGTTATCACTGTCAGCCCGATATGGTAGAGGCAGCTGTCCGTGAAAGATTTCCTTCGAACGAAACCACACGCGACCGATTGAGCGCGCTCGAACAAACGCGGGTGAGACCGCAGTTCACGGATCGGCGTTACGGGAGACCCGGTTACGGACAACTTGCCGAAACGTGCGCTGTTGAAATCAAGCGCGGCGCGGATGATGAATCCGAAATGGGCGCATTCCACGATTTATTTCAGCCGCAGCGCGAAGCGAATTTGCGCGCGCGGTTGGACGAGTACACGCCTGCCGGCGCCAATGTCGGAATTTTCTTTGCAAGCTGAAAAAGGAGAGAGACCATGAAAGGCGATTTCACGCGCGTCACATTTGATCCAACCAAACATTACAGCCGCGTGCTGATGCAGCAAGGACGCGTTCAACTCGATGCGGATTGGAATGAACAAGCCGCGATCTTGTTGCATTATTTGGAAACGTTGGCGACGGACTTGATCGGTCCATTTGGCGGACCCGCAGGCGAGCATCACGGCTTTAAGGTGTCACCGGCGAGCAACGCGTTTGATTTTGCGATTAGTCGCGGTCGTTACTATGTGGATGGCGTCCTATGCGAGAATGAAAACGAGACAACCACCTACTTGACGCAAAAATATTATCGCGACAATTATCCCGACGAAGCGCGCTCGAAATTGCCGGGCGGAGTGTATCTTGCCTACCTTGATGTGTGGGAACATCATGTGACATGGCTGGAGGATGAGCATGTGCGCGAAGTCGCGCTTGGGGGACCTGATACGGCGACGCGTGCCAAGATTGTGTGGCAAGTAAAAATTACGGACACGCAGCCGAATGGCGATAGCAAAATTCCCCCCAGTTGGGGACGTGATAGTGTGTTCAAGGTGTGGGATCAATATGTCGCGGCGTGGCGCGCGCAATCACGCTGCGAGCTTAAAGTGCGTCTCAAACCCGACCAAGCCAACACTGACCCGTGTACGATTGCGCCTTCTTCTGCCTATCGCGGTCAAGAAAACCAACTCTATCGCGTTGAGATTCATCAAGGCGGAAATGCGGAGGATGCTACCTTCAAGTGGTCGCGCGACAATGGGTCGACGGTTGCGGCGTGGGTGGGGAGCAGCGATGATGACAAATTGATTTTGAGCAGTGTGCGCGGTTTTGCGAACGCGCCGTGGGTTGAAATCACCAGCGCTGATGACGATTTGCACGGCGTTTTCGGTGAACTGTTCCAAGTCATCAATATCGAAGGCGATGCCCTCCAAGTTCAAGACGCGCCAACGTGGAATGAGAGTCCGCCAAAAAAGGTTCGCCGTTGGGATCAACAAGAAAACGAAATCGTCACGCTCAAGTCCGGCGCGGTGCCGCTTAAAGAAGGAACTGCGGAAACGGATTGGATTGATCTGGAGGACGGCATTCAGGTGCAATTCCAACCGCCTGACCCAAATGCCCCAAATAGACCAAATCACTATCGCACAGGCGATTATTGGTTGATTCCTGCGCGCACGAATGGAACGATTGAATGGCCCCTTGCGCTAAAAGACGATGGAGAACCGCAGGTAGATGCGAACGGAAATGTAATTCCGCTTGCGCTCGCGCCTCTTGGGATTGAACATCACTATGCGCCGCTGTGCCTTGTCACAGTCAATGCAAATGGCGCAATCTCGATCGCTCCGTCCGGAGACCTGCATCGCGAATTTCCGCCTGCTGCTGCAAAATAGATTTTCGGTCGGGGCGCGCCTATTTGACCAGCTCAAGCGCAAGTTTTACCGCGCCGATGACCGGTTGATGAACCAACTCGATTGGCGCGACGCGGCTGTCGCGTTGTTCCAACAATGAAATAACTTGGCGGCATAGCGCGGGCGAGCCAAGCACAAGCCCACCGGTCAGTGCGAGTGGGAACGCGGCAGTATTCAGATGGAGTGTGCCGCTGACAGCATCCACCGCCGCTGTGAGAGCGTTGGCGGCTTGATCAACCAAATGCTGTGCCACCGCATCGCCCTCTTCGGCAGTACGCAAAACAATCGGTGCGAGGCGCGCAATCTCGGAATGGGTTTGTTCGGGGCGATAAACATACGCAACCAAATCGCGCGGTTCAGCCAAATTCCAAAAATCTAGAATCGCGTTCAATAAACGCGTTGGTTCGGCGCGACCATCGGCGGCTTGGGTGCTCGCGCGCAATGCTTGCCGCGCGAGATCGAACGCGCTGCCTTCGTCACCCAAAAGATAGCCCCAGCCGCCCGCGCGCGCCGTTTCGCCTGCGCGATTTTTTCCCCAAGCAAACGAACCGGTTCCCGCAATCAATGCCACGCCCCAAGTTTGCGCGGAAGCAACAGCGAGAACGATTTCTGCATCGTTCACCACGCGCGCTTTTTCCGCCAAGTTGTTGAGCGCCCACTCGGTCAATTCTTGTTGAACTGGTGCGCGATCTGCGCCCGCCAAACCCATGCACAATGCCGCGACGCGTTCATGCGGACGCTGCGCGTTTTCAAAGGCGCGCTCGATAGCTAATTCCAATTCGCGCTGCGCGGCGGCGACGCCGTGCACCATCGGATTCGAAGTTCCTGCTTCGCCCGTTCCCAATACGTTCTCTGCCAAATCGGAAAGCACAGCGCGCGTGCGCGAGCCGCCGCCATCAATGCCGATTACGAAATCACTCATGCCACATCATCCAGTGCGCGCCGCACCGAACCGCGTGCGCGTTCCAAACGGTCGCGCGCTTGTTGCGGAGATACGCCTGCTTGATGCGTGACGATTGCGGTTTTTACATCCCCGCATTGATCCAGCAGACTTTGCGCTTGATTTGCGGATAATCCCGTCACGCGCTCTACAATGCGACGCGCGCGTGCGCGCAGTTTTTGATTTGTTGGCTGCAAATCAACCATGAGGTTGCCGTACGTTTTTCCAAGTTTTATCATGAGCGCGGTGCTGAGCATATTCAATATCAATTTTGTCGCTGTCCCTGCTTTCATGCGCGTAGAGCCCTCGATCACTTCGGGACCGGTCAGCGGCGCGAGGTTGAGCCGGGCAACGTCATGGATTGGCGCGGGCTTGGCGCAGGCAAGACTAATCGTCAACGCGCCGCGCGCGTTCGCTTCCTCCAACGCGCCAATCACGTACGGCGTGCGTCCGCTCGCAGCAATGCCGACGACCGAATCTTTTGCTGTAACATTCAGGCGCGCAATGTCAGCCCCCCCCAATTCCGGTTTGTCCTCTGCGCCTTCGACCGCGCGAAACATTGCTTGTTCGCCGCCCGCAATCAAACCAATCACCAGCCCTGGCGGCACGCTAAAAGTCGGAGGCATCTCGCTCGCATCCACAACGCCGAGACGTCCGGATGTACCCGCGCCAACATAAATCAAGCGCCCGCCCTCCACCATGCGCGCATAAATTGCATCCACCGCCGCTGCAATCGCATCCAATTCGGCGGACACAGCTTGAATCACGACCGCATCTTCTGCATTGATGAGTTGCACAATTTCACGCGTTGAGCGCGTGTCAATATCAGCGGTGCGCGGATTGTTTGTTTCGGTGAGCGGGAAAAAAGCAGCGGCGGAGTTCAAAGCAGTTTGGGTTGACATCAGAAATGACCTCTGCTACGTTGAAATGAATTCGTAGTGCAAATTTCAAATTTGCACTGCATTGGCGACCTTATTGTTGTAAGACAAACTGTAGATTTGCCGCGCCACGAAGGAAAACGCGAGAGATGATTGAATTGGGATTGCAGTCGTTTTTGCGCACACATCAAGATATGCTAAAAGGACGCCGCGTCGGGCTCGTCACACACGCCGCCGCGATTACGCCGGATTTTAGATCGAACGTTGATTTATTTTTAGAGCACAGGATTTCGGTCACCGCGCTCTTTGCGCCCGAACATGGTTTTGACGGCGCAGGCGCGGATGCGACGCCGATGCCCGATGAGAATGATTCGCGCAGGAACTTGCCCATCTATAGTTTGTACGGCGAATTTAAAGAACCAAATTCCTCCGCGTTGAATCAAGTGGATGTTTTGGTTTTTGAGATGCAAGATGTCGGCGCGCGCTTTTATACTTTTATCAGTACGTTGGAATATGTGCTGCGCGCGGCGGCGGACGCCAATAAAGAATTGATTGTGTTGGACCGTCCGAATCCACTCAATGGTACACAAATGGAAGGACCGCTGGTGGATGATGGATTGGAATCGTTCATCAGTCAACTGCGCGTCCCAATTCGCCACGCCTTGACCACCGGCGAAATTGCGCGATTGATTGTACACACTTTTCAACTCGATGTTTCACTCACTGTTGTGCCGATGCGCGGTTGGCAGCGCGCGATGTGGTTTGACGAAACGGGTCTGCCGTGGATTCCGCTTTCCCCCGCGATGCCACATTTTTCGACTGCGCTCACGTATCCCGGCACTTGTTTGCTCGAAGGCACCAATGTGTCGGAAGGGCGAGGGACCGCGTTACCATTTGAAATCATTGGCGCGCCGTGGCTGGATGGTTACGCGCTGGCGCAGTCTCTGAATCGGCTTGATTTGCCCGGTGTCGTTTTTCGCGCCCATGCTTTTGTGCCGAGCGACTCGAAACATCGTGGGCTGAAATGCGGCGGCGTACAAGTCCATATTACGAATCGCAACGAGTTTCGCCCCGTTTATACCGGACTGCATCTCATTGCAGAATGTCGCGCGCAGAATCGCGAACGCTTTGAATTTCTTGCCACCAGTTGGGAGGGCGCGCCGCCGCATCTCGATTTGTTGTGCGGGACAGCGCGCGTGCGCCAAGGATTGAGCGCAGAGGTACCGGTGAAAGAGATTGTTGCGGACTGGGAGACAATTACGCGACGATTCCGCGAATCGTGCGCGCCCATTTTGCTCTATGCCTGATTTGCGGCATCCGATTGACAAATTTCCCGCGCACCATTATAGTTTTGACCGTCTAACCCTCGTTCAGATTGATTTCTTTCTTGGCTCTTGGAACAACAAGGTAATTCAACGACGATGCCTGTTTCCACTTTGGAGCGAGTTCCCCACGCCTTTTGTGTTCCCGCCGCAGAGCCAAAACCCTTGCGCGTGTGTGACTCACATCGCCAAAGCGCGACCCCGCTGTTCCGTCAAACGACCTCACAACTGAACACCAGATCGAGCAACGTAAATAGTTTTTGTTCGCGAACATTGAAATGATTGTTGTTGGAATGATGTCGGGTACATCTACCGATGGTATTGACGCGGTAGCTGTGCGCTTTGAAAATAATAGCAGTCCCGCGCTGCAATGGGAGCTGCTCGCGCACGTTCACATTCCTTTTCCCACCGCCTTGCACCAAGAAATTCTCGCGTGCGTGCGGGCAGATGCGGGAACGGTGGACCGACTCTGCGCTTTGAATTTTGAATTAGGCGAAATTTATTCGGATGCCGCGCGGCAGGTAATTCGCGCCGCCAAGCTGGATTCTGAACAGATTGACCTCATTGGCAATCATGGGCAAACGGTGTGGCATATTCCGCAGCATTCGACACTGCAAATTGGTTCCGCTGCTGTGATTGCAGAACGCACGGGCATCACGACCATCAGCAATTTTCGCGCGCGTGACATGGCAGCCGGTGGACACGGCGCACCGCTGGTGTCGTTTCTGGACGCGCGATTATTTACTCATCCGCAAAAAAATCGCGCGTTGCAAAATATTGGCGGCATCGCGAACGCAACTTGGCTGCCTGCGCAACACCCCGACAATGTGTTGGCGTTTGATTCGGGCCCGGGAAATGTTTTGATTGACGATGCGGTGCGCCGCGCGACCAACAACGCATTTCATTTTGACCGCGATGGCGCGATGGCTGCACGAGGGCAAGTGGACGCGGATTGGCTGGCAGAATTGTTGGAGCATCCTTATTTCAAACTGCTGCCACCGAAAACCACCGGACGCGAGGTATTTGGTTCTCCGTTTGGAGAGCAGCTGTGGAGCGCAGCTACTGCACGCGGCTTGAAAGCAGAGGATATCGTGGCAACGGTGACAATGCTGACCGCCAAGTCTATCGCCGACTCGTATCGCGCGTTCTTGCCGACGATGCCAGAGGAAGTGATTGTGTCCGGCGGCGGCGCGAAAAATCCAACGCTGTTGGCAATGCTTGACGCGCAATTGGATTCCAAAATTCCGGTGCGGCGGATTGACGAGTTCGGGATTCCCGGCGACGCCAAAGAAGCATTTGCCTTTGCGCTCATGGCTTTTGAAACATGGCATGGGCGTCCATCAAATTTACCAAGTGCGACAGGCGCGCGCCATCCAGTCATTCTGGGTGAGATCACGCCGGGACGAAACTGGCAAGAACTTGCATCCAAATAAACTTTGCGGTTCAGCGCGTGAAAGGAGGAACTCACAAGCGACAAAAGATTCAGCAAGTAATCACACGTACGAAAAATTTCAGGAGGAGAAGAATGACAAGTAAGAAACGAACCAGTTTTGTTTTACTCGGATTGTTGTTGGTGGCAATGCTCGCGCTTGCCGCGTGCGCAACGCCTGCCGCCCAACCCACATCGGCTCCACCCACTGCGGCGGCGGGGCAACCTACGACTGCGGCGGCACAACCAACCGCAGCTTCCAGTCAAGCAACCGCCGTCCCCACGCCGAAACCTACTGTCGAACGTGAAGCGAAAGGCGGCATTCGCAAGAGCAGCAGCGACTATAAAGGCACGTTGAATCTGTGGGTGTTGGGTTACACGCCCGGCAACGCCTTTGCGAATCCGTTTGACAACGCGGTGGAACAATTCCAAAAAGATAACCCTGACATCAAAGTCGAAATCACCGGCTATCCGCCGAACGACGAAGGGTTCACCAAACTGCAAACCGCGCTGCAAAGCGGTCAAGGGATTGACCTATTGCGGCTGCCTTCCGACCGCCTGCCCGGTTTTGTTGCCGACGACTTGGTTGAGCCGATTGACAACTATCTGACGGATGCGGACAAGGCAGACATTCTGCCAAACGTACTCGACGTGACGCGCGTCAAGGACGGCAAGGCGTTCGCCTGGCCCCTCTGGGTTGTGCCGATGGGCATGTATTTGAACAAAGATGTTTTCGCCGAAGCGAATGTCCCGTTGCCGCCAAAAGATTGGACGTGGGAACAATTCGTAGATACGGCAAAGAAGCTGACCTTCAAGCGCGCCAACGGTGATCAGGTCTATGGCTTTAGCGGCTTTGTAGATCCCGGCGTCATCAATACATGGGGTCTCTGGATGAATCAGGATCCGAGCGTGCGCGCCATCAACAGCGATGGCAAGTACGGTTATGATTCGGATGCCGCCAAAGCGGGTCTGCAGCGCATCGCCGATCTCGCACTGGTGGACAAAGTAACCCCACCCGACTTTGGCTCGATGAAAGATTCGGACGTCAAAGGCGGTTTCATCAACAAGCAGATTGGAATGGTTGTAGATGCGACCGGTTTTTCGCCGACGCTCAAAGGGCAAAATATCAACTTTGAAATCTATCCGCTCCCGACATTCAATGGCAACAAGTTGACAGTCGGCGCGGTCGGTTTGATCGCCGTTGCAAAACAAACGGACGAAGCCAAGCGTCTGGCGGCAATGGATCTGGGGCGCTATCTCACCAGCTCCGAAGTGCAAGAAGACGTGCCGCCGGGCAGCAACGTGCCAACGGGATTCTATCTCGCCCCCGGCGCGCGCAAATCGGTCAAGGTCGTTGACCCGCTCGACAAATTCCTGCCCGTACTGCCGGACATGTGGATCACACCCCTTGTCGTGGATTGGGCAAAGTTCACCCGGTTATTCCACCCCGAATATCAAAATATTATTTTCGGCAAAGCAAAACCCGGTGAAGCGATGGATCGAATTGCGACCGAAGCCGCGGGCTATCTCGGCGTTCAACCGCAATAAGTAAAACTGAACAAGCAAAAAGTATGGCGCATTCTGTGCAATTCAAACAGAAGCGCGAGTGCGCCATACTCTAATCTCTTTCACGGCGCGCTGATTGGTCCTTTTTCCTATGAGTTCGATTCGAACCTTTGCAAAAAAGTATGGCTGGAGTTATCTATTTATTCTCCCCAGTCTCCTCACGTTCGCGCTCTTTACGCTGATCCCCGTTCTTTGGTCACTCGTCATCTCTTTTCAAAAATACAGTCTCGCGCGCGGCGGCACGTGGGTGACGCCAATTTATGCGAATTACGCGCAGGCGTTCACGATGCTGAATGGCATCTTTCTCATCTCGATTCGCAATACGCTCGTCTATACTCTATTTACTGTCACCGCGAACATCTTGATCGGCTTGATGATCGCGTCTCTCATTCAACCGCTGGCAAACTATATGCGCACCTTTTTTCGCGCGGCGTACTATTTGCCCGCTGTGACAAGCGCGCTGATCATCGGTTTGACGTGGGCGTATATTTTTAACGCGCAGTGGGGCTTTGCCACGTATCTCACGCGCATGTTTGGTCTGCCTCCGATTCGCTGGCTCTCCGACCCCGACATTGCGCTCACAAGTATCACACTGTCCGCCATCCTCACCATTCCCGCAACGGCTATCGTTTTGTTCAGCGCGGCGATGGGCAGTATCCCGCTAGAATATTACGAAGCGGCAGACCTCGATGGCGCAAACCCAATCCAAAAATGGTGGCACATTACAGTGCCGCTCGTAAAATCCACCACGCTCTATCTCGTAGTGTTGTACACAATCGCGAGTTTTGAAGTATTCGAACGCATCTATGTCATGGTGCCGAGCGGCGTAGGCAACGCGACCCAAACCATCGTCACGCAAATTTACGCGAACGGTTTCAAAGAATTTGATTTCGGCATTGCCTCCGCGCAAGCGTTTGTCCTCTTTGGGATGATTGCAGCGATTGCGTTCTTTCAATTTCGCGCGCTGCGCAGTGACGTAGAGTATTGAGAATTGAGCTATGACAACGAATACGGAAATTTTTCCGAAAATAGAGAGTAAATCGGCGCACCGCCGTTTTACATTTAACGGCTATCGCGTGCTGGCGTGGTTCGTTTTGATTGTGACGACGATCATCGCGTTGTTTCCCATGTACTGGCTCTTTGCGAATGCGTTCACGCCCATCACCTCGACACCGCCGCTGACGCCGATTCTCGTCCCCGCCTTCAAGCTCGACAATTTTGAGCGCCTCCTCGTCAACAATAAATTTTATTTGAATTGGATGTTGAACAGCTTGATTGTTGCGTTCGCGGTCACAGCGTTTCATGTGATTTGCGATACGATGGCGGGCTATGCTTTTGCGAAAAAGCGTTTTCCCGGACGCAATCTCCTTTTTGTGTTGATTCTCTCGACGCTGATGATTCCAATTCACGTCACCTTTATTCCGCTCTACATTATCAATCGTCAACTCGGCTTGATTGATTCGTTGTGGGCGTTGATTCTGCCGGGCACCGCGTGGGTCTTTGGCATTTTCTTGATGCGGCAATACATTCAAACCTTGCCCTCCGAACTCGAAGATGCCGCACGGATTGACGGCTGTTCCGAATTTGGCGTGTTTCGCTATGTCATTTTTCCACTCTCGCGTCCCGCCGTCGCCGCGCTCGCGATTTTTACCTTTGTGCGCAGTTGGAACGATTTTCTATGGCCCGTCATTGCGCTGAACAAACCGCAAAATTACACGCTCACGGTTGGTGTTGCCAATCTGCAAGGTGAATTCATGACTGATTGGGGCATCATTTTTTCCGGCGCCGCGCTCGCCGCCATTCCGATGATTATTTTCTTTTTGCTCTTTCAAAAATATTTTATCGAAGGTGTGCGAATGGGAGCGCTCAAGGGATGAAGGTTGGAGTCATTGGCGCGGGCATTCTCGGTTCGCGTCATGCGCGCGTGTGGCATGAACTTGCCGAAACGGAACTGGTCGCAGTGTGCGATCTCGATGCCGCCCGCGCGGCCAGTACCGCAGAGCCGTACAACGCGCGCGCATTTTCGGATTACACCGCGATGCTGGCAGAGACGGAACTGGACGCGGTCTCGGTTGCGACGCCTGACCATTTGCATCGCGAACCCGTACTGGCTGCGCTTGCGGCGGGCAAACATGTGCTGCAAGAAAAACCGCTCGCGACGAACGCGGACGATGCACGCGCGATTGTTGACGCCGCCGCACAATCAGATCGAACGGTGATGGTCAATTTTAGTCAACGCTTTGTGACCGATCACATTTGGATTCACAACGCGCTTGCGCGCGGCGACATTGGCACGCCGCGCATGATTCTCTCGCTCAAGCACGACAACATTTCCGTGCCAATGAACATGATTCGCAGCTGGTCTCAAGACACTTCACCCCTTTATTTCATGACGAGTCATGACCTTGATCTTGTGCATTGGTTCGTCGGCGTTGACCCGGTGAGCGTAATGGCGCAAGAGACGCGCGGCACGCTCGACGCACATGGCATTCCGGTACACGATGGTTTGAATGCGCTGCTGCAGTTCGGCGATGACGTGATTGCAAATTTCCATTCCTCGTGGATTCACCCGAATACGTACCCGCGCATTGCGGATGGTTTCTTGCAAATCATCGGCGACGCGGGCGCGCTGACGTACAACAATCGCACGCGCACGGCAGAAATATTCAACGCGCGCGGCGGACAAAAAATCGAGTTCATCGGCGCGCATACCGCAGACATCATTGACGGTAAAGTTACGGGTGCGTTCGTTTCATCACTGCAACACTTTGTGGATTGCGCGCGCACGGGACGCGAACCGGATACGTCGCCGCGCCGCGTCCTCCCCACAGCCCTTGCACAGGCGGGAGTAATGGAAGCATTGCGTCTCAAGCAACCGATTATGCTGAAATAAAAAATCGCGGGCGCCGAACGCCTGCGATTTTTTATTTTCGGCTCTCGCCTTTGTCATCAACGAATCGGAAATTTGTCCCCGGTTCCAGAAGCATTTTCAAACGCGACAAGCGAAGTGTGAAACGCGGAATGAAATCTTAAATTTCTTGTGTTTCTTTGAACATTGGCAAAGCGAGCGCGTTACCCTGCCAATTCGTTTTTAGCCACGCATACGCGGGATCATCGTACGGCGGCGTTGCGCGCGCATCATCGTACAATTCACCCGCGAGATAATTCAAAAAATAAACGTTCGAGCCGGGCGCGGTCGCGACGGGATGAAATCCTTGTGTGACAAGAACGAGTTCGCCGTCGCGCACGGTGAACAGTTCATCAAAATCGGAATCGCAACAATAGTTGCGGTGAATTGCAAAACCGTTCTCGGGCGTGATGCGATAATAGTACGTTTCTTCCAAGTACGGCGAACCCGCATAACCATCGTGACAATGCGGCGGATACCCTGCCCACATTCCGCCCGGCACATACGCGTCGTATAAAATCAAGCGTTCGGCAGGCAGCGGATAGGCGAGCAAATGATTGACCTGCCGCGTTGCCGCGCCGCCGCCGCGCAATTCTCGGCGCATTTCATTTGGCAAAAACAAACGCGTCGGATATTTTCCCTCTGCGGGCGCGCCGCCCAACGCACATTCAAAATCACTTTCCGCATAAAGCGTAAGCGTTTGATGCGGCGGCACGTACAACACGTGCGCCATTTCTTGAAACACATCGCGTCGCGCCAAATCAAAATTCTGCCCCGCTGCATTTACGCGCGCGCGCCCTTTCAGCGTGGTCAGCGCGACTTCGTTGCCATTTGTTTCGTGTGCAAATGTATCACCTGCGCGCAGCGTAAGCACTTGAAAATGCAAGTAACGCCATCCCACGCTTGCCGGTGTCACTTCGAATTGGACTCGCTTATTCGGAATCGGTTTCAAATGGTGCTTGGGGTTCATTGCTCAATCCTCATTTTTTAAAGCTTGCCGTTCAGACGCCCAAGGCGCGCAAAAAAGCGCGATTGCGCTGTGCGCTGTCGCGCGGCGTTCCCATGCCGGGCAAAACATCTTGCTCGACGACAATCCAGCCGTCGTATTCACGCGCTTTTAGAAAGTTCAGGATGCCAGCAAAATCCACATCCCCTTTTCCCAACTCGCAAAAAATTCCATGACGCACCGCGTCAAAATAATCCCATTCGTTTTCGCGCGCCGCGTTTGCGATGCGCGAATCAAAATCCTTGAAATGCACGTGCCACACGCGCGCAAAATGTTTTTGAAGTCCTGTTAGCGGTTCGCCGCCGCCGAGCGCATAGTGTCCCGTATCAAAACACAAACCGACGAGTTCGGGATTTGTGCGCGTCATCAATTCAGCAATTTCGTTCGGCGTTTCAACAAAACCCGCGCAATGATGATGAAAGACGCTTCGCAGCCCCGTTTCGTCGCGCACGGCGCGCGCCACGCGTTCGACGCCCTCGGCAAAGATGCGCCACTCTTCTGCGTTCAACGCGTGTTCGCTTGTTACGCGTCCCGCGTTTTTTGTGCGCGTCGGATTTTTCCCATTTTCATCCGCGAGAACGATGAACGGATTCGCATCACTTGCCACTGCAAGCAAGCGCGCCGTGCGCAGCGCGGTTGCTTCGCCTGCCGCGTGGTCATGCGCGTTCGAAAAATTGATTGGCACAAATGCGGCGAGCAGTTGCAATTCGCGCGCGTGCAATTCGTCGCGCAGGCGCGCGGGGTCGGTTGGCATAAAGCCCCAATCGCCGAGCTCTGTTCCCGCATAGTCTGTGGCGCGCATTTCGTCCAACACCTGCGCAAAGCCCGCCGCGCTTCCTCCCAATTCAAACTCGAGGACGCCCCACGAACAAGGCGCGTTGGCGACGCCAATCATAAATAGAATCGTTCCTTTTGTTTTGCGATTTCGTACTGTTCGCGCGCCGCGCGCACCGCATCCATTTCCGAAACCTCCGCGATTGGCACATCCCACCACGCTTCATAACCGGGGACGCGTTCTTCGCGATCCGTCTCGACAACAATCACCGTCGTACGCGTTTCGCGTTTGGATTCCTCCAGCGCGTCTTGCAACGACGGCAAATCTCTCGCTTGAATCACATGCGCGCCGAGCGATTGCGCGTTCGCGGCAAAATCAATCGGCAGCGTGTCGCCATCATACGCGCCGCTCGCGCCGCGATATTTGTAATGCGTGCCGAATCCTTCACTGCCAAGCGCTTGCGACAAGCCGCCGATGCTTTGAAAGCCGTGATTGTCAATCAAAATGATATTGAGTTTGATTTTTTCGCGCACGCACGTCACAATTTCTTGCGGCGCCATCAAGTACGAGCCATCGCCGACGACGACAAAAATTTCGCGCGACGGGTCAGCAAGTTTCGCGCCGATGCCGCCGGGAATTTCAAAGCCCATCGTCGAATAACCGTACTCCATCTGATAGCTGCGCGGGTCGCGGCTGCGCCACAATTTGTGAATGTCGCCCGGCGCGCTCCCAGCCGCATTCAAAATTACATCGCGCTCGCCCGCAGCCGAATTGATTGCGCCAATCACCTCGCCCTGCGAAATTGGTGGACCGTGTTCTAAACCGTAGAGACGGCTCACCTCCGCATCCCATTCTTGATTCAATTGTTTCACTCGCGTTTGATATTCCGCGTCCGTTCTCCAATCTCCAATCTCCAATCTCAACTCTTCCAACGTCACGCGCGCGTCGCCCACCAATGCCAACGCGGAATGTTTGTGCGCGTCAAATTCCGCGACATTGATATTGATGAATTTTACGTTCGGGTTTTGGAAAATGGTTTTCGACGCGGTGGTGAAATCGGAATAACGCGTGCCAATGCCAATGACGAGGTCGGTATCACGCGCGTTGAGGTTCGCGCCGCGCGTTCCCGTGACGCCCAGCGCGCCGAGCGAGAACGGATGATTGTACGGCAGCGCGCCTTTGCCCGCGTGCGTTTCGCCGACGGGGATGCCGAATTGTTCGATAAAATTTTTTAGCGCGTCCGTTGCGTCGCTGTATTTCACGCCGCCGCCCGCGACGATCATCGGTTTTGTACTCGCGCGAATCCATTCCGCCGCGCGCTGTAACGCGTGCGCGTCGGGACGCTGGCGCGGAATGTGCCACACGCGTTTTTCAAACAGCGCTGCAGGATACGCGTATGCTTCGGTTTGGACATCTTGCGGTAACGCGAGCGTGACCGCGCCCGTGTCGGCAGGCGACGTGAGTACGCGCATCGCTTCGGGGAGCGCGGTGATAATTTGGTCAGCGCGTTGGATGCGGTCCCAATAGCGCGAGACGGGCTTGAAGCAATCGTTGACAGAAATATCTTGCGACCACGCGGATTCCAACTGCTGCAACACCGGCGCGACATTTCGCCGCGCAAAAATATCGCCGGGCAAAAGGAGCACCGGCAAGCGATTGATGGTCGCCACCGCCGCGCCCGTGAGCATATTCGTCGCGCCGGGACCAATCGAACTGGTGCAGGCGAACGCGCGCAAACGATTCGACATTTTTGCAAACGACGCGGCGATATGCACGGCGTTCTGTTCGTTGTGAACGAGATAGTAGCGGAAATCGGGATTCTCTTGAAGCGCTTGTCCGATACCCGCGATGTTGCCGTGTCCGAAAATGCCCCAGCAGCCCGCGAAAAATTGTTGCTTGGCGCCATCGCGTTCGACGTATTGGTTTTTTAGAAAGCGGATGATGGCTTGTGCCATCGTGAGACGAATCGTTTGATTCATCTTGTCCTCCTCACGCAATCTCATTCACGCGCACGGGACGATTTTCCGCCACCGATTTTTTTGCCGCAAGTCCCAACACCAGCGCCATGCGTCCGTCGTCGCCGCTGACGGGAACGGGCGTGTCGTTGAGAATGGCGTTCACGAACGCGTTCATTTCCTGCAAGTACGAGGTTGTGTAGCGTTCAAGAAAAAAGTTGAGCGGCAAATCGCGTTGAACGAATTGTCCGTGACTGATAGTGACCTCATTGGGATAGTGATTTTCGGTGCTGACGCCGCCGCGACTGCCGAGCAGTTCTACGCGTTGGTCGTAGCCGTACACAGCTTGACGGCTGTTTTCAATCGTTCCCAGAGCGCCGTTCGCAAACGTCAACATCACCATCGCAGTATCATAGTCGCCCGCTTCGCCAATCCTCGAATCAATCAAAACATTCGCGCGCGCGTACACTTGCTCCACCTCTGCGCCCACGAGATAGCGCGCCATGTCGAAATCGTGAATCGTCATGTCGAGAAAAATACCGCCCGACGTTTTTACATACGCGAGGGGCGGCGGCGCAGGATCGCGGCTGATGATGTGTAACAAATGCGGTTCGCCGATTTCGCCCGACGCACGCGCGTCATAGACGCGGCGAAAGGTCGCGTCGAAACGCCGATTGAACCCGAGCTGCAATTTCACACCCGCGCGCTGTACGGCGGCGAGCGCGGCGTCGGTGTCTGGCAAATTCAGCGCGATCGGTTTTTCACAAAAAATATGTTTGCCCGCGCGCGCCACGTCTTGAATGATTTGTGAGTGGGTATTGGTTGCGGAACAAAGCACCACCGCGTCGAGCTGCGGGTCATCGAGCATTTGCAATGGGTCGGAAACGCAATCACATTCGCCGTAGAGCGACGCGCACAGCCGCGCGGCTTGTTCGTTCACATCGGCAACAGAATGTAAGCGCGCGCGCGGAATACGGCGCGCGAGATTTTCGGCGTGTAGATTGCCCATGCGGCCCGCGCCGATGAGTCCGATGTTCAAAATTCGTTCAGCCATAATTTGAGAATTTCTTGTACGCCGCGCGCATTTTCGTATTGCGAAACAAATTGCACATTCGCCTTTACGTCGTCCGTCGCATTCGCGGGCGCGGCGGAATACGCGACGCGTTTCAAAAATAATAAATCGGCGGGCGCATCGCCAATGCCGCCGAATTCGTCTAACGAGATTTCAATCTCGTTAGACAACCATCCCACACCCGCGCCTTTGTCAATCCCCGGCGGCAAAATTTCGACGGAACTCACAGACGCGTATAAATCAAAACCATCGAGTTTGTTTTTCAAAACATCCCGCGCGCGTTTGGCAATTTCATCGAGCGAAAGTTTTTCGCGCGCGGGAAAGAGGGTCAGATTGATTTCTTTGCCCGGTTGAAATTGCGCGCTGCCGCGCGCGACGAGTTCGCGTTGGAGGATGTGTTTGATTTCTTCACGGCGCGTGCGCGTTTCGTTCGTGATGGCGGGATGTTCGAGAAAGGTGTAGGTTTGGGGAAAGTACAAGCCCGCGCCGTTTTCATAAATCGCGGGCAAGTAGCCATCAATCGCCTGCATCATCGCTTCGACATAGGGCTGTTGGCGTCCGGTGCATAGGGTAATGGCGAATGGAGCATCGCCGCGCCGCGCGCGTTGATTCAAGCCCGCGACAAAACGCAGCGCCTCAAAATCCCACGGCTGCGCTTCGCCCGGCGTGAGACAACCGTCAATGTCAACGACGATGACCCGTAATTTGTTCATTGTTGCGGGCGATGAAAATCGCGTCAACGCGAACACGAAAACAGTGCTATACTATGTTTAGCGGTAAAAGTAAATCCAAGGAGTGATTGGGCAGCTGGTCTGTTCACCGAGTTTTGGAATCCTAGGTTCTCCAGAGCTCAAAGTAGTCCCCTTGGGGTTTTACCGCTTTTTGTTGTCCCCGCTCAGAATCTCTGTATCCATTTTGCTTTTAATTCTCTCCACGTAATCCGCGTCTCTGCAATCAATTGGCTCTCGATTTGTTCAACATATTCCGCGTTTCGGCGTACGCCGAATTTTGAATAGAACGCGCCCGCCACAAAATCTGCAAGTTGTACGAGGGGTGTAACTTTACTATCGGCAAACTGTGGTTGTACCTCTAAATCCAAGCCATCCACGAGCAGAGCCAAAAAACGCTGGCGGTCTGCGTGGCTTGAAAAATGTCCATCCACGATGATTTCCAAATTCGCAGAACGATAATAATCTTGAGCCATCACAATCGTTTCTGCGATTACAACGGCATAGTTTTCAGGCGTATCTTCAATCGCCTGTTTTGCCTTGTCAACAATCAGAATGCCAAAGCGTACTTTTGCGTCAATCAATGCTTCAAGAATCGAGCGACGGTCATAGTCATCCGCATTTCGAAACTTGAATTCGCCACGCGACTTGGTTTTTCTTTGACGCCGATTTGAATCCCGCACCGCGCGCGAAACAATGATTTTGGCAGACCGAGCATCGGCATTAGCGAGCCACGCAACGGTGATAATTGGGTCAGTCAAGTTTGCGAGACTGCCACTTTCATCGAGGACAATCAGAGGTCTCTTCATTTCCCCTTCTTTATCTCTCCATCTCTCCATCCCACAATCTCTAATCACCCAATCACCCAACCTCTACTCTTCCCCAATCAACCGCGCGTGTTCCGGCGGCAAAAAGAGCTGTACCGCTTCGCCGTCTTGATAGCGTCGCGCGCCGCGCGTTTGCACGCGCAGTTCCGCGCCTTCGCCGATTCGGACACGATAATCAAATTTTTCACCGAGATACGTTGCTTTGATGATTTGTCCGCGCAGCACATTTTGGACTGCCGCTGCATTTGTGGCAGACGCGTCGCCGTTCACAATTTGCACATCACTCGGACGAACAAAAATGAGCGCGGCTTGTCCCGGAGCAGCCGTTGGCATTGACGTGACAACGAGTTCCTTGTCGCCGACGGTGACGCGCGCGCGATTGTCTTCGAGCGCGCGGACATGCGCGGGCAAAAAATTTGCGAGTCCAATAAAGTCTGCGACAAATTTCGAGCGCGGCAGTTCATAAATTTCTTCGGGCGTGCCGAGCTGCGCGAGCTTGCCGCGATTCATGATGGCGATGCGGTCGGAAAGCGCGAGCGCTTCTTCTTGGTCATGCGTGACGTAAATCGAAGTGATGTTCAAGCGGCGCTGCAAATCGCGAATCTCAAAGCGCATCTCTTCGCGTAATTTCGCGTCGAGGTTCGACAAGGGTTCGTCGAACAACAACACTTTGGGTTCGACGACGAGCGCGCGCGCGAGCGAGACACGCTGCTGCTGTCCGCCCGACATTTGATTGGGCATCCGATTTTCGAGTCCCGTCAATTTCGTGAGCGTCATGATTTGCCCAACCTTGCGGCGAATGTCGTCGTTGGAAAACTTTTTGATGCGCAAGCCATACGCGATATTTTCAAAAACGCTGAGATGCGGAAAGATGGCGTAACTTTGAAACACCATCGCCATGTCGCGTTTGTTTGGCGGCACATCTTCCAACTGCCGTCCGTCGAGAATAATTTTTCCACTCGTCGGAAATTCAAAGCCCGCGATGAGTCGCAGCGTCGTCGTCTTGCCGCAGCCCGATGGACCGAGAAACGTAAAAAATTCGCCCTTGCCGATTTCGAGCGAAAGGTCATCCACCGCCGTGACAAGCCCTTCTTGCCCGCGTCCGGGGAATTTTTTGGTGATGTGGTCGAGAGTGAGATACACGTGAATCAGTGAACAGTAATCAGTAATCAGTAATCAGTAATCAGTGTGACTGAATACTGGACACTGCTTACTGATAACTGCATTACCCTCCGCCCATTGTAATTTCTGAACCGACGCGGAACGCGCGGCCTGCCCAGAGATACAAGAGTCCGATCGCCGCAAGCACAATGACAATCAACACAATCGAATACGCGGCGGCGAGACTCACGCCGCCCTGTTCCACCTCGCTGAGAATCAGCGCGGTGAGGATGGGCCACTTGGGCGTCGTGAGAAAAATAATCGCGGAAAGCGAAGTCATGTGACGCGCGAAACTGAAAATGAGGCCCGCGATGAACGCGGGCAAAATCAACGGCAAGGTGACGCGGCGAAAGGTGTGCTGCGCGTCGCCGCCGAGCGAAGTTGACGCTTCTTCGATTGCAGGGTCAATTTGCTGAAGTGACGCAACACTCGCGCGCACCGTCGCGGGCAAACTGCGGACGGCGTACGCGGCGAGAACAATGTACGCACTGCCGACGAGCGCGAGCGGTTCGCCATAAAAAATGAGCGCGCAGCAAACGGCGAGCAGAATAATGCCGGCAGCGAGACGCGTGCGCGCGCCCCACATTCCAACAATAAAGCCGCCGAGAACGATGTAAGTGAAACCGAGAATGGCGAGGGGTGGCTGAAAGACAAGCGTGATCCACGATGCAATGGTGGTGATGACGGCGGGCAAATAGTCGCCGCCTTGCCGCCGCCCCCACACCGCGAGCGGTTCCGTGATAAAGAGGATGAGTTCGCGCGAGAGTAAATAAAGCGCCATAAACGCGAGCAATAAAAAGACGCGTCGTTTCGCGCCGCCCTCGACAAGCACGAGACTTGCCAGCGCGAGCGCGCCGAGAATACCCGCGCCGATAAACAACCATTGCGTTTGTTCAAGGGTGGGCATCCAATTCAAGCCGCCGCTCAAGATATTGAACGCGGTCGTCGAGCGCAATTTTTCATCATACGAAAGCCACGCCAACGCGATGCCGATGAGTGAGCCGACGCCAAACACGAGCCAACGCAAACTTGATTTTTTGGTCACCGCGCTGACAAAGAAATACGCGAGCGCGGCATAGACGATGGCGACGACGAACATGGGCGCGCGAATAAAGGCGAGGATATAGCCAATGCCAAGAATGGTGCCCGGCACCGCGCCGCCGAGATTCGACATGAAATCAACCGCTTCTTTGCCGCTAAACGTTTTGCGGACGACGAGAAAGGCAATCACCACACCCGCGATGCCCGCCATCGGCGTCGCCAGCGCGGAAAGAAATGTCGTATCGAGAATTGCTTCCAAGCCGCGCTTGAATACCGCTTCGTAATGCGACAAGTCGAGCGAATTGTTGATGCCCCAAAGTTTGGTGATAGAGCCAACAAAGATGGTGACGTAGAGTGCGAGAATCAAGAGCAGCACGAGCGTAGTCAACGTAATAAATGTCCAGCGCACGAATGGCTCTTTGACAAACGTTGCCGCGCCGCTCGTCGGTTTGCCTGTGACCGCGATGTAGGAACGGCGCGAGACCCAATAACGCTGCAAAACAAAAACGGTGAGCGTGGGAAGCAAAAGCACGAGCGATAGCGCCGCCCCCTTTTGCAGGTCGTGTTCGCCGTTGACGGCAATCCAAATTTGTGTTGACAAGACGGTGATGTTGCCGCCGATGAGAATTGGATTGCCCAAATCGGCGAGCGATTCCACAAACATCAAAAGAAACGCGGCGGCGATGCCCGGCGTCATCAACGGCAGAGTGACGGTGCGAAAAATATGCCATTTGCTCGCGCCGAGCGAGAGCGCGGCTTCTTCCATCGAAGGGTCAATCCGTTCGAGCAAACCGCGCAGAATCAAATACGCAATCGCAAAAAATGTGATGATCTGACAAAAGATAATTCCGTCGAGTCCATAAATGTCGTTGATGCCCGGTCCAGATTGCATGTGCAAAATATCGCGCGTGACGAGCCCGGCACGTCCAAACAAAAGAATCGCCGCCAGCGCAATGGCGAACGGCGGTGAGATGGTTGGAAGCAAGGTGAGCGCGTGGACCAATCCTTTGAACGGAATATCACAGCGCACAACGGTGTACGCAAACAAAAAGCCGAGCGCAGTACTTCCGAGCGCGGTCAGAATCCCCATCTCTAACGTCCAGCCGAGAATTTCCCAATAGACGCGGGAATAGCCCGGCTCGAAATAGCGCGCAAAATATTGCAGACTAAATTCACCGTCGGGCGTGAAAAAACCCTGCACGATGACGCGCACGAGGGGCCACACGATAAAGGTGAGAATAAATGCGCCCGCCGCCAGCACGCCGACAAACAGCGCGGGGTCACGCGCGATGAGGCGAAACTCGCGCACGCGACGAACGAGCAAAGCTCGCGGAGAGGAAACGGGAGGCGCTAACGGGAGAGAGGTATCCATACGGAACGAGTGTGCGCGACGACGCGCGCACACTCATTACTCTTAACAAGACGTGACAGGTTTTTTGCGATGAACGCTATCGTCAAAACCTGCCACGTCTGAACGCAACATACTGCCTCTATTGCGGCGGCTTGGCGATTTCGTTCGTGAACTTGTCCACGAATGCTTTTTTGTTTTTGCCGCAATACTCAAAATCGTAATTAATCAGCTTGACCTCCAACAGTTCGGGGCGCGATGGTTTGGCGCCTTTGACAGTTGGGGCTTGGAAGGCATTGTATTTTGGTCCGAGTTCCTGCGTTGACGGTTCCAGCGCCCAATCGAACCATGCCTTGGCAAGTTCGGGATTTTTTCCGCCCTTGACAATGCCCATGCCGCCGATTTCGTAACCGGTGCCCTCTGCGGGGAAACTGAGCGTCAATGGCAAACCTTTTTCGATGCCGGCGACAATGTCATGCGAAAAGACAATGCCGAGCGCGCCTTCGCCTTGACCAACGGACTGGACAGGCGCCGCGCCGCTCTTGGTGAACTGGGCGACGTTCTGCGCGAATTTCTTGAGATACTCCCAACCCGCTTCCTCACCCTTTTCCTGCAAAATTGTGCAGACAAAAGTGTACGAGGTGCCAGAGGTCGCGGGATGCGCGATGTAAATTTGCCCCTTGAACTCGGGCTTGAGCAAATCATCCATCGAAGTGGGCGCTTTGGCGCTTGGGTTGTTTTTGAGGAAATCGTTGTTTGTGCCAAAGCCAAGTGAGCCGACATAGATGCCAACCCATTGTCCATCGGGGTCGAGCATCAATTTCGGGTCAATGATATTGGCGTAATTCGGCGATTGGTAGGGTTCGAGCAACCCATCCGCTTTTGCGGCGATAAAAGAATCAATCGGACCACCCCACCAGATATCGAACTGCGGATTCTCTTTTTCACTGCGGAGCCGCGCCAACGCTTCGCCGCTGGACAAGCGGACAAAGTTCACGGTGACGCCGGGATTCTTTGCTTCAAATTCTTTTTTCATCCCGTCACACCATTCTTGCTGTGGCGTGCAGAGCATATTCAATTCGCCCTTGAGCTCGGCAACCGGAGCAGTGGTGGGTTGCGGGGCGGTGGTGGCTTGTGGCGCGGCGGTCGGTTGCGGCGCAGAGGTGGGGGGAGCGGCGGTTGGTTGGGCGGCGGGTGTGGCACACCCGACAGCGAGCAGAATTGCGGTGATGGCGACTGCCATCCATACTGCGAGGTTTCGCGGTCTCATTTACTTCTCCTCCTTGAGAGAGTCAAATGCAAACACTGTTCATCTTGTTAACATCACTTGTAGTAATTGGAGAAAAGCTGCCTCCTTTCGATTCGTCAAGAAAGGTTAATCCTTGCCAATATATCACATTTTTCTTGGATGTGTTCAACCATTTGGAATCGCGGCGTGTCGCTTTTAATCTATGGACGAATCAAGCCCGCCGCGAGTCGCTGCAAATTCAATGACTTGTTCGAACGTTGGCATGAAATTCGCACAGCCATGCTGCGTAACAACGATCGCGCCGCACGCGTTGCCGAGACGCGCCGCGCGGTACCAATCCCATCCGTTCACGATTCCAAAAATAAATCCCGCCGCAAACGCGTCACCCGCGCCGAGAACGTTGTAAATCTCGACAGAGAAACCGGGCGCGTCAATTTTTTCGCCGCTTGCGAGATGCACACGCGCGCCGTGCGCGCCGCGTTTTTCCACGAGCGCGCGCGGTCCCAGAGCCAAGAGCGTTTCGATGCTCCGTTCGGTTTCGCCCGCCACGCGCGCGTCGGACACTTGACTCTGTTTCATTTCAATTTGCTTTGCATCGGTCAACATCGCCGCGTTGATTTCGTCGTCCGTGCCGATGGCAATGTCCACATTCCGCAGCGCGGAACGAATCGCCACACCGAACGCGCGGGCATCATGCCATTGGTCGGGACGAAAATCAATATCGAAGATTACCGTCGCGCCGAATTGTTTCGCGCGTTCGGCGGCGAACAGCGTCGCGCTGCGGCTCGGTTCGCGCGCGAGATTCGTTCCCGCAAATTCAAATACGCGCGTTTCCTCAAGCGGCGTCGCCAACACATCCTCAATCGTCAGTTGAACGTCTGCCGCGTTGTCTCGATAAAAGACGAGTGGAAAAGTGTCGGGCGGTTCAATGCCCAACACAACGGCGGCGCTGCGCGTGCCCGCTTTGCGCGGAATGAAATTCGTATCAATTTTTTCTTGATTCAAAAAATGCAAAATAAAATCGCCGACGGGGTCGGGTCCGACGGCGGTGAGGAGCGCGACGCGCAACCCCAGTCGTTTCGCGCCTACGGCGATGTTCGTTGGTGAGCCGCCAACATACGCGGCGAAACTCTTGATTTCCACAAACGGCGCGCCGACATCGTTGGAATACAAATCCAAACCGGAACGTCCCATCGCGATGAGGTCAAAGCGTTTTTCGAGCATTTCACAACCGTTTCAACTGCGCTTGCAGCGCGGGACGCCGCTTGTATTCCAACTTCAAATCATTCAAATACGCGCGCCACGCGTCATTTTGTTTCAACACTGCGTAGGCGTTTTTCATGCGCTCCAACCATTCGACCGCGTGAACGTAATATTTCGTCTGCGTCCGCCCAATCAACTCTAACGCTTGTTTCTTGCTCGCGCGAATCACCCATTCGGGACGCGGCTGCAAAACGCCCTCCGCCACAATCGCCACGACGGTATAATCCGCTTCGCGTTGATTCGCCACCGCAATCGCGTCATCCCATTTTTCTTCAAACAACAACACTTGCGCCAGCACGGACTTGTCCCACGATTTTTTCAATGTGCTCATCACGCGCGTTTCTAATTTTCCCCAATCGTTTGCGCCAAGTTGTTTCACGCGTTTGTAAATGTCGAGCGATGGACGTTCCTCAAACGCGGCGAGCCAGGCGTCCAACGCTTGGGCGGCGCGTCCTTGCGTTTCCTCCAGCGGCGCGAGCCATTGCCCCAGCGCGAATTTGTAACCCTGCAATTTCAAACCGCGTTCGCCGATTGCCAACGCTTCCGAAATATGTTTTGCCTCACGCAACGCTTGCGCCAACTCGAGCGCGTCATTCGCGAATTCCAAATGTTTCAGCGCGTAATTTGTCCCTTCCAGCGCGCGCCCGAGTTCGACCAATTTGCGCGCATAGCGCAAATGTTTGCCGTGTTTTTGGCACAGCGCAAGATATTCCTCGATTCTGTTTTGGCGCGCCAACACATTCAATTTCGCTTCGGTCAAATCAAGCGCGGTCTCGCGCATATAAAATCCCGAATCGCCGTACTCGTCCCCCGTTTCAAATTCATCCTCTTCTTCATCCTCGTCCGCGTCCTCAAATTCATCGTCCTCTTCAATCCAATCATTATCTTTACCGCGTGCAAACGTCGGCGCGCGATGCGGCGGGGCATCGTTCCAGCCGTACTCTGCCGCTTGGAGCGCCAAGTCCAAACCTTCTTCCATCCCATAATCGCGCAGCTCGCGTTCCCATTTTTTTAGTTTCCGTACGAGTTGCGCGCGTTCTTGCTCACTTCTCTCAGCACTCAAAATCGCTTCCGCCAACGGCACGCCGACGCCATTCACATAATCGCCGAGTTCGCCATTCGAATCGTCGAGATATTCGTAGGCGCGGCTGTTCGTTACTTCTTCAACCAACGCCAGCAGAATTGTCAGCGCGGTGTCGGCGTCCCCCGCATCCAAAAATTTTTGCGCGCGCGCCTGTATTTCACGCAGCCCATCGGCAAGTCCGCCCATGCCCCAATACGCTTCGGACGTATGCAAGCCGTCGAGCGAATGTAAAACGTTGCGCGCCTGACGCCGATACACTTCGACGTCAATCTTTTTCTTGCGCGTCGTTTTCGCTTTTGATGGTGACGCAGGCGCGGCAGTCATCGCTTGAATCCAATCGTACAGTTCGGGTTCGCGTTCCAACAGTTGCAAAACGAGCGCGCGCAATTCTTCGCGGCTCAAATCGTTCAGCAATTCTTCAGGCGCTTGCCGCGCGGCGAATGATTTTGGTTTCTGAATGTACGTGAGCAGCAGCGCGACGACGTGTTTGCACAAGCCACCATATTCATAATCACATGTGCAGTTTGCTTTGCTCACCCCCGCGTCGTCCAACGTTGCCGAGACGCGATAGTACGGCTCCATCGTGCCTTCGCAATGTGCGCTCAACTGATTGCCTTGCTGCGTCGCGTTCAAGATGGCGTCGGCACGATACAATTCTTGTCCGCGCGAAAAACTCTGCGGCGTCGTCAACGCGCGGACAACGGATTCGGTGAGGGAAGGTAATTTTTGTTGCGTCATCTTCTTGCTCGTTATCTATAAAGCGATTCGGCGGCATCAATAGACGATTTCTTCGGCATAATGTTCCTCATGTTCGCTCGCCACATGTTCCGCGCATACAGAAACATCGCGCCCTTTGTCATTCGAACAATCGAGACAAATCCATGTTGCGATTTCTCGTTTGCCTTCCGTTTTGCAATCGGAACAATAGCGATGGCGCGGTTTATTTTGTTCCACGACGCGTGGATATTTTACACCGCGTTCGCGCAAACCAATCACTTCCACTTTCAAGAAATAATGTCAGCGGCGTTTGCGCGTTCAAAAGGGTTTCGCGAATGGTGCTGGTGCGAGAGAGCAGTTAGGGTCTGGACATAAATAGGGTATTGCCTTGAAAATGGTGAACCACGATTTTCTGATGTGTTGGAAAGTCGTTGAACTGACGTGCACATTGAGTTCCAACGTCACGCAGTCTGACCAGAGTAAACATGGGTTCAGGAATTGGCTGACTCTTTTACCGCCTGGGGCAATTCGCTATTCGGCCAGGTCTGGTTGAGAGTGACTGTGTGGTGCCTTATTTCAAAAATCGGATGTGGCATTTTTTGCGCGGGGCGGCGCTGTCAACTGTTAGGCATATTCAAGTCGCTCACAGAGTAATGCAGCCGAGAGAATCGCCCAGTGTAAGCGCGGGCGGAGTGCTGAGTCATTTACAAAATGAGCAAGGCGCGTTACGTTCAGCGTCGCCGTCAACAAACTCATCTCGAATTCGCGTTCGGCGTCATGGCGTGCCGCCGGACGCGTTGAGCCAATTAGTTTCCAGACCTGACGCCGAATCGTCAACAGCATCTTGACAATTTTTTCCGCTTGCGAGGACAGTTCCAATTCGATTCTTGGATGCACATAGCGCGGGGACACGGAAATCAGCAGCGCCTCAATTTCGCAAAACAACGTGAGCGGAATCTCTTCCAAACAGCGAAACTTGAGGTCGGTTTCCAAAATCACTAAATCGCGCAAAAGATGACTGGGCCCCGTCCGATAAAAATCAATTAGCCACGCCTGTCCGCGCGGATTCATCATCACGTTGCGCGTATGCAAATCGCCGTGCGTAATACTTTCCGCCGCAGTCGCCCGCGCGTCGCCTTGCTGAAACCAAAGAAGCGGATTTGGCAGCAAGCGACTTGGTGGATCGAACCACAAGCGCGGCGCGTCCCAGTCCCAATCGGGATGTGTTGCCCGAATCGCGTTGGGCAAGCGGGTCGTGTCTTTTTCTAAATCAAATGCTTTGACATACAGCTCGCGAACGTTGCGCGGACGTTTGCGACTACGTGTGTCAAACCATGGCGCGAGCGTGCGAAAGAGTTGCTCCAGGGCGTGAATACATTCTGCTGCTGAATGTTCGCGCCAGAAATGGTCGAGGTCGCGTGCTGCATCCGATTCGATGAATGCAGAAGTATAGGCGATACCGCCCAGATGCTGCGAATAGGCAGGTCCCCGATCCATGTGACTCGTTGCATCTGTCATCAAGAGCGGCTTGACGTACCGTTCGTAATTTCGCACTTCCGTTTGAATCTTGTCGCGGCGACTCACCTTTACCACTAGGGGCTTGGCAAGTAGGTCGCCCAACATTGGACGGACTTCTAGCACAACTGCGCCGCTAAAACCTTGATTCAACTCGCGCAACACGAGTTCGCTCGCGTCGGGAAAGAGCTTGCCCAAAATATCTTTGAGCTGCCACTCGAGGCGCGCGGCGGATGGCATTCGGGCTTCCCTTTCTGCGAGTTGCGCGGCGCAGTGACCGAGCGCGGCGCGAGATTCGGGATCATACGCGATCTCAAAATTGATTTTGAGATATTCATCGAAAAAGCGCTTGACCTCTTTAAGCAGTTCTGGCGGCGGCGGTTGTTGCAATTGTTTTCGTTCAAGCGGAAACCACGGCGTGACTTGATTGATTTCGCGAAACATACGGAGCAAACGTTCTCTCGTTAAAAAATTGCTCAAAAAAACTACTGGGAAAATTCCGCCCAAATTCAGTTCTGCCACATCTTTCAATAGTTCCAAGCCCAACTCGTTTCCGCCGAGATGGTCAGGGTCATTCAAGTTGATGTCAAAAATGCCGAGATGAAAATGTTCGTTCTGTAAAAGATGTCGCGCGGTCGCGAAATCGGCGGCGGGCAGCGGCTCGTATTCCGCTTGCGTAAGACGCAATAAAATATGTTCCCGCTGGTCGGCGCGATCCTCCACAACCAAAATCCGTTTCCAATGACATTCACTCATCGTGGCTCCCCCTCCGCAGAGCGCCTTCGCGATTAAGCGGCAATTTCAGCACAAAGCTTGCGCCTGGGCGCAAATCACTTTCGTCGTAATTGAGCGTGCCGTGATGCGCGAGCGCGATACGCCGGCAAAATCTTAAGCCATAACCGCGCCCCTTTTTGCGCGTGGACTTGGTCGAAAAGCCGGGGCGGAAAATAACGCGTCGCAATTTCTCGGGCACCGCGTCGCCGTCGTTGTGCACGCGCAGCACCGCGCGCCGTCCGCGCCGCTGCAGCTCTACACGAATCTCACCTGCGTCCAAATGTTCCATCGCCTCGACTGCGTTTTCAATCAGATTGGTCAGCAAAATTTTCAAGAAACCGCTATCCGCCCGCACACGCAGTTCGCCCGCTTCGCCGCTCACCACGACAAAGCGCAAACGCGTTGGCACCAGTGCTTCCAAGGCGTGGGCTTGTGATTCCACCTCAGCTCGCAAATCGAGAGGATGCAATTCAAGGCGATTGATACGCATGTACGCGCTGAGCACAGGTAAATGCGGACGGACATGCGCGATAAAGGCATCGAGGCGCAAAATTTCCGCGGGCGCGTTTGAAGCAAGCGTACCCTCACGCGCGGCAACAGCTAATTCGTTCAAGATTTCATCGGCATAGTAAAGCCGCCGGTCCATTTCGTGGAAAGCCTGCTGCGTCAACTGGGACCACTGCTGTTGTTCACGCAGCTTTTCCAGCAGACGCACACTTTCTAACCACGGTGCAACTTGTCCCGCGAAAAGCGCGGCGACCTGTTCGCTTTCATCGTCAAACGCGTCGGGGCGGTCTAAATTATCCAAACAGAGAACGCCAACAATCCCCTTTCGCCCAATGAGCGGTACGCCGAGCGCGGCGCGCACAATCGGATGATTGCCTGTCGTCGGCAATTGGAAATGAGGATCGCGTTGTGCATCGGCGGCGTTATAGAGCACGCCAGTTTTAAACACATGTCCCGCCAGACCTTCACCGCGGCGAAATTGAAGCGCGCGCTGTACCTCTTCGGAATATCCCGCGCTGGCGGTCATCACCAGCCGTTTCAAACTTGGGTCAAATGTATAAATGGAGCCGCGCTGCGCGCGCGGTGCAAGCGCCTTGAGCGCGCTGGCGAGCGCGACCTGAAGTAAACGTTCGTAGCGGCGCTCGGCGCGCATCAAGTCGCGTTCCAGTTTGAGCAGCTGCTGCCAATTCGCTGCGCGGCGATGACGGCGCTGATTCGATTCTTCTAGATCACGTACCACGCGCAGCGCACGTGCGACATGTCCCAAATGGCTTTCAAGTTCCAGAACAACCTCGTGATGCCTGCCGTAGAGGTCGCCAGTCAATAAATTTTCAAACACGACCAAACCCAAGTTTTCGCGGTCGGCGCGCAAACGTACATAAACGTTCTCCATTTGAATCAACGAATCGTTCGGCAAATCAAGCACGCGCAGTTCAGGATGCGCGTCTATATCACGTCGAAAGCGACGAAAATATTCGTCGCCGCGATGCGGACGCGGCAGCACGCGATTCAAGTATTCGCCCTGCGTTTCGTACACGCGCCACGCGGCATGTGGATACGCCGCGCGCAGACATTTGTCGAACCACGCGTATGCATCTCGACGTGTTGTTTCCGAATAGATTGAGCTCACGCCTGCGAAAAAGATGCGCGCGCGTTTCTTGCGCGCCGTTTCGTCATCCGCGCCCGCGCGCAAATCTGCTTGCCAAAATAAAAGGGCGCGTTCCCAATCGCCCCGCGCAAAATAGATTTCGCCCAAATGCTCGAGCGAAAAATGATGTTCCAATAGCGCCTTGTGCAGCGGACTCTTGACGACAAATTGTCCGCCCTGTTCGCGCACAAAACCAGAAACGGTAAGAGGGTCAGGAAACGCACTCGGGTCGGCGGCGCCCGCACGCGAAGCGATCCCGTCCTTGACTAACTTGACCACCGCGTCGAGCGAATGGGGATCACGTTCAATTTGAAACAATCCTTCGGTGACGGCGCCCCAGCCGCCTGCGGCGACCAACGCGCGGATGGCGTCAGCGATGCGCTCTTGCGTGACAAGTCCCCCGGCATCGCCTAACTGTTTGTAACATTCCAGCCCTACCTGCATCACCAAGAGTCGGTCGCCTTGCGTTTGCTCAAACAAAAATTTCACCGCGCTGGGTTCGGTTTGAATCGCATACGGCTGTAATTGCGCGGCGACGAGTTCAGCGGTTTCAGCAAGCGAAAGGTCGGTCAAGCGCACAAGCGGCGAAAAGAGTTCGAACGGTGAAGCGTCGCTCGCAGTCATGCGCTTGAGACTTTCGGACGCGCACACGACCGCGAGTAAACGTTTACCCGCCGCGCTCGTCTTGGATGCTCCGCCGAGCGCTTTAACAAGTGCGGTAACAAACTGCGGCGCGCGGTCGAGATCATCCACAAAGATAGCGACAGTTTTTTCCCGCTGGCGCGGGAGTTCCAGTAGGCGCAGTTTGAAATCATTGATTGAGCGGATTGGATCGCGCCGCACGCGTAGCTGATGGTCACGTGCCGCTTCTGTTACAAGGGTGTGGTGCAACAGCGCGAAAAAGTCGAGCTCCGTTTCAGCGGAAATTCGCCGTAGCGAAACATAAAGACCGATGATGCCGAGCCGCGCTTCAGCGCGGCGGCACACTTCGTGCATGATTTTCGTTTTGTGGTGATAAGGTGGCCCAATAAAGCGACAGCATGCATTTCGGCGCAGATGCTGAAAAATGGCAAGCATCTCTGGTTCGCCGCCAATGAGCGGCTGCCGATTCACCCAATCCATGCGTTCGGCCGGCGAAATGGGCAGAAGGTTGCTCACGCGACGTGTCCTCCGCGCGGTTCGGGACGGTGTTTAAATTCATTTCGCAGGTCTTGGAGAAATGCGTCCACCGAATAATTTTCACGAATGAGAAGCGCAAAGACTGGGATCGTAAAATGGAAAGTGTCGCGCTCGGGCGAGAGAAATCCGCCATTGACAAGGTCACGGCAAGCACTGTCTAATATAGGCAGCTTGAGGGAGAAATGGTGGCGGCGCATCTCGGCGGTGATATTGGCAAGGGTGAAGGGTTCACCGCGTATGCCAAAGTGACTCGACGCCATTACTGCAACGAGCGCGCGTTCGATGGGTTCCGAGTTTGCCATAAAACTTTCGAGCATGTAATCGCGCATTTCGGGGCTGTCATACACCGCGCGCAAATCTTGAAGGCGAACGGTATCGCCGGGAATTTCACCACGGTCGAGCCGCTGCAACAGTGTGTAGCAGTAGAATTGAACAAGGTTTGGCAAGCCCGCTGTTTCGGAATAAATCTGATGAACGAACTCCTCGCGCTTTTCCAAATGCACCCTCAAATCCGCCATCGGTTTCTCGATCATGCCGCGCACATCGCCGAGCGAGAGCGCGCCAAGCGGATACGACTTGCAAACATTGTAGATCGGATGGTCAGGGTCGTTGCGGGCGCGGCGCGCTTGCCGATATCCCGCCATGATAAACCGTGCCACTGCTTTGTCGGCGGAAGACGCGCCCCGCAGCGCGTCCCAAAACTCTTTGGCTTGGATTTCGTTCTCAAGCAATGGGTCAATTTCATCGAGTAGATACGTGATTTGCCCCCCATGCAGGTCCGCGAGATTTTCAAACATCTGCCGCTGATAGCGTTTGGACTGACGCCCCAAAATGCGTTTGAGATCTGCCGGACTTAGCCGCGAAACGATTTCAGTATAGAGTTCCTCCGCTGTCGTAATCACGGCGCAATCTACATAGACCCGCCGCAGTTCGTCGTCGCCCGGCGGGTCGCGGTCGTCCATGAGACGCTGGAGTTCTTTCAAGAGCGAAGTCTTGCCAATGCGGCGAAAACCGATGAGCAGATAGTTATCTTGGCTCTTGAGGAGCTCTCGGATTTCGTGATCTCGACCAAAAAAGCGGTTGCCGGTGACGGGACGATTGGTTTCGTAAGGTGCAAGTTCGCAGCGGGGAACCTGCGTGAGGAGCAAGTCCACCAACACACGTCGCGGCGACGGCGCACTCACAATCTCTTTTTGCTGCGCCGCGTCCACTACCAAAAACGGATCATATGTGAGTGCCAAATGTCGCCGCAATTCCGTCCCGTTGCCCTCAAAGAGGATGAGCGTTGTCTCACTCAACCATCCCTGTTCTCGCGCGGCGTCCGTGATTTCATCTGCCAAATCTGCAGTGGGCAGCGCGAGCAGTTCGGGCGTGTGAATCCAGAAGCATGGGTTCCGATTCGTTAAACTTAATTTCCAATCGGCAAGGTCAATTGTAAAGGCATCAACGCGCGCAATCCTGCGCGGGCCGGAAATACGGAAGCGGAAGCGCTCATGCAGAGCGCGGAGCAAGGGGGGAATTTCACTTTGCATAAACTTGGACTCGCTTGTCATGCAAGAAAAGAACGCGATTACTTTACCACGCGTGCGAGAAGCGTGTCAATCATTTTTTTCGCCAGACATGGCAGCTGCAAAGTCAGATTGGTGACGCTAAAACAAGATGGAGCGCTTCGTGCGCGAAGGCGTTGAAGCGCCGCCGCATGTGTGCGAGATTGCGTTTGCCTGGGCGCAAGACCAGTCCAATAATCAGATTGTTCAGCGTTGCGAGTGCCTGCGGTGCGCTGCCGCGTCGGACGTGACACCAATCTTCGCGCAAAGTTTGGTCGCGCCGACAATGCAAGCCGGTTTCAATCTGCCAATGTTCCCGCACCAAGTCCAACAAGCGTTGGGCACTCGCCTCGTGCGGCGTCAAACTGGTAATGCCGTAGGCAAGTGCGTGCGTGGCTTTGCCATCTTTTAAACGAAGTGTGTGACGTTCCACCTGAAAGACTTGTTCCGCATACGGCCAACCCAGATAGCCTTTGAGTTCGCGACTTGCCGTTAGAATGCGACATTCGAGACGCCCGTGCCTTTTTTCCTGCGAAGCGGCTTGGCGCAGGTCCTTTTGCGGCGCACTAAAGCCTTTAGTCACACGCTCCGGCGCAAACAAGGTTTGAATGTCGGCGTATAACTCGGCTTGATTCGTTTTGACCGTCCAAAGGTATTCGCCACCGCCCTCGACAATCCCGCGCGATAGCTCGTGTTGCGCCAACAGCGCATCGCCACTGACGATTTTGCCGCGTAAATCAAGGGCTTGGAGGAGGCGCAACGACGCTCCAATTTCATTTTCGCCGCGCGCCACTTGAACTTGCAGGAGCACCCATCCTTCGGCAGGCAGAAACGCCGCCAACAGCCGGATGCCATGCCTCTGTCCCGCGGCAATGGTGCCGCGTAATTCCTTGCCGTCGATAATCAAATGCACACTCTGTCCGGCATGGGGTTGGCTCGCAAAAAAATCATGAATCACACCTTCCAGTTCCTGAACATCTACCGCATCGGCCAGCACGCGACTATAGGTCGTGGCTACGGGCGCGCGCTTTTTTTTCAAACCCAGCGCCGCGCTCAAGGCATCAATTCGATAGTTCACCCACTCGGCGATGCCTGCCAAACTGTTTTCACCAGACAACTTGGCGAGCGTGACAAACGTCAACATGGTCGGCAAACTATAGCGAATGCCGCGCACATCGCGCCCATCCGTAAGCCGCGCAAAGGTCGCATATAAACTGGTTAGATCAAAGACCAAACCAGCAGGGTCGAGGTTGACGTCAAAGGTTGGTGCAATATACTGTTTCATGATCTTCCTCCGTGCGATGAGTTGTTGGCACTTCCCATCTTAACGGAAGAAGGTCATTTTTATTCAGTTGTCAACAGACTTTGCAGTCGCCATATTCGCCAGATAATTTCGCTAAACAAGCGTTACATTCATCATCCTTGCTCTGCCAGCGCGGCGTAGATTTGTTCGCGCAAGTCATAAAGCCGCGTAAGCACGCGCTGGTCAATCAACTGATTGTGCATGACTGCGTCGCGCACATCGCGAATCCCGTGCAGCGTATTCGCGAGTGCCTGCCATGACAGCCACTTGCGTTCAATTCCGATGGTTTCAATCAGGTCAGCAAGGTCACTCATGGAAAGGTAGGCAATGTTCGAGTTTAGCTGCACTGGCAAACCCCTACGCTGACTACGCTCCCGCCACTCCTCCGCGCGCAACTGCGCATCTTCAAAGCAATTTTTATCAGGATTATGTTTATTAACCTAATGTGCGACTCTTGAGGAACGCTCAATGGATCGCACTGATTTTATCATAACGGTCTACTTGTTGGTCTGTGAACAATATCGCGCTTTGCAAGCGTTGACGCGGATTCGGCACGGTGGCTTCGCACCCGCCTTGAGTGATGAAGAAGTCATGACCATCGAAATTTGCGGCGAGTTTTTCAAGCTGCACAACGACCAAGATATTTTCGACCATTTTCAGGAACATTATCAAGATTGGTTTCCCGCATTGCGGGAACGCACACAATTTGTGCGGCAGGCGGCGAATCTCTGGCACACCAAGAGCCTGATTCAACAACGCTTCACCATTGTTAGTGGGCAAGCTGAAGACCCTGTGCAAATCATTGATACGTTGCCTGTGGCTGTGTGTGTCTATACGCGCAGCCGGCGCGATCGCTGTTTCAAGCCTGCCGCCGATTATGGCTATTGTGCTGCCAAAGAAATGCATTATTACGGCTTCAAACTCGGTTTACGCATTTCGCACGCTGGGATGATTACGCACTTTCCTTTGTTATCCGCCCGTCCGCATGACATTCAAGCGTTGGATGAATTGGTGCGCGGCTTTGTGGGCAGTGTACCTGCGGATAAAGGATTTATCGATCAGGTTCGCCAAACTGTATTGGCCGAACGCAACGGGGTGTACGTGATTACACCCCCGCGTAAAAATATGTCGGCAACTCATTCACGGCAACTCATGAAAACCTGTCGGCGCATTCGCAAGCGCGTTGAGACGGTTGGCTCACATCTGACCGAACGCTTCGCCATTGCACAGATTCGCGTACGCGATATGTGGCATTTTCAACATCGCCTCATTCGCAAAGTCTTGGCGCATACGGTCGGAGTTTTTCTAAACTTGCAACGTTTTCACGCTCCACTCGATTTAGACAGTTTGATCGCTGGCTAAAAAGTGTTGCACATTAGGTGTTTAACATTTTGTCCCACCAAGATCGCATCGCCGTTCGCAGCTGCGTTGTAGAGTGCGTGTGTCACCACATTGCGCGCGGTATTTTCGATGTCATGGATAAGATGGTACGCTTCGAGGTTGAGGACGGATGTTGACGGCATCAGATATCGCGCGGGGATAATCGGATCGCCCAGCTCCGCCAACCCAATTTCAGAACCGCGTACGCGAACGACAAGCTCTACGAACCAAGAACAAAACGTTATGTAGCTTGTGTCTCCAAGCAGCTCGAGTTTGGCGACCCCCGCATCTACGAGCGGCATGATGTCAGGATGCTCTGCTGTGGCGCGGATGTGCCGCCTCGTCACAAGACGCTGAAGCGTCTGTCGGTTGCGTACAGGCAAAGCTTGCCAGAGTGCCACCAGCGCATCGCTTGAGGAACTTGTGCGCGCGACCTGTTTCAGTGCGGTGAAAAGCTGGTCAAGGTTGAATTCCCGCGTATCCAGCTGCAACAACGTATCTACAATCGCCCCTGCATGTCTATCACAAAGCTCGAGCAAGAGTTTGGCGTTCAACTTGTTCGCGTCTGCGCGCCGTTTCTGAGTTAGGAGGCCATGCACTTCAGATAGGCTCAAACCGCGCCACACGAAATAATTATCGGCGCGCGTATACGGGAAGGAGGTTTGTATGCCCACATCGTAATATCGTTTTAGCTCGAGCTGGTTCCAACAGCCCGCAATGAGATGCAAGACACGCACGCGGTTATGCTGCCACTGCCTCTCCAAATCTCGCGCGGAGGAGAATAACGCGTCCAGGTCCGCGAGGGGAAGGGATGCAGAGGAAAGATCCACGAGAACGACAAAGGCACGCGCGGTTTGCTTGTCCATTCATGCGCCATACCATTTCCACGCGTCTCCCAAGCTGAAATCATTCTGCGGCAGTTCGTCGCCCAAGAATGCCGAACGCGCGCGCAAAAAAGGGCGCGACGAGCAGATATTTGCCGTGGCACACCTCTTTCCAGCGCGCTCGATACAATTCACGTTTTTCGGGATTGCGCGCGGTGACGAAAGGCGGATTGCCCACAATCAAATCGAACCCTTCGCGCTCGCGCCGTTGAAATACTTCGGGAAAATCTAAACGCCACGCGAACGTCATGTCTTGTTCACTGCCCGCTTCCAATTCGTCCAAAATCATTTCGTCGGCAGGCGTCACGCGCGATTTTGCTTTGAGCGGATTGAATGTGCGCTGCGCGCGTTTCAAAGCGCGTTCCGCCGCTTCCAGTTTCGCCGTCTGTTCCTCGCGCTGCTTGCGCGCGGCGGCTTGCTTTTCCGTTTCGCCAAACATCGCCGTTTGATACGTTGCCACCCGTTCCTTCATCCGTTTCAAATAGCGTTCGGCGAGCCGCAAACGTTCGTCCAGCACGCGACGGCGCATGTTGCGTTTCTTGTCAGGGTGCTGCGCGTTGAAAAAATTTTGCTGTTCCTTTTCGATGCGATGGTACGCGTCGACGATTTGCGCGTCCGCCTTTACCTTGTCGAGCAAAAAATCTTGTCCGTGAATTTGGTCGAGCAAAGAATCGCCGCGTCGAATTTTGTAGGCGAGATTGGGCAATGGTTCGATTTTGTTGATTGCCTCTTGAAATTTTTCGCGCGTCGCAAAACGCGGGTCGGCGTCAGGTTGAAAATCCACCGCGAGCGAAAGCCACAAACGTAGCTGCTGACCGACAGCGGTCCTACGTTTACTTTTGAGGTGATGGTAACCGTCAGCGCATTGCTTACTTTTGAACTTAGCCGAGCCGCAACTTGAAGGAAATCTGCTTGATGAGACGTCCGTTCAAGTACACCTTCAAGCTGGGCTTGAGCGTATTGAGCATCACCTTAACATACTGATCGCGGTAGCACCGCCCAATTTTCACCGACTCGCCCAAGATATCCACGCGGCCGTGCCTCGGGATCCAGCGAATGAATACAATCTTGCCTGCGGTCACCGGAATCTTGTCAAAGTCCAAAGTGAAGTTGGCAGGCACTTTGCGGAGGCGTTTGCTGCGGCGGAACTGAGCAGCTGTTTTGAAGCCCAGATGCTGATGCACATGTTGTTCATTCGCCGTTATCACTAAACGGCGCAATTCCCGACGGAGTGCGGCGGCTGACCCAAACCTGCGACGCAAGAGCGGCGTTTGAAACCAGCCGTTGAAGTTCTCGACCGAGCCATTGCGTTCTGGACTCGCTTCGGAAATGAAGATGGGCTGAATGCCCAACCGCAACACGAGGCGCAGCAGACGGTTGACGGAACGCGCCCACCATCCGCCACCGTAGAACACTCGACCATTATCGAACTGCACTTGCTCCGGCAGCCCCAAGGCTTGCCAGGCGTGCACCAGAAAGGGCAAGAGCTGCTCCAGCGTCGCCCCGTCGAGAAATTCGACGTATACGGACTGGTCAAAGACATCTTTGCAGACCGCAAAGTAATACTTGGTCTTATCGCCCTGTAGATAACGCGGCCCCACCAAATCCACTTGATGCAGTTGATTGGAATCATGGGCGGGCGGCGCGGGATAGCTGCTGCGGGGCAAACGGCGGGCCAGCCGGAGGCGCGGACTGGTCAGGTTGGCACGCTGCAAGATGCGTTCGATGGTCCGCAGGGTCGGCAACGGGGTATAGCTCAAAGCTTTGAGCTCGGTTTGAATCGTCACCGCCCCGACATAGGCATAGCGCGTTTGTGGCGTCGCATGGGCGGCGAGGCGCCGCCGAATGCTGAGCACCGCGCGTTCAATGTGCAGCGGCGTGCGATTCACGACTTGGTGATTGGCACGCGTCAGATCGTAAAGTCCTTCGGTGCTGAGTTCCAGATAGCGTTGCCACCATTTATGAAACCACATATTGGAGCGCCGCACGGTACGGCAAATCAGGAGCACCGACTCGCCGGCCAAGCGCATCCGCATCGCTTGCTGGCGAAGTGAGAGTTCGTCTTTCATCGTTTCCTCCCCGTACCGCTGACGGTTACCGGGAAGGAAACTATACTCGCAAGTGGCGGAACCAATTGCACAAAAGTAAACGATGCGCTGTCGGGTGACTGTTCAAAATTTGGGGAAACTCATTTTGGTGGTGCAACTGTTTCACGAAACGCATCAGCTGCGCTGTCAGATGGGGCGTCATTGCAGGATTACGGTCCAAAATCATCCCCAAATTTTGAACGATCACCTGTCGGTTGTTAAGGTTCAAAAGTAAGCGATGCGCTATCGGTTAAAAGTAAACGATGCGCTGTCGGTCAGCACGTAGCTTGCAAATCTCGATTGCCCGCAGCTGAATGTCCACGCCATAGATTGCCGACTCGATGAATTTGCGCTGGACGTGATACAAATAATTCGGGTCTTGTACCTCACGCGGGTCCTTGCCGCGTTCGCGCGTCTCGCACAAAATCCACAGATTCACAAATTCTTGGAGCAAGCCCACTGCGAACGCGCCCGAACCGACGGAGGGGTCGCACGCCTTGATGGTTTCGAGATGTCCGCGAATGGCGCGCGCCTCGTCCGCCGAAAGCAACGCGCACAATTGATTCATTTCCTCTGCATCAATGCCGTCCGCCGCGTCCAATTCGAGCAGCACGCGCAAACGCGTAATGATATCCTTGCCCTCGATGCGCGCAGCAAGAAATTGGCGCATCACTTCCCGACAGATGAAATGCACGACGATGCGCGGCGTATAGTACAAACCGGTCGCCTTGCGTAAATCGGACGCGTTGTAATCCACCGCCGCTTCGCTTTGCAGCACCACCGATTCAAACACCTTGCCGAGCATTTCGGGATCCACCGCGATCTCCTGCGTGTACGGCATACTTTCCGTAATCGTGAAATTGTAACGGCGCAGCAAACCATCTTCGCCCAAGACACGGGACATGACCGCATTGCTCAAATTGACGCGTTCGGGTTCGTCCCACGGCTCGCTTCTTTCAAACAATCCTCCGTTCAGAAATGGCACGATGCCAATGCGTTCTTGAAGTTCCAGCATCTTGTGCGGATTGTCACGCTCGTAATTGTTGAAGCCGTTAAAAAGTAAATCGTGCAAATAGTCGCGATAAAAATCCTTGCCCCCTTGCTCGGCGCGGTCAAACAAGCCAAAGAGATAACGCGAGGCTTGATTGAGCCAACGTTTCTTTTGCAAGAAACAGATAAAGAGCAAGCGCGATAGCAAACGCTGGACAAAGCCCTCTGTGCTAATATGGTGTGAGTCCTTATGCCCGAAGGGGCACCACCAAGGATGAAAATGTGCTATCCTCCTCGCACGCGGTTGGCACAGAGGTCGTCCTGTCATTGGTGCCATGAGCCTGAGTGTGAGTCGGACCGGGATCT